>CAWFRA010000029.1:0-154626 GCA_963818095.1 uncultured delta proteobacterium
TCTTGGCGGGCTGGCTGGGCAGCTCGCCACTCGCCCATTCGGCCAGTGCTCGCAGTGAAAACCCCGTCAATCGGCCCAACTCCTCGCGCTTGAGTCTATAGGTGCCGCACAATTCCTTCACGTCGGGACCGCTGTCAGCGACCTCGGCAACCAGTTTGTTAGCCATGTCGGTCTCTTGTTCCTCTGGTGTGGTTTCCAGTCCGATAGGCGGGACTGCGAGATCCACCCCCAGGCCGCCGCCGTGGGGTTGCCAATTCAAAGGGTCGATGAGGCCGTGAGCCGCTTTCGACTTCCCAGCCACCACACCAGCTTTGGACTTAAAACCATAGAGGTTCCCGGGCTGGCCAGAGTGGTGTGTATTTCGGCCCCCCTTTACCTGTGGCAACCTGAACATAGAATGGTTTGCCTTTGATCTTCTTTGCTATTTTGCTGCCCATAACCAGGGAAAGTTACGCCACTGGCTGGGGCTCGTCAAGCGGATGTGCATGCATATCTGCATGTTTCTACGGATCCGAACCCGTGCATGTCCGGCGGCAGTGCCGCCGCATTCAGCGTCTGAATCAGCGTCCCATCCCGCCGATGACTTGGATAATAGACAATGTTCACGCCGCCAAGGCGACGTGCTGAAGGCACGACCAATCCTTCGGCCAACTGCTCGAACGCCGCTCTCGCAATGGCCTGCGTCACCGCCTCACGACCGGCGCTCTGCTCTGCATACCAATCTACCCCCACGATCTCATTGGCAGTTACTCCAAGATCTTTGAGCGTGGCGACCGCCGTCAGGTCCACGACCGCTTGAAGTTCCCAGTGCATTCCCACCGTCAACCGCGCATGGAAATCTGCTGGTGTCCAACCATAACGCAACCCTTTGTAATTAGCTTCGGCGCTGAGCGTGGCTGGATCGGTGCTGGCGTAGATAGTCGGCATCAGCCCCTTCACACTCCAGCGTGCGCCGCCCAACGCCGAGCCGAGCCCGGTGAGCCGATACGGGCGCGACATCCAGCGAGGAGCCGATTGCCTAACCACGTCCCCCCGCCACGGAGCAAACCTCGCCGGATTAGAGAGCACTCTGAAGAAATAGGGGAACCTGGCGTGAGCAGTGACTAAAGGCATAGCGTTACGTGGTTAAATTCATAACTCCCCCGAAAGGCGCGGTGCTGGAGGGAGGCGAAGAGCGCGTCCAGCTCCGCCAGCGACGCGCGCTGCGCTGTCTTCAGCTTCTCCACCGCGGTGACACGGCGGGCGAACTCGCGCTGCAACTGGATCGGGGGGAAGCGCGAACCGGCGATTCACGCAAGTCTGGCTGAGCGTAATCTCGGCGGAACGTCGCCCCCTGTAATTTGACGGCTGATCCAGTGCTGCGTTCACAGAGGCGCGCAGAAAGTTCGAGGAGATACTCGACGTTCAACGTGCTGGTCGCACACGGAGAAATTTTGCCCGTGCCCTTGCGTGAGGTTGGCGCCATCGAGTTCCGCCGGAACGAGCGCGGTAGTTCCAACTCGTGGCACGGATGCTCGATCAGAATGTCACCAACCTCGACGCGCGAGCCGGCGGACCTTTGGCGGCTATCGCCGGCGTCTGTGTGACGGAGTCCAGCGGCGATGATTTCCCCGCTCACGATATCGCCGGTGCGGATGTATGGAGCTCCGCCCGGGAATTCTTCTGCCGCTTGCAGCGAATAGCCGTATGTGCCGATTGTCGCCTTCCTTCGACAACTTCTTGAAGCTGTCGAACCGGCCAGCCTTTCGGATTGGTTTCGGGGTCTCCGAAGAGGTTAAGGAAGAGGGATTGGGTGAGGGAGTCGAGTTGGGCGAGGGCGGCGCGTCGCTTGACCCGCAACGCCTCCGCCTGGTCCGGACGCGCGTTTGCCGCTGCTCCGCCAACGGAGGCAGGGGGATCGAAATGGCGGTCAGGCTCTGTCTCGTGATTTGTGGCTGGGCTGTTCCTGAAATGGCTTGAGCAAGACTCCCGTTTCGCAGTGCATAAACCGTGGATGACGGCAGTCCCGGCAACAACATTGCCGTAGACGCCAGAGGCCTGGTTTACGTCACGGGGGTGACCGCGTCGGGCAGCGGCGGGGCCGTCAAGTTCCGCGTAACGCCCAATGCCGTCCAGTCCGACCTGAACGGCGATACTGACGCCTTCCTGACCATCATAGACCCATCCAAGGCCGGCCCGGCTTCCCTGGTTTACTCAAGCTTCCTCGGCGGCAACCGCGGCGAACAAGGGCACGTCATCGCGGTGAACGCCTCCGGCAGCCACATCACTGTAGGGGGCTACACGAGGTCGACGGACTTCCCCACGACCGCCAACGCCTACCGCAGACAATCAGCGCCATCCAGCTACCAGGGCAACGGTTTTGTCACCCAGTTCATATCCAGCCGGCCCGGCGCCCGCTCTTCCCGGTATACGATGCGTTATTCGACTTACCTGGGGTCTGACGCGAGCGAAGCCAGGGATGACTTGTACGGCCTGGCCCTGGACCCAAGGGGGTTGATTGTGGTCACGGGCAGGACGATGTCGCCGACTTTTCCGATGACCCATACGGGCGTGCCTTCCATCTACAACAGCGCTCCCTATCTCGACTACACGTCCGGCGATGAAGGTTACCTGGCAAAGATCGATCCTTCTTTGAGCGGCCGCGCGTCGCTCGTCTACTCCACCTTTCTGGGAGGCGGAATGCCCAACATCTGGGGGACCTATGGCATCAACGTAGGCATCGACGCGACGGGCGCCGCCTATATCGGCGGACGGACCTCTGCCCTCCATGGCGTCCTGTACACGCCTTCGAGCATTCCGGTCCAGTCTCCGGAGCCGTTCCCTATACCAAAGACGCGCTGTTCCCCGCTTCTCAGGGGGATTATGACGCCATCCTTATGCAGATCAGCCCCAGCGGCGCCACTTTGGGCTACTCCACGTTCTTCGGAGGCGCGGACTATGACTGCGCCTATGGACTGACCGTCAACCCCGCGGGCAGCGTAGTCCTCTCGGGGGTCACCTCCTCCCCCGATTTCCCGCTGGTGAATCCTGCGCAGAGATGGCCTGGCAATACAGGCAACAAGAACGCCTTCGTGGCGCGATTCTCTCCCCTTCTGGACGGCTTTTACGAGAAGCACAAGTTCGATTAAGCTATCCGTCCTTCACTCGTAGATGGGGGCGAGCCTTCTCGTCACAAGCGACTTATCATGCATTTCCGCGAATAATGGTGAAAGCGGGTATGGCGAGGCTCTTGGACGTAATGTGGGACGTTGGTCGCGGAGGGCCGGCGGAGGGAGACTTCCTGAAAGAGAGAAACGGAATGTTTTTCTTGCAATGCAACATTACTGGTGGCTATGATTAATGCATGTGGTGGGGGCGGAGAAGGCGAGCACGGACCGAAAACTTAGCTTGCCCCTTTTTCATTCCGGCGTCGGAGTTATTTACTTATTTACGGTCGTCCCCCTCGCCTTTCTTAAAGCACTTTTGAAGGATTCTGAGTGGTATTCAAGTCTCGAGTCCAAATCCTGCATGTCTGTATTCGAGGGCAAGAGGGAAAAGAGCCGTTCCGCACGCGTGATAGACGTGCTTGCTTACAGCAAAGCTTTATAGAAGAAAGAGAGAGCGAGATTGCGGAAGACATTTTCTCTCTCCCTAAAAATAGACCGGTCCGCTCGGCGGAGGAGACATGACCCGAGTCGGCGTAACACCTGACGTGCAAGCACATCGGGCTATCTTTGAAAAGGCAGCAGGCGTCGCGCCTCCATCCGCCTCTCTTCGGAAAGACTGTTTCGCCACTGAATAAATGCATATTCCAAGTAAGAAGGCCGATCCCCAATGAGCGTTAGAAGGAATATCTGAGTTATCAGAAATCTCAATGGCCTGAGAACGAACGTCTTCAAGGACCGAGTTATCCTGCAGGACTTCATAAACGGATGGCATTGACCTGATATTGAGAGAAAAGCCCAGTTTGAAACGGTAGCCTTCTTTCAAACTACATCACCCCTTATTCCATCAGCTTTCCATACTACGCCTGCAGACGAACTGACTTACGTCTTGAAAGGTGTTACGTGATAACCCATCGAAGGCATGCATGATTATTACATGTTGAGATTGGACTATAACGTGAGATGTCTTTTAAGCCTGGAGATCCTATGTTTATCACGGTGCTTAACTGCAAGATGAAAAGCCTTAACGTCAAGTACCTGAAGATCGGCCAATGAGAAGACATCACAATTGAACAGATTCCCATTTCGTTGGATGCCCTTCGGCTAAGGCAATAACGACAACCAATTCTGGTGATACACTCGGATGGAAAGATCGCAGTCGCGGTAAACAACGACCATCTGCCCAATCTGAAGTCCTACTTGAGCCTCTGATCCTTCCGCGCACTACCCCAGCAGGGCTGATTATCCTTTTGGTATAACTTATTTGTTCGGTGATAGGCTCTACCACAAAGCTCATGACGAAATATTGAAAGACGATAGGCTTGTCGCTGTATTTCCTCTGAAAAGGGCAAGTTCATTGAGGACCCAAGAGAATGTGGGTTATCGCATAATCCACGAATATGCGAGGAGAAACGAATCATAGCCGAGACAGGAGGCAAAGGCCACGAAGTTTGTCTGGCCTGTTCTGACCGGTGTAATTACTCGTAAAAACTCATAACACTGCGTCCGGTGGATCGGCAGAATAAGGTGATTCGCCTGCCGCTGTTGTCGGTGTTGCTACCTTTCACATGGCATTGCGTGATTCCCGGCTCTTGTCCTCATGCAACACTTTGCAGGTGCTATCCGCTAACCCACCCACCCCCCCCTTCCTAGACGGGCTATCCAAGCCCTCAGCTTCAGAATAGTTCTTGCCGCCGACAAAGGGAAACAGACGTTCTTGCCCGCCCTTACCTCTGGCGAGTGCCCCTTCCGGCCCTTATAATTCACTTATAATCGTACGAAGGAGGTATTCATGAATCTTCAGGCTGTGCTCGCGGCTATGGCCGCTCTGGTGCTCTTGCAAACTGTTGCGGGTACGGCGGACGGCGCTACCGGGCGGGCCCTTGAAAAGGCCACGTTCGCCGGCGGCTGTTTCTGGTGCATGGAGCCTGCCTTCGACCATGTCCCCGGCGTCGTATCGGTCACCGTGGGCTACACGGGCGGGACGAAGAAGGACCCCACCTATGAAGAGGTCTCTTCAGGCACTACGGGCCACGCAGAGTCGATAGAGGTCACCTACGACCCCTCGAAGGTGAGCTACAAGAAGCTCCTCGATGTTTTCTGGCACAACATAGACCCGACCGTCAAGGACAGGCAGTTCTGCGACATCGGGCAACAGTACAGGAGCGCGATCTTCTACCATGACGACGAGCAGAAGCGGGAGGCGGAAGGCTCGAAGAAGGCCTTGGAAGAATCGAAGAAGCTCAGCGGGCCTGTGTACACCGAGATCGTGCCCGCCTCGACTTTCTATCCGGCCGAGGAATACCACCAGCAGTATTACAAGAAGAACCCCGTCCGGTACAAGTTCTACCGGTGGAACTGCGGGCGGGACGAGCGGCTCAAGCAGTTGTGGGGCAAGGAAGCGCCCAGCCACGAATAAGAGCGTTTTGCAAAATTAAGTACCGATTCCCTCGGCCGTCACCCTGGCGTAAGCCAGGGCCCAGGTCGTTCCAAGCCGTGGGAAATCGCTGGATTCCGGCTTTCGCCGGAATGACGGAAGGAAAGGAATCAACGAACCTCAAACGGGAATGAATTTTGCGGAACGGTATAGGCAGGCAAGCCCGGCCGGTAATTAATTCGGAGGCCTTTTTGCTGCGCTTTGCCGTCCAGGAAACCCGGCGCGTGAGGCCGGTCGCGGCGTCTTTGGCTGTAAGCTCGCCCTCGATCAGGTCGCCGCGCGCGCAGTCCCTTATACTCCAAAATCTCTTTGGCCTTGCCGTTGCGGCCGTTGGCATTGATGACGAAGCGGCCGCCGTCCAGACTTGCGTCGAAACGGTCGGTATGCCCTCCATTGATGGAGAGACTGCCGTGCAGCTCCTGGAAGGCCTGCCGTATGAAAAGCGACCCGTGGGCGGGGCCTTTCGGGTCGTTTATCTGCACGTCCCACTGGCCGTACACGTTGGCGGGCACTATCCAGAGATAGATGGTCGATTCGCCCACCCTTATCGTGCGGTCGGGCTGCCAGTCCCCCATGTCGTGCATGTGCGAGACTACCCGCGAGCCTGGCTCAAGCTCGGAAAGCAGCTTGGGTATCATCTCCAGATTTGGGCCGGGAAGCAAAAAGAGGGTGACGACCGACGCGTTTTTCAGGTCCACCTTGAAGATATCGGCTTCGAGAAAAACGGCGCGGTCGGACAGGCCCGCATCCCGCGCCCGGCTGCGGCTTTCCGCGACAAGGGCGGGGTCGAGCTCGACGCCGACGGCCCTTGCATGGAAATCGCGGGCTGCGGCGATCACGATGCGCCCGTCGCCGGAGCCCAAGTCGTAGACCGTGTCGCGCTCGGTCACGTTCGCCAGGCGCAGCATCGCGTCAACGGCAGCGGGCGGCGTAGGCATATAGACCGTGTCGGCCTCTTTGTCCTGGACTTCTCCGGTCGCGCATGAGAGGAAAAACAGAGCGGGCAGCAGGACGAGGACCGGCAGGCGGACCTTGCGCAGCCATGGATGCAGACTTTTAACCACGGGACTTTATCTCCTCCAGGATCTCGGAGGCGCTTTCCTTGACCTCGGCCGACCTGTCCGTCAGCGCGAGGATCGAGAGCTTCCTGCGTATATCCTCTTTTTCCCTGTCCGTCGCCTTCGCATGTACGATTTGCAGCGCCTGCATAACGAGGAGCATGAGCGGCACGTCCTTGGAATCGAGCACGAGCAGGAGCGTGGAGACGTCGTCGGGCGGGCCGTATTTGTCTATGTATTTACGCGCATTATCGGCGAAGGACGGCGAGCCGTAGGATTTGTGTATTTTCTTGTGGAGCTTTTCTGCCTCGATGGTGCCTTTTTCGCCCTTGAACAACTGGTCGAGGGCCTTCTTATAGCGCCCCGTATCCCACCTGTCGGCGCCCGGCCTCTTGTTTTCTTCGTGATGCTCCTTGGTGACGTGGCTGCTCCCGTCCCGCTTCTTGTCTATATCCCGCCAGGACGGCCTGTTGTCATCATCATAGTCCCTGCTCATGGTCAGCTCCTTATGACCGGCGCTCCCTTTAACTAACGCGGCTTATATCAACGCATATGCATATAGCACAAATGGCATAATGCACTCAAGCCCAAGTAACTTAACAATTGGAATCACGCTGTATATATCGCATGTTGCGGACAAAAAGAATACGGGATGATCGGGAATGAAAAATGGCAGGGGGATAGACAATATGTAGGGAAGCCGGACGCGCGCTTTGCGGCTCGTCCGGTCTTTTGCCTTGCCGAGCCAGCCGTCTTCAACAAGGAAACAAACAGGCCCCGCAAGCCCGTGCGCGGGGCCCATCCAAAAGGCCTGCTCTATAGTTTGATCACGTTAGATGCCTGCATGCCCTTGGGTCCTTCCACCACCTCGAAGCTGACCGGTTGACCTTCCGTAAGCGACTTGAAGCCGTTCTCCTGTATTGCAGTGTAGTGCACGAAGACGACCTGTCCGTCTTCACCGTTAATAAACCCGAACCCCCTCGCGTCATTAAACCACTTGACCGTACCTTTAGGCATCTGTATTCCCTCCTCGCATAAGCTTTTAGAATTACGGAACTCCCGTTCCCTTGCACCGGTAAGTACAAGAAGCGTGCCAGTGCCGCTTCCCTGCCTGCCTCAGAAAACGGAGAAGCAGGCAAACGGTTTTCCGCAATTCGTGCAGCCGGAGGGGTGACAAAACTTGTCTTGAAAAAGAAGACACTGTCTCGCAGCGCAAGAATTGTCTCAGGGAATGAGACAAAAAGAGCCCGGCCCGTGAGCGTAATCGGCCTTCACAAGAGGCAGGATCATGTCTATATTGAAATAGAATGCGTGCGCCCGCCAGGAGAGGCCAAGGCGTCTACATCCTGTTGATCCTGCTCGCCATAGCCGCAACGGGTGGGCAAGGACCTTGCGGGTCTGCCCTCGCAGTGCAGCCCGGCGCGTCTCCCTCCGCAGCCAACAGCAATTACGACCTTTCCGCGGACACCCTGATGATCGAGAACGGCGAGACCCAGGAGGGCAAGATCTATATCAAGGGCGACAAGTACCGCATCCAGCGGAAGGGCGAGGAAGAATACATCATACTGCGGCACGACAAAGGGATCATGTGGGTGGTGATGCCCAAGGAAAAGATTTACGTGGAGCTTCCCCTCGACCCCAGCAGGACGCCGCGCATCCAGGAAAAAAACCCCGGCGAGACAAGCCGCCAATACCTGGGGTCCGAGGTGCTCGACGGCCACCCGGTAGACAAGTACCGGATTACGGTAAAGGAAGGCGCAAAGACCGAGTCGTTCCACCAATGGACCGCTACGGACCTCAATTTCCCGGTCAAGACCGCGGGCCTGAAAAACCAATGGGCGGTCGAGTTCACGAATATAAAGAAGCACGTCCCAGACAGCCTCTTCGACATACCGGAGGGGTACCAAAAGGCCAAGGTCATCATCAAGCCCCCGAAAGAGGGGCCTGCGGAAAAGGAAAAATCTCTTGACGACCGGCCGTCCAACACCCGCTACCCACGGTGATTCTTCTGCAAGGCTGACGCGCGTTGACAACGCGCACGCCAACGGGTAGGATATACAAAAAAACACACGGGGATAACATGATCGACCGCTACACCCGCCGGCAAATGGCCGCCATCTGGACCGAGGAAAAGAGGCTACGCACGTGGCTCGACATCGAGATCGCCATATGCGAGGCGTGGGCCGAGCTTGGCGTCGTCCCGAAAGACGACCTGAGCGTCATCAGGGAAAAGGCCCGGGTTGACGCCGCCAGAGTGGCCGAGATAGAAAAGCAGACGAAGCACGACGTAGTCGCCTTCATACAGAACGTCTCGGAAGCGGTCGGCCCGGCCTCCAAGTGGGTCCACCTCGGCGTCACCTCATCGGATGTCCTCGATACCGCATTTTCCCTTCAGCTCAAAGAGGCGGGCGCCCTCCTCGTCGAAGACGTAAAGGGCCTTATGGAAGTCCTCAAGGAAAAGGCCCAGGCCTACAAACTGACGCCCATGATAGGCAGGACGCACGGCATCCACGCCGAGCCCGTCACGTTCGGCCTGAAGATGGCCCATTTTTACGATGAGATGCGGAGGGACCTGGAGCGGCTGACGGCAGCCGTCGCGCGCGCCTCTACAGGCAAGATATCGGGGGCCGTCGGCACGTACGCGCACGTGCCGCCTTCCATCGAAGAGTACGTGTGCAAAAAGCTGGGCCTGGCGCGCGCGCCTGTCTCGTCACAGGTCGTCCCGCGCGATTACTACGCCGAGTTTTTCACCACCCTCGCCATCATCGGCTCGTCCCTGGAGAGGATGGCGACCGAGGTAAGGCACCTGCAAAGGACGGAGGTGGGCGAGGCCGAGGAGTTCTTCCAGGCCGGCCAGACAGGCTCTTCAGCCATGCCCCACAAGCGCAACCCGATCGCGTCGGAAAATATCTCAGGGCTCGCGCGGCTGCTCCGGGGCTACGCCCTCTCGTCCCTCGAAAACATACCCCTCTGGCACGAGCGCGACATCAGCCATTCGTCCGTGGAAAGGGTGATCGGACCCGACGCCACCATATTGCTCGACTACATGCTCGTCCGGATAACGGGCATCTTCCGCAACCTCATGGTCTACCCGGAGCGCATGCAGGAAAACATGGCAATAACGGGAGGGCTTTACCATTCGGAGGCAGTGCTGCTCAGCCTGATCAAAAAGGGGCTCACCCGGCAGGAGGCATACAAGATCACCCAGTCCCTGGCCATGGCCTGTTTCCGCGACCGTCTCAATTTCATCGAGTGCCTCAAAAAAGATGAAGGCCTGAAAAAATATTTCTCCGCAGAGGAGATTGCCCGGATAACCGACGACAGACACTATTTCGAGCACATCGATACGATCTTTGCCCGTATCTTCGGCTAGATTTTCCATTAATCCGGCCTTAAGCAATTCGGCCCGCAGGTCGAAAACTATGTATGGCATTCTTGTCGGACATACGATCCTGTTTCGAATACGTGGGGCGCGAAAAGCTGGCAATCGACTCAGCACGCATGGGGCAGCTTCCACTCGACAGCGTATCGTCTTCGTGCCGGGCGTTCCTGTACGCCGTGCTGGAGCTGAACCGCGGAAAGCTGAAACGCGCCATAAACTTTATGAGCAGGGCGAGGGAGCAGGCGGACGATATCGAGGATCTCTCATACGTGCTTTACGTGGAAGGCGTCCTTCTTTCCATGTGCGGAGACTACAAGCAAGCGGTAAAAAAACAGGTCAGGTGCGCAGAGATTTGCAAGCTGACCGGGGACAGGCAGCTGGGCTGCGACACCCTGCTTCGCCTGTCCACCCTGCATATCAAGCTCGGTGAGCCTGCCATGGCACAAGTTTACGAAAAAGAAGCCGCTCTCATCATGCCGCGCGACAGGGGAAGAATTTAGAAAATGCCTTTTCCTTTTTATGAGGGGGTGGCTCCGCGAGCTTCGCTCGTGGAGGGGGCGACGCTAGCCCCAATGATTGCGGCACAAGTTTACGAAAAGGAAGCCGCTCTCATTATGCCGAGGGATAGAGGGCGGATTTAACGACGTCACTTTCCTACTTCCCCGACGACTTTACGAACTTCACTCTCACGTCGTAGAGCACGTTATCGAGCAGGCTCTCCTCTTCCCTCGTGAGGTTCCCTTTCGTTTTTTCTTTGAGCATCTCGATAATGCCTATCGTCTGCTTTGCAAGCTGCAGGTTAACCTCTTTCGCGTTCGTGATGGGGTCGGGCAGCTCTCCTAAGTGCACAAGGGCCGACGTGGAGAGAGACAGGACAAACGTCGAGAAGCCGAACTCGTAAAGAATCTCGTTGTCCGCCCACTGGCTCGCGGCCGGCTTCCCCGTCCGCATTCGACCTTTCTTTTTTCTTCCCCTTGTCCGCAGAGACGGCTTTTTCTTCTTCCATCATCCCTCCTAGAGTAAGGTGTCGAGTTTGATCGGGAGGAAAAAAAGGTCGTCGTTCCTCTTCACCTGATAAAGAATATAGTTCCTTCTCAAGCACTCGACCATAAGCCCCGTGAACCTGTCTTTGTCCGGTACGGGCGTGTTGTTGATCGTCACGATAACGTCGCCGGCCCGCAGGCCGTATCGCTCTCCCAGGCCGCCTTTCAGGACCTTCGTCACTACTACGCCCTTCTGCTGCCTCAGCTTGAACTTGAGCCGCGCATAGCCTTCGATGTCCGAGAGGCGCACCCCGCAGAGCCGCTCGTCAATAGGCTTCGGCATGTAATCGATGCCCTTCCCTGTGCCGACCGTGAGCTGCACGTTCCCCCTCACGACCTTGATCCGGCCCGCCCCGTTCTGCATGGCGTTCCTGAAGACGTTCTGGAACTTCATGCCCTCCCTGATCTTCTTGTTATCGATCTCCACGATCCTGTCGCCCACCTTCATGCCTGCAATTTCGGCCGGGCTGCCGGGGATGACCTTGCCCACGTAGAGGTACTGGCCGGCATCGTCGTCCCGTTTGTCGACGAACAGGCCGAATATGGGGCGGCTCTGGGCATGCCCCAGGAAATCCAGGAGCATAGTGGTAACGTCGTCGATGGGGATGGCGAAGCCTATCCCCTTGCCTTCCTCATAGACGGCCGTGACTATGCCCAGCAGGTTCCCCTCCGCGTCGAGGAGCGCCCCGCCGGAATTGCCCGGGTTGATGGCCGCGTCCGTCTGGATGAGCGTCGAATAGACCTTCTCGTTGATCTTGACGTTCTTACGCATGGCGCTGACTACGCCGACGGTGACGGAGGTGGGCAGGCCGTAAGGGTTCCCTATTACGACGGCCCGCTCGCCGACCCGCGCGTTAGCCCTGTTTACCTTTAAAAAGGGGAATTCCGTCTTGCCGTCTTCGACCTTAAGGAGCGCGATATCCATCTCGGGGTCGGCTGCTATGACGTGGGCGTCGTACTCTTCGCGGTTGATGAATTTTACGCGGATAGCCGTCGCCTTGGAGATGAGGTGCTCGTTAGTGACGATAAGGCCCGTCGGGTCGAGCACCACGCCCGATCCGATGTTCTCCACCGTCTCCTGCACGTCTTCCGCGTCCGGCGAGAAAAACCGCCTGAACAGGCTGGCGCTCTTCGGCTCGTTTCCCTTTTTGGCCGCCTCTTCGGTTTTTATGTTGACGATGGCCCTGCTGGCCGTATCGACCACCGACACCAGGTTCTCGTCTCTGGCGCTCTTGGCGGCAACAGGACCGGGGAGGAAAAGCAGGAATACAACTGCGGTAATAATAAACTGTTTCATTTTCTGCGCGGCCGGGCTTTGACGCCCAGGCCTTTTGCGGCCCCTCTTTTTTCTTTAGTACGGCCAGGGCTTCGTCCAGTATGACGGCTGCGACCTCTTCCTTCGAAAGCCGCGGCACGTTCCTGGCGCCGCCTGCCGCGTGGATAATCGTGACCTCGTTCTCGTCGGAGCCGAACCCTATGCCGCTCTTCGATACGTCGTTCGCCACGATGAGGTCGATGCCTTTTTCTTTCAGTTTCCCCCTGGCGTTCTCGATCACGCGGTCCGTCTCCGCCGCGAATCCGACGAGCACGCGGAGCCCGTTATCGGACCGGCCCAGCTCCGCCAGTATATCGGGGTTCTTGACGAGAGTAAGGTTGACCTCGTCCTCGCCCGCTTTCTTCTTGATCTTCAGGCTGCTTGCGTCCCTGCACCTGTAGTCGGCTACGGCAGCAGCCTTGATGATAACGGACGCGTTCCGCTGCTCCTTCATCACGGCCGCTCTCATCTCCCCGGCGGTCGTGACGCTGACCATCCTGATGTCGCTCCTGGGCGCGGAAAGCCCTGCCCCGGACACGAGCGTCACCTCCGCCCCTCTCCTTCTTGCGATTTTTGCGACTGCGTAACCCATCTTCCCGGAAGACCTGTTCGTGATGCAGCGTACGGGGTCTATCGGCTCGGCAGTCGGGCCCGCAGTGACAAGCACCTTCTCCCCGGCCAGGTCCTTGGCCGTAAGAATATCTTCCATCCGCTCGACGATCTCTTCTATCTCCGGGCAGCCTTCCCTTGCCCTGCCACCCGCAGGCGAGGTCGCCGGAGGCGGGCTCCATGAACAGGTACCCGTTCTCCCTGAGTTTCTTTACGTTCGCCTGGACAATGGGGTTCTCCCACATCTTCGTATTCATCGAAGGGACGACGAGGACGGGCGCCCTGGTCGCCATGACCATGGTCGTCAGGAAATCGTCCGCTATGCCGCCGGCTATCTTCCCGATGATATTGGCCGTCGCAGGCGCTATGACGACCTGGTCGGCAAGGTCCGAAAGCTCTATGTGGCCTATCTTGCTGTCCGCGAGAAGCTCGAACATCTGGTGCGTCACCGGGTTGCCGGAAAGCGTCTGGAAGGTGAGAGGGGTGACGAACTCCATCGCGTTCTTCGTCATGACGACGTGGACGCTCGCCCCGAGCTTGCAAAGCGACCGCACAAGCTCCGCGATCTTGTAGACCGCGATGCCGCCGGTTATGCCGACGACGATATGCCGCTTGTCGAGCATGCTATACATACGAGAAACGACCTCTTTATATATTGAGCCCCGTCTTGCGCACCATCCTGGTGAATATATTCGCCATCGGCACCTGGACGGGAGACACGATATCGACCTTGCCGATTACCGCGTCGTCGAGCTGGTAAACGATCTCCCCGAGCTTTTGCCCCTGCTTTACCTCGCCTTTGACGGAAGAAGGCACGTTTATCACCCTTTTCACGTCCTTCCTGCGCGAGCGCATAACCGTGACGCTCAAATCGGCCGCAGCTATGCCCTTTACCGTCCTGTACAGGCCGTCCTGAAGCACTACGGGCTTATCCACCTGCTCGCCTTTCTTGACGACGTTGATTATCGTGTATTCCCCGAAAAATTTCTTGAGCTTCTCCATCGCCAGGTCGTCCCTCGATCTGGCCGTGGAGCTGCCCATGACGACCGTGATGAACCTCACGTCGCCCTTTTTCGCCGTCGCAACGACGTTGTAGCCGGTGCTCCGGTAGAAGCCCGTTTTCAGCCCGTCCACCTCCGGCATTTTGGAAAGGAGCTTGTTGTGGTTATTGAGTATGAACGCGCCGTTCCTGAACTCGCCTGTCTTGGTGGAAGCCCACTCGATGATCTTCGGGTATTTGAGCGACCTCCGGCCCAAAAGCGCCATATCGTAGCAGGAGGTGACGTCTTCCTTCTGGTCTTTGGACGGCGGCAGGCCGTGGACGGAAGAGAACTCGGTATCGTTCATGCCGAGGGCCTTCGCCTTCTCGTTCATGAGGTCCACGAAGCTCCTGCTCGACCCGGCGACCTGCTCGCTGATGGCGTAGGCCGCGTCGTTCGCCGATGCGATCAGCAGCGCTTTCATCATTTCTTCGAGGGTGAAGGACTCGCCCTCCTTGAGGTAGACCTGGCTCCCGCCGATCTTCGATGCCGCTTTTGAGACGGGGACCTTATCGGTCAGGTGCAGCTCGCCGGCCGTGACCTTCTCCATGACGATGCAGGCGGTCATCAGCTTCGCCATACTGGCCGGGGCCCTTTTTTCGCGGCTGTTCTGCTCTTCAAGGACCTTGCCCGAGGCCGCCTCCATCACGATGTACGCTTTGCAGGGCTCCTGCGTCGGCCGCCTTCACGGCAGCGCCCGCCTTGTGAGCCCGTGCTTTTCTTTGCGGACGGGGACTGCGTTCGCGACCGCCGGCGCTGAGGAGAAAACAGAACGCAGTGATAAAAAGGACAAGACGTCTGGCGAGATGTTTTTTCACGGCCCTACCTTCTATTTTTTGTCGATCATTTTCTCCGTAAACGCCTTTATCAGGTCGATCGGGAGAGGGAAGATGATCGTCGAGTTCTTCTCCGCCGAGATCTCGACGAGGGTCGTCAGATAGCGCAACTGGAGCGCCATGGGGTTCCTCGAAAGTATGTCGGAGGCCTCGTAAGAGCTTCTGCGGAGGCCTGGAACTCGCCTTCGGCGCTGATGACCTTCGCCCGTCTTTCACGCTCCGCCTCGGCCTGCCGCGCTATGGCGCGCTGCATCTCCTGCGGCAGATCGACGTTCTTGACCTCAACGTTCGACACCTTGATGCCCCACGGCTCCGTGTGCTTGTCGAGGATCTCCTGGAGCCGCTCGTTGATCTTCTCCCGCTTGGAGAGGAGGTCGTCAAGCTCTGCCTGGCCCAGGACGCTGCGGAGCGTCGTCTGGGAAAGCTGGCTCGTGGCGTAGAGGTAGTTCTCCACGTCTATGATCGCCTTCATGGGGTCGATGACCCGGAAATAGACGACGGCGTTCACCTTGATCGATACGTTGTCCCTGGTTATAACGTCCTGGGCGGGCACGTCGTGGACGACGGTCCGGAGCGACACCTTGACCATCCTGTCGATGACGGGGATCAGGATGATGAGGCCCGGTCCTTTCGGCTTGCCGAGCACGCGGCCGAGGCGGAAGATGACGCCCCGCTCGTACTCGTTCAGTATCTTGATCGCCATTGCGAGAAAGATGATTACCAGAAACAGGACAAAGAAATAGATAGGCATTATGGTCCCCCTTCTTTTTTGACCTTGAGCGTCATTCCATCTACGGCCTTAATCCTCACGCGCTCGCCCGAGGCGATCGGCTCCTCGCTTATGGCGTCCCACAGCTCCCCGTGGACGAAGACCTTGCCCCTCGGCGCGATGTCGCTGCTTGCAGTCCCGACCTCCCCGCTCAGCCCTTCCCGGCCCGTTTTCACCTTTGATAACTGGGCCTTAATTGCATATGATATCACACCGAGGAAGAATATTGAAGTCGCCAGGACTGCGGCCAATATCGACTTCCACGACAACGAGAGCCAGCTCGAAGGCAGGTCGATGAGCATGATGGAGCCTATCAGCAGCGATATGATCCCCGCGATGCTGAGCAGGCCGTGGCTCATGATCTTGATCTCCAGGACGAAGAAAATAATGCCGAGGACGATCAGGAAAAGGCCGGCGTAGCTTATCGGGATGGTCTGAAAGGCATAGAACGCGAGGATGAGGCTTATGCCGCCGATGACGCCGGGGAAGACCGTGCCGGGGGAATATATCTCGAAGAGTATGCCGTAAAAGCCTATCATCATGAGCAGGTAGGCGACATTAGGGTCGCTGATGTACGAGAGCAGCTTGTACTTGAAGGGCGTCTCGACCTCCACCATCTTTGCGCCGCCAGGGCAAGCCGCACCTTCGCGCCGTGTGCCTCCACGACCTTGCCGTCGATCTTCGCAAGGAGCGCCTGCACGTCGGGGGCCACGACGTCTATAACGCGCTCCTTGAGCGCCTGGTCCGCCGTTATCGGAGGAGCTTTCCTTGACCATCCTGACGGCCAAGTCCGCGTTCCGTCCGCGCTTTTCCGCAAGGCTCCGGGCATATGCCTGGGCATCCTGCACGACCTTCGCCATCATCACCTTGTCCATCTTTTCCTTGCCCATGTTCACGGGATGGGCGGCGCCCACGTTGGTGCCCGGCGTCATAGCGGCGACATGGGAGGCGATGAGTATGATCGCCCCGGCGGATGCGGCCCTTGCCCCGGAAGGGTGAACATAGACGATCACGGGCACGCGGGACTCCATGATCGATTTGACGATCTCACGCATCGACGTATCGAGGCCCCCGGGCGTATCGAGCTCCACGAGGAGCGCCTGGGCCTTATCGTTCTCCGCCTGTTTGATGGAATCGGATATGAACTGCGCTACGGGAGGGCTGATAACGCTGTGGACCTTGATCTCCAGGACCTCCGCCGCGCCTGCGCCTTTTGCGGACGCGGCAAAAACGAGGACCGCGCAGAGAAAGAAAAGAAGAAACCTCTTCATAAACGCCTGAACTTCTTCTTAAGGGCCTCCTCGACCACCTTGGGCACACAATCCTCGACGGGGCCGCCGAAGCTCGCCACTTCTTTTATGGTCCTTGAGCTTACGAAGAAATAATCCTTGCCCGTCATCATGAAAACGGTGTCCACGTCCGCATTGAGGTTCCTGTTCATCGACGCCATCTGGAACTCGTACTCGAAGTCGCTCATGGCCCGCAAGCCCCTGATGACGAACCGGGCGTTCATTCGCTTGACGTAATCGACCAGAAGCCCCTCGAAGGCGTCCACCATTACGTTGCCGTTGCCCTTCACCGACTGCCGGATGAGCTCCTTGCGCTCCTCGATAGTAAAAAGGCCCTGCTTCTCGATATTGTATGCAATAGCTATAATGACCTTTTCAAAAAGCTGCGACCCCCTCTCAAGTATGTCGAGGTGACCGTTTGTTATCGGGTCAAAGGAACCGGGGTATATTCCAACCTTCTCTTTGCTCATCGGGCAGGCTCCTGTTCGTGGGCGCACGCCAGCACGGATATGAGCGTGTCGCCGTATTTTTTCGTTCTCACCGCGTATCCCGCCGCCGTCGTCTCCACCGACTCTCTCTTGGAGTGCTCGAGGACGAGCACAGCGTTGTCGCGGCAGAGCCCGCCGGCCTTTACAAGCCCAGGCAACAAAGCAATGTAGCCCATCTCATAGGGGGGGTCGGCGAAGATCACGTCGAAGCATCTTCCCTGCTTCCCGAGCATGGGCAAGGCATATCTTACATCCATATTGACGACAAGGCAATCTTTATCTGGGGCGAGGTCCTTCAGGTTGGCGGCGAGGAGCGACGCGGTCCTCTTGTCTTTTTCCACGGCTACAAGGGAGGCTGCTCCCCGGCTGAGGGCCTCCACAGAGAACGACCCGGCCCCGGCGAAGAGGTCGAGGACGGCCATGCCGGAGATATCGCCCAGGAGGTCGAACACGGCCTGGCGGACCTTGGAGGAGGTGTAGCGGCCGGGGCCGCCGCGGGGCGGAGAGGCGGCGGCCTTTGTATGCACCGCCGGTGACGCGTATGCCTGCCATTCCTAGAGTCTGCGCCAATTGGCGGCTTTTGTCAAAGCCGCTCTACGGTCCGGCCAAGGACGTTCCGTCCGCCAAACCTCTGGCGTCCCCTGCCCGCGCGTGTTACAATTAAACAGTATGAAGCCGATTGTGCTCGACATCGTCGCCAACATCCCGTCGGGGCCTTCCTGCTGCTGTGCGTGCAGCACCTTTTTCAAAAACTCGGGCGTCGAGGATGGGGTAAACAAGGAAATCCTCAAAGAATACCCGGAGAGCATGATCGACGACCATACCCGCCTCTCCAGTTGGATCGGTGAGATCTCGGCCCTCTACAAGGGGAGCGTCATTATCAGGATCATCGAGGCGATTTCGGTCGTAGGGCTGTACAAGGCAGTGCGCCACTCCCTGCGCGCCTACCCCGCCTTTATCGTCGATAAGAAGCTCGTTGTATCCGGCTGGGACCGCAAAAGCCTCCGCGAAGCCCTGACGAATGCCTCAGGAAAATACCAGGCAGGCGTTAACCCACTTATTGGCTACGCCTCGTCCGCGAACAGCGCCTCGGCGATCTCGCCGATCCGCGCCGTTCCCTTG
Organism: uncultured delta proteobacterium; assembly: GCA_963818095.1. Classification (GTDB taxonomy): domain Bacteria; phylum Desulfobacterota; class Syntrophorhabdia; order Syntrophorhabdales; family WCHB1-27; genus CAWEPK01. The sequence continues at coordinate 18,532 of CAWFRA010000029.1, forward strand.
ATCTCGTACGGCGCCAGGTATAGGCGGGATACGTTCATCCGCGCGTACGCCTCTTCAATCTCGCGGATATACCCGTCCTGCATGCCCTTCCGCATCCGATGGAACTCGCAGTCCGCCTCCCGCACTACGTGGTTGATAATAAGGTCGCCCACTGCGAGCCCGTTCCCCTCAAGTTCGCTTATCACCCTCTCCGTGAGCCGCACGCCCAGGGCCTCCGGTATCGTGACAAGCACGTACCTCGCCGTCCTTCCGTCACGTATGAACTCGACGATCCCCCTCGAAAGCGCCTCCCATCCCTCTATCACCTGGAGGAGAGTCCGCTTCGACGAGCGCAGGCGCACCGTGTCCTTGACCCGCTCGACGAGGCTGTACATGTTCATATAGAACTTCGTCGCCCCCTCCATGTGGGCCAGGAATAGCTTGGGCAGGCGGAGCAGGCGCAGCGTGTGGCCGGCCGGCGCCGTATCCCACACCACGACGTCGTAGGCGCCGCGCATGGTCAGCTCCTGTATGTGGTAGAGCATGTACTCTTCTTCGATGCCCGGCGCTGTGCCTATGTAATCGACGAAATCGTAATCGACGTCGGCAAAGCTCGACAGCACTTCATGTATCTCGCGGCCGAACCTCTCCTTCCACATGGCGAGGACCATCTCGGAGGAGATTTCGAGGCCCCAGAGGTCGAGGTTGTCCGAAAGGCGCGTCTGGCGGCCCCCTATGTCAGCCTCGAAGATGTCGGAGAGTGACGGCGTAGGGTCGCTCGATATACAGAGGACCTTCCGCCCTTGCGAGGCAAGGCCGAGGGCTATCGCCGAGGCGCACGTCGTTTTGCCTACACCGCCCTTGCCGCCGACCATGATGAGCCGGACGCCCTTATCTGCCGCCCTGAGCGCCATTCCCGCCACCTTTATCCTTTCTGAAATTTTCCAGAATGAAATCCTTTATCTGACCTTCACAGCCCTCGAAAAAATGGGAGGAAGGGACGACTTTTATCGCCTTCTCCGTCCGGGCCTGCCTGTAAACGTCCATGAGCGCGTCGAGAGGCGATATGTCGTCATGCGCGCCGCCTACAAACCAGACCTTGCCGCGGAAGGCGACGAGGTCCTTCGTATCGTAGACGGAAAAGGGATAGGCCACGAGGAAGAGCCCGGCGGCGGCGCCGACCGTCGCGGCTGCGCGGGCGCAGACCCAGGCGCCGAAGGAGTAGCCGGCCAGGATAAGCGGGCCGTCTCCCTGCGCTGCATTGCGCAAAAAGGAGGCCGCTGCGGCCACGTCCTTTGTCTCACCCTCTCCTTCGCCGTAACGGCCGGTGCTGCCCCCGACTCCCCTGAAGTTGAATTTCAGCGTAGCGTAGCCGCATTCCGAGAAGCCTTCCTCGACGGCCTCAACTACGTTGTTCGACATGGACCCGCCGTAAAGGGGGTGGGGATGGCAGATTACTGCGCGGCCATTTCCGGCCCCTTCCCGCAGTACGCCTTCCAGCTTTTCTTCGCCTTCTATGGTGACCCTTTTAGTTGACACAACCTATTTATTCTGGTAGGTTTTGAACAAAAATTCAATAGAGAAATCAATGTCATTCTTCAAAAAGAAGCCGAAAGAGATAAAGCCGCATAAAGAGATCGACATACAGAAGGAGATCAAAAAGGCCGAGAAGGAAGAGGAGGGGCTCTGGATAAAATGCAGCTCCTGCCACGAGCTCCTTTTTAGAAAAGAAGTAGAGAGGAACCTGGACGTCTGCCTGAAATGCTCCTACCATTTCCCCATCCCCGTCGAGAAGCGCATCTCACTTATATTTGACGAGGGCAGCTTCACGGAGTTGTACGGGTCCATAGAGCCGATCGACTTTTTGAAGTTCAAAGACGTCAAAAGCTACAAGGCCCGCCTCACCGACATGCAGGCGGCGACGAAAAGGCGGGACGCCGTAGTCTGCGGCAGCGGCAGGATAAACGGCACGGAGGTCCTGTGCGCCATTTTCGACTTCGCTTTTATGGGCGGCAGCCTGGGCTCGGTCGTCGGCGAAAAGATCACCCGTATCCTCGAGGAAGGGAAAGAGAAGCACCTGCCCGTCATCGTCTTCTGCGCATCGGGCGGCGCCAGGATGCAGGAGGGCATCATGTCCCTCATGCAGATGTCGAAGGTTTCCGGCGCCATATATAATCTCAAGACCGAGAGGGTCCCGTACATTACCGTGCTGACCGACCCGACCCTCGGCGGCGTCAGCGCCAGCATCGCCATGCTCGGCGACATCATCATCGGCGAGCCCAAGGCGATGATAGGCTTTGCCGGGGCGCGCGTTATCAAGGACACGATCAAGGCTGAGCTTCCCCAGGGGTTCCAGAGGGCGGAGTATCTTTTCGAGCACGGCATGATCGATCTCATATCGCAAAGAAGCGAACTCAAAAAGAGCCTATACGACATCCTCTCTCTTATCAGAGCATGAACGGGTATTCCGAGACGCTCGACTATCTCTACGGGCTTGAAAAATTCGGCATGGTTTTCGGTCTCGATAACGTCAGGTGGATACTCTCGCTTATCGAGAACCCGCAGGACGCAATAAAGACGGTCCACGTGGCGGGCACGAACGGCAAAGGCTCGGTCGCCGCTATGCTGTCGCAGATACTCAGGGCGGGCGGCTACGTAACCGGGGCTTATACGTCCCCGCATCTCGTCTCGTTCACCGAGCGCATCGCTATCAACGGGGAGCCCATAACGGAGGCAGAGGTTGTCGACCTTGCCCGGTTCATCAAGGAGCGCATCGACGAAGCCGACCCGGCAAGGAGTTATACGTTCTTCGATTTTACTACCGCCCTCGCCTTTCTCCATTTCAGGAGAAAAGGGGTTGATATAGCGATCGTCGAGGTGGGGCTCGGCGGGAGGCTCGACTCGACCAACGTGATCAACCCCCTCGTCTCGGTCATTACGAACGTGGACTACGACCACCAGGAATACCTGGGGGACACCATAGAAAAGATCGCGGGGGAGAAAGCGGGCGTCATCAAGGAAGGCGTGCCTGTCGTGACGGGCGCGGAAGGGAAGGCGCTCGGCGTCATAAAGGCCGCAGCCGCCAATACGGTCCTCTACGCGATGGGCGAAGCCTTCACGTACAAGAAGAAAGGCGACCAGTTGATGTGGTATCGCGGCGTCCACCGTACCTACGACGAGCTGTCGCTGGCCCTGCGGGGCGACCACCAGCTTTTCAACGCGGCGCTCGCCCTGTGTGCTGCCGAGCTTCTGGGCGATAAAGGATTCAACCTGAACGAATACACGGTCAGGAAAGGGCTGTCGTCGGCCGTATGGCCGGGCAGGCTCGAGGTCGTCAGGAAGAAAGGCAAACCACTTATCCTCATCGACGGCGCTCACAACCCTCAGGGCATAGCCTCTTTGGCATCGTACTTGAGGGGCCACTTCCTGAACAGGAAAAAGATACTCGTATTCGGCGTGATGAAGGACAAAGACTTCGTGGAGATGCTCAAAACGCTGCTCCCCCTGGTCGACCGGACGATACTGACAAGGCCGGAGACATCCAGGGCGGCGCTCCCCGCGGACGTGGCAGCGTATGCCCCCGGGGCCCTTGTTACGGCAACGGTCGCCGAGGCCGTAGAGGCGGCCTTCAAGGTGGCGCAGGAACGTGATCTTATAATCGTGACCGGTTCTTTCTACACGGTGGGAGAGGCAAAGAAACTCCTGGATGAACCTTAGGCTCGTCGGATTCCTGTCACTTCTCGTCTGCCTGCTTCCTTTCACTTTGAACGCGCAGGTACCCTCGCGCCGCACGACCAAGCCGTCAGGCCCCGTAGATATCAGCGCCCGCGAGCTTCGATACAACAAGGTACAGAACATCTACACGGCCGAAGGGGACGTGGAGATGAAACAGGGGACGAAGAAGCTGACCGCAGACTTCGTCCTTTACAACCAGACCACCGAGGACGCCTTTGCCGAAGGGCACGTCACGTTCCAGGACCAATCCGACACGATCCTCGCCGAAAAGATGTCGTTCAACCTCGCGACGCAAAGGGGCACGATAGAAAACGGGCGCATCTTCACCAGGATGGGCAGTTTTTATATGACCGGCGACGAGATCGAGAAGACGGGTGAATCGTCTTACATGGTCCATTCCGGGAAGTTCACGACCTGCGGCTGGGACAAGCCTACATGGGTGTTTTACGCCAAAGAGGTCGAGATGAATATGGGCGAATACGCGGTGGCGCGGTCCGCCACATTCAGCCTGCTGGGGCAGAAGGTGCTCTATGTGCCGTGGGGCGCCTTTCCCGTGAAGACGGAAAGGCAATCGGGGTTCCTCATCCCGCAGGCCCAGTCGTCGAGCCGGGACGGCCCCATCTTCAGATCGGCCTATTACTGGGCCATCTCAAAAGACAAGGACGCGACGTTCTTCCTGGATTGGATAGGGGAAAGGGGCGTCAAGCCCGGAGCGGAATATCGCTATGCGTTGAGCGAGACGACAAAGGGCGCCTGGTACGGCTCTTTTATCCACGACAATAAGTACGACGGGGAACGCTATCAGATAAAGGGAACGCACCAGCAGGTGTTCGGGGAGGACTGGACGTTCAAGACTAACCTCAACCGCGTCTCCGACAACCTCTTCCTCCAGGACCTCGGAAGGACGACGCTGGAACGCACCGAGAGCTCCCTGCGGAGCGTCGCCTTCGTGGAAAAGCCGCTGGAAAAGTCGCTGCTGACTTTCAATGCGGAGTATTTCCAGAACCTGTTGCAGAGGAACAACAACAGCACCATCCAGTACCTGCCGTCAGCCTCTTATTTCACCCAATACCTGCCCATGTTCAAGAACCGGGTATTCGGCGACGTCTCGGCCGACCTGACAAACTTCTGGCGCCCTACGGGCGACAAAGCCACCAGGTTCATCGCAACACCGAGCGTGCACGTCCCATATTCGTGGCAGGGCTTGAATTTTCTCACTTCGGCGAGCCTGATCGAAAAAGCTTACAGCGTCGCTCCCACCTCGCCCGACGCCAACCAGATGCTGCATCACGAGGCGGTTTCAGTTGCAGGCCGACGCCAACATGAAGTTCATGAAGGACACTTCGACGGACCTGTTCAAAATAGGGCAGATGCAGAGCATCATCATGCCGCGCCTCCAGTACAATTACTTTCAGAACACCACTTCTCCCTACCGGCTCCCCACTCTGGACCTGCGCGATCAGACGCTCAACGCGAACACGGTCACATATTCTTTCAACCATTACCTGAACGCGATAAAAGACGACAACGTGCGCGAGCTGTCGCTCCTCGAGATAGGCCAGACCTTCGGGCTGGTGCAGAACCTGCCCAGCAACCCCTTCCTCTATCAGGGCGAGGGGAACCGCTTTTCTCAAATACATACCAGGCTCACCCTTTTCCCGACCAAGGACCTCTGGTACGTCCACGACGAATACCTGGACGTCTCCGGCAAAGGTTTACAAAATATGGTGAACAGTATACACTATGCCGTCCCGCCGAAATTTCAGATCGACCTCAGTCACAGCTACGCGCAGGCCCTGGCGGGCGGCACAAACGTGGACCAATTATGGCTGGCGACCGTAACGAGGTGGAGATATATCGATTTGGCTTATCAGATACGTTACGACCTGGTCCAGCAGAGATGGCTCGACACCCTGGCTTCCATCACATACCACCCGAAGTGCTGGAGCATCACTTTCAGCGTAATCGAAACGAGGATACCTAAGGATACGAGCTTCCACCTATCGTTTAACCTCCAGGGGATAACACAGAAGATAGGGGCTTATTAATACAAGCTCGCAGCGGGAGGAAGGGAATGATCGACGGGGCAACGGTAAAACATCTGAAGCTGATAGCCGACGAAAGGGGCAGGCTCATGGAGATCCTGCGTTCCGACGAGGAGCTGTTTACCCGGTTCGGCCAGGTTTACATGACAACCACGTACCCGCAGGTCGTTAAGGCATGGCACTACCACAAGAAGCAGGACGATTTCATCTGCTGCGTAAAAGGGATGCTGAAGGTGGTGCTTTACGATGACAGGGAGGGCTCGCCGACCTACGGCCGGGTCGAAGAATTTTTTATCGGCGATTACAACCCCTGCCTGTTAAAAGTACCCCGCATGGTCTATCACGGCTGGAAATGCATCTCTTCCGAAGAGGCGATAGTCATAAACGCCCCTACCGAGCCGTACAATGCCGGGGACCCGGACGAGTACCGGCTCGCCCCTCACGCCAATAACATACCTTACAGGTGGGAAAGGAAAGATGGTTAGCGGACACATACTGGTCACCGGGGGTTGCGGCTTTATCGGCTGCAACTTCATCAGGCACATGATCGCCTCATCGGACGCACGGATCACTAACCTGGACAAGCTTACGTATGCAGGCAACCTGGAGAACCTGAAAGACCTGGAAGGCCATCCCCGGTACACCTTCGTCAAGGGCGACATAGCCGACCCTGCCGACGTCCGGAAGGTCTTCGAAATGCTGCCGGACGCAGTTATTAATTTTGCCGCCGAGTCCCACGTTGACCGGAGCATCCTCGACCCGGACGCGTTCGTGAAGACGAACATCTACGGGACGTACCTCATGCTGGAAGAGGCGCGCCGCAGGGGGTGCAGGAAATTCCTCCAGGTCTCCACCGACGAGGTGTACGGCAGCCTTCCGGCGACGGGCAAGTTCCTGGAAGAGACGCCCCTTTCACCCAACAGCCCTTATTCGGCGTCGAAGGCCTCCGCCGATATGCTCGTCATGGCCTATCACCGGACCTTCGGCCTGCCGGCAGTAATCACGCGCTGCTCGAACAACTACGGCCCTTACCAGTTCCCGGAAAAGCTGATACCCCTTTTGGTCAGCAACGCCCTGGACATGCGCCCCCTGCCTATTTACGGCGACGGGCTGAACGTGCGCGACTGGATTCACGTCAAGGACCACTGCGCCGCCCTGGCCCTGGCCCTGGAGACGGGCGAGCCCGGCCGCGTCTACAACGTGGGGGCAGGAAGCGAGAAGACCAACCTCGAGATCGTCGAGCTCGATCCTGAAGGCCCTGGACAAGCCCAGGAGCCTCATTACCTACGTGAAGGACAGGCCCGGCCACGACCGCAGGTACGCCATAGACAATACGAGGATCAGAAAAGAGCTGCACTTCGAGGTCAGCGTGCCGTTCGACCGGGGCATGGAAGAGACGGTTCGCTGGTACGTCGATAACAGGGCGTGGTGGGAAAGGATCAAGACGGGAGAATACCTCGGTTATTACGAAAAATGGTACGGGCCTGAGGGCTATCTCAAGGGAGTATGAAGGCAGTCTTCTTTTCCGACGCGCACCTCGCCGGGGACGACCCGGGCCGGATCGAAACACTCAAGACATTCATGAAGAGCGTAGCGGGGGACGCCGACCTGGTGGTCATCCTCGGCGACCTCTTCGAGTTCTACCACGGCTACGACGGCTACATATACCCTCCTTACCGGGAGATCGCCGACACTTTGCGCGACCTCGCCGCCGAGCGGTCCGTCTATTTCATAGAAGGAAACCATGAGTTCCGGATGGGCCGGTTCTTCGAGTCCTACACAGGCGTCCGGTGCGTGACGAGCCTGAGCATCAATATCGACGACCGGCGCGTATTTCTCTCGCACGGCGATACGGTGCCCGGCCTGCCCCTGCACCGGCTCCTCAAGTCAGGCTTCATATACGCCTTCATGGACCGCATCGGCCCCGACCTGACGTGGCGCATCGCCATGGCGGTCCGCCGCCTGCTGGCAGGGCGGCAAAGGGTCAGGAGCGATAAAGTTATGGCGCGCTTCAGGGGATACGCGAGAAAGAAGCTGGATGAAGGCTACGACGCGGTCATCCTGGCGCACTCCCATTTTAGCGACCTTGAAAAATACGAGTTGGACGGCGTCGAGAAAACCTATATGAATACAGGGAATCTGATTGCATCGTATACCTACGGTGTTTATATTAGTGGCAAGGGATTCGCCCTTAACACCTACGACAGGAGGCTACCATGAAGAAGCATGCGATATTCACCCTGTTATTGGTAATCGCCCTTGCCGTTCTGGCGGGTCAGGTCTGCGCCAAATCGGAGCCGATGCTGTCGCAGACGGGGGAGGTCACTGCTATCGACCCCGCAGGCAAGGCGATCGTCATAATGAAAGGGACGGGCCAGGGGGCCATCGACGTGGGTACGATCATACAGCCCGAAACGGTCCTCATGGTAAAGGGCAAAAAGGTCCCCCTCTCCGAATTGCAGGACAAGGTAAAGGTGGGCGACACGGTAACGCTCAAATACGTAAAGACGAGCGACCTTTACGCCAGACAGATAATCAAGAAATAGGCCGAGGGGCGAGCCGGAAAAAGCTCGGGCATGTAAGAGGACCGCTTGTCAGTGCTGCACATTCGCCGGGGATAAACCTGCCGGGCAGCACGTCGCCGATCTTCTTATTGCCGCAGAGCGCCATCTGAAGCCTGTCTACCCCTATCGAAACACCTGCGACCGGGCCGCTTATCTTCCCGAGGGAATCCAGGAAGGCCCCGTCCGCTGTAAACGTCTCCTTTCCCTGCAGCTTGCGCTTCGCGTTGTCCTCAAGCATGCGCTCTCTCTGCTCTTTTGGATCGAGCAGCTCGGTGTAGCCGTTCGCTATCTCCAGCCCTGCCATATACAGCTCGAACCGCTCCGCAGTGTACGCGTCCTTTTTGCGGGCCATAGCGGTGAGCGACGCGGGCCAGTCCGTCACGAAGAAAGGACCGTCCCCTTTTTGTTGTATAAGCGGCTCCACGTCCTGGACGAAGCACCGGAAGAAAAGCTCTTCCCAGGTATCATGAGCCGATAGCCCCCGGTAATTGCGGCGCTCCATTTCCGCAAGAAGTGCCGCTGCGTCGAGAGGCAGGGGGTCGAACCCGGCGGCTTGCGCAAAAAGGTCCGAGACAGCATAGTCAGGCCACTCGCTCAAGCCGACAGACGGGTCCGCAGGCCTGAGAACCGACGCTGCTTCGCGCACCAGATCGGCCGTCTCCCGCATGGCATCGCGGTACGTCCCTGCCATGTACCATTCCAGCATCGTGAACTCGACCGAGTGATGCTCCTCGAATTCCTCGACCCGGAATACCTTGCAGACCTGGAAGATCCTGCCATGGCCGCCGGCGATCAGCTTCTTCATGCCGATCTCCGGCGAGGTGTGCAGGTAATAGGGGCCTGCGCCGCCAATGAAGACGCTAAGGGGCTCTATATATGGGTCGGGGGGCGCCGTGCGGCTCAGGTAAGGGGTCTCGACTTCCGTGTAGCCCCGGCGGTAGAAAAAGTCCCTTATAGCCCGGAGCAGGAGATGCCTCTGACCGACCGCGTCCGACTTCGTATCCTGCCTGTCGCCGCTCATAGAACCGCATGATAGCACATACGGGTCAGGGCCGCAAATCGCTCCGGGGGACGGGTCGCTTTTACCCTATTCCTTTACGTCGGTGTTCGGTTTCGGCCCTATCGTCGAGGCCTCTTCCCCTTTCTCTTTCCTGGCTTCCAGCGCCTCCGATATCTCCGTGAGCCTCTTCATAACGAGGTTATTGATGGTGTTTTCCGGGTAGGTGAAGTCCGGGCCGAGGGCGCCGGCGCTCATGCCGGTCAGTATCTCCAGCCCCTCTTCCATCTTTTCCATCGAGTAGATCGTAAAGAGGCCGTCGGCCAGCGCATCGACCATCTCCTTCTTGAGCATCAGGTTCTTCACGTTCCTCTTCGGGATAATTGCGCCGTGGCTCCCGTCGAGCCCCCTGCTTTTGCAGAGGTCGAAGAACCCCTCGAGTTTCTGATTGACGCCGCCGATGGGCTGCACGTCGCCGTTCTGGTCCATGGAGCCCGTCACTGCGAAGCTCTGCTTGAGAGGGACGCCGGAGATGCTCGAAAGCAGTGAGTACATCTCCGCGCACGTCGCGCTGTCGCCCTCGATCATCTCGTAAAGCTGCTCGAAGGTGATCGAGGCGGAGAGGCTGATCGGCTTCTTGGCCGCGTACTTGCTGCCGAGGTAGCTCGCTATGATGAATATGGCCTTCTCGTGGATCTTGCCGCTCATCTTCGTCTCGCGCTCTATATTGACGAGGCCCGCTTTCCCGACGTGCGTGGTCGCCGTTATGCGCGAGGGCTTGCCGAAGGCGTAATCGCCCATATCGATCACCGCCAGCCCGTTCACCTGGCCTACCGTCTCCCCGGAAGTCCGGATGATTAGCGTGTCTTCCATTGTCGCCTCCCTCATCCGCTCCTCGATCCTGTTCGCCCGGTTCACCTTCTCTGTTATCGCCTGGGCCACGTGCTGCCCCCTGACGAAATTGGCGCCGTCCTTGCGCGCCCAATAGCTTGCCTCCCGCATCACGTCTGAGAGGCTGGAAAGCCTGGCCGTCAGCTTCTCCTGGTGGTCGGCCATCCTCGACCCATGCTCCACCAGGGCCGCGACGCCGCTCCGGTCGAAGGGCAGTAGTTTTTCGGTCTTCTGACATTCGGCTATGAACTGGACATATTTATCGACGTTCTCGGGCGTCCGGTCCATCCTGCTGTCGAAGTCGGCCTTGACCTTGAAAAGGTCGTGGTATTCGGGGTCCGCGTTGTAGAGCAGGTAGTAGATGTTGGGCGTGCCCGTTATGATTACCTTAGTGTCCAGCGGTATTCCTTCCGGTTTGATGCTGGCCGTGCTTATCATGCGATACTGCTCGAGCACGTCCTCGACCTTGATCTCCCGGTTCTTGATGGCCCTCTTGAGGGCCTCGTAGGAGAAAGGGTTCCGCAGCATGTCCAGGGCATCGACAATGAGATATCCCCCGTTCGCCCTGTGGACCGACCCGGCCCGTATCATCGAGAAATCGGTCACGGCCATGCCGTAAAGTATCCTGTTCTCTATCCTTCCGAAGAGGTTCAGATAGGTGGGGTTGCTCTCGAAGACGACGGGCGCGCCTTTCGTCTCCGCGTTGTCCACCATGACGTTGACCGTGAACCGGGCGAAAGAGACCTCCTGCTTCGGCATCTTGAGGAACGGCAGGGGCGAGGCCTGCTGCTCTTCCTGTGCCTTGAACTCGTCGATGTGGGTCAGTATGTCCTCCCGCACGTCGTCGAGGTAGGCGACTATCTTCTCGTTCCCCTTGTACCTGTTCTTCAGGTTCTCTATGGGGCCGTGCAGGGCGTCGAAAGCGATTGCCCGCTCCAGCTTGTTCAGCATATCCTGGACGAACTTTTCCGTGTCGCGCATCGCCCTGAAGACCTCGTTGAGCCTCTCCTGGAGCTGCCTGCCCGTCTTCTCCATCTCTTTTTTGGTCTTTTCATCGAGCTTGGCGAACTCCTCGGGCGTCATCGGCTCGCTTTCGTCTTTGAGGGGCAGTATCATGATCCCGGCGACTCCCCTCTTGATCGAGAACCCCCTCTGCTTCGCCTCCTCCTCGAGCTTCGAGAACAGCTCGTTCTGCTTGGTCTGGAACTCCTCGACGATCTGGTTCTTCTGCTTCTCGTACTCTTTCGATTCGAACGCCTTCGGGATGTCCGCCCTCAGCGCCTTTATCAGGTCTTCCATGTCCTTTCTGAGTACCCTGCCCTTTCCTGGCTCAATGGAGACGGCCAGCGGCAAGTCCGGGTCCTTGAAGTTGTATACGTAGCACCAGTCGGAGGGCACTTTTTCGCCGGCCGCCTTATCTTTCAGCATGGCGCTGACTGTCGTCCTCTTCCCCGTGCCTGTTTCGCCGAGGGCAAAGATATTGAACCCCTTTGCCCCTATCTCCAGCCCGAAATCGAGTGATTTCAGGGCCTTTTCCTGTCCTATGGTGCCCCCTTGGGCTACTACGTCATCGGTGGTGGCAAAGTTGAATTGGTCGGGGTCGCACAACTTGCGAAGGTCTTCCGGTCCCAGTTTTACGGCCATGGACGCCTCCTCTTATGAAGTAAATACACCAAGAAAATAACGACAAAGAACCTTTGAATAGTATCAATATAAACATGGCGCCGCCGAAAAGCATTAATTCGTCCGCCGGCAGGCAGGGGCTGAGGTTTCGGCCTCTGTATACAGAAATCGAGCGGGAAGGGCACCCGTGCGCCCGGCTTTTATAAAGGCCGATCTTTTCCGGGTTCCTCTCGCTTTTCGCCTCCCGCGCCCCAGGCCGGAGGCGTCGTTGCAATACCCGTATTTGCGACCTATCTTGACATTACGGGAAATTTTCGCTATTTTCTACTGTTTTGCGGGCCGTTAACTCAGTTGGCAGAGTATCTGCCTTTTAAGCAGAGAGTCGCAAGTTCAAATCTTGCACGGCCCAGGGTCCCCATCGTCTAGTCTGGCCCAGGACACCGGCCTTTCAAGCCGGCGACAGGGGTTCAAATCCCCTTGGGGACGCTTTTTATTCTTATCTTATTTTCCCCGGTATTCCCCGCAAGAGAATTTTAAACGAAGGTAAGTGCTTATGATGAAGCATATACCGATCAGGATGTCCCTTATTTTCATTTTCGAATGGCCCTGACTTCTCGCAGGCAGTACGATGGGTATTTCGGCGATCCGATATTTCAGGTGGCTGATGAGCAACAGGCTTTCGAGAAAGAAGCTGTACCCGTCCGATTTTATATGGGCAAACAATCCCCGGTTTAAGGTAGACAGCTTGTACAGCCTGAAGGCCCCGGATGCGTCATACTCGATTCCAAATAGGAGCCTGGTGACGAAATGGCCCAGGAAAGTAAGTTTCTTTCTGAACAGGCTCCAGCTTTCCAGGCTGCATTCCTGCAGGAAACGGGAGGTAATGACAAGGTCGTGGTCGCTCGACGCCTCTATCAGCCTTGGTATATCCGCTGGAGGGTGCGTAAAATCACAGTCCATGGTAATAAGGACGTCGTAATGGTTCTCGAGGGCATATCGAATCCCGTCCTTATGGGCCGAGCCTATTCCGAGCTTACCCGTGCGATGTTTCACTGTAAGATTGGGGTGTTTCTTTGCAATCGATTCAAGAAGCTCTCCCGTCCCATCCGGCGAGTTGTCATCGATAAAGAGTATATCCGTGCGGGGAAGGCCGAGGCCGGTTAACTGCTCGATCATGGGCCCGACATTTTCCTTCTCTTCGTAAGTAGGAATAAAGATCAAGGTTCGTTCAGGCAGGGGTTATCTCCTTTCGCTTGACGGGCGCGCCGGAAGAATGCCACACACTCTTGTTCAGCTTCAGCACTTCCTCGCCGTCTATTTCGATACAGGGCGACGTCGGGTATCTGCTCATGAAATTTCGATCGATTGCAAGCCTCTCCATTTCCCTCCAGAAGACAAACCTTCCGGGCTTCATGCCGATAAAGTAAACGTCCTTCCCTTCAGCCACCGCCGTCTCTATTCTCCGGTCAAGCTCTGCCCGTACTCCCTGCGGCGTCCTCTCCCTGTACGGCAGAAGGAACACGGGCGCCACCCGTCTTTTCGTAAAATACGAGTAATATACCGCGATCCTGTCGGCGCCGGTCGTAAATATCAGGTCGTTCTCCCTTGCGATACTATCCAGGCTTAACGCGAGCCTGTACTCGATATTATTTCTTAGCTCCCTGTTGGGCAGAATTGCCCCGAAGAAGTTCGTAACGGTCATCACGCAGACAAGGCAGAGAGCAACGGCCTCCGGGGTGGAAGGGATGCGGCCGAAAAGCCTGCTTCCGGTCCCCCCCTCCCCGCACGACGAGAGCAGCAGGGCCACCACCCCCCACCACGACACCGTCAGGGGGGAGCATATGCCCGTATCGCTGGGGGCCCAGTATATCGCGAACAGCGCATAGAAACCCCCTGATACTAGGAAAAGAGCCAGAGGCCCGCGATATCGACCTGTCAGGGTCCGCCATTTCGAGAAAAAAACAAGGCATAAATAGGCCATCATAGAACCGAAAACTGCGTAATAGGAGATAAAGAGTGCTTTCTCCCTCGAAGAGGCAAAGGTGAGGAAGGTCCTGATCCCCGCATTGGTTCCGGTGCCGGGGAAGGCGGATAATGTCCTTATGAAACCGAATATAAGTATGGGGAGGCTCTGTAAGGTCGGGGCGCCCCACGTGCCGCCCAGCTCGGCGCCCAGCGCGGCAGACCCGAACTCCCAGCGGAGAAATTCCTTCACTGTGCCTATCTTGTATACGAGGTGAGCAACCGATATGTAGCACCCCGAGATCAGCACGGCGACAGTGAGAAGATAAACCGCAAGGAGCCGCTTCTTTGACGGAGCACCCTCGAAATCTCTAAAAATAAACCCTGCGGCTACTGCGAGCACCATGAAGACGCCGGTCTGATACGAGAGTATTGCGGCCGACGTTGCAACACCGACCCAAAAAACGTTTCGCGATTTGCCCAGCCAGCGCGCGGACGGCACGATTGCGAGGGTGAAGACGATGAGGTTCATTGCTATAGGAAAGGTTACCACTTCGACGTCGGTGCTGAAGAGCCATACCGAAAACGAAGCGGCAAACCCGATAGAGACGAGCAGTGTTATCCTCGCTGATGCCGACAACCGGGAGACAAGGAAAGAGACCAGCCCGACCGAGAATGCTCCCCAAACGGCGCTGAACGTCTGGAGCGGGATAATGCCGTTTCCCTTCCATCCCAGAAACCTCCATGTCTCATACCACAGAAATATGAGGGCATTGTACAGCATGTGGTTAGGCAGAAGCTCGATCGTCCGGGACTCAGTCAGATTTAGGAATGCAATGCCGTCTCCGAGGTAGTTTTTAGAAAGAGTCAGCATATATACCACGAAGGCCGCGAGCCCCGCTGCAAGGAAGGGATAGCTCTTATTTATTCCCTGGCGGGCCGGGCGTTCTGCGGAAATCACTTGGCCCCTTCTCCCTTACCGAGACGATCTATGAAGGCCCGAACCATACTCGCAACAAGCTCTTCAAAGGATACAAGCGGACGCCAGCCGCACCGTTCGCGAATTTTCGCAGGGTCTCCCACGTAGGGTACGCTCGCGTCATCTTTTACCGCAGCTTTATCCTCAAAAACAAAATCGCCTGCGCGAAGGCCTACTTTGTCAAAAGCGATTCCGGCGAAATCGGATACGCTGTGAGGCGCCCCTGACGCGATCACGTAATCGTCGGGCTGCGGCTGTTGAAGCGTCAGCCACATTGCGGCTACGTAGTCTTGCGCCGCTCCCCAGTCGACAACCGCCCGGAGGTTTTTGAGGACCAGCCTGACGGGTATTCCCAGGGAAGCCCTGGCGGCCCCTTCGGCGATCTGCGATGTCACAAACGTCAGCGGTCTTCGCACGGACTCATGGTTATAAAGGATGCCCGCAGAAGCGTAAACACCGTGGTATTCTCTGTAAAATCTGCATAATTGCGTCCCTGCGGCTTTTGTAATCGCATAAAAAGAGTCAGGCCGGTATGGAGTTCTCTCGTCCTGCGGATATTTATCCGCCTTTCCGAATATTTGGCAGCTCGACGCGTAAAAGAACCGGCTGTTCTTCGAGCCGGACCTGATGCTGTCCAGGATCTCATTTGCAGCCAGAAAGTTGATCGAATTGAACGGCTCCAATGACATCCTGCGGTTTCCGTCTTCCTGGGACGAAAAGTGATGGGCCGCCAGATGGTAAATCTCATCGGGCGCTATCTTCCGGATCAGTTTTCCCAGATGTCCGGGCTTAAGAAGGTCGACCTCGTGCATCTCCACCGCGCGCGATACCGGCGAAGAAAGATTTTCGGGAGAGGACTTATCGACTCCGTGCAGAGCGTAGCCTTTCTGCTGAAGAAGCTCAGATAGATATGAGCCGTCCTGGCCAGCGATTCCTGTTATCAGCGCTGTTTTCATTCAGGGGACTTTAACATCACAATATTTCGATTTCCGGGAGCGGAAAGATGAACTTACCTCCCTGCTCTATGTATTTCTGCTCTTTTTCGATGATGAAACTCTTGAAATGCCACGGCAATACCAGGAAATAGTCGGGCTTCATGGCACGCGCCTCCTGCTCGGAGATGATCGGAATGTTCGTGCCTGGCGTGAAGGAGCCGAACTTCGTTTCATTGACCTCGGCGATACATGGAATATCATTGCATGTCAGGCCGCAAAACTGCAACAATACGTTGCCTTTGGTCGAAGCGCCGTAGCCGAACACCTTCTTTCCGTCCGCCACCAGGGCTTTTACAAGCTTCATCAGGTTGTTGCGATGCGAGAAGACGCGCTTCTCGAAGTCCCGGTACGGCCCCGGAGTATCCAGGCCAAGATCGTCTTCCTGCCGCAGCAGCCATTCAATTATAGGCGTATTCGATTTATATCCCGCATTCGTCCTGCAGGCGGTAACCGCAAAGCTGCCGCCGTTTATCGTATTCATCTGAACGTCTATGACCCGCATCCCGTGCGCCTCCAGCAGGTCTTTCACCACCCTCAATGAATAGAACTCCAGGTGCTCGTGACAGATGGTATCGTAGGAATTGGTGCGGAGCATTGAAGGCATGTAGCTTTGCTCGAAATGCCAGATGCCGTCATCGGCGAGACATTCCTTTATTTCTTCTACAAATCGGGAAGGGTCTTCGAGGTCGTAAAACATCGCTATGGACGTGATCACCTTGGCGGTATCGTTCGGAAAAGCATCCCGGAAGCGTTTGGCGGAGAAAAAGTCGGGTATGAGCATGATGTCATCGCCGTAGTATTCGGCAAACTTCTTCCCGGTGGGATCGATGCCCAATTTGCGATGGCTGCCCTTGTACGCCTTCAAGGAAGTGGCGTCATTGCTTCCTATATCTATAACCAGCTCTTTTTCGCCGATGGGGACCAGTTTTTCCAGCATATGTATCTTGTTCGTCAGATGGCGCACCATCATTGCATTGATTCCCGAGCGATAGCCATAGTTGTCGCCATACATCTCGTCGAGAGGGTATGATTGCCTCATCTGTAATAATCCGCTCTCCGGACACCACACCAGGTCTATCGGTCCTCTACTGACCTTCTCGTCCACCGATTTCGGGAAGACGCCTGTCAGATATTGCTCGCCTAGAGAGAGGACCGTGATTAGATGGGTGCTCCCGCTGATCCTGCATTTATCTATTTCTTTATACACAACGTCGCCTCCATGGCTTTATCGCAGGGCGTGGTTTTACTAAAGATTTGTGGGATTGTAGAACAATGCAAAAACCCCTGTCAAGGAAAAATGGCTGTACTTCTTTCCGGTCTGTCCCGCGTATTGCTTCAGCGGCCGGTGTGAGGGTTTCGCTTGCTGTTCATAACCTGAAATGGTAAGGAATAGGACGATGGAAGCGCCCCGGAACACAGGTCCCGCCAAAACCATGAATAAGAACGTCTGGCCGGACCGTCTCTTTGCTTTGGATGTTTCGAGGGCAATCGCCGCCCTGTCGGTGGTGCTGTGGCATTGGCAGCACTTCGCTTATAAAGGAAGCTCCCTGTCTCAGGGTTTTGCGATGAGCGGCCAGCCGCTTTACGGGATATTGAAGCTGTTCTACGAAAAAGGATACCGGGGCGTCGATTATTTCTTTGTCCTTTCCGGTTTTATCTTCTTTTGGCTCTATAGAGAATCAATCCAGGACAGAAAAACCAGCGGATGGTCGTTCTTTATCCAGCGCTTCTCAAGGCTGTATCCATTGCATTTTCTTACACTGATAGCCGTCGCGGCGCTGCAATTGCTTTACGCGTCCCGCGAGCATATCTCATTTGTTTACCCATGCAACGATTTGTACCATTTCTTCCTGAATGTGGTCTTCGCCTGCAACTGGGGACTTGAAAGAGGACTGTCTTTCAACGGCCCGGTGTGGTCGGTATCCGTAGAGGTCGTACTTTATTTTGTTTTCTTTCTTGTGGCCTTTTCCCGCAAAGGGGGATGGCTGTTCTCCCTGTCAGCATCGATTTTGTCATTCGTTATCATGGCAACGCTTAGCCGCCACACCGTATTCAAAGGATTGGCGCTATTTTTCCTTGGCGGTTTTGTCTTCCATATGACGTATTTGATATCGAATAAGAAAGAGTCCTTGAAAAAATTTGTATACTCTGTTGCCGTTGTTAGCTGGTTAATAGTCATAGTGGACGTCTACGTATATGACATGGACGGCATTTTAGGAGGCTTCGGGGCGCTCGGCGGCTACCTGAGAACGGGCCACGCTTATATCCTTTTTCCGTCTACCGTCTGCGGTCTCGCACTTTTCGAAATACGTAATCGAGCGTTCTTCAGGCCCGTCGCATGGATGGGGGACATCAGCTACTCCTCATATCTGCTTCATTTTCCTCTGCAATTGTTCTTTGCACTGGCTGTAAGCTATGGCGTTTTGAGCCCGCTGTTTTACAGGAACCCGCTCTATCTTCTTCTGTACTTTGTGATACTCGTCCCACTCTCATACTTAACCTACCGAAAATTCGAGAGACCCCTGCAAACAATCATAAGGAGCAAGTTCATAACGCTTAAGCAGGCACAACCGGGCGCGCCGCCTTCCATGCGGATCGGCGTAAATCAGTAAGGAAGTCCCGACAAGCTATCCTACATTCATGTAGCTCGAAATCCCGTTTCCTTCGCTACCGTAGCGAATCAGGCCCGGAGCGGGCCGCATAATGACGGAACCCGGCAAGGCAATTCCAGCAATAACGCGGCTTTTTAGGCCTCGGCAGCCCGCGTACCCGGCGGTCGTCCCTATGGCATAGTTATTGTATCCAGAGTATTTGCCTGAGCGAAAGCAAACGAGGAGGCAAGACAAATGAAAAAAGTAGAAGCCATAGTCAGGCCGTTCGAAGTCGAGGCGGTCAAAGAAGCATTGATGGGTGCATCGATCGGGAGGATGACCGTAACGGAGATCAAGAAATTCGGAGGGTCCGGCCGGCCCGTTGAAGTCTACAGGGGGATGCAATGCGAAGCGCCTTATGAAATCGAGGCAAAAGTGGAGGTAATCGTCCCCGATGACATGGCAAACATGGCTGTGGCTGTTTTCCGGGAAACCACGGAAGCGGAAGGGCCGGCAAGCGAGAGGATCTTCGTCTCATCCCTCGAAGATATCAACCCCCTCATGAGCGAGAAAAAAAGGGTTGCCGTATAGCCCGACAGAACGGTATCGTTTCGTCCCCCGTCTCTCCTGCCCGCGTCAACTTTCGATGCGCTCCTGCCTATAGGCTTGCCATTAGACCGCAAAGAAACAGCGTCCTACCAAATCATACATATTTGTTATGTCCTACATTATGGTAGCCTTTGCAGCCTTTCACCCTGCCCTTTTCCGCTGGGTCGGCTGCTTTTGCGGTGTTGCGTAACATATTGATATTACAAAGTGTTAATCTCCTTAAGGCACCTGCGTTGACCCTGTTTTGATTTGTGGCACGCTTTTTGATGTGGGTACTTGCAGGCCATTCATGCAAAGGAGAAACAGATGAGAAAGATAGCGATATACGGGAAAGGCGGTATCGGCAAATCGACCACCACGCAGAACACCGTGGCTGCCCTCGCGGAAATGGGGAAGAAGATCATGGTCGTCGGCTGCGACCCCAAGGCAGACTCGACCCGGCTGCTCCTCGGTGGTCTTTCCCAAAAGACAGTACTCGATACTCTCCGGGCGGAAGGGGAAGACCTCGACCTCCAGGACGTGATGAAGCTGGGCTTCAAGGGGACAAGGTGCGTCGAATCCGGAGGGCCGGAGCCGGGCGTCGGGTGCGCGGGGCGCGGCATTATCACCTCGATCAACCTGCTCGAGCAGCTCGGGGCATATTCCGACGACATAGGCCTCGACTACGCATTCTACGACGTGCTGGGCGACGTCGTCTGCGGCGGTTTTGCCATGCCGATCAGGGACGGCAAGGCAAAAGAGATCTATATCGTAGTCTCCGGCGAGATGATGGCCATGTACGCGGCCAACAATATCTGCAAAGGCATCGTCAAGTTCGCGGAGGCGGGCGGCGTCCGCCTGGGCGGCCTCATCTGCAACAGCCGCAAGGTCGATAACGAGGCGGAGCTGATCGAGATGCTCGCCGAGAGGCTGGGGACCAGGATGGTCCACTTCATCCCCAGGGATAACGTTGTCCAGAGGGCGGAGATCAACCGTAAGACCGTGATCGATTTCGAGCCGTCCGCGCACCAGGCGGACGAGTACAGGCAGCTCGGGAAGGCCATCGACGGTAACACGACGTTCGTCATCCCCAAGCCGCTTACGACGGACGAGCTCGAAGGCCTGGTCGTAAAATACGGCGTCGCGCTGTGAGGATGGCGCAACGAAGGCGCGGAGCAGGAGGATTAACATGCTGATGATAAGGGCGATAGTGAGGCCCGAAAGGGTCGATGTGGTACTGGAGCGGCTCATGGCGGAAGGGTTCCCGGCAGTGACGCGCATCAACGTCTCGGGGCGGGGCAAGCAGCGGGGCATCAAGATCGGGGAGATCACCTATGACGAGATACCGAAAGACCTCCTCATGATGGTCGTCCCCGACTCGGACAAAGACCTTGTGATCCGGACGCTAATGGCCGCCGCGAGGACCGGCGACAGAGGCGCTTTCGGCGACGGCAAGATCTTCGTCTCCCCTGTCGATGAAGTCTACACCGTCAGCTCCGGCGTGAAGGAGACCTCGGCGGGCCAGGAAGAGGCAGCCCTATGAAAGAAGTCATGGCCGTAATCAGGATGAACAAGGTGAACCAGACAAAGAAAGCGCTCACCGACGCGGGCATATCGTCGATGCACGCAAGGGAGTGCCTGGGGCGTGGCAAGGGCCTTGTGGACCTCGACGTGCTCAAGGGCGCGGAAGCCGGGTTCGAAGAGGCGATAGCCCTTCTCGGCAACTCTCAACGCCTCATCCCGAAGCGGATGATCTCGATCGTCGTGCCCGATAAGCTCGTCGAGCGCACGGTCGCCGCCATCATAGCGGCCAACCGTACGGGCAAGGCAGGCGACGGAAAGGTATTCGTAATGCCCGTCTCGGACGCCGTCCGCATAAGGACGGGGGAAACGGGCGATGAGACTTTGGATGACATCGTAGAGGCTTGCCGATAAGGAGGACCCATGTCAACGAACAAAGATAGGGGCACAGCCGATACAATGGACCCCGCCGGAATAAAACAGGAGATCCTGAAGAAATACCCGCCGAAGGTCGCCAAAAGGCGGGCAAAGCAGATAGTCGTCAACAAGGTCGAGGAGGCCGAAAGGGTCCCGGAGATACTGGCGAATACGAGGACCATACCCGGAATACTCACGATGCGCGGCTGCGCTTATGCGGGCTGCAAGGGCGTCGTGCTCGGGCCTACGAGAGACATTCTCCAGATCACCCACGGGCCCATAGGCTGCGGCTTTTACAGCTGGCTCACCCGCCGCAACCAGACGCGGCCGCCCACGCCCGAGAGCCACAACTTCATGACCTATGCCATGTCGACCGACATGCAGGAGGAAGAAATCATCTTCGGGGGAGAAAAGAAGCTCAGGAAGGCCATAGAGGAGGCTATAGAGCTTTTTCACCCAAAGGCCGTCGGCATATTCTCCACCTGCCCGGTCGGCCTCATCGGAGACGATATCCACTCGGTCTGCCGCGACATGGAAGAAAAATATCCCGGCGTCAACATATTCGGTTTCAGTTGCGAGGGCTACAAAGGGGTGAGCCAGTCGGCGGGCCATCACATCGCCAACAACAAGGTCTTCGCCGACGTGGTCGGCCAGATCGAGGCGCCCAAAGAAGGCGAGTTCCGGTTCAATATCCTGGGGGAGTACAACATCGGCGGCGACGCTTTCGAGATAGAGCGGATCGTCGAGAAATGCGGCCTTACCCTCCACGCCACCTTCAGCGGAAACTCCGACTACCAGGAGTTCGCGAGCGCCCACACGGCCGACCTGAACGTCGTCATGTGCCACCGGTCGATCAACTACATGGCCGACATGATGGAGAAGAAGTACGGCATACCCTGGATCAAGATCAACTTCATAGGCGCGGGCGCGACTGCGAAGTCGCTGCGCAAGATAGCGGCCTACTTCGGCGACGCCCGCCTGTCCGAACGGGTCGAAAAGACGATCGCCGAAGAGATGGCGGAGGTGGAGAAGGTGCGCCTGGAGGTGCGGGCTCGCTGCGAGGGCAAGACCGCCATGCTCTTCGTCGGCGGCTCCCGCGCGCACCATTACCAGGAGCTTTTCGCCGAGATGGGAATGAAGACCGTTTCGGCCGGTTATGAGTTCGGCCACCGGGACGACTATGAAGGGCGCAAAGTCATCCCCGATATCAAAGTCGACGCCGACACGAGGAACATCGAGGAGCTGACGGTGGAGCCGGACCCCTTGCTCTATCACCCGAGGGCGGACGCGCAGGCCAACACGAGGATATCCGAAGCAGGCATACGGCTACAGGATTACGAGGGCATGATGCCGGAAATGGCGGACAACTCCCTCGTCATCGACGACCTGAACCATTACGAGGCCGAGATGCTAATGGAACGATATAAGCCCGATGTCTTCTGCGCAGGCATCAAGGAAAAATACGTTATCCAGAAGGCGGGCGTGCCCCTCAAGCAGCTCCATAACTATGATTACAGCGGGCCTTACGCGGGCTTCAGGGGGGCTATCAACTTTTACAGGGAGATAGACCGCATGGTCAACTCGAAGATCTTCAGCCTGGTCAAAGCACCCTGGGAGGAAGAGCCTCAGTTAGCCGGAAGCTACGCCTGGACTGGATAGACTACTCAAGGGAGACGGCCATGCTATTACGACACACACCGGAAGAATCGCCGGAGCGCACTGCGCTCACAATAAACCCGGCCAAGACGTGCCAGCCCATAGGGGCCATGTACGCGGCGCTCGGCATCCACAACTGCCTGCCCCACAGCCACGGCTCGCAAGGCTGCTGCGCATATCACAGGAGCGCGCTGACGCGCCATTACAAGGACCCCATCATGGCGACGACCAGCTCTTTACCGAGGGCGCGTCCGTATTCGGCGGCCAGGCAAACCTCGTGGATGCGATCAACAACATCTTCACGATCTACGGCCCGGAAGTAATCGCCGTCCACACGACGTGCCTATCGGAAGTGATCGGCGACGATATCGCCCAGATCATAAACAAGGCGCAGACGGAAGGCAAAATACCCAAAGGTAAGAGGGTTATCCATACGAATACGCCCAGCTTCAAGGGCTCCCACGTCACGGGCTTCGCCAACATGACGCAGAGTATGGTCCACTACCTTGCGGACAAGACCGGCAAAGGCAACGGCCATATCAATATCATACCCGGCTTCGTCGAGCCTTCCGACATGACGGAGATCAAGAGGATCGCATCGGAGATGGGCATAAAGCACGTCATGTTCCCCGACACCTCCGGCGTCGTCAACGGCCCGATGGACGGCAAGTTCCACATGTACCCCAAGGGCGGCGCTACCGTCGCCCAGATAACGGGCGCGGGAGACGGCGCGTTTACGGTCGCCCTGGGCAGGACGGCGTCGCTTCAGGCGGCAAAGCTCCTCGACACGAAATGCAAGGTGCCCTTCGGGGTGGCGGACCTCCCTATCGGCATCAGGGCGACGGACGCTTTCGTGGACCTGCTGAGAAAGACCGCCGGGGTCAGCGTGCCGGAGGGCCTGATGACGGAGCGGGGACAGGCCGTGGACGTGCTGACCGACATGCACCAGTATTTCTACGGGAAAAAGGCCGCCCTGGTGGGCGACCCCGACCATCTCGTCTCGCTTGTCCAGTCCCTCACCGATATGGACATGAAGATTACCTGCGTAATCACCGGCACGCCCGCAGGGCCGAGGTTCGAGCGGCGCATAAGGCAGCTCGCGGGCGACAACACGTTCGTCAAATACGGCGCCGGCGCGGACATGTTCCTTTTCCACCAATCGATCAGGCGCGAGAGGCCGGACCTCATATTCGGCAATACCTACGCGAAATATATCGCCAGGGACGAGGACATCCCGCTCATCAGGACAGGCTTCCCCATCTATGACCGGGTGGGCCACCAGTATTTCCCGATCACGGGTTACCGGGGCGCCCTCCGTCTTATGGAAAAGGTCCTGAACGCGCTGCTCGACCGTCAGGATAGAGACGCACCGGAGGAGAGCTTTGAGCTGGTCATGTGAGGAACAATAATGATAGAGATCATCGACGAACGGAAGAAACAGGTCCACACGAAAGGCGATGCGGCCTTCGACATTGCTTGCGAGAAGGCAAGCCTGGCGGGCTCGGTCAGCCAGCGGGCCTGCGTCTTTTGCGGGTCGAGGGTGGTGCTCTATCCGATAGCCGACGCAGTCCACCTGGTCCACGGGCCCATCGGGTGCGCGGCCTACACCTGGGACATCCGGGGCGCCCTTTCTTCGGGTCCGGAGCTTCACAGGCTGAGTTTCTCGACCGACCTTAGGGAAGAACACGTGATCTACGGCGGGGAGAAGAAGCTCTACGCGTCCCTTACGGAGCTGATAACGACGTACCGACCGAAGGCGGCCTTTGTCTATGCGACGTGCATCATCGGCCTCATCGGCGACGACGTCCAGGCGGTCTGCCGGAGGGTCGAAAAAGAGCAGTCGATCCCCGTTATTCCGGTCCATTCGGAGGGGTTCAAAGGCACGAAGAAGGACGGCTACCGGGCAGCGTGCGAGGCCCTTTGCCGTCTCGTCGGAAAGGACGACTCCACGCCCGTCTCCCAGCCGGCCATCAACATCCTCGGCGACTTCAACGTGGCCGGCGAGACCTGGATCGTAAAGGAGTACTACCGGCGGATGGGCGTAGAGGTTGTCGCGTGCATAACCGGCGACGGCAGGGTCGATGAGATAGGCCGCTCCCATCGCGCGGGACTGAACGTGGTCCAGTGCTCCGGGTCAATGATGCACCTGGCGAAAATCATGCAGGACACCTACGCGATCCCTTTCAGGCGCGTCTCATATTTCGGCATCGAGGACACGGCGGAGGCCCTGTATACGGTGGCCCGCCATTTCGGAGACCCACTGGTGCTAAAGAGAACGGAGGCGCTCGTCCGCAGCGAGGTAGACCGGATCTACCCGATAGTGCGGCAGTACCGAAAGGACCTCCAGGGTAAAAAGGCGGCCATCTATGTGGGCGGCGCCTTCAAGGCGTTCTCCCTCGTCAAGGCCTTGCGCCACATTGGCATAGGGACGGCGGTCGTCGGCAGCCAGACAGGGAACCGCGAGGATTACGAATACCTGAGGGACATCTGCGACGAGGGGACGATCATCGTCGATGATTCGAACCCCCTGGAATTGTCGAAATTCATAACAGAGAAGGACGTGGACATCCTTATAGGGGGCGTCAAGGAAAGGCCGATCGCGTACAAGATGGGCATCGGCTTTTGCGACCACAACCACGAGCGCAAGGTCCCCCTCGCAGGCTTCGAAGGCATGGTCAGCTTCTGCCGCGAGGTCCACGCGTCCGTCATGAGCCCCGTCTGGCGGTTTTCCCCCGCCAGGCAAAGAGCAAACGAAATGAGGAGCGTATGCGATGAGCCTGCCGGAAAAGCTGCTTCTTAAACGACGTGCGCCCTCCGCTTCCGCCGCGACCAGGAATGCGTGCAAGCTGTGCGCGCCCCTCGGGGCAAGCATCGCGTTCAGGGGCATGCAGGACTGCGTGCCCCTGATACACGGCTCGCAGGGGTGCTCCACCTACATACGGCGGTACGTAATAAGCCATTTCAGAGAGCCCATCGATATCGCCTCGTCGAATTTCGACGAGTCGGCTGCGATATTCGGGGGCGGGGACAACCTCAAGAAGGCGCTCGACAACGTGACGCGCCAGTACCGGCCGGCGGCCATCGGCATCGCTACTACGTGCCTGTCGGAAACGATAGGCGACGACGTCCGCCTCTATCTCGACCAGTACAGGACGGAAAAAGGCGCGGGCCCGATGCCGGCAGTCATTCACGCATCGACGCCGAGCTACGCGGGCACCCACGCGGAGGGCTACCACGCTGCGGTGCGCGCCTGCGTTGAAGCCCTTGCCGAAGGCGGCGCAGCCAACGGCTCCGTCAATATCATCCCCGGCTTCGTCTCCCCGGCGGACATAAGGCACCTCAAAGAGATTGCCTGCGCCTTCGGCATCCGCTGCACGATGTTCCCCGACTACTCGGAGACCCTGGACGGGGAGTCCTGGGCCGAATACCAGAAGCTCCCCGCCGGAGGCACGCCCATAGAAGCCGTGAGGGGAATGGGACGGGCACAGGCTACGGTCGAGCTGGGTAAAAGCCTGGAAGGGGCGGCCACTGCGGCACGCTTCCTCGAAGAGCGGTTCGGCGTGCCAAGGACCACCATCGGCCTGCCTATCGGCATAAAGGAGACGGACCGCCTATTCAGCGTCCTGTCCGACCTGTCCGGCGCCGAGACGCCTGCGGAGTTCGGTAAAGAGAGGGGGCGGCTCATCGACGCTTACATCGACGGCCACAAGTACGTCTTCGGCAAGCGGGCGGTTGTTTACGGCGAGGTCGATCTGGTCGCGTCGCTGGCCTCCTTCCTCGACGAGATAGGCGTTGCGCCCGTCATCTGTGCAACCGGCGCGGCGACGGGTAAGTTCGAATCGATTGTGAAGACGGGGGTCGCCCACGCCGGTGACGACCTGACGGTAATGGAGGACAGCGACTTCATCGGCATACTTGAGGCCTGCGCGGCCGCAAAACCGGACATCGTCATAGGGAACAGCAAAGGCTACTTCCTGGCGAGAAAGCTCGGGATCCCCCTCGTGAGGGTAGGCTTTCCCATTCACGACAGGATAGGCGGCCAGCGCGTCCTCCACGTCGGCTACAGGGGCAGCCAGAGGCTGTTCGACTCGATAGTCAACGCCCTGCTCGAAGCCGGGCAGGAGAGATCGCCCATAGGCTACAGCTATATTTAACGGGGTATTGTCATGCATAACCAGGACCACCCATGCTTCAGCGAGATCGGGCGCCACACGGCGGCCAGGGTGCACCTTCCCGTTGCCCCTATGTGCAACATGCAGTGCAACTACTGCGACCGCGATTTCGCGTGCGTCAACGAATCAAGGCCCGGCGTGACGAGCGCCGTCCTTACGCCCGCGCAGGCGGCCCGCTACCTCGACGAGGTGATGAAGAAGATAGGGAACGTAAAAGTGGCGGGCATCGCGGGGCCCGGGGACCCCTTCGCCAACGCTTTTGAGACGATGGAGACACTGCGCCTCGTGCGCGAGCGCCACCCGGACATAATCTTATGTGTTGCGACGAACGGCCTCGACGTTTCGCCCCACGTCGGCGGCCTTGGCCGCCTGGGGGTGAGCCACGTGACGGTGACTGTGAACGCGGTGGACCCCGAAGTTGGCAGGCAGGTCTACGCGTGGGCGAGGCCGGGCAGGCGCGTCTACCGCGGTTTCGAAGCCGCCAGGGTCATCATTGAAAAGCAGGCGGAAGCCATCAGGCGGCTGAAGGAAGAAGGGATAACCGTCAAGATCAACACGGTCGTGATACCGGGAGTCAATGACAGCCACGTGGAAGCGGTGGCGATGGGCGTGGCGGCTCTCGGCGCCGACATCCAGAACTGCGTGCCCCTTTACCATGTGGCAGGGACGGCCTTCGAGTCGATAACGCCGCCGGCGCGCGACGGGATGGAGGCGATCCGCGAAAAAGCGGCCCGATACATCCCCCAGATGAGCCATTGCAGCAGGTGCAGGGCAGACGCGGCAGGCATGATCGGTCAGGTGCAGGATGCGCAGATCGCGCAGCTTCTTGAAAAAGCCGCCCGGCCGGGCCCCACCCCCGAACGTCCCTTCACGGCGGTGGCGAGCATGGAGGGCCTTTTCGTGAACCAGCATATAGGCGAGGCCAAGGGCCTCTGGATATACGGAATGAAGGACGGCAAGGTCGATCTGCTCGAAAGGCGGCCCGCCCCGCTCCCGGGCGGCGGCGAGGCGCGCTGGGCCGAGCTTGCCTCAGTCCTCCACGACTGCAATACCGTCCTCGCGAGCGGCGTGGGCCCTTATCCCCAATATGTACTTGAGCGTGACGGCATACGGGTAGTCGTGATGGAGGGGCTGGCGATGGAGGCCCTTGAAGCAATCTACAACGGAAAGGATATCCCTAAAATACTGATTCGCACGCCCGGTCGCTGCGGCATCGGCAGGCAGTGCAGCGGCGGCGGAACGGGCTGCGGATAGACCGCCGTAAATAAAGCTATTGGAGGCCTGGACCATGAAGAAACCGACCCACCACATTTTCGTTTGCGGAAGCTTCCGCGCAAACGGCGCGCCCCAGGGCGTTTGCAGCAAGAAGAACTCGATGCAGTTACTCCAGTACCTGGAACAGGAGCTTTCCGACCGGGGGATGACGGACGTTTCCATATCGAGCACCGGCTGCCTCAAGCTCTGCGACGCAGGCCCCGCCATGATCGTCTACCCCCAGAACTGGTGGTACGGACACGTCGAGGACGAGGCCGCGCTCGACGAGATCATCGACGCCCTGGAGGAAGGCCGGCCTGCGGCCCGCTACCTCCTTTCGGCTGAAGGCCCGGCCTGAGCATACTACCTGCGACAGGGAGCGAAGAACGCGAGGCACAAGTGAAAAGCAGGCGCATAACTATTTTCGATACGACCCTCAGGGACGGCGAGCAGTCGCCCGGCGCAGCGATGACGCCGGGAGAAAAGGCGCGTTTCGCCCGCCAGTTGGAGAAGCTCGGCGTGGACGTTATCGAGGCCGGCTTTCCCGCTGCGTCGAGGGGAGATTTCGAGGCCGTCCGGCGGGTCGCCATGGAGACCGGCACATGCCGGGTGGCGGCCATGGCGCGGGCCAGGACCGATGACATCGATATCGCATGGAGCGCCCTGGCGGGCGCGGCTGCGCCGCGCATCCACATCATCGCCCCGTCCTCGGACATACTTCTTTCACACCAGGTCAAAAAGACGCGGGAGCAGATGCTCGAAGAGGCGGGCGCGGCGGTCGCCCATGCGCGGCGCTACTGCGAAGACGTCGAGTTTTCGGCGGTAGACGCGACACGGGCCGAAAGGCGCTTCCTCGTCAGGCTTTTCGA
Organism: uncultured delta proteobacterium; assembly: GCA_963818095.1. Taxonomy (GTDB): domain Bacteria; phylum Desulfobacterota; class Syntrophorhabdia; order Syntrophorhabdales; family WCHB1-27; genus CAWEPK01. The sequence continues at coordinate 47,370 of CAWFRA010000029.1, forward strand.
GGCGGCCGTCGCTTCCGGCGCACGGACGGTCAACCTCGCGGACACCGTCGGCTACGCGGTCCCCGCCCAGTTCGGGGGGCTGGTGGCCTACCTGCGCCGCCGGATAAACGGACGGGATGATATCGTGCTTTCGGTCCATTGTCACGACGATTTGGGCCTTGCAGTCGCCAACTCACTCGCTGCCGTGGAAAGCGGCGCCGGACAGGTGAAATGCACGGTCAACGGCATAGGCGAGCGGGCAGGCAACGCGGCTCTGGAAGAGGTAGTAATGGCCCTGGAAACACGGAGGGATTATTTCTCAGCGCACACGGGCGTTGCCACCGGGCGCATTTATGAGACTTCGCGGCTTCTGACTTCCATCACGGGGATCGCCGTCCAGCCCAACAAGGCGATCGTCGGGGCGAACGCTTTCGCCCATGAATCGGGCATCCACCAGGACGGCCTTATCAAGGAAGCAAGCACTTATGAGATTATACGGCCCCAGTCGGTGGGCGCCCCAGCATCCAGGCTCGTGCTCGGAAAACATTCGGGCCGTCATGCAGTCAGGGTATGCCTGGAAAGGCTAGGCTACGTGCTCACGGACGAGCAGCTAGGCGAGGTATTCACACGCTTCAAGGAGCGGGCCGACCGGATGAAGCATATATCCGAAGAGGAGCTTGCGGCCCTGCTTCCCGATGAGATCCTCTGCAATGATGCAGGCGGAAAGATGGCTTCGTAGGCGATACTAAGGCTGCCGGGCAGTTCCCTGCTCGTCCTGGTGGTGTTTTATCACCAGCCCTTCGACCATGAATATGACGTCTTCGCCTATGTTCGTCGAGAGGTCGGCAATGCGCTCCAGGTTGCGGGAGATATTGAAAAGATGTATCGAGCGGTTGATGGTGGAGGGGTCGTTTTCCATGACGTCGGTTAGCTCGCGGGTGACCCGTCCGTTGAAATCGTCTATGATGCTGTCTCTGCCGCAGACGTTCTTCGCAAGCGCTACGTCCTGCGTTATGAAGGAGAGGATGCTGTCCCGGACCATGCCCGTCACTTCCTGGGCCATGCGCGGGATATCGATCAGCGGCTTCACCTGCGGCCTCTCTATCAGGTAGAGGGCGTCTTCTGCGATATTGACCGCGTGGTCCGCCATTCGCTCCAGGTCTTTGTTCATGCCCAGGGCCATCACTATCGTCCTCAAGTCCCTGGCCCTCGGCTGAAATTGCGCGATCATGCTGATGCAAAGCTCATCGAGCCGGTTTTCCCAGTCGTTGGCCTTCGGCTCGTCCCGCTCGGGCACCTGTTGGAGTACCGCCCGGTCCCGTGCCAGGAGCCCCTTGATGCTCTTCTCGATCATATGCTCCACGAGGCCGGCATATTCGGTCATCTCGCGCTTCAGGTCAACCATGCGTTCATCGAGCACTCCCAAAACCTCCTATCCGAACTTGCCCGTCAGGTACTGCTCGGTCCTCTTGTCCCTGGGCACGGTAAAGAGCTTCTCCGTCGGCCCGTATTCGACCAGCTCCCCCAGGTAAATGAAGGCCGTGAAGTCCGAGATGCGGGCTGCCTGCGGGATATTGTGCGTCACCTGTATGATCGTGACGGTGTTCTTCAACTCCACGACCAGCTCTTCTATGTGGGCCGTGGCCTTCGGGTCGAGGGCGGACGTAGGCTCGTCCAGGAGCAGTATCTCCGGGTACATGGCCAGGGCGCGGGCGATGCAGAGCCGCTGCTGCTGGCCCCCGGATAAGAACGTGCCCTTCCTGTGGAGAGAGTCCTTCACCTCTTCCCAGAGCGCCGCCTTGCGCAGCGATTCTTCGACTATCCGGTCCTTGTCGCCCTTTGGTATCCGTATGCCGTTCAGGTTGTAGCCTGCCACCACGTTGTCGTAGATGCTCATCGTCGGGAACGGGTTCGGCCTCTGGAAGACCATGCCGATCTTCCGCCTGACGACTATCGGGTCCGTGTCGTATATGTCCTCGTTGTCGAGGAGGATCCTGCCGGAGACGTTGGCGTTCGGCACAAGCTCGTGCATACGGTTGATGCACCGTATCAGGGTCGTCTTCCCGCAGCCCGACGGCCCCATAATGGCCGTTATCTTATTGCGCAATATCGACAGGATTATGCCCTTGACGACTACCTGGCCGTCAAACCCCGCGCTGAAATCTTCGATCCTTAGAACTGTACCTTCCATTTCCTAGTCACCAGTTTGGCAAGCATATTAAGGAACAGGATAAACGCAATCAACACAAACGACGCGCCCCAGGCCAGGGCGTGCCACTCCGGGTACGGGCTCGTCGCGTAGTTGAAGATGACCTGCGGCAGGGCGCTGATGGGCTTGAATACGTTGAGGCCCATGAACGGGCTGCCGAAAGCGGTGAAAAGGAGCGGCGCCGTCTCGCCACCTATCCTGGCTATGCCGAGCAGGACGCCCGTCACGATCCCGCTCATGCCTGCGGGGAGTATTACCTTGAGTATGGTGCGGGGATAGGGTACGCCCAGTGCAAGGGAGGCCTCCTTGAGCGCGTCGGGGATCAGCTTCAACGTCTCCTCCGTGGACATGACGACAACGGGGAGCATCATTATCCCCAAAGCAACGCCGCCCGAGAGGGCCGAGAAAGCGCCCATGGGGACGACTATCCAGATGTAGGCGATTATGCCGATCACTATCGACGGGACGCCCTGCAGCACTTCGAGGGAGAGCCTCGAAAAATACGTGAAGCGTACCTTCCTGTACTCCGAAAGGTAGATGCCTGCGAAAACACCCAGGGGAACGGCTATGAGGCAGGCAATGACGATGAGTATCAACGTGCCCGCCAGCGCGTTGGCGATGCCCCCGCCCGCCTCCCCCATCGGTTTCGGGAGGGCCGTCAGGAAATCCCAGTTGACGACAGCGATGCCGTTTTTCAATATAAAGAAAAGGATAAAGAACATGGGCAGCATGCAAATGCAGGAAAGGAGGATGACGGTCCCCTTGAAAAGCTTGTCGAAGAGCATCCTTTTCTTTAAGTCCCTTTCCTGCATTTTCATGTTTCGACGCTCATCTTCATTATGACGATTTTGCCTATGATGTTGATGATTGCAGTTACGATAAAGAGCACGAGTGCTATCTCTATCAGGCTCGCCAGGTAAACCGAGCCCGTCGCCTCGGAGAACTCGTTGGCGATAATGCTCGCCATCGTGTTGGCCGGGCCGAAGATATCCTTCGGCAGCATGTTCGAGTTGCCTATCACCATCGTTACGGCCATCGTCTCACCGAGCGCCCGCCCCAGCGACAGGAGCACGCCTGCGACAAGCCCCGAGCGCGCATACGGAAGGACCACTTTTCTTATGACCTCGAACCGCGTCGCGCCCAGGGAGAAGGCCGCCTCCTTCAAATCCGAAGGAACGAGCCGGATAACCTCCCTCGCCAGGGACGCGGAGTAAGGGATAATCATTATGGCGAGCACGAGAGAGGCTGAAAGGATGCCTACCCCGTACGGCAGGATGCCCGTCTTTAACTCGATGAAGCGCACGGCGGGCACCAAAAAAAAGAGCGCCCAGAACCCGTAGATGACGGAAGGGATACCCGCCAGCAGCTCCACGACCGTCCTGACGAGCGACGAGGCAAAGCCCTTGCGGAAATATTCGCCGAGAAAGATCGAGACGGCCAGCGAGAAGACCATCGAGATCGCAAGGGCCAGGAACGAGGTCATGAGCGTGCCGACGAGGAAAGGAAGGGAGCCGAACTTTGCTGTTACGGGGTCCCAGGCGGTGCCCGTGATAAAGGCAAAGCCGTTCCGGGCAATGGCAGGCATCGATGCGACGAAAAGCGATACGAAGATACCCGCCAGCAGGAAAAGGACGCTCAGGCCCGCAACCTTGAGCAGCCTTCTGAACATCGCCTCGGATATGATCGCGCGCGAGCCCCGCACCGCGCCCGAGTATGCCTGGGCCGCGCCGCGGGAAACGTCTTCCTTTGTACCTGCGGCCCGGCCCATTAATCCTGATCTCGTCTCTATCCGTTGAGACATTCTACTTCTGGATGCTTTTGCCGTTGAAGGTGATCGACGCGATCAGCGCGTCCGCCCTCTCTGTCGCCTTCTTGGAAAGAGGGGCGTATTGCATCGGCTCGCTGTACTTCTGCCCTTCGTGGGTCATCCAGCGCAGGAGCCGCACTATCTCCCTGGCCTTCGCCTCGGTGCGCCCCTGGTACGCCTGTTCCTTGTAAACGAGTATCCAGGTCAGGCCTGCTATGGGGTAGCCCTCGGGGGCGTCCGTATCGGTGAGGCTCACCTTCATGTCTGCCGGCAGCGCCACGTTCATTGCAGCGCTCGTTGACGTAAGGGTGGGCTTTACGAATGCTCCGCTCTTGTTCTTCAGGCTTGCGTAAGGCATCTTGTTCTGGAGGGCGTAGATCAGCTCGACGTATCCGAAGCTGCCCGGCGTCTGCTTTACCAGCCCGGCCACACCGGGGTTGCCTTTTGCGCCCAGCCCGACGGGCCAGTTAAGGGCCGTTCCCGTGCCGACCTTCTCCTTCCATTCTTTGCTGACCTTGCTCAGGTAATCGCTGAAGATGTTGGTCGTGCCGCTTCCGTCTGAGCGATGGACCACGGTGATGGGCAGGGCCGGGGGCTTAAAGCCGGGGTTGGCGGCCGTAATCCGGGGATCGTCCCATTTCTTTATCTTGCCCAGGAATACATCGGTTATCAGGTCGGGCGTAAGCCTGACATCGGGGCTGCCGGGGAGGTTGTACGTAATGACCACAGATCCCGCGCAGGTGGGGATATGGAGCACGGGTGCGCCCGCCGTCTTTATTTCCTCCTCTCCCATCACTGCGTCGCTGCCGCCGAAATCGACCGTTTTATTAATGAGCTGGCGTATGCCGCCGCCCGAGCCTATGGCCTGATAGTTTACCTTGACCCCGTACTCCTTGCTGTAGACGTCGAACATTTTGGAATAGAGCGGGTAGGGGAAGGTGGCGCCCGCCCCGGTCAGCTCCTGCTGGTCGGCGGCGAGGCCCATTGCCGGTAAAGAGACAACAACCAGAACAAGGAACAGTTTCAACATGTTTCGCATCGGGTGCCTCCATTTGTCGGTTTTGCCGATGTTCTATCTTATAATTTAGGCGTTAAGCGACAATGAAGCTCGTGTTAAGGTTTGGTTAATTAAAACCGCCTGGGGACCGTTCGGGCGAACGGGGCTATTCGGGCGGAGAAAGAGGCAGCCTTACCCGGAAGCTGCTTCCCATGCCGGGTGTGCTCTCTACCTCGATGTCGCCGCCGTGGAGCAGCACGATATGCTTGACGATGGAGAGACCCAGGCCCGTGCCCCCCGTTTTCCGCGACCTCGACTTGTCGATTACGTAAAACCTCTCGAATATGCGGGAAAATTTATCCTTCGTCATCCCTATGCCCGTATCGCGCACCTCGACCGATAGGCGATCACCGGCCGGGCGGACGATCAGCCTCACTTCCCCCCTGTCCGTGTACTTGATTGCGTTGTCGAGCAGGTTTATGATCATCTGCTCGATCTTGAACGGGTCGGCCATGACGGGCGGCAGGCCGTCCGCGCAGTCGAGGGTCAGCTTAAGCTCCTTCTCCTTCGCATGGTTCTCGAATATGCGTATCGTTTGCTCCGCCAGAATTTTGAGGTCTACCTTCTCTATCTCCAGCCCCGCCCCCTTCTCTTCGAGCTGCGACAGAAGCAGGAGGTCTTCGACTATATTGATGAGCCTGTCCGTGTTCCTCTTTATGATGTCTACGTAATGCTTCGCATCCTCGCTCACCTCTTCTTCCAGGGTCTCTGCGAACCCCTTGATCGAGGTGAGGGGCGTGCGAAGCTCGTGGGAGACGCTGGAGACGAGGTCCCGCTTGATCTTCTCTATCTCCCTCATGTCCGTTATGTCGTGCAGCACGAGGACGATCTCGTCTTCGTGCTGTATCCGCGCTGCGCTGCAAAGGAACATGCGCCCTTCTATCTCTACCTCTTCGACCGGGCTGATCTTGCCGCTCCGCGCCCGCTCCAGCAGCTCTATGAAGCGCGACTGCCCGAGGACCTCCCAGTATAACTGCCCTTCCAGACCCGCCTCGACCTTCAAAATACCTTTCAGGCTCTCGTTGCTGTAAACTACCTCGCCTTTCTTGTCGATAACGACGAGCCCCTCCCTGAGGGAGTCGATGATGCTCTTCAGCTCCGCCTTCTGGCGGCCCAGCTCGTCGAAGGCGGTTTTCAACTGGCGGCTCGTTGCGTTGAAGGTATCGGCAAGGGCCCTGAACTCGTCGTTCCCTTTCAGGAAGACGCGCGCGCCGAAATCCCCGGAGGCAAGCCTTTGGGCGGCCAGGGTAATCTCCCTTATGGGCCTCGACACGCTCCTCGATACGACAAGGGCCACGATGAGGGCAAGCACCGAAAAGACGGCCCAAATCAGCCCGATATTGCGGACGAGGCTCCCCGGCAGCTTCATGTCCCTGACAAAAATGCTGGTCCTGACTACACCTACCGGGCGGCCGTCTTTTTCGACCGGCACGGCGACGTAGAGCACGTCCTGGTTCATGGTGCTGCTGTATCGGGTGGCGACGCCTTTCCGGCCGTTCAACGCCTCCTGGACTTCCGGCCGGCCTCCGTGGTTCTCCATCTTCGCCGGGTCGTTCTCGGAGTCGGCCAGGACCGTCCCAGCCGGATCGATTACGGTGATCCTTGTCTTTAGCTGTCCCCCGAGGTGCCTGACCTGTCCTTCCAGACGGCGCCTGTCTTCCGTGCTCCCGCCGGACGCAGCCGCTTCATCCTTGAGGGCAAGCGCAATATTTGTCAGGTTGTCCGTCAGCGTCCGGCGATGCAGCTCGCCGAAGGCCCCGGAAAACGCGATCAGGCTCATCGCCGAAAACAAAAGGATGACGACGATATAGCCCACGAATATCTTGATGAAGAAAGAGTTTTTCATGCCTCCAGCTTATACCCCGCGCCGCGCACGTTCCTGACCAGCGACGCCGCCTTGCCCAGCTTTGTCCTCAGGTGCCTGATGTGGACGTCGACCGTGCGCTCAAGCACTATCTTATCATGCCCCCACAGATGATCAAGTATCTGCTCCCTCGAGAAAACCCATCCTGTTTTGGAGGACAGTATCTCCAGGATGCGGAACTCTACGGGCGTCACCTCTACGGGCGCACCCGCGACAGTCACGACATGCCTTTTCAGGTCCATGCCAAGAATGCCTATCTCGACCGTCTGCGCCGCTGCCGCCTTCGGCTCCATCCTCCTCAGGACCGCCTTGACGCGGGCGACCAGCTCCTTGGGAGAGAAGGGCTTGGTGATATAATCGTCCGCCCCTATCTCGAGGCCGAGCACCCTGTCCACCTCGTCCGCCCTGGCAGTGAGCATAATGACGCATGTAGACGAGAGGCGGTCGTGGCCCCTCAGGAACTTGCATATCTCCATGCCGTCCGCATCCGGCAGCATCAGGTCCAGCAGCACGAGGTCCGGGACGTCCTGGGAGAGCGAGCGGTAAAAAGCCTCCGCATCGGCGAATTCCCTGACTTTCATGCCCGCCCTCTTGAGGTTGACGGAGACAAGCTCCAGAATATCGGGGTCGTCGTCTACGACCGCCACCAGTGGCGCCCTGACCGGGCCGGGCCGTATTATCTCCTGCTCCATATCTCTAATATTACAATAACCGGCCTGTTAAGGAAAGCAGCCGTTTTCACCTGTTGGTTGACAATTGTTGCATTCGGCCCTACACTAGAGGGTAGGGTATTCCCCTTTTCTCGAACACGTCAGGTAAAAAAGAAGATGTTCCCGGATCGGCGCAAATGAAGCGGAAGCTCGAAGCGTGCGCCGGGGGGGCTGCTGTCCGTGCCCGCCCGCGCCACGATCTCGAAAGGGTGCCTTGCGGGAGAGTGGCCTTTGAGAAGACTGCTGGTGCTCATTATGCTGGCAGCCCTGGCCGGCTGCGGCGTAATAGCGCACGGAAGATCGCAACAGGTCACGTTCACGACCGTCCCGGCGGGCGCCCTCGTGCGTCTGGAAGACAGCGGCGGCCAGTGCACTACGCCCTGCTCCGTCACGCTCAGCCGCAAAAAGGACGAGACCCTTGTCATAGAAAGGGACGGCTATGAAAAGGTCACCTTTTCGCTCAAATCCGTTATGCTCAAGTCTTCCGTGGCGAACATGCTGCTCCCCGGCGGCCTTGTATGCTGGGGGATCGACCTCGTCTCAGGCGGCGCCTACCGCATCGTCCCGGAGCGCGTCGAGCTGGAGCTTAAGCCCCTCGCGCCCGACCCTCAATAAAGTCTCTGCGGCCTTCCAACCTTCAAACAGCTTTTTGCAGCCGGGAGACGATCTTGTTCAGCGCTTTTCCACGCTCCTGCAAGGCTTGCCTGAACTCTATGCTTTCCGTCCGGTGGATCTCCACATCCAGCTCTTTGTTGTAATTCTCGAGGACCTCGCGCAGCACCTCTGCCTCTTTTTCGTTCATCTCCAGTTGCACCACAACGCCCTCCTTTTCGGATTCTTATCGCCTGAGATAAGGTGCGACCGAAAAAGAGACCTCGCAAGTGCCTATACGCAGCCCGTGGGCTTGGGAAGCCCCGCCACCTTGCAGGCGCCCTTGGCAGGCCCGCTGGGGAACAACTGGTATATTTTTTTCAGGTCGAGCCCGGTCTGCTTGACGAGCATACGGACGGGCGGCGCGATCTCATATTTCACGTAATAATCGCGAAGGTAATTGACCAGCTTCCAGTGGTCCTCTCCCATGGGGGAGGCGTTCTCCACCTTGGCTATGTCCTCCGCCACTTCTTTGTTCCACTTGTCCGGCTCCTGGATGAAGCCGTCCTCATCGACCTCTATCTCCTGTCCTCCGAGATGCGTTTTAGCCATGTGCTACCTCCTGATTGACGATGTCCTTCCGGCCTTGATGCCACCGAACGCAGATGCCGCCGATATAAAGCCTTCCGCCCAGAAGGGAGAAGAAAGGGCGTGAAGATGGGTATACGAGGCGAAAAGCCTCTTATGGAAGAAGCCGTCCGATTTGCCCGTGATGCCGCGTCCGCGCCGGATGGCGTAGGCGAACTCGCCCGGCCCCTCGAAGACCAGCCTGGAATGGTGGAACTCGTGTCCCCTCACGACGCTGCCGACGGGAAAAAACGGGTTCTCTTTCACCACTTCCGCATCGATGTAGCCGTGGCCCGCCGGACGCTCCGACAGGTAGACACGGGCGGGCACGACCCCCGCCATGGGATACTCTTTTCCCTTCCACGAAATCGACTTCGACAGGTACATAAGGCCCGCGCACTCCGCGTAGACCGCCATCCCCGCCTCTACCGCAGAGGCGATCTCCCTACGGAGCGTCCCGTTCGCCTCCAGCCTCTCGCAGTAAAGCTCCGGGAAGCCGCCCCCTATGTACAGGCCGTCCACGTCCGGCAGGGAGCGGTCGGCGAGGGAATCGATGAAAACGAGGTCCGCGCCCGCCGCGCTCAGGGCCTCCAGGTTTTCCGGATAATAGAAATTGAAGACCCGGTCGCGTATGACGCCTATACGGCAGCGGGCGCCCCCCTTGCGCAGCACCGGCTCGATGGCATCGAAAGTGACCGGGGCCGCTGATTTCGCTATTTCCATGATTGCGCCCAGGTCGAGTCCGTCGCGAATCCGCCCGCATATCTCCTGAATGATGCTTTCGGCCTCTTCGCTTTCTTCGGCGGGCACAAGCCCCAGATGGCGCTCCGTGACGAAGCCGGCCGTCTGCTTGGGGAGGACCCCGACGACCGGGATGCCGCAGTATTGCCTTATGGCTTCTTTCAGCTTATTCTCGTGCCTGGCGCCTGAGACATGGTTGAGGATGACGCCCGCAACGCGCGTATCCGGCTCGAAATGCTGGTAGCCGCTCACCATGGCGGCAACGCTCCTGGTCATGCGCGCAGTGTTGACGACCAGGATGACAGGCGCGCCGAGCAGCCGCGCCAGGGCTGCCACGCTGCCTTCCGGCCCCTCGCCCGGCGCGTCGAACAAGCCCATGGCCCCTTCCACCAGGGCAATGTCCGCGCCCGCCGACCTTCGGGCAAAGGAGCGCAGAGCGATATCGTTGCCCATCAGGTGGGCATCGAGGTTATAGCAGGGCACTCCGCATGCGGCACGCAGCCATGAAGGGTCGATATAATCCGGGCCCTTCTTGAAGGGCTGCACCCTGACTGCGCGCTCGTGCAGCGCCCTCCCGATTGCAATGCTTACGGTAGTCTTACCGGAGCGACCCTGGGGGGCGGCGATCACCACGCGGGGAGGAAGAGGGACAAGCACCCTTTTGCTGTTCTCCTTCTTATTTATCCTTTAGCTTTATGTAGGAAGTCCCGAGATAAATATACTCCAGCTTGTCTTCTTTCGCGAGCGACGCGATCGCCTTGTCCACAAGGCCCTTCTCTTCGCCTATGGCCTTAGCCACGTCCCTGTTCTTCGCTTTGCTGACAGTCGCCAGGTAGTCCAACACCTTGCGCTTAAGGTCTTCGGACACGTCTCCGTTCATGCAACCTCCCCGGGCAAGGCCCTTTTGTACATGATTTCCCTATAGATACAATATAGTCGCTGAGACTGTCAAGGCGCAGGACAGGCGGCGGTTTGAAGGGCGCGGAGGTTTGATTTTTAGCAGGCGAATCGGTATAATCTCAACACGGGAGAGATGACCGAGAGGCCGAAGGTGCTCGCCTGCTAAGCGAGTGTATGGGTTAAACCGTACCGAGGGTTCGAATCCCTCTCTCTCCGCCAGTTTAGATTTAATAATATCAAGGGGGTTACCATTTTGGTACCCCCTATTTTTTTGTCTCTGATGCTGTAAGAGAGGATTAAGATGGTTGGCCCCTGCCCTGGTGAAGGGCAGGGGCCGGAAAATGTTAACTACTTCTTCTTTGCTGCTTTCTTCGCCGGTGCTGCCTTTTTCGCAGGAGCTGCTTTCTTCGCCGGTTTTGCTTTTGCTTTCGTTGCCATGGTTTCCCCCTTTAAAGGATTTTTATATAATTTCTTTTTTTTCAAAAATATGCAAGAAAAAAATCATCTTGGGTCAAAATAATCAGCTACAAAAAAGAATAATTTGTCGGGTGCTCACAATTAGCTTGTCATGAAATTATTTCCGGCGTAGAAATATGAAGCATTTATGGCCCTGGATTCAAACCAGAAAATGTATACACACGACAATGGAACGGTAACGGTATTTGCGCGTCTCTGGCTCCTGGGTTTTTCTACGTACTGCCCTATGATGTGCGTTCCTCCGCGTTCCCCATGATACTTGCCCTTCCGTCGCAAATGTTACCGAGGGAATCCGCCGCGACGGCGAGCGGGATTATAATCTCCATCGGTTACATAGGCGCCGTCCTGGGGCCCTGGCTGGCGGGACGCATTCTCGATGCAACGGGAAGGCTCGATTTAGACCTTGTCTTCCTGGCGATAACCGGTTTTATCTGGGCGGTAGCGGGTTGCTTTGTACCGGAAACCGGAAGACCCGACCGGAAGCCGGCGAAGATAGATTAAGCCTTCACCAGCGTTGCCCGCCGGACCTTCCCTATGTTCTTTCCCTTCGCTTTTCGTTGATCGCTGCAAGGACATTCTCCGGCGACAGCGGAAGACTTTTTATTCGCACGCCGATCGCGTCATATACGGCGTTCGCCAGGGCAGCGGCGGTCGGCGGCGCGGCCACTTCTCCCACTCCCTTTGCGCCGAAAGGACCGAAGGGGTCGTATGTATCGGTAAAGTAGACTGACAGCGGCGGCATCTCGACAGGGCCTATCGTCCCCGAAGTCATCAAATCGGGGTTCATAATGTGGCCGTCCCGGTATACCATCTCCTCAGTCTTGGCAAAGCCCAACCCCTGCAATACCTGCCCCTCTACCTGCCCTTCGGCCCCCACCGGATTGATGATGTTGCCGCCGTCGTTGCCCGTCCAGACCTTCAGGACCTTGATCTCGCCGGTCGCCTCGTTCACCTCGACCTCCACGACCTGGGCCGCAAAGGAGTAGGTGGAGCAAGGGTTGCTCTGCTGTGTCGGCTCCATCTTCGTCGTATCGGGCTCGTCCTGGCCGGCCCCGCGTATCCTCTTCCCGTTCTTGTGAAACAGAGCGAAATGGGCCACTTCCCCCACGGTTGCTCGCGAATCGGGAGCGCCCTTAACATATATCTTTCCTTCCCGGACAGTGATGTCGTCCCGGTCCGCCTCCAGCATTCCCGCCGCTTCTTCGACCAGGATACTCCTGGCCTCGGCGGCCGCCCTCATGACGGCGATACCCCCCGAATACGTAACGCGCGAACCCCAGGGACCGAGGGCATACGGGGTGATATCCGTGTCCGGCAGGACCGTGCGGACGGACTCGAACGGGACGCCCAGGACCTCGGCCGCCATCTGGCGGAAGGTGGTGTCCCTCCCCTGGCCGTATTCGCCCTCGCCGGAATATATCACGGCCTCGCCGTCCTGAAGGATTTCCACATACGCATTGCTTCCGGCGAAAACCTCGGAATGGCGGTCGTCTACCTCGTGGATCGTACACGCCATGCCTATGCCCCGCTTGAGGTGGCGCTGCTTACCCCGCTTCTGCGCCCAACCGGAGGACTCGGCGGTCTGGTCGATGGCCTCCGTCAGACCGCAGCTCGATATTTTCCAGCCGTGAACGGTCGTGTCGCCGGAGCGCGTTGCGTTCCGCCGCCTCAACTCCGCCGGATCGATACCCAGCTCTTCGGCAATGATGTCGAGCTGCGAGTCGAAGGCAAAGGTATTCTGCGGATTACCATAGCCCCGATAAGCGCCCACGGGGCTCTTGTTCGTATAGACCAGCTTCGCCTCGGTCCGGATCGCCGGGATGCGATACACGCTGTCATTGCGGTGGGAGCAGACGATAATCATGGCTGCGGCCATGTCGCAGTAAGCCCCGGCATCGTAATAGAAGCTCAGCTCCCGCCCCAGGATAGTGCCGTCTTTCTTCACTGCCGTCTTCACGTAGTAGCGGCCGGCGAAACGCGGCCGGCTTGCGAAATACTCTTCTTCCCGCGTGTATACCATCTTGACGGGACGGCCCGTAATTCTCGACAGGACGGCCGATGCCGGATAAATGGAGTTCAACACTACCTTGCTCCCGAAGGAACCGCCTGTGTGAGCCTGGATGACGCGGACCCGGTCGGCAGGGACTTTCAAAACGCGGGAAAGCATGATCTGAAGTCCCGACGCGCTCATCGTCCCCGTGTAGAGGGTGATCCTGCCGCTGACATCCCAATCGACGACGCAGCCACAGGGCTCCGCATACGACTGGTGGACCCGCTGGGTATCGAAACGGTCTTCCCGCACGAGATAAGCCTCGGCCATCGCGCGTTCGATATCGCCTTTGTTGATGTTGATGCGCACCGCTATATTTTTGGGAGAGTCGTCGTGCAATTGGGGGGCACCCTCGGAAACGGCCTCCTCGGGGTCGAAGACGGCAGGCAGGTCTTCGTATTCGACTACGATTCGCTCGATGGCCTCGGCTGCCGCTTCCTCATCGACGGCTGCCACAGCCGCGATCTCGTCGCCTTTGTACCGCACGCGGTCTATCGCGAAGACCGTCATGTCCGCCCGGCGGTCTCCGAAGCCGTAGACAACGGGGGGCAGGTCTTTGGCTGTAATCACCGCTTTGACACCGGGGACTTTCAGCGCGGAAGAAACATCGAGGTGGACCAGCCGTGCGTGGTGGCGCGTGGAACGCAGTATTTTTCCCGCCAGCATGCCGGGCAGGACCAGATCGGCGGTAAACTTTGCCCGCCCCGTAACCTTGGGAATAGAGTCCGGGTGAGGCAATCTTTTTCGGACGGTTGTAAACTCTTTCATCGGGATTCCTTCCTCCTATCCGGACCGCCCGGCAAGGCCGCAAGGATTTCCTCCATCCTGGCAGCGATAGCTTGCTTTTTGAAATCGACCGACCCACGGGTAAAAGAGACTATGCGCGCCTCGTCCGCCGTCTTGCGGGCGATCTCTTCCGCCGGCGCACCGGCGTTAAGCATCGCTTCCGCGCCGCGCGCCCTCATGGGTCGGCTGGCTGCACATCCAAGGACGATGCGGGCGCCCTGTCCGCCGACCGGCGGTATCACGCTGAGGGTAAAGGCTGCGTAGTCCAGGTTGTCCTGCGGGCGAAATTTTACGAATACCCCTGCCGGACCGGGCGGCGGTATAAGGACCTCTGTCATGATCTCTCCGGGCGCGAGGTCCAGGTAGCGGATGCCGTCTCCCAGGAAGAAGTCGGCGATGTCCATCACCCTCTCGCTGCTTTCGGAGATAAGGCGCACCTTTGCGCCGAGGGCAACGAGCGGTCCCACGGAATCCCCCGATTGCAGCGCAAAGCAGCCTTTGCGGCTCTTCGGCATTATATAGCACCGGTTGCCCCCGGAAGCCTTACGGCAATCGGGGAAGCCGGCCCGCCAGAAAGGCGACTTGTTGAAGAACAGGCACCGGCTGTTGAGGCAGATATTTCCTCCCAGGGTCGCCTTGTTGCGGATCTGCGGCGAGCCTACGGCCGCGGAAGCCTGGGCCAGCATGGGGAGCTTTTGCCCGATCAGCGGATTGGCAGCTATGTAATTCAGGGCGGTCAGCGCCCCTATCGCGATCGATCCCTCTTTTTCCTGACGGATACCGTCGAGACCCGGTATCGACTTCAGTGCGACGATTGCGCCGGGACGGATGAGCTTCAGGTGTTTGAGCACCAGAACGTCCGTCCCGCCGGCCATGAGCACGGCGTCCGGGTATTCCCTTAGAAGGCGGCCGACCTCCGCAACGCTGCCGGCTTTAATAAACGATGTCCCCATCATTCGGCCTCCGCCTCTGAGACAGCCATTTTGACGGCCTCTATAATCTTGTAGTATCCCGTACAGCGGCACATAACTCCTTTGATGCCCTGCCGGATCTCGTCATCCGTCGGTTGGGGTTTCTCCTCTAGAAGGCCGTAGGCCGCCATGACCATGCCGGGAGTGCAGTAGCCGCACTGGATAGCCCCTGCTTCGACAAAAGCTTTCTGGATGGGATGCAGGCGCTCCCCCTCCGCCAGGCCTTCTATGGTCAGGACGCGGCCTTCCTCGGCCTCCAGGGCGAGTGTCAGGCAACTGTTCACCGCCTTTCCGTTCAGGAGTACCGTGCAGTGTCCACACTGGCCTTCGCCGCAGCCCCGCTTCGTTCCTGTCAGGGCCATACGGTCCCGGAGGACCTCCAGCAGCGTCTCATCCGGCCGGACAAAGAGCTGCACCCTGTCTCCGTTGACCCATAGGTTTAACGCTGTGATCCTGTCTTCTTTCATTTAATTTTTCTATCTCCTGCTTTATGCTTTCATTCGCTTTCGTATCCGGGCTTATTCCGCCACTCGTCCCGCAGAATGCCCATTTGATAAAGGCTCCAGTAAGCATCGCCCATGCGTCGCGCGTCCCTGATATGCCCCTCCCGCACGAAACCCGCCTTCTCGTAACAGGCTATTGCCGGAAGATTGAAATCGAATACGAAGAGATCGATCCTGTGCAGCTCCAGCTCGCCGAACCCAAGCTCCAGGAGGGCCCGCACCATGCCGCTGCCTGCGCCCCGCCGCCGAAACGCGTCGGCTATAAGCACCCGGGACATCCGCGCGGACATATTGCGGTAATCGATCATGTCGAGCTCGTATGTGGCCCACAACCTCCGTCCCGGCGACGGCCTTGAAAATTAGCCGTGAGGGCGGGATTCCGCCGGCGCCCGCCAGGTATTCTTCAAGCTGGGGGACATCCAGGGGGAACCGGAAGATCGGCCCTGCCCATTGGAGAAGAAATTCCGGCGAAATCGGCCAATCGATCAGCCGTTGGAAATCTTCCCGCCCGAAGGCTTGCAAGGTTATCTTCAATCTCCCCCTATCCTCCCAGGTACGCCTTCTTCACATGCTCGTTGCAGAGGAGGTCCCGCGCCTTTTTGCGGCAAAACCTGGAATAGGCAGCCATCTGAAGGCAATGAGCGCTGAGAACGCCCGGAGTGGTGCTCTTTCCTGCCAGGCCGCCAACCGTTGAGGTTGAGGCGGCATTTTCATAACGGCCCTGCGAGCCCCCTGCCGCAGGGCCGTTGCTGTTATCTCTTGTTCCACGGCGGTGTAGGATAGATCACCTTCGCTCCGGGATCGGGGGGATCGACGCTGACGACCTTGCCGTGCTGCACCTGGAGCGTAGCGACTCGCCCCTTGAGGTTCTCGCCCTTATCGTCCCATTTTACCGGCTCGAAATAAGTAGTGACGTCCATGCCGCGAAGCGTCTCGCGCACCTTCTCCTGGTCTATGCTGCCCCCCTTCTCGATTGCGATCTGGAGCAATAATCCGCAGATGGCGCCCTGCGCGTTGTACAGCGTAGCGGGGACCCCGGTCTGTTTCTTGTAAGTCTCTTCGAAGGACTTGACGCTGAAATAAGGCCCGCTCCAGTTAGCCGCCCTCGCCCAGTACATGACGCCGAATACGTTGTCCCCGTCCTTGCCCAGGATCTTCGTCCAGTCTTCGAACTGCGGCGCAGTAAGGAAGGCGTAAGCCTTGGGGTTAACGTTAAGCTCCTTGCACTGCTTCAGGAAGGGAACGGAGTCTTCGAAATAGCCGCCGAAGAAGATTATGTCGGGGTTCTTTGCCTTGAGGACAGTCAGCATCGCTGAGAAGTCGCTCGTTTTCGCCGGAAATTTAGCGTAATAGACCTCCTGCAGGCCGAGGCTCTTCGCGTGCTTGCGCACACCCTCCGTCGAGAGGATGGTAAGGAGGCTGTCGAGTGAGAGAATAGCGACTGTCTTGGGCGCCGGTTTCTGCCTGGAAAGAAGATCGGCTATGCCGTTGAAGTCCTTGCTTGCAGGGGCAAGCACGGAGAAGAGATATTTGTATCCCCGCTCGTAAAGTGCGTCCGAATTGGCCGCGCTCGCTATCGTGATGTAATGATAGCGCTCTCCGATGGCGCTTGTGGCGAAAGCGATGCCGCTCGAATAAGGAGCCAGGAGGAAATTGACCTTGTCTTCCGTGATGAGCCTTTCAGTCAGCTTGGCGGCGGTCATGGTGTCTGACTTGTCATCGTAATAGATGATATCGACTTTATACTTCTTGCCCTTCACGTCGATTCCGCCCCGCGAG
The DNA here is from genome assembly GCA_963818095.1 of uncultured delta proteobacterium. GTDB lineage: Bacteria > Desulfobacterota > Syntrophorhabdia > Syntrophorhabdales > WCHB1-27 > CAWEPK01. The sequence goes on from CAWFRA010000029.1 coordinate 64,421, forward strand.
TTGACCCAGTTGCGCCAGAAGTCGTAGCCCCCCTTAAGCTCTCCGCCCTCCCTGGCGAACTTGCCGGTCATACTGATCGCGGCGCCGAGGACTATCCGGTCCGCCGCGTATACCTGGGCCACGGCTGCAAACAAAATGCAAAGGCAAGCAACCGATACGAGCAATAGTCTGCCGATTGTTGTCGTTTTCATTTACTCTCCTTAATCCGTCTTTTACACTACAAAAGCCGCCCTACTTCTCACTCTACGTGTCTAGTCCAACACCGCTATCGCCTCCACTTCGATCATATAATCGGGGGAGGCCAGACCTTTTACAATCAAGAGCGTATTCGGCGGCATGATGTCTCCGAAAAACTCTTTGCGTATCTTTCTCCGGCTTTCCATGTTCGTGTAATCCGTCAATATGGTCGTCATTTTTACGATGTTCTCCAGGCCGCCGCCCGCTTCCTTCAGGATATTCCTCAAGTTTGTGTATGCCTGGCGGGCCTGGGCCTCAAAGTCCCCTTTTTCCGACCAGGTTCCCCTGAGCGTCAAGGGCTACCTGACCGGCAATATAAAGCGTCTTCCCCACCTTCGCAACGTGAGAATATCCGTTCTCCTTCGTTCCGTGGACGCTTTTCAACTCCAGAATCTCATGGGCCAAGCGTCTACTCCGGGGACCGCTTGTTTCACCAACTCCCGCGTGATGCCTGTTTCTGCGGCAGGCCGGCAACCTGCCGGGATACCGGCCTGCCGCAGATATTAATACTCGTACGCTGTCTTTATTTTCCTCGCCTTTTCCTGGGCCTTCCAGTATTCGATGCGCTCCTTTACGAAACTCAGCCAGGAATCGATCTCGCTTGCCTTATAGCCCTTGGAAATCAAGTCTTTCTTGAAGTCGCCAATGACAGGCTCCGCCGCCTTTATCCATCTCGCGCTCTCAGCCTCGGAAACCGGTATGATCTCCCCGCCCTGCTTGAGGAAGAACTCCCTGCCTTCGATATCTATATTGTTCCATTCGACCGCCCACCGGTCCATAAATTCCCTGGAGAAATCGTCGATAGTCTTCCGCACGTCAGCAGGAAGGGCATTATACCGCTGCTTGTTCATGACGACGTAGTACGCATAAACGCTGCCGACTTTCCATGAAGCCGTTGCATACTTTTCCACCTCGCCGATCCTGTAGCCCTTAAATGTTTCCAAAGGTATATAGGAACCGTCTATAACGCCCCTTCTGAGCGATTCGTACAGGTCGACCGTCTCGATAGGCATGGGCACCCCGCCGAGGTGCTTGACTATGTCGCCCAGCCTTCCGGTCGCCCGGATCTTGAGTCCCTTAAGCTCTTCCAGGCTCTTCACCGGCTTGTTCAGGGTATGGAGGATGTTGGGAGGGCTCGTCGTGAACATGAGCGGGTGATACGCGTCCCATTCCTTCGGCTTATACTTGTCGAGGAAGTCGTTCATTACGTGGGCGCCAACCCAGCCGCTCGGAAAACCGAGAGGGAGCTCCATGATCTCCGTCACCGGGAAGCGGCCCCGGGAATATGCGCAGTGGGAAAGACCGATGTCCGCTATGCCGTTCGCTACACCCGCCGCCATCTTGGGCGCCGAGAGCAGGGTGCCGCCGGAATAGTGCGTCAGCTCCACCTTGCCGGCAAGCTTCTTGTTCAGCTCCGCGCAATACTTATCCATCAATGGCGATACCATGTGCATGGGTGGCAGGTAATTGGCGAAACTGAGCTTGACCACCTCCGCCGATGCATAAGTCGAACATAGGACCGAAAGAGCAAAGACCAGAAACATCGTCTTCTTCAACATGTTCTTACCTCCTGTGTTGAATAGTTTTATATGCCTTCTCACTTAAAAAACACCGAAGGGAGCCAAAGGGCAAGCTGTGGAAAAGCAAGCAGAAGACCCCATACCACTACGAGAGAGATCAGGAAGGGCGCAACACCCTTGTATATTCTCCCCATCGGCTCCTTCGTGATGTTCTTGACAACAAAGACGCATATCGCGACCGGGGGGATTACGACGCCTATCATGACAACAATGCCGATGAGTATGCCGAACCAGAGGGGGTCGAAGCCGAGCTTGAGGATGGCCGGGAAGAAGATGGGTGTGGCAAGTATCATGAAGGCTAGGTCATCGATGAAGGACCCGCCAATCTCGTACATCAAGCAGATCAGCACCAGGATCACGTACCGGTTCAGGGGCAGCGAGACCAGCCAGTTGGCCGTGTGCTGCGGGATGTTCGTAACGGCGATGAAGTGTCCCAGTATCGTCGAGCCGGCTATGAGCATGAGAAGCATTCCGGCCGTTCGCATCCCTTCCCTCAACGATTTTATGTATCCCTTGAAGGTGATGCTTCTCTGCACGGCCGCAAGCACGAAGACTGCGAAGGTCCCCACTGCGCCTGCTTCAGTGGGCGTAAAGAAGCCCTGCATGATTCCCCCGACAACCAACATGAAAACAGCGAGCACCCAAACAACGTCCGGCAGGGTGCGTATCCTTGCCTTCCACGTCGACCTGTCGGACATGGGTGCGATCTTCGGGTTGATCTTTACCCACGCATAGATTATCCCCAGGAGGAAAAAGGCGATGATGAGACCTGGGACGATCCCCGCCAGAAAGAGCTTTCCTATGGACTGCTCGGTGAGGATACCGAATATGATGAGCACCACGCTGGGCGGCACAATGGAGCCGAGGCTCCCAACTGTTGCGACGATGCCCGTCGAGAGCCTCCTGTCATAGCCGTACCTGTCCATCTCAGGGACCGCGACGGCGGCGAAGGTAGCTGACGTTGCGGCCGACGAGCCGCAGATTGCCTTGAAGCCCGTCGCTCCGGCAACGGTCGCCATCGCCAGTCCGCCAGGAATATGGCCAATAAACTTGTGGGCGGAATCGTAAAGCCGCACGGCTATGCCTGCGTTGTAACCGATCTGCCCCATCAGGATGAACAGGGGGAATACTGTGTATCCGTAATTGGTGAAGACGTCGAACATGTCTCTGCCCAGGAGGTTCATGGCCCCGCCGAAGCCCTTCAAAAAGCCGAAGCCCAAAAAACCGATGATCGCCATTGCGAAGCCCAACTCGATACCCGTGCCGAATAGGACCAAAAGCAGTCCAAGGGCAATGATTCCTACCACCACCTCATTCATGGCTGCCTCCCCAAATTTTCACTATGTCAAAGGCGAAGACAAAACACTCGAGAAAACAGCAGACACCTATGCCGTAGGCGACGGGGAAGAAGGGCAGTTTTATCGTCGGCGACACCTCCCCCGACGCGTGCAGCTCATTCGCCACTGCGAACAGGTTATACCCGATGAGTATGAAAAGACCTATGCAGAGCAGCCGCGTAAATGTCTCCATGACAGCCTTGTTTCTCTGAGAGAACTTGTCGACGAGAAATTCCATGTAAACGTGACCTTTCTCCAGGGATACCCTCGGGATGGAGAAACCGATGACAAGGGCCAGGGAAAGGCCGACTATCTCGTAAGTACCGACTATGGGACGGCCGCCGATTCGCATCAGTATGTCGGCCACGGTCAGCAGCATCATGAAGGTCAGGGCTGCGGCGCCTATACCGTCCAGGATATCGCTAACCCTGACAAGCGTCTTGAATAAGCCATTCATGGTTCTTCCCTCCAACCGTCTATGAAGAGACAGTTTTATTTTTCAAAGCTTCCAGCACGCGTTCCGGCTTTGCCGGCAAATCGTTGATCCAGACCCCACATGCATCATGAAGGGCGGCCAGGATCGACGGCGCCATAGGGAAGTGGGCCGCCTCGCCCATGCCTATGGCCCCGAACGGCCCCGGTCCCTGCGGCACCTCCACGACATACGTGTGAACGTCGGACGGGACGTCAGTAGACCTGGGCAGGGAATAGTCCTTCCAGCTCTTCGTTTTACCGGTGATATACTCCTCCATTAGGCCGTATCCGACTCCCATGCCCACGCCGCCTTCCATCTGCCCCTCCATCGTGAGACGGTTGATGGCCTGGCCGACCTGGAACGCCACGGCGGCGTTGAGCACCTGGACCTTGCCCGTCAGCGTATTGACCTCTATCTCCACCGCCGCCGCTCCGTACGTGAAGACTACGTAGAGCGTGCCCTGCCCGGTCTCCTGATTCAAAAGGTCGAGGGGAACGGCAAACTCACCGAATCCGCCCATGTCATGCCCGCCCTTTTTCAGCTCGGCGTAACTCACCGACCGCTCGGGGCTTCCTTTGACGAAGACCCTGCCGTTCTCCGTCTCCAGGTTTTCTGTGTCGAGCACCCGGGCGGCGGCATCGAAAATTTTCTTTTTTAGGTCTTTGCATGCCAGGAGTGTTGCATTTCCTGTATAGAACGTATGCTTGCTTGCGCACGTCAGGTCGGAGTCCGGGGTAAGCAAGGAATCGGCGGCGATGACCTTCACCTTGTCTAATGTCAGCCCCATCTCCTTCGCAGCGATGAGGGCCATTACCGTGTTCGACCCCTGGCCGATCTCGGCGGCCCCTTCTCTTACGAGTAGGTTCCCTTCATCGGTCACATCGACGTTGCAGCGGGAGAGATTCAAAAGCCCGGTCTTGCCTATGCCGTACCACGTGGTCGCAAACCCCTTGCCTCTCTTGATGTGCGGAGGCAGGGCGGCCACCTTCTCCGGCGCCGTCGCCTTGTCGAAGTGCGCCCAGTGGTCCTCGATCGCCCCTATCACTTCCCTGTACCCGTTTGGATCTTTGATAAGCTGTCCGGTGGACGTGATAGTCCCCTGCCTGAAGCCGTTCAGCTTGGCGAAATCGAAAACGCTCATACCCAGCCGGGAGCAAATCCGGTTGATCTGCGACTCCACGGCGAAACACATCTGGGAAACGCCGAACCCCCTCATGCTCGACGACGGCGTATTGTTCGTCAACGCCATCTTGCCGTGGACCTCGACGTTAGGGATCTCATACGGTCCATATGAGTGGACGATTGCCCGCATGAGCACGCCGGGGCTGGCCAGCGCGTAAGGCCCGCTGTCGCCCATGATCTCGCCGTAGTGAGCTACGATCTTGCCGTCTTTTCGCACGCCGGTCTTCAGTTTCATGATGAAGGGATGGCGCTTGTTATTGCCGATGAAGTTCTCCTCCGTCGTGAACTTGAGCTTTACCGGGACCCCGGCCTTGTAAACGGCAAGGCCGAGAAGTATCTGCACGAAGGGATCGATGCGGCCGCCGAATCCGCCGCCCGTCCCGTCCTCTACTACGCGAACCTTGTCCGTGCCGAGGCCCAGCACCCTCGCAACTTCGTCCCTGTGGTAGTGGGGCGCCTGACCGCAGGCATAGATCACAATACGCCCCTCTTCGTCTATATAGCCGACACCGGTTTCAGGCTCGACGTAGCCATGGGAGTTGGCAGGGGTCGTGTAAGTATTCTCTTCTATGATGTCGGCCTCTTTGAAGCCCTTCTCCACGTCCCCCTGAAGGAGATTCTGGTAGAACAGCAGATTGCCGGGATAGTCCCCCTCCTGTACCTCGGGGGCGCCGGGCTGCAAGGCAGCGAAGGGGTCGGTGACGGCCGGCAGCACTTCATAATCCACTTTGATCTTCGCCAGCGCCTTCTCCGCTATGGCTTCCGTCCGGGCCACTACAATGGCAACAGGCTCGCCCGGGTAACGCACTTTTTCGTCGGCGACGACCCGGAAGTCATGGAAAATGTATTTAACCCGGTTCGGGCCTTTGAGGTCCTTCGCCGTGGCGACGCAGACCACCCCGTGCATCGCCTCCGCCTCGGAGGCGTCTATATTCTTAACCCGAGCATGGAAGTGGGGGCTGCGAAGCACCTTTGCGTGGCACATGTCCTCCATGTAAATGTCCTGCGTGAAGCGCAGGGCGCCGGTAACCTTGTCCCAGGAGTTCATCTGAGGGACCCTGCCGCCCAGGCGGTACTCGCTGATGTCATGCTCCTTTATTACGCTCGGGTCCTTCCGGGCCTTGGCTGCGAGCAGGACACCGTCGATGATCTTCTTGTAGCCGGTGCACCTGCACAGGTTGCGCCTGATGCCCCTGCGCACCTCCTCCCTCGTGGGGTCAGGGTTCTTATCGAGGATCGATTTGGCGGTCAGGATCACTCCGGGGATGCAGAAGCCGCACTGCGCCGAGCCCATCTCGACAAAAGCCTTCTGGATGGGGTCCGGGTTATCCTTTGTGCCCACCCCCTCGATGGTGACTATATTCCGGCCCTCGACCTTGCTTACCGGCAGCATGCATGAGTTGCGCGGTTCCCCATCGATCAGGACAGTGCAGCAGCCGCACAAATTCTCGTTGCATCCTTCCTTAGTGCCTGTGAGCTTGAGGTCGTCCCGGATCACCTTGAGGAGCGGCTTGTCGCTGTCGACCAGAAGCTTCACCGGACGGCCGTTGAGAGTGAACTTCACTTCACGGATTGGCATGGTTCTTTCCTCCCTTTCTATTAGGGTCATGACTCAACACGTTTCACCCCCCACAGGCAGGTTCCCCTCTTCGCTCAACTTCTTTTTGAGAGCCATGTACACTTTTTCGGCGGTAACAGGCGTCGATGTCATCTGGACGCCTACGGCGTCGTAGATGGCGTTTATTATCGCGGCCGCCGTAGGACACGTTGGCGGCTCCCCCGTCCCTTTTGCCCCGAAGGGGCCTGTCGGCTCGGGCACCTCCACGACTATGGAGTCGATGCGCGGCACGTCGAGGGCCGTCGGGATAAGAAGGTTGGAAAAGGAAGGGTTGACGATCACGCCGTCTTTCAACACTACTTCTTCCATAAGCGCATACCCGACGCCCTGTCCCACTCCGCCCTCTATCTGCCCTTCGATGGAGGCAGGGTTGATGGCGCGCCCGACGTCCTGGGCGGCAGTAACGCTGATGACCGTTACCTCCCCGGTCTCCGTATCCACCTCCACTTCGGCAATCTGGGTGGCGTAAGAGTAAGCGCCGTAAGGGACCCCCAGGCCCGTTTCCGGATCGAGGGCCTCAGGGGTCAATGGGGTAAAAGTGCCGACACCCGCTACGAGAACGCCCTTCGCCCTGAGGCGGGCAGAGACCTCTTCGATGCTTACATTGAGGTCGGGCCGCTCTTTTGCGAAAATGCTGCCGTCACGGGACTCCAGGTCTACTACACCGCAGCCCAGGACCTCGGCCGCCTCTTTCAGAAGGAAGTCCCTCGCCTGTTCGGACGCCAGGCGTATGGCGTTTCCCGACACGTAGGTCTGGCGGCTCGCCGAAGTAACGCCGGACTCGGGGGCGACCATCGTATCGTTTGAGATCATCGTGACTCGCTCGGGAATGATGCCGAGGGTATGAGCGGCTATCTGCTTCAGCGCGGTGTCCGAGCCCTGGCCGATGTCCGCGGCCCCGCAGCGTACGATGGCCGTGCCGTCCTCGCATACCTCGATGAAAGCGGTCGAGGGGTTAGACTTGGCTGTATTGCCCATGCCGAAATAGGTACAGGCTATGCCTCTCCCTCTCTTCTTCATACGTCACCCCTGTCAGAATCGGGCCACGCCCGCCTCTGTGTCTGCTTCAGGGTCTCCAGCGCGCCTACGCCGTGTTCGAGGATTTGGTCCGTAGTGGTCGAGGAACCCGGCCTGAGCATATTCCTCCGCCTCACCTCAACGGGCGACAAACCACACCTCCTGCCTATCTCGTCCATGATCGCCTCGTGGCAGGGGGCCATCTGCGGAGCGCCGAACCCTCTCATTGCCCCTCCTGTCGGATAATTCGTGTAGACCTCGTAGGCATCGACATGGACGTGAGGGCATTCGTAAGGACCAATGGCCATCGTCGCCGACCGCGTCACCACGGCCGGTCCATAGGACGCATAAGCCCCGCCGTTGCTGACGATCGTAACGTAAGCGGCGACCAGCCTCCCGTCTTTGGATGCCCCAAGCTTATAGTACAGGTTGAAGGCGTGGCGCTTCGTGGACGTGACGACCGATTCCTCGCGGGTGTATACGTACTTAACCGGCCTGCCTGTCGCGCGGGAGCAGAGCGCCGCATAGGGAGGCGCCGCGATGTCGATCTTTCCTCCGAAGCCGCCTCCCGTCGCCATTCTGATAACCCTGACCTTGTTAATGGGAAAGGCCAGCATGGCGGCAATCTCGGCGCGGTAATAGTGGGGCGCCTGACTGCAGCACTGGATAACCATCTGTCCCTGCTCCATATGAGCCAGTGCGGCTTCCGGCTCTATGTAAGCGTGCTCTATCATCTGGGAGGTGAACGTTTTCTCTATTATGATGTCGGCCTTCGCAAAGCCTTCTTCGATATGCCCTTTTCGTATCTTCCGGTGGAGAAGGATATTCCCCTCGTCGTGAACTTTCGGCGCTTCGGGCTTCATCGCTTCCTCGGGGATGAAGACAGGCGGAAGCACCGTATAATCGACTTTTATATTGGCGAGGGCTTCTTTCACCAGCTCCTTTGTCTCGGCGGCTGCTACGGCAACGGCCTCGCCCACGAAGCGGACCCTTTCTTCCGCGAGGTAAGGCTGGTCCTTGACGATGATGCCGAACCTGTTGCTGCCGGGGATGTCCCTGGCCGTTAATGCGACCTTCACCCCGGCAAGGCTCAGGGCCTGGGAACAATCGATGGAATTAATTCGGGCGCTCGGGTGAGGACTGCGGAGAACGCCGGCGTAAAGCATGCCGGGCAGGTACAGGTCGTCGGTAAAGACCGCCTTGCCCGTAACCTTGGAAATGCCGTCCACTCTGGGGACCGACCGCCCTATGCTTCCCGTCTGTGGCTCCTTCCGCTCGCTCCTTACGGCCTCCCCCCTAAGCTCGCAGGCTGCCGCTCCTATCGCTTCCACTACCTTCGTGTAGCCGGTGCACCGGCACAGGTTCCCGGAAATTGCCGTGCGTATCTGGTGATCGTCGGGCTCGGCAGTCCTGTCCAGCAGCGCCTTCGAGGAGAGGATAAGTCCGGGCGTGCAGAAGCCGCACTGGACTGCCCCTTTCTCTACAAATTGCTTCTGGAGGGGATGCACGATGCCGTTCTCATCGCCTATCCCCTCTATCGTGACTATCTTCCTGCCTTCCGCCTTGATCGCAGGGTATATGCAGGACATCGCGGGCGAGCCGTCAATAAGAACGGTGCAGGCGCCGCACTCACCCTCGCCGCACCCCCTCTTGGCGCCGGTCAGCCCCAACTGGTCGCGGAGCACGTCGAGCAAGACGGCGTCCTCCGGTATGGTGACTTCCTTCGCGCTGCCGTTTACGTGCAGGCTGATCTTCTTTTCGCTCATATGCCTGCTCCTATAACATCGACGCATTCCGTAATCGCCCGCCTGATAAGCACTTCCACCATATCCGTACGGTATTCCGCGCCTCCCCGTATGCTGTCCCTCGGGTTGACGCCGATCCTGGCCGCTGCTGCCGCCCTGCTTATCTCTTCACGGCTGACAGGCCTGCCCCGCATACCCTCCGCCGCTTCACGAGCAACCCAGGGCGTCCTTGCAACGGGACCCACTGCCATGCACACCTCTTCGAAAACCTGCTTTTTCGCGTCGAGGGCGACTTTGCAGGCAGCGACGAGCGTAGGCAGGGTAAAGGCCTTACGCCGGGCCAGCCGATGAAGGGAGCTCGCCTCCGTCTCTCCGGTGGTCCTGAATCTGAAATGGGTAACGATCTGCTTTGTCCGGTCGATAGCGCTTTTGCCCACGTCTATGAATAGCTTCTCGAGGGCTATCCAGTCCCGCGCCTCCGCAGAGACGACCATGGCTTCCGCTCCCAGGGCGAGAAGCGGGATGGTCCCGTCGGCTGCGGGCTGGGCGTTCACGACATTGCCGCCGATAGTCGCGACGTTGCGAATCTGGGGCGCGCCCATATATGAAGCCCCTGTGCCGAGCGCCCGCCCGTGCTTGCTTATGATCTCCGACCGGGTAAGCTCGGTCATGGTAACGGCAGCTCCGATCAGGACCCAGCGGCCGTCGTCGCTCAGCTCTATTCTCTTCATCTCGGAGACAGAGCTTATATCGAGAAGGGCTATGCCCTTTCCTTCATTCTTTTCGCGAAGCTGGATGACAAGGTCCGTCCCCCCGGCGACAAGGCGCGCTTTCCCCTGAAAACGCCCCATGTATTCGAGGGCCTCGTCCGTACTTCGCATAACCCTGTATGTCTCCCAATGCATTTTATGCCTCTCCTCCGTCTGCCTGTCTCTTGGTGACGCCCAGGTAGGACCGCAGCAGGTCCAGGCTCAGCCTCTCCTTCTGTTCCGTGTACTTTATGGTGCCCTTCTCAAGGACGTAAACGCGGTCGCAAAGCTCCAGGGCATTTTCGAGGTTCTGGTCGGCGATAAGGGCCGTAATCCCCTTGTCGCGGAGGATCTTTATCGTCTGCCTGACCTGCTGGACGATGGAGGGCTGGAGCCCTTCGGTCGGCTCGTCGAAGAGGATCAGCTTCGGCTTCGACATGAGCGCCCTGCCGATCGCCAGCATCTGCTGCTGCCCGCCGCTCAAAGTGCCTCCCAACTGGCCCAACCGTTCCTTCAGGACAGGGAAGTACCCGAAGACCTCCTCCAGGCTCGCGTCTTCGACCCTGCCTTTAGTGACGGGCACCGAGAGGTTTTCGAGCACCGTGAGCCTGGGGAAAATATGCCTCCCTTGCGGTACGTAGCTAACTCCGAGGGCGGTTATCTTGTGGGCCTTCATGGAGCTTATATCCACACCGTCGAACTTCACCGACCCGGTGGTCCTCGGAGGCGTCAGGCCGATGATGCTCCTCACGAGGGTGCTCTTCCCCATGCCGTTCCTGCCCAGGATACCTATGATCTCGCCCTTCGACTCCTCGAACGAGACGCCCTGGATTATCTGGCTCTTGTTATAATACGCGCGGAGATTCTCAACAGTCAGCAGCACTTACTTTACCTCCAGCCAGATAAACCTCCTGCACGGCCGGGTCATTGCAGACCGCCTCAACGCTGCCGTCCTTGACCACTTCTCCGTAATTGAGGACACATATATTGTGGGCCAGGCCGGTGACCACCTCCAGGTCGTGCTCCACGAATATGATGTTCCTTATTATGTCCGTGTCGTACAACTCCTTGATCTTCTCTGCCAGAAAAGACGTCTCCTTTGCGCTCAGACCCGCCGTCGGCTCATCCAGAAGCAGGAGCTTCGGGTTCGAGCCGAGCGCTATGGCCACCTCTTCCAGCCTCTGGTCTCCCTGGGAGATCTCCGTGGACACCCTGTCCTTCATATCGGCGAGACCCACCACCTCGAGTATGTTAGCCACGTGCTCGTTCACGTCCTTCACCGACATGGCATCCCTGAACGGGGTTACGCTCCGCCCGAAGCCCACCTGGGCCGCCAGCCTCACGTTCTCGTAAACCGTCAGTTTCGGAAAGATCGACGTCACTTGAAACGTCCTGGCTATCCCCCTCCTGCACCGCTCATGGGGCGGCAGCTTCGTGATGTCTTCGCCCAGGAAGATGACCTTGCCCGCGTCCGGTCTGTACACGCCCGTGATAAGATTGTAGAAGGTCGTCTTCCCTGCCCCGTTCGGTCCTATGAGGGCTTTTATCTCGCCTTCCTCCAGCGCAAAGTTCACGTTGTTCGTTGTGACAAGACCGCCGAAGCGCTTCGTGAGACCTTCCGTCCTGAGGACTGTAGCCATCTCATCTACCTCTTCTGGTCGAGCGCAGCTTCCACAGGCCCGCTATGCCGTCCGGCGCCAGTATGATCACCAGGATCATGATCATCCCCATGATGATCAGGTAAAAATCGGGGTTCCACGTGCTTATGATATCCTCGAAAAAGACGAGTACGGCAGGCCCTATGAAGGCGCCGATAAGCGTTCCGGCTCCGCCGGTGATCGTCCACCATACGGACCTAGCGGTCCACAGCCAGTAAAAAGAGTTGGCGCTCGTAAACCCGAGATGAAGAACATAGAGGGCGCCCGCAAGCCCCGCGACAACGCCGGAAAGAGCAAAAGCCACGATCCGCAGGTTGCGCGTGTTATAGCCTATCATTTGCGCCCTTTCCTCGTTCTCCCGCAAGGCTATTATGGCCCTGCCGTAAGGCGTCTTGAAAAATCTCCATACGATGAAGAGAACAAGACCGCACACGGCCAGGACGAAGTAATACTTCGTGACTGCGTCGCTGAGGCTTAAGGTGAAAAACCCGAAGTTGAGGGGCGGCACCTTGAGGGTAAGCCCCTCGTCGGAACCCGTCAGCGGCCTCTGTCCCATGGCCAGGTAGAAGAAGATCATCGATACAACGATGGTGAAGGCGACGAAATAGTGGCTCTTGAACCTCGATATGACATAGCCGTAAACAAGGGAGAACAGCGAGCACGCAACGACGCAGATGGCCAGGGCGGTCCAGATGCCCACCCCCCAGTGCAGTATAGGCAGGAGGACGAGGTAGCCGCCCAGACCGAAAAAGACGGACATGCCGAAATTAAGCAGGCCCGTGAACCCGTATATGATATCGAACCCGAGTGAGAAGAGGCCGAAGATGAGAATCTCTATCGCGAGCTGTTTGTAGAAAATAGGGAGGAGATGAGGGACGACAAGCAGAGAAGCCGCCACGAAGGCAAAGATTACCGATTTAAGCAGGGTTTTGCTGATCACGGCTAATACCTCATTATGCCTTCCGGCCGCCAGTACAGGATACAGACCATGATGGCCAGGGAGAGGCCCTTTGCCAGCACGGGGTCGAAGAAGACCGAAAAAAGGCCGTTCGACAACGACAGTATCAAGGCCGAAACGATAGTGCCGGGGATGCTCCCGAACCCGGCGACGATGACTATTATGAATGCGTCGATCAGGATGTCATGGCCCATGCCGGGCGTGATGCTTGTCATGGGCGCCACTATTACGCCCCCGAGTGCCGCAAGGACGGACCCCAGGACAAAGGTAAGCATATAGACGTAGGAGACGGAGATGCCCATGGCACTTGCCGTATCGTGATCCTGGCTCGTTGCGCGTATCCAGAGTCCCAGCTTCGTCTTTTTGAGAAAAGCGATGAGGGTGCCGATGATCGCCAATGACATCAGCGCTGCGAAAATGCGGTATGCCGAGTACGTAGTTTTGCCGAAGAGGGGCACCTGAAAGGGCAACGGGTTGGCTATATTCCTGGGGGCCCCTCCGAATATCAGCAGTAAAGCCTGCTCGAGGATGAACATAAGCCCGTACGATATGATGAGGGTAGTCGCCATCGGATAGCCAACCACCCTGAACCGGAGCGTCGTAAGATAAATGACAATGGCTATGACCGCCATAATCAAAGGGGCGATAACCAGGGAATAGGCCCACGAGCCCAGGTAGGCCGTCAGGTAGTACGTCGCGATAGCACCTATCGCGTACATCGCGCCGTGGGCTATATTGATGATGCTGAGCTGGCCGTAGATAAGCGTAAGGCCGAGGGACACCATCGCTATAACGCAAGCCCATATGGCTGCGTTCAGAAGGGACAACACTATCGCGTTTGCCATGGTCGCGCCCCGTTGCCGGGCCCCCCGTTTACTGCGGAGGCCCCATCAGTAACTCCCTTAAGCGCCTATTCTTTCCTGAAGTCTGCCAGCGGCGGATAAGACGGAATAATGTCGGCTGCCGGGACCCGTGCCTTGGTCACGACGTTACCCTTTTCCGCCTTCAGGACGTATATATCCGTCAGGGCCTGATGGTCTTCTGCCCGCATGGTCTTGCCGCCCATAGGGAAGTCGATGCTCGTTTGAACGGTCGCCCCTTCAAGGGCCTTCATAAATTTCAGGTTGTCGTTCCTCGACTTCCAGCCGCTGTCCTCCACGCCTTTCTTGATCCAGGAGATTTCTTCCCAGCCTGCCCAGATGTATTCTGCGCTCAGCTCGCCGCTCTTGTCCCATCCATCGTCATTGATCCCGACGATGTTCCTGTATGCCTTCTGCGCATTCCGCACCTCAGGGGCAAAGCCGGAAAGCGACCGGGACCCGTAAGTGCCGCACCAAACCAGGTCTGCGCCCGGCCCCAGGTCTTTATATCGGATCGAATGGATGCTGCCCACAAAGACCGGCTTGTGAAGCCCCAGCTCCCATGCCTGGTTGACAAGGTTAAGGACATCGTTCGTGAAATACCCGGCTACAATGAAGTCCGTGTTCTTGGGCACCTTGCTCAGGTACGGGACGAAATCGAGGGTGCCGACCGGCGAAAAGGCCTTGCCTATCATCTTCATGCCGATCTTGCCGAAGATCTCCTCGGACATGCCTACTACCGAATGGCCCCACTCGTAGTCGGCCCCCAGGCCGTAAGCGTTTTTCCCGAGCTCCTTGCCCGCGAACCTCGCCATGGCTATGGCGGCCATCTGGGCGTCGCCGATGGCCCTGAAGACGTAGCGGTTCCCTTTCTTCGCGGTGATGTCCCTGGCGGTGGCCTCCGTGAACATGATGGTATTCAGTTCTTTAGCAATCTGGATGGCGCCCACGGCTACCCCGGAATTGACCCCGACAATAATGAAATCGGCCTTGTCCTTCAGGATCAGCTTTCTGAGCTTCCGCAGACCCGTCGCCGGGTCAGTGGCGCTGTCCTCCACGATGTACTTCACTGGGCGGCCGGCTATTCCACCGCTCTTGTTGATCCGGTCGATGGCCGCCTTGGCCGTAAAGTTGCCTCCCCTGCCGTGGGTGGAAAGGGGGCCCGTCAAATCGTAAACGCCCCCTATGACGATAGGGCTATTCGACGGAGCGGACCAGACCGGCCCCGTAAGGAATGAGGCCCCCAGCACTGCAACCGTGAAGACCAGAATCTTTTTCCAAACCGCCTTACCCTTCCCTGTTTTCTCTCTCATGTTTTCCCCTTTTGCCAAAGAAACTTAATCTTCGGTCTTTGATCGCCTTAAATGCCGAGATAGCTCTTCCGTATCTGCGGGTCCATCGAAAGCTCCTTCGAAGACCCGTGCCTCACGATATGGCCCGTTTCCAGCACAAACGCAGTGGTGCAAAGCTCCAGGCAGAGTGTCACGTCCTGCTCTACAACCAGGATACTCAACGATTTCTCGCGATAGACTTTTTTGAGGGCTTCGACTATCCTGTCCACCATCACGGGCGCAAGCCCGAGGGACAGCTCGTCGACCAGTATAAGCTTCGGGTTCGACATGAGCCCCCTGCCGATCGCGCACATCTGCTGCTCGCCGCCGGAGAGGGTCCCCGCCAGTTGTTTCTCCCTCTGGGACAGAATCGGAAAGAGATCGTAAATAAAACCGAGGTCTTCCAAGATGCGTGACTTGTCGGGCAGGGAATAGGCGCCGAGCAGGATGTTCTGGCGTACCGTAAGGCCCGGGAAAAGCTGGCGGCCCTCGGGTATCTGGGTTATGCCGCTCCTCACTCGCGCATAATGGTCTGTATGGGTGATATCCTTCCCCGCGTAATGGATGGTGCCCGCCTTCTGGGAAACCAGGCCGGAAATCGTATTGATAAGGGTAGTTTTCCCTGCCCCGTTGCCCCCTAAGAGTCCCACGATCTCCGATTCGGCGACTTGAAGGCTTACTTTCCATAATACCTGCGCATTCCCATACCCTGCGTCCAGGTCATTAACGTTCAGGAGCCAATTATCTGCCGGCGCTGCGTTCAATCCGTCATCCCCCTTCTTTCGGCCTCCATCCGCGCAAACCGCTCGCCCAGGTAACATTGGAGGACCTGCTCATCACGGCAGACTTCCTCAGGCGTATCCAGAGCGATCCGCCTTCCGTGATGCAGAACAAGGATACGCTGGCAGATGGCCATTGTCGCGCGCATCACGTGCTCGATCATGACTACCGTTATCCCACGCCTGTTGACCTCCCTGACCGTTTCCATCATCTCATCCACTTCTTTAGGGTTCAGGGCGGACATCACCTCGTCCAAAAGCAGAAGCCTTGGGTGCATTGCGAGGGCGCGGGCAACTTCCAGGCGCTTCCTGTCCGGGATGGTCAGGCTTGCCACCGGCCTGCTCATCTTGTCGGCAAGGCCCATGAAGGCCAGCACCTCATCGGCCTCTGCAGCCGCCGTTTTCATATCGTGCCGGGGCTTGGTCCCGAAGATACCGCCCACCGTCACGTTTTGCTTCACTGTCAGGCCCTCGAAAGGACGCACTATCTGGAACGCCCTGCCGATGCCGAGGTGCGTGATCTCGTAGGGCTTCAGGCCGTTCAGGCAGGTCCCGTTGAAAAAGAGCTTTCCCGAGCTTAAGGGGAAAATTCCGTTGACCATGTTCAGGAGCGTGGTCTTCCCCGCCCCGTTAGGCCCGATAAGCCCGAAGATCTCGCCTTCCTCAACGACAAAATCGACCTCGCTGACAGCGATTACTCCGCCGAAACGCTTCGATACTCTTACTCCCTCCAACAGGCCCATCAGATTTTATACTCCCTGATGCCCTTCGTGAAAAGGGACCAGCTAAACTTGTTGCTCACCAGGTCAACGAGACCTTTCGGTGTGAAGAGACACGTCAGAATAAGGATCAAGCCCACAATCAGGAAATGGTATTCCATGAATCTGCTCCACGCGAACTCCGAGACGAGCTCGATAAAGAATGCACCGGCCAGGGGACCCCACACGGTCCCCGCACCTCCGAGGACCATCATAAGGTACATCTTTATGGAGGGGGTGATCTCGAAGACGACCCCCGGGTCGATATACCCCATCCAGTAAGCAAAGGCGGACCCCGCGAGACCGGTGAAAAAAGCGCTGATCGCCCAGCTTGCCGTCTTGTAAGGCGGCGGACTGATCCCCATTACCGATGCCGCATCCTCGTCGAACTTGATGGCCTTGAAGGCAAGGCCCAGATAGCTGCGGTCTATGAGCCAAACACAAAACGTGCATGCCAGCATCAGGAACAGCATGAAGTAGTAGAAGAAGCTGTTCACGTAGGTTGCGCCGCCGACAAACATCGGCAGGGTGATGCCGCGCCCCCCTCCGGTAATGTTGAGACTGCTCGTGACCTCCCGCATCAGCTCCGAAAGGGCCAGGGTCGCCATAAGGAAGTACTGCCCCTTAAGCCTGAGAATCAGAATCCCGACACCCGCGGAGAACAATATCGTTCCCAGCCCGGAGGCTGCAAAGGCGACCGCAAAGGGCGCTCCCAGGTGGGTCATGAAGACGGCGGTGATGTATGCGCCGAGTCCAAAAAAGAGGATATTCCCCAACGCGAGGTAGCCGCAGTATCCGGCGATAATGTTGACCCCCTGCGTTAGCAACCCGAACATAAAGACGTTCGTCAGCAGGCGCAGCCAATAGCCACGCAGGAAAAGCGGGCCGCTAAGGACCAACAGCAGCAACAGGAAGAGCAGCACCCGCTTCACCATTTTACGTCCGCCAAGGGTCGTATCAGCCATAAAATCTCCTACCAAAAAAACCTCTGGGAAGAAAGATCAATACAAGAATAAAGATCAGGAACATGACGATCTTCTGATACTCCATGCCGAGCCACAGAACCGAGAAGGAGTCGGCCAAGCCCATGACCAGCCCTCCAACGAGCGCGCCTGGAATGTTCCCCAGCCCACCGATGACGGCGACCAGGAAAAGTATCATCAACAGGTCACCGCCCGAGAAGGGGGATACGGGTTTCAGGATCACGTAGAGCGACCCCATGGCCCCTGCAAGCCCCGAGCTGATCGCAAAGGTCAGGGCGTAACTCCGGCGGATGTTTATCCCCACGATCTGTGCCGCCCTCTTGTTCTGAGAGCTTGCGTGTATTGCGTTCCCTGTCTCCGTATGCCCCAGGAACCAGTGCAGTATCATGGTTGCCCCTACGGCGATGAGAAAGACCGCCAGCCGGACATAGGGGATCGTCACCCCGACTACCTCGAAATTCTTGCCCGCATAAGAAGGGTTTATCCCCCGGAAGTCGGCGCTCCAGATAAGGAGGATCACGTTGATCATGACGAGGTTGAGGCCGAAGGTGAGCAGACTCGTAAGGACTACGCCTCCCTTGCCCACCATGTTGATAACCCACCGCTGGATGGCGTACCCCGTTATGAAAAGGATAAGGCCGCTCACCGGGATGGTAAGAAAGGGGTCGATATGGAAGATCTGACACGTAGCAAAAGTGAGATACGCGCCTAGAATGATCTGAGTCCCCTGAGCCAGGTTTATTATCCCCATGATCCCGTAGACCAGGGAGAAAGCGACGCCGATGGAGGCGTAAAACCCGCCCAGGAGCAATCCGTTTGCAATCATCTGAAGAATCATATACCGGCCTCTTACCCTACCTCTTGGACCAAGCGGGAGTCGGGTAGACGACTTTGGCGCCCGCCTCGAGAGGGTCGACGCTTACCGCTTTCTGGCGCTGGATCTGAAGGCTTCCCAGACGTCCTTTGATATTGTTGCCCTTTGCATCCCATTTGAACGTTCCGTAAAAGGTCGTGACGTCCATCGTGCTCAGCGCTTCGCGCACCTTCGCCTGGTCTATGCTTCCGGCCTTCTCAATGGCAAGCTGGAGCAGGAGACCGCTGGTGGCGCCGACCGTGTTATAGACGTGCACCTGCTTCCCGGTTTGTTTCAGGAAAGTCTCCGCGAAAGAGTTGACGTCGAAGTAAGGACCCTTCCACTTCATCGCCTTCGCCCAGTGATACACGCTGAAGACGTAATCCCCGTCTTTGCCCAGGATCTTACTCCAGTCATCGAACTCAGGGGCGTTGAGGAAAACGTACGCCTTGGGGTTGACGTTCAGCTCTTTGCATTGCTTCAGAAAGGGGACGGAATCCTCGAAATAGCCGCTGAAGAAAATAACGTCGGGGTTCTTTCCCTTGGCCACCGTCAGCATCGCCGAGAAATCCGTCGTCTTGGCGGGGAATTTTGCGTAGTAAACTTCCTGTATTCCGAGTGTCTTGATCTGGCTCCTGACCCCGTCGGAAGCCAGTATGGTAAACAGGCTGTCCAGGCAAAGGACCGCAGCGGTCCTGGGCGCCGGTTTCTGCTTGGCAAGTAACTCGGCGGTGTACGAAAAATCCCTGCTCGCAGGGGGCATTACGGAGAAGAGGTATTTGTAGCCGCGCTCGTAAAGGGCGTCGGAGTTGGCCGCGCCAGCTATCGTTACGTAATGGTAGCGCTCCCCGATGGCGCTCGTGGCGAAGGTGATGCCGCTCGAATACGGAGCGAGAAGGAAATTGACCTTGTCCTCCGTGATAAGCTTCTCCGTGAGCTTGGCCGCTGTCATGGTGTCCGATTTGTCGTCGTAGTAGACGATCTCCACCTTCAGCTTCTTGCCTGCCACATTGATCCCGCCCCTGGAGTTCACCCAATCTTTCCAGAAGTCATAGCCCTCTTTAACAAGGCCGCCTTCGCGGGCAAACTTACCGGTCATGCTGATGGCCGCCCCTATCAGGATCTTGTCTTCAGCAGCCGCGGTTCTCGTCGAGAAACCAAGCAAAAAGAAACAGGCTATCAGGACGACAACCAGTATCTCCGTTACACCCCTTTTCATTGAGTCTCCTTTTGCAACAGTTCAGCTAAGCGCCGTTATGAGCTTTCTTCTTCCTCTCTTTGAGGGCCTCCTTAAGCACGGCCGCTTTCATGGGCAGCTCCGTGAGCCTTACCCCGGTCGCGTGGCGGATGGCGTTCGCTATGGCCGGCGCGATCGGCGTCAGCGCCGGCTCCGCCAGACCTTTTGCCCCGTACGGACCGTTCGGGTCGTTAGATTCCACGAATATCGTCTGTATCGCGGGCATGTCCTTTGCCCTCGGCACCCTGTACCGCTTGAAATTGGGGTTAGTCACCTTACCGTCTTTCAACGTCATCTCTTCCATTAGGGCGTACCCGATGCCCTGAGCCACCGCGCCGTGGACCTGCCCCTCAGCCAGGAGCGGGTTGATCGTCTTCCCCAGGTCATGGGCCGCCGTCAGGGAGAGAAGCTTTACTTCGCCGGTCCTCGTATTGACCTCTACTTCGGCTATCTGGGCGACGAAGGGATAAGCGCAGGAGATGTTGCCCACCTTTGTTTCGGGGTCCACCATTGACACGTCGGGCGGGATAAACTGTCCCTGCGTCACCAGGGTCCCCCCTGCCCTTTCGTAGGAAGCGAACTCCGAGGCTTCCCGGAATTCCATTTGCTCCGGTCCCTCCCTGGAGAGGATTCGGCCGTCTTCAATAAAAAGGCTCGACGGGTTTTTCTTGAGCTTCCTGCCTGCAACCTCCAGAAGTATGTTCCTCGCCTCGATGGCCGCCCGCATTACGGCGTTCCCCGTAAGCGTTGTGGACCTGTCTCCGAATGTTCCCAGGCCGTGGGGCGAGACGTCGGTATCTACAGGCGCAACCTTTACCCACTCGATGGGGATGCCGAGCTCGTGCGCTGCGATTTGCGCGAAGGTCGTCTTTGACCCCTGGCCTATGTCCGGCTCTCCTACCTGTATAAGGACATGGCCTTCCTCGTTTATCCTCAGGTACGCGGCTGCCCCGTCGAAGAAGGGGAGGAATGTCCGGCTGCCGGAAACATGGAGGCAGCACGCCATCCCTATGCCGTAAGCCATATCGCCCGACGCCCTGGCCGGATACGATGCTCTCTTTGCATGCCAGTCCGCTTTTTCCACGCTCCTCTCTATGGCTTCCGAGAGGCCGCAGCTTCCCAGGTGCCAGTTATGAGGTGTGATGTCTCCCGTTCTGCTTGCATTCTTGAGCCTGAATTCGGCGGGGTCCATACCTATCTGCTCGGCGAGCATATCGATAATCGATTCAAGGGCGAAGAAACTCTGGGGGCAACCGAAGCCCCTGAACGGTCCGGTAGCGATCTTGTTTGTGTAGACGAGATAGCCGTCGGTGCGGATATTCTTCAGGCGATACAGGTTGTCATGACGGGAAGCCGCGCTCAGGACGACTCCCGGACCGTAGTTCATATAGGCGCCGTTATCGCCTATGACGACTGTTTCCTTCCCGAGAAGCGTGCCGTCCTTTTTGCAGCCTGCCTTCATCCTGATGACCATGGGGACACGGGGCAGGGTGGCGGTGAACTCCTCTTCCCGGGTGTTGGTCATCTTTACGGGTGCGGATGCCCTGAGGGCAAGGAGGGCGCAGATGGGATGGAGCCTGTATTCCAGCTTTCCTCCGAATGCGCCGCCCATGGGCATTTGAATGACCCTGATCTTCTCCCGGGGAATGCCCAGCGCACACGCGTACGTCATGCGCGCAAGCCTGGGCGATTGCATCGGTATCCAGAGGGTCAGCCGCCCTTCTGCGTCCCACTGGGCCACTGCCGCGTGGGGCTCGAGGTAAGCCTGGTGCACAAGGGGGGTCCTGAACGTCTCTTCGACAATGGCGTCCGCCTCGCGGAACGCCGCGTCGACGTCGCCATGGCGGATCTTCAGTGTTCTGGCGATGTTTTGTTTCGCGTTATCATGGACGAGGGGCGCCCCGACTTCCATTGCCTCGATAGGGTCGAAGACGGCCGGGAGCTCCTTGTATTCGACCTTGATGAGGCGCAGGGCCTCCCTGGCGGTCGCCTCGTCCACGGCTGCCACGGCGGCCACTTCGTCACCTATGTATCGTACCTTATCTTTCTGAAGGAGGCGCTCGTCGAGGAATTTCTCGCCGGCGACCGAGTAGTTAGGCAGATCTTCTTCTGTACCCGTTATCACCGCCTTGACCCCGGAAAGTCTCCTTGCAGCGGTGGCGTCTATAGACAGTATCCGGCCGTGGGCTATCGGGCTCCTGAGCACCTTTCCGTAGAGCATGCCCGCCACTTTGTAGTCCGACCCGAACTTCAGCCGACCCGTCACTTTGTCCATTGCATCGATCAGGTGAACCGGCGACCCTATCCTGGTCATGACCGGCCTCTATCGCCCAACGCCGCTTCTTTGACTTTCCATGACGCTAGCTTGATAGCTTCTATGATTTTCACGTAGCCGGTGCACCTGCATATATGGCCGTCTATGGCCTGGATGATCTCTTCGTCGGTCGGCTCGGGATTGTGCCCGATCAGGTCTTTGGCTTGCAGCACCATTCCGGGCGTGCAATATCCGCACTGGATGGCCCCCGCCTCGATGAAGGCCTCCTGAACCGGGTCGAGCCGGCCGTCCCTGGCAAGCCCCTCGATGGTAACGATCTCGCAGCCGTTGACCTTGGACATAACGAGATTGCATGTGGTCCTTGCCCGGCCGTCGATCAGGACCACGCAGGCGCCGCAATCACCGGCACCGCAACCGTTCTTCGTGCCTGTCATATTGAGGTCTTCCCTGATGAAATCAAGGAGAGTCCTTTTGGGGCTGACGACAGCCTCAACCCATTCGCCGTTCACTTTCAGTTTTACAGCCAGGCCCCTCTCCATTATTCCGGCTCCTGCTAATTCTTCAAGCATGCCTCACGGCGGCGGCCGCACGCCGTCCGGCATCGTCCCCCGGCGTTAACGCTCAGACCGTCCTGAACGAAACTGCGCCCGAGGGGCACATGGAGTAGCACATCTCGCACCCGATACACTTCTCGGAGTCTGCGATAATTTTGTCCCCGTCCTTCTTCAGCGCATCGGCGAAGCACGACCGCACGCACTGGCCGCACGCTACACAGAGGTCATCGTCGATCACCGCCTTCTTGGCGGGAAGCTTGTAAGTCTGCTCGTAAGTCAGAGACCGTTTCGAGGCTATGCCTATCATTGAATCGACCGTCTTGTAGCCCTTACGGTCCATGAACTTCTCCAGGCCGTCCAGGATGACCTTCACGTGCCCGTAGCCTTCAAGCATGAGCACCGAGCCGACCTCCATGATGCTGGCGCCGGTCATGATGAACTCCACGGCCTCCCGCCAGTCGTAGATGCCGTTCGTACCCGCAATCGGCATTCCTCCGTCCAGATAGACGGCGTTAACCCACCTGAGGACGAGATGCCTGACCCACGGCCCTCCGACACCCGCTCTCGCGTCGATATAAGGTTTGCCCTCTTCGATGTTGACCGCGAAACCCGTGTAACGATTGATCAGCAGCACGCCGGACGCGCCGGCTTTCTTCACGACCCGCACCATCGGGACTACGTCGACCACCTGGGGCGTCAGCTTCACTACTACGGGGATTTTGACAGCGTTGGTTACCGTCCGGGTAATTTCCGCGGCGGCGACGGGGTCCTGTCCGAGCAGCATGCCTGCCGCCTCCTCATCCATTTGGGACGGGTGGGGACAGCCGAAGTTCAGCTCCAGCATATCGACGCCGCACTCTTCTTCCATCCGGGCAAGCTCCTCCCACTTATCGAGACTGCTCGCTCCGAGACTCCCTATGAGCCTGACGTTCTTGGCCTCCGCGCGTTTCTTCGCCTCTTTTATGATCGTATACCATTCCTCGGGTGGCCTTACGGAATAGCCGGACCTGGCGTAAAAGACGAAGAACCTGGGCACCTTGCCTTTGATGATCTCCCCCTTCTCGTCGAGGATCGCGTACTTCGAAAAGCGCGTCAGCTCCGACATCTTGGGTTTGTCGGTGACCGTCTTTATGACGACGCCCCCCACGCCGCTGTCGATAGCCTTCGTAATATGATCGAGACTATCGCTCGTCTCAATTGAGGAAACAACGATTGGGTTCTTGAATGGAACCCCGCAAAAATTGACTCTCAGGTCAGCCACGCGACTCTCCTCCCTTTGGTGAAATACCTATTATTCCGCGGCCGGAAAACAAAGCCCGTGCATCGATGCGCGGCTTTCCGGCAGCGTCTTTCGGTGTCATACTCTCTTGCTGCAAAGATAAATTCGTCATTGTCGCCATTCTCAGAGGCTATAAAGCCCCGGTCTCCTGTCATCGAAATAGGTGACTATTTTCTTCCATTTTTCCTGCTTCTCAAGGTCAAGCTCCGCTATCACGCACCCTTCCTCGTCGCCCATGGCGGTAAGCACTCTACCCGTAAAATCGGTGATCTTGCTGTGCCCGTAGTAATCCCCGCCTGTCTGGTTGCTTGCTATCACGTATGCCTGGTTCTCTATAGACCTGGCAGGCAGGAGGGCATCCCACACGCTTCCGCCGACTGTCGGCCACGCCGCAGAGATAAGGATAACCTGCGCGCCTTTCAGGGCAAGAGTCCGAAAAACCTCCGGGAAGTTCAGGTCGTAGCATATGCTGAGACCGACTTTGAAGGGACCGGCGTCGAAGACGGACAAAGCGTCTCCCTCATCGACAAAATCTGCTTCCTTCGCGTCTCTCGTATGAAAGAGATGGGTCTTGTTATAGGCGTAAATGTCACCCGCCGGCGTGAAAAGAAGGAGTCCGTTGGAGAGCTTCTCGGCGGCAGTTCTCATAAAGCATCCGCAGCCTATTAGCATGCCCTGCCCTGCCAGTTGCTTCAACTCCTGCACCAGCGGCGACGTCAAGGTATCGGCCATGCCTTTGGCCAGGGCAAGGTTTTCCTTTACGCCCCTGCTCCCGTCGAGGGCGAAATAGCCGATATTGGACGCCTCCGGGAAAAGCACGAGGTTGGCGCCCCGGTCGCAAGCCTCCCTGGCCATGGAAAGGACTTTCCGTTGATTCTCTTCCTTGTCGAAATTACGGGACTCTATCTGAGCCACCGCTGCCTTGAACTTCATGTCTGTCACCGTTAGTAGAATCGCTTTCCGGCCATATCCCGGATTGCCCCGTCCTTACCGTTATTTTTCATCATTGAACGCGTGGCGCACCTTTCTGACGTGCTCTGCCAGGAGCTTGCCCGCCTTTTCCGGGTTCCGCTTTATTAACGCGTTGAGTATGCCCCTGTAATCGGTCGCGAAAGGAGATATCTTCTTCTGTCTGCGGAGCGCCAGAAAGGCTATCCGTTTTACGTGGTCGTTAAAGCCCCTTATGACGTTCGCCATAAGCTCATTGTCGCATCTGTCGACGAACATGCCGTGAAACTGCATGGAGTATTCGACATATTCCGTCACGTCGTTCTTCTTGTAAGCGGCTTCGAGCTTTGCCAGGAGCTCCTCCCCCATCTTTGCATCGCTCTTGGTGAACTGGAGGGCCGTCCGCTTGACGGCCGCAACTTCCAGCAACTCCCGGAGCTCCGCCAATTGCTCAACCATCTTGTTGTCAACGTCGCTGACGAAAGCGCCTTTGAAAGGAACGTTGACGACAAACCCTTCCTGGATGAGGCGGTTCATTGCCTCCCTGACCGGCGTCGTGCTGATCCCCAGCTCGCGCGTTATCTTCGAAAGGTTGAGCTTCTCGCCTGGCTCGAACGTCAGCGTTATAATAGCGTCCTTCAGGATCTCATACGCGTTCTCGCTCAAAAACGTATAGTCCTCGATCCTCTTCAGCCTTCCCTCTACGTTCATCCCCCGGCTAGACAGTGCCATAGCCACCCCTTATGGTTTTAAGGCTCAATCGCAAAATTGCGGTCGATGCCTGCACGCGACGCAAGGCTAAGCACCCGGTCGCAAATAATCCAATATCTCGATACGGTAGCTGCACCGCAGGGAATCTCCGTTCCCCGGGTTGAGCAGCTCCACTTCGAAGCCCTCTCCGCTTAGGACCTCGCCTCCGATGACAGGGACCGTGCCTGAGAAAATGACCGTGTTCTCAAGGTTTCCGTCCATCACGCTTTCCTTTACAAAAGAAAGAAGGTCCTGCACTCTTATGAAGGCGGATAATTCGCCTTCCTGGTAGAGTATCTTCCGGCCTGCCCGTTCGACCCAGCTTCTCAGAACGAGATGGTCCCACACGTCTTTCACTTCTTCATAAGACCACACAACGGGCGACATAATGTTGGGGCATATTTGTTTCGATTTAACTATGCTTACCGCCTCCAGGGCCCTGTCCGTATGGTCGCTCCCGGCGCCGACGTACATGTTGCCTTCCTGGAGGAGAAGGACAAACTCGGCTTCTCCCGAGTTATTCGGCTCGATCGTCTCCAGCACGCCCCCCGTAGTAATCAGATAGGAAGCAACCGGGTAGATCGTAGGTATCGCGGCAGGCGCCGGGACACCCATCTCTTTAAGCTCTTCGATATGTTTCCTAACGCCTTCCTGGTCCCTGGCCGTGTAGCCCGCATTCACCATCCGCTTTACGGGAAACGTGATATCCCGCAAGGCCCCGTTGCTCCTCACCTTAAGGTCCAACGCCTTCATGGCCCCTCCATGTTTCCCGGCGCCCGGCGCCGGTCACAATTCAAGTTGTCGCTACTTCTCGTAATTTCTGATCTCGAAGGTCATCATGCCGCCCTCCGAATAGTAAGGACCGTGCACCATGCCCGGATGGCGGTAACCGTAGTATCCCTTTCCGAAAACGGCCTTGCTCGTTGTATCGATAAAGGACCCCTCGATCACGAGAATCTCTTCGTGAAAATCGTGGATGAGAACTTCATCCGTCCTGGTGCCCGGCTCATACTTGAGAAGCCTGCTGACGCTTCGCGTATCCGGGTCTACGTTCAGGACCTTCTCGAATACGCCGGGCGAGCCTGCTACCGGCGTCCAGGGAATCGACTTCGTTTCATGGATTTCCTGTTCTTTCTTTGCCACGGTGATCCTCCTCTAGAAGATGAGACTGCTAATCTTTAGGCGGTCACGCCTTGTTTTTCGCCCGCTGCCCCATTTCGTAGCCGGCGTCGAGGGCCTTAAGGTTCAGGTCTATTACCGCCCGGCCGAATTTCTTCTTCAGGACGTTTGTAAGCGATTCCCGGGCCGGTGTGCCGGCCAGGGAGGCTATGGCTCCGAGGGCAACGATGTTGGCGGCCGCCTCCATACCCAGCTTCCTCGCCTCTTCCGTGAGAGGCAAAAGGTGGACGCCGGCCGGGGCGTTAGCCGGTTTTTCCACGAAGAGCGAATCCAGGATAATCACCGCCCCCGTCTCGCTCTTCGGCACGTATATGTCCGCAATCGGCTGGGACAAAGCAACCAACACGTCCGGGTTATTGACCCTGGTCTCGTTTATCTCTTCCCGGCTTACCAGCACTTCGGCCCTGCTCATTCCGCCTCTCATCGATATACCGTAGGCCTCGGCTTCCAGCACGTTCTTGCCCTCTTCCTCAGCAAAGGCCTGGGCAAGGATTACGCCAGCTATGCCCAAACCCTGGCCGCCCGTGCC
The DNA here is from genome assembly GCA_963818095.1 of uncultured delta proteobacterium. GTDB lineage: Bacteria > Desulfobacterota > Syntrophorhabdia > Syntrophorhabdales > WCHB1-27 > CAWEPK01. The sequence continues at coordinate 91,292 of CAWFRA010000029.1, forward strand.
GCCCAAGAGTATCTCCATCGTCTCTTTCATGTGCCTACCTTCCCTTTTGAGCCTGAGCTATCAGCTTATCGTACTCTTCAGTGAATTCGGGCGCCTCCCTTTCCACAAGCACGCCCCTCTGCCATTTTCCTTTCAGCTCCGCGGCCGGCATGTCCTTCGCCCTTTTGGCGGATATCGTGTACTCTTTCTGCGCCTTCCACATTTGCGACGAAGAACCCAGTTTATTCCTCTTGCCGAAAACCGTAGGGCACGGGGTCAAAACCTCGATGAGAGAGAAGCCCTTATGCCTTATGCCCTTTTCTATCAGGTCTATCAACTCCTTCACGTAGTAGACTGCGCCCCTGGCCACGTAGGTCGCCCCGGCGGCCTCTGCCACGCGGCATATATCAAGGGGCGCCTCTATATTGCCGTAAAGGGTTGTTGACGTGAAGGCGTCAAGCGGCGTAGTGGGCCCGGCCTGACCACCCGTCATGCCATAGTTGTAGTTGTTGTAGACAACGGCCGTCATGTCGATGTTGCGCCTGCATGCGTGAAGAAGATGGTTACCCCCGATCGCAATGCAGTCGCCGTCGCCCATCGTAACAACGACGGTCAGCTCCGGGTTTGCCAGCTTGATGCCCGTCGCGCTGGGCAGGGCCCTGCCGTGGGCCGACTGGAGGGCGGTGAAGGTGGTGTACCAGTGGGCCACGCTGGAGCAGCCTATGCCCGCTGTATGGATAACCTTATCGAAATCCAACCCGATCCTGTCGATGGCCCTGATCATGGCCATCGCCACCGTGCCGTTGCCGCAGCCCGGGCACCACATCGTGGGGAGCTGGTGGGTGTAAAGATATTTATCGACCAAAAAGGAAGTGGAAGGTTTCTCAGACAATGTTATGTACCTCCATGATTTTCTGGAGTATTTCCGATGAGGAGAAGACCTCTCCGGGTCTGGCGCAGGAGAAGACCTCTGCCTTGGCCTTACCGGTCGCCTCCCTGACGGGATGGACGTATTGGCCCATGTTCATCTCGGGAACGATTATAGCCTTGGCCTGTCCGGCGATTGCCTTGACTTCGTCTTCAGGGAAAGGCCAGAGGACCAGCGGTCTGAAAAAGCCGGCCTTGATGCCCTTCTCCCTCGCCTTCAGAACGGCCCCCCTTGCGGCGATAGCCGTGCACCCGAAGGCCAGGACGACGATATCGGCGTCATCCAGAAACTCGCCCCTTACTTCTATGATCTCCCGCTGGTTATTCTTGATCTTGTTCGTCAGCCTCTCTATCAGCAGCTTGGATACGGCAAAGTCGCTGGTCGCCTGAAAGCTCTTTTCCCCATGGGCGCTGCTATTCGCATACCAGTGGTACGGCGTACCGAACTTTGCCATAGGAGGTACTCCCTTCTCGTTCCCCCGGTAGGCATAATAGTCTTCCGGCGGGCAATGGGGCTCCGTCCTGTACGCCGTCTTCACTTCATCATATGGCGGAAGCGAGACGTTCTGGCGCATATGGCCGACCACCTGGTCCGCCAAAACGATGACCGGCACCCGGAACCTCTCCGAAAGGTCTACCGCCTTTATCATGAAGTCGAACATGTCCTGGACCGAGGAAGGGGACAGGACTATGCTGGCGTAATCCCCGTGGGAGCCATATCGTGCCTGCATGACATCGCCCTGAGCGGGGGATGTCGCCATCCCGATGGACGGCCCTACTCTCTGCACGTCCACGAGGACAAGGGGAACCTCGATCATGTAGGCCAGCCCGAGGTTCTCCATCTTAAGGGAAAATCCGGGGCCGCTCGTGGCGTCCATCGCCTTGACCCCCGTAAGGGCCGCACCGATTGCCGCGGCAAGGCTTCCTATCTCATCCTCCATCTGGATGAATTTGCCGCCCACCTGGGGCAACCTGGCCGACATGACGTTCGCGATCTTCATTAGACGGAGTAATCGGATAACCGGCAAAAAACCGTACCCCGGCCGCAATTGCACCTTCCGCGCACGCTTCATTCCCCTGCATCAACTTTATTTGTTTTTTATGCTCCATCCCTCTGCACCTCTATTTCCAGCGCGTAATCCGGGCACCACAGCTCGCAAAGCCCGCATTTGGTGCACTTATCGATGTTGGCAGGGTCCGGGCAGCCGTCAGGCGTAGTGACGTATACCTGAACGGGACAGAGATCTACGCAAACCCCGCACCTTTTACACCTGTCCGCATTTACCGATATTCGGCTCATTGCATCAGCTCCATTTATACTTATTGCATATATGTATTGTGAACTATATATCGTATATGATATATGATGTCAAGAAAAAAGGATCAAACAGTAAACGGCTGCATTACCGGGGATTTACGCCCGGCATCGGCAGCGGAAGGGAATGTTCAAATAGAAAATATCTTCCTCTTTTGGCCATAATGTGCCAAAATGCTGCGTGCTCGGTATTCTATTCGGTCTGATATCCTCGGCTGTATTCGGCGCCAACACGGTTATCACGAGGCGCGGCGTCCTTACGGGCCAGCTCCGGCTACATGGCCAACGTCTCCATCTTCTTCGGATGCCTGTTCTTTTTAATTATAGCCGCGCTGACGGGCGATCTGGCAGGCATTGCCGGGCTTTCCCGGAAGGCGTTTCTCTTCTGGGCGCTTTCCGGGGTATTACATTTCGCCGTCGGACGCACCTGGGCCTACCGCGCTATCCAGTATCTCGGTTCTAACCGCTCCAACGCGGTGACAAATCTCTATCCCATAACAACCATAGTCCTCGCCATCGCGCTGCTGCACGATAGACTCACCGTCTTGCAGGCCCTTGCCATGATTCTGACCATATCGGGCCCGCTCCTCATCCTGCTGAAGGAAGAGACTGACAGCACGGCACAACGGACAAAGTCCGGCTCCTACGGAAGGCAGATCGACAGGCGGGGCCTTTTCCTGGGCTTCCTCTACGGTCTCGGCGCCGCCGTGTTCTGGGGCAGCAGCGCTATCTTCATCAAGTTCGCGCTCCAGGAAGGGGGAAAACCTGTCGCCGGGAGCTTGATCGCTTACTTCGCGGCCGCTGCCGTCATCAGCCCCTCGGTCTTCCTTAACAGGAAGAGCAGAAGAGAGCTGGTGGACGAGAGCCGCGGGTCGCTGGGTATAGCTATGTGGGGTGGTCTGACTACGAGCGTTGCCCAGCTCTTCCGGTACCTGTCGTTAGCGGCCGGCTCGGTCATAACCGTAAGCCTGGTCCTCCGCGCCCAACCGCTCTGGGTGCTGATACTTGCTTTTATTTTTATCCGGGAATACGAGAGCTTCGACCGCTGGGTACTTATCGGGAACGCCCTTGTCCTCGCGGGCACAGTGCTGACGGTCTTCTCCTGATATCTGCCGGGCGCCCTCTCTCCGGTATTAACAAAGGCGGCCGCCGATAGTCCTGGGCGGCCGCCTTATATCCCATCTCCACAACCGTCCGTTTTTATCTCTTACGCCTCACCGCAAGAACGATCAAAAACAGGCAGAGCAACGAACAGCAGCAGACTGCCAGGGATGGAGGACCGCATAGGCGACAGGGGTAAGGAAGAACCGCGTCATGGACCTCAGTACAGGGCCGGTCCGCGATTAATGCTGCTACGGGCGGTGAGGCCGCATAGTATATGCCGACTGCCGCCCTCCCTATCGGGCCGGTCAGCAGATAGTGTCCCTGAAGTGCTTGAACACCCTCACCTGCCATGCGAAATCGCCCCCGTAAGCAGCCGTAGCGATGAAGCAACTCTGCCGCCGCCCCCGCCGGATGATGCCGCAGCTCGGGTCCGGCACGGGAAGCGGGTCTGATTGGGCTATAACGTTGCCGCTGACCGCAAGGAACGTTCCGTTGCCGTAGACAACCGTCCACGGACCTGCCGAAACGCCGAGGGAGCGGGCCGTCCATGTTTTGCCGTCCGGCGAGTCGGTCTCGAGGTTTGAGCCGCCCGCGGCAACGAACCTTCCGGCCCCGAAGGCTATGCCGGTGAGCGAGCCTGAATTGAGACCCGAGGAGACACTCGACCAGGAGACGCCGTCCGTCGATATCCTTATGGTCGTGCCGTCGTCGCCCACTGCCGCGAAAAGGCCGTTGCCGGCCGCGACCGATACGAGCCTGGTGGAAATGCCTGAGGAAGCCGACGACCAGTTGATGCCGTTCGATGAGGTCATGACCGTGCTGTCCCCGACGACGACGAACTTCCCGTTGCCGAAGGTCGCGCCGTTGAGGGCGCCGCTGCTCGCCGATGCGCGCGCCGTCCATGACGCACCGTCCGGAGAGCTGTAAATCGTCGAGCTGCGTTATGCCCACGTAGACGCCGTTGCCGAAGACCAGAGCGGAGACCGGGCCTCCTGACGATATCCTCTGCGTCCAGCTTATACCGTTGCCCGACCCGGCGATCGACGTGTCCGACCCGGCTGCGATAAACCCGTCTGCACCGTAAGCCACGCTCGTGAAGTTCGTGCCCAGGGACGTATTCGTTCGGGATGTCCACGTGGAGCCGTCAGCCGACGAGAATATCTTGCCCCCCGACCCTACGGTAACGAACAGGCCGTTCCCGTACGTCGCGGCCGCTGCGTTAATCAGGACGCCCACGCTCCGCTCGGTCCAACCGATGCCGTCAGGCGTCGTTAGTATCGACATGCCTCCCCCGACGAGCGTAAAAGAGCCGGGCGACGCCGCGATTCCATAGCCCTCCAGACTGGTCGGCTCTCCCGTCCAATTGACGCCGTCGGTTCGACCTGTAGGCGTAATAAATGGACGGCGGTTGTCTGAGTGCACGCGCCCGACGCGGTTCCTAGGAATATGCCATTCCCGGCGCCGGCGGTTGGAAGGCGGGGCCAGTGTATCTCGTCCACGTTATCCCGTCCGTCGACGTATTGACGGTCCCGCCATAGCTGCAGTCGAGGTAATCCCCCACGAAGACAAAAAGGCCGTTGCCGTAGGCCAGGGCCGCCCCGTGATTGTAAAGGGATGAGTTGGTGCCCTGGCCCGGCGTAAACGTGAGGCCGTTCAACGAGTAATAGGGCGGCTGATGCCACCCTAGCTGAACGAACTTGCCGGCCGCAAAGACGAGGCCGACGGTGGGTTCCGTGGTCAGACCGGACGTGCTGCTCCTATCGGTCCAGGTGATGCCGTCCGGCGAGGTGGCCATGGCGCATAGCGTCGGTTGTGCCGCACATGTCGGGGCAGCGCCGCCGGTATATACGCGGTAATTGCCGCCGGTAGCCACGTACAGGCCGTTTCCGTAAGCGACGCCGCCGAAGAGCTGGCGGAACAGGGGCGGTAGGTCCACTTGACCGCGTCAGGTGACGTCCATATATACGTGCCGACTGCTACAAAGAGGCCGTTGCCGAAGGTCACGGCCTTGAGGCACCGGCTCCGTGATGCTTCCGCTCGACAGGACGGTCGGCGCGGTCCAGTTCACCTGGTCCCTAGAGGTTGTCACTACGCCGTTGTTCCCCACCGCCACCCATATGCCGTTGGCGTACGTTACGCGCATAGAGGTCGCTGGTAGAGACGGAAGAGTTCCGGACGTGCCAGTCATCGAGCGGGTCCGCGTAGAGGGCCTCGCGGCCGGAACAGGCCAGGGCGAGGCCAATTGTGATAAAAAACAGGCGGGTCTTTCTGCTGCGATTTCCGAGCATGTATTCCTCCCTGCTGATGTTGTGCGGGCATGGCGAAAGACGCATACAGTACGAGAGGACCTGACTGCCGGTATCCCAAAAGTGTCTCCTGCCGAAATCGCTAAGATAAGGAACGACGGAAGATCGTTTCCCCGGTGAAAACTAGATTACGATTCACATTATTGTCAATCAGCGAAAAGGCTCAGAAGGCAGCCGGACGGGTACGTTCTTCAGGCGGGCTTAAGCTCGGACGTGCAGTTGGGACATCGTTTGGCTTTGACGGGGATGGTGGTATAGCAGTAGAGACATTCCTTGGTATCGGGCGCTTTTGGGCGCGGCTCTTCTTTTCGTTTTGCGCGGTTGATGGTGCGCACCATCATGAAGACTACAAAGGCTATTATCAGAAAGTTGACGATTGTCATGATGAATACGCCGTAATTGATGGTGATTGCCCCGGCCTTTGCCGCGTCTGCGACCGTAGGATAAGGGCCAGGTGTCGAGCCTTCTTTCAGGACGGCAAACAGGTTCGAGAAATCGACGCTTCCGAGCGCGAGCGCCCCACTGGGGGCATAACGATGTCTTTGACGAGGGAGGCGACGATCACGCCGAAGGCGGCGCCGATAACTACGGCGACCGCCAGGTCGATGACGTTGCCGCGCCCTATGAATTCCTTGAACTCCTTCATCAAGCCCATGACCGGCCTCAGGTAGCGCCTCCCCAGGCAGAAGCCGCTGAATATAGAGAGGCGCTTTTAAAAATGTCAGGCTTCAGGCAAGCTTTGTCAACGACCGCCGGGCATCACCTTCTTCACCTTCTCCGCCTCACCGCAACAACGATCAAAAACATGCAGAGCAAGGAAGCAGCCGCGCAATGCCACGGGTAGAAGACCATATACGCGACAGGGTAAGGAAGAACCGCATTATCCACCTCAGTACAGGGCGGTCCGCGATAAAGGCTGCTATGGGCGGTGAGGCCGCGTAGTATATGCCGACTGCCGCCCTCCCTATCGGGCCGGTCAGCAGATATGTGTCCCTGAAGTGCTTGAACACCCTCACCTGCCATGCGAAATCGCCCCCGTAAGCAGCCGTAGCGATGAAGCAACTGCCGCCGCCCCCACCACCGCCGGATGATGCGGCAGCCGGGTCCGAGGAGGGCGTGGCTACAGGGGTCAGACTGGAGAATCTCATTGGTGGTCAAGGCGATAAAAGTTGAGTTGCCATAGGCGATTGCCCAGGGGCTGCCTGTAACCGGCAGGGATGTGACGGTCCATTTCTTGCCGTCCAACGAGTACGTGATAGATTTCTGTCCCCCGATTGCCACGAACCTTCCTGACCCGAAAGTTATGCCGGTCAGGCCGCCGGAGACCCCGGAGGCGCTCTGAGACCACGAATTTCCATCGGCGGATACCATGACGGCTGCGTTGTCGCCCACTGCCGCAAAAAGGCCGTTGCCGGAAGCGACGCCTCTAAGGCTATAGCTGAGGCCGGTTACCCGCGATGTCCAGGTAATGCCGTCCGGGGACGTCATGATCGTCTGGTTCCCCACGACGACGAACGTTCCGTTGCCGAAGGTCGCGCTGTTAAACCCGGCGCCGGCCGGGTCTGAAGCGCGCACAGTCCAGGAAGCCCCGTCCGGGGAACTGTAGATCGTCGATCCCGATACGCCTACGTAGGTCCCTTTGCCGAAGGCAAGGGCCCTGCTGGGCGCCGATGATTGCGCGGTTTGCAGTGTCCAGCTTATGCCGTTTGCCGACGTCGCAATAGAGGGCCAACCCGTGTTTTGCTCCGTTCCCGCCGCGACAAAGGCGCTGCCGTAAACGACGCTGCTGAAGTATGTGGCCGCCAGAGAGACATTCGAAACCGGGGACCATGACGTCCCGTCCTGCGACGTCAGAATGTTCTCTCCCGACCCCACCGCCGCAAACCTCCCGTTTCCATAAGCTGCGGCTGTCCATACGACAGTCGGCGACGAGACCAGGTTCCACGTCGCTCCGCTGTTGGTGCTGGCATATATGGCCCCCGCATTGCCGACGAGGGTAAACCCTGCGGGTGACGCGGCGATGGCGTTGCCTCCGCCGTTATTAAGCTGATGTGCGGTCCAGTTGATGCCGTCAGGCGAAGTATAGGTGTCGGTAGGGCTCCCGCTCCCGCAGGCGGCTCCACCTGCAGAGTCTTCTTCCAGGCCCAGGAAAACACCGTTTCCAAAGGCCAGGTTGGATGCCAACGAAAGATCGGTACTGTTTTCCGAAAGTTCGGTGAAGTACGGCCCGGTCGTTTTTGTCCACGTCTTACCGTCCTTTGACGTCATGATGCTGCCGGCATAGTTAACGTCGAGGCAGCAGCCCGACAATGAGAAAGATTCCGTTGCCGTAGGCCATACCTACCGCATGATTGTAGCCCGGAATTCCTGATGTATTGGTGTCGCCCGGGACGGAGGCGGCCTTGAAGGTGAGACCGTCGGTCGAGTAGTACGGGGGCTGGTGCCATCCGAGCTGCACGAAGAGGCCGTTTGCAAAGATGAGACCTTTGGTAGGCTCCGCTGTAATGCCCGAAGTAGTGCTCCTGTCCGTCCATGTGATCCCGTCCGGCGACGTGGCCAGAATAGGCGGGCCGGGCTTGGAAGTTATCGATCCTCCCAGGCCGCCCGCAGCCACGTAGACGCCGTTCCCGTAGGCCACCGCATAGAACGGTCCGGAGGTGGGGTTGCCGCGAAAGGTCCATGTGACGGCGTCGGGGGAAGTCCATATGTAGCTTCCTACGGCAACCCAGAGACCATTGCCATAGGTGACTGCGTAAAGCTTCAGGTCCGTCGTGCCGCTATCGGAGGCGAGCGTCAGCATATTCCATGTGACCTGGTCCTTCGAGGTCACCACGGTACTGTTGTCGCCGACCGCGACGTAGAGGCCGTTTGCATAGGTTATGTTTTTCAGATTATTTGCCTGAGATGAAGGCCCCTGGGTGCTTCTCGGGTTCCAGTTGTCGAGGGGGTCCGAGGCACAAAACACCTGCCGGCTGAAGGCAGACAGCATAACGAAGATAAGGACCGATAAGAGGCGAGCCGTCCTTCTGTGGTTCTGTGGCAGCATATTGTCCCCCCTGTTTGTTGTGTTCAAGCACAGCCGGCCGGCAGCCATGGTTCACCGGCGGCCGACGCAGCCTTCCGAATATAGGAAATATCAGGGAAAACTAGACAGGACGGACTATAAAAGAACTCTAAGAATGGTTTTATTTTTTGTCAACCGGCAACAAAGGCGCGGTGCATTTTTCCGGATGCGCATCCCTGAATCTTTCTCCTTTTTCTTTTCCGCGCGTTTGTGATAAAATCCCTGTAAGACGCCCTGGCACAAGGGCCGAAAAAGACCCTTGCGCGTCATAAGAGCCGCCCATCTCATCATGCAATACGCATTCGACGGATATACGACCCGAAGGCAGTCAGACAGCATAAAGTGGAGCAGATACGGCTCCGGCGTCATCCCGCTGTGGGTGGCCGATATGGATTTTGCCTGTGCTCAACCCATTATCGATGCCCTGCACGTAAGGGTCGAAGAAGGCATATTCGGATATGGGGGAGCACAGGACAAGCTGCGCCCCGTCATCACGGAGCGCCTGAAAAGGCTCTACGGCTGGGAGGTGCGGGAAGAAGAGATCGTTTTTCTGCCGGGCATAGTGACGGGGCTGAACCTCGCCTCCATGCTCCTGACGCAGCCCGGAGAGAACGTCCTCGTCCAGCCGCCCGTCTATCCGCATTTCATGGACGCCCTCGCCCGCGGCCGCGCCGTAACCGACCCCCCTCTCGTGCAATCGAGCGACGGGTCTTACACCATCGATTTTTCCGCCGTGGAAGCCGCTATCGACGGCCGCACGCGCCTTTTCATCATGTGCAACCCCCATAACCCGGTCGGCCGCGTCTATACGCGGGACGAGCTTGAGGCGCTTGCCGGGATCTGCCTGCGGCGCGACATCCTCATCTGCTCCGACGAGATACATTGCGACCTCGTCTATCCCGGCCGAAGACATATTCCTATTGCAAGCCTTGGCAGGGAAGTGGCCCAAAAGACCGTCACCCTTATGGCCCCCAGCAAGACCTTCAACCTGGCGGGCCTGGGCTGCGCGTTCGCAATCATCGAAAACCCCGGCCTGCGCGACTTATGGATAAACGGCAGCCGGGGCCTCATCCCGTTTGTCAACGTCATGGGCCTCGCCGCAGCTTTTGCTGCATACACGCAGGGGCAGGAATGGCTCGACCAGGCCCTTGCCTACCTGAAAGGCAACATGGACTACCTGGCCGCATTTGTCAAAGAAAGGCTGCCCGGAATAAAGATGACGCCTATGGAGGCGACCTACCTTGCGTGGCTCGACTGCAAAGGCGCGCAGTTGCCTGAAAGCCCCTCCCGATATTTTCTGAAGGAGGCGCGGGTCGCCATGAACGACGGCGCAGAGTACGGCAGGGGCGGGGAAGGCTTCGTGAGGCTGAATTTCGGGTGCAGCCGGGCAACGCTCACGGAAGCGCTCGGACGCATCGAAGACGCGCTTTTACGGCTCCGGGGGGCGCAGGCAGGCGGATGAAGGCGCACAAAGCCTAAATCCCGCGCCGGACTTGCCCATCATTGCAATTAATGGCAGTCAGTTGTATGTTTGCATGTAAGGAGAACCATGGCAAAAGAGCCTGCTGACGTACTTACCGATAAATCGCTCCTGCGCATTTTCGAAAAGGAGAAGCGGCCCCTTTCGTTGAACGACCTCAAAAACGTCGTCGATTCGTGGACTGGGCGCAAGAGAGACGTGAAGAAGCTCCTCCGGAATATGGTCAAGGCGGGGGTGCTCGTCAGGCTCAAGAACGACCGTTACGGCATCCCGGACGAGATGAACCTCCTCGTCGGCACCCTCTGGTGCACGCGCAGCGGGAACGGCTTCGTCGTGCCCGACAAGGAAGAGGGGAACGACGTCTTCGTCCCTGCCCGCTTCATCAAGGACGCGATCCACGGCGACAAGGTAGTAGTGCGGATAGAGCACATGCGGCAGCGCAGGCGCGAGGGCCGCATTGTGAAAGTGACGGAGAGGAAGACGAGGAACATCACCGGGTTCCTCCAGAGCCACAAGTCGCTTTTCTTCCTCGTGCCGGACGACGAGAGGATCGCTGCCCATTTTATCGTGGAACCGGGCAGGCCCGACCAGGACTTGCGTGACGGCGACCTGGTCGCCGCAAAGGTTACGCGGTTCCCGGAGGCAGGGGACCCGGAATGCCGCATACTGAAAGTATTCAAGGCGCTCGACAGCGTTAAGAAGATCACCCAGTTCGTCACGTATAAGCAGGGGCTTTCCGCCCGCTTCCCGAAAAACGCGGAGAGCGACGCCAAAGCGATCGGGCTCGATATCTCGACGAAAGGCAGGGTGGACCTGCGCGCGACCGAGCACGTGACGATAGACGGCGAGCTTGCGCGCGACTTCGACGACGCTGTCTGCGTGGAAAAGATAAAGAACGGCTATCTCCTCTACGTGTCGATCGCCGACGTCTCCCATTACGTCCGGCCCGGCTCGCCCCTAGACATCGAGGCGGAGAACAGGGGGACGAGCGTCTACTTCCCCGGCTCCGTCATACCGATGCTCCCCAAGAAGCTCTCGAACATCGTTTGCAGCCTGAACCCGAACGAAGAAAGAATGACGGTGACGGCCAGGCTGCAGGTACGACTCGAAGGGCAGCCTCGTGCAGGCGTCCTTCGACCGGTCCGTCATTAAAAGCGCGGCGAGGCTCACATACCGGCAGGTGGAGAACGCCCTGGTCAAGAAAGACCCGAAAACTATGCGCGCGATCGAATCTCTGATGCCGCGCCTGGAGCAGATGGGCGAGCTTGCGGTGCTGCTCAAGGACAGGCGGGAAAAACGCGGCAACCTCGACTTCGACCTGCCCGAGCCGGACCTGATCCTCGATATGGAAGGGGGCATAAAAGACATCCTGCGGTCCGAGCGCCTCTTCTCGCAGAGCATCATCGAAGAGTTCATGATCGCTGCGAACGAGGCGGTGGCCCAGTTCATCACCGAGCAGAAGAGGCCCCTCATCTACCGCGTCCACGAGCCGCCCGAGCGCGAGAAGCTGGCCGATTTCGAGAGGCTCATACGGACCCTCGGCATCGACTACAGCGCAGACCGGAAAGGCATGCTGCCCCTCCAGGCCATATTGAAAAACGTAAGGCAGAGCGAGCACGAGTTCCTCATCAACCGCATTCTTTTGAAGTCGATGAAGCAGGCAAGGTATCGCCGATCAACAAGGGCCATTTCGGCCTTGCCCTGGACCATTACAGCCACTTCACTTCCCCCATCCGCCGCTACCCGGACCTCATCTGCCACCGCATCCTCAAGCACATCATCGGCGAGGGGGCATCCGGCAAGCCGCTCTACCGGGAAGAAGAGCTTGAAAAGATGGCCGGCCACCTCTCCGACCGGGAGCGCTCCGCGATGGAAGCCGAGCGCGAGACGGAGGACCGGATCAGGGTGCTATTCATGAAGGAGCGCGTCGGCCAGGCATACGAAGGCGTCATCTCGCACATCACGTCCTTCGGGTTTTTCGTCGAGCTCTTCGATGTGTTCGTAGAGGGGCTGGTGCTGCTCTCAAGCCTGCATGACGACTATTATATGTTCGAAGAGGAGGGCTTCCGGCTGGTAGGCAGGCGGACGCATAAGGTCTTCCGCATCGGCGACCATGTAAAGGTGAGGGTCGAGATGGCGGACGTGGAGAAGAATCTGCTCCATTTCTCGCTCCTGCGGGAGCGGCACGAACGACCGCGCGAGCAATCGTCCTCTACGCGCCGCCGCAGACGCAAGCCACGCGCGTAGATTATAGCAGGCGACCCGGTTGCGCCGGCCCCTTCCGGGCGATATAATGTAAGGGGTTAATGGAAACAGCATGGAAGGTATTGAAAAGGTAGCACAATGGATCGTCGATTCGAAGGCGGTAGTCGTCTTCGTCGGGCGCTGGGATGAGCACGGAGTCGGGCATCCCTGATTTCAGGAGCCCCGGAGGCGTATGGGACAAGTACGACCCCTCCGATTTCGACTTCCAGACGTTCCTTTCAAATGAAAGGTCGCGCGCCAACTACTGGCGCATGGCCACGGAGATGTACGACTCGATGAAGGACGCCCGCCCCAACGCAGGGCCACCTGGCCATTGCCGAGCTTGAGAGGATGGGCAAGCTCGACTGCCTGATTACCCAGAACATAGACGGCCTCCATTTCAAGGCCGGAAACTCGGCAGGCAGGGTGCTGGAGCTGCACGGCAACCGCGCTCCACGTCTCTTGCCTCACGTGCGGGCAAAGGTACGAGAGGGACGACGTCCAGAAGCGCGTCGCGGCAGGCGAAAAGGCGCCCCTGTGCCATGAATGCGGCGGCCTCCTGAAGCCTGCGACCATCTCGTTCGGGCAGGCCATGCCGGAGCAGGAGACTTCGGAAGCGTACAGGCGGTCGGAGGGATCAGACCTCTTCATAGTGGTAGGCTCCTCTCTGGTTGGTCCACCCGGCAGCCTCCATGCCTGTCGTCGCGAAACGGGCCGGGGCGAAGCTCGTCATTATCAACCGGGACGGTACGGCATGCGATGCCCTCGCCGACGTCATAATCAATGCGACGGCCGGGCCTGCGATGGCGGCAATACTCGATAAAGTCAAACAACTGATGGCCTGATGCAGCCGCGGCGCCCTTCCGCCCTCATATCACGCGATGGAGGAAAAGTCCGCCGAAAAACTGAGGTTCACGAATGTCTGGCTCGTTATCGGCTTTTTGCTGGTAGTGCTGGTTATATTCGCGTCGCTGGTTCGCATCCCGGCCGCGGCGGCGGCCTTGACGATACCGATAAGCTTTGCCATTCCATCGCCTATTTCTGCCTGACCTTCTGGTTCAGCCAGATTTACAGGCAGAGCCGGACGCGATGGCCATCGCCTTTATTTCGCAATGATGGGGGTCGGCCTGAAATGCCCAGGGACTTACCGATTATCGCAGCTTCGAGTACGCAGACATGGCGGCGAACACAGGCGGGGTCGCGTGCGGCCTGGCAGCCATCGCAAACCCGCCTCGCCCGTGCTTTTGCGGCAGTCGAAAGGTGCATCAGCCGCATCTTCAGGATAGTTCTTACCTGAGGCCATCTTCGCCTTTGGCTTCTTCCTTCTTCAGTCCCCCTATCCTCGGGTGCGGCCTTCCGCCGTCGGTCACCGCTATGGCGACCAGGATCTCGTCCGCCCTGGGCGCGTCGTTCACGGAGACGGTCATGCCGTCAAAGTGGGACCGGACAAACGCGGCGTCCTTGTAACCGAGGGGGATATCGATCGAGTCCCCCATCCCTCCCAGCTTCTTGACCGATGGGATAAGGGCCTTCCCGCCGCCCACCGCTTCGCGCAGGGGCGTGCCGAGCTTCGGATGGAGAAGAGCGGCCGCGTGCTCGTACTCGCCGTGTTCGCCCACTATGGCCGCCTTTCCGTAGCTCTCAGGCTTTCTGCCCTCCAGTGCGGCCACGGCCCTCGGCCGAGAATCCTGCCCAGCTCTTCCCCGTCGTTGATGAGCGTAGTCAGGTCCTCCTGGTAGACACCGGCAAAGGGGTTTTTGATTACGGCTATTGCAGCCGCCTTCCGTACGGGCTTATCCGCCTTTTTGGCGCCGTCGACCAATATATCCTCAACGACGGTTACGATCTTCCTTATCTCCATCTCTCACCTCCCTGTTCTTTCCTTGCGCGTTTTGCGGCTTCAATACGCTCTCTATGGGCCTTATCGAATCTACGTGCCCCCCGATCTCGGCAAATGTGTCCCGCCGCATGGTGTACTCTACGGGCAGCACAAACGACGGCGTAGGGGAGAGGTAGATGCTGCCGTACTTGATCCTCTCCACGTCAACGAGGAAATTTATGCCTCCGCCGGGGAAGATGAACGGGCGCGCGCCGCCGATGGTGATGCTCACCTTGCCCTCGTGGACGGCCCTCGTCAGCCTTATGGGGTTCTTCGTCACGCCTGCCCTCGCCGAGCCGCCGACGCCTGCTGCGAAAACGGCAGTCGCCTTCGACGGCTGGCAGGAATCGGCAAGCACCTCGAGGAACGCCTTTGCGGCGGCGCCACGGGCTCCGGGGCGGGTACGCCCCCCTTCATCCTGTAGAATGCGGACTTGCGGCCGGTCGTCTCCGTTATCAGGACGGTCGCACCGTCCTGCATTTTCTTTTCGTCTATCTCCAGTATCACGTCGAGCGGCTCGGTTATGGCGGTCCCGCCCCATCCCGAGCCTTTCGCCAGGAAGTACCTGCCGTCCGTGCTCTTCTGCCCAACTATCGATACGCCGGAGCGCGCCTTACCGCTTATCCGCCCTGCCGGGTGCTCGCTGAAGAGGCCCGTGATGTGGCCGTCGAGCACGATGACCTCATCGGCCGCATCCTTCATGTAAGGCGCGAAGAGGCCCGAAACTGCGCTCCCGCAGCCGGGCCGCATCCGCTCCTCGGCGATCCCGTCGATGCGCGGCGCTTCCTGGAGGGCGACCTCGATCTTCGCCCCGTCCTCTATCTCCATCGTTACCCACCTGCCCTGCAAAAGCTCGAAGATCGCCTTCGCGGCGAACATTCCGTCTTTGGAGGTCAGCGTGTTGACTCCGCCGAGGGAGAGCATCTTCGAGCCGTACTCTTCCGTGCACAGGTGGCCTATCTGCCTTTTGCCTTTCCGCTTGATGTATACGTGCTTCGATTCCTCGACCCAGGAAGCGGTCCGTGTCGATCTTCACCTTGATGCCGCTGTAGCTCAAGGGGGCTTCGGTCACGACCGTTATGATGTCGATACCGTCACGCACGCCGCTTACGATAAACGGAGAGGGCCTGAAATCGGGGTAGGTAGTGCCCGACCCAATGCCCGTGAGGAGGGGCGGACCGAGGGCGGAGGCATCCGCCGCCTCCACGATGTCGGCCACCTCTTCGTACGAGTGGACCCTTGCCTTGCGGCTGATGGCCCCGCCTTCATTGTAATAGCGCATGCACGCGCCGTAGAAAGCCTTCCGGTATCCTGCACCCGATGGGGCAGGCCGAGCACGCGGGCGCCTTTCCGGGCGCCTCCGGAGTAAATACGCCCTGCGGACAGACTTTCAGGCAGCTTTTACATTCAACGCAGCCTTCCGCTATGCGGATCTTCTTCCCCTCGACCTTTATGATGCCCGGGGGGCAAACCTCCGCGCATATACCGCATCCCTTGCACTTGGCCAGGTCAGCTTTCATAACCTGCCCCTCTTCGCATCGCCCTCTTCGGTAAAGGGTCAGGCGATATCGCAATGCGCCTCACCGGGGGCGGCGTATTCCTGCTCACTTCAGCCTTTACGACCCCATCGACGAGGACTGCTGCAATGCCGGGTATATCGCCCGCCTCGATTGCCGCCTTGGCGTCCGCGCCCGCAGAACCCATTGGCGCGTCGATGACCTGGAGGTCGGCGGCCCCACCCGGTTTCACCATGCCTTCTTTAAGCGAGAAAACGGCCTTCGTGTTGCCCGTCGCGCAGCAGACTGCGACCTCCGCCGGGATGCCGCAGAGGGCCGAGATGAAATTGACCATCCTCCATACGCCGAGCGGTATGACGCCCTGTGCCCGAAGGCGCGTCGTTGCCTATAATGAGGCGGGAAAGCGCTCCCTTTCTCTTTCATGTAATTGGCGATCTCCACGGCCGTCTTGGGGTTGCCGCAGTGGACGATCTCGATGGCTGCGTCCGACTTATCGATCACCCTTTTCGCCTCCGACGACGAGACGCTCGTCGGTCCGCCGTTCAGGTGGCACGCCACTGTCGGCTTTGCGATGAGGACGTCATCGCACGTTACGGTCGAGCTTCCCGGCACCGAGGTGCCGCCGACGTGCATGAGTACCTTCATGCCGTACTTGCGCGCCCACTCCGCCATCTCGCGCGCCTCGCCAGGCCGTCTTGACGCTGCCTAAGCCGATCTCTCCCACGAGCCAGACGCCTTCAGCGGAAAGCTCCTTGAAATCCTCTTCCAGCAGGCCTTTCTCCAGGATCAGGGCGCCGCCGTAAACCTTTACTCCGCCCGGCCTTACCGACGTGTAACGATTTGTGGGCGAGCAGGGCCAATGCCTTTGTCCCCGACCTGTCCTTCGGCCTGCCGGGTAGATGCACCTCTCCTGCCGAGATCATCGACGTGACGCCGCCGTGCAGGCTGCTCTCGATGAAGCCGAACCTGGCTCTGCCTGGGGGTGAAATCGCCGAACACGGGGTGCGTGTGGGAATCGATGAGCCCCGGGCAGACGGTCATGCCGTTTACGTCGATCGTCTTGTCGCCCTTGCCGCCCGCCCCTTTCTCTACGGCCTTTATCTTCCCGTCTTCGATCGTGATGGAAAGCGGCCCTTCCTGAAGCGGGTCCCTGATGTCCCCGGTGAACAGCTTGCCTACATTAGCCAAAACGAGTTTCATGAGCGCCCTCCTCCCTGTTTCCCTTATTCTTTTTTCCGGGCTTCCAACAGCCCTTTCAAACGTTCCACGTGGCACGGCAAGTCGTAGCAGCAAACACCCGTCGCGTCCCGCACTGCGTTAATGATGCTCGCGGCCTGCGGCACAAGGGCAGGTTCCCCCAAGCCCTTTGCGCCGAACGGACCGGTCGGCTCCGCATCTTCGACCGTCATGGCTACGACATCAGGCACGTCCATGGAAGTCGGCAAATAATACGTGTCGAAGGACTCGGTCTTGCCGGGGATGAATTCCTCCATAAGGGCAAGGCCGATGCCCATGGCTACGCCGCCGCAAATCTGGCCTTTTATGCCCCTCGGGTTGATGCCCCTGCCTACGTCGTGGGCCGCGTGCACCTTCTTTACCCGGCATATGCCCGTCGCTTCCTCAACCTCTATCTCCGTCATGTGCGTCGCAAAGGCGTAGGTCGCGTAAGGGGCGCCCTGTCCCGTCGCCTCGTCCAGGCCGGATGCAGGCGGGTCGAAATAACCCTCGAAGACAAGCGGCGCCTCGCCTTTCCTGGCGCGGTATATGTCCGACAGGCTGCGCCCTCTGTAATAGCCCTCCAGCTCAAGGGCTTCCTTCAGCTTCAGGCCGGCTTCCTGGACCGCCTTGCCGGAGATGTACGTCTGCCGGCTCGCAGATGAAGAGCCCGCGTTCTTCGACGTGTCCGTGTCGCCCCTGTCCAGCTCCACATCGCTGCCCGCTACGCCGAGCGTCTCAAAGAGTATCTGGAGGAGGGCCGTGTCCGACCCCTGGCCGATCTCGCAGGCCCCGGAATGCAGGATAATGCGCCCGCCTTCGGCAAGCTCGACGAGCATGCTCGACGGGTTGGCCACGCCTGTGTTGCCCACGCCGTAATACATGCAGCCCAGTCCGAAGCCCGCGCCTTTCTTCGATTTCTTCCGCTCCCTCCAGAAAGGCTCGATGCGCCTTAAAGTCTCCGCAAACCCGACGCTCGCGGAAAGCACCTGGCCCGTCGCTGTGGCCGATCCCTTCTTCATTGCGTTCCTGATGCGTATATCAAGGGGGTCGATCCCTAAAGATAGGGCGATCTCGTCGATCATCGAGTCGTGGGCGACAGCCAACTGTGGGACGCCGAAGCCGCGCATGGCGCCTGCTACCGGACTGTTCGTAAAGTAGAAGCTGCTGTCCGTCAGGACATTGGGGACATCGTACGGGCCGGTCGCGTGGACCGCGACCCGCAGGCAGACGGCCCCTCCGTACGACGTATACGGGCCGGTGTCGCCCATGATGTCCACCTTCACCGCGGTCAGCGAGCCGTCTTTTCTTGCCCCCATCGTGTAATCGATGCGCATGGGGTGGCGCTTTGTCTGCGACAGGAAGCTCTCTTCCCGGCTGTAATGCATCATGACGTGCCGCCTCAAATGGTAGACGGCAAGCCCCAGGAAGCCCTCGACGGTAACGTCCAGCTTCCCGCCGAAGCCGCCTCCCGTCGTCGCCTGGAGCACCCTGACCCGCTCCTCCGGCACGGCGAGGAGCTTCGCGACCTCGCTGCGCTTGTAGTGAATGTTCTGCGTGGAAGACCGGATGACTATGCGCCCCGCCTCGTCCATCCAGGCGTCGCCCGCCTCCGTCTCTATGTAGGCGTGGTCTATGTGTACCGTTCTGAAAACGTGCGAGAGGACGACGTCGGAAGCGGCAAAGCCCTTCTCTACGTCGCCTTTGCAGACCCTCTTGTGCATCATGAGGTTGCCCGACTCGCGGACAAGTATCTCCCCCTTGCGGGCCGTATACACGTCAGTAACGGGGGCCAGGTCAACGTAATCGATGCGCACCTTTGCGGCCGCCTGCCTCGCCGCTTCTTCACTCTCGCCCACGACGAGCAGGACCGCCTCCCCTACGCACTTTACCATGCCTTCCGCGAGGAACGGCTGGTCCCTGACAATCGCTCCGTAGATGTTCTCTCCGGGGATGTCCTTATGGCTCAGGATGCGCACCACCCCGGGCACGGCCATCGCCTCAGATAAGTCGATCGCTGCGATCCGCGCGTGGGCCCTTGTGCTCCTGACTACGCAGGCGAAGAGCATTCCGCCCGTCTTGAAGTCGCGGGCGTAGCGGGCCGCGCCTGTCACCTTATCGAGTGCGTCTACCCTGTCGAGGTCTTCTCCTACGAACAAAACGCACCTTCCAGTGCGGCGGACAGAAGGTCTCTCACCGCCGGCAGCTTATAGGCGAAGGATGGCCGCATCCCGCTTATTTCGCCGAATCTCTTCGAGCACTATCCCGACTGCGTCCGCTATGACTTTTCCCTCCCGCCTGCGGCCTTTCAAGAAGTCCTCGGCCTTGACGCGGCCGGAAGGGAACGGGCGTGCAGCTCCCCACTGCGATCCTCGCGTCCGCTATCACGCCGTCGTCATCCGCAGCGCCCAGGCGCACGACAGGCGCGAGATGGCCCAGGCGGCCCGCTTCGCGACCCTCCGGTACCCTTCTTCGTATCCAACGAGGGCGTCCATCGATACGGAGCGTTATAAGCTCGTTTTCCTTGAGACTCGTCTTGTAAGGCGCTGTTATGAGCTGTTCGATCGCCTCGGTCCTCGTCGCGCGCCGCCGACTCAAGCCGTCGCCTCGCGTTGTGGACGAGCAGCGGGGCGAGGGAATCGGCGGCAGGCGAGGCGTTAGCCAGGTTCCCGCCGAGCGTGCCCATATGCCTGATCTGGGGAGAGCCTACCTGCGAGCAGGCTATTGCAAGGCCGGCGCACGACCTTCCTGACGGTCGCGTCGGCCGCGATCCGCGCGTGGGTCACGCCCGCGCCTATCCGCAGGCGCCCGCTCCTGCGCCTCGATGCCCGCCATCTCCGTCAGGCCGCAACGTCGATCAGGTGAGCGGTGGGCCTCGCCCCCGCGCATCCTCACCACCATGTCCGTGCCGCCCGCAATGAGCGCGGCGTCCGGGCAGCGTGCTCAAGCAGCGCCAGGGCTTCTTCTTTGCTACGAGGCCGATACGTACGAAAACGGGTGCAGCATCTCTTATAGCCTCAACGATCTGGACATAACCCGTGCACCTGCAAAGGTTGCCGCTTATGGCCTCCCTTATCTCGGCGTCCGTAGGCGCAGGGTTTTTGAGCAGCAGGCTGTACGCTACGAGGAGCATGGCCGGGGTGCAGAAACCGCACTGCACCGCCCCGCGGGAGATAAAAGACTGCTGGAGGGGATGGAGGGCGTCTGCATTGCCCAGTCCCTCGACCGTCTTGACGTCCCTCCCCTCGACCTTTGCCGCCAGGGTGAGGCAGCCGTAATGCGGCTCGTCGTCGATGAGGACCGTGCACGTCCCGCATTCGCCGATGCCGCACCCTTCCTTGACGCTCGTGACGGAAAGCCGGTCCCGCAGCGCGTGGAGGAGCGTCTCGTTATCCTCCACTCCGCACTCAACGGTTTCCCCGTTAAGTGTAAATCTATCCTCCTCAACCAGGGCCTCTCTCAGACGGCAAGATACGACTTCTTTATGTAATCGTCATCGATAAGCTTATCGCTTCTGCCCTCCAGCACGATCTTGCCGTGCTCCAGTACATAGGTCCTGTCGGTTATGGCCAGCGTCTGGAACACGTTCTGCTCGACGAGCAATATGGCGACCCCCCGCTCGTGGATCTTGCTGATGATGTCGAATATCTGGAGCACTATCGACGGCTGGAGGCCGAGCGACGGCTCGTCGAAGAGGATCAGCTTCGGGCTCGCCATGAGCGCCCTGCCTATGCAGAGCATCTGGCGCTCCCCGCCGCTTAAGGTCTTCGCCTTCTGGGAGAGCCGCTCTTTGATGCGGGGGAACATCTCGAAGACCTGCTCCATCATCTCGTGTATCTGCTCGTGCTTCGTATAACCGCCCAGGTACAGGTTGTCGTAGACGGTCATGTCGGGGAAGACGGAGGCCCCTTCCGGGACTATGGCGATGCCCGATGCGATGATCTTTTCGGTGCTCATGCCGCCTATCCGCTGCCCGTCGAAGAATGATTGCGCTCTTCTCGCCCTTGCCCCTCGCCCGCACAAGGCCGAGCACGGACTTGAGGAGCGTCGATTTGCCCGCGCTGTTGGGCCCTATGATCGAGACGAGCTCGCCTCTCCCGACCGCGACGTTCAGGTCGAAGAGGACGTGCACGTCGCCGTAGTAGGCGTTCAGGTGGCTTATGCGGAGCAGGTCGTCTTGCATATCTTCTCACCCAAATAGGCCTGGATCACCCGCTCGTCGTTGCACACATCGACGGGGTGGCCCTCGGCGATCTTCTCGCCGTAGGAGAGCACTACAAGCCTCTCGCAGACCCCCATGATCGCCTGCATGATGTGCTCGACGATCGACCAGCGTCTTTCCCTTCTTCCTCAGCTCCCTTATGATGTCCATCCCCTCTTCCAGCTCCCTCGGGTTAAGCCCGGCCAGGTTCTCGTCCATAAGGATCAGGTCGGCCCCCGTGCCCATGGCGCGGGCAAGCTCGAGCCGCCGCCTCTTCGGCAGCGATATCTGGGTGGACATCCTGTCCTTCACGTCGGCTATCTTAAGGAAATGTAGTATCTCGTCGGCCCGGCCGCTCGCCTCTTTTTTCGTGAGGCCCTGCCCGAACATGAGCGCCACGAGCACGTTCTCCTTGACCGTCAGCGTGTGGAAGGGCTGCACGATCTGCGACGTCTTTACGTATGCCCGTCCGGCATATCTTGTGGGGCGGGAGGCGGTCGATGCTCTTGCCCCGGAAGAACAGCTCGCCGGCGTCCGGCTTGTGGACGCCGACGATCACGTTGAAGAGCGTGGACTTCCCCGCCCCGTTCGGCCCTATGATCCCCAGTATCTCGCCTTCTGCCATATCGAAGCTGACGCCGTTCAGCGCCGCAGGCGCCCCGAAGCTTTTCTTTATGTTCCGGATCGAAAGAAGGCTCATCTCTTGTGCCTCCTCAGGAGAAGAAGCCCGATGAAGCCCCTGGGCAGGAATATGACGACAACGAGCAAGATGACGCCCAGGATGAGGAGGTACGTGTAGAGGAGCTTCGCGCCTATTATCTCGTTGGCGAGGCTGAGCACGACCGCGCCCGAGGACAGGGCCGAAGACCGTGCCCGATGCCGCCGAAGAGGGCCATGATAATCATATGGATCGTATGGATAACGCTGAAGACGTCGAGTGGACTGATATAGGTCAGCCAGTAGGCGTTTATGCCGCCGAGGACGCCGATCATCACGCCGGTTATGCAGTAGACGGACACCTTGCAGCGGCGCGTATCGACCCCCGCCAGCTCCGCCGAGTCCTCCGCCTCCTTGATCGCCTTCAAGGCGTAGCCGAACTTGTTCCTGTCGATGAAAAGACGGTGGCGACGATCAGCGCGACGACGACAAGGAAGGTATAGTAGAAGAAGGTCTCGTCATGGGCGATGGGCAGCGTGATGCCGTGGCTGCCTTCGAAAAGCGTCACGTGGAAGGTCCTGTCGAATTCCATCACGATCTGGCTGGCCGCCTCCGCGAAGGCGAGCGTAGCGATGCCGAAGTATGCCCCCCTCAGCTTCATCGTATGCTTGCCTATGAACTGGGCGACTAAACCGGAGATTACGCCGCTTACCGCAATTGCCGGGAAGAACGGGATGCCCGCCTTCGTCATAAGGAGCGCCGTCGCGTAATTGCCTATGCCGAAATAGGCGACGGAGCCGAAATCGATGTAGCCCGTGAAGCCCGACGTCAGGTTCCATGCGGAGGCAAGGCCGACCCAGAGCAGGATACTCGAAAGGGTCCGGTAGTAATAGCCTTCCATCTTCAGGGCGGGAAGCAAAAGGAGGGCGAGGAAGATGGCCGGGAATATGAGCTTCTTCATTCGATGATTCCCTTGCCCATGATGCCCCTCGGCTTGAGCACGAGGATGATGAAAAGCAGGATGAACGTTATCGCGATGGAAAGGCCGGACGTCAAATACGTCGCAGTGAGCGACTGGAGCACCCCGATGCACAGCCCGCCCACGAGGGCGCCGGGGAT
The DNA here is from genome assembly GCA_963818095.1 of uncultured delta proteobacterium. Classification (GTDB taxonomy): domain Bacteria; phylum Desulfobacterota; class Syntrophorhabdia; order Syntrophorhabdales; family WCHB1-27; genus CAWEPK01. The sequence continues at coordinate 114,299 of CAWFRA010000029.1, forward strand.
ATAGCCCATGCCGCCGAGCACGACCACGCAGAAGGCTATGATCGTATAGGAAAGCCCCATCTGCGGGTAAATGACGAAGTGCGTCGATATGAGGCCGCCCGCGAGGCCCGTAATCGCTGCGCCGAGGGCGAAGGTCAGCGTATAGACCCTCTTGATGTCGATGCCGACGAGGCGTGCCATCTGCTTGTCCTGACTGGCCGCGCGTATGGCCTTTCCGTAGCGCGCTTTCTCAAGGAACAGGTAGAGGCCGAAGGTCGTGCAGACGGCGATCAGGAACGTCACGAGGCGCGCGATCGGTATGGTAATAGGCCCCAGGGAAAAGCCGACGCCCGAATAGCTCGTCGTCACCGTCCTGAAATCTGCGCTCCATAGAAGGAGCGCCAGGTTGGCGAGGATGAGATGGACGCCGAAGGTGCAAAGATACGATATCATGGGCGGCGCCTCCACCACCCGGTTGATTATGAACCTCTGGACTACGTAGCCCACAGCCCCGGCCGTGATGATCGAAGCCGGCAGGGTAAGGAACGGGTCGATATGGTACAGCGTGAAAAGCCAGTAAGTGGTGAAGGCGCCGATCATGATCAATTCGCCATGGAAGATGCTTACGATGTTCATGACGCCGAATATGAGCGAGAACCCGCTCGAATACGCGGCGTACACACCTCCCATAAGAAGGCCCGTAACGAGGGCCTGGATAAAAAGCGTCATTAGGTTACTTTCTCTCTTTCCACGGCTTGGCCGGATAGAGCACAGGCTTCTCTGCCACTTCTTTCGGGAAAACGGTCGTCAGCTTCCCGTTCTGCACCTGCACGGCGACAGGAGGGTGTTCCAGGTTGGCCCCGTCGGCCCCGAACTTTATTTTCCCGTAGACCGTCATGGAATCCATCTTGTGCAGCTCTTCCATGATCTTGACCCTGTCCGCCTCTTTGAGGGACGGAACGAACCCGAGCCTCTCGATGGCCCACTGCTGCACCAGCGCCCCGCCTATCGATGCCACTTCCACGTAATCCGGCGACCTGCCGAACCGCTTCTGGTAGTTGGTGTTCAATTCCCTGGCCGTGCCGAATACGTCATCCTTGTACGGCAGGTTGGGCGCCCATTCCGCCGCCGCAACGACATACTCCGCATCCTTGCCCAGGGACTTCACGAAATCGGGCACCGTCGGGCCGTAGCTGAAGGCCACGATCTTAGGCGTAAAATCGACCTCTTTGAGGGCCTTCATCGTGTTGATCGCCACCATCAGGTGGGAGCCGACAAGGAGCATGTCGGGGTTCTTCTGCTTCACCTTATAAAGGAGTGAGTTGTAGTCTCCCAGGGAGAGCGGGAAAAGCTCGAAGTAGACCAGCTCTATGTTCTCCTTCTTCAGGTAATCCTTGAACCCTTCGGCCGCGAGCGACGTAAAGAGGATGTCGGAACCTATGATGGCCGCCGTCTTCGGCTTCGGCTTCAATACCTTGGCGATCTCCACGCAGCCGCGGACCTCTTCGGTCGCCTTGCCGAGAGTCGAGAAGTAGTACTTGAAGCCGCGCTCGAAGAGCTTGTTGGAGCTTGCGCCGCCGGAGATCATCGGATACTTGTATTTTTCGGCGATGGCGCTCGCCGCGAAAACGGAGTCGCTGCCGAAGCCGCCGAGGATCAAGTCGACCTTCTCGATTGTGGCGAGCCTCTCCACGAGCTTCGCGCTTTCTGCCTTGTCGCTCTTATCGTCGAAGAAGAGAAGCTCGACGGGATATTTCTTGCCCTTAACGGTGATGCCGCCTTTCGCGTTGACTGTCTCCGCCCAGAACGTATAGGCGTCTTTCACCAGGTTGCCGTCGCGCCCGAACACGCCCGTAAGCGGGAGCGCGCACCCGATCTTGAATTTTGCCGCCTGGCCGTAAGAAGCAGCCGGCAGCAACAGACCTGCAATGATGAAAACCGCGCATAATACCTTGAAGCATCTCATAGACCCTCCTTGGGTTTTGGGGGCGTAGCTGCTTTCAAGCCTTATCCCCGGACGACGTGCGCCCCTTGCTAGAACGTCGGCGGGGCTGATAACCCAAACCACGATGCAGTCTTCTTTTCCCTTGTTGTTCCAGTCATGAGGAACGGCCGAGGAGAAATAGAAGCTGTCATCCTTCTTGAGCACGTAAGTCTCGTTCCCGAGAAGCAGCTCCATCTCACCTTTAAGGATGAGGCCGAATTCCTCGCCCTCGTGCGCGTATGGGCCGTGCGAGCCTCCTCCCGGCTTCATTATCGTGTAAAAGGGCTGCATCCTCTTCCTTCTCACGTCCGTCGTGAGGCACTGGATCCGCGCATCCCATCTCGGCAAGCTGCAGGGCGGTCCGCTGGTCCGAGCGCATGACGACGTCGTTCTTGCGGGCGGCAAGCGAAAAGAAATCGACTATGTTGGCGTCCAGCGCAGTGGCTATCTTCTTCAGCGTCGAGATGGAAGGGTCCGCTTTTCCACTCTCGATCTGGGAGATAAGTGAAGGCGTGCAGGGGACCATCTCCGCAAGCTGCCTCATGGTGAGGGATTTTTTATCCCTCAGCTCCCTTATCTTTCCGCCTATATCCATGGTACTCCTATCACCCCGTTCAATATATATTAAGTTTCGTAAATTATATTTAAGTTGTCAAGAAAAGATTGCATGCAGGGGCAATTTTTTGGCGGTGGCCGCATTATGCTTCCACTCGGCATCGCCGTCCTTGCGGGGACGGACCCGTCGCTGTATAATATTGCGATGGTTCGCCGGTCAACCCGTTTGCACAAGGAGACGCCGTGGCAACAGAAGACAAAGGCGAGCCCTTCCGCTTCCCCTGCGCCTATCCGCTCAAAGTAATGGGGAAAAACACCAACGAATTCTATTCGGTCGTGAGCGCTATCGTCGAGAAGCATGTCTCAGGCGGCGGCGAGGTCGCTTACTCAAGCAAAACAAGCAGCGGCGACAAGTATATCTCCATAACCGCGACCTTTTCCGCCGAAAGCCGGGAGCAGCTCAACGCGCTCTACAAAGAGCTTGCCGAAAGCAACCTCGTCCTGATGGCTCTGTAAATCCGGATTACAGCTTATAGCCGAACTTCCTCAAGAGATCGGTCCGCCACGCCTTCCCCGACTCGTCCTCCACGCCCTTGGGCCGAAAGCCGTCTATGACGCCCATCACGCCGTTCCCCTGCTCGCTCGACGCCACTATCACTTCGAGGGGGTTCGCCGTAGCGCAGAAGATGCGGCAGATCTCCTGGCACTGTTTGATCGCGTTCAGGACGTTTATGGGGAAGCCGTCCTTCAGGAAAATGACGAATACATGGCCGCACGCAAGGGCGCTTGCCGTATCGACCGCCCTTTTCTCAAGGTCCGGGTCGTTGCCCTCGTGGCGCACCAGGCAATGGCCGCTCGCCTCCGAAAAGGCAACGCCGAACTTCAGGTGCGGTGACGACGCGACAAGGATCTCGTACAGGTCGGGCACCGTCTTGATAAAGTGGGACTGGCCGATGATGACGTTCATTCCCTCCGGGATATCAACCTTCACGCTGTCCATCGAAACCATTGCTGCACCTCGCTCTTTCATGGCATTGACCGGCGCGGGCTGCTTTCGCGCGCGTCCACGCCCGAAGAAAAAATCACGGCCGCCTTATCAGGCGGCCGGATAGGTGAAACCATCATCTTGGCGCCCGCACACGCGGACGTCTCATGGATACCGCCCGTCCGGCGTAGCGTGAAGAACGTGTTCTTTCTTCTGCGAAGGCGCGACACACAAGCCGTGCAAGGTGTGCCCCACCCGGTTCTACAGGCGGCTTGTCCGTAGCCTTGTTTCGGCTACTTCTTCTTCGCCGGAGCCTTCTTTCCGCTTACCAGCTTCGAGAGCACGCTTGACGTCGAGAACTTTACGGCGGTCCGTGCCGGAATCTTGATCTCTGCGCCGGTCTGCGGGTTGCGCCCTTTCCTCGCCTGCCGCTTCACACATGAAAACGTGCCGAGCCCGGGCAGGCTGACCCTCTGGCCGCCCTTCAGGGACGAGCCGATGAGGTCAACAAAAGCCGTGAAAACATCGCCTGCCTGTTTCTTCGTGATCTTTCCTTTTAACGCCATCTTCGCAACAAACTCAGTTTTCGTCATTATTTCCCCCTTTCACAGAATTTGAAACCTCTGGTTGGTTTATACGATATATTCACGTGTCTGACAAGGAAAAAATGCATTTATACCCAAAAACTTCCTCTGTCGGCGCTAGTCGCAGCCCGCGCGAGGCGCGGATCCGGCCGCACAGCCGTGTGAGAGTACACTACGGGGAGACGAAAAAGAAGGGCCGCGATAGCTCGCGGCCCCCGTCAATACTGGAAAATAGGAGTCTTCTTCACCGGCTCGATCGACGGTCAGGCAAGGCAGGCTTCCCGTCACGAAACCCCGTTGTGCCCGTGCGCCCGCTCGTAGAAGCCTTCGCCCTTGAAACTGTGGGCTACGCGCACGCCGTGGGCGTTGTGCAGCCTCTTGCAGTCGACGCACATGGCCGCGCCCGCAGCCTTGGCGCCCAGGCGGCTTTCCACCCAGTCCACGTGGAGCGCCGTAGTGTACGGTTTATTGCACGACGGGCAGACGCGGACCTGCTTCGCCGTGTTGAACTTGTCGATCTTCGTAAGCCCCTGGACCGTCTCGAAGTTGATCGCTCCCGTGGGACAGACGCTCGCGCAGGCGCCGCAGCCGATGCACGTCTCCGACGAGATGTCGAACGCGGTCCCTACGTCTTCGTCCGTGCCCCGGTTCACGAAGCTGATGGCGCTCGCCCCTATCCTTTCCTCGCAGGCCCTGACGCACAGGCCGCACAGGATGCAATTGCTCTTCTTGCTTTGCGCGAACCTGGGCTTCTCGATGCCCGCCTGCCTCGCCATCGCCTTTATAATGGGGACGTCGGGGCAGCGCGCCAGGAGCAGCTCCAGCAGCATCTTCCTGTGGGCGAGGATCTTAGGCGAATGGGTGAGAACCTCCATGCCCTTCTCGACGGGGTGGTTGCACGAGGTAACGATCCTGCTCCTCCCCCTCCTGACGATCTCCACCACGCACAGGCGGCAGGAGCCGTAAGGGGACAGGGCCTCGTGGTGGCAGAGGGTCGGGATGCCGATCCCGACCTCCCTCGCCGTCTGCAATATCGTCCGGTCTTCGGCGGTCCTCACTTCAGTCCCGTTTATCGTCACGCTTATCATGTCATCTCTCCTTTGCCTCAATCGGCCGAACGTCGGGCTTACCCGGCCCGGATCAGGCCGCGGCAATGGCCTGCCGCCTGCACGACTCCGCGCAAATGCCGCACTTGGTGCACATCGAAACGTCGATATGATGGGGTTTCTTCTTCTCCCCCGTAATCGCCGAGCTCGGGCACGCCTTGGCGCAGACGCCGCACCCGTTGCACTTGTCCTCGGTTATGCCGTAGGTTATCAGGTCTTTGCAGATCCCCGCCGGGCACTTCTTGTCCCTGACGTGGGCAACGTATTCCTCGCCGAAGTATTTGAGGGTCGTCAGCAGGGGGTTCGGGGCGGAGCCGCCGAGCGCGCACAGCGACGTATCCTGCACCGTCTGCGCGATCTCCTGCAGAAGCTCCACGTCGCCCTCTTCTCCCTTGCCTGCGCATATCCTGTTCAGTATCTCCAGCATCCGCTTGATGCCCTCCCTGCACGGGAGGCACTTGCCGCAGGACTCGTCCTTCAGGAAGTCGAGGAAATACCGCGCGACGTCGACCATGCAGGTGTTCTCGTCAAGGATGATCATGCCGCCCGAGCCCATCATGGAGCCGGCCTTGGTCAGCTCGTCGAAATCGACGGGCATGTCGATAAGGTCCACCGGGACGCAGCCGCCCGAAGGGCCGCCCGTCTGGACCGCCTTCAGCTTCTTCCCCTCCGGGACGCCGCCGCCTATGCCGTAGACGATCTCCCGCAGGGATATGCCCATGGGCACTTCCACCAGGCCCGTGTTGTTGATCTTGCCCACGAGCGAGAATATCTTCGTGCCCTTGCTGCCCTCGGTCCCCGTCTGCCTGTACCACTCGGCGCCGTTGTTGATGATGAGCGGCACGTTGGCCCACGTCTCCACGTTGTTCAGGTTCGTCGGCCTTTCCCAGAGGCCCTTCTCGACCGTATGTATGTACTTGGCCCTGGGCCGGCCCGCCTTGCCTTCGAGGGAGGCCATCAGGGCGCTCGACTCGCCGCAGATGAAGGCGCCGCCGCCCCTGGCTATCTTTACGTCGAGTGAAAAGCCGCGTGCGAAGATGTCCTCGCCCAGGAAGCCGTACTCCCTGGCCTGCTCGATGGCCATCCTCGCGTTCTCGACTGCGAGGGGATACTCGTTCCTCACGTAGACGTAGCCTTCGCTCGCGCCGATGGCGTAGGCGCCGATTATCATGCCCTCGAGCACGCTGTGCGGGTTGCCTTCGAGAAGGCTCCTGTCCATGTACGCGCCGGGGTCGCCCTCGTCCGCGTTGCAGATGACGTACCTTGCGTCGCCTTCGGCGTCCCGGCACGTCTCCCACTTCGTCGCCCGTCGGGAACCCGCCGCCGCCCCTTCCGCGCAGACCCGGATATCTTGACCTCTTCGACGATCTCCTCGGCTTCATTGTAGCGACGGCCTTTGCGAGCGCCGAATAGCCGCCGTAGGCGATGTAGTCTCTGATGTCCGTCGGGTCGATGTCCGGGTTCATGCCGAGGAGGAGCCGCTTCTGCTTCTTGTAGAACGGGATCTCCTTCTCGTAGGTGATCTTCTCTTTCGTCACGGGGTCCGTGTAAAGGAGCCGGTCGACTATGCCCTTCTCTTTGACCGTAACGGTCGAGGATCTCCGGGACGTCCTCGGCCTTCACCGACGTGTACAGGATGCCCTGCGGCTGGATGACGACGAGCGTGCCCCTCTCGCAGAAGCCGTGGCACCCCGTCGCCCTTTACCTCGACGTCGGCGTCGAGCTTCTGGCGTTGCGACCTCCGTCCTGAAGGCCTCGATTACCTCCTCGGCCCCGCACGCGCGGCAGCCCGTGCCTGCGCAGACCCTGATCCGCGTCCTCGTCCGTGTGCAGGTCCGCGAAAAGCTTTTTCCTCAGCTCATCGAGCGTCTTGAATAGATTCGATCCGCATGGCGTCACCTATTCCTTTTCCTTGGCGTACTTCTTGAGCAGCTCGCCCACCTTCTTGACCGTCATGTTGCCGTAGTACTTGCCGTCTACGACGACGACGGGGCCGAGGGCGCACGTGCCCAGGCAGTTGACCGTCTCAAGGGTGAAAAGGCGGTCCTCCGTAGTGTCCCCCGCCTTTACGCCTAAGGACACGGGAGAGCTCATCGACGATCCTCGGGGCCTTCCTGCACGTGGCAGGCGGTCCCCATGCAGACCGTGACGATATGCTTCCCTCTCGGCTCGAGGCTGAAGGCCTTGAAAAAAGTGGCGATGCTGTATAGGCGGCTGAAGGGCACCTTCAGCGTCTCCGACAGCTCCATCAACGAGGACAGGGGCAGGTAGTTATACTCCGCCTGGATGTCCTGGAGGATGCCGATAAGCTGGGAGGAGTCCGTGCCGCGGCTTTCTATCAGATTGATTAAGTGCGTCTCCATCGTGGCACCCCTTTACTTCTTTATGAGCGTTAAAAGGCGCTTTCTTTCTTCGTGGCTCTTCAGCATCTGCTCGGCGGTCTTCTTCCTCACGTCGTCCATCGACCCTGTCACGGGCTTTACCGAAAGGGCGCCGCGCGGGCAAACCTGCACGCAGACCGGGTCTATGCCTTCCTCGAACCTTTCGAGGCACATGTCGCACTTCTGCGCCGCCCTGCCTTCGTTGTCCATCGATATGAGGCCGAAGGGGCACGTGAGCATGCAGGAACGGCAGCCGATGCACTTCTCCTTGTCGAGGACCTTGAAGCCGTACTTCTCGTCGACCCGGATGGCCCCGGTGGGGCAGACGGTCGCGCAGGGCGCGTTCTCGCAGTGCTTGCAGAGCAGGGGGACGGGGAGCGCGCCGTCTAAGTCGACGAAAAGCCTCGACTCGGGAAGCAGGTCCCAGGCCTTCGGGTAGGCGATGGGCAGGTTCTTGCGCGTCCGCGTGATGGGCCGCGCAATCGACCATGCACATCTGGCAGCCGATGCACTTCTCTATATCGGCGTCGATCATGTACTCCGCGTGCGGCCGGTCCTTCTCAAGCACCCTGGCAACGCTCTCTTTGCCGATGAGCTGCGCCGCAGGCGCGCTTCATGGCAGGCTCGTCGCCGGAAATGACCGATTTGACGACTACTGAAAGCTCGTCAGGCGTGAAGGGCTTCGGGATGTAGTCGGCGGCCCCCAGCTTCATCGCCTCGATTGCCGTCTCCAGCGTTGAATAGGCGGTAATCATGATGACCGGTGTCTTAAGCTTTTCGCCCTTCAATCCTTTTAAGCAGGCTCATGCCGGACAGGTCGGGCATTTTCATATCAACGATGACGAGGTCGAATATCTTTTCCAGGGCCTTTTTCACGCCCTCCTGGCCCGAGTTCGCCAGGTCGACATCGTACCCTTCGCCTTCGAGGATTTCTTTGCAGCTTTTGCAGATCATCGGCTCGTCGTCAACAACCAGTATCTTATCTTTTACAAGCGCAGGCATCCAAGCACCTCCTTGATGGGATTTCAACGTACGTCTATCCATTAAGCAAATGCGATGCCATCTGCCGGGTGCGGCCTGCCCTGACTGCAATACCGTTTAATATCGCGCATCTTCTTTCGGAGTGGATTGAAAGATACCCTCTTCCCGGCCGCCAGGTGTATAATCGGACTATACAGAATGTATAAAGCCCGAACCGGACGGGTCGCGACCCTTAATGATAGTAACGAGGCCACGGACGGAACAACAGGCACACCTTGTGTTTCGTTCGCAATCGTCGCTATATTATTAGCCGTGCGAATGTATACAAAAAGGAGATCCCATGCACGCTTTTTTCTATCCTGAAAGCATAGCGGTTTTCGGTGTATCCGACCGGCCTTCCAACCTCGCCAAAGAGATGGTCGCGAACCTCGTCCGCTTCGGCTTTAAGGGCGAAGTCTTCCCTATAGGGAGCCACCCGGGGACAATCGCGGGAAAAGAGATTATTACGGACTTCAGCTTGATCGGGCAGGCGCCCGATCTGGCGGTCCTGCTCGTGCCCGCTTCGGAGATACCGGCGATATTGGACGCCTGCGGAAAGAAAGGGACGCGCAGCGTCATCGTCGAGTCCGCCGGGTTCACCGAGCTGGGGGAAGAGCAAAAGGGGCTTGAAAAGGAGATACTGGGTATCCTCTCGAAATGGGGCATGAGGCTTCAGGGCCCCAACTGCTTCGGCGTGATGAACCTCGAGAACGGGGTCATGCTGCCCTTCTTCGGGGTAGAGCCGGGCTCCGTGAAAAAGGGCGGGGCCTCTTTCATCGGCCAGAGCGGGGGCGTCTTCTACGATACGTGCATGCTCTGCTCCGTGGAGCGCATCGGGCTCGACAAGCTCGCGAGCATCGGCAACAAGCTGAACCTCAACGAGAACGATTTTCTGGAGTACCTGATAGCAGACCCCGGCACGAAGACCATCGGAATGTACCTGGAGAGCTTCTCCGACGGCAGGCGCCTTATGGAGCTTGCCGACGGCACGGACAAGCCGATCGTGCTAATCAAGGGGAACAGGGGCCAAGCCAGCGGCGACATCGCGCGCTTCCACACAACCGCCATAGCAGGCGACGACGAGACGGCGGACGCCGCGATGGCCCAGGTGGGCGTCCATCGCGTCGACAGCCTCCGGGAGATGATAAACGGTCTGAAGATATTCTCGCTCCCGCCGCTTGCGGGTCCGCGCCTCGCAGTCGTGACGCGCTCGGGCGGCCACGGCGTCCTTGCCGCAGACGCGGTGGAGCGCTACGGGTTCGAGCTGGCAGAGCTGCCCAAGGCGCTCATGGAGAAGATTGCGGAAAACAAGAGGCACATCATAAGGATGACGAACCCGCTGGACGTCGGCGATATATATGATATGAGCACCTACCCGCGCATAGTCGAGATGATGCTCGAAGAAAAAGCGATCGACGGCGTGGTCTTCGTCAGCGCCCATGCAGCCGAAGGCGAGAACGAGCACATAGAAAACCTCATCAGGGAGGCGGCGCGCATGTCGCCTGCCTACGGGAAACCTGTCGTGCTCTGCACGGTATCGAGCAAGGACCGCTGGTTCTCCCTTAAAGAAGCCGCCGATATACCCCTTTTCAGCGACGTGGACGATGCGCTCCGCGCCCTCTCGTGGTCCCTTGCCCACTCAAAACACCTGGCAAAGAAGGGGCGCGCAGGCCGCTTCCGGTCGGGCGCAGCGCAGGGGAGCACCCGTGCAGGCGCAGTCATGGACCCCGGCGACGCCTTCGCTTTGCTTAGCCGCTACGGCCTGCCCGTCGCCCCGTACGCCATTGCTTCTTCGGCAGAGGAAGCCGCAGCGGCGGCGGGCGATATAGGCTACCCCGTAGCCGTGAAGATCGCGTCGCCGAACCTGCTCCATAAGACAGAAAAGGGCGGGGTCGCGCTTGACCTTAAGGACGCGGAATCCGTCACGCAAGCGATAAGCCGCATGGGGGGAGAGCGGTGGCTCGTCCAGAAAATGGCCCGGTCAGGCTATGAGGTGATCGTGGGCGGGAGGCGGGACAGGGAGTTCGGACCCGTCCTCGTTTTCGGGCTTGGCGGCATCTTCGTCGAGCTTTTACGCGAGACATCGATACGGGTGGCCCCTATCGACGAGCATACGGCGCGGGAGATGATCGGGGAGACCAAAGCGCAGGCGATGCTCAAAGGCTTCAGGGGAAAGCCGCCGGCCGATATTGCGGCCCTCTCATCCGTGCTTGTAGCCGTCTCGCGCATGCTCGCGGAAGACGGCTCTATCCAAAACCTGGATTTGAACCCCATTATCGTGGGGGAAGAGGGGACGGGCTGCACGGTGGTCGATGCGAAAGTCGAGCTGACCCTGTAGCAACATTTGTAACCAAAATCAGAGAAGTGCTGTAAAGCAAAAGGACATCATCGTCCCCTTGCTTTACAGATGCCGAAAGACGCCCTGCCGCATTCGCCAATAATAGCGTACATTTGCCGCTGGCACACTGCTTGCTGATGTTCTTTACGGAATAACGCCAAGCCATGATTGTTAGAGGTCAACGCACGAGCGCTGATAGCGATGGAGGTGGACCATGTTCATCGACAACGTATGCGCGGGGATATTTATCGGATGTGCAGCCTTCGGCATCGGCTATCTGATAAGCCGCTTTATTTCAGAAGACGGTGCAGGGAGGTAAGGGCCTGGAGCAACACTGCCCGGTTAAGCGTTAAAGGCAATATTATTAAGGTCGTGAGGCCGGCGTCGGTCAGGGTTGTTCGGTGCATGTCTTCACCGCAATCCCTGCCGAGGCCGGCGGAACGCCGTTCTCATGAAATATGTCTGAAAGAGGCTTGACTATAAACCCCGTCATGTCACGCCGGGATGCCGTTGATGAGATTCAACTTCATATGGACACGGCGAAGGACATCTGTGCAGATGGCGCGTTCCCTGTCGTCGATTTCCGCTTCGATAAGCTTATTGACTTTTCTGACCGTGACTGTCACGCCGTCCAGGACGTCCATCCCTTTTTCCGTTATAGAGACCTTTTTTTCCCTCCTGTCCTTCAGGCCACGCTTCCTGTCGACCATGCCGCCCGATTCAAGGGTCGCCACCAACTTGGCGATCGTGGTCTTATCCTTGTAGAGTCTCCACGCCAGCTCCTTCTGCGTCTGCCCGTTGCGGTGGCGGACAAGTATCAGGACGTGCCATTGCTCTGCGGTTATCTCCAAACCCCTGGCCAGCAGCTCCCGGCCGACATGTTTGATCATGGCACGATAGAAGCGGGCGCACAGGTGCGCAAGCGAATCATCAAGAGTATTGATTCCCAGCCTTATCCTCCATATCTTTTGCCTCTAACCATGATGAGGGACAATGTGACCTGCTTCATCCATGTACCGTTCGTGGACGTAGCACTACGCTGAATGACCCGTCGCGCGGGTGCCGAGCCCGGCGCGGCTACATAAAAAGAGGCGGGGGAAGGGAAGGCTGCCCACCCCCGCCGTCATCCTATCACTCGAACTGCTTGCGCAGCTCTGTCTTCAGGTATCTTGCCGCTCGCATTACGAGGCAGCTCGGAGACAAATAAGACGGACCTCGGCGTTTTGTACTTGGCTATCCTGCCTTTGCAGAAAGAGATGATATCGTCGGAGCTTACGGGGGAATGGCATACCACTACCGCCGCAATTGCCTCACCCCATACCGGGTGGGGTATCCCGATGACGGAAGACTCCTTGACCGCAGGATGGGAGTTGATTATGTTCTCGAGCTCGGTCGGATAAACATTTTCACCGCCGGTGATGATCATATCCTTTTTCCGATCGATCACGTAGATATAGCCCTTTTCATCGATCTGACAGATGTCTTCCGTGTAGAACCAGCCCTTTTTGAAGGCGCTCTTCGTCTGCTCCTCTTTGTTCCAGTATCCCCTGGTAAGGCCGAGCCCCCGCGAGCGCATCTCACCGATGCCCTGGGTAATGACGTTGTCATTGTCGTCGACTATCTGTGTCATCATATCGATCGACGAAGTGCCGCAGGAGGCGAGGACGCTCTCGTTGCCTGCCGCCAGCTCCCGGGCGACCTCCTCTTTGGAGATGAAGGTCGTACACCCGGTCGTCTCGGTCGTCCCCATGTGCTGGCCCAGGATGGAGCCGTAGGCGTCCACGAACTGCTTCCACACGGCAGGCGTAATGCCCGCTCCCGCGAACCAGAGCTTTGTCAGGCTCTTACGGTCATACTTCTCGATCCGTTCGCGGGCGTCGAGGATCATCCTCACCATGGGCGTCGCCAGCATGCCCGCAGAGATGTGATGATCCTGCGCCGCTTTGAAGAGTGAGATCGGGTCGAACTTCTGGAACAGGATGTTCGGGGCGCCCACGTAAAAGGTCCCGAAAAAGGAGCAATAGGCGGTGGCGTGATACATGGGACAGCAGGTGAAGCCGATATCCCATGGCTTGAGGCCGTGGTGGAGCGCCGTCGTGCGGGCATTGTGGTAGTGGTTGAGCTGGGTCTGGATAACGCCTTTCGGAACACCCGTCGTTCCGCTGGTGTACATGAAGAAGGCGGCGTCATCCTCGTCCACGATCCTGTCCGTCCCGTTGGAGGGCACGTTCCCTACGAATGTCTCATAGTGATGCCATCCCGCGGGGGCCTTTTCTTTCGGGCCGATGAAGATGAAATGCTCGAGGGAAGGCACCTGCTTTTTCAGCTCGTCGGCAAAGTCGATGTACTGGTCCTGGAGGAAGAGCACCCTGGCCCCTGCATCGTTGAGGACCCCGATAAGCTCCGGGAGGGCAAGCCTGAAATTGAGGGGGACGAACGTGAAGCCGGCAACGGGGATGGAGATGAAAAGCTCCGCGTATTCGAAGCTGTTCTGGCTGAGCGCTGCGACACGGTCCAACCTGGAGAGGCCGAGGCCGTAAAGTGCGTTGCCGATACGCCCTGCTTTCTTTCCCAGCTCGCCGAAGGTGCATCTCTTGCCCGTTTCGTACTCCTGCATGGCGGTACGGTCCGGGTACAACGCTTCGTTCCTTTTCACTAGCTGTCTCATCGTCTGGAATGGTTTTCTGTTGTTCTGCTCTGTGTTCATGCGATTTCTTCCTTTTTTGTTGCCGGCGGACAACCTGTAAAGACCCCGAGCCGATCGTCTTTTAGGCAATCGTGCCCGACACATCTCGTCCCGAGGCCCTTACAAAAGCTCGCGCGGCCTTATGTTATCGAGATGTCGGGTGTGTCACGCTGCGTTCAAGACGCTCGACGAGATGACCATCCTCTGGATCTCGGATGTCCCCTCGTAAATCTCCGTTATTCTTGAATCGCGGTAGAGTCGCTCAATGGGGAACTCCTTGGTATACCCGTACCCGCCGAATATCTGCATCGCCTTGTGCGTTACGCGATGAGACATCTCCGACGCGAAGAGCTTCGCCATGGAGCAGTAAGAGGAATACTTCTGCCTGTCACCCGTGTTCAACATGGCCGAAGCCTGGTACACGAGCAGCCTGGCGGCATGTATCTCGGTCGCCATATCGGCAATCATCCACTGGATCGCCTGGAAGTTCGCGAGGGGCTTGCTGAACTGGAGCCGCTCCTTCGCATATTTTTTTGCCTCGTCGAGCGCCGCCTGCGCGATGCCGACGGCCTGTGCAGCCACGCCGACGCGGCCGCCGTCGAGGGTATGCATGCATATCTTGAATCCCTGGCCGACTTCGCCGAGGATGTTCTCCGCCGGTATCTCGCAATCGTCAAATATCAGCTCCGTCGTGGAGGACGCGCAAATGCCGAGCTTGTCTTCCGACCTGCCGACGGAGAATCCCTTCATCCCCTTTTCGACGATGAACATGGAGAACGCCTTGTGGCCGAGCCCCTTGGTGGTCGTCGCCATCACTACGGCAACGTCCGCAACTCCGCCGTTGGTGATGAATGTTTTGGTTCCGTTGAGGATCCAGCTCCCGTTTTTGCGCTCGGCCCTGGTCCTCATTCCGGACGCGTCGGAGCCGGCGCATGACTCCGTCACGGCAAAGCAACCCAGCCGCTCGCCGGTAGTCATGTTGCAAAGATAAGTCTGCCTCTGTTTTTCCGTGCCGAAGTAATATATGGGTGATATACTGAGGGAGTTCTGGCCCATCATGACGGTGGCCGTCGCTGCGCAACCCCTCGATATCTCCTCCGCGGCCATGGCGTACGAGATGTAGTCCAGGCCCGCCCCATTGTATTCTTCGGGGTACACTACGCCCATCATGCCCATTTCACTTAGTTTCTTGACGTTGTACCACGGGAACTCGTGGGTCCGGTCATATTCGGCGGCCCTCGGCTTCAGGCACTGCTCGGCGAATTTGCGGCACGTCTCTTTGATCATTACATGCTCTTCGGTCGGTGTGAAGTCCATGATATTTACTCCTTTTTGCTCTGCGGCGCCTCTCAGCGCTCTGTTTTCCCGGCATGGCTTCCCGACCCCCAGGCACAGCTTTTTTCGCTACTCGCTATCCGCCCACCATTTCTTAAATCTGTCTCCGCTCACTCAACGTAAATGGTGACTGCAACTACCTGCCACGACTTCCGTCACTGTGAAACGGAGGAGATTCCGGTCCGGCACGAGGGCGGCCGTCCGGGTGTAACACCTCGATATCTCCTCCGCGGTCGTCGCGCAGTTTCTTTCATCGTTAGATGCTCTTTGGTTAGTGTGAAGTCCATAATGCCGCTCCTTTTCCTTTGGTGCGTTGCGTTTCCCAGCGCCCTCTTTTGTTCGCTACCGCCTGCTGCACCGGCCCGGCCTGGCCCTTTCTGCTGCCACATAGATGGCAAGTGCAACTATATAGCCAAGAACCTCATCCGCGATATTTCCCGCATACCTTCCTCCGATCCTCAACCATTTGTTCACAAACCCGAATCCGTAAGGTTCCTGTGCAGGCGCCTAAGAACAGTCTTACAGACCAAAAGGTCCTTCTCGTCGATTCCCTCCTCCGCAGTTGCATCGACGCGTTGAATCAACATTGTGGCCGAGTTCATGATCTCTTTCCCTTTTTCCGTCAGAAAGACGCTCCTTTCCCTTTTGTCCTCGCGGTCCGGTTGTCTCTCGATAATGCCGGAGGATTCTATATCAGCCACGAGTCTCGTGATGGTCGTCTTGTCCTTGAAGACTCTGTTTGCCAGCTCCTTCTGGGTCTGCCCGTTCCGGTCCCACAGATGTATCAGGATCGGCCACTGTTCCATGGTTATCTGCAGCCCTCCCTCTGCTCAGCACCCGGTTCACGTGCCTCCACATCGAACGGTAGAAACGGGCGCAAAGATGAGCCACTGACTCTTCCAGAACATATTTATTGGGGCGACGTGTCATATAGATGTAATATACAACTATTTTGTATACAATGCAAGAGAAATTGTATGCAACTGCGGAAGTACATTTATGTGAGAACAAAACGGGTCCCGGGTCGGCTAAGCACCCCGCAACCCGCCCCGATCCCGAAAAGAAAGAGGAAAAAAGTGAAAAAACCAAGTAGAATACTGCCTAACCCTAACATAACACAGCGGACGTGAGGAGGGACGGAATGAAGATCGTCATAGTCGGGGCCGGCTTCGCCGGCTGTTCTGCGGCGATTTCCGCCAGGGTGCAGGGCGGCGGAAGTCGTGCTGATAGAGCGGACCGACCTGATCCTCGGCTGCGGTCTCGTGGGCGGCATCATGCGCAACAACGGCAGGTTCACGGCGGCCGAGGAGATGCTCGCGATGGGGGGCGGCGAGATGTTCCGGATCACCGACAGGATCAGCATCCACCGGAATATCGAATTCCCCGGCCACCATCATGCCTCGCTGTACGATGCAGGGTGATCGAGCAGAGGTCAGGCAGCCCTTATTGACACGGCGTAGAGCTGCATCTGGCCGCAAGGGTGGACAACGTCGAGATGGAAGGCGCGGGCGATCCGCGCCGTGACCGGGAAAAAGGGCGATGAGAAGGTGGCTTCCGAGGGCGACGCCTTTATCGATGCCACGGGCACGGCGGGCGGGCCGCCGCAATGCATCAAATATGGCAACGGCTGCGTCATGTGCGTCCTTCGCTGCCCGTCTTTCGGCGGCAGGGTCAGCATCACCGCAAAATGCGGGGTTAAGGAGATGGAGGGCAGGACGGGCGGGCGGGTGGGGGCCATGAGCGGCTCGTGCGAGCTGCGCAAGGAATCACTCTCGGATGAGGTCCTCGGCCGGCTCGAACCGGACGGGCGTTGCCATTATCCCCCTGCCTCAGGAGCTGCGGTCAGAGCGGCAAGCTGGCGATCAAGGCGTGCCAGCAATACCACAGACGGGCTACAGGGAGAACGTCATCATCCTCGATACCGGCCACGCGAAGCTGATGACGACCCATTTCCCCCTCGACCTTCTCAGGAAGGTGCCCGGGCCTGGAACGGGCGCGCTACCAGGACCCCTATGCAGGAGGACTCGGCAATTCCATCCGGTTCATCGGCATGGCGCCAAGAGACGACACGCTGAAGGTAACGGGAGTCGAAAACCTGTTTTGCGCGGGTGAAAAAGCGGGGCTTCTCGTGGGCCACACCGAGGCGATCGTCACGGGGACGCTGGCCGGATATAACGCGGCCAAAGTCGCTGCCGGCGAGAAGACGGCGGCATATCCCGAAACACTTGCAGTCGGGGACGCGATAAGCTACGTGCGCAAAGGCATGGAGACCCCGGAAGGCCTGGGCGATCAAGTATACGTTCTCCGGGTCGGTCTACTTCGACAGGATGGTAGCAATGGGCCTTTACGAAACGGAAGGCGAAAAGATACGCCGGAGGGGTCGATGAAGCAGGGATGGCCGGGTTCTTCGCAGGGCGGGGCGCAATGGTTGAGCTTACTGCGCCCATTGGGTCTATGCGCTCTTCGTCGTTCTCGTCCTCGCTCGCGATGGCGCTGCAGGAAAGACCCCGCCCTTGTCTGCATCGTCGGCTCCTTCACCCTCTCCTGGGTGATAACGGCAAGCCCGATAAAGGCCGTCCAGGCGGTCTTCAATTCTATAAGCGTCGCCTTTTCCGAGCTTCTGGGCACGGTCCTGATCATCTCCCTTATCGTCTCCATGGCGAAGATGCTCGAAGAGTGCGGCATAGCGGATATGATGTTCCGTCCCGATCAAGAACAGCATCAGGTCGCCGGTCGTCGCGTTCTGGGTGATGGGCGTAGTCATCATGCTCGTTGCCTGGGTCATCTGGCCCTCGCCCGCCATAGCCCTCGTCGGGGCCCTTCTGCTTCCGGCCGCCGTGGCCGTCGGCCTCCCGCCGATCAGCGCAGCCATGTCGATCAGCATGTTCGGCTACGGCTGCGCCCTGACAACCGACTTCATAATCCAGGGCGCCCCCGGCATTACATCGAAGGCATCGGGCGTACCCGTCGGCGACGTCATAGCGAAGAGTCTGCCCATGCTGGCTGCCTGGGCTGTCATCGCCCTGCCGCTTACGTTCCTCTCCGTAAAGAAGGACATCAAGGCAACGGCCGGCAAGCCCCTTAAGTGGGCGCCCTTCGAGCTTTCGCCGGAGACACTGGCGGAACGGGCCAAATGGAGCGGCGAGGCCGTCATAGTCAAGAAATATCTGCTCGCCGTCATAGCACTCCTTTTTTGTCTCGACATCGCAGGTATGCTGCTTCTGAAGCTCCGCGGCGGCGACGCAACGGCCCTGCTGGGCGGCACCGTCGCCCTGATCATGGTGATCGTCGGCTTCGGGGTTTACGGCAGAGAAGGGTTCCAGAAGCTGACGGACCACGCCCGGGCGGGCTTCATGTTCGGCGTGCGCATCTTCGCGCCCGTTTTCCTGATCGCGGGCTTCTTTTTCATGGGGGCGCCGGGCACAGCGAAGGCCGTTTTCGGAGAAGGCGCCAGGGGCCTTCTTTTCGATCTCGGCCGGGCGCTTGCCGAGTCGGTGCCTCTCTCCCGTGTCCCGGTCGCCCTCGTGCAGGGCATCGTAGGGGGCATCACGGGACTCGACGGGTCGGGCTTCGCGGGCCTGCCGCTAATGGGCACCCTTGCGCAGGCCCTCGGAGGGCCGACGCACCTCAACATCGCTACGCTGGCCGCCCTCGGCCAGTTCTTCGCCGTCTGCGTAGGCGGCGGCACCATCATCCCCTGGGCCGTCATTCCGGCCGCAGCGATCACAGGCACCGATCCCGTAGAGATAGCCAGGCGGAACCTCGTCCCGACGCTCCTCGGCTTCGTAGGCGTCATCATCGTCGCCATATTCATGTTGTAAGGAGCGCCGCGCCGCCCGGCCTTGCGGAAAGCGGCTTTTGACGCCGTCCCCCTCCCGTGTGCTATATTAAATCCGGGACAAAATCATGGAGATACTTGACGGTTACGATGCATCCGCGCTAAAGCGGGCGGCCGGTCTGCTCAAAGGAGGCGATATCGTCGCCTTCCCGACGGAGACCGTTTACGGCCTCGGGGCCGACGCGTTCAATCCGCAGGCAGTGGCGAAGGTATTCGAGCTGAAAAAACGGCCCCACTTCGACCCCCTCATAGTCCACATAGCAGCAAACACGACTGTCGAAGAAATAGCCTCCTCCGTGCCGCTTGTTGCCAGGCGCCTGATGGAGCGTTTCTGGCCGGGCCCGTTGACCGTCATCCTTCCCAAAAAGCCGGTCGTGCCGGACATCGTCACTGCGGGGCTGGCCACCGTAGGAGTCAGGATGCCCGGCCACCCTATCGCGCTCGATTTGATAAGGGCATTGGGGCGGCCGATTGCCGCACCCAGCGCGAACCCCTTCGGCTACATGAGCGCCACGACCGCCCGCCATGTGGCGCGCCTGTTCCGCGAGGGCCTGCCCCTCGTCCTGGACGGCGGGCCGGCGAGCTTCGGCATAGAATCGACTGTCGTCTCGATAACGGAGGACGGCAGGGTGCGCGTGCACAGGCACGGCTCGGTCAGCGTGGAAGAGCTGGCCGCGTGCGTCGGCGAGGTCGTAGAGAAAAAACAGGACGGCGGCGGCTGCGAGTCGCCCGGAGAGCTGCCGTACCATTACGCACCCCACACGCCCCTTCGCGTTATCGGCGGCCCCGCCGAGATCAAGGTCGAGAACTCTGCGTTTCTCGCCTTCCGGAAACCGGAAGGCGGCATTGCGCGCCACGTGAGGGTGCTTTCCGAGAAGGGCGACATGAGGGAGGCGGCGGCCGGTTTCTTTTCATCCCTCATCGAGCTCGATGCCACGGCCTCGGAGATCATCTACGCCGAGGCGATCCCGGAAACGGGCCTCGGAAGGGCCATGATGGAACGCCTCAGAAAAGCCGCCGCAAAGACAGGCGGCTGAGCCGCAAACAATCAGCAATTGAACAGTAAAGCGAGCGTATGCGAGCGCCGAGAGGGGAGGCTCCACGCGGCTTTGCCGCTGGAGGGGGCGCTGAGCCCAAGGTTGATAACGGAAAAAATAAATGATACGATAGCCTTTGCGGCAAGGGATTATAGAGAAAGGAGCGGGCATATCGATAGTTTAAAGCGTTTCTCACAAGGATTTCCCGGCGGTTTTTTGAAACAATTGCCGAAAATTGTCCCTGCGGGCGTGATCGTCCTGGCGGCCTGCTGCATGGCCTTCGCCGCAGGGTGCTCCAGGTCGAAGGCCGTCAGCCCAGAGGCGACCGAAAAGCCGTCCACGAAGCGCGCCTTCGATAACGCCCTCGTAGGAAAAGGGCAGGACGACGTGCGCAAAAAGCTGGGGGACCCGACTGTCGTAAGCAAGACGCCGGAAGACCACATCCTCTGGGTATACATTCCTACGTGGAGGATCCTGCCGAACGATAAAGGTTATCTTTATGTAGAGTACGAGAACGGTAAGGTCATAAAGATATTCAAGAAGAAATAGGAGAAACGATGTTGTGCGAAAAGTGCGCCCGTGAAGTGGGCTCTGCGGTCTGCGGCGGCTGCGGCAAAACGATCGACCTGCTCGGGCCATTCTGCTACCTCTGTGGATCCAGGCTGGTCCTTGAGGCCGGAAACGAACACGGCTGCTGCAGAAAGCAACCAGGAAATCGATTTTTCAGCCAGGCTCCTTTGCAGCGACGGGACGTGTATAGGCGTCATCAGCGAGCAGGGGACCTGCAAGGTCTGCGGGAAGCCGTACAAGCCCGAATCGTAGGGGCGGCTTAATCCGGTACAGGCCGAAGGCTCCCCGGTCGCGCGCCGTTTTTGCGCACTCCCGCCTGGGCTAGGTGACTACCGGCCCGTGTACAGGCCCTTCGGGCCATCTCTTTCGCTTTATTCTCCGACAACGAGGCCGACCATGGGTATTTTCGACAAGATAAAAAACGGCCTGACCAGGACGCGGGCCCAGCTCCAGACACAGCTCGAATGGATGGTGAAAGGCAAGAGTCTCGACGAGTCCGCCTTCGACGGGATCGAAGAGGCCGTCGTGCTTGCCGATGCGGGGCTGGAAGCGGCCGATGCGCTCGTCAGCGCCCTCAGGCAGCGGTGGAAGACGGGCCGCATAAAGACCGAGGAAGACCTGAAGCCCGCTATGGCCGAAGAGATAGAGAAATTGCTCCTGCCTGTTGAAAAACCGATCGACACGGGCAGCGCCGCCCCTTTCGTGGTGCTCGCCATCGGCGTCAACGGAGCCGGCAAGACGACGACCATAGCGAAGCTCGCTCGGATATACCTCGACGATGGGAAAAAGGTCATGTTCGGCGCGTGCGACACCTTCCGGGCCGCCGCAATAGAGCAACTCGAAGTATGGGGGCAAAGGCTCGGCATCGAGACGATAAAGCACCAGTCAGGCAGCGACCCGGCTGCCGTTGCCTATGACGCGACGAAGGCCGCCAGGGCCAGGGGCATCGACGTATTCGATACTCGACACTGCGGGCCGCCTCCACACAAAGGTCAACCTCATGGAAGAGATGCGGAAGATAAAGAGGGTCATAGGCAAGGAGATCCCAGGCGCCCCGCACGAGACGCTCCTGGTGGTGGACGCGACCAACGGCCAGAACGCCATCGCCCAGGCGGAAAAGTTCAACGAGGCGATCTCCGTGACGGGGATAATCATCACCAAGCTCGACGGGACGGCCAAAGGCGGCTTTGTCCTGCCTATCGCGCACAAGCCTGAAAATACCGATACGATACGTCGGCGTGGGCGAGAAGATGGACGATATGGTGCCGTTCAGCGCAAAACAGTTCGCGGAAGGCATGGTCGGCGTGTCGTAGGCGTGGGCCGGATTAATACCCTGCTGCTGGCAGCAGGGTATTAAAGCAAGCGTAGCGCCGCGCCAAGGGGGGAGGCTCCACGCGGCCGGGGTACCCGCCCAACGTAAGGAGGGAAGGGTCGCCTGGAGGGGGCGCTGAGCCCCAAACATTGGGACCGAAGAAAAAAACCATACAAGAAAATTTTCAGAAAGCCATAGGGACGGCCCTCGCCTCTTCGGGGAACCCGGGCATCACGGCCCACGTTGCAGCGCCGGGATGGGCTGTTGCGGCGGCCGCAGGCATGGCGAGCCTCGCACCCCCGCTTCATGCGGCGCCGGGGATGTATTTCCGGGCGGGCAGCATCTCGAAGATGTTCACCGCAGCCGCCGTTTTGAGGCTGGCCGAGGATGGAAGGCTCGGGCTCGACGACCCGGCCGCCAAATGGCTGGGCCGGGAATACACCGGCCGCATGGCTGGCGCAGGTCGGACCACGCTGCGGCGCCTTCTGGGCCATCGCAGCGGGATAGCCGACTCCGGCACGGATTTCGAAGCCGTGCAAACAGCGCAGCCGGAAACGCCTGTCCGGGCCGATATAGCCATATTCGCAGGCCTCGACAAAGGCCCTGCTCACGCGCCCGGCGAGGAGCACGTCTATTCGAACGTCAATTACCTGCTCCTTGGAATCGTTATCGATGCCGCATCCGGCACATCATACGAAAAATACCTGGCCCGCACCATTATGGGGCCGCTCGGCCTGGACCATACCTTCGTAATGTCCGACCCGCCAGGGCGCGCCCTCCCCGAGCCGTACATGCGATGCCTCCTTTTCGAGAACGGCCGGTGGACGGACTATTCGGCGATGTACAGGCTCTTCGACCGGGCCGCGGCCGATCTCGTCAGCACCGCGGGCGACCTGAACGCCTTCCACAGGGGGCTGCGGGAGGGACGGATCGTAGGGGCGGCCATGCTCCGGGAGATGGAAGACTTTCTGCCCGCCTCCGAACGATATGAATACAGCCTCGGGTACACGCGAAAAAGAGACGGCTCGACGACGCTCCTCGGCCACAGCGGCACATACCGGGCTCCTGGACGAACCTCTAGTATTGCGTCGGCAAGGAGACATATTTCGCCTTCAACGTAAACGGCGGCCCGTCTGACGTGCTCACCCATTCGATTGTGGAGTTATCGAAAAATAAATCTGCGGATAACGGTTACTGGTGCCTTCCCTTGCCTCCCCACGCCGCGGGGTTGAACTCAGGCTGGGAATCGGGCGACGGCAGGACGCCAGGCTGGTTGGCTGTTGCCGTCCCGCCGGGCTGCACTGTCTGTCCGGCAGCTTGCTGCTGGGCCGGAGGCTGGTCTATCACGACCGGTTGGGCGGCGGGCTGGGCAGGCACGGGCGGAAGCGGCACAACCGGAGGCGGCGGCGTGGTCTGAGTTGCGGGCGCGGCGCCTGTCAGGCGAGGACGGCGCGGCGGCTTGCTCAGGCACGACAGGCGATGCCAGCGGGATGCGGCCGCCTGACCTCGAAGGTCGCTGCGCGGCCTGCTGGTCGGCGGGCTGCGGCGGTGCAGGAACCGAGGGTGGGGTTGCGCCGTATACGGCCTTGCTGACTATGGTAAGGGTGGCCGTTCCCTTGCGGCCTTCCGGGGGAAAGAAAAGGACGTAATTGTAACCCGCCATGATCTTATGGAGCGCCTCTTCAACGGTCAGGCCCGAAAAATGGAGCGTCAGCGTCTCGCCGCCTCCGGGCCGCCCCTTCACATGAAGGGGCGCCTTCTTCGAAAGCTCCGCAAGCACCGCATCGATCCGCGCGTCGATTACATCTACGCTGATCCTGCCGTCCTGCGTTACCACGATGCCCTCCGTGGCTGCTCGCCCCTCGGGTACGGGCATGAGCAGCAGTAGAGAAATCAAGATTGCAGCGGAACAGATCAGAATCGGCCGGCGCAAGGCACCCGGTAATAAAGTCATCATATAGCTATTTTATCATGAAATGACCGCCGGCGCATGTACCCGTTTTACGGGCTTTTTCCGTTATTGACAATTCCCGGTTTTTGGAGGCTAAATGTATCAATCATCCAGGGAGTAAAAACATGAAAAGGCGCATGCTTGTTCTCGCAGTCATCATGATTGGTATTCTGGCGTCCCTGCCGATAACGAGCTATGCAGGCAGGGGCGGGTTCCGGGGCGGCCGTTTCTACGGCGGCTGGCGCGCAGGCGTCTGGGCCGGACCGAGGGTATACGCAGCCCCCGGGTATTACCCCTACTACTATCCTTCCTACTACCCGTACTACACCGACACCGCCCCGCCGGTCTACATGGCGCCGCCCGCATACGGCGCGCCCAATCCGGCAGCACTCGATCCTGCGTACGCTTACGCGCCCCCCGCTGCACAGGGGAGCGGAGGCGGCTATGTGCCGCCCGCAGTGCAGGGGAGCGTAGTGACCGTGCCCGGCCAATGGGTCAACGGCCAGTGGGTGCCGGAGCACCAGGTCCAGGTGCCTCCGCAATAAAGTTTTCCAGGAAAGACATCGTGTGGATTTTTCAGGCGGCCCTGCCTACATCCCGAGCATTGCCTTGAGGGTCAGCGCGTTCATCGGGGCATAGCCTGCGAAGTCATTGTCGAAGTAAACATAAGTCTCCCTGCCCCATGACTCGATCTTCTTTTTCCATGCGCGGAGCTCGTCGTCGGTGTAGCTCGACGCGTAAAGCTCTTGCCTGCCGTGAAGCCTGACGTATACAAAATCGGCCGTCACTGCCTCGCTGTAAGGATAGCGGCCCGCTGTCTCGGAGATGCACCAGGCTATGTTGTTGCGCCGCAACAGCTTAAAGAACGGCTCGTCCGCGAAGCTCTCGTGCCTGGCCTCGACCGTATATCGGAACGTAGGGTCGAGGAGGGAGAAGAAATCCTTCATAATACCTGCGTCGAAATGAAGCGTCGGGAGGGAACTGGATAAGGACGATGCCCAGCTTGCCTGCAAGCAGCGAGACGCCTTCGGAGAAGCGCATGATCGATTCCGGCCTCACCTCCAGCCGCATGGTGTGGGTGATAAACCGGGACATCTTCACGGAGAAGAAAAAGCGGTCGGGCACGGTGGCGTACCATTTCTCGAAAGTCGCTTTTGCGGGCTGGCCGTAAAAGGTGACGTTAAGCTCAAGCGTGTCGAATTGCGGCTGTAGAAAGCAAGCCACTCTTTCTGCTTGAGTCCCCCGGGTAAAACGGGCCTTTCCAGTTCTTATAGTTCCACCCCGAACAACCGACATGCACTTCCAACGCGCACTCCCAACCGCCACAATCGACGCTTTATTATCCTTCTATACAAATATAGTACTGCCTCACCGCGCCGCATAGCGCGATTCCGGCCGCAAAAAGCATTGGTTTGGCTTTTTTTGCTTTTTATCTCA
This sequence comes from uncultured delta proteobacterium, assembly GCA_963818095.1. Taxonomy (GTDB): domain Bacteria; phylum Desulfobacterota; class Syntrophorhabdia; order Syntrophorhabdales; family WCHB1-27; genus CAWEPK01. The sequence continues at coordinate 139,397 of CAWFRA010000029.1, forward strand.
GATATCGCAACAGATTCCCGCCTGCGCGGTTAGGTTCTAGCTCAACAACACAGGCAGCGAGTCCGCAACCAGATAACCCTCCGGCGAAGGCATGAGCCTGCCGTTCCGCAACCGCAAAGGCCGGCCCGCCTTAGCTCCCGCACCGCAGGCAGGGACTTTTCCTCAACGTCCGCAAGCCTGATCCCCCGCCGCGTCCGCAGGCCAAGGTAAAGCCCCTCAAGGGCAAGCTGCCCTGATGAAAACTTCGCCCGACTCGACCGGCCTTTCCCCCGCAACGGCCGCTCCGATATAGGAGTTGACGGACCGGTGGTTCCACCACCGCGTCCGGCCGTCGAAGGAGTGGGCGGAAGGACCGAGGCCGAGATATGGGATGGCGCCAGTATTTCTCATTGTGACGGCACGTGCGGCCGGGCAGGGCGAAATTAGAGACCTCGTAGTGGACAAAACCGGCCGCCTTCAGCTAACGCGACGTCTCAAGGAAAAGGTCGCGCGCCTCTTCTTCTCCCGGCAAATGGACTTTTCCCGCCCTTACCATGGCTGAAAGCGGCGTCTCCCCTTCGAGTGTCAACTGATAGCACGACAGGTGCGCAGGGCCTAAAGAGAGGGCGCGCTCCAGGGTGGCGCGCCAGCTTTCTTTCGTCTGTCCCGGCAGGCCGTACATCAGGTCGAGACCGATGTTGGAAAACCCCGCGGACAGGGCCGCCTCAACGGCGCGGGCGGCCTTTGCGGCGTCATGCCTGCGCCCAGGAAGGCAAGCTCGTTGTCGTCGAACGACTGGACCCCGATGCTCAGCCTGTTGCAGCCGAGAACTTTAAGCACCGCCAGCCGCCGCTCGTCCACGTCGTCAGGGTTTGCCTCTATCGTGATCTCGCAGTCCGGCGAAAAGGCGAATGAGTGGCTGAGTAGTCTCAAAAAGGGCCGTAAGCTGCCCGTCGGACAAACTCGTCGGCGTACCGCCGCCGATAAAGAGGGAGTCGAAAGGACCGAAAAGGTCTTTATAGAATGCCGCCTCCCGCCCGAGGGCGGCCAGCCATTCGCTTTCGGCGCCGCGCTCCGTTACGGAGTAGAAATCGCAGTAGGCGCATTTCGTGCGGCAGAAAGGGACGTGCACGTAAAGGCCGGCCTGCCCGTCGCGGCCCGGTGCGCTACTCCTCATCGCTTGTCCTGAGGGCGGCCATAAATGCGCTCTGCGGTATCATGACCGCGCCCACCTGCTTCATACGCTTCTTGCCCTTCTTCTGCTTTTCGAGGAGCTTCCGTTTCCGCGTGATGTCGCCGCCGTAGCATTTCGCGGTGACGTCCTTCCTGAACGCGTTGACGGTCGAGCGGGCGATGATCTTGCCCCCGATGGCCCCCTGGATGGCGATCTTAAACTGGTGCCTGGGGATCTCTTCTTGCAGCCTGTCGCATATCTTGACGGCCCGCTCCCTGGCGCGCTCCTTGTGGACGATGACCGAGAGGGCATCGACCTTCTCGCCGTTGACGAGGATGTCGAGCTTTATCAGGTCGCTCTCGCGGTAGTCGGTGATCTCGTAGTCGAAGGAGCCGTAACCCTGGGTGATGCTTTTCAACTTGTCGTAGAAGTCGAAGACGACCTCGGCCAGCGGCATGTCGAAGGCGATCTCCACCCTGCCGGGCGTCGGGTAGGACATGTGGGAGTTGACCCCGCGCCGCTCCATGCAGAGCTTCATCACCGCGCCGACGTAGCGGTCGGGGATCAGGATGTCCGCTTTTATGTACGGCTCTTCCGTCTTCTTTATGGATATCGGGTCCGGGTAGTACTGGGGGTTGTCCACCACGATCATGCGCCCGTCGTCCAGGTAGATCCGGTATTGCACGCTCGGCATCGTCATAACGATGGACTGGTCGAACTCCCGCTCGAGCCTTTCCTGGACAATCTCCAGGTGGAGGAGGCCCAGATACCCGCAACGGAAGCCCTGGCCGAGGGCGGCTGAGGAGTCCTTCTGGTACGTGAGCGAGGCGTCGTTCAGCTTGTATTTTTCGAGGGCGTCATAAAGCGACTGGTAGTCGTCGGACGCTACCGGGTAGATCGACGAGAAGACGACCGGCTTCACTTCCTTGAAGCCGGACAGAGGCTTTTCGACCGGGTTTGCGTCGAGGGTGATCGTGTCGCCTATGCGGGTATCGCTCACAGTCTTGATCCCGCCGACAATATAGCCGACCATCCGGCGGAAAGCTCCCGCTGGGGTTCGCGGGTCAGGTGGTAAATGCCCGTCTCCTCGACTTTGTACGTGGCCCCGTTGGACATGAGCCTTATGGTGTCTCCCGGCGCCACTTTCCCGTCGAAGAGGCGGCACGTCACGATGGTGCCCCTGAACGAGTCGTACCTGGCGTCGAATATGAGGGCGGAAAGCGGCTTTTCCGTGCTGCCGGAAGGCGGCGGGATGCGCGTGACTATCGCCTCAAGTATATCCTCTACGCCCGTGCCTTCCTTTGCCGAGCAGAGCACGGCGTCGTCGGGGTCGAGCCCCAGGTCGTGGTCGATCTCATTCTTCACCCGCTCGATGTCGGCGGACGGCAGGTCGATCTTGTTGATAACCGGGATGATGACCAGGTTGTGCTCCATGGCCGCATAAAGGTTGGCCAGCGTCTGCGCCTCAACGCCCTGCGCTGCGTCGATGAGCAGGAGCACCCCTTCGCAGGAAGCCAGCGCCCGCGATACCTCGTAGGAGAAATCGACGTGGCCGGGCGTGTCGATAAGGTTAAGCTCGAAATCCCCGCCGTCCTTGCCCGTGTACGGCAGGCAGATCGTCTGGCTCTTTATTGTGATGCCCCTCTCCCGCTCGATGTCCATGTTGTCGAGGATCTGGTCCCTGAACTGCCGGTCGTCCACCAGGTGGGCGTACTGGATGAGGCGGTCCGCCAGCGTCGATTTGCCGTGGTCGATATGGGCTATGATACTGAAATTTCTTATCTGTTTCATAAGAATTGACCCCCGGATGGGGGCTAAATATAATAACCTATTATCCGGCCGGGGTAAAGACAGGCGGCCAAAAGCGGCCTGCCCGCCCTTGCCGCCGCATACTACCCTCCCATCCCCTCATGTTAAAAAGAAACCAGTAGCAAGGGGCCGGGAGATTTTCGTGGATTTCGCGTTGTTTTTCGACCAAGCGAGCCGCAGCATACGTCATCTGTATGTGAGGACTCGCGCCCGAGGAAAACGACGCGAAAGGCGCGAAAAGATCCCGGCCCCATCCCGATAATTGACAACCCCCCGCCCTTGTTTTAATCTTTGGCATGAAGGTCATCACTACCCACTTCAACGCCGACTTCGATGCCCTTTCCTCGATGGTGGCGGCGAAGAAGCTCTATCCCGACGCCGTTCTCGTCTTCCCCGGCTCCCAGGAAAAGAGCGTCCGGGACTTCCTCATCCGCTCGACCCTCTATTTCATGAATATCGCCAAGATGAAGGACATCGACTACGACAAGACGTGGATACGCTCATCATCGTCGACACGAAGCAAAAGGCCAGGATCGGCGAGCTTGCAAGGCTCGTGGACGAGGGCCGTGCGAAGGTCCACGTCTACGACCACCACCCCCCGACCGACGACGACATCGACGGGGAGGTCAATGTCACGGGCGCAGCGGGCGCCTGCGTCAGCATCCTCATCGACCTGCTGCGGAAAAAGGGCATAGACATGTCGCCCGGAAGAGGCCACCATCATGATGCTCGGCATCTACGAGGAGACGGGGAGCTTCCACTATCCCTCGACCACGCAGGGCGATTTCGAGGCCGCCTCTTTCCTCCTGTCGAAGGGCGCCCGGGTGGACCTGGTGGCCGATATCCTCGTCAAGGAGCTTTCTCCCGAGCAGGTGCGCCTGCTCAACGACCTCATAGAGGCGGCAGTCAGTCCACAACGTGAACGGCATCGACGTGGTGGTCACGGAGGGCAGCACCGAAGACTACGTGGGCGACTTGGCCGTGCTCGTCCAGAAATTCCGCGACATGGAAAACCTGAACGCCATCTTCGCCCTTTTCCGCATGGACGACCGGATCTACATCATCGGCCGGAGCCGCGTCCCGGAGGTCGACGCGGGCCGGATACTCTCCCCCATGGGAGGGGGCGGCCACAGGGAGGCGGCATCGGCCACGCTGAAGGAGAGCACGATCATCGAGGCCAAGGCGAGGCTCCTCGACCGCCTGGCCGTCACGGTAAAGCCCCTCTGGACGGCAAGGGACATCATGTTCTTCCCCGTCGTCTCCGTTGACGCGGACGCCGCTATACGCGAGGCCCGCGACATCCTCACCAAGTACAACGTCAATTCCCTGCCCGTCACTCACAAGGGCCAGGTGGCGGGCATCATCACCAGGCAGATCGTCGGAGAAGGCGGCCTTTCACCGGCTGGAGGAGGTCTCCGTGCGGGAGTACATGATTACCGATTTCTCCACGGTGCGGCCCTGCCGATTCGATAGAGCGGGTGAAGGAGATCATCATCGGCGGGAACCAGCGGTTCCTCCCGGTCACCGAGGACGGGCGCCTGGTCGGGGCCATCACCAGGACGGACCTCTTGCGCGTCCTCGAAGACGAGATCAGAAAGAGCGTCCTCGGCAAGCTCGACTCCCACGACGTGTATGAAAAGCGGAAGAACGTGAAAAGGCTGATGGCGGAGCGCGTGAGCCGCCCCGTGCTCGACCACCTCACTGCCATGGGCGCGCCTCGCCGACGAGATGGGGTTCCACGCCCACCTCGTGGGCGGCTTCGTGCGGGACCTGCTGCTCCGGAACGATAATTTCGATATCGACATCGTCATCGAGGGCGACGGCATCCGCTTCGCTAAGGAGCTTGCAAGGCGGTTCGGCGCCAGGACGCGCGTGCACAAGGAGTTCGGCACGGCAAAGGTCCTCTTCCCTGACGGGTTCAAGGTGGACGTAGCGACGCGCAAGGCTCGAATACTACAAGGCGCCCGCCGCCCTGCCCATCGTAGAGCACAGCTCCCTTAAGCTCGACCTCTACAGGAGGGATTTCACGATCAATACCCTCGCCATCTCCCTGAACGCGAACACCTTCGGCGAGCTGATCGATTTCTTCGGCGCCCAGCGCGACATAAAGGAAAAGAGCATCAGGGTTCTCCATAGCCTGAGCTTCGTGGAAGACCCGACCAGGGTCTTCCGGGCGGTCAGGTTCGAGCAGCGCTTCGGCTTCCACATCGGCAAGTTCACCCGTCAATCTCATAAAGAACGCCGTGAAAATGAGCTTCCTGGCGAAGATAAAGGGCGCCAGGCTCTGGCGGGAGCTTTCGCTGATGCTCTCGAGGCGGACCCCGGCGCGATCATGAAGAGGCTCCAGGAGCTCGACCTGAACCGGTTCATTTACCCCGCCTTTGCCTTCGACGCGGACAAGGAGAGGCTCTTTAAGGAGATGGACACGGTCCTCAAGTGGTACAATCTCTCCTTCAAGGGGAAGTATAACCGCGTTTTTTATTACCTGCTCGGGCTGACCGACCGCATGCCGGCGGAGAGACGGCCGATTTCGCGAAGACGGCTCGGCGCGCCGGAATCGACGAGGAGGAAGTTCCCCAGAACGAGGCATCGCGGTCGCGCGACGTGATGGCGAGCCTCTCGGGCGGCATCTGCGCTATTGAAGAAGAGCGAGGTGTTCAGGCTGCTCGAGCTTCTCACGCAGGAAGGGCGGCTTTACATCATGGCCAGGACGCCTTCCGAAGAGGTGAAAAAGGCCGTCTCGGGCTACATTACCTACGCCGAGAGCATGCGGCCCGTGGCAACGGGGGAAGACCTGAAGCAGATGGGCATCAAGGAAGGGCCCGTATTCAAGGAGATACTCGACGCCCTCAAGGAGGCGAAGATCGACCAGAACCTTACGAGCAAAGAAGAGGAGATAGACTTCGTGAAAAGATACGCGGAAGAACGGCGCATCACCGGCGGGGCAGGCATCATGATCGCTTTTTCCGCCTCTACCCTGGAGCTTCAGATGGAGTTCTTCGAAGGGCCCCTGGCGGTCCTGATAACGCTCATCAAGCGGAACAAGATCGACATTTTCGACATACCCATCGGCTGGATCACCGAGCAGTTCCTGGAGTACGTCGATCTTGCGCGGGAGATGAACCTGCGGACCGCCGAGGATTTCATCGAGATGGCGTCGCTTCTGATCTTCATCAAATCGAGGATGCTCCTTCCGACGGACGGCGAAGACCCGAGGGAAGAGCTGGTAGAGAAGATCATCGAGTACGAGAAGATAAGGGCGATGGCGAAGAGCCTCGACCGCCTGCCCGTGCTCGGCAGGGACGCCTTCGTGCGCGAGCCCGGCGCGGGCGTCGGAGAGGAAGAAGACGTGCTTTCCCTTTGCACGCTCTTTTTGCAGTTGATAAAGAGCAGGCAGGAGCGCTTCATCTCTATCGGCGAGATACGGCCGACGCTCGAAGAAAAGCTCGCAGAGATCAAGAACGAGCTTGAGCGGGAAGGCAGGTACGTATTCAGCTTCGACCTGGAGCAGGAGCTGCGCGACGAGGGTGGCGTCGATACTGGCCGTGCTGGAGATCGCCAAGCTGAAACTGGCCGTTTTCTCGCAAAAACGGCCCTTCGGGACTATAATACTGAAGAAGAGGTGAGGCCATGCCCTGGAGCCGGAAGAAGAAAGCGCTCGTCGTCATCCTTTCATTGATACGTCCTCGTCTTCTTCGTATCCCTCGTCTGTGGGTCTGGCAGGCAGGCCGTCGGGCGACCGGATCGGCGTCATCGAGATAGAAGGCGTCATAACGGGCTCCAAGGAGACGATGGAGGACATCATACGCTTCAAGGAGGACCCGACGATCAAGGGCGTGATCCTGAGGATAAACTCGCCCGGAGGGGCGGTCGGCCCCACGCAGGAGATATTACAGGGAAGTGCAGAAACTGAAAGAGAAGAAGAAGGTCTACGTCTCCATGGGCACGACCTGCGCCTCCGGCGGCTACTATATCGCCTCTGCGGCGCAGAAAGCTCTATGCCAACCCTTCGACGATCACGGGCAGCATCGGCGTCATCATGCAGCTCATGATAGTCGAGGACGTGCTGAAGAAGATCGGCCTCCAGAGCAACACGATCAAGGCGGGCGAGTTCAAGGACACGGGCACGCCCGTTCAGGCAGATGACCCCGGCCGAAAGGGCGTATATGGACGATATAGTCATGAACATCTACGACCAGTTCATGAAGGACATCGCCGCCGGAAGGAAGATGGACGTGGAAAAGGTCAAGAAAGCTCGCCGAAGGCAAGATATACACGGGGACCCAGGCAAAAGACCTCGGCCTCATCGACGCCATAGGCAACTTCTACGACACGGTCGATGCCCTGAAGGCAACTTTCCAAGATCAAAGGGAAACCCGTCCTGGTCTATGCGGAAAGGCCTTTTACGTTCTCGAAATGGCTCTTCGGCTCCATAGCCAGGGAGCTTACGAGCGAGATGTATTCGTCGCCCTTCAAATTCCTGGCCACGCCTCCCTCTGTGCGCTGACCCGCATTATCCGCCGGGAAGGGCCGGATTTCGCAAGGCAACAGCCCCTTTACTGCCGCATGTGAGACTGCGCCTGCCTCAAACGAGGACGGGCAGGTAAACGTTGAATTCCAGCGCCTCGTCCTTCCTGCCGATGCGGATTGCACCGCGATGTTCCCCGATAATCCTGCGGACGGACGAGAGACCGGGGAGGACGGACCTCGCCTTCGGCCTTGCGCCCGTTTCCCGCAGGTTCGCGATCCCGGCCGCTTCCTCGGAGCGGATGGAGAGCATGGCGCACCCATTCGCTGAATCCGGCCCCGCTGCGCGCGCCTGCACGGGCAGCAGTCTGGTCAGCACCGTTATGGTGCCTCCTTTCTGCATGGCCCCGTCGATGCGCCTGACGAGGCTCGTAAAAACGCGGCCTATCTGCGCCGGGTCGGCCATGACGCGCAGCTCCTCGGCCGCCAGCAGCATCTGGAGGCGGACGCGCTTCCTCATGACGGCCGAGAGGAGCCGCGACATCTCGTAGACGAGTTGGTTCAGGTTGAGCGGGCGCAGGCTCACCTTGCCCCTCTCGGCAACCGACGTAAGCCGCCTCGTAAGGCTCCTGCCCGCGTCCGCGTGGGCGAGTATCATGCCTGCGTGCCTGCGAAGAGGGTCCTTCACGTCCATGCCTCCGTGGAGAAGCCTGGCGTACCTTGCGACTGCGCTCAGCACGTGCGCGAAATAGCCCGCCATCTCGCCCGTCAGGTTTTCCAGCGCCTCGACCCCTATCGACCGCTTCATTTCGATCTCGCCCCGGCCCAGCAGCTTTTCGAGCCTTCTGGCGGTCTCCAGGGATTTTTCAAGCTCTTTCATCTGGCTGACGACGGAAAGGTGCTCCTCCACGATCTCCTCCATTTTATTACTTATCGCCGGGCAGGCCCTAAAGCCCGGTTGTCCGCACCCCTTATGAAGCTTTTCGGAAGCAACGCCTGTGCCGTGCAGGTGAAACAAGCGCCAACAGCGCAAAACGACAGGCATTAGGCAAACGGGGCGGGGGCGCCGACAGGCAAGAAATGTCGATCACACGCCCTGCCTGCGGACAAAAATGTCGCTTCCGCGCGCGGGGCCGCCCTGCCCTTTAGAGGCCCCTTATCAACGTGCGGCGGCACTACTGTTTACGTTTTTCACGGCAGGTCTTATATTTTTCTTACAAAGAAAGCGGGCGCGCAGAAGGGGTCCGCATCCGGTCGCCCTCGCGGGCCTATAAAAAGGGAGCAAGGGATGGCAGACAAGCTTATACTGGTTGTCGATGACGAAGGCATGGTCAAGGAGTACCTGGAGGAGCTGATAGGAAGGCACGGCTACCACCATGCCGCTTTTACCGACCCGAAGGAAGCGCTCATCTTCTTCGCGATGAACACCAACAGGATAGCGGGCGTAGTCGCAGACATCAAGATGCCGGGCATGACCGGGTACGAGCTGGCCGGGGAAATGCTGAAAATCAACGCCCACATCCCCGTGATCCTGATCAGCGCCTACTTTCCGTCCCTCGATTCGGTTCGGGAGACACCCAACATAAAGAGGGTCCTCAGCAAGCCCATTTCATCGAGGCTGCTTCTCGAGGCCCTGGAGATCGAAATCCGCGAGGCAAATCAGAAAGCGGTCTGAAAGCTTACGTATTGACAAGCAGCGGCGTTCCTATTATAAGTTAGGAATGCTGCCTGGGTGGCGGAATAGGTAGACGCAAGGGACTTAAAATCCCTCGGTCGCAAGGCCATACCGGTTCGATTCCGGTCCCAGGCACTCAGCACCCTGTTCCCAAATCACACCATTGCCATGTAAAAGCCGTTTAACATATATTTCATAAAACTGTAACATCGCGGCAACATCCCCCTGATAGCATATAGGTCTATAAACCTATACCATGGGTAACCGTGGGACGAAAAGTCTCCAGGTCTCGGATAAGTCTCCCACAACAATCGGCACAGCCGGACGGCCGGGCCGGGAAATACCTTGTTTTCGATTGCTGGCAAAACGAGGTTGCTGTAGTAGGTGCACACGGATGACGGGGCGCTTGCGACGCTCGCCTTGGGCGATATTATGAGAAAGACAGCTTGGTCGGTTGCAGTTTGCATGATGGCCGTGATGGTATGGGTCACTTCGCCGAAAGTGGCCGGGGCTGCAATGGTGACCATCACGGAGAGCAATGCGGCGGGGGAATCGGTCGCGTTCAGCTTGGTAAGCGGCACCCTTACCATAAACCAGACAGGCCTCCGGTACCTTACCCTCCAGGTCGGATCGGACAGCCCGGTCCAGCTTCAGAACGGATATATTAATCTCACGAGCCAGATAAGCGGCAGCACCATCACCGGGGGAACTTTTACATTTGGCGGAGTGCTAAATGGAAATAGCGTGCAGTTCAGCGCAGCCGGCCTTATGGGGACCTTCTGGCAGGTTCCGGGAATAGTGGGAAACTCCAATTTACTCATAGTTCCGCAATGGACCGGCAACATCAGCAGCTATCTGGCGACTGCCCATAACTTCCTCGGAATGGGGACCGGCGGCTTGTGTCTCTACGTCTCCCAAAACGGAGCATCCGATAGTCTTAACCCAGGCTCCTTTGTCAATTTCTCCGCGAGCCCGAACCCCGTGCCCGTTCCCCCGACCTTTTTACTCCTTGCAGCGGGTCTGGGTCTCGTCGGGCTGAGGAGGAGATTGTCAAGGTAGGTCAACGGGTTTGAAACAGGCAGGCAGGACCAAGGGACCTTGTGCCTTCAGCGTGAATCCCGATTGTTTTGCGAGTGGACGCTCTTTAGCCTGGCTTCTATGGCCTGCCGAAACCCCTCGGAATTCGGCTGGTTAAACGGCTTCCCGTTGATAAAAATGGCAGGTGTCCCCTGAACGCCTGCTCGAACCCCGTCGTTCGTATCCTTGTCGATCAAAGATGTAAGAGACGGGTCTTTGAGGTCTTTGTCAAACTGCTCCACATTCAAGCCAAGCTCGCCTGCGATCGCCTCCACTTTGATATCGCTCAAATCCTTCTGGTTAGCGAACAGTTTTCCATGCATCTCCCAGAACTTCCCCTGTTTTCCCGCGGCCAGGGCGGCCGTGGCCGCCTTCTTCGCATAACCGTGCGCAGCGAGAGGAAATTGCTTGATGACGAGCTTCACGTCCTTCGGGTAGGTCTCCGACACCTGCCGGAGCAAGGGCTCAAGCCCCGCGCAGTACGGACACTGATAGTCGTCGAAAACGACTATAGTCACCGGCGCCTCCTGCGGCCCTTTGAAGGGCGAGCTGGTTACATCAATCCTGTAGCTCCGTTCAATGAGAACAAATTGGAGCGCTTTCTTTGCGCTGTTTGAAATGACAAGCGTGTCCGGCCATGGCAACGATGTTATCTTATCGAAGTTCTTATCCACGGGGACCGGTCCGTAATCTTGCCTTCAATAAAGGAATAAATGGCAACCTCTCCGGGCGTGAGAATGTACAGCCATTTTCCGTCGAGGGAAGGAGCGATGTCTCGCGGCGTCTCTTTAAGGTCCAGGTCCTTGATAACCTTCCACTCCACGTCGGCCCGCGAAATGTGTGGGAATGAAATCCAAACCGCCAACGCGACAAGAACGCACGCTATGCATGTAACCGTCTTCTTCAACCTAAACTCCTTTCCACTTTTTGGATAGTTGCTCAATTGAATTATGTCAGGAGTAAGGCGCTTGCGACCCGTACATCACGAATCCGATACATTGAACTTGTAGCCGGCGCTCGTGACCGTTACTATTAAATCTGGTCTCTGGGCGTCCTGTTCGATGTGCCTTCTCAGACGGCTGATATGAACGTCTACATTCCGCGGGGTCACATAGACCTCGCTACCCCATACCTGGTCGAGGAGCTGGTCGCGGCTGTAAACCCTGCCGGGGTTCTTGGCGAAGAAAAAGAGAAGCTTTCTGTCGGTCGGGGAAAGGTCGACCTTCCTTCCTTTGACCAGGACCTCGTACTTGTCGAAGTCAATAAAGAGGCCCTTATTTGAGAACGTCGCGGAGTTTCCGCGCTGTTTCCCGTTCTTGCCGCTCCTTCGCAGCGCCACCCGGACCCTGGAGATCAACTCCATCACGCTGAAGGGCTTCGTCAGGTAGTCGTCGGCTCCCATCTCGAAGCCGAGGATCCGATCCGTCTCGGTTGCCTTCGCGCTAAGTATAAGGATCGGAATGTCCGCCGTCTCGGGCGTGCAGCGCAACTGCCTGCATACGTCCAAACCCTGGATGCCCGGCAGCATAAGGTCCAGGATTATCAGGTCCGGCGTCTTTTCCTTGACAAGTCCAAGGGCGCTCTCCCCTGTGTATGCGGCGTAGACCTCATGGCCTTCGCGCTTGAGATGGAGGCATATCAGGTCAACAATATCTTGTTCATCATCGACAACGAGGATTCTCATCTGTGCGCATCTCTCCCGGTTAATACTCTTGAAAACCCCTTTTATTTTCGGAGACGCGCACAGTTTAAAGCAGAATTGTTAAAAATGAATAAATACAGCGTGAATTCGGCGGGAGGAATTCGAAATGGGCGGGGGACCTACCGGGCGCCGCGCCGCGCCTTCCTGAAGCGCCACGGCAGGAAAGCAGCGAGGCCGGATCCGAGGAGCCAGACGCCCGGCGGGACGGGGACCGGGTTGCCGACCGGTACGTAGACCCCGAAATTGTCCATTGATACGGTCGTCCCGCTTGCTCCTGTGATCCCGTAGCTCGCGAAATTATAAGCCGCGCCGGAAGGCACGGAGGGCGAGGTGTTGCTGCTCGTGAAATAAATGCCCAGATACAGGGCGTGTTGGGCCACGTACGCGAAAGATTCCGTGCCGGTCTGGCCGGGCCACGGCATAAAGTCGGCCGCGCTCATGAGGATCCTGTAAGTTGTCCATGCGCCGTTCGTATTCGCGCTGATACTTGCTGCGTTTGTTGCTACCCAGTAATCGTTGCTGTCAGTGCCTATATAGAACCTGGCCACAGGCGAGCCGGCGGCCGTACTTACGGTCCCGCTCGTCCTGATATCGACGGTCAGCGTCTGGCCCGTCAGGCTCCCGAAAGTAGAAAGGGGCGAGTCGAAGGAAACGAGGGCGTTCGTGCCGAGGCCGGCCGATATATAGCCCCCGGATGAGCTGTAAGTGAGATTGCCCCCCACATAATAGCCGCTGCCGTTGATAGCTGTCGCTCCCCAGCCGGCGCTGCCTGAATCGAAGGTCTGAATATTCGCGTGCGCGGGCCCGGCGAGCGAGAGGAAAAAAGCTGCCAGGCACATTGACGCTACGATTAGGCTTCTCATTTTCGCACCCTCCGTTTTCCTTGCCTCTGTTGCGCTTTTGAGAGGGGCCCCGGTAAGGGGCCCCCCCGGTTCTGCACCTGTTCCTATGTCTTAAGGCGTTTGCATGTTTGTGGCGCCCTGGAGGGTCGGATACGTAGTGTCGGTTGTCTTCCCGAACTGCATTTCGCTCTGGGTCGCCCAGTAGGGTGCTTTCGAGGACGGTATGTTATTCGGGTCGTTCGCATAGACCATAAGCTTCGCAACGATGTTCTTGCTCGCGTTATAGTTCGGCTCGCTATGGTCCTGATAGATATGCTGGGCCGACCAGAAGGAATCATAGGCGCCGTTGCGGATATTGATGCGGCTCGGCGTGTACCCGTTGTACATGACCGGGCCGTAAACGTTGCTCACGGGGTTCGAGGCGAGCCTGTCGGCGTCGGCATAGCCGATGGCGCCCGGTCTCGCGCTGACGCAGTTCATGATGTCGCCCGTGCCGTTATTGAACCATGTCTCGGGTGTGCTACCGGCAGGATATGCCTGCGTGGCGAGCATGTTGTTGCCCCACGTGCTATTGTACATGACGGCCCTGTGGAGCGTAGCCAGCGTGCCGGAGCCCGCATGGCGCATACAGACGGAGATGTCGCCGGCGCCGGTCGGGCCGGTTGCCGTATAGCCGCCGCCAAGGTCCGCCCAGTAAAAGACCTGGCCGCTGAAGATGGCGACTGCCTGTTCTCTTGAGATGCCGGGTACGTTGCCCACGCTGCATACGCCGGCGCCATTCGCTGTAAGGGTCCCGCAGTGTGCGTTCGTCGAGCACTGCTGGCCCGCGTAGATGCCCGCATTCGCCGTGCTGGTGCCGCTTCCCGCAGAGCATTTGCCCACCTGCACGTCTGAGTGCAGGTAGAAGCCGAACGGCACTACGAGGGGATTATACGTATCGACTCCGCTTGGTATCGTGACAGCGCTCGCAGTGATGTCTTTCCAGTTCAGGTTGCCTGTGTACTGGCCGCTACCGTTGAAAGCGCCCACAGGCCCGAGGTAGTTGCCGTGCGTCGACTGGCCGAAGGCCTCCCCGCCAACGTCGGAAGCTCCGAGATCGGTGTTCAGGCAGGAGGCGGCCGTTCCGCTCTGGTCCGTGATGTACGTCCTGTTCCTGCCCGAGCAGCTGTTGGAATCGGCAGGCGCCGTGCCCAGGGCCGATTCGATCCCGTCGAGCGAGTTGGTAGAGCTGACCCGGACGGTGATAGGGTTGCCGCCGTTCAGAGTGCAGCCCGTTGCATAGGCAAGGAAGTTGCTTGAACCGACCGTCTGCGTTACCACGTTGCCGCTGCATCCCGCGCCGTTGCCGGTGGCTTTTAGCCACAACGGGGCTGACCGTTGTCCAATAAGTGAATTCCGCGGAGGCGCCGTTGAGGTTGATGTCAACGTTCGCCGCCTTCGCCACGCCGGCCGAAACGCCCAGGGCCAGCCCGCCTGCCAGTAAGAGTATCAGCGTCTTCTTCATTGTATTCTCCTTTGTCGGTGCTTATCGTTTTTACTCATATCGCTACGATAGCCTGCGGCGGATGCCGATCAGGCCTATCAGGCCCGGCGCCAGGAGCAGGATAGCCGGAGGAACCGGGACCGGACTGGTGGTGGAAGTCGTCCCGTCAGACAGGGTGTAGAGCGTGAGGCCTGTTGCAGTGGCCGTGTGATTACCGAGCGCCTGGGTGGTAGGCATGGAGTAGAGCGCCACGCCGCCGTCGTTCTGCTGGGTCGCGAGAGCGGCCAGGGAGAAATCGACCGAGCCGACAGTGACATACTGGCCCAGCCACGCATGCCCGCCGTCCAGCTTGCTGTAAAAAGATGCGTCAGCGGTCGTCAGGGTCGATACGGTGCTCGAGGACCCATTATATACCCCAACGCCCTGCATGGTCACCCATCCGCCGTCGGCACCGCCCCATTTGCGGCCGCCGAACTGCAAGGGCGTGGTGGAGCTGCCGGAAGCGTAGACGGTAGAAGGGCTGGCGCTGTTGAAGCTGAAGTAGGCGACCTGCATGTTGGCCCAGTCCGTTGTCCCGCCTGTCGTAAAGTAGGCCTTGAATGAATCGGCCGATAACGACCCGCCGGCAAGTATGCCGCTGAGCGATCCTAAGTCCGTAGCCACCTCGACGTGCGAGGCCGTGTCGAAGACCACCCTGATCAGGTCTCCGTCGTTGAAGTAAGAGGCCGCCGCCTTTCCGGCAAAACCGGCGACGAGCATTGCCGCGATCAAAACCACAAATAACTTTTTCATTTGACTCCTCCTATGATTATTCTCAATTACTGACTGTTTGAAATCCCTTTAAGGGCCTGTCAAAAAGCCCTACGCCCCTCGTATCGTTTCCCTCCGCATCACCTCCTTTTTCTTTGGAGCCGGCTGACAAAAAAGCCCGAATCCAGCGCCTCCGGCTCTTGATTCGGGCTTTCTGGTTCGCTCGCGAACCCGCGTCAGCAAAGCACCCGCAACATCCGATCGATTCAGTT
>CAWFRA010000030.1:0-42283 GCA_963818095.1 uncultured delta proteobacterium
AAGTTCACAATGGTCAAAATAAGAAAGATGACGAGTCCAACCACGAGGTTGCCTGCGACAACGAACTACCGAAGGTTTCCACAATGTGGCCAGCATCGCCCTGAAGCAGGATCAAACGGGTAGTGGAAATAGAAAGCGCGAGGCGGAATAACGTCGTTAGAAGCAAGATGGAAGGAAACGACGAAAGCTCAACTACGTCCTGCAAATAAACGGACACCATAAGCAAAATTGCCGCGAGGGCCAAATTCGTACCGATAAGCAAGTCTATCGCCTGCGTCGGCAAAGGAAATATCATCATAAATACAATACAAACGAGGAGGACGGCCAGAAGAAGGTGCCCCGCTCGAGACTACCTGAAGAAGCTTTGTAATCATTTAAAATATTCCCTCAATACTCGACAACACGCAATCTGGGAATATGCCAGAGATTGCGGCCAACAGCGCGACATCCGTGACGGCCAGGCTCGCTCTCACTATACTCTTCAAAGCGGGATGCTGATGCGGGTGGCGCTGGGCGCTCGCAGAGGAGCAGAAGGTGAGAGGTATTGCGAGTTTCGGCCCGCCTCAGAAGATCAATCAGGTTTTTAAGATCGATGTCGACTTTTTGTCGCCACTGTTGGTCCGTCAGAGCGGCTTGCATCTCTTCGTCGCTGTTTTTTGTATTTTCAAATGTGCGCGGTCTGGCCCGCCGAGAACTCATTCTGAACGTTGGCAAATCGCTGGTTTCCGGCGAGTTGCTGACCGAGTTGAGTAACGATTGAGCTGTATTGACTGAGATAGCCGGCCTGCTTCGAGCTGTAACCTGCAGTCAGTGTTGCAACTTGAGACTGAAGATTTTCGATGGTGGATTCCGTTAAGGCGATTTGAGCAAGATCGTCATTGACCCTCCTCTGTGCGGCTTGGATTTCGGTTTCTATCGCATTGCTCAAATTTTGCAGATCATTCAGATTTTGCAGGTCATTCAAAACTTGCAGGTCATTCGCAAGCTGAGCTTCCTGGACTGTAAGTGTCGCCTGCTGGATGGTGATCTGGCTGTTGAGATCGGAAATCTGCTTGAGAAGGGGCTTTAAAGAAGCGGTGTTTTCGAGGAGCGCCACTACCGTGGCGGAAAGCGCTCCAGTGACCGAAACGTTGACATTTGCATTTCTCGCGGAGTTCGCCGTCGCAAAGGCCTCCAGAGCGCCAAGCCCGGCGTCACGTGCCAATTGTGGAGCCACATCAACCGGGGTAAATGCAGCGAGACCGATTACTGGCACAGTCGAGGTCATAATTCCTTACTCCCTGGTTCTCTCTTGGTCCGATCACCATAGACCTCGTTCGAAGAGTAGCGTGTATCAGACATTACTCGACGACGGCGCCGTTTTCCGGGTTGTCCCATGCATATGCGTGCAGGCAGTTTTCTTTTCCTTCGCTCTCTTTATCCGAAAGCCGGGAAAGCTCTCCGGAGAGAGCATCAACGACGCTATCCACTGTGGTTGGAAGAACTGCCAGGTAGAAAAGCATTTCCTTGCCAGGCGCGGCTTTTCCAGCAGCCCGAAGCGCCGTCGCCCCTCTTCGGGGCGATCGCTTCGGCGAACAGTTCCTCAAGCTCGTCGATCTCGCCAGCGCCCATCCCAAGGGCGCAGGCCAAGTCGCCACGCCTTCCTGGGTTTCCGAACTCATCTTAACGGGGGTCGCGTATTTTCAGGAGGCCCAAGAACGGCGAGGAATTTCTAACCTCGCAAGAATCAAGGTGTTTTTCGACTTCGCCCGCAAGACTCTCCGCCAGAACAAAATCCTTTTTTGCTTCATCACGGCGCCCAAGAGCAAAGCACGCACGCCCGGAAAAATAGTAACCGCGCGGATCCGCGGGGCAAAAGCGACGACAACAGACGCGGCTTGTAGCGCGAGATTATACTCCTGGATATGAAGCGCACGATTGGCCAAGCCAACCTGCAACTCCATATCGCTGGGGTCGCACAGTACGAGAGTGACATAGGTTTGGAATGCCTCTTGAACCGCTCCGCGCTGAAGCTGAGTGCGCGCAAGTTCAAGCCCGAGCCTAACGCGGCTGGCTCAAGCCCCAGCATTTGCGAATGGCGCCCTGCGCGACCAGACATTGCAAGTCTCTTATAGTAGAAGATGTTCCGCTGGCCGCATTTTCTCCCGCCCTAGCATCAATATCAGCTAACGATTCCGCTGCCATGAATACCATCCCGCGAGCCAAATTTATTCGACGTAACATTGCATAAATCTGGGGCGAATTCTTCGCCTGCAGCGAACACACCTAAGCGGCCACCGAACTATATGCATCTATGCGATGGCTTCCTGGGCGGGCCGTCAAGGCCGGAAGATAAGGGATTCTCCGAACAGTTCCTCCAATCCGGCATGGCGGCGTACGCTCCCGCCGGAATGGGGTCAAGCAAGCGTGCGCGGTCGGCTATCAGATAAGCGGCGTCGCCTATGGCTTCCACAAGGCGATCCATGAAAGCCGGATTGCTTGAAGCCAGCGCCCGGACGACAAGCACGGGCGCCTTCGAGGCATCGCGCTCGAGCGATAGCAGGCGCCGTTGACGGGCAAGGAAACGAGGTTCGCCTTCAGGATCGAGGAGACTTGCTGTTCCCGCGCCAAGGGGTTTTCCGCAAGCGGCCCAACTTTGCCCGAGACCAGGATGACGCTGTCGTCTGGGCTGGGGGACAAGGCGATGGTCAGCCCGTCCACGACGAGAACCGCCGATCCGTCGGCGTCATACTTGGGAGCAGGGAGACCAAGCGACCTCCACAGTACCGCGATCATTTTTTCGAAGCTCATGCCCATGGAATTGGCCTTTCGAAACTCGAGGCCTAGCTACCCCAGCAGCTAGGCTCCGGCCCTGACGGCCGCAGCGAACGCCTGTTGGTTGGCAGCCTGAATTTTGCTGAGGAAATCCACGAGGTCGCGCAGCTGTCGCAAGTTGTCGACGGCAGTTTGCTGAAGTTGCTGTTTGTTCGTTGCTAGTGTCGCTTCAGCGTCCAAGTCTGCTGCATCGGCCTGGTCAACCTTGCCTTCCGCGCTCAACTGGCGGTCCCCATACCAGAGCCGGCGTCGATCAATTTCTTGAACGCATCTCCGATCCCGCTGGTTAAAGCGGCCTTGACATTGTACATTTTCGAAAGTCGGGTCTCTGTTGGTTCGTTCGACCGGCCGGGGGCAGGCTCCACTGGTCGGATAGGATTCGCCTTGCCATTTCGATTAAGCTCGGTTCCTCCTCCACGTTCATAGCTTTTGCCGATTTCATAGAAAAACGGCTCGATGCTGCGGCGGTCCCTACCTCGACCACTGCGGAGCACACTGAGGAGACAAGAGAAACCACCGCAGAGTTTCTGATCGTCTTAGCCTCGTCGCGCATCTTGTTCGCTCCTCGTGCTTCAGCGCGGCGGCGGCGTTCATTTGGGCGGTGCGATTTTGTGTCGCCGACCTTTCCATCTCATACCCGAGCTTGGTAGCGATCATGGCAATAAGAAGGTCTTCGGATAAGAGTCCATCGCGGTGCCGAAGGACGTGGCGCCGTCCGCTGGAGGGGCATTATCGCCGCTTACCTGGTCCGAGGACGCGCCAATGCTGATGCCGCCGGCATTCGCCGGGGCCTGCGAGCCGCTCCAACTTGCCTGAGCCTGCGAGAGAGCCTGCGGATTGTTCATCAGCTCAGACGTTGGGGCAAACATCAAGATCGCCAGTCCGAGCGAGTTCGAACCTTGAAGACGGAACTCGCCCTGAGAGCCCGAAACGCCCTTTCCTAGCGTTTTCTCCTGAACGCCGGTCACGCCTTGCTGGGTCAGAAGCTGCGCCACGTTTGGGTTAATCTGGATTGCCATAACTCTTTCTCCTCTATCCGCACGATCTACGCGCGAGTCGCGATGCGGGCAGCGATCCGGCCAGCGACGCTGTTGACTTGCTCCTGCGTTTCCGCGCCCGCTGAGATCATGTTCGAAAATTGCGATGACGCATTCGAAAGCTTTTCAATAGTGTCGTTAAAGAAGTTCTGGACCATATCGCACGCCGCCTCCATATCCGCCGCATCCGCCTGCAGGTTCTTGGCGTCAGCCTCTTTGTTGCTCGCCACGTAGTTGATTTCCGCCTGAACGCTGCTGCCCACCGCGTCGGCGGTTGACGTGCAGGCGGTGATAATCTGCGTGGCAATATTAACGCCCTTCAGGACGTTCAGATGTTCTCGGGCGCATTCATTAAACCAGCTCCAAAGCTGCAGACTGCGCAGGTAAGCCCCGCCACCGCGAGAGGATGCCGAAGGCCATGTGCAATCTTTGCGCCGTTTGTATTTCCGGGATATGCAGCCAACACTATATTGCCCAGAATGCCGTTGCCGGTCGCCGCTGTTACTGCCTCGTCGATGACGCCCACCAGTGCCAACTGACCGCCGACTGCCATGAAGGCGCCCGCGATTTGCAACCCAGGGACAGCCTCCATACATGCCCCAACGACTATCGAAAGAGCGGCGCCCACCGCCTCGAACGCCATTTTGATTTTGTCCCAAAATGAGCAATGTTGCTCGCATCGAGCTTCGCCTGCGCTTCCTTGAGCTTCGCTTCCTTTTGTTCATGCAGGATTTCATCAGGGCGCCCTGCGCTTTGATGCTGCCCTCGCCAGACTGTTGGTTGCGCTTGTGAACCATATCCGCGATCAGCACCAGGGCGGCGGTAGGATCCTGGTTCGCCCCCGAAACCATTGTGGCAAGGCTAGCGAGCGCGGCGGCTGTGGCGCCAGACGGGTTGGCGGCGCTGGCGCTGTCCGCATCGGGCGCGCTCAGGCTGGCCCCGCTGACGCCCGCTCCGACGCTTTTTCGCGCCTCTTGACAGGTATCGCAGTAGACAGAACTTGCCGCGAGACGTTAACGACTGCGCCATTCATGTCATCTCTCCAATATTGTGAGGACGGCTTTCCGCAGGGAAAGCCATTCAATCATTAACTGCGGCGAGCCGCTGTGTATGAGTGACTATTTTCTCCGCATGCGCGGCGGCTGCCGCGTTTCCCATTCCCTTGGCGCAGAAGTCTTTCGCCATCTGGAAGCATTCAGCCGCGCGATCGTATTCGCGGGCGGAGGAAGCATTCGCCAGCCTCAAAAAGCCTTCCGGGTTTGTGCCGTCGAGCGCAATGAAATGA
Source organism: uncultured delta proteobacterium (assembly GCA_963818095.1). Taxonomy (GTDB): domain Bacteria; phylum Desulfobacterota; class Syntrophorhabdia; order Syntrophorhabdales; family WCHB1-27; genus CAWEPK01. The sequence continues at coordinate 5,137 of CAWFRA010000030.1, forward strand.
ACATAAAGCTTGGCCGCGCGGGCGAAATCGCCCTTAAGCTGGTAGGTTAAAGCGATCGCGTAGATGACGCGCTCATCGAGCGGTTCGAGATAGTAGAGGTTGAGGAGCAAGTCGCGGGCTTTCTCGATGCCGCCCGACTGGATATGACGGCAAGCCAGCGCGAACAAAGGGTCGCGCATTTCTTTCGTATTCCGTAGATATCGGCGAGCGAATGGCCTTTCTGCACAAGCTCCATCACCTCCTCTCCTTGCCGCTGAGGTTAAGCTCTCTCAGAAAGTCCTGCACCAGCGGAGCCGCGATCGCGACGGCCTTAACGAGCTGCTCCGGCGTATCTATCATGCCATCGAGGATCGACATTCACCGTTCTCCGTGTCCTGCTTGCCAGCTGCACGCTAGCGGATCGGCGAAACGGCGTTGTGCTCTACATGACAAGGCGCGTTTTTCTGAACGCTGCTTCACTCGCCGGCGCCTGCCGTGTTCTCGCTGCGGCGGAGGTAAACCTCGACAGCGTCGCGGCTGCGGGCATGTTCCTTCAATTCGTACAAGCAACGCGCCTTGAGGTAGCGGCGCATGCGCTGGGCGTTGTCCATCGTATAGGCGCCGAACTTCTCGATGGAGCGATCCTGTCGAGATCCTCAGACAGCAAAGAGCCGAGGCCCAGTCCCTTGACAAAAACTTGAAAACCGCCCGGGCAAGAACAACCGCGGCGGAGCGATCGCCGAGAACCTCGAGCGCTTCGGCAAGGCAAGCGGCGCGCTCGATATAGCCGTGCTGAGCCAAAACGAAAATATTCAACAGAATATAGTCGCGCTGACTGCTTGACAGAGCGCGGCCCCCCGCCCGAGGCGCAACTATGAGGTTTGTGCTACTGACCATACCCCCCGGCCGTTGAGGTTGAGACATAGACCATAAAGCGTTCTCCGGGCGCTGTCCGTGTTCCCAAGGCGGCGGCCGTCACCCGCGCAGGAGCGCGGCAAGCGCCTGGCGGACGTCCTCGTCGAGACTCGCCAGATGATCGAGCTCGCCGACGCGCGCTGACGCGCCTTTTTGCGCGACCCGGTTTCACTCAAGGCGCGCGCTGCGATAAGATTGCGCGCTTCGAGCCGGACGCTGGCAAGCACAGCAGGGTTTAAAAGCTCGGGATCGAGGCGCTCAGGCTGAAGCAGGTCTGGCAAGCGTTCGTCGAGCGAGGGCCGGCGCAGAACCTCCAGGAGAAGCTGCGGAACCGGCAAGAAGCCCGGACGCAACGCGCCCTGCTCGGGAAGCTCGGGAATATCGCCGGGCCTGAGACGGCTGACGATCTCAACGCCGACATCCAAATTCTTTACTTTCACATCCAAAACTTTCGAGTGTGGTCGCTTGGTCTTTTCGATCCGGCGCGCTTGCAAAAGCAAGCTGGGCACGCGAGCGTTTCAACCTTAGGAAGGCAGAATATTCCTGGCGATGGTTTGTTGGACATCCGCGGCCTTCGAAAGCGCGCTGCTCGCCGCGTTCTGGAAATTTGAGAGCTGCTGCGCGTTATTGTTGATCTGGTTGAACTGGAGCTGAGTTTGCGTATTCAGCTGAGTTACCGCATCGCTCAGATTTTGGCTGATAGCTTGCCAAGCCGATTGCGTTTGTGCGGTCATATTGACCTTACCATCAGTCAGCTTAGCCGGCGGGCGCGAAACGCCTGCAAGCGTTTCCTCTGGATTGGCGAGCGGAGTTGTTTGCGTGGAGCTGTCAAACATGCTTATAGCCGCAAGTTGCGCGGGAGTAAAATCGCACGTACTAAGGGTTGTTCCACCTGATGCATAATTGTTGCTTATGCTCTGGGTTTGTGATGTGTTTGTACCAGAGAACTGTGCGAGAACTCCATTTACGAGATTTTGCATTTCAGTGTACGAACCCAAGAGATTGTTCAAGCCTTGAAACCGGGCGGTGGCGGCGGCGTTGGTCGCTTGGAGTTTGAGGCTGGCGTTCATCATGAAGGCGGCCATGAGTTCGGGCGCGTCCAGATGCTGTGCGGAACCGGAGATTTCGTCATGTTGCGCAAGGTATAAATTGGCGCTATCGGCCGCAACATATTGATTTTCGGCCTGCATCAGGCTTTGATATGTGGTTAGTATGGGCGCATTAGTAAAGCTGGGATCGCTGGTCGTTACTATATTTGTGTATAAATAGTTATTGCTCGACGTGGTTTGCGTTGGTTTGTTGGCGGAATTCAAGGCCACGTTACCGTACACCACGGCTGCGGTGAAGCGCGAAAGAATGGCGCTGGCTGCGGCATTGATGTTCGCCGGAACAATGATGGATCCGCCATTAGTCACCTCAGCTGTGAGATTGCTGAATTCCTTCATAAAAACTTGAAAGTCAGCAGCAATATCAGCAGCAATAGTATTAGTCGAGAGAAGTCGCGGTGCTTTCGGGCGCGGCAAAATCGCGTCCTTCGTACCAATTAAGCTGGGCTACGGTTATTCCTGTGACTCCCGCGGGCAGGGCAGTAAATTGGGTGGTGCCGGTGGTCAGCATCTGGCTCAGTTGATAATAGGCGCCGTCAGTGTTGGTGTCGCCGGTCAAATCCGACATTGTGCCGAGGCCCAACTCCGATTTCAGGGTGCTGGTGTAGAAAGTCGAACTCTGCAGCCTTTGCTGATCCGTGGTCGACATCTGCGCGATATCGCTAAGCTGAAGGTTATTCAGAATATAGACCCGCGTGGCCGGGGGCTGAGTCGTTCCCGAGGCATCGGAGGAAATCATGGCGTACTGGGGGGGGGTTCCGCTCCCAAGCGCAATGATTCCCTGCCCAAGGTAAATGCGGAGAATCGCTAGTAAGGCCATATTGGGAAGGGTTATTGATGACATTGTAGAGATACTCATATTGAAAAGCGGTCGACCAGGTGTCGAAATCCTGGGTGGGATCTAAACTACCGGGCGCTGTATAAAATTTATCGGGAACGGTGAGGGCTCCAGTTGTAGTCGCTACTGAAACGAGGCTGGTGGTGGCGCCGGGGTCCAGCGCATAGGGCGGATTGAGAGTGGCCGCTTCCGTGGCTATCGTCGCCGGGTCCGTTGCGAGATCGTCATAAGGCTTGAAGTTCGATCCCGGCGAATTAGGCTGAAAGAAAGTGTTCCAAGAAAAGCCCGACATTTCTCTTACCCCCCGGTTCCCGGTTACAATTTCACAATCATGCGCGTGAATGCGCGCGGCTCGTTTCCGATAGTGGGTTGTTGCGCCTGAGCAAGTCTTGCTTTCACGCGCGCGCTCGTTCTCCGGCTTCCAGAGAGAAGGTCGTGCAAAATCGCGTCGTTTCCGGTCTTGGCGGCCAGCAGTTCGAAGACCCTTGTCATGAAGCGGTCCATATGAGTGTCGACCTCCAACATGTCTCGGCAGTGGGTGAACTCGATCATCAATCTTTGAGCCTCGGCGTCCTCGGCAACGGGGCTGCTTTCAGCTATGCGGCGGAGTGTGTCGCGCACCTGCAGGATCGTATCGTGAAATAGCCGTTCATCGAATTTTGGGGGGAGCTTCAAACGAAGCGGGACGTTGGCCATGTCACCTCCGAGCGGGAAAGCGCCATGCCAGTTTCTCCGGCGCGGCTGTATCGTTAAGACTTCAAACAGGAATTTGCGCATGAAACTGTGCTGTGCAGCACACATTGCGCTATAAAGACAGCCTAAGTCAGCTCATACTGGTGCCACGGTGACTGCTGGCTGGAGGAAGGGCAGAATATCGCGTTATGGCGTCGCCAGATGTGGGGGATGTGTTGGAAGCGCAGGATTTTAGCATCGTGATGCAGCTTCTCGGCCCTGGGGCGCCGAGAGAACCGTCGCCGGACGGCACCGGTACTCCCGCGCCTGAACCATCCATGATGGCCTCGCTCGCCGTCACCGTCCGGGGCCATTTCGAGGCGGGGGGCGAGGCGGAATCCGGTTGCGGCCGCGATCCTGCGGGTTGTCTCCTCTGCCGGCGCAGGAGCGCCGCAAGGGAAAAGGCGGCCGCCGCAAGCCTGCGAAGAACGCGCATTTGATGAGCGTTGGAGCCGGGCCTCTTACCGTTCCGGCCCTTTACGATTTGGCTGCCGCCGAATTCGAGGCGGGGCGCGCCTCGCAAGCGGCGGTTTTTCTCGGCGCGATCTTAACGTCGAAGCCGGACGATTCCGAAGCGCTCTCCGCGCTGGCGCTCTGCGCGGCAAGGCTCGGCATGTTCGACGAAGCTCTTTCGATTGCCACCCATTGTCTCGATCTCGGGGATAAGCATCCACGCGCCTATTGCGTCGCTGGTTATTGCGAGCTTGAGAGAGGCAACCGGAAAGCCGCCCAGTCTCTGTTGGCGATGGCGGCCCGCATTTCCCGCAACCGTCCAGAGTGCAAAAACGATTTGCAGGCCGCGCAAAGGCTTCTGCTGATTTTGCATTTCGCGTAGCGCAAATTGCGTCCATAGTCCCGTTGCGAGCGGAAAAGGCGAGAGAAAAGACATGATGAGCATAGGGGAAGCCGACGACGTTCGCGCCTTGACCGATATCGGATTTATCGCTTTGGCCTACGGCTCATTCGATCGCGCCGCGGCCATCTTCGAAGGCGTTCAAGCCGCCCGGCCGGCCCAGGAAGCCGGGTTCATTGGCCGCGCTCTCGTCCATTTGTCCCAGAGCCAGACCGAGACCGCGATTAAGATGCTGCGAGGGTTGCCGCCGAGCGACGCGGCGCAAACCTACCTTGCCTTGGCGTTATACCGGCATGGCGAAGAGGACGAGGCGCGGGCCATCCTCTCCGATATCGTCCAGACAGCTCGCGACACGGCCAGCGGAAATCTGGCGGCCGCCATTCAAGCGGAAATGGCCGGCGAAAAAGATTATTCAATTAGATAATTCAAGCTGGTTCTAGCATTTTGCTTTTGCGGCAGACCCGCGTCCTACTCCTCCCGCAAGCGGCAAAGCTGCTACTTAAACGGCGAGCGGCTGTAATCTTCGTTATCGGGATCGGGCGCTCTGACTATAACGGCATTCCGCTCGTACCAACTGCCCTCACCTGGACAGCCGTTGAGGCGCATCTGCTCAAGGATGCGCTGGCGGACCGGATCGGCCCCGCCGAGAGGGGACCGTTCCCAAATCATCAACAAATAATGGTAGCGCTCGATGTCGTACCGTGCCCGCTCCTTGCAAGAGCTGGAAATGCAAAGCGGCGAATCTGCCCTAGCGCGGCTTCGCGGGCCTCCCCTAACTCCGGCATGAAGTAGTGGTTTACGGAGTGGGCGCGCCTGTCGAAATTGACCAAGTCGTTATGAAGCGTATAGCACACCAGGACTTGCTGAGAATATGCGGTCCCGCTGAGCAGGCAAAAAAGGCCGAACATCACTAGACCAGCAAAAGGCTTTCCTAAAAACATGACAGCTCCTTCTTCGGGCGCCCTGGCGCGGGCCTCCGCGCCGGGGACTAATCAATATTGCGTACGATGGATTTGTTCACGTCCGACACGGCCTTGATCATGTTGGTCATGCCTTGCGCGATGGCGGACCAGGAGTTCATGGCCTGCTCGAAGCGAGAATTGCTTCTGAACGTCGGAGAGGTTGGCGTTGTTCATGATGTTTGTCATGTTGGTTTCAAGCGTTTGCAGCTGGGTGTTCATCGGCTGCGTGAACAGCATAAGATCCAAACCGTCGCGTGGCGCATTGATAGTGTAGTATTGTCCGTCGACGCTAGTGAAGCCGGTGTTGCCGCCAACCTCACCGTTGGTGAATGTCGTCGCCGTACCGTTGGTGCCCCAAACAATACCTGGCAGTGGATTGCCCATGATCGATCTCCTTCTAAAGGCTATGCCTCGGCCTCAAAAATAGTGCGACTTCACGAGCGGCAGCAATCGCTTTCCGCACGTGTTCGGCCCTGGCAAAGTCTTCCGGCGATACGCCGGACCGCGTGCGCTCTTCTATCTCTTTGGCCAGCCTATCGAAGCGCTGCAGCAGAGCGTCGCGAACCGCTTCCCCCTCAGGCCCTCTGAGTTTCTCTTCGAGTTCGGTCTGCGCCAAGGGCGCGGGCTGTTCTTTTGCAGTCTCGGACACTTAGCAGTCCTCCTCCAAGGCGTGCGCTTCGAGCGCGGCGGGATTTACGATCAAGATGGACCTGTTTTGCATGACGATCCAGCCGGAACGCTCCCAGGCTTTCAGCGCGCGGTTGACATTGCCGCGGGAGCCCCGCGCCGTAAGACCGATATCGGTTTGCGTAACGGCGGGCCCGATGCACAGCAACTCGCGGCCGCAATGGAGTTTACGGTCCTGCAAGCCATTGGCAAGCCGCAGCAAGGACAGCGCGATGCGCGCATTCAATCTCTTGAGGCTCATGATGCGCGTCAGCTCGATATAGGACCGGTAGCGCTTTGCGACGAGCTGGGAAGTGTATCTCCTGAGTTCGGGCACACGCTCGCACAGCTCGTCGAATTCTCTTCGCGGAGACGCTTCCGATCACCGAATTGCCAATACTCATAGCCATATCGCAATAGACGCTGCCGTCGAATATCCCGAGTTCTCCGAAAGGCTCGCCCGCCGGCAAAATCGCGTAGAGAATCGCCGATCCGTCTTCCATGACGTAGGAAAGGCGCACATGCCCGGAGATAACGAAAAATAAGCTCTCGGCCTGATCGTCCTGCAGATAAATAACCTCGTTATGATTGAGCTGACGGCTGTTCGAAGCGGCAGCGAGCGCATTGGACGCCTCATGGCCGGCTCCCGCAATGTCAAAGGAAAGGGTCAACATGGACCGAACGCATTGGCTGCGGACAATTCGAATGCACAGGCATGAAGAGCGCCCCGCTTCGGCGGGATCTGAATGAGTGACCCGCTGTTTTCCTTCCCACGAAGGGGGCGCAGGCCCCGCTTCACCCGTTTCCGCAAGGCGCTTTTGCGCCGCCGTGCATCGAGGAAGTCCCCGACTTGGATCTAATATCGGTTGCGGCCCTCGCCCCCGCCTTTCTGGCCTCGGCCAGCATTACCTCTGATTGAGCCAGTTTAGAGTCGGCTTGTAGAGTACGGTTGAATAGCCGTCTCTGCCCTGCACCGCAGCCCCAAGCTCCCCGACCACAATCAGCCGGCTGTCTTTATCGGGCGAACTTCCCTCCCGTATCTTGGCCCCCTCGCGGGTTTGAACATAGCGCAGCGGCCCTGCGGTGCTGGCGCCGGAGATGTCGAGTGGGTAAGATTGCATTTTCCGGGTTACAAAACGGACGAAGTCCGGGTTCCGCGCCGCTTCCGAGAGATAGATGGAAGGGGCGACTGAGTTTTGGTGCGCCCGCAAAAGGCATTTTTTTGTGAAACTTGGATCGAGGGCAGCTTCAAGGATAAAGGCTTGCTCTTGAGCTTCGAAATTCGAAAGCGACATATCTTCCGAAACGCTTAGAAGGTCGAGCCAAAAAAGCGCAAGCGGGATATTTTCAGGCATAAGCCGCGATCCTGGCCGGCAGGCGTTCGCCCTTTCCCGTTCGGACGGATAGTCCGTCGGGAGAAGCGGCAGCAACTTTTCGGATACCTCCGCTTTGCTGCCAGCCGGTATCCTTTCGCCGCTCACCTCCGAGCGGCCCTTGGACACAGCGTTGAGAACGCTCTTCTCTCGGGAACTGCCAGTGGTGCGTTTCCACGCTTGGATAAGTTCGTTCGCCCGAGTTGCCAGTTGCATAATGCTGAAGCCGGGAGGCGGCGCGTTGCTCGCAGCGATGTTTTCCTGAAGAACTTTAGGCGCCGCCGCTGGAGTTTGACCGGCTGGCGCGGCAGGTGCGGTAACCGTCTGCCGCGTAATACTGAAGCCTGGAGGCGGCGCGTTGCTCGCCGCAGCAGGACCGGCAAACATCTGCGACGTCTCATATTGGCCCTTCATGATCCGCTCGGCGTCAAGTACGGTCTCGTTGCCCGTCGACGGGCCGTTGATGACGACGGGGTTAGCCTTTGCGGTTAAGGCGCCGTCCGGCTTTTGCAATTGCACGAACGATCTAAGCCCGATTTCTTTGCTGAAACGCTTGGAATAGGATTGCAGAAAGCCGACCCAGGTGTCGATCTTGTCGGTGGGCAAGATGCCGTTCGCTTCGATCAGCTGGCCGTCAAGGCGGAGGAGAACGAAGGGGTCGATATGCGCCAATCGACTCAGTTTTTGCACTTCTTCAAGAAGAAACTTCGAGGTGCGAATTCTGGCGTCTATGCTGTTGAGGCCAGCGACAGCTCCCCTGATCTGCTCAACGAACCGCTTGGCCGCCCGATCGTCGAAAATAAGCCCTTCGAGCGTGAGATCGCCGGCGTCCGACAGGGTGAAAGTGATCGCCACTTTCTGCGAATTTATAAGCCCGTCAATCTCATTGCGCATAGCGTCGAGGACGCCAAGGCGAAAGTAGACGCTAACCCCGGCTTTCTCAACGGCGGAAACAACGGCGCGTCTTTCAATACTGTCTTTGACATAGCCCGTAACGTAGACTGTGCCATCCGCTTCCATTTTTGTGGCCAGCGCCCTGCCGAAAGGAAATTGGTCGATGGTCTTCCGTGCGATGGCCTCCACCTCGGCGGCAGCGTATTGGGGAGCCCCCTTTCCGCCTCCCCCCGCCGAGAAGAACCAGACGCCGGCCAGAACAAGTATGGCAAGCAGGACAACCAGAATAGCGGGCTGAATGAAGGCGCTTCCGGGAAGGAGCGTTATCGCAGACTTGCCAAAAACGGGAATGGCCTTGCTGCGGATGGCGGTCTTTTCCGGCACTCTGGCGCCATCTTCCGTGAGCGTCGTCCAATTCGCATTCGGCGGCCCTAATACGAGACGGACCATGCCCAATGTAATCACATCGAGAGGTTCGATCTCCTGCCATTCCGATCCAGCGGCGAGGCGCAGATCGCCTATGGTAACTGTCCCAGCGCCGCCGGAGATTTCCAGTTTTGACGGATCGACCCGAAGTTTCGCATGAGCTTCCTTAAGACTGACATCGACGAGCTGAATGTCGTCAGCGCTTCCCGTCCCAATTGTATATTCTCCCGGCGTGAGAGAAACCTCCGCGCCGGTTTGAACACCGTTGAGAATTTTCAGGATCACCCGCTCAGCGCTCATGCCGAAGCCCTAGTCTCAAGATAACAGGCATTTCCAACTGGCCTTTTCGGCAGCCCAGTGACAGCAGGCAATCTGAGAGAAACCTTGTCATCGGTTCGATCGTGGCGCCGATTGGCATCGCAGGCCGGCGGCTTAACTGCACCCAAAAAAACAAGTCCGGTGTCATACGCAGCACACACGCTCTCAGCCGCCTCTTATATGCCTCTTTAAAGGAAAAAGTCTTTCAACGAAAGGGGGTGTTTCATGCTTTCCCCCTGTCTCGGCCCTCAAACCTGCTCCGAAGCCCGCGCCCCGTCACCGGCGGACGGACAGACGGACGCCATAAGCCAGAACGACATGAACCGGCTACTTGCATGCATGCGCGCGCTGTTTGGCTGAGCTACGCCTTAAGAGAACTTCTTTGTCTTCGGTGTTATGGCGCCGATTTGCATCGCGGGCCGGCGGCCCAACGGCGCAAAAGAAATAAGTCCGGTGTCATGCGCAGCACACACGCTCTCAGCCGCCTCTTATATGTGTCTTAGAGGAAGAAAGTTTTCAGCGATAGGAGCTGTTTCATGGTGAAACCCATCGGAGTGTCAACTGATCTGCCTCCTGTCGCAAGCTCGCCAGGTGTAGCTTTAGCTAAGCCTCCAGCGTCGTCCTCGTCGGTCGCAACTCCAGCCAAGGGTAATTGGGGCTCCGACCGCTACCCCACGCCGCCCCCGGTATCGCCCTCAGAGACCAAACGGGCGCCCCAAGCCGACAAGGCTCTGGCGGTTATGGAAAAATCCATGATGGCGGCCCGCGACAATGCCCTGGCGGCCCGCGACGAATTCGTAAGCAACTGCGACGGTGCAGTGGTCGTATTCGAACTCGGCCTGCGAGCAATTCCACTCGGCCCGCGCCCAATTCCTGGCGACGGCCCAGGAAAAATTCATGGTGGCAGCCGACCACCAATGGGAGGCGACCCGCGGCAAATCTCCGGTGGCGGGCAGCCAGGACCAATTCCGGGCGGCCCGCGAGAAATTCCAGGCGGCGGCAGACGACCAATTCCAGGCGGCCCGCGAGAAATTCCAGGCGGCGGACTTCCGCAACTTCGACTTCCGGGTGGATTGCGACCAATTCCTGGCGGCGCTACACCACCCCGTCCATATGCCTCCAGATATCGGAGGTCACCGCCGAGGCCATGAGTGGAGCGCAGCTCAGCCGCAAGGCAGAATGACGGCGCAAAATGGCGGGAATTCTTGATGATCTGCTCCTGGTACGTCTTGAACTCGGGCTTCATGGCGTTCTTGAAGGCCACCGCCTTTGCGGCAATGATGTGCATGAGCGGGCCGCCCTGGATGCCGGGGAAGATCATCGAGTCGATAATCTTGGCGTGCTCTTTATCGCAGAGGATAAGGCCGCCCCTCGGCCCCCGCAGCGTCTTGTGCGTCGTCCCGGTGACAAAGTGGGCTACGCCCACGGGCGTCGGATGGAGCCCGGTCGCTACTGCGCCCGCGATGTGGGCGATGTCGGCTAAGAGGTAAGCCCCGCCTCGTCGGCTATCTCCCTGAATCTCTTGAAATCGATGATCCTCGAATAGGCGCTCGCGCCGCAGACGATCAACCTCGGCCTTTCCGCCAGGGCGATCTTTCTCACCTCATCGTAATCAATCTGCTCGGTTTCGCGCGAGACATGGTAGGAGAGGGACTTGAAGAAACGGCCCGCAAAACTCGCCGGGGCGCCGTGCGTCAGGTGGCCGCCGTGGGACAGGTCCATGCCGAGGATCTTGTCCCCGGGACCGAGGACGGCGAATAAGACCGCCATATTGGCCGATGACCCCGCGTGGGCCTGGACGTTCGCATGTTCCGCGCCGAAGAGCTTGCAGGCGCGCTCTATGGCCGTGCGCTCTACGTCATCGACGTAATTGCAGCCGCCGTAAAAACGCTTGCCGGGATAACCCTCGGCGTACTTATTGGTGAGGATCGTGCCGTGCGCCTCAAGTATGTCCTGGTCTACGTAGTTCTCGGAGGCGATGAGGATAAGGCTGTACTCCTCCCGCTCTATCTCGCTCTTTACAGAGGCGTAAATTATCCTATCGCTGCCCTTAAGGGCGTTCATGGAGATCATTTTCAAGCCTTCCTATCTTATCAATCCGCCTCTGGTGGCGTCCGCCCTCGAAAGGCGTCTCCAGCCACACCCTGACGATTTCCGCAGCAAGCCCTTGCCCTGTGACCTGGGCGCCCAGGACCAGGATATTGGCGTCCACGTGGCGCCTGCTCTGCTGCGCAACATAGAGGTCGAAAGCGAGGGCCGCGCGCACCCCGCGCACCTTGTTCGCCGTTATCGACATGCCGATGCCCGTGCTGCACATCAGTATGCCCCGCTCCGCATTGCCCTTCCACGACGAGCCGCGCCACCTTGATTGCATAATCCGGGTAATCGACCGACTCGGGGCCGTTAGTCCCCACATCGATCAGCTCGTGCTTTTCGGCCAGCACTTTTTTCAGGTGTTCCTTCAGCTCGAAGCCCCCGTGGTCCGATCCAAGGGCGATCTTCATTATTCGTGCCTCTTGAAGGCGAGGACCGCGTTAGTGCCTCCGAATCCGAAGGAATTGGATATGGCGAAATCGATCTTGTGCTTCCGCGCCGTGTTCGGCACGTAGTCGAGGTCGCACTCAGGGTCGGGGTGCTCGTAGTTGATCGTGGGCGGGCACATCTGGTCCCTGATGGAGAGCAGCGTGAAGATCGCCTCCACCGCGCCCGCCGCCCCCAACAGATGGCCGATCATCGACTTGGTCGAGCTTACAGGGATCTTGTAGGCCCGCTCGCCGAAGACCTGCTTTATGGCAAGGGTCTCCGACGAATCGTTCAGGTCCGTGGACGTGCCGTGGGCGTTGATGTAATCGACGGCTTCGGGGCCGAGCCCCGCGTCCCGCAGCGCCATCCTCATGCACCTTATGGAGCCGTCGCCGTCGGGACATGGGGCTGTTATATGGTAGGCGTCGCCGTTGTACCCGTAGCCTGCGACCTCGCCGTATATGCGCGCGCCCCGCGCGCGGGCGTGCTCGATTTCTTCCATTATTACGATGCCCGCCCCTTCGCCTATCACGAAGCCGTCCCTGTTCCTTGTCGAAAGGACGGGAGGCCTTTTCGGGGGCGTCGTTCCTGGTGGAAAGCGCCTTAAGCGCGTTAAAGCCGCCCACGGTGAGGGGCGTCAGGTTCGCCTCCGTCCCGCCTGCGACCATCACGTCCGCGTCGCCGTACTGAATGATCCTGCAAGGCGTCGCCTATGCGAATGCGCGCCCGTGGCGCACGCCGTGACGATGCTCAGGTTCGGCCCTTTTATGCCGTATTGTATCGCTATGTTGCCCGGGCGCCTCGTTGGCTATGAGCATAGGGATGAAAAACGGAGAGATCCGTCCGGGACCCCTTTCAAGGAGGATGGAATGGTATTTTTCCAGGGTGGGAAGGCCGCCAAGCCCGGTGCCGACGATGACGCCCACCCTTTCGGCGTCCTCTTTGGCCAGGTCGAGACCTGCGTCCTGGATGGCGACCTTTGTCGCTGCAAGGGCGTACTGGATGAAGAGGTCCATACGCCTCAGCTCTTTCCCCGGTATGTATTCCTCCGGCTTGAAGTCCTTCACCTCGGCTGCGATCTTGGTGTCGTGACGCCGATGCATCGAACCTGCGTTATGGGACCGACCCCCGATTGCCCGGCGACTATCTTCTCCCACACGTTATCGAGCCCTACCCCAAGCGGGGTAGTAAGGCCAAGACCCGTTATAACTACCCTTCTTTTCAACCCTCACCTCATGCTCTTATTTCATATGCTCCTCGATGTACTTGATGGCGTCCCCTACGGTCTCTATCTTCTCCGCATCCTCATCGGGAATCTCGATGCCATACTCATCCTCAAGGGCCATCACGAGCTCGACTATATCGAGGGAATCGGCCCCCAGATCGTCGATGAACTTCGCCTCCGGCACCACTTCGGACTCATTTACCTCCAACTGCTCGACGATCATCTTTTTGACTTTTTCCGCAACTGTCATGTAGCCACCTCCTGGGTTTAGCGAGAGACTTTATCCCTCAAATATACAAGCCTCCGTTGACATTTATAACCTCTCCCGTCACGTAGCTGCTATATTCCGACAGGAGAAAATAGACTACCCGTGCAACGTCTATGCGGCTCTCCGGCGCCGCTTAAGCGGGATCGACTGGACCATCGCCTCCCGGTATTTCTCCTGGAGCCTGGCCGTCATCTCCGTACTGATGAAGCCGGGCGCGACCGCGTTTGCCCTTATGCCCCGGTCCCCGTATTCCTTGGCGATGCTCTTGGTGAACCCTATGATGCCCGCCTTGCTCGCCGCGTAATTCGCCTGGCCTGCGTTCCCCGTCACGCCCGCGAGGGACGAGATGTTCACTATGCTGCCGCCCTTCTTCATCATGTGGCGAAGCACCGTCTTCGTGCAATTGAAAACACTCTTAAGGTTGACCCGGAGCACCAGGTCCCACTCTTCTTCCGACATCCGGAGAAGGAGCTTGTCCCGCGTTATCCCCGCGTTGTTGACAAGGCCGTCGACGCCGCCCATTTCTTCGACGACGGCCGCGACGGTCTTCTCGACCTCCGGCAGGTCTGCCACGTCCGCCTTATAAAAGACGGCTCTTGCGCCTTTTGCCTCAACTGCACGGCCGCAGTCTCGGTGCAGTCCGCCACGTCGATAAAGCGATATCCGCGCCCTTTCTCCGCCAGCAACTCAGCGATGGCCCGCCCGATGCCCTGGGCACGCGCCTGTCACGATCACGACCTTTCCTTTCACGCGAGCACCTCCCGTACCGCATCTATCTCCGCCATCGTTTCAACGTGATGGCAGGGGATATCCGGCACGATCCTTTTCATCATGTTCGTGAGCACCTTCTGCGGCCCCACTTCGATAGAAAAGCTCGACGCCCTGGCGCGGCCATCGTCCTTATACAGCTCCTCCCAGAGGACCGGCGAGAACATCTGGCGGAAGAGAAGGTCAGTGACCGCCCCCGCTTCCGTATTGGGACCGGCGTCTACATTGGCGACGACGGGGACGCGCATCGGCGAGAAAGGGACCTTGTCCAAGCTCGTCTTTCAGCTTCTCCGCTGCGGGCTTCATGAGCGGGCTGTGGAACGGACCCGACACGTTGAGGAAAATCGCTTTCTTATATCCTACCCCTTTCAGCTTCTCCACTGCCTCCTTCAGGGCGTTGATATCGCCCGACAGGACGAGCTGGTCCGGGGAGTTGAGGTTGGCCGGTGCTGCGACGTAATCGCCTTTCGAGACCGCGTTGCAGACCTCTTCCACCTTCTGCCGCACGGGCGCCATGAGAGCGACCATGCCCCCTGCCCCGGCAGGGCACGCCTCTTCCATGAGAAGGCCCCTCGTCCGGGTCAGCCTGACCGCGTCTTCAAAGGAGAGAAGCCCGCTCGCGCAGAGCGCCGTATATTCGCCGAGGCTGTGCCCGGCGATGAAGATCGGCTCAACGCCGGTTTCTTTGACCAGCACCGACCAGGCCGCGTAGCTCGCTAAAAGGATGGCCGGCTGCGTGTTGAAGGTTTTACGCAACTCGTCTTCAGGGCCTTCGAAGCAGAGCTTGGACAGGCCGAAACCGGCGGCCTTGTCGGCCGATTCGAACAGGTCCCTCACGTAGTCGAAGCGGTCGTAAAGCTCCTTCCCCATTCCGACATACTGCGACCCCTGTCCTGGAAAAACGATCCCTATCTTGTTTCATTTACCTCTTTTTGGATGCCGCTTCTTTTATCAGCTCAAGGCCGATGACGTTTCTCTGTATCTGGTTCGTTCCTTCATATATCTGAAGGATTTTGGCGTCCCTCATCATTTTTTCGATGGGGTAGTCCCGCATGTAGCCGTAACCGCCGAATATCTGCAGGGCGTCTACCGTCACCTTCATGGCTACGTCGCTCGGAAATACCTTGCTCATGGCCGATACCTTCGAAAGGTCCTTCGCGCCTGAATCTATGTAGCGGGCGACCGAATAAACAAGGGCGCGCGCCGCTTCAGTCTGTGTGGCCATATCCGCAAGCATGTGCTGTATCGCCTGGAAGGATATGATTTTCTTCTCGAACTGCTCCCTTTCCCTTGCGTAGGCGACCGCCGCATCGAGCGCGCCCTGAGCCACTCCGACGCCCTGCGCCCCAATACCCGGCCGGGTCCGGTCGAAGGTCCTCATCGCAAGGATGAAGCCCATGCCTTCCCTACCTATAACATTTTCCTTCGGGACTTTGCAATCCTGAAAGACCAGCTCCCTCGTCGCGGACGCCCGGATGCCCATCTTCTTTTCCTTTTTCCCGAAGGAAAAACCGTCCATACCCTTCTCAACGATGAACGCCGTCGCGCCCCTGCCGCCCTTGGAGCGGTCGGTCATGGCGATCACGGTATATATCTCAGCCTCGCCTCCGTTGGTGATCCACTGCTTGGTGCCGTTAAGGATGTAATAGTCGCCGTCCTTACGCGCTTCCGTCCTTATGCCCGCTGCGTCGCTGCCCGCGTTCGCCTCGGTGAGGCCGAAAGCAGCAAGCCTCTTACCCTTCGCCACGTCCGGCAAGAACCGCGCTTTTTGCTCCTCGCTCCCGCCGAGAAGTATCGGATAGGAACCGAGCAGACTGGCCGCGTAGCTCACCGACACGCCGAGGCAGCGCCCTGCTCAGCTCTTCGACGACGATGCAGTTCTCCAGCGCGCCGCCGCCTAAGCCCCCGTATGCCTCCGGTATGCTTACTCCGAAGAGGCCCGTCTCCGCGCAGGAGCGCATGATCTCCCACGGGAACGTCTCCGTCTCGTCCAGCTCCGCCCTGACGGGCATAATCTTTTCCTGCGCAATCCTGCGCGCGAGCTTCCTAATCTCCTTCTGGTCGTCCGTCAGAAAATAGTCCATATCTAGAGCTCCTTACTCCTCGTAAGGTGACGCGTACTCCCGCATCGCGTCTTTTATATGCCCGTTGACGTTCGTTCCAACAAACCCCTTTGCCTGCAAGATGGCGTTCCTTATGGCCCTCTCGTTCGACTTGCCGTGGCAGATTATACAGACACCGTCCACCCCTACAAGGGGGGCGCCGCCATACTCGGAGTAGTCTACCATCCGGGAAAGGGCCTTGAAAACAGGCGGAAAGCAAAAAGTAGCCTATCTTTGCCCTCCTGCTCGCCTTTATCTTTTCCTTCAGGATGCCTATAATCGCCTCGGCCACGCCCTCGCTTACCTTCAGGGCCACGTTGCCGACGAAGCCGTCCGTGACAACGACGTCCGCCATGCCGTTGTACAGGTCCATCCCCTCCAGGTAGCCCATATAGTTGAGGTCGGCGCCGGAAAGGAGCGCGTGCGTCTCCCGCGTAAGCTCGTTCCCCTTCGTCTCTTCCTCGCCGTTGCTTAAGACCCCGACCCTCGGGTTCTCCACCCCGAGCGCATATTTCGCGAACATATCGCCCATGATCGCGAACTGGACGAGGTGCGACGGCCGGCAGTCTACCGTGCCCCCTGCGTCGAGGAGGATCGATTTCGTGCCTTTAACGTTCGGGTGTATAGTGAGGATGGCCGGCCTCTCCACGCCCGGGAGCCTGCCCAGGGTGAAGATGGCGAACGCGAGGAAGGCGCCCGAATTCCCTGCCGAAACTACGGCCTGGACCTCGCCCGCCTTCAGCAGGCTGAACGCGACGTTGATGGAAGAGTCTTTCTTCCTCCGCAGGGCGGTGGAAGGCGACTCTTTCATCTCAACGGACGCCGGCGCGTGGACTATGTCGATGCCCGACCGGCTCTGCAGGAGCGGTCCTATCACGTTCTCATCGCCCACAAGGACAAGGTCCTCGGCCCCAACGGCTGCGGCCGCCTCCGCTCCCCGCACTACGGCGAGGGGCGCGTGGTCACCGCCCATGGCGTCGATGGCTATCCTCACCATACGCGTTAGAGCTCTTCTACGTTCAGGCGCTTCTTGCCCTTGTAGTTTCCGCACTTAGCGCATACGCGGTGGGCCAGCATCGGCTCCTTGCAAGTCGGGCAAAGGACCACCCCGGGAGGCGAAGCCTTGTCATGCGTCCTTCTCTTGTCTCTCCTCGATTTCGATGTTTTTCTTTTCGGGACAGGCATAATATTCTCCTTACCGGTCTTTTAGAAAACCTTTCAGCTTCTCTCCCATGGCCGTACCCCTCTGTTCGCAGCTACACTCCTCGATGTTGCGGTTCTTGCCGCAAACCGGGCAGATACCCTTGCAGGCATCCGAGCAAAGGGCCTTTATGGGCAGGTCAAGCATTACCTCTTCGAAGACGTAGGGGTCGATATCGATCTCATCCCCTTCGAAGTAATATACGTTCATTTCATCGGTTTTTAACTCGACTTCCTCGCCGGCGGGCGTTTTTTGCCGGGGAAGCAACTCTATATCGAGCTTCGATGATACCGAAAAAGTGAATTCCTCCAGGCAGCGGGCGCACGTCAGCGATAGCTCGGCACTCACCGGGCCGCTGAGCCATACATTATCGCCCGCCTTTTGTATCGTGATCTCATATTCGATGGGAGAAGGCAAAGCCGATATCGGCGTCCTCGGGTCTCTTGAATTTCGCCCCGTCGAGCGACCCCTTGACCGATATCGTATCCTGTAAGTCGTAAAGTTTTATAATCATTGATTGTTTACCGTTTTGGGTCTAACAATATAAAGGTTTTTTGGGCCTATTGTCAAGCAATTTGGCCCTGACAGCCCCCCAGCGGCTCATCGGCCCCGGTTGCGCAAGCCGTTAAGAATACCTAATTTTTTAATAAAGGGCTAATTGGGCGCTAAAGGGGACGGCCATTCCGGGGAAGTCAATTGGCTCGCCGATGAGCTTTCGGTGTATCTCGCGCCCCTTATTGCCGGTCTTATGCAGCAGGGCCCGGCCGGGACGGAGGTGCCGGCCATCGCCAGGGCCCTCTGGTCGAAGCTCGGCCCGAAAATAGAAGAATCACCCCGACTCAAGGAAAGTGCAGAAGAGCTGGCGCAGGCCCCGGCCGACCCGGACCTGATTGCCATTTTCGGGATACGGCTGCGCCGCCTCCTCTATACGGACACAGGCCTTGCCGCGTCGCTTATGGAGGCGATAGGGCACAGGCAGGCGGAAATCCTGGGCGAGCGCGGGGCTAAACGGTGCGATACCGGCCATTGGCTCGCAAGGCTCGGGCACGACGACCCGGTCTTAAGAAGGCTCGACATGATCGACCTTGTACGGTCCGGGACGCCTGCCGCAGTCGTAGCGCGGGAGTACGATGCGCTTCCGGAGTACGTTCAGAGGGTCCACGAAAGGTTTTCGCGCGGCGGGGTAGCAGGCATGCTGACAGACGAGGAAACGGAGCGGCTCTGGTCGCTCGCGCCGAAAACGATCCGCGTCGCTTCATACAACCTGCACGGTCTGCACTGCGAGGCCGGCCAGACGCAAAGGCTTAAAAATATCGGCTTGGCGTTCGCCCGCCTGGACGTCCATGCAGCGGCCCTTCAGGAGGTCTTGAGCGGCGGGGGAGTGGAGGACACGGGCGCGCAAATCTCCAGGTGGGCGTCAAAGATGACCGGGTACAACTACCGGCCTTACTTTGCCTATTGCCATCCATTCATGGAGAAGTACCCGGAAGGCGTTTCGGTGTCGCTCCGCTGCGCGCCGGAGGCAACGAAGACAATCGACCTCACCGGCCTGCCCCGCGGCCTCGCACCGTCGCTCGCGAGAAACGCCCTCGCAGTCACGACACAGGTCTTCGGCCGGAAGGTCGTCTTCGTATCGGTCCACCTCGACCACATCCGGGACCCGGCCGTGCGGCTGGCGCAGGCGGAGAAGCTGGCGGCAGAGGTGGAGGCGGTCGCGCCGGCAGGCGCCTGTCTCATTCTGGCGGGCGATTTCAACGACCTTGAGGATTCGCCTGCCATACGTTACCTGCTGTCGGCAGGTTACACGGATACTTACAGGGCCCTGCACGGGGGCGCGGGCAATACATACCCTGCGGGCGGACCTCAATTGAGGATCGACTACATCTTTGTGAAGGGCCATGCCGGGGTCGCAGCATCGGGACTCCTGCCCGATGACCCCGACCTTAGCGACCATATCGGAGTGTACGCAGAAATACGGTAAATCCGGGGTACTTATGCCGCGCAGAGCCGGCTACTTCGTTCTCGCTTACGCCTGGGACCACCATTGCCGCAGGATCTACGATGCACTCGACGGCAAGTTTCGGACTGCCGAGCGTACGGCGTTGGAGCTTGAGCGTGAAGAGCCGGCCGGGATTGAGGCGATACTCGACTACTACCTTGCGTGGCACTACTGCAATGAGACCTACCACGCAGCCACGGACGAGACGAGAAGCAGGCAGTACGTTATAAACTCCCTCGGGTACAGGGGCTACGGCGTAAACCGGGACCTCTTGACCGCCCTGGGCGATCTGGCGCGCAGGTACGCCTGGATCGAGGGCGCGCTTCAGGACTGTTTTTACAGGAAGATAAGGGCCGCCTCCGAGATGGCGCGGGCCGGCCGTGAGGCGATCGACGAGCACAGGTCCGACGTTATTATTGAAAAGCTCGCACACGTTGCGGGAAGACCCGGACTGCCCGGCGCTTCCGAAGAGGCTGCCCCGGATTTGGGCGGTTATTTCGAGGTCATGTCGAAAGAGACGCCGTGGCAAACGAATACGGCGATCTTCCGGAAGATGTTCTTCGCGACGGGCGCCTCTTCCGTAACCATAATGAAGGGGAGCACCGGGCTCCAGGACGGCCGCTCCTGCCATGAGGTGAAGCTCCTGGCCAACCGGAATTTCGTCGAGGCCGGGCGCGAGCTTTTCTCGAAGCTGGATGCCTTCACCGACATAGGGATCGATCTCTTAAAGAACATACATTACCTTCTGACGAAGGACCTGAGCACCGGCGGCGCGGGTTTCCGCGCGATCGATTTTCCTGATAGAAACGGAGTGACCTTCGAGTTCGACAATTTTCAGAGGGAGGTTGCGGACCTGTCGGTCGTCCTGGGCGAGACGGGCCGCAGCTTCAATAACCTCCCGGACTTCCTCCATAATCTGGCCCGCTCGTACTACATGTTCATCGGGATACATCCCTTCTGGGACGCCAACGGCCGCTCCGGGAAGTGCTTCCTTAACTTTTTGCTGGTAAAAAAGGGGCTGCCGCCCATCCTGATGGACGACCGGGACGAGGTGCTCGCGCTGCCCCGCTACGGAGGGTCGATGGAGCAGATGTACGGCTACCTGCTCGCCAGACTTAAGGCGGCCACTGACGTCTATTTCTACGAGAGATGGAAGCTGGAGACATTCGGCCTGCTGCACAGGGAAATCTACAACGTCTCCTTCGATTCCGGCTTTCATTTCAGGCAGATAGGCGGCCGGCCGGCCCGGATCGAGGCAGGCTTCGAGGCATATGTCTGCAACGACGCTGCGCTCAGGCAGGCCCTTGAGGAACATGCAGCCATCGTTTTCCCTGAAGACCGCCTGCTTTACGGGATGACCATCCACTGCGGCATCGCAGACGCCCCGTTCACGGAGTGGCGCCACGCCTTCAGCCTTACCGGGAACATTTACATAAAAGAGCTCGGGCAGGAGGTCGAGGGCGTAAGGAGGTTCGACATAGATTTCACCGTGGACGCGCCGGGGCGGGGAGAGGGCGGCCTCTATTTCGCCTGCTCGGTCGCAAGCCCGGAAGCCGGTCTCATATTCAACAACAAGGGACTCAACTATTCGTATCGCCTCGACGGCGGCGGCGCATGAAGCCGCAGGAAGTATCGGCGGAGGACTTTGCCCGGCCGTCCTACAAATGGATATGGGAGAGACGCCTCGTCCGCAACCTCCAGGGGTGGAGTATATCCCTCTTCCCGGCCGGCATAGGCTTTTCGGTCACCGACTATGCTTCCGAGAAGGGCCTGCGCGTCTGCCTCTCCATAGAGCGGGAGGACGGGACTGCCGAATTCTACCTTGCCGACGCCTATTACGTGGGCGAGTGGGGCGGGGGCTTCCAGAAATGGCAGACCCGCACTGTGCCCGTATTCCCCTACGAAGGGCTCCACGGCCTTATGCGGGCCGTGACCTTCTCTTACAGCGTGCTGAAAGACGGGGCAGCCATCCCGTCCCGCTTCCGGTACCGATTCGCAAGCCTCGAAGATTTTTATCGCGGCCGCCTGGCCCTCGACGACTTCCACGACCCGTCTTTCAAGAGCAAAAACGACGAGCCGATGATGGCATCCGACGACGAAGCGGTCCGGCAGGCATACGGCCGCATGAACGCCGGGGCCGGCCCGCTCCCCATCGCGCCGTTATTTACCCGTGGCGACGAGTGGAGGCCCGAGCATCCCGTGCATGCAATCCACCGCGCCATCGACCGGGTAATAGAAAAGGCGGAGACGGAGCGGGGCATGCGCCAATCGATAAGCCTCGCTATGTTCAACTTCGACAACGAGCACGTGACAAGGCACCTTGTCTATGCGAAAGAGAAAGGGGTCGAGGTCGAATGCATAGGGGACTGGGCGCAGGTAAGCCCCTTGAACGCATCCGAAAACATCGCGCGCCTTCGCCGCGCGGGAATTCGCGTCTACGGGGTCGTCCGCAACGACCCCACCAGGCTGCACCAGGACATCGCGAGCATGCATACGAAATTCGTCCTCTTTAATAACGACGAGGTCCACTCCGGTTCGTACAACCTCCATTTCCATCTCTGGGGAGGCAATTGGGAGAGCGGCCTGGCCTTCCGGTCGCCCGATGCGGCCGTCATATACCGCTCAATCTACAACGCGATCAGGTTCGGCCTCAGGACAGGGCTCGACGTGGACCCGGCCGCAAGGCAGAACGTCTACTATACATTCGGCGCTTACCGTGCGGGGAGTGCGCCGTTTCGCCCGCAGGACGCGATTATAACCGAGATAGAGAACGCGGCCCGCTCCATCGTAGTCTGCATGTTCGAGATAAGCCCCATAACCGGTGCGCCCGATGGGTGCGGCCCGGAGACGGATATTGTCGGGGCGCTGGTCCGCGCGAGGGACAGGGGGGTGCGCGTGCGGATCATCGTAAACGGGATGATGAGCCACACGGGGCCGCAGCCCGCAGACTGGGACAAAGACTTTCCGAGGCCGCTTAAGCACGCCTTCAACCGGCTAAGGGACGTATGGATCGAGGTCTATTACGTCTATTACCACGAGAGCATTTACTCGCCGCTGCACCATAAATTCGCAGTCTTCGACGAGGAATGCGTCATTGCCGGGTCGTACAACTGGTACGAGCCGAGCCTTTATTCCGACGAGATACTTACGGTGACGCGGGACGAGCGCCTGGCTGCCGCGTTCCTGGAGGAAGTCGAGCTGGTGTTGAGGTCGTTCAGGGTCAGGAAGGGATGAAGAGGGCCTTTGCACAGTAGTCAGTCCTGATAATATGCGAACATAAAGAAGCTTACGAGGAGCACCGCAGCGAAAAGCCCCGACTCTAACGTCATACCGCCGCTCCTTGTTGCAGACGACTTGAAACTCCAGGCTTCAAGAAATATGCCAGATCGGGAGAAAGACGGGGCGGCCGGACGGCTTCTAAAATAGGACGAATTTGAGGGCGCAGGCTATGGGCGGCGTCTCGGATGACAAGACAGGTCTTGCCCGATAAGACGTGTCTTGCGGGAAAAGACAGAAAAACAATGTGAGGGGCAGATGCTGGATTTTATGAGGTGAGCTTGAAAACCAGTCCCGCGAGAGGCGGGAGGTCGAGGTTGAGCGAGCAGGGGCGTCCGTGCCACTGCACGGGGTCCGTATGGCGACCGCCCTGGTTGCCGAGGTTGCTCCCCCAGTAAAGGCCCGAGTCGCTGTTGAGCACTTCCTTGTAAGAGCCCAATTTCGGGACGCCGACGCGGTAGTTGTATCTCGGCACCGGGGTAAAATTGAATACAAAGACGAGAAAGTCGTCCGGGTCCCTCGCCTTCCTGATGAAAGAGACGATGCTCCGCCCGTAGTCGCCGAAGTCGATCCATTCGAAGCCCTCGTAGCTGAAATCGACCTGGTGCATTGCGGGCTCCTTCGTGTACAGCGCGTTCAGGTCCCGCATGAACGCCTGGAGCTTTTTGTGCGGCTCGTATTGCAGAAGGTGCCAGTCGAGGCTGGCGTTCGCGTTCCATTCCCACCACTGGCCGAACTCTCCCCCCATGAAATTGAGCTTCTTACCGGGCTGCGCGAACATGTAAGAGAAGAGCAGCCGCAGGTTGGCGAACTTCTGCCAGAAATCGCCCGGCATCTTGTCCAGGAGCGACCGCTTGCCGTAGACGACCTCGTCGTGGGAGAGGACGAGGATGAAATTCTCCGTGAACGCGTAAAGGAGCGCAAAGGTGAGGTTGTTGTGATGGTACTTGCGGAACACGGGGTCGTCCTCGAAGTATTTGAGTATGTCGTTCATCCACCCCATGTTCCACTTCATGCTGAAGCCGAGGCCCCCCAGGTAAGTAGGGCGGGAGACGGCAGGCCAGGCGGTCGATTCCTCCGCGATGGTGAGCACCCCGGGATGGCGGCCGTGGACGACTTCGTTGAAGCGCTTGATGAGCGCGACCGCTTCCAGGTTCTCGTGGCCGCCGAACTGGTTCGGGACCCATTCGCCGGGTTTCTTTGAGTAGTCGAGGTAGAGCATAGAGGCTACTGCATCTACCCTGAGGCCGTCGATATGGTACTTGTCAAGCCAGAACAGGGCGTTGGAAATAAGGAAATTGGCGACCTCGTTCCGCCCGTAGTTGAATATGAGCGTGCCCCATTCCTTGTGCTCTCCTTTAAGCGGGTCTGCGTGCTCGTAGAGGGCTGTGCCGTCGAAATATGCGAGGCCGTGGGCATCCCTCGGGAAATGGGCCGGCACCCAGTCCATGATCACGCCGATGCCCGCCCGGTGCATCGAATCGACGAAGTACATGAAGTCGTCTGGCGTCCCGAACCGGCTCGTGCAGGAGTAGTAGCCTACCGTCTGGTATCCCCAGGACTCGTCCAGCGGGTGCTCGCTTACCGGCATGAGCTCGACGTGGGTGTAGCCCAGCTCCTTCACGTAAGGCACCATCTCGTCGGCCAGCTCCCGGTACGTCAGCCAGCGGTTCTCTTCTTCGGGGACCCTGCGCCACGAACCGAGATGGACCTCGTAGATGGATATGGCCGCATCGAACCAGTTCGTCTCCTTGCGCGCTTCCATCCAGCCCGCGTCCGACCAGAGATACTTGTCGAGGTCCCAGACTATGGAGGCGCTTTTCGGCCGCAATTCCGAATAGAACGCATACGGATCGGCTTTTTCCGCAAGGAAGCCCTTGTAGCGTCCTTTGACTTCATATTTATAAACTATGCCCGCTTCCAGACCGGGAATGAATATCTCCCAGACACCCGTCGAGCCGCGCACGCGCATCATGTGGCGCCTGCCGTCCCACTTATTGAAATCGCCCGTGACGCTCACCCTGATGCCGTTGGGCGCCCAGACCGCGAAGAATACGCCTTTGACTCCGCCCACCGTCATCTCATGGGCGCCGAGCTTTTCGTACTGGTCGTAATGCTTCCCCTCCGCGATCAGGTAAAGGTCGTAATCGGAAAGGACGGGCAGGAAGGAATAGGGATCGGCGAACACCCGGGATGCGCCCGTTGGGTATGTCTCTTTCAGCCGGTAGCCGAAGACCTCCGTTTTTGCCCGTACGACCGCCTCGAAGAAGCCGTCCTTGTGGAGCTTCTTCATGGGATATTCCGCACCCGTTGCAGTCTCGACCACAGCGGCCTCGGCAGCATCGGGCAGGAAGGCGCGGACAGCGACGCACTCCTTGCCGCCCCATTTTATGACGTGGCTGCCCAGGATCCCGAACGGGTCCTGGCAGGCGGAGTTGACGATTTTCTCTATCTCTTCTTTTAGCGCCACAGTAGAATTATCGACCCCTTTGAAAACTTATACTCTTCGGGCGGCTTTAGCAAGCTACAGCACGTAAACCAATGCTATTTGCGGCGGCCGGAGCGGGTAGTACTTTATTTGTGGATGGGATACTAAGCGTACAGGTCAGGATTCGACCTGTCGGACGGTGTCGTCTCGCGTAGTAATTTCTTCGTGAAGTGGAGCAAGCAGAATGTTTTTCTGTCCCCGCAAAATGATAATGGTAATGATGATTAAGGCGTATCACGGGAATGGAGAAGGTGATGGGGATAGCCAAGTCACGTTAGTCAACTATAGGATGTCCCTGACACCGTCCCTATGGTATCAAGTAGGGCTGCAACTTTCAGCCCTTCGTCGACCGGGACGGGAAAGACGAAGACCTTACCGCCGAGCCGGAAACGATTAAAGCGTTCAGGGACACGTGGGAACTCGGAATACATAGTTATCTTACCTATCTGCGCGGACAGTATGAAATTATCTTGTTAGGTGTAAATAGATTTGGTTGGAGTAGCCCCGATTTCAACCGGACACCCATACAAACCTGATTTTGGTTGTAGTAATAGCCTCAAGGCTAGTACTATAACCAAGTACAAGGAGGCGTATGGGTCCTGTAGAAGTAATCACATCAGTACAAAGAAGGCGGTATTGGACGGCGGAGCAGAAACGAGCCCTGGTAGAGGAAGCAGAACAGCCAGGCATGAGCATCTCTTTGGTAGCGAGAAAGAATGAGGTGCACCCGAACCATCTCTTTCGCTGGAGGCGTCTAATACAGGAGGGGGCGCTGGTCGCCGCAGGATCGGAAGACCGGGTCGTACCGCTTTCCGAGGTAAAAGCCCTGAAGGCTAAGATCCGTGGCCTGGAACGGCTTTTGGGTAAAAAGACCATGGAAGTGGAGATACTGAAGGATGCCATCGAGATCGCCCGTGAAAAAAAACTGATATCACGCGTACCCTTTCTCAAAAAGGACGATACCCCATGAAGGCGATTACCGACACGATGGAGGTATCCAGATCGAACCAATACGAGAAGAAGAAAGGCAGGGGTCATTATGCAAGACCCGGTGATGAGAGATATCTTCCCCTGATACGAAAGACCGCTGATGAAAGGGCGACTTACGGCTACAGAAGGGTCACGGCCGTGCTTAACCGTGTTCTTGCAGAGAAGGGGCAGCCGCGGGTGAATCACAAGCGTATTTATCGGATCATGAAGATGAATAATCTTCTTCTTCAGAAGCATACCGGCAGGCCTGTCCGCCCCCATGAAGGGACGATCATCACTCTTGCAAGCAACATGCGCTGGTGCTCTGATATCTTTGAGGTACCCTGCTGGAACGGAGAGCGTATACGCGTCATCTTTGTCATGGACTGTGCCGACCGGGAAATCTTAAGCTATCTTGCGACCACAGGGGGCATCACCGGGGAGATGGTGAGGGACATTATGGCCCTTTCAATCGAATACCGCTTCGGCCTTATCGATAGGGTCCCTCGTGTAATTGAGTGGCTCTCGGATAACGGATCGGCTTATACGGCCCATGACACCATAGCCTTTGCCCGGCTCATGGGCCTTCAGGTCTGCACCACTCCTTACCGCAGCCCCGAATCAAATGGCATGGCAGAGTCCTTTGTGAAGACCTTCAAGAGAGACTACGTGTCGATGCATGAACTGAAAGACGCAAAGACGGTGATTGAGCAGTCGTCTTCCTGGTTCGAAGACTACAACGAGTACCACCCCCACAAGGGGTTGAAGATGCGGTCTCCGAGGGAAGTATCGGAGGTCATTGGCTAAGTTAGAGGGGTGTCCGGTTTAATGGGGGCAACTCCATTGGTAAGTTAAAACTAATTCCCTTGACGGGAGGATATAGAAATTGAAAACCATAGAAAAGTCTTGGAATGATTTCTGGGCCTATTATTGGCAAGTGGTACAAAGAAAAAATTTGCCATCGATTGCTGAACGCGACCACCAAGTGGTCACTCTGATTGAGGGCCTGCTGCCATCTGTCTCCACCGAAGCGGATACTGGATTTAGGATGCGGTGGAGGCGATCAAGCCCGTATATGGGGGGAAAAGGGGTATTCGGTCGTAGGAGTTGATATTGCCGACTCTCTTATTGAACATGCGCACATTATTGCCGAATCTGTTAATAAAAGCGCGACCTTCGTCCGAGCCGATATGCGAGATATCTCATATAACAATGAGTTTAATGCCTGTACACTAATTGGCGCGTTTGGCTTCTTTACCGACGACGAAAACCTATATCTCTTGAATAAAATTAATAATGCATTAGCTACAAACGGATACGTATTCATTATGTATATTTCGGCCCACCGCTCAGGCATGAACAAAACTACTTGGAAAGAAATCGAAGGTGGGTATCAACTGGTAAAGAATTGGTTTGATGTTGAAACCTCCACGTTTCGCTCCAGCGTGCGATTGATTCTGGACAACGGAGAGGTGATTACACCAAAAAAGGAAAGAGGCTATAATTCCAAGGAGGTGATACGCTGCTACACGCCTCCGGAAATTAGCAAATTGTTAATGGAGGCTGGTTTTATGAATATTATCCACTTAGGTGGAAAGCATCTTGATAACCCAAACGCCGTACTGGAGCCTTGGGAAATCAGAGAGATCGCGTTTGCCCAAAAAATCACTACTGAGTAATTGAACCAATTGGAGATTTAGACATTTGCGAAATGATCCTGACATTTATAAGGCCTACACTGAATTAGTCTAAACTTAATCTGACATTCCTCCGATAAGACGGATAAGAAGGAGGAATGAACAGATGACCATGCAAGAGAAAGTGATCAAGAACAAAGCCGGGCTTTTGCAGCTTGCAAAGGAACTAGGGAACGTCTCCAGGGCCTGCAAGATTTTCGGCTACTCACGCGATAGCTTCTACAGATTCAAAGAACTCTACGACAAAGGCGGTGAACTCGCCTTACATGAGCTTACCCGACGCAAGCCCTGTCAGAAGAACAGGGTTGCCGCCGATGTGGAGGACACGGTCTGTAAGATAGCTATTGAGAAGCCTGCGTGGGGACAGCTTCGCGTCTCCAATCAGCTGAGGGCTCAAGGCGTATTTGTTTCGCCCTGCGGGGTCCGCTGCGTCTGGCAGCGCCACGACCTGGAGACCTTCAAAAAGCGCCTCAAGGCGCTGGAGGCAAAAGTCGCCCAGGACAACATAATCCTCACGGAAGAACAGCTTAAGGCGCTGGAGAAAGCAAAGGACGAGAAGGAAGCCCACGGAGAGATAGAAACGGAGCATCCAGGCTATCTCGGCGCACAGGACACCTTCTACGTCGGTAACCTGAAAGGCGTCGGAAGGATTTACCAGCAGACTTTCATTGACACCTATTCCAAAGTAGCAATGGCCAAGCTCTACGACCGGAAGAACGCCCTAGTAGCCGCCGATCTGCTTAACGACCGGGCGCTCCCCTTCTTCGAGGAGCACGACATCCCCCTCCTTCGCATGCTTACCGACCGCGGGTCGGAGTATTGCGGCAACCGAGAGTATCACGAATACGAGCTATATCTGACCATAGAGGGGATGGAGCATACGAAAACGAAGACCAAGTCGCCGCAGACCAACGGAATCTGCGAACGGTTCCAAAGGACCGTTCTGAACGAGTTCTATCAGGTCGCATTCAGGACCAAGGTTTATACCTCTATAGAAGAGCTTCAGGCGGACCTTGACGTGTGGCTCAGGGAGTACAACGAACAGCGGTCACATTCCGGGAAGTATTGCTACGGGAAGACGCCCATACAGACATTTTTGGACGCTCTTCCCATGACTATGGAGAAGATGATAGGTTACGAGAAGACCGCATGAGGACGAGGGGGGATGTCAGAACAAGTCTTGACTAATACAATTCACGATGCACTTGATATCCGTCTTCTTTTCCGTATCCCTGTGTGCTGGAACAGTTTTGGCGTTGATCGATTACAGCGACCCTGTGTTCTTATGCCACCACATGCAAGCCCTCAATTGGGTCGAGCCATCCATTACCTCTTGCGTTCCTTATTTCGTGTCGACCTTCGGCGTAAGGTTCCCCCCTGAGGTACTGCCTGACCGAGGCCGTCGTTCCACTCTTTGCTATTGATTTCATGGGTGAAAATTCATATACCATTAGCCATTCGATCACGCTTATTTGCCAGGCGTGCAACTTAACAGAAGGAGAACCCAGATGAAGAAAGGCTATGTTTTTGCGTCAGTCGTCCTTTTTGTGGCCGGCCTGTTCCTGACTTGCGGACTCGCCCACGGACAGGCCAACGTATGGCGCATCGGCACGATACTGCCTCTGACGGGCTCTCTCGCCAAAAACGGCACAAAGAACTTCGACGGGGTGAAGATCGCTACCGAAATGATCAATGACGAGGGCGGGGTCCTCGGCAGGAAGGTCGTTCTCGTCAGCGCGGATGCGCCTGATCCCCAGGCGGCGGCGAGCGAGGCGAACAGACTCATCACGAACGAGAAGATTACAGCAATTATCGGGACGCAGGCGAGCAGCCTTTCCATGGCCGCAACGGTCGTTGCGGAAAAGGCAAAGGTGTTCTACCTGGAAAATGAAGGCATATCGAGCGGTATCACCGGGCGGGGATTTAAATATACCTTCCGGACGACCTTCGACAGCGACATGATGGCGTACCAGATGGTCGATTACGCGGCAGAGGTCATAGCACCCAAAATAGGAAAGAAGGCGAAAGACCTCCGTCTGGCCATTATACAGGAGGACGGCGGGTTCGGTACCTCCACAGGAAAGGGATTGACGGACAGGGCGAAAGCACTTGGCCTGCATGTCGTTGTAATGGAGGTCTACAGCGCGAAATCGGTCGACCTGTCGGGGATGGTCATGAAGCTTAGACAGGCGAAGCCTGATATCGTCCTTGCCGCCCAGTACATCAACGATTCCATCCTGTTTCACCGCCAATCCAGAGAGATGAAATTTCACCCCATAGTCATCGGGACTACGGCCGGTCAGGGCAACCCCGATTTTGTCCAGGCCCTCGGAAAGGACGCCAACGGCGTGATGGCAGGCGGAATTCCTTCCGAAATTTCAGTGGAGGGCCTGACGGCGCAGCAAAAGAAAGACGCCTATGAATTTGTGAGGCGCTACAAGGCCGCCCACAACGGGGAGTATCCGAACCCCACGTCTTTCGTCGGATTTGCCGGCGCGTGGATCTTCTACAAGCACATACTCCCGAAGGCTGGTAGCCTCGATCCCGAGAAATTGCGCCAGGCAGCGCTCGCGCTCGACGTGCCCCGTGGCAAGGGCGTGCTCAACTGGGGTATAAAGTTCGCAAAACCGGGAGAGAGCAATGCGGGGCAGAACGTTTACGCGTCGGCTGGGATCAACCAATGGCAAGACGGAAGCCTCAAGCTGATCTATCCGACAGAGGTCGCGTCATCATCGCTGAAGTACGTGAAATAATAGCTTGGATTTAACGTTTTTTATTCAATTATTGATCTCGGGGATCCTGCTGGGCGGCATATATGCCCTGGCAAGCATCGGCCTGACCCTGGTGTTCGGAGTCATGAAGATTGTCAATTTCGCCCACGGCGAGTTCTTTATGATCGCAATGTACCTGACCTACTGGCTTTTCCATTACTTCCACATCGACCCTTACCTCGGAACTCTCATCTGCGTACCCGTGGTCTTCCTGCTCGGGATCGTCACTTACTATCTCTTTATAAGACCAACCATCGGGTCTTCAGTTCTCGCCCAAATCTTCATAACCGTCGGTCTCTCCACTATCATTCAGAATACGGCGCTTCTGCTCTGGTCGGCCGATTTTAGGAGTATTTCCCTGAGCTACGCGACCGACGCCTTTGTGATAGGTCCGTTGCAGGCTTTCGGCATAGGCGAGATCATGATCAATCCCGCGCGCCTCATAGCTTTCGCCCTGGCTATCTTACTCACCTTTGCCTTTTATCTCTTCCTGAAGCTCTCGTATACGGGCAAGGTTATAAGGGCCACCTCCCAGGACCGTTCGGCAGCCCTTCTAATGGGCATCAACATAGACCGGATATACCGGCTCACCTTCGCCATCGGCATTGTGCTCGTAGGCCTGGCGGGGGGCCTTGTCCTCCCGGTCTACACAGTCCATCCCTTCGTGGGGTTCGACTTGGTCCTGATCATGTTCGTCGTCGTGGTGCTGGGGGGCATGGGAAGCGTGGTAAGGGCGATGATCTCAGGATTTATCATAGGCATAGTTGAAGTTTTCTCCAGCTACTGGATAGGACAGGAAAACAAGCAGGCAATCTATTTCCTCGTCTTCATTGCGGTGTTGGTCATACGGCCTTCGGGTCTTTTCGGCCTCAAAGAAGAGGAGGAGTTGGAGCGTATTGAAAGCATTGATTAACCGAATCAGAGGGCGCAGGTTGCCGAAGATCGCCGCAGCGGGCACGGCCATAGCCGCCTTGTGCCTCCTTCCCCTCGTGATCAAGAACGACTTCTATCTCGACGGCCTGATCCTGATTTTCCTGTGGGGCGCCTTCGCCGGGGCCTGGAATATCCTGGCCGGCTATGCGGGCATGATGTCTTTGGGACACAATGCCTTCTTCGGGATCGGAGCCTACACGTCGACCCTTTTACTCCTCCATTTCGGTTTAACCCCATGGATAGGAATGATTGTCGGCGGGTTCTTTGCGTCGGCCATCGGGCTGGTCCTGGGCCTCGTCTGCTTTCGTCTAAGGAGCCATTATTTCGCGCTGGCGACTCTGGCCTTCGGCGAAGTCGCTTACATCGTTGCCGTAAACCTGCGCTCCCTAACCGGCGGATCTGAAGGCCTTGCCCTCCCCATCCAGGCAAGCTTTCGTCTGTTCTCTTTTGCGGGCAAGCTTCCCTATGTTTACATCGGCCTTTTTTTCTTTTTACTGGTGATAGGTGTCTCTTACGCGATAGAGCATTCCAGGCTCGGCTATTTCCTGATGGCCTTTCGCGAAAACGAGGACGCGGCCCGCGCCCTCGGCGTGAAGACGGGCAGGGTGAGGCTGGCCGCTATGGTTCTTAGTGCCTTTCTTGCCGCGCTTATGGGCTCGTTCTATGCCCAGTATGCGGTTTTCGTAGACCCCACAAGTGTTATACGCATACAGATTGCAGTTCAAGTGGCCCTTTTTGCCATCGTCGGAGGCATAGGCACGGCCTTGGGGCCGGCTATCGGCGCCCTCATTTTCGTACCTATGACCATGTTGCTCCGGGCCAAAATGGGTACTGCTCTGCCGGGCCTGCACATGATCGTCTACGGGGTTATTTTGGTGCTCGTTCTCCTTTTCATGCCCCAGGGAATTTTTGCTAAACTCAGGGAGAGAATAACGTTGCTAAAGAAGACGTGGGAAAAGACAGGATGCTCGAAGTAAGCGATATCAGTAAGTGGTTCGGGGGCAATGCAGTCCTCAGAAACGTCAGCTTTAAGGTGCGCCCGGGCGAGGTGGTGGGCCTTATCGGGCCCAACGGGGCGGGGAAGACAACGCTTTTTAACGTTGTTTCCGGGTTCTACAGGACACAGACAGGGTTTATGCGTTTCAACGATACCGACATTACAAGATTTACCCCGGAGGCGGTTTGCAGCCTCGGCCTCTGCCGTACCTTTCAGGTCACCAAGCCGTTCAGCAACATCTCCGTCCTCAAGAACGTAATGATCGGGGCCCTCGCCAGAGAGAAAACCCTCAAAAGAGCAGAGAGGAGGGCCGAGGAGGTGCTTGATTTCGTCGGCCTTTACGAGCGCAGGAATCTCCTCGGGAGGAATCTGACGATCGCGGACCGCAAGCGGCTGGAGATCGCCCGTGGTCTGGCGACTTCGCCAAAGCTTTTCCTTTTGGATGAGGTAATGGCCGGACTCAACCCGGTGGAGCTCCAGGAGATTATCCGGATAGTGAAACACCTTGTGGAATCAGGCATAGCTCTCCTCGTTATAGAACACATAATGGCGGTCATTATGAGGCTATCCCACAGGGTGATAGTGCTCAATAACGGAGTCATGATCGCCGAAGGAGAGCCTGCGGAGGTTGCGGCGAACAAAGAGGTCATCAAGGCTTACCTCGGAGAGGAGTACCTGATTGCTCAAGGCTAGGGGATTGAACGTTTTTTACGGTGATGTGCACGTGCTCTTCGATATAGACCTGCATATAGAGGAGGGCGAGTTCGTATCTGTCGTCGGGGCAAACGCCGCTGGGAAAAGTACCCTCCTGCGGGCGATTTCCGGGCTTTTGAAAAAGACTTCGGGGTCGATAGAATTTCGCGGGAAGCAACTCATAGGTAAGCCGCCCTACGATGTCGTCGCGAGCGGGATCGTCCACATCCCCGAGGGGCGGCGAATCTTCCCGCTCCTCACCGTGGAAGAGAACCTCGAGGTCGGGGCCTATGTCCGCAGGTCGAAGATCGACCTCAGAAAGTCCATAAACGACATCTACGACCTCTTTCCGGAGCTTTACGATCACCGCAACCAGCTCGCCGGATCCTTAAGCGGTGGGGAACAGCAGATGCTTGCCATAGGCAGGGGCCTTATGGCAGGACCGGCACTCCTTACGGTGGACGAGCCCTCCCTCGGGCTTGCTCCGATGCTCGTAGAAAGAAGTTTTCAGTTCCTCAGAAAGATTAATGATGAAGGGGTGGCCGTGCTCCTTGCGGAGCAGAACGTATTCAGCGCCCTCAACATGGCGCACCGTGCGTATGTGATCGAGAACGGCAGGATCGTATTGTCGGGTCCGGGTCTCGAGCTTCTCAAGGACGAGCATCTAAAAAGGGCCTATTTCGGCATCTGAAGGGAATTCAGAGGATATGAAGAGAGTCGACGAGCCGACTTACGCCAGACATGTCACCGGGTCAATCGAAAGATTCGACGACCGGCTCACCGCATTCAGCCGCGGCAGGATCGAGGGCGCAAAATACGACAGGATGCACGAGAAGAGCGTCGAGAATATCAGGAAAGGTATACGGGGGAAGACGGTGTTCGACCATGGTCTCTGGGTGGCCGGCCGGACGGTCGATTACGTCATGCGCCGGAACCAATATGGGAGAGAAACGGGCGTACAGTTCAACCGCGAATTTAAACCGCAAGGCTCATCGCCAGCGGAGTTGACTGCAATCATAAAGCGGGTCGCGCGGTGGCTGGGCGCCGATCTTGTAGGCATCGCCAGGTTGAACCGGTCGTGGACATACAGCCGCTGGGGACACCAAAATGCCCATTACACAGGGGCTGCCCAAGCGGGCGACCCGATCGATATCCCGGACGATTTCCAGTACGTCATAGTGCTGGTGAGGGGTATGAGCTACGAGATGGTAAAACGCTCGCCCGCCATTGAAGCCGATACCGACCTTGTTTACGCCACGACGGGTTTTACCGCCTGTTCCCTTGCCACGTATATTACGGAGATCGGCTACCGGGCAATCCCGTCCGTGAACGGGCTGGGTATAGACGTGGCCTTCGCGGTGGACGCTGGGCTCGGAGAGATGGGGCGCATGGGCCTTCTCATGACCCGCGAGTTTGGACCGCGGTGCCGGATAGGTAAGGTCTTTACCAACCTTCCACTCGAAACCGACAGGCCGATAGACATCGGCGTCCAGGCCTTCTGTGAGAAGTGCGAGAGATGTTCCCAGCATTGCCCGAGCGGCGCGATCAAGTCGGGCGAACGTACCGAGAAACCATGGGACGAATCGAACAGCCGTGGTATGCTAAAATGGCCCGTTCACGCCATGAAATGCCTCGACTGGTGGGTAAGAACGGCTCTCACTGTTCTGTCTGCATCCGCGTTT
The DNA here is from genome assembly GCA_963818095.1 of uncultured delta proteobacterium. Taxonomy (GTDB): domain Bacteria; phylum Desulfobacterota; class Syntrophorhabdia; order Syntrophorhabdales; family WCHB1-27; genus CAWEPK01. The sequence continues at coordinate 39,791 of CAWFRA010000030.1, forward strand.
GCCCTTGGAATAAGCCAAATACATGGTTTCATCGCGGCGTCCGGATGATGGCCGAGAGGAACATCCTTACGCGGCTTATGGTGGGGATGGACGAGTGGATGGGATACGGAAAGCAATCGATCAACTTATTTGAGGAGAAGGGTCGAATACAGCGGCCCACAGAATAAGCATGCCAGGCGGGTCCATGGAAGACAGATCTGTATACAAAATCGCGGGCAGGAAGGAAGACCTGCGTCGTATATCCTCACGGGTCGCGCGGATAACTGTTTCCGCCATCAAGCAGATGCCGGTTCTCGCGCATAAAGTACCCGACGCCCTCTCGCTGGGCCAGGGTATTCCCTCGTTTGCCACACCTCCCTTCGTGACGGAGGCTGTCATTCGGGCCCTCAGAGAGGATGACAGGATCGGTAAATACTCCCTCCAGCCGGGCATACCGGAGCTTAAAGAGGAGATCGGGAACCATTTGCACAGAACACGGGGTGTCGCTGTGGACGCTGAAAAAGAGGTCTTCATAAGCTGCGGCTCCATGGAGGCTCTTGCCGGCGCTATTTGCACCGTGATAGACAAGGGCGATGAAGTGCTTGTTCCCTCTCCGAACTATGCCTCTCACATCGAACAGATACTTTTCGCAGAGGGGGTACCCGTCTTTGTCCCGATGATAGAAAAAGAAGGATGGAAACTCGACGTGGAACGGTTCAGACAGGCCGTTACGCCGAGAACGAAGGCGGTCCTCATCTGCAATCCCATGAACCCGACCGGGGCCGTCTTTTCGTCTGAAGATATAAGAGCAATCGCAGACCTGGCCATTGAGAAAGACCTGTTCGTCATAGCCGACGAAGCCTATGATTTCCTCGTTTACAGCCCTCGTTCTCATGCCAGTTTTGCTGCCATACCCGATTTGAAGGACCGGCTGATCGCGGCTTTCAGCTTTTCCAAGATGTACTGCATGACCGGTTGGCGGGTCGGCTACCTCTACGCGCCGCCGCGCATCATCGACCAGGTGCTGAAAGTGCACGATGCCTTTGCCATATGTGCTCCCACCATCTCACAGTATGCCGCCCTTGCCGCGCTTAAAGCCACAAACGGCAGGGACGGCGAGGGGGACAGATTTATAGCCGCCCTGGTCGCAGCGCTGGATCTAGGAGAAAGGCGGCCTGCGCCCGCCTTAACCGTTTATCGGACCTCTTTTCCTACGAAACACCGGGAGGCGCCTATTATGTCTTTCCACGCATCGTGCCGCAAGGCGTAAAAATCGATCGATTTCGCTCTCCGCCTGCTTTACGAGGCGAAGGTTATAACCATTCCGGGGAGCGGGTTCGGCCCGACGGGGGAGGGGCACATCCGCCTTTCCTTTGGTGCGACCGAAACAAGAGATCGATCGTGCCTTCGACAGGATCGACGAATGGGCCGGCAGAGAGGGTATGTAGACTTTCAGACAAGCGGAAGTTTGGACCCTATCTGGCTTCCGCCGGCAGCCAGGAAGCCTGGCCGGTGATTGTCGATGGCTATCGTTTGACACCCCACTTAGACAACCAGGCTGGCTTCAGACTCCGGGTTAATAGCATAGAGCGGCCATTCACCTTTCAGGGCCTGGATCACCTGAGTGACCGGCTTCGCATAGAGCCTCTTTTTTTGTGCGGTGACCGAGTACCAGGCGCTGTGGCCGGTAAGGATCACGTTGGGCATCCCGAGGAGAGGATTCTCTTCCGAGATGGGTTCATCGATTGTAACGTCGATCCCCGCCCCCGCTATGAGACCTTCCTGGAGGGCCCTTATCAGACCGGGTTGATCGACGCAGCCCCCCCTCGAAGTATTAATGAAGTAGCAAGTCTTCTTCATCTTCCTGTAGCAATCGTATGTCATAAGACCCCTCGTTTCTGCGTTGAGCGGCGTGTGAAGGCTGATGAAGTCAGATTCGGCGAGGAGGGTGTCGAGATCCACCGGAACGACGCCACGGCTTTCCATGACCGGTCCGAGCACATAGGGATCGTGGGCAATTACTTTCATTCCGAGCCCCCGCACCTTGAGCGCGAGGGTGGTCCCACCTTACCGAGACCTATGATGCCGAGGGTCTGGTCCCTCATCCCCCGGAAAATGGGATAGGCCGTATCCGCAAGGGCCTGGCGGTCCACAGGTAAAGAGGACGTGTTTCTTTCTAACGGCCAGGTCGATTGTGCGTATCTTGTGGCCGAGAGAGAGCATGAAAGTGAGGGCGAGGCCTGACACCTCGTCGAGGCAGTAATCCGGGACATTGGTCACCGCTACCCCTAATCGAGTGGCCGCCTCAACGTCCGTGGTATCGTAACCTATGCCGACGCCCGCGATAATCCGGCAGTTTTTAAGTTTCTCCAAGAGCCTTAGCGTGAAGGGTTGAACCGAGACACAACCTATTATTGCGTCCGCATCGTAGGTATTGGCCAGTATTTCGTCCTCAGTCATCCAGAGGCCTCTCACCAGCGACACATTGTAAGGGGCGAGCTTCTCTTCGTTGTA
>CAWFRA010000031.1:0-121335 GCA_963818095.1 uncultured delta proteobacterium
ATTTCCCACCAAATACTGGCGACTCCAGCCGGTCTTTTCCTCTCCACTGATAATAAAAAAGTTCTCTCCATCTGGGCCTCTTTGCATCTTCTGATTCGGAAAATCAGTCGGACTAGCCACAGTTAATTTTAGATAGGTGTGCTGATACCTTGAGCCTTCAGCCGGGTGAGAATAAACTTCGACCGATGAAGATCTTGGCAGCCCAATGGTGGATAAAGTTACCGGTGCACCGATCTGGGCAAGCATCCCACTGAAATCGATCACTGCTAAAAGACCACCTAACTCAAAGTCATTCCCACTGGGATCAACATTGTCCACGGGATTATCGGCCCCATAGAGGTATTTGTGCAGGCTTAACGGGTCTTCGTTGTTCCCGGCGTAGGCATCCATCGTCTGGAAGCGGCCAGTATTGACGTTATACAATCGAGCACGCGATATTCCCGGTTCAACACATAACGCCACTGTCAGTAACGCGCAAAAAACCATTCGCTTGGCGGTCAAAGGAATACGGTTGACAGGAATGACCAATTTTCGGCTTGAACAATCCTCGCTATTGGCTAAATCCTTGGTTTGACATAGCTGGGACGGTCGCAGCCATGACCGAAAGCGATCCGGGTGTTGCGAGTGAAAAAACCTCCTACAACACCCATGGTTAACCGGGACAGCGCTACGAGGCGGGCAAGGCGTTTGGCTGTTCAGTCTGATGTAGGTGAGCTTGGCTTCATTTTGTGAAGTGTTTGTAACCGAGAAGCCGTTCCAGTGTTTAATTTTCATTGGCATCACGCGTGCTATGGTTGGTGTGCGACGGTCTCTGCAAGCGCAACCACTTGTGACATGAACAAAAACTGATCTACCGGCATCCCGCTCAACGTGGCACACGAGGACCTGGAAAAGCGGCGGATGCCGTGAGGTTCAAGTTTAACTCTCGCCTGCCTCATGTCTTGCCAAAAAGAATTCTTCGTTCCATATTCGCTCGAGCAAGATGCGCTCGTCCCGCCACTCTACCTGTTTAACGTCACTCAATTTTTCCATCGCGTTTTTGTATGCTTGAACCTCCAATGTCTTAAATCCTTTTAAGCTTTTATAAAAGCTGGCTTGCCACAAACTGTTAAGCAAATCGTGCTCATGTCGCCACTGACAGCGCGCCCTAAACTCAACCTCGTCTATCTGCCCCAATACAACACTTTGCGCAATGGGACCTGGCCATGACTTGATACGCCGATCTTTGGCCTTTTCCAACAACAAATTGATAGCATCTTTCTTGTCATATACTTCCGGCATTACTATTGAGGCGAAATAAAGCAAAAGTGGGATCTTCACGCCAAGCCCTGCCCCTCGCGCGTATTTAGACTTTAGCCCTTGAACCCACTCTGTCACAGCCTCCTTGTGTTCCCCAAGGCACCATTTTGCAACGCCAGCCATCCCATGAAAGACATCTCCTTTCATAGCCTGCTCATCCACAGCTTTTCGGAATACGCGCCACGCCATCAAGTAACGCCTAAGCCATAGTAACGCTACTCCCATTTCCATCACATGAGGACCATCTTTGTGTAGAGCATATCCATCCTGGATTAACTCCAAACCTTTCTCTTGGTCCACTGTTCCGCCGCGCAATAAAGTCCATGAATTAGAGTGTTCCATAAGTCAAAACAAGAAACCAGACCACCAAATTTTACCACTCTGATCATAAAAGTAAAGTGCTGTTTGCCCTTGCGGTCTATTCCAATCTTGAAGTTGCCCAAAGAAACGGTCAATAGACCGCTGGGTATAAGGTTTTAGCTCAGCATAAGTGAAGCCCGGTGAGTAACCTGGCGGACCCACATAGCCGAGGCCCGGTTGCCGCCAGCCGCCCCACATCCCCGACAGCATCATCCCCTGCCCCATGAAGCCGGTGCCAATGGCGTAGTGCACCGTCGCCTGTTTGCCGCGCGCGATGTAAATCATGTAAACGGATAAAAACGGGATTGTTTTACAAAGGCATAATTCCACCGCTTTTCAGCAGGACTTGAAATTGGGACGGATGCCATCAACTCGCCGGGGCCGCAGCCAACGACTGGTTGTGGAACTAGAAGTGCGTCGGGACTAATATCCCAACCCCAAGGGGCGTCATTCCGCCAAGGTCGGATCGATAGAAGACAGCAATTGTATGTGCCAGGCCAAAAAGTCGTGATATCCAAAATGTTTTCCCATTCTGATCCAGTGCACGGAACCAAGGGCCGGGCCTACGGGCGGCGAAGGCGTTGCCTGACCCGCCGACAACTGCAGCTTTACCAACGCGGCAACTTTCTTTGCCATTTTGTAAGATCTCCTTTACATTTTTTCTATCTGCATAAAATCCAGCTCTACGGGCGTCGTCCTTCCGAAGATATTGAGGAGGACCTTGACCTTGCCCTTCTCGGGCTTGATCTCCTCTACGCTTCCCGTAAAATTCGAAAAGGGGCCCTCGATCACCTTGACGCTGTCTCCTTTGTCAAACCTGATCTTCGGTTTTATCTTCCCCTTACCTTCCTGGATCGCAGACACTATGTCCTTTATCTCATCATCCGGCAGCGGAGTGGGCTTCATGCCGTAGCCGACGAACCCCGTTACCTTCGGCGTATTCCGCACCAGGTACCACGTATCCTCGTTCATGTCCATCTGGACGATAATATAACCGGGGAATATGGTCCTCTGCGACTTTTTCGCCTGCCCCTTCACCCGCTCCATTATGACCTCGGAGGGCACTATTATCTCGGCGAATTGGTCTTCCATCCCGCTGGTCCTTATCCGCTCTTCAAGCGCCTCCTTGACCTTCTGCTCGTAGCCTGAATACGTATGCACTACATACCATTTCTTTTCCATCGATTTATCCACGGAACAGGACCTGGATGATTTTAGCAAGCCCTACGTCCACCATACCCAGAAAAAGGGCCGCGACGAATACCGTGATGAGCACCACGTAAGTGCCCTTCATGGTTTCCTTCCTGGAGGGGAAGGTAACGCGCTTCGTTTCCACCCAGACTTCTTTGAAGTACGCCTTAACCTTCTCGACTATCTCTCTTGTATTCATCGCCTCTCCAGTACAAACAGGCCAGGAGGGATTCGAACCCCCAACACCCGGATTTGGAGTCCGGTGCTCTATCCGTTAGAGCTACTGGCCTACTATTTGGTTTCCTTGTGCGCCGTATGTTTTTTGCAAAACTTGCAGTACTTCTTCATTTCCAGTCTGTCGGGTGTCTTCTGCTTGTTCTTAGTGGTTGTATAGTTCCTGTTCTTGCAGTCCGGACAGGCCAGTATCACCAATTGCCTCATCGTTCTACCTCTTCTATCGCTCTATTATTGGGGCTGGCGTCGCCCCCTCCACGAACAAAGTCCGTGGAGCCTCCCCCTCATAAAGAGGAAGAGGCATTAAAAACATACCGGCCATATTATTACTCTAATATCTCCGTCACTACCCCGGCGCCTACGGTCTTGCCGCCTTCCCTGATGGCAAAGCGAAGCTCTTTCTCAAGGGCGATCTGGGTCACGAGATCTACGGTAATGGTGACGTTGTCGCCGGGCATGATCATCTCAACGCCTTCGGGGAGATGGACTATGCCCGTCACGTCGGTGGTGCGCAGGTAGAACTGGGGACGGTAGCCCGTGAAGAAGGGGGTATGGCGGCCTCCCTCTTCCTTGCTCAGCACGTAGACCTCGGCCTTGAACTTCGTATGGGGGGTTATCGAGCCCGGCTTAGCCAGGACCTGACCCCTTTCGACCTCGTCCTTCTTGGTGCCGCGGAGAAGGACGCCTATGTTGTCGCCCGCCTGTCCCTGATCCAGGATCTTGCGGAACATCTCAACGGATGTGGCAACCGTCTTCTGGGTGGGGGTGAAGCCTATGATCTCTACCTCTTCGCCGGGCTTTACGACTCCACGCTCCACGCGGCCCGTTACGACGGTGCCACGGCCCGAGATGGAGAATACGTCCTCTATAGGCATGAGGAAGGGCTTGTCAGTGTCGCGGACCGGCTCGGGGATATAGGAGTCGCAGGCATCGAGCAACTCGAAGATGCTCTTGCAGTGGGGGCAATCAGGCTTGCCGTCTCCACATTCGAGGGCTTTTAAGGCAGAGCCCTTTATGATGGGTATCTTGTCTCCGGGGAACTCGTAGGCGGTGAGAAGCTCGCGCAGCTCCAGCTCGACAAGCTCTATAAGCTCGGGGTCGTCTACCATGTCGACTTTGTTCAGGTAGACAACGACGTAGGGGACGCCGACCTGGCGGGCAAGGAGGATATGCTCCCTGGTCTGCGGCATGGGGCCGTCGTTTGCACCCACGACAAGGATGGCGCCGTCCATCTGGGCCGCCCCTGTGATCATGTTCTTTATATAGTCAGCATGGCCCGGACAGTCCACGTGTGCGTAGTGGCGCTTATCCGTCTCGTATTCTACGTGGGCGGTCGCGATCGTGATGCCCCTTTCCTTCTCCTCGGGGGCCTTATCTATCTGATCGAACGGTATCCATTCCGCAAATCCCTTGTTGGCAAGACAGCGGGTGATGGCGGATGTCAGTGTTGTCTTCCCGTGGTCTATGTGGCCTATGGTGCCTACATTGACATGGGGTTTTTTGCGCTCGAACTTTTTCTTAGCCATAGAGAGCCTCCGTCTTAATTTGTGGAGCCCACGATCGGGATTGAACCGATGACCACTTCCTTACCAAGGAAGTGCTCTACCACTGAGCTACGCGGGCATTGGGAGCGGGCACGTCTTCACCCGCGACGTCTCAACGTTGTTATGGAGAGGGCGCGTCGTCACCCGCTCCGTCCCTACGTTTTTATGGAGCGGGAAACGGGATTCGAACCCGCGACCCTCAGCTTGGAAGGCTGACGCTCTGGCCAGCTGAGCTATTCCCGCCAATGGAAACAATAAAGAGCTAACGAATCGAGCCATCACCCCATCACGACAAGCCGTTGATGGGATCCTCGACCTCGCAACCCTCAGCAATCTCAAAAGAGGCGAGGCACTCTCCTTCAAAGAGCCCTCGCCTTCCACCTGTCACAATCTTTATGGTGGAGAGGGGAGGATTCGAACCTCCGAAGTCTGAGACAACAGATTTACAGTCTGCCCCCTTTGGCCGCTCGGGAACCTCTCCCCAAGAGCTGGTGATGGGACTCGAACCCGCAACCTGCTGATTACAAATCAGCTGCTCTGCCTGTTGAGCTACACCAGCTTTACATGAATCAGTATTATAATATACGACATTGGGCAAAATCAACACAGATTATCCGAAGATTATCTCTTGCATAGAAACGAAGAGAAAGCTCCTGCACTAGTATATAACAGAATCCTTGCAAATGGAAGTCTTATCTGCGGGCCGGTCCCCCGGTGTTTCCTCCGTAAAGGGTTGCAAAAAGGCCGAATTTGGTGTATACTATTAGTTGAAAGCCCTGTGTTGGCCGGCGCGGCCTTAGTGTCTGTATTTGTTTTCATCCACATAAAAGAAAAATCGCTGGACAAGCGGCGCGGTCGATGGATACAATTGGGGAAGCGGCAACAGAGGGCGCAAGGTTGACAAACAACGAATGCGTGCTATATTGTAAAAAAGTTTATGGGTAATAATGCGTTTAAAATGCCCTTGATTCACGGAAAGGGCATTTTTTGCACCCGGAGCGAGATCGATGAGCATAAAAAACTTTGACCAGATAAAGACATTGATCGACATAGGCATGGAGAAGGGTTATCTCACGCCCGACGAGATAAACGACTTCCTGCCGCAGAATATATTTTCGCCTGAAGACATCGAGGATATATTCGACTTCCTTTCGGAGTCGAATATAGACGTCGTAGAGACGATCAAGGACAAGATAGAGACTACCGAGGAGGAGCAGCGCGAATGGGAGGAGCCGGAGCGCTTTCCCACCGAGAAGACGGATAACATCATCTGGGCCTACCTTAAAGATATAGGCAGGATATCCCTCCTCTCCTCCGAAGAGGAATACGACATCGCGAAGAAGATCGAGGAGGGCGAGAGAAAGATCAGGAGCCTCCTGTTCGAGATGCCCCAGGCCATAGCCGAGCTTCAGGAGCTTTCCTCCCAGATAAAGAAGGAGGCGGTCAGCATCATCGATATCGTGAAGAATATCGATGAGATGAACTTCACCAAGAAGGACGAGGAGCAGTACCGGAAGAAGACGGTCACCCTGGTGAACAGCCTCAAGAACCTTTATGAGAAAAAGGTCGAGATCAAGAAGCAGAAGCAGGCCCGTGACGAGTTCACGAGAAAACAGACCCAGAAAAAGATAATGACGCTGGGCAACAAGATAGAAGAGACGCTGGCGGCCCTCAACCTCCAAAAGAAGGTGCTGGAAGAGATCACGCGGAAGGTGGATAAACGCGTGAGGTTCCTGGACGAGAAAGAGGCCCGGTCGGTCCAGGCGTCCTTACGTGAGATGGACGTTGTCGAAAGGGACCTGAAAATCGTCAAGAACCGGCTGATCAAAGCCAACCTCAGGCTCGTCATAAATATAGCCAAAAAGTACCTGAACAGGGGCCTTTCCTTCCTCGACCTGATACAAGAGGGCAACATGGGCCTCATGAAGGCCGCCGAAAAATACGATTACCAGAAAGGGTACAAGTTTTCCACTTACTCTACCTGGTGGATCAGGCAGGCTATAACAAGGGCCATAGCCGACTACGCAAGGACGATCAGGGTGCCGGTCCACGTCCTCGAGACAATGAACAAGATAACGAAGGTGACGATATCGCTTTACCAGGAGCTTGGCCGTGAGCCCACCCTGGAGGAGATATCGGCCAAGGCCGCCCTGCCGCTCGAAAAGGTCAGGAAGATAATGAAGGTCTCCAACGAGCCGATATCGATAGAGACGCCTATCGGGGACGATGACTCCAAGCTGGGCGACTTTATCGCAGACCCGAAATCACCCTCGCCTTTCGAGGAGCTGGTCAATATCTCCTGCAAAGAGGAAATCGACAAGGTCCTATCGACCCTTACCCCCAGGGAGGAGAAGGTCATACGCATGAGGCTGGGGATAGGCGAGAAGACGGACTATACGCTCGAAGAAGTGGGCGACGTCTTTGGCCTCACCAGGGAGAGGATAAGGCAGATAGAGGCAAAGGCATTAAGGAAGCTGAAACACCCTTCGAGGAGAAAACGGCTGGAGAGTTTCCTCGAATAGGGGCCGGCCCGTCGTTTACCCGCAGTTAATCCACGAGATAGTTCTGCAGGGTCTGGTAGCTCTGAAAGTCCGTATCGATCAGGGTCGCCCCGACATTCGTCTGCCCGTTCGAGCGAACGTGCTTGGCCGTGCACTGGACAGAGAGAGGTTTTTCGCTTTTGGGCAGCGTGAACACCAGGGATATCTTCGAGTCGTCGCCCTCTTCCTGCTTGAAATTATTGGGGACTGAGAAATTGATCCCTCCCAGGGACAGGTCGTTCACCATGCCCGCGTGCACGGTACCGTCGAGGCTCGTGACCAGCGCAGGGGCCGAGATTTTTTTTCTGGGATAACGCCGTTTTTCTTCCTCTGTCCTGGCGGGCCGCTTGTTCTCTACGTAGTCATAAAGGATGTTCTCTATGACGGAAGAGAGAGATCTCCTCTCAGCAGACGACACCTTTTCGATCGCCTTTCTCAACTCGTCGCTGGTACGGAAACATATAACAGTGTCTCGCATCCGTCTGTCTCCTTCCCGACAGGATTAAAGCGACTTCGCTATTCCAACAGAACAAAAAACGGCAATTACTATAAATTGTAATACGTTGTTTCTGTGCTTTAGTCAAGAAAATTCTTTCAGAGTGTCAACGCCGGATAGAAATGTCCTATTCTTAGCAAAGTAGAAATGTCCGGTTTACAGCTTTTTCTTTATGCCTGGCCTGACTCCCCACTGATGCTGAACAGATGCCATCGGTCCGGGCTGCGGCCTTTTCCCCGCCGCGGCTGCCTTTCGAAGTAGATTTTCATCCTGCCCATCGTTGTCTCCACCTCGAACCAATGCTTCCGCACGTACTGCTCCGGGCTGCCGTGGCGGCATCTGCCCGTTTCGCGCCACACGGCCACCACTTCTTTGATATCTACAGTCCTGCCCTGCCAAACAAATTGGCGGGGCAGCCCCGGACCCCCGGCCGCCATGGCCGTGGTGTCGCAGGTCGAGGTGACGGGCTTTATGGTCTCGCTTATGAGGCGCTCCGCCGTATTCATTATATATTGTAACACGAAGTTTCCGGCACGTCCGGTTTGGCGGCCTTACATTCCGTCACCCTTTTAGCGGGCGCCCATTTCCTTATGGGTGTGCTGATGCGCCTCGTGCTGGTGCGCCGGGTGGTCGTGGTCGTGCGGTCCATGCTCGCCGGTATGGGGGTGGGAATGCGCTTCCCCTTCACCGTCGTGCTTGTGCATATGTTTATGCTCGTGGATGTGCTCGTGCTCGTGGGCATGCTCATGTTCGTGCGCATGGACAAGCTCTCCATGCCGGTGCGGGTGGGAATGGACATGCTTGTGCGGGTGCACATGGAGATGGATATGCTCGTGCTCTCCTTCCATTGTTCTCCTCCTTGGCGGCGAGGCGGCCGGCGCTCTAGACATACAATTCGGTCCGGCCGGACGCAAAGTCAAGGGCCGTCACAGGCCGGTTTTCCCGGATTTTTCCATAGAATTGCACTCGAAGCAGGGGCCGTGGTACCATCTGTCATGTTCAACCCGCCCTCCCCCGAAACGGTAACGGAAGGGGTCTATCTCGTCGGAAGCTCCGACCTGACCGACGGCAGGGATTGCTCGGTCTATCTGGTGGACGCGGGCGAATTGGTCCTCATCGACGCTGGGGCGGGTGTCCGGACCGACAGCATCGTTCGGAACATCGAGCTTCTGGGACTCAACCCCGCACACATCTCGACCCTCATCCTCACCCATTGCCATATCGACCATATAGGCGGCGCTGCATATCTCAAAGAGCGATTCGGCGTTCGCATCGTCATGCACACCCTCGACGCGGCGCCGTTCGAGCAAGCCGATGAGGTGAGAACGGGCGCGTCCTGGTACGGCCTGCGCCTTGCCCCGTTGCCCGTCGATGTAAAGCTCGCCGGGGCTGAAGAAAGCCTCACGTTCCGCGACGGCAAGACCCTCGTCTGCCTCCATACGCCGGGGCATACGCCGGGCTCCATCTCCGTATACGCAGACATAGGGGGAAAGAGGGTGCTCTTCGGCCAGGACATACACGGGCCTTTCCTCCCGGAATTCGGTGCGGACCTCAAGGCCTGGCGGCGCTCGATGAAGACGCTCCTCGATCTGGAGGCCGATATCCTGTGCGAGGGCCATTTCGGCGTATACCGGTCAAAAGCGGCAGTCAGGGACTACATAGAGCGTTACCTGGAGGAGTACGGGGGCTAAGCCTTAAGAGGCGGGTCCGGCTTCCGGCGCAAGCGCCGCTCAAAATAGCTGACCGGACCACAAAAGAAATCCGGGGGGAGAGACTCACCCCCGGGGTAGCAATCGCTTTCGTATCGTCGCTCTTTATGCCTCGAACAGGGTGATGATGGGATATTCCTTGATCCGGAGCACTCCGTCCAGGGTCTTGAACTTGTTGCGGATCGTGTTCCCGACCTCGGCGAAGCTCGTCCCCTGCATGAGGAGCACGATGTTGAACCGGCCGTCCGTATAGTCGCAGTTCACCACCTGGTCGTCGAAGTAGAGGGCCGGATAGACCGACTCGAGCTTCTCTTTCTCCACTTCCAGCATGACGTAGGACGATATCCTCATGCGCGCGGCCTGCGCGGAGGCCGCTTCGCTCTCGTTTTTGTCCCTGCCGAGCGCCTTGTCGACCGTGCCCATAATGTTGATCACGTTGTCGCCCAGTATCGGCGTCTCGACGCCCAGAAGGGTTATCTCGCCGATGCCTTCCATCGTCTTGATCTCGTTATCGACCAACTCCTTTATCATGTCGGCGGTAGGGGCCTGAAGCAGGAGCACCAGGTCGCAGTCGCCCCTCGTCGCGTCGCAGTACAGGACGTTCGGGTGGAAGTAGAGCTTCCGGTACGTACCGAGCAGGCTCGCGGCGCGGTCCACGGAGACCAGGGCGTACATGCTGACCGACTCCTTCTTGGCCGTTTGCTCGACGACGGGCGGCTCGGGCACGACATCCGATTTCGGCTCCAACTGCTCCAGAAGCTTCGCGAGCTGGTCCATGTCGAAGGGTTTCTTCAGAAAAGCGTCGGCCGCCTTGGCCTGCTCTGAAACCGCGTCGCTGTCATAGCCTGTGATGATGATAACGGGGAGCTGCGGGTAGTTGACCTTGATGACCTTGAGCAGCTTGAAGCCGTCTATGTCAGGCAGCCTTATGTCCACCACTGCGCAGCTAAAGGGCATTGCGTTCTTCTGGTGCGTCTCCAGGGTGCCGAGGGCCTTCATCCCGTTCTCGCATGGCTCGGTCTGGTAGCCTTTCTGCATGAGCCCCATGCTGACGCTCCGTCTCAAAGATGCTTCGTCATCGATTAGAAGAACTTTCTTTTCCATGATATGTCTCCTTTATATTGTTTTCTTTGTTATCGATCATGCCTCAGGTTAAGCAAGAGCGATGCCACAGCGAAAACATCAAGGATTACGGATATTTCACCGTCAGAAGACATACCCGGCGGAAAGGCGGGCGATAAGGAAAACTAGCCCTTTGGCTGAAAACCGGCTATTTGCAGGGGTTTTCGCCACTGTCAATATTCTTCTCGTTTATCACATGGACGGATTGCCTTGGGAGAGAAGGGTTTGAAGCTATCAAGAAATTTTATAGCAAGAAGGTATACAAAAAGAAAAAACTTGCCCGGCGGCGAGTGGGTGCTTAACCCCGATTACTGCCAGAGCGAGCGCCGAGCGCGGCAGTAATAAAGCAAGCGTATGCGCTGCGCCGAGCGGGGAGGCTCCACGGGCTTTGCCCGTGGAGGGGGTGCTGAACCCCAATGATTGCTGCATGCATTAGCGGCTTATTGCCGCATTCGAGCCTGCGCCGTATTTAGCCGCGAACCAGCCGTTTCCTGACGTGCGGAATTGGTCCATGTCGCTTTCATAGATCGTTATCTCATCGTCCACAAGCCGCTGAAGCGCCATAGGGTCTACGCGGCCCGAGCGCCACATCTTCCGCACTTCCCGCACGTTCTGAGGCGCATACTCCTTTTCGTAGGCCGAGATAAAATCGCCGAGCGCCGCCAGGCCCTCCTTCTCCTTGCCCTGCTTCAAGAGAACCAGGGATTTGTAACCCAGGATTCGCATGTAAGAATCGCCCTGCTTGAGCCTCGCCGCGTCCTGAACGTAACGGGACGCGCCCTCGACGTCGTCGAGCTTGAAACTCGCGGTGGCCGCAAAGGCGCAAGGCTCCGATTCCGCGGGCATCGATTTGGCCGCCTTAATGAATTCGTCCAGCGATTGCTTATAGTCTCCGTCGTTGAGCAGCTTCTTCCCGTTCCACATGTCGGAGCGGTACGATCCGTACTGCTTCACCTGCTGCACTTGGGAGCAGCCGAGAAGACCCAGGGCAAGCACCAAAAGACATGGCAGGAACACCTTTCTCATTTCAATCTCCTCCGTCGTTTATCACTTCTGCTTTTGACATCGTATGCAAGCTCGTAAAAACTTTCAGGCCGTTGCCGGCTTTTCCGACCGGCTCCGATACCACTTACAGTATAGTCGTTTCGGCCGCCATAAAGGTTACAAAATTCACGGCATCAAATGACAGGGCCCCAAGCCACGGGCAAGTCCCCTCCGTGAGGGTCGTTCGGTCAGACAACCATATCAGGGATGGGCTATTTCCGTCAATATTTAAGTAAGCCCCTGTCAGGCCGGCCCCTTTCGGGCTTACACCGGGCAGGGGCATTGGTGCAAAGACGGTGTATAATACGGGAACGGACGCCAGACAGGCTAAAGGGGGCAAGTCCATGCGGCAGGCAAAGAGGGAGATACACGACAGGGAAGCGGTGGAAGGCATCCTGAGGGAGTGCCCCGTGGGAAGGCTCGGCACGGTGCGGCACGACGGCTACCCCATGGTGAAGCCGCTTAATTTCGTCTATCTCGACGGCTCTATCTATTTCCACTCGGCGCGCGAGGGAGAGAAGCTCGACGACATCAAGCGGGACGGACGCGTCTGCTTCGAGGCCGACCTGCCGGCCGTATTCGTGAAGACGACGGGTGAGCCGTGCTCGGCGATCGTTCTTTTCCGCAGCGTCATAGCCAGGGGGCGGGCGCGCATCGTTGAAGACAAGGACGAAAGGCTGAAGGCCCTGAAAGCACTGATGGAAAAATACCAGCCTGAAGGCGGCTACGGCGCTTTCTCCGAAGAGAAGCTCGCGATTACGGCGGTCGTGAGGATCGATATTGTCGAGATGACCGGGAAAGAGCGGTCAAAATAGAAACACCGCTCGCGGATGCTGCCTTTACACCGCTCCGCTATCGCTTTGGCCCTTTTTCGACAGCCTAAAAAGCATGCACGTAGAGACTGCGTGGGCGTAAAGCAGGTTATCGGCGTCGATCAGGTCCGCTTCGGCCAGGACAATGCGGAACCCTTTATGGACAACCTTGCCGACGCAGCGCAACGGCCCCGTCTCCTTCGACACCGGCCGGAGATAATTCACCTTTATGTCCAGGGTCGTATAGCCTGCACCTGCGGGCAGTGTGGAATGGACCGCGTAACCCACCGCTGCGTCGAGGACCGGGCAGAGGATGCCCCCCTGGACCGCCCCGAAGCGGTTATAATGGTACTCGGCCGGCGTCATCTCCATCACAGCGCGCCCCTCACTGAATTCGACTAATCGGAAACCGACCAGGCCCCAAACGGGCGGGAGCGGGAAATGGCCGTCCAGCATGGCTTTCATCAATTCAGGGCCGCTCATGCTCAAGACGGTCTCCACGTCAACGTCGGGCCGGTCCCATGTCAGCGTCCGCCTGCCCCTGCGAGAACCCTTGTCTGCCATAACGCGAAGCCTCCCCTGTCGGTTGGAATAATTATAGGAATACCCCAATTGCTGTCAAGATATTTTTCGCCCCTCCTATCAGGCGCGACAAAACTCCCGAGGGGATGCTGAACCCCAATGATTCCTCAACGGCTTCGCCGCCGGTGCTTGCCCTGTGATGTTTTTTGTTGCACAGCCCCCTTCAATTGGTAACAATACTATTTATGCCCAGGACCGATCATGTCGTCAGGACATCGTGCAGGGGCTGCCACGGCGTCTGCCAGGTGCTCGTCCATATGGAGGGCGACAGCATAGTCAGGGTTGCAGGCGACCCGGACAGCCCGACGAGCCGGGGTTACATCTGCCCGAAGGGGGCGGCCGCGCCGGAGATACTCTACCATAAGGACCGGCTCCTTTATCCTCTGCGGAGAGCAGGAAAGAGGGGCGAGAACAAATGGGAAAGAATCTCCTGGGATGAAGCGATCGGCGAGATGGCAGACCGCCTCGAATGCGTGCGCGCCGAATCGGGGAGCGAATATTTTGCGCTGGCCAAAGGTACGGGTAGGCCCCACTCGGAGTTCACCGCCCGGTTCGCTCAAGGCTACGGCACGCCCAATTTCCTCTCACCCCGGCCACAATTGTTTCCTCCCCAGGGTGATCCTCAGCACGTTGACTGCGGGCGGCCTTCCCATCGCGGATATTTACGGCTTCGGCGGCGAGATGCCGGCATGCGTCATGAACTGGGGATGCAACCACACGGAGACCGGGGCGTCAGACGGCATGTGCGGACGCCTGTTCAAAAGGGCCTTCATGCAGGCCAAAAAGAAGATCGTTGTAGACCCGAGGCGCATCGGGCTTGCCGAAAAGGCCGACTACTGGCTCCAACTCAAGCCGGGCAGTGAATGCGCGCTGGCCCTCGCAATGATAAATGTCGTTATCGGCGAGGACCTCTACGACCATGAGTTCGTGGAGAAATACGGTTTCGGCTTCGACCGCCTGGCAGACCACGTCCGCCCTTTCACTCCCGAATGGGCCGGTCTGATTGCAGCCATCCCCGCTTCTACGATCAGGGATACGGCCAGGGCTTTTGCGACGACAAAGCCCGCATGCATCCAGTGGGGCAATGGGATCGACACGAGCACGAACGCCTTTCAGACGGCCAGGGCGCTGCTCATCCTTATGGGGATAACGGGCAATATCGACGCGCCCGGAGGGAACGTCTTCTGGGTGCCGCCCGAAGGGATCAGGTCCGGGCTGGACGACCTTCGTTCCAGGGACTTGATGCCGGCCGAAAAAAAAGCAGCGGTCCTCGGCAGAAGGTTCCCCTTCACGCCGGGTTGCCACGTGCCGACTTTCTGGAAATCGGTGATTACCGGCGAGCCTTACCGGGTGCGAATGATGTGGATCGTCGGCACGAACCCCATGCTTACCGCAACGCAGGGCCTGGCGATAGAGCGGGCGCTGAAAGACTATATGGAGTACACGGTAGCCTCCGACCTCTTCATGACCCCCGCTGCTCAACTGGCCGACCTGGTGCTGCCTGCCTCGCACTGGCTCGAACAGGACGATATCGCCTTCATGCACGAAATCTGGTGCGCCATGACCAGGAAGAAGCTCGCCCAGGTAGGAGAGGCAAGGGACGACAGGGAAGTGATCCTGGAGGTAGCCCATCGCCTGGGCCTCGATGACGCCTTCCCCTGGCCCGACTGGCATGCATACCTCGACTGGGTTTGCGAGGGCACGGGCATGCGCTTTGCGGAGTTCAGGGAGAAAGACCTGGTTATGGGGAAGATGCGCTACAGGAAGTATAAAGAGCACGGGTTCGCCACGCCCACAGGCAAGTTCGAGTTCTACTCGACCGTCATGGAGCGCGAGGGGCGCCCTCCACTGCCGGTCTATGCCGAGCCGCCTTTGTCGCCGACGCCCGATTATCCGCTCATCCTCATGACCGGCACGAAAGGGCTGAACTATTTTCATTCGGAGCTGCACCAGATCGACTCCCTTCGCAGGCGCCACCCCGATCCCCTTGTCGAGATCAACCCTGAAACTGCGGCCCGCCTGAATATATCCGACGGTGACTGGGTATGGGTGGAATCGCCTTATGGGAAGGTAAGGCTGAAAGCAAGGCTTGCAGGCGGCATCGCGCCGGACGTCGTCAACGCGGAGCACGCCTGGTGGCGCCCGGAGACTGCCCCGCCCGACTATAACTGGAAGGAATCGTGCGTGAACCTGCTTTTCGGCGATGACTTTTTCGACCCTGACTCCGGGGCCGAGCCGCTGAAGTGCTACATATGCCGCGTCACCCCCGCATAGCAGACTAAATGATGTCCTTTACATTGGGCAGATAACGTTGTATGCAATATAGGCGGAGGGGCCATCTTGGATTTTCATGCCTGCAACCTTATCAAAGAGAACATCTCCCGCGTCGTCGTCGGCAAGGAAAGGGCCGTGGAGGAGCTGCTCGTCGGCCTGCTCGCTGAAGGCCACGTACTTATCGAGGACGTGCCCGGCCTGGGTAAGACGCTCCTCGCCAAGTCGCTCGCGGCGAGCATCGGCGCATCCTTCAACAGGGTCCAGTTCACTCCCGACCTCCTGCCCGCCGACATAACGGGCTTCAGCGTCTATAACCAGCAGACGGGCCGGTTCACCTTCCAGCCCGGCCCGGTCATGACGCACGTGCTGCTGGCCGACGAGATCAACCGCACGATACCCCGCACGCAGTCGAGCCTGCTCGAAAGCATGGAGGAACGCCAGGTGACGGTGGACGGCACTACCTACGTCCTGCCCACCCCCTTTTTCGTCATGGCCACCCAGAACCCCATTGAGCTGGAAGGCACGTTCCCCCTGCCGGAGGCGCAGCTCGACCGGTTTCTTCTGAAGATCAGGCTCCGGTATCCCCAGATGCGCGAAGAGGTGGCAATCCTTGAGCGGTTTCAGGAAAAAGACCCCCTCAAAGAGCTTTCCGCAGTCGTCTCCCCCGAAGAGATACACGGGATGCAGGTCGCAAGGCGGGCGATCCGGGTTTCGGAGGCGGTCAGGTCTTACATTACGGCGATCGTGAGTGCGACGCGCAGCCACCCTGCCCTGCGCCTCGGCGCAAGTCCGAGGGGCTCCCTCGGACTTATGAGGGCTTCCCAGGCATTTTCAGCGCTACGCGGACGCGATTACGTCCTGCCCGACGATGTAAAGGCCCTCGCCGTCGGCGTCCTCGCCCACAGGCTCATCCTCAAGGAAGAGGAAAGGCTAAAAGGGGCGACGCAGGAATCGATCGCCGAGGCCGTATTGGCCGCCACGCCCGTCCCCGACGGAAGCCCCTGAAGCTCACCGTGAACGTCCAGGCGCGCCGCGTCTCAAGCGTTTTCGTCATGTACCCCAGCCTCTTCTTCGTGGGGCTGCTCCTCTTCAGCGCACTCATTTACCGCCGGGCCGACCTCGCAGTCCTCGCGCTCCTCGTTTTATGCCTCGTAGCAGGCCTCAAAGCGTGGGGCCGCGCGAGCCCGAGGGGCATCGCGTTTCGCCTCTCCGTCGACAAAGCAAGGCTTTTCGCGGGCGACGGACTTACGATCTCGGCGTGGGGGCAAAACGGCAAGCTCCTTCCCGTCTGGCTGGAAGCCGCAGTCTCCGCAAAAAACGGCAGGACGCAGGAGAAGTTCCTTCGCGCCTCGGCCAGTCTCCTGTGGCGGCAGGGGGCGCGCTTCAGTTGGGAGCTGCCCGGCCTCAAAAGGGGCATAGCGGTGATCGGCCCGGCCATGACGGCAACGGCGGACCTCTTCGGGTTCTTCCCGGCCGAGAAGACGCAAGGCGACGCAATCCAGGTGGTCGTTTACCCCAGGCTCGTGCCGCTCAAAGAGTTCCGTCTGCCCAAGCGTGATTTCTTCGGCACCCCCGGCGGAAGGAGCCCTGTTAACGACCCGGTCTACATACTGGGCACTACGGACTACCATCCGGGAAGGCCCGCCCGGTTCATCCACTGGAAGGCAACGGCGCGCCACGGCCGCTTGCAGGAAAAGATTTTCGAGCCGACCCGCCAGGCAAAGGCGCTCATCCTTCTCGACACGGAAAGGTTCTTTACTGAAAGCGCGGATGAGACCTTCGAACGGACTATCGAAGTCGCCGCCTCGGTCGCGGCCAGACTCGACCGTGAGGGATGCGCCGTGGGCCTGCTCACGAACGGACATGTGACCGGCGGCTCGCCTTTCGTGCCCGTCAGCAGGGGGCCCGGACAGTTGTCGGCCGTCCTTGAGGCCCTGGCGCGGCTCGACATGGAGCCCGCCTGCCGGATGGCGGACCTCGTCTATCGCATCGAAGTCCCCTGGGGCGCGACCTGCCTCTATTTCGCCTCCGAGGAAGACGACGCGGCCCGCGCTGTGCTGGCGTCCCTCGCCCGGAAGAAACTGGGACGCCTCTTCTTTACTGCGGAGGCGGCCCTGCAACTGGTGGCACGCGCAGAAAGCACGCAGCAAAGGCGGACTGCATGATGCGCAGCAAAGGACCACTGCTTGTTCTCCTTACGGCGCTCATGGAGCTGTGCTGGCTTTACAGTTGGGCCTCCTTCTCGCTCGGCGCCACCGCTCCCCGCATGCTTTCGCTTCCTGTCCTGTGTCTCGTATTCGGCGTTGCAGCGCTCGCCACGCGCCTGTCTTCGCAGAAAGGCTGGCGCGTCGCCGCTGTCCTCGCCGTTCATGTCCTGGGCATCGTCTGCGCAGCCGCCTTTACGGCCCACGCCGTCTATTATGCTTCATATCCACTTTTCGCCGCGGCCTGGCCCCGTGCGTTCTTCCACGCCGCGAGGGCGCCCCTCGATTGGATCGTCCTGATGATCGTGCTCGCGTGGGCCGCTGCCCTGTGGGCGGCAGGCGCGACGTTTGCGCAGCGGAAGAGAGAACTACTACGGTGTTTGCGCCCGTTTCGATATCGGGCTGGTCGCCTTCTTCGCCCTTTTCCTCCTCACCTTCGCCGCAGAGGTGAAAGGGGGTATGCGATTAGAGAACGGCGTCGCCGCCCGGCTCGTCTTCCCATTCTTCCTTTTCGGGCTCCTCGCCATAGGTACGGCCAGGGCCGAACGTGCGCAAAAAACCTTCGATGAAGGCTTCACGGGGACGGGCCTCGTCCTTTGCGCAGCCTCGGCTGCGCTCCTTGCCGCGGGAGGTGCAGCGCTCCTTTTGATGCCCGGCATCGAAGCCGCGGCAAAGGCCGGCCAGGGGGCGCTCGCCTCTGCGACGGGTCCGCTCCTGCCTTTTATGGAAAGGCTGTTGCGCTTCATTTATGCCAACCGGACGACGCTCAGGTCCGAGCCGGCAGGTGCTTCAAAAGAACCGACGTGGCTAAAATGGCAGGCGGGCAGCGGCCACTGGCTGGGGTATTCTTCGCCAAGGTGATCGTGTGGGCCATGTGCGCCTTAGGGGTAATGCTGCTCGTCGCAATAGCCCTGGTTCTTCTCTCTTTCGTCGTCAGGTGGCTCCTGACAAGGACCGAGCGGCGTCCCGGCCCGACCGGGCAATGGACGGCCGCGCTCCGCGGGCTTTCGCGATTTCTGGAGCGCTCTCATCAAGTGGCTCGGTTTCCTCATCACGCGGCCCGTCCGGGCAGCCGATTTCTATTACAACCTGTGCCGATGGGCACGGCGCTCGGGCCTGCCGAGAGCGCCTGCCGAGACGCCCTCGGAGTTCGGCATGCGCCTTTCCGGCCGCTTTCCCGGCCTCGCGTCACCGATAGGCGCCATCGTCGGCGCATTCGAGAAGGAGTTCTACGGCGGCATAGCATTCCCTTTACGCCCGGAAGCGTCGGTGCTCGCATGGCGGGCATTGCGCAGCCCAAGGCACTGGCCGAGAAGAATATGGGCGCGGGGTGTGCGGACGGGTGCTTCTTCCCGCGCCTGAAGCAGGCCTAGAACCGGTAATACCACCATATATCGAAGGCTTCGTTTTTGATCTTGTCCCTGATGTGCTCTTTTTCCTTTGCTATGTAGTCCCTCGACTGGCTCGCGATCTCCTTGGGGTAGTGGCCGAGCAGGTACTCTTCCTCGATCATGAATATGCCCGCGTTTTTGAGCCTGCCCCGGAGGTGCTCCGTGCTGTCGGGCTTCATCATGAGGAAATGGGGGTAGTAGTACAGGGGGATGAAGGGGAAGCAGCGGTGCCTCACGCCTTCCCTGGCGCGGTACATGATCTTGAGCCGCTCGACGTAGCCCTCGCTGCCGTCCTTTTCGAGCATCGCGTTCACGTCGGAGGCCGTGAAGCCTTCGGACTCCATGATGGCGGAGAAGGCGGCGAAATGGACAAGGCAGGCGTACTGGGTGGCGTTGAGGATGCCCCGGAAAAGGAGCTTCCTCCGCGCGAGCCTGTCGATGTCGTCGTAGAAGCGCATGATGCCCCTGACGCGCCGGCGCGCCTCCTCTCCGTCCGCGATGCGCGAGCACGCCGCCTTCCCTTCTGATGATGCCGTGCCCGACAAGGACCTCTATGGCCTTCCGCGCGTATGTCCCTGTCCGGAAGGCTCTCGACGACGGTGTCTTCGCTGCGCCCGCTCCCTTCGTTCAGGAGGAGGTGGAGAACGCGCGGTATGGCGGGCACGTCGAGCAGGACGTTGAAGCTGCCCATAGGTTGACTTGGCCCCCCGTCTAATCTATATTATTCACGTTACAAATTGGACTTATCAAAAATCCCAAACCAACGGTCGAGGACATGCTCAACACAACAACGCGACAAAATGCAGAGCTCCTGGAACGTTACCAGCCTATCCCGACTTCTTATCTATTAAGATACTCCATACTCAAGAGGATTGAAAGGGGAGAGGAGGTCCTGGAGGAGATCCAGGGCAGGGCGGAGGTAAAGCAGGACGTGATACGCGCCCTTCTCTCGGGGTCGCAGCCCTACCTCGTCTCCGAGGAGGGCACAGGCAAGACGCGGCTGGCGAGGTCGATAAGCAGGCTGCTTTTGCCCGTGCCGAAGATCGCAGGGTGTCCTTACAACGACGACCCCAAGTGGCCGAAAGAGCGTCATGTGCCCGCGCTGCCGGGAAAGCGCCGACCCCGTGGCCGAGTTCGGCATCGAGTGGATAAGCGGCCAGGAAAGGTTCTCCAGGATACAGGGCAACGAGTATACGAACGAGGCGAAGCTCCTCGGCTTGAAGGACATACAGGCCATAGCGCGGGGCATGAGCCCGAAAGACCCGCTGGCCTTCGCCGGGACGGGCGTCTTCCGGGCGAACCGGGGCGTCCTTTTCATCGACGAGCTGCCCGCCATAAGGACGAAGGTGCAGGTCCTCCTCCATCCCGATCATCGAGGAGAAAAAGGCGATACTGGAGGAGTACAACTGGGAATATCCCCTCGACCTCATCGTCGTCTCCACAGGGAACCCCGAAGGGTTCTCCCACGTAAACGAGGTGCCGAGGCCGCTCCTCGACAGGCTGGAGACGATCTATATGGACCTGCCCGACGAGGAGACGGAATTTGCGATCATGATGATGGAGCGCTTCGGCGGGAAAGACGGGTCGGGGCCTGCCGAGGCCTTCCGGCGGAGTTCCCCCGCGATGGAAGACGCGAGGCGGCGGGTGCTCGCGCCCTGGTGGATGCTCTCCCTCATCAACAAGTCGGCGAGGCAGAGCAGGACGTGCCGCTGGCTCGACAAGAAGGCGAGCATCAGGGGCACGACGAGGGCCATCGACCACACCTATTCCTCGACGGAGATGGAGAGGCGGCGGGTGACGCGGCTTGCCGACGTGACGGCCGGCGTCAAGCTGGCCTACGGGGCCGCGTCCAGCTCCGCCAGGACCTCGTCGATTTCGAGAACCCCAGGGAGACGATGCGCAAGGTGGACGAGCTGTCGGAAGACCTCGTGCGGAACGGCCTCCTCGATCTGGGCAACGAGATCGCAGCCGCGTGGGACAGGGAGCAGATGGAGAGAGAGGCGGCGGCCCTCGTCGATCTGCCGGGACGGGAATGGCCGTGGCTTCATGCGCGAGTCGGCGGTCCTGCGGGAAAGGCTCCAGGAGATAGAGAACATGGGCAAGGAGAAGTACAGGCTCGACAGGGTGGTCGCCGAAGACGAGGACCTGCTGCGCGAGGTCGAGCGCTCAAGCGACGTCCAGGCCGAGTACCTCATGTCCGCCGCGGAGTTCATCGTCAACATCTGCGCGGGCAAGAAGTGGGTCTACCTGCAGGACGCCCGCGACTTTTACGTGCCCGAAGGAGATTTCGTGGGCCCAAAAAGGAACATGGAGATAGCAGGTCTATGCGGCCGTTGCATCGGCTGCAGCGAGGGGGGCGACGAGAGCATGCTCTACGACCTCGCCCACATGGACGACCGGAGCATGTCGAACCTCGTCAATGAGTGCCAGCATGGCGCCAACGGGCTGCACGAGAAGGCCCGCAGCAACGCCAGGAAGCGGCTTGAAGAGGACCGTGAGGCGATGCAGTCGAAGCAAGGGAGAGCTTCGGGACCTGAAGGAGGAGTTCTCTTACAGGCTCCTCGAGCAGCTCGCGGCCGGCGGCGAATCGGACGAGCCTCCTCCAGGAGTACCTGGGAGACGACGACCGGAAGCGCCTTGAAGAAGAGCTTGCCATGCTCGACCGCACGGAAGAGATCCATACAGCCGGAAGACGTTGAGAACAGCCTGAGGGAGTACGTCGGACAAGACCTCATAGAGATAGGCGAGGACGGGGTAAAGATAACCCCAAGGGGATCGAGCAAGCTCGCCAGGTACGTCCTGCGCCGCATATGGGAGAACCTTGCCGCCGCCCATCCCGGCGCCAATGCCACGAGGGAAGAAGGCTTCGGCATGAGCGAAGGCTTCGCCTGCAGGAAATACGAGTTCGGCGACGAGTTCTTCAAGATCGACATGGAGACGACCCTCCTTTCCGCCCTGGAACGAGGCAAGAAACACGGAGGGCCGCATCGAGTTCGACCAGGACGACCTCTTCGTCAGGGAGACGATCGTCGATACGAAGCTCTGCGTCGGCCTCATCATCGACGAGAGCGGCAGCATGAGCGGCGACAAGATGCACGCGGCGATGGACATCTCTCTTGCCCTCTCCGAGCTTATGCGCAGGAATTCGAGGGACAAGATAAGGCTTTTCCTCTTCTCGAACCAGGTGCGGGAGATGTCGTACTGGGACATGCTCAACGTGACGTTCGCCGGGGGCACCACGGACATACAGGCGCGCCCTGCGCAGGTTCAGGACGGCCTGCGCGGGGGAGAGCGGCGAAAAGCAGGTCTATCTCATCACCGACACGGAGCCGAACTGCGAGGACGGGAAGTACATAGGCTTCGAGAAGGCGACCCTCGGCGTGCTCCAGGAAGCGATCGTCTACCAGAAAGAGGGCATCACCCTCAATATAATCATGCTCGACAATACGCCCCACCTGCGGGAGTTCGCCTCGATCCTTGCAAGGCGCAACCTGGGCAGGGTCTTTTTCGCCGAGCCGAAGGAGCTCGGCAAGGTCGTCATGGAAGACTACCTGCGGACCCAGAAAAGGCAGCGTTTAGAAGAAGGCCGATATAACTTCCGACGCTCCGCGATCGGTCCGGCCTACCTGTCCTCCTTAGTGCCAGCACCTCTGTGCTCTCTTTGCCCTTGCCCACAAGAGCCGCCTGATGTTCTCCCTGTGCTTCACGGTTATCATCACAGCCATAATCGCGCGAAACGAGAAATAGGACAGCGGCGCGCCGAAGGCACGCCAGGACGAAGGGCATGACGGCGGCTGCGCAGATGGAGCCTAGGGAGACATAGCCGCCCGCGAGGAAGAGAGCGAGAAAGACGGCGAATACGACAAGCACCGCGAGAGGGCCGAGGGCGAGGAAGACGCCCAGGCCGTCGCAACGCCCTTGCCGCCTTTGAACTTGAGATAAGCGGGGAAAAGGTGGCCCGCGAAAGACGGCAAGCCCTGCGGCAGCGGCTACCCCTCCGGCTGTCCCGTATGAATGGCGAGCCATACGGGGATAAAGCCTTTCAGTATATCGCAGAGGAGGGTGACTAATGCCCGCTGCCTTGCCTGCGGCCCGCATCACGTTCGTCGCCCCTATATTGCCGCTGCCGACCTTCCTGGGGTCTGCGCCCCTTCAGTTTGCGAGGAGCAGGCCCACGGGCACTGAGCCGAGCAGGTACGAGCCTATCACCCATAGCAACGGACAGCGCCATATCGTCCTCCCTCTTTAAGACCGCCTGTACTTCTCGTTGAGGAGCCTTTTGAAGCGCGGGGCATAGACTATGTCGAAGGTCTCCTCTTTTCCGGGAAAGAGGCGCAGGGCGAACCGCTTCACCCTTTCCACCAGCCTATCGCCTGGTCATGGGAAATCTTCTGCGTCCTGATGTATTCCAGGCTGAAATCGACCATGAAGCGGAGGCGCCTTACCTTCTTGTTCTCCTCCCGCAGGTCGTCGTCCATGCCTTTTCGCTCCCAACCTATGCGGCCGCCCCTTGCGCAGGCCCTCCCCGGTGAAAAGCTGGGCGTAAAGCCAGAGGCCGATGCCGAAGGTGATCGACACATCGGCCACGTTGAAGGCAGGCCAGTAATAAGTCTTATAAGACGACGAGGATGAAATCGACGACGGAGCCGTAAGCGAACCTGTCGTACATGTTGCCGACGGCCCCGGCGAGGACGAAGGTAAGGGCGAGCCTCGTCCAGATGGGGCAGCCTGTGCCTGACGAGGATAGTACGCCAGTCCCGCGATGATCGCCAGGGGGACAAAGAGGAATATGTAGCGGCCTCAGTCGCTCTGCGACATCATCCCGAAGAGGCCGCCCTTGTTCTGCCAGTGGACTATCGACAGCCAGGAGGAGACGTGCAGGCTGCCGCCCAGGGGAGGCCCTCCTGCACCAGAAACTTGGTCCACCTGTCCAGAACGAAGACAGGCGGGATTATAAAGAGGTGAGCGTATCTCTGCATCGGCCGCAGATATTCGGATTAGCCCCCGTCTGTCTTCGACGTCGGTCGCGTACTGCCAGCACCGCTCGCACTTCTGGCCGTCCGCCCTCAGCACCTCGACTGAAGCTCGTCCGCCTTCGTAAGCTCCACCTGGGAGACGATGAGCACCTCTTTCAGCTCGTCCCCCAGCTTCATGAGTATCCCGTACTCGGCTCGCAGGCACGGCGAGGACCACCTTCGCGTCGAGCGGATGGCCGATGACCTTCTGCACCCGCTTCTCCTCGATCTTCTTGTTGACCGCCTCCTTGACGCCGCCAGATCGTCTCCCACTCCGCTTCGAGGGCGGCATCGATCGAGTCAGCGGTTCGCCGCGGGCATGGCGCCAAGTGGACCGATTCCTCCGAGACGAGGGGCCGCATGTACGACCACATCTCTTCGGTCGTGAAAGACAGGATGGGCGCGGCGAGCTTGAGGAGCGCCACAAGGCTCTCGAAGACGACCGTCTGCGACGCCCTGCGCTTCACGGAATCCTTCTTCCCGACGTACATCCTGTCCTTGATGATATCGAGGTAGAGGGCGGAGAGATCGACGGTGCAGAAGTTCTGGATGGTGTGGTAGATCAGGTGGAAGGCGTAAGTCTCGTAGGCGCGTCCGCACCCTCTCGATCACCCCTGGAGCCTGGAGAGGAGCCACTTATCGAGTGATGAAAGCTGCCCGTAAGGCACGCTGTCTTTTCGCAGGGTCGAAATCCTCCGCGATGTTGGCGTGGAGGAACCTGAAGGTGTTCCTCATCCGCCTGTAAGTCTCGATGATCCGGTCGACGATCTCCTTCGATATCCTTATGTCGTCCCTGTAGTCCTCGTAGGTCACCCAGAGGCGCAGTATCTCAGCGCCGTACTTGTCGATGATCTCCGAAGGGGCAATCACGTTGCCAACGGTCTTCGACATCTTCCTGCCCTTGCCGTCGACGACGAAGCCGTGGGTCAGCACCGAGCGGTAGGGGGCGATCCTGTCGTTCCCGACGGAGACCAGAAGGGAGCTGTGGAACCACCCGCGGTGCTGGTCGCTCCCCTCCAGGTACATATCGGCGGGGAATTTCAGCTCCGGCCGTTT
Organism: uncultured delta proteobacterium; assembly: GCA_963818095.1. Classification (GTDB taxonomy): domain Bacteria; phylum Desulfobacterota; class Syntrophorhabdia; order Syntrophorhabdales; family WCHB1-27; genus CAWEPK01. Next base: position 24,874 of record CAWFRA010000031.1, read on the forward strand.
CTTGAGACTGCGGCGAAGCTGGAGCCGGAGTCGAACCAGACGTCCAGGATATCTTCTTCCTTGACAAAGGTGCGGTTCGCCGCAGGCGCAGGCAGCATCCTTCCGGCAGGAAATAGGCCGCGTCCTTCTCGAACCATATGTCGGCCCCGTGCTTTGTCACGCTCTGCGATGATCCTGTCGAAGGTCTCCCTGCTCCAGTAAGGCTCCCTGCACGCCTCGCAGTAGAAGATGGTGATGGGCACGCCCCACGTCCTCTGGCGGGAGATGCACCAGTCGGGCCGGACGCTGAGCATGTTGTAGATCCGCTCTTTGCCCCACGCGGGGATCCACTCTACCGTGTCTATCGCTGCAAGGGCCGTTTTCCGGAGGCCGTTTCGTCCATCGAGACGAACCATTGCTCGGTCGCCCTGAATATGACGGGCTTCTTGCACCTCCAGCAGTGCGGATAGGAGTGCTCTATCTCCTCCGAGAAGAGGAGGACCCCCATCTCCTTGAGCTTGTCGATGATGATGGCGTTCGCCTCGAAGACGTTCAGCCCGCCGAAGTACGGGATGTCCTTGCTGAGCTCCCTTTTTCATCAACGGGCGAATAAACGTCGAGGCCGTATTCGAGGCCCGTCACGTAGTCTTCTTCGCCGTGGCCCGGGGCCGATGTGGACCGCGCCCGTGCCCACGTCCTTCGTCACGTAGTCGGCGAAGACGACGACCGACCTCCTGTCGATGAACGGGTGGCTGAAAGTAGAGGTCCTTGAGCGTCTCCGGCGGCGATCTCGCCGATGATGCGCCAGCCGCGTTATCCCCGCCTTGCCCATGATCTCTTCGACAAGCTCCCTGACCGCGATGTAGATATCGCCTGCCGTCTCGACCGCGACGTAGGTGAAATCGGGGTTTATGGCGATGGCGAGGTTCGCGGGCAGAGTCCAGGGGGTCGTAGTCCATATGAGCATGGATATCGGCTTGTCCGGGTAGCCCTTGAAAACGTCTGTCCGGGAGGCGAGGGGGAACTTGACGCAGATGGAGGGCGACGTCTCCATCTCGTACTCGATCTCCGCCTCTGCGAGCGCGGTCCGGCAGTTGATGCACCAGTAGACGGGCTTCTTCTTCCGATAGGCGTCGCCCCGCTCGAAGAACTTCGCCACCTCTCCGATGATCGTCGCCTGGTAGCCGAAATCCATCGTGATATACGGGTGGTCCCAGTCGCCGATGCCGCCCAGCCGCTTGAACTCCTCCCGCTGGATGTCGAGGAAGCGCGCCGCGTACTCTCGGCAGTACGCCCTGATTTCCATCTTTGTCATGGCCGTCTGTCTGGCCTTCATCTCTTTCTCCGCCTGGTGCTCTATGGGCAGGCCGTGGCAGTCCCAGCCGGGCACGTAATCGGAGCGCATGCCGCGTCATGAATTTGGACTTTATGATAATGTCCTTCAGGATCTTGTTGAGCGCGGTCCCCAGGTGGATGTTGCCGTTCGCGTAAGGAGGGCCGTCGTGCAGGATGAACCTGGGCGCATCGGCGCGCAGCTTTATCAGCTTCCCGTAAAGGTCGATCTGCTTCCAGAACTCGAGTATCTGCTGTTCCTTTACAGGCAGGTTGCCCCTCATGGGAAAAGGCGTCTTCGGGAGATTTAGCGTTGATTTATAGTCCATCCTCTGTCCTTTCGCTGAACCAGTCCGGGTTCACATCGTCGAAAAGGTCGTCCTCCTTCTCGATCGCTGCAAGCGCCTCCTTATCCGCGTTTGCCGCAACACCCGACTTTTGTATGCGGCCGAGCATGTCATAAAGCGCCTTCCAGGCATCGTAATGGCCGAGGAACCTCGATTCCCCGTAGTCGCCCGCCGTATGCGTGGAGACGAGGAACGGCCAGTCGGACGACTGGGCGAGGAAAAGCTCCCTGGCCATCTGCCTGAGCAGCCGCCCCGTGATGCCGTCGCTGCCGGCCGTTTCCACCGCACGGGCCATGTCCCGCTCAGCCTCGTAAAGGCGCTGCCACATCCAGGCTGTCTCCTTGTTGTACCAGAGAAGGTGGCGGCCGCCTTCACCCCAGGACCCTTCAGGAAGACTGACGGCGCCTCGAGGATCGACGCTTTTCAGGGCCGTTGAGGCCCTTTCTATTGTAACATAATTCGGGTCCAAAGCAGAAACGAGTGCGCCGAGCCAGCTTACACCCTCGAACCACCAATGGCCGAACAGCTCTGCATCGAACAGCAGCGTGAGCACCCCGGTCCTGCCCGTTTCCTTCCGGTAGTCCGAGAGCCTCCCTTCGATAAGCCGGGCAAAGTGGCGCGCGTGCTCCTCAACTCTCGCTGCCGCCTGCCCCGGCTCGTAGACCATTTTATCGCCGAGCCCGGTTTGCCTGTCCGTGACGCGCCAGTAGCGCAGGCCGCCGGGGTCCCGCTTCTTGTGGAACTCAAGGTATGAGGGGTCGCCTGGGTAGCCGTCGCTGCCCCATACCTGGCTGCTGGTATCCGTGTCGCGCGAGAAGAAGGCAACTTGAGCGCCGGGGCCCGCAGTCTTATATATCCCGTAAACGTCGAAATCGCTATCGCCCCGGCTTGTCGCTGCCCGGCCGGTGCGGCGAGGGGCCGCATTGTAGTACCCGCCCTGGTACGCGCCTTCGTCCAGCGGAGGCATAACATCGGCAGTGAAGGAACTTGCCGCAGGGCCGGCCTGTCTTGCGGCCTGCCGTCCGTCGACGAAAAAATATCTGATGCCGTGGGCGGCCAGGAAATCTTCGATCCCGCGCCTCGCGGGCGCGTAGGACCGGCCAACCGATGCAGGTCCGGCCTGGCGGTAGGCGCATTCGGGAAGCCACATCCCTGCCGGCTCCCGCGCGAAATACCGTCGGTACGTCGCCACCCCCTGGCTGACCTGGGCGTCAATCGACGCGTCGAGAGACAGGAGCGGCAAATAGGCGTGCGTCGCCGCAGAGGCGACGATCTCCACCTGCCCTTCTTCCTGCAAGCGCCGATACGCGCCGGGCAGGTCGGACCCGTAGCGATTTTTGAAGTCGGCCAGGCACAACGCATAGAAGCGCTCCCAGCCCTCCGCAAGGGCTGCGAGCGCAGTTTCTCCCCTGGCCTCGAACGTCCGGCGGTCGATGTATGCGGCTTCCGCCTTCTCCCGCGCGTACTCCTCGAAAGCCGACCGGAACGACGGGGAGGCCAGCATCTCGCAGAGCACCGGAGTCATATTAATGGTGAAATGGGCCGCCTTTCCTTGCATCGACAGCCGGTCGAGCAGGTTGGCCAGCGGTATGTAGCACTCGCACGCGGCCTCACAGAGCCAGTCCGTACCGTACGGCCACTTGCCGTGGGAGAGCACGTACGGCAGGTGCGCGTGGAGCACCAGGACAACGTATCCTTCCGGCATAATTGTGCCTATCCTTGCGGGATTTCAGTAACAGTAGCACAAAGCGACAGAACCGCGCAAGGCAAATGGGGCAGGGCGCTTTGCTGAAATAACTGCCGTTTAACCAGGCTCGGCCACGTCCTTCGCTTAAGGCCACGCCCGGCGGCGCGGGCGCGTCGCGCTTCCGTCTCGGCACGCCTCGACAAATATGTCGAAATGTTCTATACTCTCGCTGACTTGTCTACCCGTGCTTGATGACCTGAATCGTTGCGGCAGTAAGGCGGAAGCGGAGAAATGAGTCATGGTGGGGTTATCTGGCACCACTATTGCTATCGATATGCAAGGAGGAGTCTGCCATGAGAAAGATCGGGTTACTCGCGTTCGTAATCCTTCCGCTGGCGGTCTGCCTCCTAATCCCCGCGGAGTCCAGCGCGCAAGGGGAAGCGCCGGCAGGCGCAGCCACCGGGCAGGCGGCAAGTCCGACGCCCCGGAGTGCGGCCGGGCAGGCAGGCGGCGAGGCGAACGTGACTGCGCCGCAGGGTCCGGCCACTGTAGAGCCTTACAGGACGCCTGCGCCGAATGGCGTCTCCAGCAGATTTTCCGTCCAGCCGGGCGGGTGGTTAAAGATCGATGTCTCCGAACAGAGCCGGTCACCGTTGAAACCGTAGGCCGGCCCATAGAGAGAAGAGAGTGACCCGCCTTTCGATCACGCCCCTCTTATCAGTCCTATTAATTCTTCTCGTGGGCGCCCCGTCCCTTCTTGCCCAACAGTCCTATGGCGAGTTCGAAAAGGGCATGAACCTGACGGATACGCAAAAGACCCAGGTCGACGGCATCAAGAAAAAATATATGGATGAATGGAGGTCCCTCAACGACGAATCGGCGCGGAAGCGGCTGGAGCTGCGGGAGATGGACCCTAATCGCCCCGACCAGAGGGAGAAGGCAGAAAAGCTCCACAGGGACCTGGACAGAATAGAGACGTCGAGGCAGCGCCTTTTCAACGGATACCGCGGCGAGATGTCCGGGGTGCTGACCAGCGAGCAGAGGGGGCGTTTCAACCGGTTCACAGCACAGGAGAACAGGAAGGCCGTAGGGCCGCCGGTCAGGTCCGCACCTCCTGCGCCGGGACCGAGGTATCGGGCATATGGCAGATAGGAAAGTAGTATTCCCACTTCTCCTTTTCGGCATATTCTTCGTGCTGATCGCCATTACGGGTTTCTTCCAGATAGCCATCATTAAGAAGAACGTGGAGGGGCTGCTCATAGGTGAGGCCGAGACGCTTTTCCAGAGCATCGCGAGGGAAATCGAGATTAATATGGAGTATCTGCTCCTCATCGAGAAATCACCCTCCATAATTACGCCCAATTTCCTTAACGTCATGACCTATGACGAGGCGATCGTGGATGATTTGTACAGCCAGGTGAGCAAGGCCAAAGGCCCGGACCCCCTGCCCACCCTGAAGAACGTCTTCGTCGCAGACACGAACGGCAAGCAGCTCCTGCGCAAGGGGATAATACAGGTGGGCGAGCGCGAGCTTAACCTGCTGCGAAAGAAAGACCGGCAGGTCATAGTCAGGATGCCGAGCGATACGCAGGGCACCCTCTTCGTCGGCGTAGAGCTTGCCGACAGGTTCGTATTTTTCGACCTGACCACGAAGGAGCTCGACGAGCCTGCGAAAGACCTACATAATGAAGACGATCCTCGAGAACGAGAAGAAACGGCTGAACATAGCCGAGATTAATGTGTACGACGGCGACGGCAAGCTCTACCTCGGCTCGGGCAACAGGCCGAAAAGCGTCTTTGCCCTCTATAAGCCCCTGGATTCGCATTATCTGCACAATTACTCGATGGAGATACTCATCTGGAACAAGCTCGCCGGGGACACGATAAAAAGGACGAGCACCAACTTCGTCATGCTTCTATTCTTCCTCATGCTCGGCGGCGCGGGGGGCATTTATTTGATCTTCAGGCTCGAGCGGAAGAACGCGCAAAGGCTGTCCGATCTGGAGAGGGACATGGCGCGCCAGGACAGGCTGGTCTCGCTCGGCAGGCTCGCCTCCGGCATGGCCCATGAGATAAGGAACCCCTTGAACGCCATAGGCATCTCCATCCAGCGGCTGAAAAGGGAGTTCGTGCCGGAGGACGACAAGAAGGAAGAATACAACTCTTTCTTGAGCATCGTGCGCTCGGAGCTTTTCAGGGTCAACCGGATAGTCGAGAACTTCCTCCTTTCAACGAAGGCCGATATGCGGATGGAGCCGCACGGCCTGCGCGCCCTCATCGAAGAAGTCGTCACGATGCTGCAGGAGAAGGCAGAGGGCGCCGGCATGTCGATGTATCGAACGAAGTCGATGCCCGCGTCGTCGATCGATTGCCAGAAGGAGAGGATGACCCAGGTCTTCTACAACCTCATCGTCAATGCCATCGAGGCGATGGCCGGCGGCGGGGCAATACTATATCTCCGACTCGTCCGACAACGCGCGCGTCCGCCTTTTCATAAGGGACACGGGGCCGGGCATCAAGAAAGACGATTTATCCAAGATCTTCGAATATTACTACACGACCAAGGACAAGGGAATGGGTCTTGGCCTGCCCCTTTCCTACATGATAGTGAAGGACCACGGAGGAGACATACAGGTATTGAGCGAGGAGGGTAAAGGGACGACGTTCGTCATCGCCCTGCCGGCGAGAAAGGGGTCTTAAAATGGAAAAAATGGGGATATTGGTAGTGGAGGACGAGGAGACCCAAAGGGTCCTGCTCGAGGGGCTTCTCAAGAAGGAAGGATACGCGGCTACAGGCGCGGGCGATGGAGAGCGGGCGCTTCAGCTTGTCAGGGACCGCACTTTCGAGATAGTGCTCCTCGATTACAAGCTGCCGGGCATGGACGGATTGACCGTGCTCAAAAAGCTGAAGGAGATGAACCCTGAGATCCAGGTCATCATGATCACCGCCTTCGGCAGCATCGAGAACGCGGTCACCGCCCTCAAGGAGGGCGCGTTCGAGTACCTGACCAAGCCCATCGACCTCGACGACCTCCTTTTCAAGATCAAGAAGGTCGAGGAGCGCCTGCACCTGATCCACGAGAACCTCGTGCTCAAAGAGGCCCTCAAAGACAAGATGAAGTCGGAGAACATCGTTTACGCCAGCGAGAAGATGCACGAGATCGTCAGCCTCATCGTAAGGGTGGCCAAGACGGACTCGACCTGCATGGTCCAGGGCGAAAGCGGCGTAGGTAAGGAAATCGTGGCCAATCTCGTCCACGAGCTGAGCGAGAGGAAGGGGCAGCCGCTGGTCAAGGTGAACTGCTCCGCTATCCCGGAAACGCTCCTGGAAAGCGAGCTTTTCGGCTATGAAAGGGGCGCCTTCACGGGGGCCTATCAGAGAAAGCTCGGCAAGTTCGAGGTCGCCAACAAGGGGACCGTTTTTCTGGACGAGATCGGCGACGTGCCGCTTTCCCTGCAGCCGAAGCTGCTCCGCGTGCTCCAGGAGCGGGAGATAGAGAGGCTGGGCGGACTCCACCCGATCAAGGTCGATGTCCGCATCATAACGGCCACCAACAAGAACCTCGAAGAAGAGGTGAAGCAGGGGCGCTTCAGGGAAGACCTCTTCTACCGCCTGAACATCGTCCAGATAGAGATCCCGCCTTTGAGGGAGAGGAAGGAAGACATCCCGCTCCTTCTCGATTTCTTCCTGAAGAAATTCAACGAGAGGCACAAGAAAGCAGTTGAAGGGATTTTCCAGGGAGGCGCGGGACACCCTCATCAAGCACGATTACCCCGGCAACGTGCGGGAGCTTGAGAACATCGTCGAGCGGGCCGTCGTCCTTTCGAGGGGAGAATACGTCACGCGGGAGGACCTTTCCATACTCGGGCCGGCGGAGCCGCGCCGACGGACGGCAGCATGAAACAGGTGGTCGAGTCGATGGAGAAGAGGATGATAATGGAGGCCCTGGTCACTGCGAACTGGGTACAGACAAGGGCGGCCGAGGCGATAGGGATCAGCGAGAGGATGCTGCGGTACAAGATGAAGAAGCTGGGCATAGCGAAGGAAGAGTAAAGCTAACAGCCGGCGGGGGCAAGGCCAGCCCGCTGGCTTTTAATCCTCTTCCTTTTCATGAGGGGGTGGCTCCACCGGCTTTGCCGGTGGAGGGCGACGCGAGCCCGAATAACTGCCTCTTCCTTTTCATGAGGGGGTGGCTCGTGGCTATGCCGCGGAGGGGGCGACGCTAGCCCCAATAATTGACAGCAGACCTGGGTCGTCTTATATTCTGTCCACTATATGTCCGCGAACGAGTTCATCGAGCATTACGGCTATCTCGCTCTGTTCGTTGGGGTTTTTTTCGAGGGAGAGACAGTCCTCATCGCCGCGTCGTTTGCCGCGCACCAGGGTTACCTGGACGTCTACTGGGTCATCCTGATCGCCTTTTTCGGCGCCATTTCCGGAGATGAATTCTATTTCTTCCTGGGCCGGTTCAAGGGCAGGACTTTCCTTAGCAAACATCCTTCATGGACAACGAGGGTCGTAAAGGTCCAGCACCTGCTTGAGCACTACCACCGGCTTATCATCCTCGGTTTCCGCTTCCTTTACGGTCTTCGGAGCGTCACCCCGTTCGCTCTCGGCTAATGAGCGAGTCAAGATCTCCCAGTTCATCGTCCTGAATCTCATAGGGGCGTTTGTCTGGTCGGTTATGATGGGCCTGTTCGGTTTTCTCTTCGGCGTCCTCCTCGACGCACTGATTTTCAACGTCGAGAAAGATGGAACACCACATCATGCTGGCGATCATCATCCTATGGGGCCTGGGATGGGTCTGGTATTTCTTCTGAAGAAAAGGGGACGAAGGAAGGCGCAATAGCACCGCCGGCGCATAGTCGCGTTTTTCGATGGAAAACACGGGCTCCTGAACGGATTCGCTCCTGCAAATGGGACATCTGCCCGGCTTTTTCAGCCGGGCCCTCTTACGGAAGACAAACCCGCACCTCTCGCATTGCGCAGGGGCCACCGCCAGCCTGGATTTGCCTTTTTCCATCGTCTTACGAATGTGCTCCAGGTGATCGTATACGTCCCTTTCCGGGATCCTCAGCTCGCCCGATATCTGCCTGGCCTCAGCGGCGCCTCCGCCAGAAGGGCGGCGATCCTTTTCCGGATCGTCCGGTATCTCTCTTCCGGCACAACGGCTTCTTTGGGTGTCTTGCGCAGGGCCTTCCGGCCTCCAGTGTACCATATATTATAGGCTTGCCGTCCGGCAGGCCGTGCCACGGAAAGACCGGCGCTCCTTGCCGAAGGGCTCGGCGGACCTTATATTAGATGAGGATAACGGCCGACAGTTCAATAATGAAGGAGGACCAGATGGCAGAGATCAAATGGACCGGGGACGTGGAAGCCGCGCTCTCCCTGGCCAAGTCCAAAACAAGCCCGTATTGCTCGATTTCTTCAATCCCAATTGAATAGGCTGCAAACAGATGGGTGCGGTTACGTACCCTGACAGCCGCGTTGCGGAATTCATCAACAACCGGACGATACCCGTTCAGCTCCTCTACGACACCCAGCCTTACGCCTCAACGTACAACGTGAAGTGGACGCCCACGATCCTCATCCTGGACGAGACAGGCAAGGAGCACCACCGGATAGTCGGCTTCCTGCCCCCTGAGGAGTTCATCCCCGGCCTGCTCCTCGGGACGGCGAAGGTGAGCTTCGACAGGGACGAGTTGGAGCAGGCCGACGCAGACCTGGAGAAGGTCATCCACAGCTACCCCCAGAGCGCGGCTGCGCCGGAGGCCATATATCTGCACGGCGTAGTCGGTTCAAGGAAACGCATAAGCCTGAGCCGCTGAAGGAAGCCTTCGAGAAGCTGAAGCGCGAGCACCCGGAAAGCGAGTGGGCGAAGAGGGCGATGCCCTACGGCCTTCTATAAAAAAAGACCCGATGGGGGAGTCAAACGATGAAAGACCGCGCCCTGCAATACGCTATGGTCGAGGCCGCAAGAATGCGCCCCCAGGGTGCGGCCTGGGAAGTTTTTTTTTACCGGCCTTCGCAATATTCTTGCAAATCGATTCGAATTGGGTAAATATAAGTGCCATGACGTCTTTGGCCAAGCGTGTGAACAAGAATGAGAAGGGCGCCCTTCAACACATGCGACTATCTTTGCGACCGGTGCAGGGAGACGGCGTATTGCGACATCTTTGCCCTGCTGCGGAGCAAGGCCCTCTCCGGACAGATGGAGGGCAAGGCCGACGGACTGCACGGCGCGTCTATCGAGGACGTGAAGGAGTCGCTCGACGAGACGATGGAGGTATTGAAGGCGATAGCGGCTGGCCTCACGGTCGAGCCGGACGAAAGTGCGGGCTTCAGCAGCCTCGACAAGTGCTCCGTGGATGACGACGCGTTATACCGCCTTGCCCAGACCTTCACCGCCAAGACGCACGCCTTCCTGAAGAACGTCGAGCCTTTCGTAAGTCCGGGCAAAAGGCGGCCTTCGAGGACCTCGTCTGGTACCACAGGATGGTCTCCGTCAAGACGCGCAGGGCCGTCGCCTCGGACTACAGCGGCATGGCCGAGGATGCCGTAGATTCGGCCGGCGTCGCCATGCGGTCGCTCAACAGGTGCATCGAGGCCTTCGAGGATATCCGGCGGAACTGCTTCCTGGCGTCCTACGACTCGCACCAGCTTTCCAATACGGCCGTGGAGATCAGAAAGCAGTTGCGGAAGCGTTTTCAGAAGGACCGCTGCAGGAACCCGCTTAAGCCGCTCTCAGCGCTCGATGATATCTATAAAGCGCTGCTCGGTCCTCACAACCTCGAAGACCGCATCGATTTGCGCTATAAGCTCATCTTTGCTAACGGGCTTCGTGATGAACGGAAAACCGTGTATGTAACCGTTCCTTTTCTTCACTTCATCGTCCGTAAGAAGGCCGGTAATGAACGCAATCGGGATATCCCTCGTGCCCTCGCATCGAAGGAGGCGGTCGGCCACCTGCGCCCCGTTCATTTCCGGCATCTTTATGTCGAGAAGAATCAATTCCGGGCTTTTCTGTCTCCGCCCGGCGGAGGCCCGAAGCACCGTCCGTAGAGACGGAACACATCGAACCTGCCCGTTCTTTCAAGACAGTGCTTGACGAATTGACAAAAACCTTCTTCGTCGTCGATTACGAGTATCTTCTTCTCCATCATCTCTCCTCCTGAACTGTGGGCATTCGAAACTAACCTAGTAACGAAAGCGGCTCGCGTCAAGCCCCCTGGATGCCTGGGGCACCCCGTTCCCGAGAGCAGCGATTGCTCTTTTTTTATCCCGAGTTTTCTTAAACGAAGAAGCGCCCGAAGGGCGCCGTTTAGATATCGAGGATAACAAGGGCCTTCCATCCGCCGGCCGGTTTTTTCCAGACGGAGGCGGTGGAGGGTCACTGCCTTCACGTCTGCCCGCTGCTCGTGGCGCCAGGGTCTAGTCTCTCCCCTGCCGCGCTCGCCCGAAGGCGGTACAATTCCCCGTTCTCCGTTACGGTTGAGCTTCTCGATCCTCAACAGAAGCTGCTCCGCGTCCTTGTAGTAGATCAGCTCCTGAAGGAGGTCGAAAAGGAGCATGTCGGGCGCGCGCTCTTCTAGGTCGATCTCCCTTTGCTCCTTCGGCGCAATGGAGGCCAGGTCTTCGACCATCACGTTCATGGCCGCCTCCGACGCTGCCGTAAAGCGTCTCCTCCAGGGTCTCGCCTTCCGCCTCGAAGGCGATATCGGCCGTCGCAAGTCTTCGAGATAACGATACAGGGGCTCTCCCTCCCGGTGGCCTAGTTTATCCTTTCACGTTGCCCACGGGGATGAACCGGACGACCCTCCGGGCGATCCCCGCAAGCTCGGCCGCCTCGGCCACTTCGTCGATATTCTTGTAGGCCGCCCCCGCCTCCTCGGCGAGGCCCGACCAGGAGGCGGTGCGCACGTAGATGCCCCGCTCCTCCATCTCGCGCTGCAGGTCCTTCCCCCGCCACTGCTTGCGGGCCGCCGTGCGGCTCATCGTGCGCCCGCTGCCGTGGGGCGCGCTGAAGAACGTCTCCCTGCCGCCCTCGGTCCCGACAAGCAGGTACGAGCCCGTCTCCATGCTCCCCCCGATGATGACCGGCTGGCCGATCTTCCTGTAGCGCTCCGGTATCTCCGCCATGCCCGGCCCGAAGGCCCTGGTGGCCCCCTTCCTGTGGACGAGGAGCCGCCTTTCCTTGCCGTCTACCAGTGTGGCGCTCCAGCTTGGCCGTATTGTGCGCCACGTCGTAGATCATCCGGACGCCGAGCTTTTCCGCCGGCTTGCCGAAGACGCGGGAGAAGACCTCCCTCACGCGATGGAGGATCATCTGGCGGTTCGCGAAGGACATGTTGAGGGCGCACTTCATGGCCGAGAAATAGTTGCGCCCCTCCGGCGAATCGAAGGGGGCGCAGGCAAGCTCGCGGTCGGGGACGCGGATGTCGTACTTGCTCTCCATGACGTTCAGGAAGAGCTCGGAGGTAGTCCGTCGCCACCTGGTGGCCGAAGCCCCTGCTGCCGCAGTGGAACATGACGACGACCCGGCCCGGCGCAAGGCCGAAGGCCGCCGCAAGGTCCGCGTCGAAGATATGCTGCTCGTGGACGACCTGCACCTCCAGGTAGTGGTTGCCCGAGCCCAGGGTGCCTATCTGGTTGAAGCCCCGGTCGATGGCCTTCTCGCTGACCGTGGAGGCGTCGGCCCCCGGCGTGCAGCCCGAGTCCTCCGTCAGCTCCAGGTCCTCGTTCCAGCCGTAGCCGTTGCGGACGCACCACCCGGCCCCCTGCTCGACGACGTCGCGGAATTCCTGCCTCGTCAGCTTGAGGAAGCCCGTGCTCCCGACGCCTGCGGGCACGGCGGCGAAGAGTGCGTCGACAAGCTCTTTCAGCCGCGGCTTGACCTCTTCGTAGTCGAGGTCCGTCTTGATGAGCCTCATGCCGCAGTTGATATCGAAGCCGATGCCGCCCGGCGAGATGACGCCGCCTTTCTCGATGTCCATCGCCGCCACGCCCCCGATGGGGAACCCGTACCCGAAATGGCCGTCCGGCATGCAGAGGGCGTAATCCGTCACGCCGGGCAGCATGGCGACGTTGGTCACCTGGTCGTAGACCGCGTCGTCCATCTCCTTGATCAGCTTCTCCGTGCCGTAGATGCGGGCGGGCACCCGCATCCCCGGCTTGTACGAGACGGGCAGCTCCCATACGGTCTCCGATATCCGCTGCAATTGCTGCGGCATCGACAAGGGCATAACCTCCCGATGTTATTATTCTCTCATAGAACGGGTATCACGCGGAAAGAATATTGCGGCAATTATTGGGGCTCGCGTCGCCCCCGCCACGAGCGAAGCTCTTGGAGCCACCCCCTCATAAAAAGGAAAAAGCATTAAAAACAGCCGGGGATAGCGTCGCCCCCGCCGGCCTTTAATCGGGCCAGACGTTCCTTTTCTCCCTGTTGCCCGTAAACGACGGCCGCTCGAAGTCCAGGTCGTTTATTTTGGCAGAGTCGATGCGCAGCACAACGCGCCTGCCGCTCGTGCCAATGACGCTGAATGGGACGTAAATGTCCCGCCTCATCGTCCGGTCAACCGAGGAAGTCTTTTTCCCTTATCTCCTTGACCTGCCCGATATGCTCGCCGTTGGAGTCGACAACCTCCATGCCCTCGATGATGCGCTGCCCGTCCGACCATGCAGGCGCCCTTTCCCCCGGCGTGATGCCGGCGGGCTCGAACGCAGCGGGGTCGACGCGCAGCATGTTCTGGATGTCTATGACCCCGAGCACAGATTCGGCCGTGTCTTCGGCTGCGTGCTTGGCCGCCCTGCTTGGGACCAAGCCCTTAAGCGTCACTACACCCCCGGCGACGTCCACATCGACCTCACGCGCGTCTATCGACCCGTGGCGCATGAGCCGCTCGCACACCTCTTCCTTGATGCGCTCGTCGGAGCGCGTGTAGCCTTTGGGACCTTTTCCCGTAGACGGGCCCGGTTCCTGCCACGGCTCGTCATGCCGCGCGGAATCCTGGCGGGCGGAAGGATCGACGTAATACGCCCGGCCCATCATGCTTCGGGCGTCCGCTCCCCGGTCCTGCTCGCCATCACCCTTTTGCCTCTCTCCGTAGGTTCGCTCGCTCATGGTTCCCTCCCTGTCTCGTCAGTAAGCGCCGTCCAATCGTCCGGCTACACGAACATAACGCAGTTTCGCCCGGTGTCAAGTCCGCCGCGCGCGGACACGGGTTGATGCCTTTGTTGTCTTGCTGCCCTTTATATGGAATATTATTGGGAGCGAAAGCCCCGAAGAGAGGGACCGCAGGCAAAGGGCAGATGGCGGAAGTCAAGAACACGGAGATAGCCGGCACCATAAGGAGCATAGTATACAGGAACGCCGAGACCGGCTACATGGTGCTCAAGCTAGACAAGAACACCACGCTCTGCGGCGTTTACCACGACGCCTCGGCCTCGCTCGAAGGGGCGCGCGATAAAGGCGGTCGGCGAGTGGAAAAAGCACAAGACCTACGGCCTCCAGTTCGTCTTCAATGAGCTGACCGTCCTCGAAAATGAAATCTTTTACTTCCTGACAAGGATGGTCAAAGGCTTAGGCAAGAACCTCGCCGCTACGCTCATCGAAACGATGGGCGAGGAGGCGCTGGAGCAGGTGCTCGAAAACGAGCCGGAGAAGCTGCTCCAGGTAAAAGGGATCAAAGAAAAGAAGCTGAAGAAAATAGAATCCCACTGGCATAAATACAAGGAGCTGAAGTCCCTTTCCAAGTTCCTCATGCCGCTGGGCGCGACCCCATCGCTCGTCCAGCGCGTGTATCGGGAGCTGAAAGACGAGTCCGACCTGATCCCGCGGATCGAGGAAAACCCGTTTGTGCTGACGAAAGTAAAGGGCATAGGGTTCAAGACGGCCGACAGGATGGCGAGGGCGATGGGCATCGCGCCCGTGCACCCTTTCCGCGTGCGGGCCTGCATCGAGTACGTGCTCTTCGAATACACGGACTCGGTCGGCAATAGCTGCATCAGTCCTGCCGCTGCTCAAGTCCCTCGTGTCGAATGAGCTTGCCCTTGAGGCCAGGGGGAGAAGCTCGAGGACGAGCTTTTCAACGGCGTGCTGGCAGCGATGGCCGGCGATGCCAAGATAGCGATGCTGCCCGACGATAAGGTCACCTCATCTTTCCTTTATGATGCCGAGAAGCGCATATACGATTTTGCGGCGGCAAAGTCGCCGCCAGGTCGCTCAAGCCCTTCGTCGAAGACGTGGAAAGCTATATAGCGGAGAAAGAGGCCGCCATGTCGATCGTCTTCAGCGACGAGCAGAAGGACGCCATAAGGGCAGTCAACAAAGGCATAACGCTTTTTGCCCTCTGCGGATACGCGGGCACGGGGAAGAGCACCGTGTCGAAGGCGCTCCTCGACCTTTTGTCGGTAAGGTACAACCCGGACAAGATAGTCTGCTGCGCCCTGTCCGGCATCGCGTCCGACCGCATCAGGAAGCTCACAGGGTATAAGGCGCAGACGATTTACAGCCTCGTCCTCGCGCATGAGAAGCTACCGTACGACGTGGTCCTCGTGGACGAGTCGTCGATGGTCAACACGGAGCTTCTCTTCAAGCTCGATAACGAAGCTGAAGGAGAGCGCGGTCCTTATCATGGTCGGCGACCCGGCCCAGCTCCCGCCTATCGGTGCGGGCAACCCGTTCTCCGACATCATCGACCTGGGCATCGCGACGACGGTGAAGCTCAGCCGCATATACCGGCAGCGGGAAGACAAGGTGATCGCCCTTTTCGCCAACGAGATCCGGCAGGCGCAGGTACCCGAAGGCTACGCCCAAAGCGCGTTACAGCGACTTCAGGTTCATCGACATCTCGATTCCCAATTATTTCGCCCTGAAGCGGAAGGTAGAGAGCAACGAGATGAAAGAGACCGACCTGCGCAAAATGAGAGAGGAGAACTCGGACGGCATCTTCAAGGTCATCTGCAAGGCGGCCGGCGCTTACAAACAGCCCCTGGCGGAGCTACCTGCACGCCAAAGGACTACATGGCCTTCATTTACACCTTCCAGGTAATCTCGCCCATGAAGAACGGCGTGCTCGGCACGGAGAGCCTGAACGACGCGCTGCAGAAGATACTGAACGACCAGGCGGACCGGGCAGAGACGCGCCTCGACCTCGGCAGGGTCGTGCTCGCCCGCGCCGACAAGGTCGTCCACACCCGCAACACGAATATCGACTGCATACAACCCGAGGACTTCGCCAGGCCCGACAGGGAAGAGCATTATTACACAGACAGGGTCTTCAACGGGATGCTCGGCTTCGTCATAGAGCTCGACAGGCGGGACGAGGTCGCTATACGTCTATTACCCGGCGGACAACGTTATAGCGGTCTACAGCTTCGACGAGGCGCGGGACCTTCTGCGGCTTGCCTATGCGCTGACGATCCACAAAACGCAGGGCAGCGAGTACAGGAACGTCGTAATACCCATGACCTTCAGCCACTTCATAATGCTAAACAACAAGCTCCTCTATACGGCCGTAACGAGGGCGAAAGAAAAGGTGACGCTGGTAGGGGAGGACTATGCCTTCAAGAGCGCGTGCCGGAAAAAAGACGCGGTCATACGGGACACGGTGCTAAAGATGTTCGGTGCAAATGCAGCAAGCGGAGACGGCACGGCGGCCCCACCGCCGGTGACACTGTTGTAGCGGCGGGCGTGGCGCCCTGCGCTTCTTCACTCATTATAGAACGAGTCTCATGACAGATACAGATGCTCTCTGGTCAGGGGGAGCGTATTGTTGATGCCGTTGGTAAAGAGTATCTGGTAGAGTCTGGCGTCGCCCCATCGGAAAGCCGCTGCGCTGCCCTTCAGGTACATCCTCCACATGCGCACGACTCCTGAGTCGAACATCTTTTCGATCGTCGAAGCGCGAACCTCAAGCCGTCTCCCCCATTCATCGAGGGTGGCCGCATAATGAAGGCGAAGGTTCTCGATGTCGAGAGGGACGAGCCTTCTTTGTCCCATCTCGCGTACCACGTAGTCGAGGGCAGGGATATGGGCGCCGGGGAAAATATACTTCATTGTCCACGGGTCATCGGCCGTACGGCGTTCTTTTCCGACGGTATGGAGGAGACCGATGCCGCCCTGCCGCAACAGGTTTCCCGTTTTTTCCATGAATGCGGGGATAAAGCTTTTTCCTACATGCTCGAACATGCCGATGGAAACAAATTTATCGAATTGACCCGTTAGGTTTCGATAATCTTCACGGAGAATCGTGATGCTCTTTGTTAGTCCTTCCCGTGCTATCCTTTCTTCGGCATAGCTGGCCTGGCATTCGGATAGGGTGCATCCAACGCCGCTTACCCCGTAATGATGGGCGGCATAGAGGAGCATTCCACCCCATCCGCAACCGATGTCCACCAGTGTCTCACCCGCCTTCAGGCAGAGTTTTTTGCAGATGTGTTCGTACTTCTGCTGCTGGGCCTCTTCGAGGGTATCCTTCTCGTTCTTGAAATACGCGCACGAATAAGTCATGCTCTCGTCCAGGTATTGCTCGAAGAAATCGTCCCCGAGGTCGTAGTGGTGCGAAATGTTTGCGGGCGACCTTTTCTTCGTGTTGAGGCATTTCAGGTATTGAAGCAGAACGGCCGCCTTTGTCTTGAGTGAGAGTTTCATATCCTGGACGTGCGGGTCCATGCCTATACGGAGAAGCTGGTCAAGGTCGCCCTCTACGTCTATATTTCCCGCAACATATCCTTCCCTGAACCCCGTTGCCCCTCTCTTGAAAATGGCCTTTGCCCCGTCTTCCGTCGTGAAGGAGATAATAAAGGCGGGCAGGCCATGCCCGAACGCTTCTGCGTCACCATCCCAAAAACGGACTGCGAAGGGGATTTCGGGTAGAATACGGCTTAATGTCCGAAGCAACTCCTGAAGGGTTTTCTTCATAACCTTACTATGGTTTTCTTAGAATCTAACTCTCTTCAAGATACGATATGGAGCTACTAGAATCATGATATGGGGTTCCGTCATATTTGTCAATAAAACGCGGATGATTTGTATGCAGACCGGCCCCTTTGTAACGATTTGTAAAATAATCTACGCGGTCCATATGATGAGTTAGTTGGCTACCTGTATTATAATAGTCTCGGCTATACCTGCCGCGCCGTGGAAAACGGCAGCGAATCGGTACATGCCGCGGAGGGTCATATCGAAATATACGGGAACGTACAGGGCCTGAACCGCCTGCAAAAAAGGCGGCTCCTCAACCTCGGCCGGAAGAAGATAGAGGCAGGCGCAGTCATCACCTTCGACAGGGCAAGGAACATGATGGAGATCTCGAGGGAGATCGCCAGGCAGGTGGGCCTTGTCGTCAACCGGAGGGGCGTCGTGGAGCACGTCGTCGTCGGGATGAGGGAGCGCATCAGCCTGCCGGAGCTTTCATCCGAGAGGGTGGGCAGGGCGCGCTTCAGGGGCCTGCGGTTCATCCATACGCACCTTGCCGGAGAATTGCTCTCCAAGGAAGACCTGACGGACCTCGCCATGCTCCAGCTTGACCTCGTCGCCTGCATCCTTGAGAGAAAAGGGGAGCCGGGGGAGCTTATACAGATAGGCCACCTGATGCCCGGCGGAGGCAAGGGACAGGCGTGGGATTTCATAGGCCCCGTGCCCGTCGGCGAGCTGGACCTCGAATTTACCGGGTTCATCAGCGGCCCTGGAGGCGGAATTCGTCAAGGAAAGGGGCGCCCATTACGTTACGGGCGCGGGCGCCGGGAGGCGTGCGTGCTCGTCGTTGTCGCCCTGCCCCGGAAGGCCGAAGAACGTGGAGGAGAGGGTCGCCGAGATGAAGGACCTCTCCTATTCGGCGGGCCTCTCGGTGCTCGACGTTGTGTTGCAGCGCCCCAAGGAGCTGCACCCCAAGTTCCTCGTCGGCAAAGGGAAGATCGAGGAGATCGCAGTGGACTGCGCCCAGGGCGGGGCGGACATGCTCGTCTTCGACGAGGAGCTGACGCCGAGCCAGTTCAACAGCATCTCGTCCCTTACCGGGTTGAAAGTGATCGACCGCAACCAGCTGATCCTCGACATTTTTGCAGCAAGGGCGAAACACGAGCGAGGCGAAGATTCAGGTCGAGCTTGCGCAGCTTCGTTATATCCTGCCGCGGCTTTCCGAAAGAGAGGCGGCCCTTTCGAGGCTCACGGGGGGCATCGGCGGCAGGGGCCCCGGAGAGACGAAGCTGGAGGTGAACAGGGCCAGGATAAGAGAGAGGATCGCCTTCCTGGAAAAGAAGCTCAAAGAGGTGGGAAAGGCCCGGGAGAGGAAGCGGGAGAAGAGGCGGCGGATGCGCATCCCCGTCGTCTCCATCGTCGGCTACACGAACTCAGGCAAATCGACGCTGCTCAACCTCCTTACGAAGAGCGCCGTGGAGGTGCAGGAGCGCTTCTTCAGCACACTGACGCCGACTACGAGGCTCATCAAGTACCCGGCGCGGAAGGGGATCGTCATGACCGATACGGTCGGCTTTATCGAGCACCTGCCCGAGGTGCTCCTGCGCGCCTTCGCCGCGACGCTCGAAGAGCTTGAAGACGCGACCCTCCTCCTCCACCTCGTCGATATCAGCTCCCCCGATTTCGAGGAGAGGATAGAGTCGGTCAAGCGCATGATAGCGAAACTCGGCCTCTCAGAGAAGCCGAATGTCTTTGTTTTCAATAAGATCGACCGTGTTGACAGGGGCTTTGTTAAGCTTGCAGAGGCGCGCTACGGGGCATGCTCGATCTCGTGCGTAACCGAAGAAGGCATAGAGGGCCTCGTCCATACAATCGAGGCGGCGGTAGAGGCGGTGGAAGGCCTGGGCTATATGGAGACGCGCGGATAGTTTTTTAGGCCGGCGGCAGCTTCCTTCCGTTATCCGGCTGTTGACATAAAGACGTCCCTGATCTCGGGAGAAATGCCCGTAAAGTCGAAATTCTCAAGCAGCCTGACGCGGTCGATGCCTTTGGCCTCCCTGAACAGGTGCTGTCGCCTGGGCGCAACGCTCTGTTGCGTCATTTTCGATCCAGGATTCGGCCCAGATGTCCCTGCCGTCTATGTGTTGCAGCCTTGCCCGGGCATGGTAAGCCAAATCGCACGACACGGGTTTCAGGAAATCCATATCCAGCTTGCGTGTAAAACCGATCTTGCCCGTCTGCACGAATATCGCGTACCACATCATGGCGTCGAGAATGCCGAAAAGCATCCCGCCATGGACTACGCCCTCGTACCCTTCGAACGCAGTGCTAAGGCTGAAGTCCGTACGGACGAACCCGTCCCGGTAATGGATGCGAAGCTGCATCCCGTCGCTTCGCCGCAAGCTGGTGAAAAAAGAGTCCCTGTAGACCGGCAACAAGCTCATCTTTCCTCCTCGAGATACCTCATGCCCAGCTGCCCGCACCCCCCGCCTACGTCGCCGGCGCGGGAGTCCCGCACGATGGCCGTAAAATGCCTGTTGATCAGGTACGACTGAAACTGCTTGACCGATTCCTGGTCGGGTGTCTCGAATTCCGTATAGGGGGACGCGTTGTGCGGTATCAGGTTGATCTTGCACCTTACTCCCTTGAGAATCTCGGCAAGGCGCTTCGCGTCCTCCATCGAATCGTTTACTCCCCGCAGCATTACGTATTCGAAGGTCACCCTTGTCCTGCCCATGTCTCCGAGGCCTTTTACGTAGTCGATGACGTCGGCCAGGTGGTAGACCCTGTTGATC
Source organism: uncultured delta proteobacterium (assembly GCA_963818095.1). GTDB lineage: Bacteria > Desulfobacterota > Syntrophorhabdia > Syntrophorhabdales > WCHB1-27 > CAWEPK01. The sequence goes on from CAWFRA010000031.1 coordinate 44,936, forward strand.
GGCATGAGCCGGGTCCTTAAAGCGTCCGTGGCCGCATTGAGCGAGATTGCGAGCTGCACCTTGCGCGGGTCGAGGAGGCGGAGCCTGTCTACGAGGGCCACGGTGGAGACGGTGAGGCGCCTGTGCGAAATCTTGAGGCCGAAGGGCTCTTCCATTATCTCGACGGCCCTCAGCACGTTGTCGACGTTGTCGAGGGGCTCGCCCATGCCCATAAGGACTACGTTCGTTATTGTGCTGCCTTGCGCGTGCGGCCGCATAGCCATTAACTGGCCCACGATCTCCCCGGCGGTCAGGTTCCTCAAAAAGCCGATCCTGCCGGTTACGCAGAACGCGCAGGCCATCTTGCATCCCACCTGGGTGGAGAGGCAGACGGTGCTCTTGCCGTTCTCCGGCATAAGGACGCTCTCGATGACACGGCCGTCAATGAGGGAAAAGACGAACTTGATGGAATCGTCGGCAGAAACGCTCATCTCCTCGGCCTTAGGGCTGTTGAAATCGAACATGTTGCGCAAGGTCACGCGGAAGCCTTTCGGAAGGTTGGTCATGAGGTCAAAATCGCACGTGTCGGTCTGATAGACCCATTTATAAATCTGGCGTGCCCGGTAGCGCTTTATGCCGAGGCTCTCAACTACGTCCCCGAGCTCCCGCAGGGAGAGGTCAAAAAAATTGGTCACGTAATTAAATAAGCAGAAATGACAGGGCTTTTCAAGAGTATGAGGGCGGCTCGCCTGCGCCGGCTGCCCGCCTTTCAAAAAATATACCCTGCTGCTAGCAGCAGGGTATTAAAGCAAGCGAATGCGCAGCGCTTAAGCGGGAAGGCTCCGGCGGCTTGCCGCCGGCGGAGGGGTGCTAGGGTCTAACCCCAATAATTGCGGGGTTATGACTAACCGGTCCCTTTTTCCAGTGAGACGGCCATTGCCTGCGTATAGGTAACGTTGAGCTGGTCTCCCACCTTCAGTTTCTGGATCGCGTCGGGGTTCCTCGCCTTGACAGTGACCATATTCCCCTGCGACCCCTTCAACGTTACCATGGAGTTCGGCTTATCGATCGACTCGACTGTGGCCGTAGTCGTCACCCGCTCCACCGCAGTCGCGGGCTGGCCGGGCACCGCCGACCTTTCCATTTCCCTTGAAGACATCATCGGCTGCTCTCCGGGCTTGGCCATCTGCACGGCCACCGACTGGTAGTATCTCGCCATGATCTGGTCGCCCGGTTTCAGGTCCGGCAGGTTCGCTACGTCAGGGCCCGCCTTGATGGTGAAAAGGTTGCCCCTCGGGCCCCGCAGGGTAACCATCCGGTTCTGGGGATCGACCGATTCGATTGTCGCCTTCATAGTGATAAGCTCGGACCTCTGGGCGGTCGGCATATTTTCCGCAGCCGGCGCAATCGCCGCAAATGCCGCCACCATAACTAAAGCCAGAAATAATGCACATACCTGTCTCATCCGTTCCTCCTTGCTGTTTTATGGCCCGCAAGGGGCCTGGTACGCTTTTGACGGGCAGCCGCCCGGCTTGTATTGCCTTATCGCCAAGGATCGTCTACGGGGTCGTCCCGGAAATTACTTTCGGAGGAGGGAGAAGCGGAAACGGCAACCCTTTCAAGTACATCCTTGCGGCATGCAAAACCTTTGATAGGAAACATGCTCACCCGGGCTGAATTTGTCAATGTGGAGGAGTGGGCGTCCCCCGCTGCCTTGATAACGACCGGCCAAATTGTTACAATGAGGAAAATGATTTCGCTATAAAAGAGAGGCTCTCCGCGTACAAGCCGTCCTCATCTCAGGGCAGGATCGAACACCAGGGCGTCCGTGCTGATCCCGATCATGGGAGAGGACGGCGACGCGCGCATCCTGCTGACGAGAAGGTCGACGAACGTCAAGTCCCATAAAGGGGAGATATCCTTCCCCGGCGGCATGTACGAGGACGCGGACGGGGAGACGGTCCGGACTGCGATACGGGAATGCGGGGAAGAGATAGGCGTAGGGCCGAACGATATAGAGATAGTGGGCCGGCTGAGCGACATGGAGACGATGACCGGGTTCGTAATCACGCCCTACGTGGGCCTCATTCCTTATCCTTACGACTTCAAGCTCAACCCCGACGAGGTACGCTACCTCATCTATCTGCCCTTTCCCTTCCTGATGTCCAGCCGGCCGCAAGCGACTACGGCGGAGCACAAAGGCAGGACAATGGAAGTCTTCGAGATCGTGTACAACGGCGAGAGGATATGGGGGGCCACCTGCAGGCTCCTCCTTGAGCTCAGGCGATACTGGATGAGAAAGTTTAATTTCAGGGTCCTGCTCCTCCTCTCGTCGGGGCACATGGTCTGCGATATTTACCAGGGCGCGCTTCCGGCGGTCCTGCCGTTCCTGAAGCAGCACCTGGCCTTAACTATGCGATGACGGGCTTCATCCTGATCGTTGCGAATTTTGCCTCTTCGATCCTCCAGCCCGTCTTCGGGATGCTTTCGGACAAAAAGGAAAAGGGCTTTCTCCTGCCTGCGGGCGTACTCGCCGCCGGGGTCGGCTATTCGCTGCTTTCCCTGCCCTCGGGCTTCGTTCCAATGCTTGCCCTCGTTGCCCTCAGCGGCCTCGGCATTTCGTCGTTCCACCCCGAAGGGTATAAGATTGCGGGCTTTTTTACGGGAGACAGGCCGGTCACGGGGATGTCCATCTTTTCCGTAGGGCGGGAACCTGGGCTTTGCGCTCGGCCCGGTCATCGCCATATGGACCATCTCCCGGTTCGGTTTCCAGCTCGCTGCCGCTCGTCGTAGTGCCGTCCCTCGTCTTCACTGCCGCCATCATCGCCCTCAAAAAGACGGTGACGCCTCCCGCGCTGCCCGGACGGCCGGGCTGCAGGCGGGGCGAAGGGCGGTTAAAGGCGCGTACGCCTCCCTCGTCCTCACCGTCTGCGTAGTGATCATGCGGTCATGGATACAGGTCGGGATCATGGCTTATATACCGTTTTATATCATCGCACGACGTGAAGGGCGACCCCATATACGCGGCGAAGCTCGTGATCCGTGTTCCTCTTGGGCGGCGCAGTCGGCACACTGGCCGGGGCGCCCATGGCGGACAGGTGGGGCCACCGTTTCCTGCTGCGCGCCAGCATGTTTTTGAAGCCGCTCCTTTTTCCGCTATATTTTTCCTTGAAGGAAAGCCTGCTCATGGTGCTGCTCTTTGTGATGGGCGCCGTACTCGTCGCCTCCTTCTCCGTGACGGTAGTCATGGCGCAGAAACTCCTTCCGGACAGCATGGGCGTAGCCTCGGGCATCATGACGGGCTTCGCTATAGGGGTCGGGGGCGTCGGGCGTAACGCTCCTCGGGGTGGTGGCCGACCACTTCGGCGTCGAACCGTCGCGCTCAAAGTCGATAGCCATACTTCCGTTAATCGGCCTGCTGTTCAGTCTGTATTTTGAGATACCCACCCGAGCGGAGATGCAGCCTGGATGCGACCGATAGTCAGCATTATAGGAAGGCCCAACGTAGGCAAATCGACGCTCTTCAACCGCCTGATCGGGTACAGGAAGGCGATCACCGAGGACTCGCCCGGCGTAACCAGGGACAGGAACTACGGCGAGTTCGACCACGGCAGGAAAATCGTTCGTCCTCGTCGATACGGGCGGGTTTGAGCCGGGGGGGACCGGGGAGATCACGTCGCTCGTCAAGAGGCACATCATGGAGGCGGTCGAGGAGTCGTCGATGATAATATTCCTCATGGACGCAAAAGACGGCCTCACGCCTGACGACAGGGAGATAGCGTCAATCGTCCGCAGGTACGATAAGCCCGTCTTCTACGTAGTCAACAAGGTCGATTCCCAGAAACGGGAGGCGGAAACGGCCGATTTTTACGCGCTTGGCTGCGACACGGTCTACCCGATCAGCGCATCCCACGGTCTCGGCATCGTGGAGCTACTGGACGACATGGCCCTCATCGTCGAGCCGGAAAGCCCGCAAGAGGAAGCGCAGGGCTTGAAGATCGCCGTTGTCGGGCGGCCCAATACGGGCAAGTCGTCCATAGTCAACAGGCTTCTCGGCTCCGAGCGCATGATAGTGAGCGACATCCCGGGGACCACGCGGGACGCCATAGACTCCATCGTCCGCTACGGAGAGAAGACCTATACGGTGATCGATACCGCGGGCCTGAGGAAGAAGGCCAGGATATCGGCCAGGGTAGAGGAATATTCGGTAATGAGCGCGGTTCGGAGCATCGAGCGGGCGGACGTGGTGAACCTGGTGATCGACGGGGCGGAAGGCGTCGGCCGCCAGGACGCGACCATCGCCCACCTCGTCGTCTCCGAGGGCAAGGGCATAGGCATCGTCGTCAACAAGAAAGACCTGATGGACCGCAGCATCAACGAGGACCGGTACCGCAAGGTGATCATGGAGACGCTTCCCCATGCAGATTTTGCCCCGGTCGTCTTCACGTCTGCCCTTACCGGCGAAAACATCGAGGAGATTCTCGACATCGATACGGCTATCCACAAGCAGTTGACGAGACAGATACCCACGCCCAAGCTGAACAGGGCTTTCGAGGAATTCTTCCAAAGGCTGAGCCCGCCGGTGGTCGAAGGAAGGCAGCTCAAGATATTTTACGTTAGCCAGTTGAAATCAACACCCCCGACGTTCCTGCTCTTTTCGAATTATCCCGACCGCATCCCCGAGCATTATAAAAGATTTTTGGAGAACTGCCTGCGGGAGAAGTACGAGTTCAAAGGGGCGCCGATCAGGTTGTTCTTCCGCAAGCGGTCATAACTCTTTTAGCAGCCGGGATCGTTTTGTGTACGTGAGGGCTCGCGCCCGAGAAAACGACGCGAAAGGCGCGCGACCCACTTCGCGACCGTTTAGCACGGCCTGCGAAGCGGGTGCCCCGACCCGGCCGCATATCACCCCAACTTCGGGTAGACATGCCGGCCCTTCTTTGTTATGATAGGGGCGCTGATGTCTAACCAATAAGGAGGGCCATGTGAAAAAGGCAGGCCTTTTATTCTTGATGTTCGCAGTCATAGGGATACTGGTTGCCGGCTGCGGTGAAAAGAGCCCGACCACGGTAAGGGTGGGTGTTATAGCCGAGCTGACGGGCGACATGCCCGCAGTTGGCGAATCCTGCAAGAAGGCCGCTCAGCTCGCAGTAAAACAGATCAATGACGCGGGCGGGCTGAAGGTGGGCGACAAGCAATACCAGGTCGAGCTTTTTGTCGAGGACAACGCAGGCAAGGCCGACCAGTCTGCCTCCGCAGCCCAGAAGCTCATCACGCAGAAAAAGGTTATCGCCATAGTCGGCCCGAACGCGACGCGCTACGCCATACCCGCCTCGGAGATAGCGGAAAGCTCGAAGGTAGTCCTCATCACCCCATGGTCCACGAACCCGAAAACAACCCTCGACGCAAAGACGGGCGCGCCCAAGAAGTACGTATTCCGGGCCTGTTTCATCGACCCCTTCCAGGGGAGAGTGCTCGCGCGCTTTGCGATGGATAACCTGAAGGCGCGCAAGGCGGCCGTCCTCTACGACGTTGCATCCGACTACAACAAGGGCATCGCGGAGGTTTTCAAAGAGACGTTCGAGAAGAACGGGGGCAAGGTAGTCGCCTTCGAGACCTATACGACGAACGACAGGGATTTTTCGGCGCAGCTCACCAAGATAAAGAAGGCGGACCCGGATGTCGTCTTCCTGCCCAACTACTACAGCGAAGTGCCCCTGCAAATCCAGCAGGCCAAGAGGCTTGGCTTCAAAGTACCTTTCTTCGGCAGCGATTCATGGGGCAGCCAGGAGCTGACGAAGCTCTGCGGCAAGGACTGCGAGGGTTATTATTTCAGCACGCATTACGCGCCGGATACGGCCGCCCCTGCGGCGCTGAAGTTCATCGAGGCGTACAAGGCGGCTTACGGCGGCATGCCGGATGACGTAGCCGCCCTCACCTACGACTCCTTCGGCCTTCTGAAGCAGGCAGTCCTGGACGCGGGCAAGATCGACCGGCAGGCCGTGCGCGACAGCCCTGGCCAAAGTCCAGAAGTACGAGGGTGTGACCGGCGACATGCAATTCAGGGAAGGCTCGTCCGATCCGGTGAAAAGCGCCGTGATCCTTAAGATAGTGGACGGGAAGTTTGTCTATTTTGCGAACGCCGGACCTTAATGAACCGGCCGGGTGGACACGCCCGGCCGCGCAAAAGATTCCGGCAGGGAGCCGACCGCTTCTATCGCAGGTTATTTTCGCATGAGCTACCTCCTGCAACAGATATTGAACGCCCTCCAGTTAGGGAGCATCTATGCGCTTATTGCCCTGGGCTACACGATGGTCTATGGCATCCTCACCATGATCAACTTCGCCCACGGCGACCTGTTCATGGTGGGCGCTTTCATCTGCTTCCTCTCGGTGCTCCTTTTCAATCTGCCTTTCATCGCCGTCCTTGTCGTCTCCATGCTCGGGACAGCCGTCCTCGGAGTCACGATAGAACGGCTCGCATACAAGCCGCTGCGCCAGGCCCCGAGGGTTTCGGCGATCATCACTGCGCTCGGCGTCGGCCTCTTCCTGGAAAATTTCACCCTTGCCCTCAGCCCGTATCCCAAGCACATCCCGGCGTTCATCCCCAACATTGCCTGGACTTTCGGGGACGTATCGATCTCGCTTTTGCAGGTCGTCGTTATCGCCATTTCCCTCGTGCTCATGATCGTCCTCGACCTGATCGTAAGGCGGACGATGGTCGGCATGGCGATGAGGGCCATCTCGTGGGACAAGACGGTCGCCCCTCTGATGGGCGTGCCCGTCGATTCGGTCATTTCGATAACCTTCGCCATAGGGACGAGCCTGGGGGGCGTCGCGGGAGTCCTGTACGCCCTCTGCTACCCGGTAATCGACCCTTACATGGGCATAATGGTGGGCTGGAAGGCGTTCATCTCTGCGGTTGTCGGCGGCATCGGCAATATCCGCGGCGCTATGATAGGCGGCTACATCCTGGGTGCGGTGGAGATCCTCGTAGTGGCTTTTCTGCCCTCTACGTACAGAGACCTCGTGGCGTTCGGGCTGCTTCTCGGGCTCCTGATCCTGCGGCCCCACGGCATCCTCGGCAAGGCAACGGTGCAAAAGGTATAGCATGGCGCGCCCGTTCAGAGACAGCCGGCTTGCGTCCTCTTTCCGCTCCCTTTTGGCTAAGCGATGGCTGGGGCAGGCGCTGCTTGCGGCCGGCTTCGCTCTCTCGTTCATCATTCCGGCTACGGACCTCCTCGACCAATACGTCCAGCTCGTCCTGATGTACATCGGCATCAACATCATCTTAAGCGTGAGCCTGAACCTCGTGAACGGATACATGGGCGAATTTTCCGTGGGCCACGCAGGCTTCATGGCGATAGGGGCCTATATTGCCTCGGTCGTATCCGTGCGCGTCTTCCCTGCCGCTGCGGCAGCCTGGCTCTTTCCGGCAGCCGTAATTGCAGGGGGGCTTGCCGCGGGCCTGGCCGGGCTTCTGGTCGCCTTCCCTTCTTTCAAGACCAGGGGCGACTACCTTGCCATCGTCACCCTTGCCTTCGGCATGATCGTCAAGTCTGCCATCGAGAACATAAGCGCCCTCGGCGGCCCGCGCGGCTTCCTCGGCATGGACCGGCTTACCACCCTGCCCTGGGTCTTTTTCTGGACGGTCCTCTCCCTCTGGTTCATCCGCAATCTCGTTTATTCGCGCTTCGGGAGAGGCATTCTCTCGATCAGGGAGGACGAGATCGCCGCCGAGCTATCGGGCATAGACACGCGCCGCGTGAAGATGCTCGCCTTCGTGGTCTCTTCGTTCTTTGCAGGCATAGCGGGGGCCCTCTTCGCCCATCTCCTTCAGTTCATCAACCCCAGGGTCTTCGATATCGTCAAATCGACCGATATCCTGATCATGGTCTACCTTGGCGGCATAGGCTCCCTCGGCGGCTCGATCATCGGCGCAGTCATCTACACGGTGCTCCTCGAGTTCCTGCGCCCCTTAGGCGTCTGGCGGATGGTCCTGATGCCCCTCGTACTTGTGCTGCTCATGCTCTATAAGCCGAAGGGCATCATGGGCCTGCGTGAGTTCTCCTGGTTCGTGCCGGGGGCCGGGTTTATCGCTTCCCGGTCAGGCCGTAAGAAAAAGGGGGCGGTCGATGTCGCTCCTTGAGATAAGGGACCTCACCCAGCGCTTCGGCGGCCTTACCGCCTTATCGGATTTCAGCCTTAACCTGGAGAGGAATGAGCTGGCCGGGATCATCGGGCCGAACGGCGCGGGCAAGACGACGGTCTTCAACCTCATAACGGGCGTTTACCGCCCGACGCGGGGAAGCATCGCGATCGACGGAAAAAGGATCGACGGGCAGAGGCCGAACCGGATCACGTCCATGGGCATTGCAAGGACCTTTCAGAATATCAGGCTTTTCAAGGAGCTTTCCGTTCTGGACAACGTGAGGTGCGCCCAATACGGGCACGCCTCCTGCGGGGTCCTCTCGTCCCTTTTCAGGCTCCAACGCTTCAGGAAGGAAGAGGCGGCAATAATCGACGCCTCGATGGAGCTTTTGGGCCTCTTCCAGCTCGACGGATATGCGCAGGAGGCGGCCAGGAACCTGCCCTACGGCCTTCAGCGGCGGCTGGAGATAGCGAGGGCGCTGGCCACGCGCCCGAGACTGCTGCTCCTCGACGAGCCCGCGGCCGGGATGAACCCGACGGAGATAACGCGGCTCATGGAGCTGATAGGCTGGGTGAGAAAGGCCTTCGACGTCACGATCCTGCTCATCGAGCACCAGATGCAGCTCGTCATGAATATCTGCGAGCGCCTTACGGTGCTCGACTTCGGCGCCACCATCGCGGAAGGCAGGCCCGCCGAGGTGCGGCTGGACAAGCGCGTGCTGACCGCCTATCTGGGGGAGGAAGAGGCGTGAGCGATAAGGTCTTGCTCGCAGTCAGAGACCTGGAGGTGACGTACGGAAGCATCAAGGCGGTAAAGGGCGTCTCGTTCGACGTAAAGGAAGGCGAGATCGTCGCACTGGTCGGCTCGAACGGCGCGGGCAAATCATCGACGCTGCGCGCAATCTCCGGCATGGTGCCTTACCAGGGCAGTGTCTTATACGATGGCAAGGAGCTGCGCGGCGTAGCCTGCCACCGCATAGCCTCCATGGGCGTCGCCCACGTGCCGGAAGGGCGCGGCATCTTCGGAAACCTCACAGTGCAGGAGAACCTTAAGCTGGCCACGTGGCACCGGAAGGAAAGGCGTGAGATAGAAAAAGACTATAAGCGCGTGTTCGACCTTTTTCCTGTGCTTCAAAAGCGAAAGAAGCAGTCCGGCCAGACGCTGTCGGGAGGCGAGCAACAAATGCTGGCGCTTGGCAGGGCGCTTATGGGGCGCGGACGCCTGATGCTCCTCGACGAGCCTTCGATGGGCCTTGCCCCCGTTCTCGTCAGGGACATATTTTCGGTGCTTAAGGAGATCAACCGGGCGGGCGGGACTATCCTGCTCGTCGAACAAAATGCGCACATGTCGCTCAAGGCCGCGTCCTTCGGCCACGTGCTGGAGACCGGCAGCGTCACCCTCTCGGGCCCGGGGGAGGCGCTGCTTGCGGACCCGCAGATCCGCGCGGCCTACCTGGGATAGCGGCCCTGACACCATGCAAGCTTACCGAAAGGTGGAAGGTTCATGAGAGTACGCTCCCTGGCTCTTCTTTCGATTGCCCACGGGTCTGCCGACATTCCGCAGGGGGCCATACCCGTCCTGCTTCCGTACTTCATCGCTGCGCACCACCTTAGCTACACGGCCGCCGCAACCATCGTCTTTGCGGTGAGCCTCGTCGCGTCCGGCTTCCAGCCCATCTTCGGCTGGATGAGCGACCGTCGGCCGATGCCCTGGTTGATACCCGTTTCAATGCTGCTTTTGGGCGTCGGCGTCGCAAGCACCGGACTCCTTCCGACATACGGGCTTGGGGTCGCGGCGGTGATGTTGAGCGGTCTCGGCAGCGCCATGTTCCATCCGGAGAGCGCCAAGGTGATGCTACACCTTGCGGGGGGCAGGAAGGCAACGGCGATGAGCTTGTTCGGCATGGGCGGTCAGGCCGGTTTTGCGGTAGGCCCCATTCTCGCCACGGTCGCTGCTTCTCGCGTGGGGCCTTAAGGGGACGGTATGCCTCATAGTACCGCCCGCTCTCGTCGCAGTCATTCTCGCCCTTAAGCTGCCGGGCTTACACAAGGGCTATTCAGCGCGCAAAAAACGGCCGGCCGGCGCGGCGGGCGCGTCATGGGCCCGACCGCTGGCCGCCGTTTGTCTGCCTCTCCAGCGGCCTGCTTATCCGCTCGATAATCTTTTACGGGCTTAACACCTTTCTCCCCCTCTTTTGGTCAATGTCCTGCATGCCTCAAAGGCGACTGCGGGCTCTGCCCTGACGGTCTTTCTCATTGCATGCATAGTGGGTAATTTCATAGGCGGCTGGATGGCGGACCGCCTCGGCTACAGGGCGATGGCCGTCTTGGGCTGCCTTCTCCTCGCGGTCCTTCTGCCCTTCCTGCCCATGGCATCGGCGCCCGCTCACTGCGACGTTGCTCCTCGTGCTTATCGGCCTCGTCGCTCTCGGTCCCCTTAAGCTCGATGGTGGTCCTCGGCCAGTCCTACCTGCCCAACCGGCTGGGGCTCGCCTCCGGGATTACCCTGGGCCTGGCCTTTTCATTCGGCGGGCTGACCACGCCTGCCATCGGACTGGGTAGCCGACGTCTACGGCCTCCGCGCAGCACTCATGGTGCTGGCTTTCCTGCCGGTCGCGATGACGGCCTGCTTATGCTGGCGCTGCCTTCGAGAAAAGGAAAAGGAAAGCCGGCAGGAACGCCGGCTGGCCGCTGTAAGCACCTGGGCCTGTCAGTAGACCGCAAGCACCTGGGCATGGAACCTGCGTGCTATACGCATTGCGATGCGCTGCAAGGCCGCCCTTCTGTTCGGGTCCTCGATGTTGATGCTGCTTGCGTCGTATACCTCGGACGTCGCTGAACGTCCACGTCTTCAAAAGCTTACCCTGCTTCTCCTGAAAGTAAGGATGACAACCGCGGTGACCGATTTCTGGACGGTCTGGGCGGTCGCGCCGATAGCGCCCGGCGCTGTGGTCACAGCCAGGAGATGGTCCCCTGAAGCGTTGCATCGGCGTCCGGCTTGTTGATCTGAAAAGCCCGCTTCCTGCCAGCTCCATGGAGAACGCCTGCGTGAAGACGCCCGATACCATCGGCTCGAAGCTGTTGTTCTTGAAGACGGGGACGTATATCGAGGTGATGTCTCCTCCGTAAATGCCCTTTTCCTTGACGAGCTCGTAGCCGCAGCCGCTCGCCAGGACCGCGCAGATGAGAAGAGCGCAAATCGGGAAGGAGTCTCTTCATATGCCCCCTCATCATAACACTATATTGACGATCCTGTTCGGAATGACGATCACCTTTCTCACCGGCTTCTTCCTAAGGTGGCGCCGGACCTTCTCCAGCGACAGGATGAGGTCCTTTAGCGCCTCCTCCTCCATGTCGCGCTCGATATCGACCGTGTCCCTCAGCTTGCCGTTTACCTGTATCGCGATGGTGACCGTCTCCTCCACTATGTACGTTCTCGTCGTAAGAGGGCCACGGGTAATCCACAAGCAAATCCTCATGGCCGAGTACGGCCCACAGTTCCTGCGGCAGATGGGGGCAAAAGGGGCTTACCAGTACGATCAGGCGATCGACCGCCGCCCTTACCACGCTCGCCGCCTCCCCTTCCATCGGTCTGGATTCGACGAACTTGTAGACGGCGTTCACCAGCTCCATGGCGGCCGATATGCCTGTATTCAGGTGGAACCTCTCAACGTCTTCCGTCACCTTCTTCGTCGTCTTGTGGACTATGTGGAGAAGGGCGGAAACCTCTTTGTCGCCGGAGGCCGACGCGTAGGCCGGCTGTGCGGCTTCCAGCTCCGCCTGCCGCTCCATGACGAGCCTCCAGAGCCTCTGGAGGAACCGATAGGCGCCCTCGACGCCCTTGTCGCTCCAGTCCAGGTCCTTCTCCGGAGGGGAGGCGAAGAGGCAGAAGAGGCGCACCGTGTCCGCCCCGAAGCGCTCGACGAGGTAGTCGGGGTCAACGACGTTGCCCTTCGACTTGCTCATCTTCGAGCCGTCCTTTATCACCATCCCCTGGGTCAGGAGGTTCTCGAAGGGCTCGCGGACGCTCACCAGCCCCAGCTCCGAGAGCACCCTGTTGAAGAACCTCGAATAGAGAAGGTGGAGCACCGCGTGCTCGACGCCGCCGATGTACTGGTCGACCGCCATCCAGTAATCGACCCTTGCGCGGTCGAGCGGCGCCCTTATCGTAATCGCGGGCAGGTATACCTCAGAAAGTACCAGGACGACTCGACGAAGGTGTCCATCGTGTCCGTCTCCCTCTTGGCCTTGCCTGCCGCATTTCGGGACAGGTCGTCTCGTAAAACTGCGGGTGGTCCGCCAGGGGCGAGCGGCCGACCATGCGCACCTGGACATCGAGGGGCAGCTCGACGGGCAGGTCCTCATAGGGGACGGGCACCGTGCCGCACTCGTCGCAGTAGATGATGGGGATCGGCGTGCCCCAGTAACGCTGGCGCGATATGCCCCAGTCCTTCAGGCGGTAATTGACCGTCCGCTTGCCCGATGCCCTCTTTCTTCGAGGAAATCGATGATGGCCTCGATGGCCTTCCTGTTGTTCATGCCGTTGAAGGGGCCGGAGTTGACGAGGACGCCGTCGCCCTCCCAGGACTGCGTCCATGGAGGCGGGGTCGAGGTCGTCGCCTTCGGGCTGGATCGTTACGATCACGGGCAGGTCGAACTCGCGGGCAAACTCGAAGTCCCTCTGGTCGTGGGCGGGGACGGCCATGATCGCCCCCGTGCCGTATTCCGCAAGGACGAAGTTGCTCACGAATACGGGCACCTTCTGCTTCGGTGAGGGGGTTTATCGCGTATGCTCCGGTGAAGACCCCTTCTTTCTTCAGCGAAAGCTCTGCCCTGAAGCTCCGGTCCTGGGCCTTGGCCTTCTCGACGAAGGCGGCCACCTCGGCCTCCTGGGCGGTCCCTTTCGCAAGGGTCGCAGCAGAGGGGTGCTCCGGGGCAAGGACCATGAAGGTGACGCCGAAGAGCGTATCGGGCCTCGTCGTGAAGATCGTCAGGGCGCCGCCCGCCTCCAGGGGGAAGTTGACCTCTACGCCGTGGCTCTTCCCTATCCAGTTCCTCTGCATGCTGAGGACGCGCTCGGGCCAGCCCGGCAGCTTCCACGTGTACTCGTAAAGCTCGTCCGCGTATTTCGTGATGGCGAAGAACCACTGGGTAAGCTCGTTCTGGACCACCTCTCCGCCGCACCTCCAGCACCTGCCGTCCTCGACCTGCTCGTTGGCAAGCACCGTCTGGCACTGCTCGCAGTAATTCACGGGGGCGCTCTTCCTGTAGACGAGCCCCTTTTCATACATCTTGAGGAACATCCACTGCTCCCACCGGTAATACTCCACGTCGCAGGTGGCAAGCTCCCTGTCCCAGTCGTAGCCGAAGCCGAGGCGCTTCAACTGCTTCCTCATGTAGGCGATGTTCTCTTTCGTCCAGACGGCCGGGTGTATGCCGTGCTGGATGGCGGCGTTCTCCGCAGGCATCCCGAAGGCGTCCCATCCCATGGGGTGGAGGACGTTCAGGCCCCGCATCCTCTTGTAGCGGGCGATCACGTCGCCGATGGAGTAGTTCCTCACGTGGCCCATGTGGATCCTGCCCGACGGGTAGGGGAACATCTCAAGGAGATAGAATTTCTCTTCTCCTTATCCTCGGTTACGCGGAAGAGTCCTGCGTTCTCCCAGACGGCCTGCCATTTCTCTTCTACGGCCTTCGGGTCGTAGCCTCTGCTTTCGGTCCTTGCCATGTCTAGCCTTATTCTCCCTTCTGCATCGCCCTTATGCGCAGCCGCAGGGCGTTCAGCTTGATGAAGCCCGTCGCGTCCTCCTGGTTGTAGACCGCGTCCTTGTCGAAGGTGGCGAAGTCCTGGCTGTAGAAGGATTTCTCCGATTTCCTGCCTACGACGATCGTATTGCCCTTGTAGAGCTTGAGGCGGACCGTCCCGGTCACGCCCTTCTGCGTCTCGTCGATAAAGGCCCGCATGGCCTCCATCTCCGGCGAATACCAGAAGCCGTAATAGATCAGCTCCGACACCTTCGTGATGAGGCTGTCCCGGAGGTGCATGACCTCCCGGTCCATGGTGATCGACTCCATGCGCCCGGTGGGCCGCGTGGAGTATCGTGCAGCCCGGCGTCTCGTAGACGCCCCTGGACTTCATGCCGACGAACCTGTTCTCCACGATATCGACCCTGCCTATGCCGTTCTCGCCTGCGAGCCGTTGAGCAGGCCGATGACCTCGTGGGCCTTCATCGCCTTGCCGTCCACGGTCGTCGGCAGCGCCGTCGGTAAAGCCGATCTCCACGTAGCGCGGCTTGTCGGGCGCCTTCTCGGGCGAGACGGTGAGTGCGGAACATCGACTCGTCCGGCTCGTTCCACGGGTCTTCCAGCACGCCCCCCTCGTAGCTTATATGCATCAGGTTCCTGTCCATGCTGTAAGGCTTGGCCTTGCTCACGGGCACGTCGATGCCGTGCTTCTTGGCGTAATCGATCAGCTCTTCCCTGGAAGTGAAGGACCATTCCCTCCACGGGGCGATGACCTTGATGTGGGGCGCCAGGGCATAGTAGGTAAGCTCGAAGCGCACCTGGTCGTTCCCCTTGCCCGTGGAGCCGTGGCAGACCGCGTCGGCCTTCTCCATCCTGGCGATCTCCACGTGCCTCTTCGCGATCAGCGGCCTGGCGATGGAGGTGCCCAGCATGTAGCAGCCCTCGTAGATGGCGTTTGCCTTGATCGCAAAAAAGACGAAATCCCTCGCGAACTCTTCCTTCAGGTCCTCGATATAGATCTTCGAGGCCCCGGTCTTTATCGCCTTCTCCTCAAGGCCCGACAACTCCTCTTCCTGCCCCACGTCGGCCGTATAGGCGATGACCTCGCACCCGTACTGCTCGCGCAGCCACTTCACGAGTATCGACGTGTCGAGACCGCCCGAATAAGCCAGCACGACTTTCTTTATCTTATCCATTAATCTCCTCCACTAAAGCCATTGCCACTGCTCCTTATCCCGTAAACTTCGCTTGTTGGCTCGCTATCGGGCCGCATTAACCATTCCAGGAGCGCCTTCTGCGCGTGGAGGCGGTTTTCTGCCTGCGTGAAGATCACGTCCTGGAACCGCTCGAAAACCTCGTCCGTTATCTCCTCGCCCCTGTGGGCAGGCAGGCAGTGCAGGACGATGGCGTCCGGCTTCGCCGCCTTCATCAGGTCGCTCGTCCACGCGGAACGGGGCAAAGGCCTTTTTCCGCTCCTCCGCTTCGGCCTCCATGCCCATGCTGACCCAGACGTCCGTGTTGACCACGTCCGCGCCCCGCACGGCCTCGTGGGGGTCGGCGTAGACGGCAAGCGTGCCCTTTTCCTTGCCTGCCTCACCAGCGGCTCGTGCGGGCCGTAACGGGGGGCACGGCCACGGCCAGGGGGAAGCCGAAAAGGATGGACGCCTCGATCCAGGAGTTGGCCACGTTGTTGCCGTCGCCGACCCAGGCGACCTTCACGTCCTCCAGCCTGCCCTTGTATTCAAGGATGGTGAAGAAGGTCCGCGATGATCTGGCAGGGATGGTAGAGGTCGGACAGCCCGTTGATGACGGGGACCGTGCACCAGCTGGCAAGCTCTTCCACCGTCTCCTGGCCGAAGGTCCGTATCATGACTGCGTGCACGTACCTGGACAGGACCCTTGCCGTATCCCTGATGGGCTCGCCCCTGCCCATCTGCGTATTGGCCTGGGAGAGGAACATGGCCTGGCCGCCCAGCTCCGCCCATGCCGACCTCGAAGGAGATCCGCGTCCTGGTGGACGCCTTCTCGAAGATCATCGCCAGGGTCATGCCCTTGCAGCGGCGCATGCTCCTTGCCCGCCCTGCGCGGCTCCTTCAGGAAGCGGGCGCGGTCCAGAAGATGCCTGCACTCCTCCTGCCGTTATGTCGAGGAGCCTCGTGAAGTCCCTTTTCATCGTCCGCTGTGCCTTTCGAAAATTTTCTTTGCGATCTCCAGGAAGATATCGATCTCCTCCTGCCCGATGATAAGGGGAGGCAGGAGCCTTACGACGTTCCCTTTCGACGCATAAAGAATGACGCCTTCCGCCAGGAACTCCTGCACGATGGGCGCTACGTCGGAGGTCGAACTCGACGCCGAGGAGCAGGCCCAGGCCCCTCACATCGATAATGAAGGGGAACTTCTTCTTCAGCTTGAGAAGGCCCTCCAGAAGATACGCGCCCATGGCGCTCGCACCGTCCTACGATGCCCTCTTCCATGATCGTGTCGATCGTCGCGATGACGGCCGCGCAGGCCAGGGGGTTGCCGCCGAAGGTCGAGGCGTGGGAGCCGGGGTCGAAGGCCTCCATCACCTTATCTTTGGCCACGATTGCGCCCACGGGGAAGCCGCTGCCCAGCGCCTTTGCCAGGCTCATGATGTCGGGCTCGATGCCGTAGTGCTCGTATCCGAAGAGCTTGCCCGTCCTGCCCATGCCCGTCTGCACTTCGTCGAAGATCGAGCAGGATGTCCCGCTCCGCCGTGAATTCCCTGAGCTTCTTCATGTACTGCCCTGTCGGCGACGAAGACGCCCCCTTCCGACTGGATGCACTCGATGATGACGGCGCAGGTCTTGTCCGAGACGGCCTTTTCCATTGCCTTCATATCGTTGAAGGGCACGAAGGTGAAGCCCTCGACCATGGGGCTGAAGCCCACCTGGAACTTGCTCTGCCCCGTGGCCGACAGGGTGGCCATGGTCCTGCCCGTGGAAGGAGTTCTCCATGGCGACGATCTCCGTCCTGCCCTCGCCGTGGTTCTTCCAGGAATAGCGCCTGGCAAGCTTGATGGCGGCCTCGTTGGCCTCGGCGCCGCTGTTGCAGAAGAAGACCTTGTCCCCGAAGGAGTGCTCGACTATCAGCTCTGCGGCCTTTATCTGCGGCTCCGTATAGAAGAGGTTCGAGATGTGAAGGAGCTTCGCGCGCCTGGGCGCAGAGGCCTCGACCACGGCCGGCCGGCGCATGGCCCAGGTTGCAGACCGCGATGCCGGAGAGGAAATCGAGATATCTCCTCCCGTTCATGTCCCAGAGCCAGCAGCCCTCCCCCTTTGCGATCCCTATGGGAAAGCGCTTGTAGGTATTTGCCAGGTATTTGTTGCCCTTTTCGATCCACCATTCCTGCTGCATCGCTATTCTCCCGCTATCTGCGTGCCGATGCCAAGATCGGTAAATATCTCCAGGAGCAGCGCGTGGGCAACCCGGCCGTCGATCATGTGCGTCTTCTTTACCCCGCCCTCGAGGGCATCGAGGCAGCAATTGATCTTCGGTATCATGCCGCCCCTCACCGTGTTGCTCGCCGCCAGCTTCTCTAGCCTGCCTCATGTCGAGGGACGAGATGGTCTTGAGGTCGGCGTCGAGTATGCCGGGCACGTCCGTGAGCAAGGATCAGCTTCTCCGCCGCCAGCGCCTTTGCCACGCTGCCCCGCAGCCGTATCGGCGTTCACGTTGTAAGCGCAGCCGTCCGCCCCTGCGGCGAGGGGCGCGATGACGGGAATGTATCCGTGCTTTCGATATCTTCCTGATGATCTTCCCGTTGACCTCCGTGACCTCGCCGACAAAGCCGATGTCCTTGCCCTTCACCTTCTCCGCGGTGATGAGCTTGCCGTCTTTCCCGGAAAGGCCGATGGCCTGGCCGCCCGCGTTATGGATCGCCTGGACGATCTCCTTGTTGATCGACCCGGAAAGCACCATCTCCACCACCTCGAGGGTCTCTGCGTCGGTGACGCGCAGGCCGTCGACGAACCGCGTCGGTATCTTGAGCCTCTTGAGCAGCCTCTCTATCTGGGGGCCGCCCGCCGTGGACGATAACGGGGTTGATGCCGACGTACTTCAAGAGCACCACGTCCTTGGCGAACTCTTTCTTCAGGTCTTCCTCTTCCATTGCCGCCCCGCCGTATTTGACGACGAAGGTGCAGCCCGAGAATTTCTTGATGTAGGGAAGCGCCTCAAGCAGAATCTCGATATCTTTTCCATCAGAGTATATACCTGCTCAGGTCCTCCTTCTCGAGGAACTCGGAAAGCCTCTCCCTCACGTAGGCCTTGCGTTATGACGACCCTCTTCTCCGTCATCTCCGGCGCGTCGAAGGAGACGTCGTCGAGGAGCTTCTCCATTACCGTATAGAGTCTCCTCGCGCCGATGTTCTCCGTCATCTCGTTGATCCGCTGGGCGATGTCCGCGATCTCCGCGATGCCGTCCTGCTCGAACTCCAGGTCGATGCCCTCCGTCGCGAGAAGCGCCTTGTACTGTTTTATCAGGGCGTTCTCCGGCTCCGTGAGGATCCTGAAAAAGTCGTCCTTCGTCAGGGGCGTAAGCTCGACCCTGATGGGGAACCGCCCCTGCAGCTCCGGTATGAGGTCGGAGGGCTTCGACATGTGGAAGGCGCCGGCTGCGATGAAGAGCACGTGGTCCGTCTTCACCATGCCGTACTTCGTGGTGACCGTCGTCCCCTCGACGATGGGCAGGATGTCCCTCTGGACCCCCTCCCTCGACACATCGGGGCCGTGCGTCTGGTCGCGGCTCGCGATCTTGTCGAGCTCATCGAGGAAGATGATGCCCGCCTGCTCCACCCTGTTGATCGCGTCGCTGACGCACCCTGTCCATGTCGATCAGCTTCTTCGACTCTTCCTGGATCAGGTAGTCGTAGGCCTCGCCTATCCTGACCTTCCGCTTCTTCGTCTTCTTCGGGAAGCATATTGCCGAACATGTCCCGGATCTGCATGTCCATCTCTTCCATGCCCTGGGACGGAGAATATCTCGATGATGGGCAGGGAGCGCTCCGGCACCTCGATCTCCACGAACTTCTCGTTAAGTTTGCCGTCCTTGAAGAAGCCCCTCATCTTCTCCCGCGTCAGGTCGTCGGACTGGTCTTCCCCGGACGCGCGGCGGCCTGCTTCCTGGGGGAGACGAGCAGGTCGAGGATGCGCTCTTCCGCCAAGTCCTTCGCCTTCTCCATGACGCGCTCCTGCTCCTCCTTCTTCACCATGTTTATGGAAAGCTCGGTGAGGTCCCTTATCATGGACTCCACGTCCCTGCCCACGTAGCCGACTTCGGTGAATTTCGTGGCCTCTATCTTCAAGGAAGGGCGCGTTGGCGAGCTTGGCGAGGCGCCTCGCGATCTCCGTCTTGCCCACGCCCGTGGGACCTATCATGATGATGTTCTTCGGGCGCTATCTCGTCCCTGAGCGCCTTCGGTATCATCTGCCGCCGCCACCTGTTGCGCAGGGCGATGGCGACGGCCCTTTTCGCCTTATTCTGGCCTATGATATACCTGTTCAGCTCCTCCAGGATGGCCCGGGGTATCATGGTTTTCATTTATAGCTCCTCTATGGCGATCCTGTCGTTAGTGTAGATGCATATCTCGGCCGCGATGGCCATCGCCTCTTTGACGATCTCAAGGGCGGACAGGTCCGTATGCTTCACCAGCGCCTTGGCCGCGGCCTCCGCGTAGGGGCCGCCGGAGCCGATGGCGGCCACGCCGCCGTCCGGCTCGATCACGTCGCCCGTCCCGGAAAGGATGAACGTGTGCTCCGCGTCGGCCACGAGGAGCAACGCCTCCAGCCGGCGCAGCATGCGGTCCGTCCTCCAGTCCTTCGCCAGCTCGACGGAGGCGCGCGTGATGTTCCCGTTGTACTGCTCCAGCTTCTTCTCGAAGCGCTCGAAAAGGGTGAACGCGTCGGCCGTGGCGCCCGGCAAAACCCGCCAGGCACCTGTCCTGGTAGAGCTTCCGCACCTTTTTCGCCGTATGCTTCAATATGGTGTTCTGGAACGTGACCTGTCCGTCGCCGGCCAATACGACCTTATTTTTGTGTCTTACGCATAGGATTGTCGTGCTTTTCATTTTATCTTCTCGGATGGGCTTTGTCGTATATCTCCATGAGCTTGTCCATGGAGACGTGGGTATATCTCTGCGTAGTGGATAGGTTCGAGTGGCCGAGCAGCTCCTGTATGCTCCTCAGGTCCGCCCCGCCGTTCAGCATGTGGGTGGCGAAGGAGTGCCTGATGCCGTGAAGCGCCAGGTCCTTGAAAAGATTTGCGCTCATCTGGTGCTTTTTCATCACTTTCAAAAGGCCCCTGTAAGAAAGCCTCGTCCCTTCCCTGTTCACGAAGAGGGCCGCAACAGACGCCTTTCTCCTGTCCCCGGCCTCCCTCATGTATGCCGACAGGGCCGAGCCCGCCTTCTCGCCGAAAGGGAGCACGCGCTCTTTCCCGCCTTTCCCTTTGACGATGGCCCACGAGCCTTCGAGATGGACGTCGGTTACGTCAAGGCCCAGCGCCTCGGCCGCCCGCATCCCCGTCGAGTAGATCAGCTCGAAGACCGCCCTGTTGCGCAACGATATCCAGGTCTCCTCCGGCAGCGTATCGAGGAAGTGGAACATCTCGTCCACAGTGTAGAACTTGGGCAGCCGCTTCTCGGTCCTCGGACTCTTCATGAGAAGGGCCGGGTTCTCGGCTATGTGCCCCTTCTTCTTGAGGAACTTGAAGAAGACCTTGATGGACGATACTTTCCTCGACAAAGACGACTTCTTCAATCCCCCATAAATGTCGGCGATATAGGCCCTGATCGCCTGGTGGTCCACCTCAGTGCACCCGGTGTCGCCGAGGAAGCGCAGGAAATCCCTCAGGTCGCCGATGTAGGCCCGCATCGTGTGTGCCGACACCCCCTTCTCGTCAGAAAGATAACTCGAGAAGGCGGGCAGAAATGTGCTCATCGCCTGCCAATCCATAGGAGTATTATTGTATTACGTTTTCACAAATAATCAAGCCTTTTCAGCTATTCCGGCATGGCAGGGGGCATCCGAATCCTTGAATCTATTGACTTCCCCGGCCCCGCCATGCTACACAGAAGAAATGCAGTACCCCCACGTCTTTTCACCGGGCCGCATCGGCCCCCTGACTGCGAAAAACCGGATCAAGTACGCAGCCACGGAGACGAACTTCAACACCCAGGACGGCTTCGTAACGGACAAGGAGATCGCCTACCTCGCGGCGCAGGCAAAAGGCGGCGCAGGGATCGTCACGACCCAGGGCGCCTATCCCGACCTCCTGGGCGAGGGCAAGGGCTTCCGGGGGACCATGTCGATCGCCCACGACCGCTTCATCCCCGGCCTCGCAAAACTGGCCCGGGCGATAAAGGATAACGGGGCGCTCTCGTGCCTTCAGATACTCCATTGCGGGCGCGAGGGCGGCGTAGACCTCGACTATTGCCTGATGCCCTCCGTCGTGCCCCAGCGCCTCTCCTATTTCAAGCCGCCACGCGAGATTACCGCTGCCGGGATCAGACAGGCGGTAAAGGACCATGCCGAGGCAGCACGGCGGGCCTGCGATGCGGGCTACGACATGATCGAGCTGTCCGGCATCGTCGGCTACCTCATATCGACGTTCATCAGCCGCTACACGAACAAGCGGCAGGACGAATACGGGGGCGAGACCTTGAGGGAAAGGTGCCGCCTGATGGTCGAGATCCTGGGCGCGGTGAAGGCCGAGGCCGGGAAGGTGCCCGTCGGAATAAGGCTATGCGGGGCCGAAATCCTGGAAGACAGGGGAGGCAACCCCCTGGAAGAGAGCATCGAGAGCTTCGCCATCGCCGAGGAAGCGGGGGCTGATTTCGTAAGCGTCACCGTCGGATGGCACGAATCGTCCATATCGGTCATCACCCGCGACGTGCCGATGGGCCACTGGCTCTGGGTGGCCGAGCGGGTGAAAAAGGCCGTGAGCGTGCCCGTTATGATGGCTTTCCGGCTTTTTCTGCCCCATATACCGGAAAAGGCGATCGCCGGCGGCTCAATCGATTTCTGGGAGGCGTGCAGGCCGATGATAGCCGACCCGGAGCTGCCTTTAAAGGCGGCCGAAGGAAGGGAAGACGAGATCGTACCGTGCATCGCCTGCAACCTTTGCTTCTCCCGCCTCTACTACCACCAGCCCATCATGTGCACGGTAAGGCCGACGCTGGGCCACGAGGGGGAGGAGGCCTGGGGCTATTACGGCTTTGCGCCCGTGAAAAGGAAGAAAAGGGTCGGCATTGTCGGCGGAGGTCCTGCCGGCTTGCAGTGCGCGGCAGCGGCAGCGAAGAAAGGCCACGAGGTCTTTCTATGGGAAAAGGGGCCTTCCCTTGGCGGCAGCACCCTTCTGGCCGCGAAAGTAGACGAGGGCGACGACGAGCTTTTACGCCCGGTCCGTTACCTCGAAGGGGAGTGCCGCAAGGCAGGCGTCACCATAGAGCTGAACCGGGAGTGCTCGGCAGAGATGCTTGCCGCCTGCGGCCTGGACGCGCTCGTTATCGCAACGGGTGCAGGCTTCGTGCGGCCCATGCCCGGCCCATGCCTCGACCCGGAAGAGATAATAGCCAAAGGCAAAAGGCCGGGGAAATCGGTGCTCATCCTTGGCGGCGACGGGGCGGGCCTCGCCACGGCCGTCTACCTGCTACGGACGGGCGACTACGACATCACCATCGCTGAGGCGTCGGGCAAGCTCGGCCGCGACGTGAGCCCCTTCTACCTGTGGCGCTACCTGAAGCTTTTCAGGGAGCGGGGCGTCGTGATCCTGACGCGGGCGCGCGTCTCGCCGGGGCCGGGCAAAGGCGTGACGATCGCAACACCGAAGGGAGACAAGGCCATAGAGGCGGACATCGTCACCGCCCTAAGGCAGACCCCGGAAGACCTGAAGTCGCGCTACGAGCGGTGCGCCCCGGAGGTCTATTTACTGGGAGACGCGAAACGGCCGAGGAGGCTCCACAACGCCATCCACGACGGCTACCGCCTGGGGATGCAGCTATGATACCGACTATCGATAAGGATACCTGCACGGGCTGCAAGAAGTGCATGGAAGTTTGCCCGCCCCTTGCCATAGCGGAAGAGGACGGAAAGGCCCGTATCGAGGAAGAGTTCTGCGAGGAGTGCGGCTTCTGCGCCGCCGCCTGTCCTGCGGGCGCCATCGAGATAGCCTTCCCGAAGTCCGGGGCAGCCTGACCCCGTAAGCGCCGATTGGATGCAGAAGAAACCGGCTCCGGCCGCTGCCTCAGGCGCTGCCGGGGTTGATAATTTGCCGGTTCCCGTGTATAATAACATGTTCACACACTAAAATATTTTCCCCCTTTTCTGATGATTGCGGAGGACGAATGAAGGTAGAAGTCGAGAGTCTCGATAAGGTTCGGAAGAACATCGAGGTAATTCTGGAAGCAGACAAGGTAGAAGAGCTGCGCGAAGGGATTTACCAGGATTTAAAGAAGCAGGCGAAGATCAAGGGCTTCCGGCCGGGGAAGGTCCCGAAGTCCGTTATCCAGGCATACTACAAAGACTTCATCGACGACGAGCTGAAGAAGAAGATGGTGGAGTCGACGATGGGAGAGGCCCTGTCCGGTACGGACATCCGGCCGGTCAGCGAGCCGAGGGTCCAGTTCTTCGAAGGGGACGACAAAGTCGGGTACACGATGGAAATCGAGGTCATCCCGGAGTTCGACCTGCCTGCCTACGAAGGCATAGAGGTAGAGGTAGCGCCGGTCAAGGTGACGGATGAAGAGATCGCCCGGCGGATCGAGGATATGCGGGAAACCCACGCCCAGATGGTGGACAAGCCCGGGGACCACGCGGCTGCAAAAGGCGATTTCGTGATCATCAAGTACGAGGCAACGCACGAGGGCAAGCCGGTCAAGGGCGTTGCCTCGGACTCGTACCCACTCGACCTGAGCAGCTCCAACCTGATGCCGGAGTTCGAAGCCGGGGTTACCGGCATGAAAGTGGGCGAAGAGAAGGAAATTGAGATTAATTTTGCAGGGGATTATCCCGATAAGGATATAGCGGGGAAGAAGCTTCTTTTCAAGGTGGCCGTAAAGGAAATCAAGGAGAAGAAGCTGCCGGAGATCGGCGACGATTTCGCGAAGGACGCGGGTTTTACGGACATGGAGGCCTTGAAGAGCGAGGTAACGAAAGAGCTCGAAAAGGGGAAAGAGGCCATGCAGAAGCAGGCGATCAAAGACGAGATCGCGAAGCACCTGGTCGCCAATACGGATATCCCCGTGCCTGCCAGGCTCCTTGAGAAGCGCGTGGAGGAGTTCGTGCAGGACGCCCGGTCGCGGATGAAAACGGGCGCCCTGACCGAGGAGCAGGAAGGCAGCTTCAACGCTGCCCTGAGCAAAGAGTACGGGCCGGAGGCGGAGAGGCGCATAAAGATCGGCATGATCTTCGGCAAGATCGCGGACAAGGAAGGTATAAAGGTCGATGACGCGGAGGTAGACGAGCGCTTGCGGAGAATTGCGGAAGAAACCAAGAGGGCTTATGATTATATAAGAGAATTCTACGACAAATACGACCTCACGGCCAACCTCAGGAATAGTATACTCGAGGAGAAGACGGTCGGTTTTCTCATAGAAAAGGCAACGGTAAAGGAGAAAGAATGAACCTAGTGCCAATGGTCATTGAAAAAGACGGGAGGGGAGAGCGGGCCTTCGATATCTACTCGCGGCTCCTCAAAGAACGGATCGTCTTTTTAGGCACTGCTATAGACGACGTAGTGGCAAACCTCATCATCGCGCAGTTGCTGTTTTTGGAATCGGACGATCCGGGAAAAGACATTTACCTGTACGTCAACTCGCCTGGCGGCATCATTACCAGCGGGCTGGCCATTTATGATACAATGCAGTACGTGAAGCCGGAAGTGGCGACGATCTGCATAGGACAGGCAGCCAGTATGGGGGCCGTGCTCCTCGCGGGCGGCGCCAAGGGCAAGCGGTACGGGCTCCCCCACGCGCGGGTGCTCATCCACCAGCCCCTGGGGGGCGTGCAGGGCCAGGCAACGGACATCGACATCCAGGCAAGAGAGATCCTGCGGATGAGAGAAGAAATCAACGCTATTTTCACGAAGCACACAGGGCAGGACGTGGAGCGCATTCGGCAGGACACGGAGAGGGATTTCTACATGACCACCGAACAAGCGCTCAAGTACGGCATCATAGATCAAATTGTGGAGAAAAGAGCATGACGGTAATGAAGAAAAGCAACGGGAGAACAATGAAGCTGCATTGCTCCTTCTGCGGAAAAAGTCAGGACGAGGTGAAGAAACTGATCGCAGGTCCTATGGTCTATATCTGCGACGAGTGCATAGAGCTGTGCAACGAGATTATTCAGGAAGAGGCGAAGCGGGAGCGGTTCGAGTATATCAAGACTTCCATACCGAAGCCGCACGAGATCAGAAGGATACTCGACGAGTACGTCATCGGCCAGGATTTCGCCAAAAAGGTGCTTTCCGTGGCTGTTTACAACCACTATAAGAGGATCGAGTCGAAGACGACCTTCGACGACGTCGAGATCCAGAAAAGCAACATCCTGATGATCGGGCCGACCGGGTCAGGCAAGACGCTGCTTGCCCAGACGCTGGCCAAGATACTGCACGTGCCTTTTACCATCGCCGACGCGACGACCCTGACGGAAGCGGGCTACGTTGGCGAGGACGTGGAAAATATCATACTGAACCTGCTCCAGTCCGCTGACTACAACATCGAAAGGGCGGAAAAGGGCATAGTCTATATCGACGAGATCGACAAAATATCGAAGAAGACGGACAGCCCATCGATCACCCGCGACGTGTCGGGCGAGGGCGTGCAGCAGGCATTGCTGAAAATCATAGAAGGCACGGTCGCCAACGTGCCGCCGAAGGGCGGCAGGAAGCACCCGCAGCAGGACTACATAAAGGTCGATACGACGAACATCCTGTTCATCTGCGGCGGCGCCTTCCACGGCCTGGAGTCGATCATCGCCAACCGTATAGGCAGGAAGAGCATCGGCTTCGGCGTAGACGTCGAGGGCGGCAGGGACAAGATGTACGGCGAGCTTATCAAAGAGGTGCAGCCGGAAGACCTGCTCAAATACGGCCTGATCCCGGAGTTTATCGGCAGGTTGCCCATCACCGCGACGCTGGAAGAGCTGGCTGAGGACGTGCTGGTCGAGATACTGAAAAAGCCCAGGAACGCCATCGTCAAGCAGTACAAGAAGCTCTTCGAGCTTGAGAACGTGAAGCTTACCTTCACGGAAGGGGCCATCCGCGGCATCGCGAAAGAGGCCATGAAAAAGAAGACGGGCGCCCGCGGCTTGAGGTCGATCATGGAGAAAGTCATGCTCGACGTGATGTACGAGCTGCCGTCGATCTCCAACGTGAAGGAGTGCGTGGTGAGCGAGGAGGTCATCTCGAACCACGAGAAGCCGATCCTGATTTATGAGGAAGAGGCTGAAATCGCGTGACGCGCTTTACAATAGGCGCAGGAATTGATAGACTTGCGCGAAGCAAAGGGCGGGTAGCTCAGCGGGAGAGCATCGGCCTTACAAGCCGGGGGTCACAGGTTCAATCCCTGTTCCGCCTACCATAAAGGAGCAAAAAAGCGGGGACGTAGTTAAGTTGGTTATAACGCCGGCCTGTCACGCCGGAGGCCGCGAGTTCAAGTCTCGTCGTCCCCGCCAAAATATCGAAAAGAATCATAGGGGGTTGGATGTTTCCTTCCCCCTATTTCTTTATAGTCGGTAACTGATGGTCTCTGTAATCATAACAACTTACAACAGGCGGCAGTTCCTCGCCGGGGCGCTTGAGTCCGTCCTCGATCAGGACTACGCCGACAAAGAAGTCATCGTCATCGACGACGGCTCGACGGACGGGTCCGGCGAGGAAGTCGAAGGGCTGCCGGTCACGTACCTCTGGAAAGAAAACGGCGGCATCAGCTCGGCCCGCAACGCAGGTATTGCCGCTGCCGGAGGGGACCACATAGCCTTCCTGGATGTCGACGACCTCTGGAAAAAGGGGAAGCTGCGCAGCCAGATGGAAATGATGGCGCGGGACGGGCACGCGATAAGCTACACGGACGAAATCTGGTTCATGAACGGCCGCAGGATCAACCAGAAAAAGAGGCACGCGAAATACTCTGGGTTTATATACGAGCGGTGCCTTCCGCTCTGCATCATCAGCCCCTCCTCGGCCGTCATCAAAAGGGAAGTATTCGATGACGTCGGCCTTTTCGACGAAACGCTGCCCGTGTGCGAAGACTATGATATGTGGCTGCGCATCACGTCCCGCTACGCCGTGCAGTTCGTTCCCCGGCCGCTCATCGTAAAAAGGGGCGGCCACCCCGACCAGTTGTCGCGCACCTTCGATGTGATGGACGCCTACCGGATAAAGAGCCTTGCGAAGCTCCTCGAGTCGGGCAGACTCCCTGAAGGCCTGGTGCAGGCAACGCTTTCCGAGCTGCGGAAGAAGTGTGCTATCGTGGCCCAGGGCGCGGAGAAAACGGGGGAAACCGGAAGAGGCCGCCTGCTACCTTGCACTCCCGGGGACGCTCGCTGCCCGCTTTTCCGGCCGGCCTTTGATTATATAGTTTTTGCTTTGGAAAGGAAGGGCGACAGGCTGACGCTTATCTGCTCGGCCGTTGCTTTCACCTGGTCGATCACGACAGGCACCTTCGCGTCGCTCATCGAGTTGGCAAATCCGACGACCCAGACGCCGGCCACCGGGAAGTGGCCCGAGTAGATGAGGCTGCCGACGGCCCTCACCCCTTTCATGTATTCCTCCAGGTCTACGGCGTACCTCTGCTCCCTTGTCTTCTCCAGCTCCCGCAATGAACTGGTCGGGATCCGTGATGGAGTTCTCCGTGTACTTGCGCAGCCCTTTCTGTCCTATCAGGGCCGCTCACCTCGCCGTTGTTCATGGCCGAGAGGAATATCTTGCCGATAACGCCCGCGACGAGGGAGGAATGCGAGCCGATGGAGGACGATATCTTGAACTCCTTCTCCGGCTCCAGCACGTCCAGCACCTTGACCGCCTCGTCCTCCCTGATACCCAGAAAGACCGTCTCATCGACCGCCTGCAGGAGCTTCTCAAGGTATGGCCTGCGCGGTCAGGGCGACGTCGGTGGTGCGCAGTATCTTCTTCGACAGCTCGAAGAGCGTGCTGCCCGTGCTGTATTTCTTGCTCGACGGGTCCTTTACGAGGAAGCTCTCTTCCTCCAGCGATTTCAGTATGCCGAACGTCGTGCTCTTGCTGATGGAGAGGGTCCGGGCGATGTCCGTAACGCCGAGAGGCTTGTTCTCCTTGACTATAAGCTTTATGACCTCGACGGCTTTTTTGAGTATAGGTGCATTATACATGATTCACTATAATGAAAGATCGGAAGTAGTTATGATAGCGTCTCGCCCGGCCGCTGTCAATAGAATTTTGCAGGCGGGTCATGGCTTGACAAGGAACGAAGAAGTGATATAATCTGCCAGCCTGGTTTAGGATAGTGAACAACGGTCTCGACTCAGAGGTCCGGCGGACGCTGTCCTTTCCCGGGGCAACCGACGTGCCCGGCCCCAGGAACGCGCCTTTCAGCCCGAATGGGCTTCTTTTCATTATGAGCGAGTACAGGATCACCTTCCTTCCGATGGAAAAAACCTTCCCCGCTGAGGAAAATGAGACGGTCCTCGAAGTCGCCATGAGGAGCGGCATACACATCAACGCAAGCTGCGGCGGCAACGGTGCGTGCGGGAAGTGCAGGATCAAGAATTCGGGAGGGTAAGGCACGACTCCCAGAGCCACCCGAAGATATCGAAGTGGGAATACGACGAGGGGGTGCGCCTCGCCTGCATGACCCGCGCCCAGGGCGACCTGCGTCGTGGAGATCCCTTTCGAGTCCCAGGTGGACAGGGCGGCGCTGAAGAGGAGAGGCGGGCCTTCCCACATCCTTTCGGCCATCGACGTCGACCGCCTCGTGAAGGGTGGTCGGTCGATCCGTCGGTCTTCAAGAAGTACGTCGAGCTTCCGCCGCCTTCCGCTGCAGACAATCTCAACGACCTCGCACAGGCTGACCAGGGAGCTGCGCAAGAGCCACCAGATGAAGGAAGTCTCGGTCGATTTCAGGATGCTCAAGAAGCTGTTCGCGGTCTTGAGGGCTGCTGACTGGTGCGTGACCGTAACGATCGTGCTTACGCGGAAGGGCTACACGCTTATAAACGTCGAGCCGGGCAACACGGAGGAGCAGAACTACTCCATCGTCATCGACATAGGGACGACGACCGTCTGCGGCCAGCTCCTCGACCTGGCGCGCTGCCGGGCTTACGGTCGTCCGGGGGGCGCGGAGGGCACCCAGGCCTGCACCCTCGCAGAGACTGCCGACTACAACGCCCAGATAAGCTATGGCGAGGACGTAATATCCAGGATCGTCTTTTCCCAGAAGGGCGGAGGCCTGAAAAGGCTCCAGGAGGTCGTCGTCTCCACGATAAACGGCGTCATCGGCGAGCTTCTGTCGATGAGCGGCGTTACGGTCGATCAGGTGTCCCATCTGGTCTTCGCGGGCAATACCACGATGACCCACCTGGTCCTCGGCCTCGACCCCAAGTACATCATGCTCGACCCCTACACGCCGACGGCCAATTTTATCCCTCCCGTGCGGGCGATCAACATCGGCCTGAACGTCGGGGACCACGTCGTTCACTTACATATTCCCCTGCGTGGCCTCTTACGTCGGCGGGGATATCGTTGCCGGCGTTCTCGGCTCCGGCGTCTTTCAGCGCGACGAGGTTACGCTTTTCATCGACGTAGGAACCAACGGCGAGATCGTCGTGGGCAACAAGGACTGGCTGACCTGCACCTCCTGCTCCGCGGGGCCTGCCTTCGAAGGGGGCGGGATCAAGTTCGGCATGAGGGCGGGCAAGGGGGCCATCGAGAAGGTGAAGATCAACCCCTCGACGTACGAGCCGATGATCCTGACCATCGGAAGGGCGCAGCCGGCGGGCATCTGCGGGTCGGGCCTGATAGACGCGGTCGCCGAGCTTTTCGAGGCGGGCATGATCGACCAGAACGGCAAGTTCGACCGCGACCTGCCCACGCAAAGGGTGCAGGGAGGGAGAAAGCGGCTGGGAGTACGTTCTCAGCTATGCGGCCGAGAGCCACATCGGAAGGGACATCGTCCTGACGGAAGTCGATCTCGACAACCTGATACGGGCGAAGGCGGCCATCTATGCGGGCTGCAAGACGCTCCTCGACAGCGTGGGCCTTTCCTTCGACGCACGTGGAAAGGGTGATTATAGCGGGCGGCTTCGGCCACTCGATCGACCTGGAGAAGGCGCAGACCATCGGCCTTCTGCCGGACGTTGCCCCCGAAAAGTTCCTCTTCGTCGGCAACGGCTCTCTCCTGGGGGCGCGGCTGCTCTCTTTTTCACGCGACCTTTTGAAGGAGACGGAGCGGATCGCCAGGACGATGACTAACGTCGAGCTGTCGAACAACCCCGGCTTCATGGATGAGTTCATTGCGGCCCTTTTCATCCCCCACACGAACGAGAACGCCTTCCCCCGCGTGACGGAGCAGATGCGGAACCGCAAAGGGCAGGAAAGAATAGGAAGGCTGAAAAGGCCGCGAAGCCCCGGCGCCGACACCGTGCCCTAAAGGTCGAGCTTCTCGATCTGTTCTTTGAGTGTCTCGATGTCGGATCTCTTCAAGCATGGGCCGGATCACGTTGCGCGACCCCCGGTAGAACTGATACCTGCCCGTGACGCGGTTCTTCTTGATATTGCCCTTGACGGACGTCACCCTTGCGCACCTCCAGGATCCATCCGCCCAAAGGGTTCCTTGCCGACGTAGTCATACTTGGCCATGTCCGTCACCGCGCCATGTCTGTTCCCGGTATTGCTCGCCTGTCCGCTGTTTTACCGCCGCTTTCGGAAAAGGCGATTCGACGCGCCACGCGAGCCGGTGCAGGCGGCTTGCCAGGCCCCGCCGACTTGCGCACCGGCTCATGTCGCTGCCCGGAAAGGCGCTCGTATTCTTCACGAACAGGGCCTTTTCCGCCTCGTCCACGGAATGCCGCGCCCTGCCATGCCATTTTATCTGCGAAGCGCCAAAGCCTGCGGACCATCGATTCGACGTCCTTTCGCGAGAGATTCCTTTCTGGCGGCCCTGTCGAAGTCGAGAAGCATAAGGCGACTTTCCAGCGTGACGAGCACGTTCTGGAAGTGGAGGTCCCTATGATAGACGCCTGCCTGCTCCATTTGCCGAGGAGGCGGGCAAGGCCCTGCATGGCGCCCGCCCTTTCGCTCTTTCCCGGCCGTTTTCATGTATTCGAGAAGGTTTACGGCGCCCTCCTCGAAAACCGTGACCAGATACAGCCGCTTGAAGAGGAGAACGCCTTTCGACGACGGCGGCAAAAGGGGGCGACGACCGGGACGCCCATCTCGGAGGAGGTGCGCCAGCGTCTCGCCCTCGGATATCGCGCGGCGCGAGTCGAGGAAAAGGCTGCGCGTAAAGGCCCGGAAAAGCCCGCCGTGCCTGTATGCCCTCACGGCCAGCTTCAGCCCGGCTGCCTCCATGACCCTTATGCCGCCCCTGCCGCCTGCATCGACCGCCTGCGATTCGGAAAGCCCCCGCGACGAGCGCGTCCGGCTCGACAAAGGAGGAGAAATAGAAAATCGTGAACCGCCCGGTCTCTCTTTTCTCGAGAGCTGTCATCTGAGAACAGTCTAAACAATCCGGTCTGTTTTTTCTATAGAGCGGGTCGCAAAATAAAGTGCCAATTCCCGTAGTCGTCGCCCGGTGAAAACGGGGTCTATGCAGTTGTAAGGCTATGAAACTACAGTGGATTCCGGCATACGCCGGAATGACGAAGAAGAATTAAAGGGGAATGAATTATGCGGAATGCTCTATGAGATTTTTATGCCGCAGCCAAAAAAGAAGGGCCGCTGTCGGACAGCGGCCCTTCCTGTCTTTCACGTTTGCAGGTCTTACTTGATCCTGTTCTCCACGATCTCCGTGGACTACGGAAGGATCGGCCAGGGTGGTCGTATCGCCAAGCTCGGTCGATCTCGCCGGATGCGACCTTCCTCAGGATCCTGCTCATGATCTTGCCGGACCTGGTCTTCGGCAGGCCGGGCACGAACTGAAGCTTGCCGGGGGAGGCGATGGGGCCGATCTCCTTCCTCACGTGGGCGACAAGCTGCCTTGCGCAGGTCGTCGTTGCCTATCTGGCCCACCTTCAGGATGACGTAGGCGTAGAGGTCTTCGCCCTTCACGTCGTGAGGGAAGCCGACGACTGCCGCTTCCGCGACTGCCGGATGGGAGACCAGGGCGCTCTCGACCTCGGCGGTGCCGATCCGGTGGCCGGAGACGTTGACGACGTCGTCAACGCGGCCGAGGAGCCAGAAGTAGCCGTCCTCGTCCTTCCTGGCGCCGTCGCCGGAGAAATAGAAGCCCGGCTGCTGGATGAAATAGGTGGTGTAGAACCTTTCCGGGTCTTTATAAACGCCCCTCATGATGCCCGGCCAGGACCTTCTGATGCAGAGCTCGCCGCCCTCGTTCACACCCGCCTCTACGGCCGGCTCGGACGGCGGAGCTCCTCGGCTTCAATACGACCGCGTCGACGCCGAAGAACGGCAGTGTCGCCGAGCCCGGCTTCGTCGGCCATGCGCCGGGAAGGGGCGTGATGAGTATGCCGCCGGTCTCCGTCTGCCACCAGGTATCGACGATGGGGCATTTCTCCCTTCCGATATTCTTGTGATACCACATCCATGCCTCGGGGTTGATCGGCTCGCCGACGGAGCCAAGGAGCCTCAGGGACGAGAGGTCTCTCTTGGCCGGCCACTGATCGCCCTCTCTCGCTATTGCCCTGATAGCGGTCGGGGCGGTGTAGAAGATGTTTACCTTGAACTTCTCGACGATCTGCCAGAACCTGTCAGGCTGCGGGTAGGTGGGGACGGACTCGAAGATGATCGAGGTGCGCGCCGTTGCAGAGCGGGCCGTAAACGACGTAGCTGTGGCCCGTGACCCAGCCGATGTCCGCCGTGCAGAAGTAAACGTCCTTGTCCTTGTAGTCGAAGATGTATTTCATCGTGGCATAGGCAAATACCATGTAGCCGCCGGTGGTGTGCATGACGCCTTTCGGTTTTCCCGTCGAGCCGGAGGTGTAAAGGATGAACAGGGGGTCTTCCGCGTCCATCTGCTCGGCAGGGCATACGTCGCTGATGTCGGAGGCCGCCATCTCGTCTCCGAAGAAGGTGTCCCTCCCCGCCTTCATCGGCACTTCAAAGCCTTCGAGCCTCTTGACGACGATCACGTCCTTGAACTGTGTGGCCCTGCTTCTCGCAAAGGTCGCAGGCCGTGTCCGCGCTTGCCTTCGAGCTCACGTGTTTGCCCGAGCGCCAGTAGCCGTTCGCTGTAATGAGAACGGTCGCGCCGGCGTCGAGGATCCTGTCCCTCAGGGCCTCTGCCGGAGAAGCCGCCGAAGACGATCGTATGGATGGCGCCGATCCTCGCGCAGGCCATCATGGCGATGGGCAGCTCCGCGATCATGGGCAGATAAATGGCTACCCTGTCGCCTTTCTTCACGCCCTTCTTCTTCAGGACGTTGGCGAACCTGCTGACCTGCTTGAGCAGCTCCTTGTACGTGAGTTTCTTCACATCATCGTCAGGCTCTCCCTGGAAGATGATGGCTACCTTGTCGCCGTATCCCCTTCTCGATCTGGTAATCGAGGCAGTTGTAAGTGATGTTGGTTTTGCCGTTGATGAACCACTTGATGTCGCCCTTGGCGAAGTTCTCCTCGTTGACCTTGTCCCATTTCTTGAACCAGTGCAAGCTCCTCGGCGAGGAGCGCCCCAGAACTTCTCCGGGGTCTCGATGGACTCTTTCCACATCTTTTCGTACTGTTCCCTGCTCTTTACGTAGGCTTGCTTGACGAATTCCTCGGATGGGGGAAATCGCCTCGTCTCCTCCATCATGCTGGTAATTGTGCCGCTTTTCTCGTCAGCCATATAAAGTTCTCCTTCTATTGATGGTTTTTGGGTAACAATCTTATGAGGAGGCCCCGACCCCCGTTGCATAGTTTGCTTCGAAAATAAGGCCTTTGTCAACATAATTGTGCCTAATCTCACAAGCTTTTCGAAAAGTAGCCCCCCGACCGGCAATCTGCCAATTTCCTTGACAGGGGCCGTCCGGGGCGGGTATACTTTGTGTTCCTTGCTCAAGCAACGGAAGTTATTTCAGGAGAAGAGCGGAGTTTATTATGGCCAGAGTTTGTGACATATGCGGGAAGGGGAAGCAGATCGGCTACAACGTCAGCCATGCGCATAACAAGACGAAGAGGCAGTGGCTCCCCAACCTGCAGACGATCAGGATCGTGAAGGACGGCACCACGAAGAAGGCGTCCGTTTGCACCAAGTGCATCAAGAAGGGGCTCGTCCAGAAATCCGCCTAAGCGCGCCCGTGCTCCTCAGCCGGTCGACCGATTTCACC
Source organism: uncultured delta proteobacterium (assembly GCA_963818095.1). GTDB lineage: Bacteria > Desulfobacterota > Syntrophorhabdia > Syntrophorhabdales > WCHB1-27 > CAWEPK01. Next base: position 79,289 of record CAWFRA010000031.1, read on the forward strand.
CCTTTCAGCTTCAATATCGATTTAACGATCTTTTGTAATTGAGAAGCGTTCTGGATCTCTATCTCGAAAATGCTCGTCGCCGACTTGTCGGGCGACGTAGTGATCCGGGCGCTCACGATATTAGCCTTGCTTGCAGAAATGCTCGAGCTTATATCGGACAGAAGGCCCTTCTTATCGTCCGCCGACACCCGCAGGCGCGCCGAATACGCGTAGTCTTTGTCCGTCTGCCACGAGACCGCCACCTTCCTCTGCTCGTCGTACGTGTGGACGTTAGGGCACTCTTCCAGATGGACGGTAAGGCCCCTTCCCCTCGTTATGAAACCCATGATCTTGTCCCCGGGGATGGGGTTGCAGCACTTCGCGAACTTGACGAACAGCCCGTCGATGCCCTTGATCTTGATGGCATCGTCCTTGCTTTTCGTGATCGAGCTGATCATCTTCTGCAGCTTGCCCACTTTCGGGGTCTCAGGGATGATCTTGCCCAGTATCTGCAGCGGCGTGTAGAGGCCGTAGCCGATTGCCGCAAAAAGGTCGTCCACCGTATCGAAGGAGAAATCTTTCGCCAGCGCCTGGATGTCTCCCGACTTGAGCATGGCCGGGCAGGCTTAAATCGTGCTTGGCCAGCTCCTTTTCCAGGAGCGCGCGGCCCAGCTCGATGCTCTGCTCCCTCTGCTCAGCCTTCACCCACTGGCGTATCTTGGTCTTTGCCTTCGAGGTTACGACGAACTTGAGCCAGTCTTTGCTCGGCTTATGGGCGGGGTTCGTCAGGATATCGATGGTGTCCCCGCTTTTGAGGGGCGTCCGGAGCGGCACGAGCCTGCCGTTCACCTTCGCCCCCACGCACTTGTGGCCCAGGGCGGAATGGACCGAATAGGCGAAATCGACTGGGCGTCGCGCCCTTGGGAAGCTCCTTCACGTCCCCTTTGGGCGTGAAGACGTATATCTCGTCGGGGAAGAGGTCGATCTTGACGCTCTCCAGGAACTCCTTGTCGTCCTTCAGCTCCTCGTGCTGCTCGATGATCTGGCGCAGGGGGGCGAACATCCTGTCCTCTTTCGGGTCGAAGACCTTCCCCTCCTTGTACTTCCAGTGCGCCGCGATCCCCTCCTCGGCCACCTTGTGCATCTCGTGCGTCCTGATCTGTATCTCGATTTTTTCGCCGTAAGGACCGATGACGGCCGTGTGGAGCGACTGGTACATGTTCGCTTTGGGCAGCGCTATGTAGTCCTTGAATTTGCCGGGGATGGGCTTGAAAAGGTCGTGGCCGTGGATGTAGCCGAGGGCCTCGTAACACTCCTTCTCCGTGTCTACCGTCACCCTGAACGCGGTAAGGTCGTAAAGCTGGTCGATGTCAGGGCGTCCTGCATCATTTTCCTGTAAATGCTGTAAAGTCTCTTGGCCCTTCCCGAAACGTGGCACGACAGGCCGACCTGCTCGAACCGCTTTTTCAGCAGCTCCTTCACCTCTTCGATGTAGGCGTCCCGCTCCCTTTTCTTTGCTGCGATATTCTCGCTTATCAGGCGGTACTCGACCGGCTTCAGGTACTTGAACGAGAGGTCTTCCAGCTCGCCCTTCATCCACTCGATGCCCAGCCGGTGCGCCAGGGGGGCGTAGATCTCAAGCGTCTCCCGCGATATCTCCGTCTGCTTTTCGGGGGAGAGGAACTTGAGGGTCTGCATGTTGTGCAGGCGGTCGGCCAGCTTGATGAGGATGACCCTGATGTCCTTGCTCATGGCAAGGATCATCTTTCTGAGGCTCTCAGCGCGGGTGTCTTCGGAGCCGGACATCTTGATCCGGCTGATCTTCGTCACCCCGTCGACCAGTCCGGCCACTTCCTCCCCGAAATACTCCTCCAGCTCTTCCTTGGTCAGGTAGGAGTCCTCGAGGGTGTCGTGGAGAAGCCCCGAGGCGACGCTGTGGGCGTCGAGGTTCATCTTCGTCAGGATGTAGGCGACCTCCAGGGGATGGATCAGGTAGGGCTCGCCCGAGAGCCTCACCGTCCCCTTGTGCGCCTTTGCGGACACGACATAGGCGCGTTCCAGCATGTCGACGTCCGCCTGGGGGTTGTACTTCAGAATTTCCTCTACAATATCGTTAAACCGACATGCCATTGTACATAGTATACTATAAAATGATCCGTCTAGAGCACGGGGAACTACGCATGGAAAGGGCCTTAACGTTACTGCCGGGCGACGAGCGCGGAGACACGCTCACGCTCACACGCCGGACTTTGCCCGACAGCGTAGACCGCGCTGTTACCGGTTGAAAATCCGCGATTCTTATGTAATACTCGTAACAAACCGAGAGGAGATCGCTATGACGCTGATGGACGACTTCAGGAAAAAGACGGAAGACGGTTTGAAAACGCTCAAGGAGACCGCCGAGGGGATCGCCTTCAATGTCGAGAAGCAGGCGAAGAATAGCCCGGAAAAAGATGGACATCATGCGGATCCAGAGGAAGGTCCAGAAGCTTTACGCGCGAGATAGGCGAGTATGTTTACGGCGAATGCGCGATGGAAAGGCAGGTATCGATGGAATCGCCTTTCCTCAACGAAAGGGTGATCGCCGTCTCCGCAATGAAGGCGGAGATCAGGGACATAGAAAACGAGATCGAAGATACGAGGAAAATCACAGCCGCCCAAGCAGGCGGACACCTTAGGAGGTGGAGAGGAAAAGCCGTAAGGCTTTCATCACCTGCACGACATGGGCCTAAAGAAGACTGAAGGAGGTTTTTTCATGGTCAGCCAGTTCAAAAACAGTCAACTGTACGTCGAATTGAGGCCCCGCTGCCCCAAATGCAAAAAAGAGTTCATTCTGGACCTGAAGAAGTTCCTGCCCGGCGCCCGGCATAACTGCTTTTCGTGCGGCACCGTCACAGAGTTCGACGGCGCCCTCTCCGAAAAAGTGCAGGGCCTCATGCGCGAGCTCGAGTCGACGGTAAATGAAGTAATGAACAGCTTTTCGAGCGGCCGCTAAGACCGCCCGGACGTCACAGGTATTTTTCGCCCAGTATCTCGGCGATCTGGACGGCGTTCAGGGCCGCGCCCTTTTCTGATGTTGTCGGCCACGACCCACATGTTAAGGCCGTGCTCGACCGATTCGTCCCGCCTTATGCGGCCGACGAAGGTCTCGTCCTTGCCTGCCGCGTAGATGGCCAGGGGGTAGACGTTCTTCTTCGGGTCGTCCGCCACGATCACGCCGGGCGCCTTCGACAGTATCTTCCGGGCGGCATCCGGCGTCAGCTCTTTTTCAAACTCCACGTTGACCGACTCCGAGTGGCCGTAGAAAACGGGCACCCTCACCGTCGTCGCCGTCACCTTGATGCTCGCGTCCTCCATGATCTTCACCGTCTCGTTCACCATCTTCATCTCTTCCTTGGTGTAGCCGTTCTCCATGGAAGACGTCGATGTGGGGCAGGCAGTTGAAGGCGATCTGGTGCGGGTAGACGCTGTGCGTCAATTCCTTGTTGGTGTAAATCGCCATGACCTGCGACTCAAGCTCGGCTATCGCCCTCTTCCCGGTGCCCGAGACGGCCTGGTACGTCGAGACGACGACCCTCTTGATGCGCGCCGCGTCGTGGAGCGGCTTGAGGACCACCACCATCTGTATGGTCGAGCAGTTGGGGTTCGCTATGATGCCCTTCTTTTTGTAATCCTTGATGGCGTGGGCGTTCACCTCCGGCACGACAAGCGGCACGTCCGGGTCCATCCTGAAGGCGCTCGTGTTGTCGATGACTACGCAGCCGCTCGCCGCGGCGATGGGCGCGAACTTCTCGCTGACCGAGCCGCCCGCCGAGAAAAGGCCTATCTCCACGCCCTTGAAGGAGTCTTTCTTCAGCACCTCGACCTTTACGTCATGTCCTTTATAGGTTAAGACCGTCCCGGCGCTCCGCTCGGACGCAAGGAGCTTCAGGTCCCGCACGGGGAAATTCCGCTGCTCCAGCGTCTCTATCATCTCGTTCCCTACTGCGCCCGTGGCGCCGACGACGGCAACGTTGAATGTCTTCATCGCCCTTCCTCCAGTTGTTTTTTCAGATGGTTCATAAGTCCGCCCTCGTTTATCAGCTCCAGCATGAACGGGGGTATCGGCTTCGCGTGCGCCTCAATGCGGCCCGTCTTGATGAGGCCGGAGGCCAGGTCGACCTCTATGGTCTCCCCCTCATCGACCGCATCGTATATGTCGGCCTCAAGCAGCGCGAGGGCCTTGTTGAAGGAGTTGCGGTAGAATATGCGGGCGAAGCTCTTCGCGATAACTACCTGGATGCCGAGGGCCAGGATGGCCACCGGGGCGTGCTCCCTGGAGGAGCCGCAGCCGAAATTGGCGCCCGCCACGATAATGTCCCCCTTTTTGACCTTCTTCGCGAAGCCGGGGACCAGGGGCTCCATGCAGTGCTCCCCCAGCACCTTCGGGTCGGTATGGGCGAGGTAACGGGCGGGGATGATGATGTCCGTGTCGATGTTGTCTCCGAATTTCCAGACCCTTCCGCTTAACATCACGCAACCTCCCTCGGGTGGGCTATCTCTCCCTTGATCGCGCTTGCCGCAGCCACCGCCGGTCCCGCGAGGTAGACCTCGCTTTCGGGGTGGCCCATCCGTCCCACGAAATTCCTGTTCGTCGTCGATACGGCCCGCTCGCCCCGGGCAAGCACGCCCATGTGGCCGCCCAGGCAGGGCCCGCACGTAGGCGGCGAGATGATGCAGCCCGCATCCAGGTAGATGTCGAAGTAGCCCCGGTCAAGGGCCTCGCGGTAGATGTCCGGGGTGGCCGGGATGATGATGCAGCGCACGCCCTTTGCCACCTTCTTGCCTTTGAGGATACTGCGCGGCCGTCTCCAGGTCTTCCAGCCTCCCGTTCGTGCACGAGCCGATGACCGCCTGGTCGATGGCGATATGGCCTGCGTCTTCCGCGTTCTTCGCGTTGGACGGGAGGAAGGGGAAGGCGACCTGCGGCCCTATCTTGCTCACGTCGATCTCGATGACGTCGCGGTAGCGGGCGTCGGCGTCGGCCTCGACGACCCTGGGGGGCCTTTTCGCGCGCGCCCGCGAGTAATCCAGGGTCTTCTTGTCCGCCCTGAATATGCCGTTCTTCGCGCCCGCCTCGATGGCCATGTTCGCCACGGTGAGCCTCGAATCGATGGAGAGGTCGTCTACGGCCTCGCCGTCGAATTCCATCGCCTCGTAGCGCGCCCCCTCTACGCCTATCATGCCGATGATGTAAAGGATCAGGTCCTTCCCCGCGACCCACTTCTGCCACTTGCCGGTGCAGACGAACTTGATGCTCTGGGGCACCTTGAACCAGAGGGAGCCGCGCACCATCGCGTAGGTAAGGTCCGAGCTGCCTACGCCCGTCGAGAAGGCGTTCAGCGCGCCGTAAGTGCACGTGTGGCTGTCGGCGCCCACCACGACGTCCCCCGCAGAGACGAGGCCCTGCTCCGGCAGCAGGGCGTGCTCGATGCCGCAGGCGCCGCCTTCGTAGAAGTGCGTGATGCCGTGCTGCTGCGGCGAACTCCCGGATCGTCTTGCAGTTCTCCGCCGAGAGGATGTCCTTGTTCGGCGTGAAATGGTCCATCACGAAGACGACCCGCTCCGGGTCGAAGACGGATTTCGCCCCCGCCTTGTCGAACTCCTCAAGGGAGAGAGGCGCAGTGATATCGTTGGCCAGGGCGAGGTCTACCTTTGCCTCGACGATCTCCCCTGCCTCCACAAAGTGCCTTCCCCGCGTGGGCCGCCAGTATCTTTTCCGTTATCGTCATGCCCATCTTTAGAACCCCTTCGCCTTTCTCTTTTTTACGAATTCCAGCTTGTTCAGCGCGTTTATGTATGCCTTCCCGGAGGCGACTATTACGTCCGTGTCGGCCCCTTTCCCGATGACCGTCGATCCTTTCTCCTCCAGCTTGACGAAGACCTCGCCCTGGGCGTCGGTCCCGCCGGTGATGGCGTTGACGTAGAACTTGACGAGCTTGCTGTTCGTCCTGATGATCTTCTTTATCGCCTTGAGCGTAGCGTCGACGGGCCCGTCGCCGAAGCCGGCCTCCTGATGCATCTGCCCTTCGATCTCGATCTTCACCGTGGCCGTCGGGATGGCCATGTTGCCGCAGACGACGCTCAGGTAAGCCAGCCTGTATTTCTCAGGGACGCGGACAATCTCGTCCATGATGATCATCTCTATGTCCTCGTCGTAGACGTCCTTCTTCATGTCCGCCAGGACTTTGAACCTCTTGAAGGCAAGGTTCAGCTCCTTGTCGTTCAGTGAGTACCCCAGGTCCTCTATCCTGTCCCGGAAGGCGTGCCTTCCCGAATGCTTGCCCAGGATCAGCGAGCTTTTCGGTATGCCCACCGACTGGGGCGTCATGATCTCGTAAGTCAGCCTTGCCTTGAGCAGGCCGTCCTGGTGGATGCCCGACTCATGGGCAAAGGCGTTGGCCCCCACGATCGCCTTGTTCGGCTGCACGGGCGCGCCCGTGACCGACGTGATGAGCCTGCTCGTCGGGTAGATCTTCTCGCTCACGATACGCGTGTCGAGGGAATAGAGATCTTTGCGCGTCTTCAGGATCATGACGATCTCTTCCAGGGCCGCGTTGCCGGAGCGCTCGCCGATGCCGTTGATCGTGCACTCCACCTGCCTTGCGCCCGCCCGACGCCCGCAATCGAGTTAGCCACGGCAAGCCCCAGATCGTTGTGGCAGTGCGTGCTGACGATGGCCTGCGAGATATTCGGCACGTGCTCGATCACGTAGCGGATCAGGGCCGCAAATTCGTCGGGGACCGCGTAGCCGACCGTGTCCGGGATGTTCACCGTAGTGGCCCCTGCGTCGATCGCAACGGCCAGCACCTTGCAGAGGTAGTCCAGGTCGGTCCTCGTCGCGTCCATCGCCGAGAACTCCACGTTGTCCGTATATTTCTTCGCCCTCTTGACCGAACCCTCGGCGATCTTAACCACCTCGTCCCTGGTCTTTTTGATCTGGTACTTCAGGTGGATGTCGGAGGTGGAGATGAACGTGTGTATCCTCGGGTTCGCAGCGTGCTTGACTGCCTCCCACGCCCGGTCGATGTCGTCATGGTTCGCCCTGGCAAGGCCCGCTATCTGGCTGTTTCTCACGGCCTCGGCGATCTGCCTGACCGATTCGAAGTCCCCTTCCGACGCGATAGGGAAACCCGCTTCTATGATATCGACGCCGAGGGCCTCAAGCTGCTTTGCGACGCGGAGCTTCTCCTGCGCGTTCATCGTGTTGCCCGGCGACTGCTCGCCATCCCTCAGGGTAGTGTCGAAAATGTATACGTGGTCTGTCATTTGCTTCCTCACCTTCTCGCAAACCATGCTCAATCAGGGCCTCCGGCCGCGTCGAACTCCGCCTCGATGGAGAGGTAAAAAATATTCCCGCCAGTCTCCATGCCCTCGATCCTGACCGCGTCCTTCTCGGTAGTTACCGCCATTTCCACATTTTGAAACGACTCGATGCGCCTCAGGTCGGCCGCGCGGTACCGGTGGTGGTCGGGGAACTCAAGCGTCTCTGACCACGTCCGCGCCGATGTCCCGAAGAGACCGAAAAACGAGCTGTTGTCGCCCAAGCCCGGAAAATGCGAGCACTTTTTTGCCCTGCATCGACCGGTAATCGGCCATCGCGCGGTCGCTGCAGACGGCACAGATGCTGCGGCCGGTACCGGACGTGAAAGACCGGTATGCCCGCTGTCAAGTTCCTTCACGCGGCCGTCCGGCTCGCCTTTGTTGACCAATATTATATCGGCTTTTTCCGCCATTTCAAGCGGTTCCCGCAAAACGCCGAGGGGGAAAAGGTGCAGCGCCGCAGCCGGCGCGCTGCCGTCGAGGACGATGATCTCCACGTCTTTGCGTACGTTCCTCACCTGCGCCCCGTCGTCGAATACGCCAGGTCGATGCCGAAATCGCGCGACGCCCTTCTCTTATCCCTTCCATCCTGTCTTTGCCGACAACCACCGGAAGACCCGTCCTCCTGGCCAGCATCACCGCCTCGTCGCCTGCGTCGGCCGCCCCGTCCTCACGCGCATCGACTGCAAAAGTGCCCTTCCTGCCTTTGCCGTACCCGAGCATCACGATCCCCGGCTGGAAGCCTCTTGCCTTCAGCTCCCTCGCAAGCCGCTCGGTCACGGGCGTCTTGCCTGTCCCGCCGAGCGACAGGTTGCCCACGCTTACGACAGGGACGGGAGCCTGCTCGCCCTGGCGATACCCGTTGCATAGCAAAGCTCCCGGAGAGCGAGGCCGGCCCTGTAAAGCCCGGAGAGCGCAAAAAGGGGCAGGAAAAGGATGCCCCTCGCAAGGGGCGCTTCTCCTTTCCAGACGCGGAGGATAAACTTTGCGCATAAACATGCAATCTATCCCAAGCAACGTACCAAAGTCAAAGCGGCCGGCCAGTCGCCGATCCCCGCTCCGCAACCGGGCGCACCACGAAAAAAGGCGCCCGGAACGGGCGCCTTTTTATTTGATCTGCGCAGCGGATCTATGCGCCCTGCTGCTTCTTTTTGTAGTCCTCAAGCGCCGCCCGCAGCGCGTCTTCGGCAAGGACGGAGCAGTGCTCCTTCGCCGGCGGCAGGCCGCCCAGCGCCTCGGCGACCGCCTTGTTCGATATCTCAAGGGCCTCGTCTATCGACTTGCCCTTTATCAGCTCCGTCGTCATGCTCGAAGACGCAATCGCCGCGCCGCATCCGAAGGTCTTGAATTTGGCGTCTACGATCTTCCCGTCTTCTATCTTGAGATAGAGCCGCATGACGTCGCCGCAGGCGGGGTTCCCCACCTCGCCCACTCCGCTCGGGTCCTCTATCTCGCCCATGTTCCTCGGGTGCATGAAGTGATCCATGACCTTGTCGCTGTAAGGTCCCTGTGCCATTACTTACCTCCTGTGCTTTTTGATAAAGAGGAGACATCTCTCTTAGTTTTTTACTATGCCGGGCAGGACGGAGAGCGTGAAATCGACCTCGCCTTCCGTGTTCTCCCTGCCTAAGGTGAAGGCAATGGAGCCGTGGCATATCTCCGGCGGCACGCCAACCGCAGTCAGCACGTGGGACGCCTTGAGCCCGGTCTCGTCGGCCGCCAGCACGTTCGAGGCGCAGGCGCTGCCGCTCGCCGAGGCGATGCCGTTCAGGTTGAGCCACAGAAGGCAGCGATTCGCCCTCTACGAACTCTATCCAGAAGCTGACGTGGCCGGGGAGCCTCTTGACCGGGTGGCCGGTGAAATGCAGGTAATCGATCTGACTTTCTCTATCCCCTTCCACAGCCTTTGACCGAGGGCCGTGAGCCTTTCCACCTTTTCCGCCATCTCCGAGGCCGCTATCCTGCTTGCCTCGCCGAAGCCCACGATGGCAGGCACGTTCTCCGTGCCCGCCCTGTAGCCCATCTCCTGGAAACCACCCTGGATGACCGGCCGCAGGGCCATCCCTTTCCGCAGATAAAGGGCGGCCGCGCCCCTTCGGGCCGTTGAACTGGTGGGCGGAGACGGTCATCGAATCGACGAGGAGGTCGGCTGCGTCGACCGGCATCTGGCCGCACGTGCCCGCCCCGTCCGAGTGAAAGAGGATGTCGCGCTCCTTCAAGAAAAAGTGCGATCTCCCGGACGGGCTCTATCGTGCCCGATCTCCAGGTTGGCGTGCATGATCGATACCAGGACGGTGCCGGGCACGGCCTTTTTCTTCAGGTCATCGAGATCGACCACGCCGTAATCATCGACCTTCACGTAGTCCACCTCGAAGCCGAGGCTTTCAGGAAATCGGCCTGGTGCATGACCGAATAGTGCTCGATATCGGAGAAGAGGATCTTGTTGCCCTTCTTCCTGTTCGCCAGGGCCAGGCCCTTCACGGCGAGGTTGTTCGGACTCCGTCGCCGACCCGGTGAAAATGATCTCCTCGGGCGCGGCGTCCACGAGGGCCGCCACCTTCGCTCTCGCCTCCGCGAGGGCCTTTTGCGGCTCGCCGCCTTCCTCCAGGAGCACGGACGATGGGTTCCCGAAGTGCTCTGTGAAATACGGGCGCATCGCCTCCAGTGACCCTGGGGTCGACGGGCGTCGTCGCTGCATGGTCGAAATAGATTCTGCTCATTGAACAAATATAATACCACATCATGCGGCGATGCATGGTAAATTTGTTCCGGCCGGCAACTAACGCGCGCCCCCCGTCTTTTGTATACAAATCGCTGCGTGCAGAAACAGCCCGTTTCTCGCCGCTCCGAAGCGCACGTACCTCCCGGCTTTCCGATTTTGCCCGTTTTTCTTGACCTTTTCGGTCAAAATCGCTTAGAATATGTCAGCTATACATGCCGAAGAAAACCGGGGGCTATGCGAACCGGGATACCGAGTAATCTCAGGGGCGTTCTTCGGCAACAGATAGCAATTGACATAGAAGGAGGAATACATGGAGAAAAGATATCTGCTGGCGCCCGGCCCTACCGCCATCCCGCCGGAGATGCTTTTGAAGATGGCGGAGCCGATCCTCCATCACCGCAATCCGATGTTCGAGGCGGTCATGGAAGAGGTCAGGGCAAACCTGAAGTACGTTTTCGGCACGAAGAACGAGGTGCTTATCTTCGCCTCGTCCGGCACCGGCGCCATGGAAAGCGCAGTAACCAACGCCCTTTCCGCAGGCGACAAGGCGATTTGTATAAGAAGCGGCAAGTTCGGAGAGAGATGGGCCAACATATGCAAGGCCTATGGGGTAGAATCGATCAATATCGACCTTCCCTGGGGCGATGTGCTCGACCCCGCGCTCGTCGAGAAGACCCTAAAGGCAAACCCCGGCGTGAAGGCGGTTTACATGCAGGCGACGGAGACCTCCACGGGCGTCAAATTCCCCGTGAAAGAGGTTGCGGCAATCGTAAAGAATTATCCTGACACGCTCATGGTCGTAGACGGCATCACGGGCGTAGGCGTCTTCGAGCTTCCTTTGGACGCCTGGAACATCGACGTGCTCGTCGGCGGCTCGCAGAAGGCGCTGATGCTGCCCCCTGGGCTCGCCTTTGCCGCAATCAGCGACAAGGCGTGGGAGTTCAACAAGACGTCCAAGCTGCCCAAGTTCTACTTCAACTGGGCGAAGGAGCGCACGAACCTCGAGAAGAACCAGACAAACTTCACGCCCGCCATCTCTCTGATCGGCGGCCTGATGCAGTCACTGCGCATGATAAAAGAGGAAGGCCTGGAGAACGTCTACAAGAGGATCGACAAGCTGGCGGCCGCAACGCGCGTAGGCGCGAACGCCCTCGGCCTTAAGGTCTTCGCGAAATCGCCCAGCCCGGCTGTGACTGCGATAGTCGCGCCCGAAGGGGTTGACGGACAGGCCATTTACAAGACCCTGTGGAAGAAGTACGGGGTCACGGGCGCGGGCGGTCAGGACCAGCTCAAGGGGAAGATCTTCAGGATCGCCACGCTTGGATACGCCGACAAGTACGACGTAATCACCGCGATCGCCGCCCTCGAGTTCACGCTGCGCGACCTCGGATACAAGTTCGAGATGGGCAAAGGCGTGGCGGCCGCGACCGACGCCCTGAAAGACTGCAGGAGACCCCATGAAGATACTGATCGCAGACGCGATGTCCGATAAGGCGGTCGATATACTCAAGTCCAACAAGCTCGACGTCGACGTTAAGACGGACCTGAAGAAGGAAGAGCTCCAGGCCATTATCGGAGAATACGACGCCCTCATAGTGCGGAGTGCGACCAAGGTCACGAAGGATATCATAGAAAAAGCCGACAAGCTGAAGGTGATCGGCAGGGCGGGCATCGGCGTGGACAACGTCGATGTCGAGGCGGCGACGGAGAAGGGCATCGTTGTCATGAACACCCCTCAGGGCAACGCCCTGGCTGCGGCGGAGCATGCCGTGGCCCTCATGTTCGCCCTCGCCAGAAAGGTGGCGCTCGCCGACCGCACGATGAAGGAAGGCAAGTGGGAGAAGAAGCTGCTGATGGGCGTCGAGGTCTACGACAAGACGCTGGGCGTCATCGGCATAGGGAACATAGGGATGATCGTCGCCGAGAAGGGGGTCGCCCTCGGCATGAAGGTGCTGGCTTACGACCTTTATGTGACGAAGGAAGTGGCTGCCCAGAAAGGCATAGAGCTGGTCGACCTGGACACGCTGCTTTCGAAGAGCGATTTCATTTCAGTCCACGTGCCCATGATCAAGGAGACGAAGAACCTTATCAATAAAGACAACCTGGGTAAAACCAAGAAGAGCGTCTTCATCATCAACACGGCACGCGGCGGCATAGTGAACGAGAAAGACCTGTTCCAGGCCCTCGAGGAAGGTCAGGTCGCGGGCGCTGCGCTGGACGTCTTCGAGCAGGAACCGCCGCCGAAGGACCATCCTCTCGTCCTGTCCGAGAAGGTAGTGGCAACTCCCCACCTCGGCGCATCGACGAAGGAGGCCCAGAGCAAGGTTGCCATCGACATAGCAAACCAGATCGTCGACTACGCCCTGAACGGCGTGATAAAGAACAGCGTGAACGCGCCGGGCGTCTCCAGGGAGGTGCTCGCGCAGATCTCGCCGTACCTCGCCCTGTCCGAGAAGCTCGCGCGGTTCGTCTCGCTTATCACCGAGCCGCCCATCAAGCAGGTGGAGATCGAGTACGCAGGCGCCATAGCCGAGGTGGAGACGAAAATACTGACCCAGGGCATCGTCAAGAACATCCTGTCCCCCCACGTGTCGGACGCCAACTACGTGAACGCCCGCCTGATGGCCCAGGCGCGCGGCATCAAGATCAAGGAGATCAAGGAAAAGGAGCACGAGGACTTCACCACCCTGCTCGGCATAAGGCTTACGGGCAAGAACGGCGACACCACGGCGTACGGGACGCTCTTCGGCAAGAAAGAGCCGAGGCTCATCAAGGTGAACAAAATCGCCGTCGATTCCGAGCTGTCCGGGAACGTACTCTATATCTTAGCTAACGACAAGCCCGGCACGGTCGGCGGGCTCGGCACGACGCTCGCCAAAAAAGGCATCAATATCGCAAGGATACATTTGGGCAGGGAACAGGAAGGCGGCCTGGTGCTCTGCATGATCGACGTCGATGGAGAGATCGATGACGGGCTGCTCAAAGAGATATCGAAAGTGCCGAACGTCATGGAAGTGAAAAGGATCGACCTCTCATAGGACGGACAGCCGACCTCGTTATCAAGAACGCCGTCCTCGTAGACCCTGTAAACGAGAAGGGCGTAAAGACCGATCTTTCCATCGAAGATGGGAAGATCGCGTCTTTTTATGGAGGCGATGCGCGGGAGGTAATCGACGCGAAAGGCGCTTACGTCTCGTGCGGCTTCATCGAAAGCCACCTGCACGTTGAGGGCCTGCACCTCCTGCCCGACCGCTACTTCAAGGCATTCCTCGCCCACGGCACAACGACGATCGTAACCGACCTCCACGAGACGGCCAACGCAGGCGGCATGGAAGGGCTTCGCTGGTACCTCTCGATGGTGGAGCACCTTCCCCTCGACATTTTCCGTAATGGCCCCCTCATGCGTGCCCTCCTGCCCCTGGGAATCGGGAGCAGGCGTCATAGGCCCGAGGGAGCTGGCGCGGCTGAAAGGGGCCAGGGGGGTCATAGGGCTCGGAGAGGTGATGGACGTTCCGGCCGTTTTAGGGCGGAGCAAGGCGATCATGAAGAAGATCGCGCTTTTCGCAGGTAAGCCTGTAGACGGCCACGCCCCGGGCGTCTCCGGCGACGACCTCGAACGCTACCTGTCGGCAGGCATCTATTCCGACCACGAGACAACGCAGGCCGCTGAAGGCGAGGAGAAGCTGAAAGCGGGCATGCACCTGTTCCTCAGGGAAGGCTCGGTCAGCAGAGACCTTGTCAATCTGGCGGGCCTTATCAGGCGGGAGTTCCTGTCGAGCCTCTCGCTGTGCACGGACGACCTCTCCGCCCGCGACCTGTTCGAGTCAGGCCACCTCGACCGCCTGGTGAGCCTGCTGGTTGCACTCAAGGTCCCCCTCTTCCGGGCGCTCCGCCTCGTCACCGCGAGCCCCGCCGCTTACTTCGGCCTTGTCGACCGGGCGCGCCCCGCCATAGGAAGGCGGGCGGACCTCGTGATCTTCGAAAGGCCGGAGCAGATGCGCGTGCTTGCAACAATCAAGGACGGGCGCGTGGTCTACCGGGAGGGAGACGACGTGAGCGCGGCAGGCGGCGTAGCTGCAAGCGCCCACCCCTCATCGAAGCTCAACCTGGCGCCTTTTCCAGGAAACGCGTTGCGCAGAAAGGCAGCGGCCCGGAAGATGCGCGCCATAGGCGTGAGGGAAGGCTCGATCGTGACGGACGACCTCGTCGTGGATACCCCCTCCGAGGACGGCTACCTTGTCTGTGACCATGAAAGGGACCTTGTCTTCGCGTATGTTTTCGACCGCTACAGGGCGCAAGGCGAGTACGGCTTCTGCCTCGTCCACGGGTTCGGCCTCAGGGGCGGCGCCATCGGCACAACGTATGCCCACGACAGCCACAACCTTGTCATCGTAGGCGACAATCCGGAGGACATCAGGAAAGTGTTCGGCCTTTTAAAGGCGTCCGGGGGAGGCATGGCTGCGGCCCGCAAAGGGTCGGCCGTCGTTTCCCCTATGCCCTATTTCGGCATCATATCCGACCTCGACGCCCCCTCCCTCCTGGAGCGCGAGCGTGAGCTTGACCGGCTTGCCAGGCAAATGGGCATCAGGATGAAGAACCCATTCTTCCAGATGTCGTTCCTCTCACTGCCCGTTATCCCCAACCTCCGCCTGACTACGAAGGGGCTCTTTCACATCGGGACCGCCAGCTACGCCACGGACGTCTGATGCTCCAGGCAGTGATCTTCGATTTCGACGGCACCCTGACCGAGCTGACCCTCGATTTCGGCCAAATGAGACGGGAAGTCGAGGCCATAGCGGAGAAATACGCATCTGCAGACGCCATCCGCAGCTTCGACGGTCTCTATACTCTTGAGATGATTGACGGGCTTGCGCGGCTGCTTGACCGCAAAGGGCCGCTTTTCAGGGCCGAGGCCCTGGGCGTGCTCTGCGAGATGGAAGTGAAGGCGGCCGTTGGCAAGGACGTCTACCCGTACACAAGGGACGTCCTCACGGCCCTGAGGGCCGAAGGCCTTAAGGTAGGCGTGATTACCAGGAACTGCACGGCAGCGATTGAAACGGTCTTCCCGGACGTAAGGGCCTATGTCGATGCCGTCGCGACCAGGGACGACGTCCGGGAGGTAAAGCCCGACCCTGAACATGTAAGGGCGATGCTTCGCTCGCTGTGCGTTGAGGCGCGCGGCGCCCTGCTCGTAGGCGACCACCCGACCGACATGATGGCGGGCATTGCGGCGGGGGCGCATACGCTCGGCCTGCTCGCAGGCAGGACGTGCAGGGCGGACCTCGAACAGGCAGGCGCCGAATACGTGGCCGACGATATCAGGGCAGTCCCCGGCATAGCCCGGCTGCTCCGCCAACATCCCCCGCAAGGCCGGATAATCCCCGACTGATAGCACATATCAGGCATTTCTTTCCCCGATGCGGAATTATTTTCCGCCTCAGCACCCACGTTTTGCCCGTTTTTCCTACCGAATCTCATGGCCCCGAGTTTGCAAAGGATAGTTCACGGCTGTTCCACCTAAAGGAGCGGGCGGCCCGAAAGGAGGTCCACATGATAAGCGGCATTACAAGCGCAGCCAGCGGAACGAGCGCAATGTCCCAGTTGAAACAAGTCCTGTTCAACAAGCTTGACTCGAACAAGGACGGTGTGATCGACAAAACAGAGATCAAGGCCGCAATGAGCGCAGGCAGGAAATCCCTGCACGGCTCCTCGAAGAGCAGCCCCACCCTTGACCAGGCGTTCTCGAAGGTCGATACGAACGGAGACGGGGTAATCAGCCAAACCGAGCTTTCGTCCGCCCTGTCGAGCGGCACCGCATCCGGCCTCTTCGGCGGCTCGACCGCCTCCTTCGTAGACATGCTCTCACCGGCAGCCGGCAGCACGAGCACCAACAGCGCGGCGGCGGCGCAGAACAAGTCTTCGAACAGCCTGCTGAAGAGCTATCTGACCCAGGTCGGCCAGATGGTGAAACAGGGTTTCACGGCAACCATTTAGGCGCGTCCTGTTTTAGAACCCCAGCGTCTCTCCCACCAGCAGGACAGTCATGTCTGTCCGCAGCGGTTTCTTGGCCAGAATAATATAAATATTGCATATCCTCTGCGGCGAGGAGCAGTCCGCGCAGTCACCCGTCTCAGCGCACGGCGTTTTATAAGAAAGCCTGCGGGCGTTCATGGGTGACGTCCAATCCCGCGTCCGCGCCTCTGCCTCCGCAACGTCCTTGACGATCTTGTTCACCCCGCACACGAGGATCACCTTTTTCGGGCCGAAGGTCATTGCGCACACCCGGTTTCCCGTGGCGTCTACGTTGAACAGCTCCCCCTCCTCGGTAACTGCGTTGCTGCTTGCGAGGAAGACGTCCGCAGTCAGTATCTCTTTGCGCATCTTCAGCCCGTCCTCAGGCGAAAGCCCCGGCGTTCCGGGGTTAAGGAGCGTGACCTTATGTTTTTTCACTTCCTCGAAAAAGCCGATCTGGGCAAGCGTCATGGAACCCCCGACGCCGACAGTCGCCCCTTCAGGCACCATTGAAAAAATCTGTTTCAGCGCGTCACCGGTATCCGGGGCATACACGGCGTCGAAATTGTTCTTCTTCAAAGCTTCGATGGTCCTCTTTACCTGCAAGTCGCGATACCATTTCTCATATTCCGTAGTCGCCATGTATCCTCCTTTTGCGGTGGGTTGAGAATAGTTTAAAATGACGGGCGTTAAAATACAATGAAAGTGCAAATGAGGCGGTAGACTATTTCCAGGCCTTCCACACGTCGGGTTGGTAGCCTGCCGTCGCATCCCGGCCGTTCCGCACGACGGGCGTTTTGAGAAGCAGGGGGTCTTTGAGTATCTCCTCTTCGATATCGTGGGTCAGGTACTTCAGGTTCTTCCGGCTGTACGCCTTACCCTCGCGGTCGATAAGCTTATCAATGCCCACTGCGGCCTTGATGCTGTTCAATTCTCCCCTGCTCAGACCCTTCTGCGCGATATCCACAAACTGGAAGGGGACACTCCTTTCTTTGAAGTATCTCTGCGCTTTCTTCGTCTCCCGGCATTTGAGGGTGCCGAAGATTTGTATGTTCAAGGAGCCTCCTCTCGTCCTATGATCACAGGGCCGTCACCCTCGCCCGATGTAGGGCATCTTGGTAGCCATAATGGTCATGAATTGGACATTCGCATCCAGCGGCAGGCTTGCCATGTATACGACGGCTTTCGCGGCATGCTCGACATTCATGGTAGGCTCCGGTGTGACGGCCCCGTTAGCCTGCATCATACCGGTCTGCATGTCTGCCGTCAGGCTCGGTAGCCACGTTGCCGATGTCAATCTGGCCACACGCAATATCCCACTTTCGGCCGTCAAGGGCCGTCGACTTGGTGAGACCCGTCATCGCATGCTTGGTGGCGGTATAGGCCACGGAGTGGGGGCGCGGGACATGCGCGGAGACGGAACCGTTATTGATGATGCGCCCGCCACGGGGAGTCTGGCTCTTCATGAGCTTAAAGGCCTCCTGCGTGCACAGAAAGGCGCCGGTCAGGTTCGTGTCAACGGCGGCTTGCCATTGCTCGTACGTGAGGTCCTCCAGCGGGACGGGCGGCACGAAAATCCCGGCGTTGTTGAACAATAAGTCGAGGCGGCCGAAAGCCTCCCGGGTCTTTGCGAAAAGGGCGCGAACCCCGTTTCGATCGCGCACGTCGGTCGGCAACACCAACGCCTGCGAGGCAAGCGGTCCGGCTTCCGTTACGGTCTCTCTCTAACGATTCCGCCCGTCGTCCGGCCAGGACAACGCAGTAGCCTTCCCGCAACAAAGCAAGTGCCGCACACTTGCCGATACCGCTCCCCGCTCCCGTCACGATTGCGACTTTCTTAGATTCGCTCATAGGGCCTCTCCCCGCAGCATTATTGACCGTCCCGTCATTGGGCGAACATCGTCATTCGCTCCCATTTTATGGTCATGAGCAAGGGCAGGTCAAGAAATAGTTGCCTGCCGAACAACTTGAGGCGCTCCCTGCGGCGCCACAGTTCTTAGTCGAATGAAACCTTCACATTCGGAGCACCCTCTCTGACGGAGACATACTTCCTGTAGTCCTAGCACACGATCCCGCTTGTTCTATTTCTGTAATTCAACCAGCAATCCCGCCCGCTAAGGCCATAAGGAAAGCGGGAAGCCGTTACCGGTCTTGGCCTCTGATGATGCCTATGGCACGTCGAAACGAAATACGCGCCCCTGGTTGACAATATGCCTCTCAGTGCCAACTATAGTATTAGGTCAGCATCCCGGCAGAGTATCTTCCCTAAACGAGATAAGGGGCCTTTCATGGCTATGGACAAGAGGAAGGGTCACGTGCTCCCTCTCGCTCTGGGCCTCCTCTTATCGCTCTGTTTCTGCACTTTTCAACAGACACATGCATCGACGGTCGCGGCGGGCTCCAATCAAGGAGCGGCGATAGAACCTAGCGGGGTGCTCTTGACATGGGGAAATAACTCCTCGGGCCAGCTCGGGAACGGTACGACGACGAACAGCACGACACCCATACAGTTAGGAGGCGCTACTTGGAGCGCCGTGGCGGCAGGCACCGGGTTTACAGCGGCCATAACCTCAAATGGGATTCTAAAGACATGGGGCAGCAATACATCAGGGCAGCTTGGCAACGGCACGACGATAAGTAGTGTGAGCCCCGTCCAGGTGGGAAGCGCGACCACCTGGACGGGGCTGGCGACGGGCAGCAGTTTCGCGGTAGCCGTGCAGTCCAACGGCACCCTCTGGTCATGGGGCAGCAACACAGCACGGGCAGCTTGGCAACGGCACGACGGCGAATACCGACAGTCCCGGCCAGGTCGGGAGCGGGACCACATGGAAGATCGTTACGGCAGGGAGCAACTTTGCCCTGGCTGTGCAGTCCAACGGTACCCTCTGGTCATGGGGCGGCAACCTGAACGGCCAGCTCGGCAACGGGACGACGGTTAACAGCACGACGCCGGCCCGGGTGGGAACCACTACCTGGGAGGCCGTCGCGGCGGGCAGCGATTTTACGATTGCCGTGCAGTCGAACGGGACTCTATGGGCATGGGGAGACAACACCACAGGGCAGCTCGGCATCGGCACAACGACGAGCAGTACAATCCCGGTCCAGGTCGGGAGCGGGACGGATTGGGTGGCCGTCGCTGCCGGAGCCAACCATGCGGCGGCGATAAAATCAAACCATACCCTCTGGTCATGGGGCGGCAACCTGAACGGCCAGCTCGGCAACGGGACAACGGTTAGCAGTACAACCCCCGTCCAGGTGGGTACGGGCGCCAACTGGATAGCCGTCGCTGCGGGCAATGGGTTTACCGTGGCCATGCAGTCGGACGGCACCCTCTGGTCATGGGGCAATAACTCGACGGGACAACTCGGCAACGGCACGACCACAAACACGGACGTGCCGGTGCAGATCGGCGCGCCCGTGACTGATGGCGGAACAGGGGGAGGAGGGGGCAGTTGTTTTATAGCGACCGCAGCGTACGGCTCGATCCTCGACCCCCGCGTGGTCGCCCTGCGGCGCTTCAGGGACAAGCACCTTATCACGAACGCGACCGGCAGGGCGCTCGTCGCTATCTACTACCGACACTCTCCGCCGGCTGCGGAGTTTATAAGACGGCACGACTCGCTGCGAACACTCACCCGGTGGGGTCTAACGCCGGTGGTCTATGGGATAGAACGTCCTTGGCTGTTTTGTCTGCCCCTTCTCATCGGTCCAGGACTAGCGGCCATAAGGTTAAAAAAGCGGAATGGCAGATAGCTCTTTCAACAGGCGTTCGTTTCGGTTTAATCGCTCGGGGCCGGGGGTAGTACTGAGGCCTCGACATTTTTGGCCGGGTGTAATATTCGTCAAGGGGTATTGGCGCCATCCTCCAATTGCTTCCTGAATTCCTCAACTTCGTCTTCTTTCTTGCACCGCTCGAATGGAAGTGGTAATTGTGATGTAGGCGAGCAGGGGCCGTGGTGAGTCGAGGACTTGCCTCACGACTATTCCGGTGAAATCGGGTTTAGACCCGAATGAGGGACGTAGGTAACTTTGGTAGCTAATGCAATGTGCCTACGGTGGTAGAATGACGAAAAGAGAGAGCGCTATGAGTAAGTTACCGAACGTTACGAACGTCCCTAACACTGTCGTTATCGCACCAGGCGACGAAGTCAAGGCCCGCCTCAGAATCTACCGTCGAAAGGATGCGGTCGCTGGTGTCTACGTCAACTTCCGCTACGAAGTTACTGAAGTTATCAGTCACAAACCGGCAAAGAGTTATGTTCAGAGCGAGATACGATAAGACCACCGAACTATGCAGTGCAGCCAATCGGCGAAAGCGCACGGCGCTTTCGCCTTAGTCTGAGTTTTAAGTAATGCGAGGAGGCAGAATGGTAGATATACCTGATATTCGAACGATGCTGTTGGAGATAATCGCTGAAAAGGATGCATACATTCGCAAGGACCCCGGAAACGGGTCTCTCCAACAAGGATCAATTCTTGGTGAGCTCCAGAAACGATTGGGGTGGTCCCTGTCCCTCGATGTCCAACAAGCGGTCCTTACGTCTTGGTACAATTTGTTTAGAAGCGGCGTACTTTCCTGGGGCTACAATCTCTCAAACACGGACCCGCCTTTTTGTCATGTCACAGCTCATGGTCAAAAGATACTGGAAAACCTGAGTCGAGATCCAGGCAATCCTAGTGGTTACATGCTATTCTTGACGAAAAATGCTGCTCCGAATCCCGTTGCTTTGTCTTATATCGAAGAGGCCCTGAAAACATACAATTCTATTTGTTATAAGGCGTCTGCAATCATGGTTGGCGCGGCGTCTGAGAGTCTGGTTCTATCTGTCCAAGAAGCGCTGGTCAAAAAAATGGATGGTCTGGGGATTACGAAACCTCGTGATCTCGAAGACTGGCGAATGAAACGGGTTTTGACCGCCATTGAAGCTGCAATAAAACAGCGAAAGCAAGCTATCCCAGCGGTATTGTTTGAGGCATTCGAAGCCTATTGGCCGGCGTTTACTCATCAAATCCGCACGGCCCGAAATGAGTCCGGCCATCCCTCAAGTATCAGCCCCGTCACTCCGGACAACGTGCACGCTTCCCTGCTTATATTTCCTGAATTGGCGAAGCTTGCGGACAGCTTGATAAGCTGGATAGATAACAGCATGAATGCTTGAAAACATTAAAACCGTACAACCATGGCTTGTAGCGGATCGCATACCGCTTCCACTGAAGCCTGTATTGCTATATTTCGCACGGTATTCCGTGATTCCCGGCTCTTGACCTCATGCAATACTTGCAGGTACTATCAGCAACAGCAAATCCTAGATTCTCACACTGTCGGTAAAATCGAGTTTCAGTTTTTACGTATTGAAACGTATCATCACAGTCTTACAGCTCCCGTCCACCCCTACAGACCTTGTCCCCCCTCGGAGAGACGAAGCGGTTTCGGCCCAATGGGCCGGCGGCCGGAGGGATTTCGATGGATTTTTCGTCGCTTTTCGAGGTGCCCGACGAGGCTGTACTGTTTGGTACGCCGAGGAGGCGCGCCGAAGGAAACGGCGGAAAAGACGCGAAATCCCTCCGGCCGCCTCTTAGTTGACAACCGGATGGCTCTGTTGTACAAGATAGTAGAATACATAGCGTTCAGGTGCATGCCGCTTAATAGGGAATCCCGTGAAAATCGGGAGCGGTCCCGCCGCTGTGATCCCGTTAGTGTGCCTCTGCCAACGAAAGCCACTGTCCGCAAGTGAGCGGGCGGGAAGGCGGGCAGAGGTCGGGAGAGCCAGAAGACCTGCCTGCGACGCAAGAGAACAATTGCCTTCTCGTGGCTTGGAAGGCGGGGATGAAGTAAACCAGGGTGCAATCCCCAAAGGCATTATGCCTTGGGGATTTTTTTATGGGTGATGGAATGGCCAAAGTGATTTTCGTTACAGGGGGGTCGCGGAGCGGAAAGACCTCGTTCGCCCTGAAGGAGGGCGCAAAAACGGCAGTCGGCGGCCGCAAGGTCTACATAGCCACCGCCCAGGCCCTCGATGCGGAAATGGCGGAGAGGATCGACAAGCACAAGTTGGAGAGGGGCAGCGCCTGGGAGACCGTCGAGGAGCCTATCCGCCTGGACAGGGCATTGCAGGAGTGCGGCCCCGCCTCGGTAGTCGTGATCGACTGCCTTACCCTCTGGCTTTCCAACCTGCTTTGCGCATCGCTACCCGTCGAGGAGGCGCAGGACGCGCTGGTCGCGGCCCTTGCTGACGTGCGACGGGCGGGCCATGCATTTACATAGTATCGAACGAAGTCGGCATGGGCATAGTGCCTGAGAACGAATTGGCAAGGCTCTTCAGGGATGCGGCAGGCAGGCTGAACCAGGCGGTCGCGCGCGTCTCCGACGAGGTCTACCTGATGGTCTCGGGTCTGCCCGTAAAAATAAAATAGAGACGCCCCGGATGGGGCGCGACATGGAGGCGTGCAAATGAGAGCAAAAGGAATTGTGCCGGACATCGCACCCGTGGCGGAAGAGCTTATCGGTAAGGCGCAGGCGCGGCTCGACGACCTGACAAAGCCCGTCGGCAGCCTTGGAAGGCTGGAAGAATTCGCCCGCAGGGTCGTCGCCATAACGGGCGAGACGATGCCTATCCTTGATAAAAAAGTCATATTCACCTTTGCGGGCGACCATGGCGTAGTCGCGGAAGGCGTCTCGGCATATCCGAGCGAGGTGACGCCGCAGATGGTCTTCACTTTTCTAAACGGTGGCGCGGGGATAAACGTGCTTGCCCGCCACGCCGGGGCCGACGTTGTCGTCGTCGATATCGGCGTAGATTACGCCTTCGAGGAGACGCCCGGCCTCGTTATGCGCAAGGTGATGCGGGGCACGAGGAACATGCTCGCCGAGCCTGCGATGACGAGGGAAGAGGCAGAAGCGTGCCTGAAGGTCGGCATCGACCTGGCCTACGAGTACGCGGGGAAGGGCTATAAGTTTTTCGGCACGGGCGACATGGGCATCGGCAACACGACCCCGTCTTCCGCCATCGCCGCCGTCCTGACGGGGAAAGGCGCAGCGGAGGTGACGGGCCGGGGCACAGGCATATCGGACGGCGTGCTCGCGAGGAAGGTAGAGGTAATAAACGAGAGCATCAGGCATACGCAGGCCCGACCCGGCAGACGCGATAGACGTGCTCGCAAAGGTGGGCGGCACG
The DNA here is from genome assembly GCA_963818095.1 of uncultured delta proteobacterium. GTDB lineage: Bacteria > Desulfobacterota > Syntrophorhabdia > Syntrophorhabdales > WCHB1-27 > CAWEPK01. Next base: position 102,539 of record CAWFRA010000031.1, read on the forward strand.
GAGATAGGCGGCATCGCCGGCCTGATCCTCGGCGCAGCGGCGAAGCGGGTGCCGGTCGTCATAGACGGCCTCATATCGACCGCAGGAGCGGCTATCGCGTACGCCCTCGCGCCGGAGACTGCGGATTATATGTTCGCGGCGCATGCCTCCGTCGAGATAGGCCAGAAGGCGATGCTCGACAAGATGGGACTCGTGCCCATACTCGACCTCCGGATGAGGCTCGGCGAAGGCACGGGAGCGGCCCTCGCGATGCTGCTGGTCGAGGCAGGCATTAAGATATACAAAGAAATGGCTACGTTCAGCGAGGCGGGCGTCTCGGGCGAGCTGCCCAACTCATAAGGAGCGGGCGTATAGTGAAAGGCAGGACTGCAAAATCTCTGATGGTGCAGGGGACCGGGTCAGGTGCGGGCAAGAGCCTCCTCGTCGCGGGCCTGTGCAGGATCTTCAGAGACGAAGGCGTCAACGTAGCGCCTTTCAAGGCGCAGAACATGGCCCTCAATTCCTACGTCACCGCCGATGGCGGCGAGATGGGGCGCGCGCAGGTGCTCCAGGCGGAAGGGGCGCGCATCGACCCGACGATAGACATGAACCCCGTGCTCCTGAAGGCCTCCGGCGATATGGGGTCGCAGGTGATTATCCACGGCCGCCCGTACCGGCACATGTCCGCGAGAGAATATTACAGTTACAGGGAGACGGCGTGGGATGCAGTAAAGAAGTCTTACGCCCGCCTTTCGAAGATATACGATCTGATAATTATGGAAGGGGCGGGAAGCCCGGCAGAGATCAACCTGATGGACGTTGACATCGTCAATATGGCCTCCGCGCGTCTCGCCCGCGCGCCGGTGCTCCTTGTGGGCGACATCGACAAAGGGGGCGTCTTCGCCTCCCTTTACGGCACCGTGAAACTCACAGGCAGAGATGCGGCTCGCATTAAGGCTTTTATCATCAATAAATTCAGGGGCGACGTGGGCCTGCTCGACCCCGGCCTCAAAATGATAGAAGCGCTGACCGGCAAGCCGGTGATAGGCGTCCTCCCGTATGTCTCCGATATGGGGCTGCCGGAGGAGGACAGCCTGGCGCTTCGCAACGGCGCGCATGCAAGGGGGGACGGCACGCTCAGGGTCGTCGTGGTCCGCCTTCCTTATATTTCCAACTTCACCGATTTCGACCCATTTTTCTGCGAGCCGGACGTGCAGCTCGTTTACTCCGTGAACCCGGCAGACATAGAGAACGCGGACCTGCTCATCATACCCGGCTCGAAGAACACCGTGAAAGACCTGCTTTTTCTTAAGGAAAGGGGCATAGACGCGAGCATCCGCCGGGCCGCGCAAAAGGGAGTCCGCATTGCGGCGATCTGCGGCGGCTACCAGATGGCGGGCAGGCTGATACGCGACCCGGACCATGTGGAAAGCGAGCCACGACGAGATGGAGGGCCTGGGCCTCCTCGACATAGAGACGCTTTTCGGCCCGACGAAAACTACCTGCCAGGCGCAGGCATGCATCGTGAGCGGGCCTTTCGGCATCTGCGCATCTGAGACCGGACAGCTAAAAGGCTACGAGATACACATGGGTGAGAGCACGGGCGACATAGGTCTCTTCGAGATAAGACGCCTCTCCGGCCTGAAGGAGCAAATGCAGGCACGGCCGCCCTCCTCGACGGCTCCCAAAAAGGCGGCTGCTTCGGCACGTACCTCCACGGCATTTTCGAGAACGACGGCTTCAGGCGCTCGCTCCTAAACGGCCTGAGGGAACAAAAGGGCCTTGCCCCGCTCCATGCAGCCGTCTCCTACGGCCGATTGAAGGACGAGGCAATAGACAGGCTGGCCGGACTTTTGAGGGAACACCTGGACATGGCCTTCATAAGGAGGCTTGTCGCGCAATGATCGCGCCCGCCTACCTTGCAGCCGCATTTCTGCTGGACCTCGCCATAGGGGACCCCCGATGGCTGCCCCATCCCGTGCAGGTCGTCGGCAAGGCGGTTGCCGGCTTAGAGCCGCTCCTGCGGCGCTTGTTCGGCCCCCTCCATGAGATTGCGGCAGGCGTCCTCCTCGTCTGCATCATCGTGCCCGGCACGTGGGTTGTGACCTTTTCGGTTGCCCATTTCCTCCTTTCGTTTCCAACAGGCATTTTGTCCGTAATCGGCGTATGCCTGTTCGTCTACCTCGTATCTACAACCCTTGCCCTGCGCGGCTTGATTGCCTCCGCCAGGCTCGTCATCATCGCGGTAAAGCAGAAGCGGATGGCGGACGCCAGGCGCAGCCTCGCGATGATCGTAGGCAGGGACACGCAGGCCCTCGAAGAAGAGGCCGTGCTCAAGGCCACGGTGGAGACACTCGCGGAGAACCTGTCGGACGGGTTTGTAGCGCCCCTGCTCTATCTGGCCATAGGCGGGCTTCCCCTCGGCATGGCATACAAGGCGGTCAATACGCTCGACTCGATGGTGGGCTACAAGAACGCCCGGTACATACGGTTCGGCAGGGCTGCGGCAAAGCTCGACGATGCCGCGAATTATATACCCGCCCGCATAGCGGGCCTTGCCATCGGGGCCGCTGCCTTTTTATATTTCCTGCCTTCCGGGATGAAGCGGGCCTCATCCGCCGCCCGTGAGTCCCTCGCCATCATGCGCAGGGACGGCAGGAAACATACGAGCCCTAATTCCGGCGTGCCGGAGGCAGCCATGGCAGGCGCGCTGGGCGTGCAACTGGGCGGCCCTTCCCTATATGGCGGCGTGTTCGTCGAGAAGCCCCATATCGGTGACGGACACGGGGCCGACTATATCCGGTCCGCCGACGCAGCAGTCGCGCTGGTCGCAACAGCCGCGTCGCTCACCCTTGTGCTTGCCCTTCTCGCCCTTACCGTGGGGAGGGCGTCATGATCTATCACGGCGGAAATATTTACGCAGCATCGCAGCGGACCGGAATACCCGTGGAGCAGATCGTCGATTTCAGCGCCTCGATCAACCCTCTCGGAATTCCGGAGGCGGCAGGCAAGCTGATAAATGGCAATACCGCCCGCCTCATGCACTACCCGGAACCTTACTCGGAAGGGCTTTGCGGCCGCATCGCGGCCAGGCACGGCGTCGATGTAAACTGCGTGATCTGCGGGAACGGCAGCACGGAGCTGATCTACCTTATCCCGAGGGCGTTGCGCCCCGCCAGAGTATTGATAACTACGCCGTCCTTCGGCGAATATGAAAGGGCGTGCAGGAACGCAGGGGCCGAAGTAGTTCACTGCGCCCTGGACCGGGAGAGCAACTTCGAGCTTCATCCCGATGCGTTTATAGAAGCGATGTCGGCGTGCGACATGGCTTTTTTGTGCAACCCGAACAACCCGACAGGCCGGCTCGTGCCTAAGGCGGGCGTGCTCGCCATAGCCGATGCTGCAAGAAAACTCGGCTGCCTGCTCGTCGTGGATGAGGCGTTCATCGATTTCTGCCCTGAAGAATCGATCATTGGCGAGGCGGCGCGCAATCCCTTCCTCGTCGTGCTCCGTTCCATGACGAAATTTTACGCCCTCGCGGGCCTCAGGATAGGCTACGGTGTGTTCCACGCCGGAGACGGTGGTGCGCGTCATGGAGCATAAAGAGCCGTGGACCGTCAATGCCCTGGCCCAGGCAGCAGGCGCAGCGGCCCTCGAAGACAGGCCTTTCGAGAATGCCTCAATTGCTGCAATGAAGAGCGAGAAATCCCGCCTTGAGGCGGGCCTCGCAAAGATAGGCATCGGTTTCGTTCCCTCCCGGGCCAACTATTACCTATCTGAAAGTGGACCGCAGCCATGATGTCGCAGCGGCCCTGGAGAAAAAGGGCATCTTCGTAAGGGACTGTGCAAGCTTTGCCGGGCTCGGCGGCACGTACCTGCGCATCGCTGTCCGGTCGCGCGGAGAGAACGAGCGATTGCTTACGGAGATGGCGGACATATGCGCGCATTTGTGATAGGGGGCACCCATTCCGGCTGCGGCAAGACGACCGTGGCCCTCGGCCTTTGTGCGGCATTGCGGAAAAAAGGGCGCATCGTGCAGCCTTTCAAGGCGGGGCCCGATTTTATAGACTCCGGGCTGCACAAGCTCGCAGCAGGCAGGACGTCGCGCAACCTGGACCTCTGGATGTGCGGGGAGGCTTACGTGCGCAACACTTTTTTGCGCCACGGGGACGCGGACGCCGCTGTCATCGAGGGGGTCATGGGCCTCTATGACGGGAGCGCAAGCACGGCAGCCCTGGCAGGCGTGCTTTCCGTCCCGGTAGTCCTCGTCATCGACGCCTACGGCATGGCGGAGAGCGCAGCCCCCGTAATCAGGGGCATGAGGGAATGGGGCGCGGACAGGCTCGGAATCGACGTGAAAGGCGTCATCTTCAACCGCGTCGCATCAGCGCGCCACTACGAGCGGCTTTGCGCACGCGTCGAGGGGGTGATGCCCCTCGGTTATCTCCCGCGAGACGCCTCCTTCGCAATACCCCACAGGCACCTCGGCCTGGTCGTCGCGGAGGAAGCGCCCATTACGCCCGGCGACATCGACCGGCTCGCAGACGCAGTCCTTGACCATATAGACATCGACGCCCTTGAAGGCTTGTCCGCCTCGGCCTTTTCTTTTTCTCTCGCAGGCCGGGAAGCGCGGAGGGCCGCCGCTCCATCCGTCCGCATCGCCGTTGCATCGGACGCGGCCTTTTGCTTCTATTACGAGGATAATATCGACCTTCTGCGCGAGGCAGGCGCACAGATCGTCTTTTTCAGTCCCCTTGCGGACGCGCGCCTTCCGGCAGGCATCGACGCAGTCTACATCGGCGGCGGCTACCCGGAGCTTTACGCAAGAAGACTTTCCGCCAACGCTGCGATGCTCGACGATATCAGGGCGTGGAGCGAGGCGGGCCGTCCCCTTTATGCGGAATGCGGCGGCCTCATGTACCTCTGCCGGTCGATACGCGATTTCGAAGGGCGCACGTTCGACGCCGTCGGCGTCTTCCCCTTCGACGCAATCATGGAAAAGAAAGGCGCCCACCTCGGCTACCGCGAGGTACTTCTGGGCGGCGACTGCCTGCTGGGCACGAAAGGAGAGCGCATCCGGGGACACGAGTTCCGATATTCGGACATCCGCGACTCTGAAAGTTCAGGCAGGCCCGACTGCGTATACAGTGTCAAAGACGGATCGGGCGGGCAGATGCCGGCCGAAGGATACCTGCGCAAAAAAACGCTCGCGAGCTACATACACGTTCATTTCGGAAGCAACGAGCGTATAGCCGGCTGCTTCATCGACTTCGCCCTTAAAGGAAGGGATTGAGAATGGAAAGAATAATACTCATAGGACACGGCAGCCCGAAAGAAGACGCGAACAGCCTGGATGCAACAGGGTCGATCCTCCACGGGATGATCCACCCCGGCTGCCGGGACCGATGCGTCAGGACGGCCTATTTACAGTTCGTTGGTCCCGACATAGACGCCGCGATCGATGCAGCCGCAGCCGAAGGGGCGCAAAAAATTATCCTGCACCCATTCTTCCTTTACGCGGGCATGCACGTAACGAAAGACATCCCGGCCATCATCGCGGAGGCGCGCAATAGGCACCCGGCAATTGAGATGATCTATTCCGCGCCGCTCGGCGTGCACGAGGGCCTCGCCCGCATCGCACTCGAAAGGATAGGCGCGGCTGCAATGCCCATCGCCGGCAGGATAGAGAGGCAGAGCTTCGAGATCATCGCGGGCGAGGTCGATCTGTCGGATCTGCCGGCCGAGCAGCGCCCTATCGTGCAGAGGGTCATCCACGCAACCGCAGACTTCGATTTCAAAGACAGCCTCCTCTTCCACCCCGACGCAATAAAGACCGGCATCGAGGCGATAAAGGGCGGGCGCGATATACTGACGGACGTCGAGATGGTAAGGACGGGGATCAACAAGCGCCTTCTATCGGAATGGGGCGGGACCGTTCTGTGCGGACTGGCGGCCGATTTATCCGACGGGCAGGGTAAAGGCATGACCAGGGCGGAATCGGGGATCGAGCGGGCGTTTAAAGAAAAGGGCGGCAATATCGGCATAATCGCGGTCGGCAACGCCCCACCGCCCTTTTGAAGGTCGTTGAGCTGCTGAAAGGCCGGCCGGCCGGCACCAATCCCCTGGTGGTCGGCGTCCCGGTAGGGTTCGTCAGGGCCGTTGAGTCAAAGGCGCTACTCTCGACCCAGGCGTTTCCATTCATCACGAACTTAAGCAGGAAGGGCGGCACTCCCGTTGCCGTGGCCATCGTGAACGCCCTGCTCGTAATGGCAAAAGGAGAAGCGTGATAGTCCGGGCCGTGCGCAAACGCGCGCTTATGATGCTTTCCGCCTGCGCCCTCATTCTCGGCGCGGCTGCGCCTGCCCGGGCCATGCACATCTCGGAAGGGATACTCCCCTTCCCCTGGGCATTCTTGTGGTTTTGCGTCGTTGCCCCGTTCGTAGCACTCGGCCTTCATCGGCTCAAGCGGGCTTCCAGCGACGATCTCTCTTTGAAGCCCCTCGCAGGCTTCATGGCAGCCGTCGTCTTTATTATTTCGTGTATACCTGTGCCTGTGCCCGTTGTCGGGGTGTGCGCGCACCCATGCGGCACTGCTATCTCGGCCATCATGCTCGGCCCGGCAATCAGTGTAGTCGTAGCCGCCGTCGCCCTTCTGATACAGGCCCTCTTTCTCGGGCACGGCGGTCTGACCACGCTGGGGGCGAATATCCTTTCCATGGGCGTAGTCGGCTCTTTCGCGGGGTTTCTCGTATTCAGGCTGCTTAGGTCGTTAGGGGCAAGGCTCTCGGTCGCAGGCTTCGTTGCGGGCATCATGGCTGACTGGTGCACGTACGCCACTACTGCGCTCGTCATGGCCCTCGGCCTTAAAGGCAGCACGCCGTTTGCCCCTCTTTTTCTGAAGATCGCGGCTGCCTTCGTCCCGACCCAGCTTCCTTTAGGCATCCTCGAAGGGGCGATAACCGCAGGCATGCTCGTGCTTCTTGCCAGGAAGCGGCCGGATATACTTTTCAAGATTAAGGTAATGAAGGACACGGGGGCAGTGCAATGAAAGGGAGCCGCAAAAAGCAGGGGCGGATGTGTGCAGCAGCATGTCTATGCGTTCTCCTTGCGCTTTTCGTTATGCCCTTTCCCTGCTTCGCAGCGGAAGGCGCGCAGGAAACGAAGGCCTGGCAGGGCGTCGATGATGCAGTCGTGGGACGGATAGCCAGGGAGCACGGCAGGGAGCCCGTGTCGTCGCTTTTTTTCAAGGGGGACCTCCCGATTTTGATGTTCCTTCTCGCAGGCGCAGCCGGGGGCTTTGTTGCCGGATACTACTGGAGGAAACTGCTGGAGGGGCGGAAACAATAAATGCATATCTTTCTCCGGGAGCATAAAGAAGACCATCCGTTGAGCCGGATTGATGCGCGGATCAAGCTCGTCTGCGCGGCAGGCCTCCTCTCCATGGTGCTGACCAATAAAGGCGCCTTCTTTCCATCGGTCGTTGCCCTTGCCTGCCTCGCCCTCTGCGCCTGGCTGCGCGTGCCTGTGCGCAGGCTGCTGGTGCGCCTCTCCGAGCCTGCGTTTATCGTGGCCGTCCTGATCGCGATCAGGCTCCTCTTCGGCGGGAAAGAGCCGATGGCTGCATGGCACGTGTGGGGGATCGATGTCACGTTTTACAAAGACGGCCTCGCGAGCGGCCTGATTCTCGGCCTTCGGATAATAAGCGCGGTTTTTGTCGTCGCCGTCCTCGACTTCGCGACGCCTTTTACCCGCCTTCTTGGCGGCCTCGCATGGTTCCGCGTCCCGAAGGGCATCATCGACACGGCCCTTTTCGCATACCGTTACATCTTCCTGCTCCTCGAAGACGCGACCGTCATCTACAACGCGCAAAAGAACCGCCTGGGGTATTCGAGTCTGCGGCGGGCATTAAGCTCTTTCGGCGTCCTCGCCGCGGCCCTGGTGCTCAAGGCCTTCGACGGGAGCCAAAACGCCGCGCTTGCGATGACGCAGCGCGGATACGACGGCGTGATGCCGTCGATAGCCGGCGAGGGGCTGAAGGCGAGCCATCTCGCTGCTTCCGCCCTCTTTCTCGTCGCCATGGGGGTCCTGTGGAAGATGTAGCCAGGTTCTCAGTGGCAATCGATGCGTTCGACTACCCGGACGGCACGGCCGCGCTCCGCGACGTCCATATGGAGATAAAGAACGGCGAGTTCGTCGGCATCCTGGGCTCGAACGGCTCCGGGAAGACGACGCTCTTAAAGGTCATCGACGGCCTGCTGAGACCGGCCAGGGGCAGCGTGCTGCTGGACGGGGCCGATATAAGAAGACTTTCCCCGAAAGAGATATACGGAAAGGTCGGCCTCGTCTTCCAGAACCCGGACGACCAGCTCTTCGCCCCTACCGTCTTCGAGGACGTGGCGTTCGGCCCGCTCAATATGGGTTTCTTGCGGGAAGAAGCGGAAGCGAGGGTTATGAAGGCCCTCGCCGAGGTCGATATGGAAGGGTACCGCGACAAGCCGATACACGCCCTCAGCTTCGGACAGAAGAAGCGCGTCTGCATTGCGGGCCTGCTGGCGATGGGCCACGCCATACTGCTCCTCGACGAGCCGACCGCCGGGCTCGACCCGATGGGCGAGTATAAGATGATGAGGCTCCTCGTAAAGCTCAACAAGGAAAGCGGCGTAACTGCAATCATGGCTACGCACAGCGTTGACCTGGTGCCGCTTTTCCTCGACAGGCTTTTCATCCTGAGCAAGGGCCGCGTGGCAAGGAGCGGCACGCCGGAGGAGGTTTTCACGGCGCCCGACGAGATGGCGCACGTGCGCCTGCGGCTGCCGCAGATCGCAGAGGTGATCTACAAGCTGAAGCACGAAGACCGTCTCCCTTTCGAGAAGCTGCCTCTTACGATCGGAGAAGCAAGAAGGGAGATATTGCGTGTCCTGGAGGGGCGCGATGCGTAGAGGCTACGTGCAGGTCTATACCGGTGACGGCAAAGGCAAGACAACCGCTGCGCTGGGCCTGGCGCTGCGTGCGGCAGGCGCAGGCTTGAGGGTCTTCTTCGGCCAGTTCGTAAAGAAGCAGAGGTGCAGCGAGCACCTGGGCCTGGAACGCCTCGGCGACTCGATCACTTACCGCCGGTTCGGCTGCGGCCTCATCCCCCGGGGGCCGTCCCGTGCGGACATAGCGGCTGCCGGTAAGGGCCTGGACGAGGCAGCCGAGGCACTGCGGACAGGCGGCTACGACCTCGTTATCCTCGACGAGCTGAACGTTGCGGTCCACCTGGGCCTTATCGGCGTCGCTGACGTCCTGGACCTCATCGCAACAAAACCGGCAGGCGTCGAGCTGGTCCTGACAGGGAGGAACGCCCATCCAGCCATCGTCGAGGCGGCCGACCTCGTCACCGAGATGCGCAACATCAAGCATTACTACGAGAAAGGGGTAAAGGCGCGCCGTGGCATCGAGAAGTAAGCGGCTGCGCACCGGATATACAACAGGGGCATGCGCTGCGGCGGCGGCGAAAGCTGCGGCCCTCGCCCTGCTGGGCGCGGCGGCGGCCGGGATGGTGGAGATACCGTTCCCGGACGGGGTAAGGCGCAGCCTTAAATGCGAAAAGTGCGTGGCTGAGGAAGGTCGCAGCGCAGCCCGCGCTTCCGTCATCAAAGACGCGGGCGACGACCCGGACGTGACCCACGGGGCGGAAATCACGGCAGAGGTCGTCTTTCAAAGACGGCGAGGCGCATCAAGGGCAGCCGGTGATTACCGTCAGAGGCGGGGAAGGCGTCGGCGTAGTGACGCGGCCGGGGCTGTGCGTTGCGGTCGGGGAAGAGGCCATAAACCCAGTGCCCCGAAAGATGATCGCCCAGGCAGTGATGGAGGCAGTGGGCGACGCTGCCGGGTGCGCGCCGGGCCGCATCGAGGTGACGATAGGCGTGCCTCGAGGTAAGGCAATAGCGAAAAAAACGCTCAATGCGCGCCTCGGCATTATCGGAGGGATATCGATCCTCGGCACGACGGGCATAGTCAGGCCCCTTTCCGCAGAGGCATGGACTGCTACTATCGACGCGTCGGTTAGCGTAGCGGTCGCGATGGGCATGCGGGAGGTCGTGCTTTCGACAGGCAGGACTTCCGAGCGGGCGCACATGGCCGCACATAAGCTGCCAGAACAGGGCTACGTCATGATGGGCGATTACGTCGAATATGCGCTTCTTGCCGCCAAACGGAGCGGGCTCGAAAGGGTGCACCTTTGCGGCCAATGGGGTAAAATGCTGAAGATAGCGATGGCAACCCCCCAGACACACGTGCGCCACGGCGCGATAGACGTAAAGAAAGCGGCGGCATTCCTCGATAGCCTCGGCGCGAGAGGCCTGACGGAAAAGCCGTTCAATACTGCGCGCGAAATGTGCGATTTTCTCTCGGCGGGCCGGCAGGCAGTGTCCGGGCGTCTTTTCTCTCTGCTTTGCGGAGCGGCCAGGCGGTACGCCGAATCGATAACCGAAGGCGTGCCTGTACGGGTGCATCTCATCTCATACGACGGGGAGGTCATGGCGACCGATGGATAGATTGACCGTAGTCGGCATAGGCGCAAGGCCGCTCGACAAAAGGGCGCAAGAGGCGGTCCTGGCCGCCGACGTGATTGTCGGGACGCGGCGGATGTGCGAGACCTTCGCCCGTTATGCCGAATTCGCCGACGTCGCGCCGAAGGTCAGGCAGGCAAGGACCATCGGCGCTGCAATCGCGTCCTGCCGTGAGGCGGCCGAAAAAGGGGCCCGCGTGGTGCTCCTCGCGTCCGGCGACCCTCTCTTCTTCGGCGCAGGCAGGCGCGCGATAGAAGAATTCGGCCGCAAGGACGTAGAGGTGATTCCCGATGTCTCAAGCTTGCAGGTCGCCTTCTCCCGCATAGGGACGGCATGGGACGACGCCCTGTTGGTGAGCTTCCACGGATCGTCCGACCCGGCCAGGCGCAAACGCCTCCGTTACAGCCCTGAAGACCTGCCGGGTCTGCTCGCCGGGCACGCAGCAATTGCCGCCTTAACCGACAAAGAGCACGGCCCGGCCGAGATCGCCCGCGCACTGCAAGGCGCTTCCGACTTATGGCCTTCCCTTACGATGCACGTCTGCGAACGGCTTGGATTTGACAATGAGCGCATCACGGAAGGACCGCCGGCAGCCTTAGAGTCACTTTCATTCAAGGAGCCCCTTGTCGTAATCGTAACGCGCGACGAAGACGCACGGACAACAGCGCGGCCTGTCTTCGGCCTGAAGGAAGACGAGATCGCCCATTCGGGCGGCCTCATCACCAAGGATGAAGTCCGGGCGGTGACGCTGCATGCCCTGCGCCTGCCGGACCACGGCGTTATGTGGGACATCGGCGCGGGATCCGGGGCAGTATCGATAGAGGCCGCCCGTCTTTGCCCGCACCTGCGCATCTTCGCGATAGAAAAGGACGCGGGGCAGATAGAAAACATACGCGCGAACAGGGCATCTTTTGGGCTGCCCGGCATAGTGGCGGCCGAAGGCGAGGCCCCGGCCGCGCTCGCCCCGCTGCCCGCGCCGGATCGGGTTTTTGTCGGCGGCAGCGGAGGCAGGCTGGCACAGATCATAGACGCTGTGGGTTCCCGGATGGAGAAAGGCATAATCGTTATCAACGCAGCCACCCTGGATACGCTGAACGAGGCCGTAGCCGGACTTGAGAAGGCGGACTACAGGCTCGGCGTCTCGCAGGTCTCCGTGGCCCGGATGAGACGTACAGGCGGTAAGAGGCTCCTGGCGGCACTGAACCCCGTTTTCGTCATAACAGGAGAGAAGGAATAGATGGCAGGCACGCTTTACGTAGTCGGAACAGGACCGGGCGACCCCGAGTTGATGACGCTCAAGGCAGCGCGGGTGCTCGGCCGGGTGAGTTGTATCTTCGTGCCCAAGGGGCGTGAGGAGGGGACGAGCCTTGCCCTGTCGATTGTCGGCGGGGCAGTCAGCCTGGAAGGCAAGGAGATCGTGGAGGCCGTCTTCCCTATGCGAAGGAGCAAAGGCGAGGGCGTGCCGGAGCTTGAGGCGGCTTGGGAAGGCACGACGGCTGCCATAGTCGATAAGCTCGCCGCCGGGACCGATGCGGCCTTCGTGACGATAGGCGACCCTTCTTTTTACAGCACCTTTTTCTATCTTTACGACAGGCTGCTCGCTGCGATTCCGGGCCTGCAAATAGAGATCGTCCCAGGCGTCACTTCCGTAAGCGCATGCGCCTCGCTCGCTCATCTTCCGCTCGGCCTCGGCGACAGCCGCATCGCTGTCCTGCCCGGAAGCCGCGCACATGAGCTGCGTGATGCGATATCGGCCTTCGAAACGGTGGTGATCATGAAGGCCGGAAGCGCGATTGAAGAGATCGTTGCTGTCCTGAAAGGCGCGGGCCTTCTCGAAAAGGCAGTCTGCATATCCCGCGCGGGCCTCGAAGGGCAGCGCGTATGGACGGACCTCGCGGCCGTCCCTGCGGACCTCGATTATTTTTCCATGGTGATAGTGAAAAAATGAAGACCCCGAAAGGCAGAGCGGCAAAGAAGAAAACGACCGTCTTTTTCATAGGGGCAGGCCCCGGAGACCCGGAGCTTATAACCGTGAAAGGCCGGAAGGCGCTTGAGGCGGCCGATATCGTCATATACGCGGGGAGCCTCGTCAACCCTGCCCTGCTTGAGGGACTGAGGGCCGATATTTACGATTCCGCTTCGATGCACCTCGATGAGATCGCGGCCCTTATGAAAGGGGCGGCGGAAAAAGGACGCGTAGTCGCGCGCCTCCATACGGGCGACACAGCCTTCTACAGCGCGATATCGGAGCAGATCGAGCAATTGCGCGCCCTCGGGATCGGCTACGAGGTAATCCCCGGAGTCTCATCCGCATCGGCAGGCGCGGCGGTCCTCGGGCAGGAGCTGACTATACCCGAGATAAGCCAGACCGTAATATTGACGCGCCTGGGCGGACGCACCCCCGTGCCCGAACCTGAAGCGCTCGCCGCACTCGCCCGCCACAGGGCATCCATCGTTATTTTTTTGAGCGCTGGGATGATGGAGAGGGTCGTCGAGGAGCTTCTTTCCGGCTACCCGTCCACGACGCCCTGCGCTGTCGTCGAGAAGGCCTCGTGGCCGGACCAGAAAATCGTGCGGGGCAGCCTGAAAGATATCGCGGCCAAGGCCAGGAAGGCAGGCATCGAGAAGACCGCGCTTATATATGTGGGTGATGCCCTTCACGCATCACAGAAAACGCTCGGCAAGAAGTCCCGGCTTTACGATAAGGCGTTCACTCATGGCTTCCGCAAGTAAGACTGTTTTCTTCTACATCACCGCGCAGGGGCGCGGCCTTGCGGAAAGCTTGTCACTCGGTTTTCCGGGCGCTGCACTCTTGCGCTTCTCCGGGGGCGCAGTCGCAGACCGCTGGAAGACCGGGGCCAGGCTCGTCTTCATCATGGCGGCAGGCATCGTTGTGCGCACCATTGCCCCGCTTCTCACAGACAAGCGGACCGACCCGGCCGTAATTGTGCTTGACGAAAAAGGCAGGCACGCGATCAGCCTTGTGGGCGGACACGTTGCAGGGGCAAACGCGCTCGCAGCGGAGATCGCCCGCCTTTGCGGCGGTGATGCGATCATAACGACCGCATCCGACGTGAACGGCCTTCCTGCAATCGACCTCTGGGCAAGGGCGCAGGGCCTTGTCCCGGAAGACCCGAAAGGTTTTGCAGGTGCCGGGCGAAAGCTCCTCGACCGAAAATCACTCAGGCTCTTTTCCGACGTCTCCGTTGAGGCGGCCCAGTCGTTCGAAATAGTCGATGCTCCGGAACGGGCGGACATAATCGTCACAAACAGGGAAAGTGCGGCAGCCGGCATGCAGCCTTCCGCCCTAGTACTCAGGCCCAAAAACCTCGTCGCCGGTATCGGATGCAACAGCGGCACCGAGGCGCACGAGATCGAGCAGGCAGTCAGGCTGGCCCTCGCCGGCCACGGCCTTTCCTTTTTGTCGCTCGCCGCAATTGCGACCATCGACCGGAAAAGCGGCGAGTCCGGATTGCGGGCATTCGCAGGAAGCCACGGCCTCCCCCTTATCGCGTTCTCCCCTGCGGAGCTGAACAGTGTATCGGGCGCGGCTTCTTCCGCAGCAGTTATGAAGGCGACGGGGGCGCGGGCAGTCGCGGAGCCTTCGGCTATCCTGGGCGCGCACCGCGGCGCTCTTATTGTCGGAAAGCAAAAAACCGGCAACGTGACTGTCGCCATCGCCGAAGAGAGGCGCGGCAACAAGGCGGGCCGGAAGAAACGGCGTGACCGGGCCGCAGGAAAGATCTACGTTGTCGGTGCGGGGCCCGGCAGCCTCAGGCACCTGACCCCGGCCGCATCGGACGCAATCGCCGCATCCGACGCAATCGTGGGCTACGGCCCTTACCTCGACCTCATCGGTCCGCTCATCGCAGGGAAGAAAAAGGTGACTACGGGGATGTCGAGGGAGATAGAGCGCTGTGAAAAGGCGGTCGAGCTATGCGATGCAGGGCTGACCGTTTCCGTTATCAGCGGCGGGGACGCGGGCATTTACGCAATGGCGGGGCCTGTGCTCGAAGTCTTGAAGAAACAGCGCAAAGCGAAGGGGCAGACCGTTGAGGTAGTCCCCGGCATATCTTCTTTAAGCGCCTGCGCCGCTCTGCTCGGCGCGCCCATTATGCACGATTTCGCATCGGTGAGCCTATCCGACCGGCTGACCCCCTGGCAGACGATAGAAGACCGTCTCGATGCCGCGGCACGCGCGGATTTCGTCATCGTCCTTTACAACCCGAGGTCGAAGGGGCGGGCGGACCACATAAGGAAAGCGCAGGCCGTCATACTGAGGCACAGGGCGCCTGCGACGCCCGTAGGGATCGTCAGGGCGGCGACGCGGCCCGGCGAGCGCGTGATTATCACCGATCTGTCCGGCATGCCTTTCGACGAGATAGATATGCAGACCACGGTGATCGTCGGCAACTCGAAGACAACCGTCTGGAACGGCATGATGATTACCCCGAGGGGATACGAGAATAAGGAGCGGGGATAAGCGATGGGCAGACCCGGCGACAAGACCGTCGCTCTCCTCTGGGACGAATCTTTTCTCTGGGGAGTAATGGCGTACAGGGCGCTTGCCGCGGCGGGCCTTCCCTTCCGGCTGCTTTCGGCCGCCGATCTCAAAGCCGGGATGCCGGGCGAATGCGCCGCGCTTTTCGTGCCCGGCGGATGGGCCTCGAATAAAATGAAGGCCATCGGCGATGACGGGGCAGCCCGTATACGCGACTTTGTCGCCGAAGGGGGCGCCTATATCGGTTTTTGCGGAGGCGCAGGGCTGGCGACCGACGAAGGTCTTGCACTCGTCGATGCTCGCCGAAGGCCGACGAAAGAGCGCGTGCCCAGTTTCAGCGGCCCCATACGGCTGGTCACGAACGGCGACCGACTCTGGGAAGGGATAAGCGATCCCGTTTTTTACGCCTGGTGGCCTTCCCAACTCGACGCAGGCCGCGACGTTTCAGTGCTTGCCGCATACAGGGAGGCCCTTCCCGGCGCGTTCAGCTCGGACCTGAACGTGGGCGACACTATTGCGGCAGGCGGCTGGAAGGGACTGGAGGCCCGGTACGCGATCAACCTCGACCCGGAGCGCCTGCGAGGCGAGCCGGCAGTCATCCGGGGCAGGTTCGGCGAGGGGACGGTCCTGCTTTCCCTCGTCCACTTCGATTCGCCTGACGATGCGAACGGCGCGACGGTCCTGGCTAACATCTGGAAAGAGGTCCTCCCGGCCTGCGCCCCCGCGACCGTCCGCAAAAGAACCGCCCCGCCGGACAAGACGGCTTCCCTGGCAGCGGCCCGCCCAACCCTTGCTGCGCTGGCGGAAGAAATGAAGCAGTCGGTTGACGGCCTTATCGACCTCGGAATACGGAACTTCCTCTGGTTTCCGAGGAATCGCTTCATCCTGCAATGGCGGCGAGGTGTAAGGGGACTCGAATACTGCACGCTCAAGGTGCTCGTGGATGAGATCGCACGGATCGTCGCGGTAGCACCGGGCTACCCGGCCCCCGCCCACGATGGGAAAGGCACAGGGCACATCGCGGCCTTAGCGGAGGGGCGGCTGGCGGCCGCCGCGGAATGGCTTTTCCCATTCATCGATGATGCCCGCACCCTTCTCGTCCTGGAAAGACAGGCCATGACGACAGAAAGGCTCACCTTCGACGAAAGCAGCGACCCGACCATAAGGGCCATGCGGGCAAGGCTCTTCTCCAGCGCGAAGAGTCACGGGGGGATGTTCAAGAAAGTAATCGACAGCCTGGATTCTGTCCTATACGGGCTGCTTGCAAAAAAATAAGGACCGGGGCGCTCGCGGCTGCCCCGGTCCTTATTTTGTCCTTTTCGGTTTTACCCTTTCAGCACTACGTAAAAGGTGTTCTTTCCCCGCTGCACGAGAAGCAGGGCGCCTTCTTTTTTGGGGTCCGCCTTGCTGAGGCTCTGCCTCATCTCTTCCACGGTCTTGACCTTATGACGGTTCACTTCCAGGACCCCGCCATCGGGCCGGGCTTTCGTCCTTGCGCAGCCTGGTGGTTCGGGTTCCCGAAACACTGGTAGCGGGTAGCACGAAGGTGATATGGGAGGGGCCGTAGCGCGTTCAAGAAGCGGGAATTGGCCGCTTTTTTAAAAAACACACCGCCCTTGATTTTCAGCGCCTTTTTCCTCAGCCGGTCCACCGCCCATGACGCTCGTCTCAATTCCTGCCAATCCGGTTCCGGAGGACGTCGTCACCGGCACCATCAAGACACCCGATGGCGCCGAATTGCGCTTGGCGCGCTCGGGCGCCGCCGGTGGGCCGCAAGGACACGGTGTGCGTCTTCACCGGCCGCAGCGAGCAGATCGAAAAATATTTCGAGACGGTGCGCGACCTGCGCGGTCGCGGCTTCGCGGTGGCGATGATCGACTGGCGCGGGCAGGGTCATTCGTCGCGGCGCCTGCGCGACCCCCGCAAGGGCTATGTCCGGGATTTCTGGATTACGAAATGGACGTCGAAGCCTTCGTGCAGCAGGTGATGCTGCCGGATTGCCCGCCGCCATACTTCGCGCTGGCGCATTCGATGGGCGGCGCGGTGATGCTGCGGATCGCGCATGCGGGCAAACGCTCGTTCGACCGCATGGTGCTGTCGGCGCCGATGATCGATCTCTCCGGACAGCCGTACCGCGTTTCCGACGCGGGCGTTTCTGCGCCTGCTGCGATTTGCCGGGCAGGGCGGCCGCTACATCCCCGGCGGCGGCGCCGCGCTGACCGGCTTCGAAATCCTTCGTCAGCAATCCCTTCACCAGCGATCCCGTGCGCTACGCCCGCAACGCCGCGATCCTCGAGGAGGATCCGACGCTCGGCATCGGTTCGCCGACGGTGGCCGGGCCGATACCGCTTCGGGCCATGCACAGCTTCCGCGCTCCGACTATCCGTTTCAGATCCGCCAGCCGATCCTGATGCTGGCCGCCCAACGACACCATCGTGTCGACCGGCGATCGAGGAGTTCGCCTATCATCTGCGCGCCGGCTCGCACCTGGTCATCGCCGGCTCGAAGCACGAGATCCTGCAGGAGCAGGACCGCTACCGCGCACAGTTCTGGGCGGCGTTCGATGCCTTCGTGCCGGGCACGCCGCTGTTCAAGTGAATTGAGGGCCTCACTTCGCCGTCTCGACGCCGGCGTCCTTGATCACGTTGGCCCACTTCCTTGTTTCGGCGTCGATAAAACCACGGAAATGCTCGGGGCTGTCGCCGGCGACGGTGAGGCCCTGATCCGCGAGCTTCTCCTTCACGGATGGATCGGCCATCGCCTCGTTGGCAATGCGGTTGAGCGCGGCGACGATGGCCTCCGGCGTTTTCTCCGGCGCGATCATGCCGTACCAGTTCTCGATCAGCAGATCGGCATGCCGACTTCCGCCGTGGTCGGCACGTCGGGCGCGGTCGGCGCGCGCGCGCGGAGCGCCGAGCGCGATCGGGCGCAGCGTGCCGGCCTTGAGATGCGGCAGCAGCACCGGCAGATCGAGGAAGATATCTGCGACCTAGCTGGCCGAGCAGATCGTTGATGGCCGGCGCCGCGCCGCGATAGGGCACGTGAACGATGTCGATCTTCGCCGTCAGCTTGAACAGTTCGCCGGCGAGATGCGGCAGGCTGCCGACGCCCGGCGGAGGCGAAATTGAGATGTGCCGGGCTTCGCCTTCGCTAGCGCGACGAGTTCGCTCATGTTGTTCGCGGGAACGTTGCTCGCAACCACCAGCATCTCCGGCACGGTCGCGACCAGCGTGACCGGCGCGAGATCCTCGGCAACGTCGTAGGCACCTTTTCCATCTCGGGCTGATCACGAGCGCGCGCGGGGGCGTTACGATCCCGATGGTGTAGCCGTCGGGATTGGCTTTCGCCACCGCGTCGGTCCCGAGCACGCCGCCCTGGCCGCCGCGATTGTCGATCAGCACCGGCTGCTTGATCAGTTCCGACATCCGCTGGCCGACCACGCGCGCGATGATGTCGTTCGGCCCGCCGGCCGGAAAAGGCACGATCAGCCGGATCGGCTTGCTCGGAAAATCCTCGGCGGTGGCCAATGCCGGCAGCAGCAGCACCGGGAATTCCGTCAGCACAGCGCCAGAATTCTCATGCAGGCCTCCCCGCTCACTCCCTCCTCATGGTGAGGAGCCGCGCTTCGCGCGTCTCGAACCATGAGGCCCGGCGTCGCTTCATCCTTCGAGACGCGGCAAGTCGCCGCTGCTCAGGATGAGGTCGGCACAGTCCTAACCATTCAATAGCTTCATCGCCGCCTCATGCACGCGCGGGTCGCCGGC
>CAWFRA010000032.1:0-150346 GCA_963818095.1 uncultured delta proteobacterium
CTACGTCGCCTTTGTGCAGTCCGGCTTCCGCTGCCGGGCTCCCCGACAGGACGGCCGTTATGACTACGCCGTGGTCCCCCTTCATGCCCAGCTCCGACCTTAGCTCCGGAGTAAGCTCCTCCGTCTGAAGGCCCCACTTGCTATCGGGGTCCGGCGCTGCTTTTTCTTCCTTGGCCTCGGTCGCCGGCATCCTGCCTACCGTTGCCTTGACGGTCATCGGCTTCCCGTCCCTCACGATCTTCATAGAGACTTCTTTGCCTACGGGTACCCCGGCAACAAGGGCAGGCAGGTCGTGTCCACCCTTTATCTCCTTCCCCTCGAATTCAACGATGACGTCGCCCCGCTTAATGCCCGCCTTATCCGCCGGGCTGCCTTCCACCACGTCGCCGACGAGCGCGCCTTTTGAGCCCTTGATGTTAAGCGATGCGGCAAGCTCTTCGGTAAGGTCCTGGATATTGACGCCCAGGTAGCCACGCGTCACGCTGCCCTTGGACACAAGCTCGGGCAGCAGGGTCTTCGCTGTATTTATGGGAATGGCAAAGCCGATCCCCTGGCCGTTCGGTATTATGGCCGTTGCAATGCCGACCACCTCGCCTTTCATGTTGAAGAGCGGCCCGCCCGAGTTGCCGGGGTTTATCGGCGCGTCGGTCTGGATGAAATCGTCGTACGGCCCGGCGCCGATGATCCTTCCCTTTGCGCTGACGATGCCGGAAGTGACCGTATTGCTAAGGCCGAAGGGGTTGCCGACGGCTATGATCCAGTCGCCGACCCGAAGCGCCTCGGAGTTGCCGAGCCGCGCTGCTCTGAAATTACCTTTCGCTTCGGTCCTGATTACTGCAAGGTCCGTCTTCGGGTCGCGCCCGATAACGCGCGCCTTGAACTCCTTCTGGTCGCTCATCGTTACCGTGATCTCCTGCGCGCCCTCGACAACGTGGTTATTCGTAAGGATGGTGCCGTCCGCGTTGATGATCACGCCGGAGCCCGCCCCCCTGCTTTTGAACGTGCGGGGCTGCTGCCGCTGCATGTCTCCGAAGAAGCGCTTGAACATATCGCCGAAGGGGCCTTCCTCCATCCCCGGCATGCCGGAGAATTGCGTTTTTTCGAGCCTCGTTATCTTGACGTTCACTACGGAAGGCCCGACCGCCTCCACGAGGTCCGCGAAAGACGCAGGCGGGTTGCCTACCGCCTCATGGGTTGCCGGTTGCGCCTGGGCCGAATGGCCGAAGGAAGAAGCGATCAACATCCCGCCGGCAAGCATCGCGACCGCCCCGAAAGCCATCGCCGCGTACCTGAAACCTGCAAGACTAATAAGACGTTTCAACTTGAGCATGATCTGAGAATTCCTCCTTGTATGGGTCTTTCGGCGGGCGCTTGCTTTATTGCTGCCCGCTTCCTTAGGCGATAGTATAACCCGATAATATTAAAATTGAATTAATTGAATATTAGAACGCTCTCATTATTGGGGTTCAGCGTCAGGCGGTAGATGAGAGGGGCAGATAGACCTTGAAGGTGCTCCCCCTGCCCGGCTCGCTTTCAAGCTCGATGCGGCCGCCGTGCGCCTCCACGATCGACTGCACGATCGATAGCCCCAGGCCCGAGCCTCCCTGCGGCTGCGACCTGGCGTCGGCCGAACGGTAAAACCGCTTGAATACGTTCTGTTGCTCTTCCGCCGGGATGCCGATGCCCGTGTCCGCCACGCCGAGGACCGCGCAACCGCCGTCCTGCGCTATCTCGACCGCCACCGTCCCTTCGGCGGGCGTATATTTTACGGCATTGTCCACTAGATTAAAGAGCAGGCGCTCCAGGTGGAAGCGGTCGCCTGCGACCATAACCGGCTCTATCCTGCCCACCTTGAGCACCACGCCCTTCTTTGACGCATGGGGACCGAGCCGCGAAAGCACTTCTTCGGCGACAAGGACGAGGTCCACGGGGGCATGTTCTATCCTGAGCACGCCCGCGTCCGACCGGGCCAGCAGCAGGAGCCCTTCGACGAGGAGCGATATCCTCTCGATCTCTTCGAGGGCGCTCTTCAGAACCTCTCCGTATTCATCGGGGCGCCTCGTAGAGCGCAGGGCCACCTCCATCTCGCCCCGCAGGATCGTAAGGGGCGTTTGCAGCTCGTGCGAAGCATCGGCCGTGAACTGGCGCATCTCGGCAAAGGAGGTCTCCAGCCGGCCGAGCATTTCGTTGAGCGTATCCGCCAGCCTGTCCAGCTCGTCGCCGGTCCCGCTTTTCTCCAGCCTGTCGCTCAGGCGGCCCGCCTTGATCCTTTGCGCGGCCTGCGTCATCCGGTCTACGGGCCTGAGCGCCCGGCGGGCGGCGAGCCACCCGCCCCCGGCGGCAAGGGCAAGGGCAAGGGGGAAGAGCCCGGCCATGACGATCAACAGGTGGGACAACGTTTTTGCGATGTTCATCCGCGACATGCCGACCCTGACTACTCCGAGGAAGTGCCCGGAGTCGATCACAGGCCAGGTGAGGACCCTTACCGGATAGCGCTCCCCGTAATCGATGGTCTCGAATGTCGCGATGCCCCTGACTGCGTTGGCCCTCGCCTGCTTGCTCAGGGACGAGATATCCGGCTCGGAGGGCGGCGCTTTTCTGGCCTGATGTCCGGGGTTGAGCCATTCGAAATAGGGCGCCGTAGGGACGGTGCCGAAAAACCGCCGGAAGATCTCATCGACATCGGGCGCGACCTGGTTATGCGACTCCGCCAGGCTTTTCTCCGCCAATGTCTCCGCGACCCCGCGCAAGGCGGAATCCGTCTCTTTGTCGAGCGTGTAGCCGACAAGAAGGTAGGCGGCAACGCCGAGGATCACGAACGTGAGTGCCAGAAGCCCGGAATACCAGAGGGTAAGCCGGGTCCTTATGGAACGAAGCGGCATTATTCCACCTTCATTACGTACCCGACGCCCCGCACCGTGTGGATGAGCCTGGCTTCCGACTCCGCGTCGATCTTCTTCCGCAGGTAGTTCACGTAGACGTCGACGACGTTCGTCCCGGTGTCGAAGTCCTGGTTCCAGACGTGGTCCGTTATCATGGTCCTCGTGACTACCCGGCCCGCGTTGCGCATGAGGTATTCAAGGAGGGAGAATTCTTTCAGGGTAAGCTCGATCTTGCGTGACCCCCGGGTGACCGTGTGGCGGGCGAGGTCGAGGGAGACGTCGGCGAACCGGAGCACGCTGTCTTCGATCCCGCCGGCGCCCCGCCGGAGCAGCGCCCTGACCCTGGCAATAAGCTCGTCAAAGGCAAAAGGCTTCGTGAGATAATCGTCCGCGCCCGAGTTGAGGCCGAGCACCTTGTCCTCAATGGTCGCCCGGACGGTCAGGAGAAGGACCGGCGTTGCCACGCGCTCCTCCCGCAGCTTCTTGAGCACGGCTATGCCGTCGAGCTTCGGCAGGTAAATGTCCAGGATTATAAGGTCGTAATCTTTATCCGTAGCGAAGGAGAGCCCGTCCAGGCCGTTATCGGCGAGATCGACCGCGTAACCCTCTTCCTGGAGGCCCTTGCGGAGGAAGTTTGCGACCTTTTTTTCGTCCTCTACAACGAGGATTTTCATTAACTAGTTGATACCATAGATATTAGAGAATCTCAATGGCCTGTTGAGTCGATCAACTTCCCACGAAATAACGCCGATTTAACGGTGGCTTAACTCTCAGCTAACAATGATCATCTATTGTTATTCCATCGGTAAATCTGTTATCCGGGTGCAAAGACACCATCGAGAAATACGTGCTGCAATCAACGGACGCGGCCGGACGGTCCGGCTTTCGCCCGTTCTACTCCCTGCGGGGAAATACAAAGGAGTGCTTTTATGAAAATCGCTTGCGGGATGCTGTCTGTTATGCTCGCCGTTACATTGGTCTGCCTGGGTGGTTACGCGCACGCCGCCGACTTCGTGAAGCTACAGGGCGCAGGGGCCAGCTTCCCCGCCCCTCTTTATCTCAAATGGTTCAAGGCTTACGGCGGCGCCCACAAGAACGTGCAGATCAACTACCAGTCGGTGGGGTCGGGGAGCGGCGTCAAGAGCTTTATCGACAAGACCGTCGACTTCGGGGCGAGCGACGCGGCGATGACGCCGGAAGAGATCGCGAAGGTCCAGGGCGGGCGTCCTCTGCCTGCCGATGACCGCGGGCAGCATCGTCATAGCCTACAACGTCCAGGGCGTGACCGACCTCAAGCTGTCCACGGAAGGCATATGCCGGCATCTTCCTCGGTACGGTCAAGAAATGGAACGACCCGCTCATCGCCCAGGCAAACCCCGGCGTGAAGCTGCCCGACGCTGCGATCAACGTCATCACCCGCGCCGACTCCAGCGGCACGACCTTTGTCTTTACCAAGCACCTGAGCGCCATCAGCCCGGAATTCGCCAAAAGCCCCGGCGCCAACAAGATGCCCAACTGGCCCGTCGGGACCCGCTCCAAAGGCAACGAAGGCGTAACCGCCGCGATCAAGACGACGCCCGACTCCATCGGATACGTAGAATACGGCTATGCGAAGAGCCAGAAGCTGGCCGTCGCCGTGCTGGAGAACAAGGCGGGCGCATACGTGAGCGCGACGACAGCGTCCGGCCAGGCGGCCCTCGCCTCCGCGCAGCTGCCCGCCGACCTTATCGCCTGGGCGTCCGACCCCGCGGGCAAGGACGCCTATCCCATCGTCACTTATACCTGGCTGCTTCTCTACAAGCAGTATCCGGACAAGAAAAAGGCCGACGTCCTCAAGGACCTTCTCGCGTACTGCCTGAAAGACGGCCAGAAGGATGCCGAGCCCCTCGGTTACATTCCCCTGCCCCAGGCGGTGAGCGACGCAGTTGTGGGCGCGCTACAGACGGTTAAGTAATGACAGGCTTTACATATCGCTCCCCTACCCCCGGGGCGTCGCAGCTTGGGCGGCGCCCCGGCGCCCATTGCCGGCCGGAACTCCGAGACCAACGGAGGCGGCATATGAGCGCATCGCCGGTTAAGACACAGATATCGCAGCCCCCGACCCGTTTTCAGCAGGTCGCCGATCTGCTCTTTCGGCAGGCTCTGCCACGGGTTCGCCTGGCTCTCCGTCCTTCTTGCGGCCTTCATCGTGCTGAAGATCGCCTGGCTGCCGCTCCGGCGATGAGCCGGTACGGGCTCGCCTTCCTTACGGGCACCACCTGGGACCCGAACACCGGACAGTTCGGCATCCTTCCGGAGATATGGGGCACCATTTATACGTCCTGCCTGGCGCTTATCGTCGGCACCGCCTTCGGCGTGGCGGCGGCAATTTTTCTAAGCGAAGGCTTTCTCTCCCAGGGCATCTTCGGTTTCCTGAAATCCTGCGCATCGAGTTCCACCCGTTTTTCGGGAAGCTGCCGGACCAGATGGAGGCCCTCCTCAAGAACCTGATCGAGCTGCTGGCCGCAATACCGAGCGTCGTTTACGGCCTGTGGGGACTCTTCGTCGTCATCCCCACGATACGCCCGGCGTGCAACTGGATCAACCTGAAGCTCGGATGGATACCCTTCTTCGGCACTACCCTGACCGGCCCCGGCGTGCTGCCGGCCGTTGATCGTCCTCTCCATCATGATACTGCCGACCATCACCGCCATCAGCCGGGACGCCCTCGTATCGGTCCCGCCGAAGCTGAGGATGGCCGCATACGGGATGGGCGCGACCCGTTGGGAGACGATACTGGCGGTCATCCTTCCCACCGCGGCGAGGGGCATAGTAGCGGCAGTCATCCTCGCCTTCGGCCGCGCCCTTGGCGAGACCATGGCCCTGGCCATGCTCGTCGGCAACGCCAACCGCATCAGCCTCTCGCTCTTCTCGCCCGCGAATACCCTCGCGGCCCTCCTGGCGAACAACTTCCCGGAGGCGGCCAAGAAGGACGTCGCCGTGCTCATGTACGCGGCAATGGTGCTTCTGGCGATAACGCTCTTCGTGAACATCATCGGCTCGATCATACTGGAGCGCGCGTCGTCCGCGTCGGAAGGAGGAAAATAAGACGCCATGCAGGACATGACCATGAACGGATTCAGGGAAGACAGCCGGCTGCGCGAGATCGACCCTTTTGCGGGCGTCGATTTCTCCGAGCTTGAAAAATCACTGCGCAGGCCGAGGACGCTCATCGACCTCTTTTCGAGCGGGCTCGTCGCCTTCATGACGCTCGTCGCCCTGATCCCCCTTTTCTCCGTCGTCTGGATGCTCGCCTGGCACGGCGGGCAAAAGCTGAGCCTCGCCGTCTTCACCCAGTTGCCGCCCGCGCCGCTCGAAGAGGGCGGAGGGTTCGGCAACGCCATCCTGGGCACCCTCGTCATGGTGGCTATGGCCGCCCTCATCAGCGTCCCCTTCGGCATCCTGAGCGCCGTCTTCCTGGCGGAGACAGGCCCGCAAAGCCGCCTTGCCCACGCCGTCAGGTTCGCGGCCAAGGTGCTCACGGGCTTCCCCTCGATCCTCGCGGGTGTCTTCGCCTACGGCGCGCTCGTCCTCCTCATGGGCGGGTATTCGGCCATCGCGGGCGCGATCGCCCTCTTTATCCTCATGCTGCCGACGATCATCCTTACTTCGGAGGACGCCATCCGCATGGTCCCGGCGAAGATGCGGGAGGCGGCGATAGGCATGGGCGCGACGACCACGCAGACCGTGTGGATGGTCCTTCTGCCCACGGCCATGCCCGGCATCCTTACGGGCATCATGCTCGCCATAGCGAGGGCGGCCGGCGAGACTGCGCCGCTTCTCTTCACGGCCCTTTTCAGCAACTACTGGCTCTATTGGAGGCGGAGAGATCGACTTGAGACAGCCCACCGCGTCCCTGGCCGTTCTCATTTACAATTTCGCGGGTATGCCCTTCGAGAACCAGGTCGCCCTGGCATGGGCGGCCGCCCTTGTGCTCGTCTTGCTGGTGCTCGTCACGAACCTTATCGGGCAGGCATTCTCGCGGCGTCAAATCCATCAATAGGAGTACCTATCCATGACCGAAGAGCAGAAAGAACGGAAGCCGGGGAACGGCGCACAACGGGTCCGGCGGAGCGGGCGGCAACGGCGTAGTCATCGACTGCAAGATCGACGAGCTTTACTATGGGACGTTCAAGGCCGTGCGGGACACCGCCATCCCCGTGATGAAGAACAGGATCACCGCCTTCATCGGGCCGTCGGGCTGCGGCAAGAGCACGGTGCTGCGGTGCATCAACCGGATGAACGACCTCGTGCGGGGCTTCCGCTTCAAGGGGCACGTCCGCTTTCGCGGGCGGGACATCTACCATTCTTCCGTGGACCCTGTCGCCGTGCGCCGCTACATCGGCATGGTCTTCCAGCAGCCGAACCCCTTCGCCATGAGCGTCTACAACAACGTCGCCTTCGGCCTGCGCCTCAACCGCTACCAGGGGTCGATACGCGACAAGGTGGAGGAGGCCCTCGAAGCGCGCCGCCCTCTGGGACGAGGTCAAGGACAAGCTCCACAAGAGCGGCCTTTCCCTCTCCGGCGGCCAGCAGCAGCGCCTCTGCATCGCCGGGCCATAGCCACGGAGCCGGAAGTGCTCCTCATGGACGAGCCTTGCTCCGCCCTCGACCCCATCGCCACGAGGAAGATCGAGGAGCTGATGCTCGAGCTGAAGGAGCCGCTACACCATCGCCATCGTGACGCACAACCTCCAGCAGGCGCAGCGCGTGGCCGACATGACGGGCTTCCTCTACGTCGATACGACAGAGGGAGGGCGCACGGGCTACCTGGTCGAGTTCGGCGAATCGGAGCAGGTCTTCAACGCGCCCAGGGAGAAGCACACGAAAGAGTATATCAGCGGCGAATTCAGTTGATGGGGAGAACATGCAGACGTGACATACAATTCAACAGGATCTTGTCCGAATCCGTTTGCCGGCTTTGCGTCATCGGTCTTCTTGCCGGCTTCGTTGCGGCCGCCTGCTCCCAGGGCGGAGACAGCAGCCGGCAGACAGTCCGGCAGCCCGCAAGGCAGGCGGACTCGGTCAGCGCTGCGCGGGGCAGGCGCCACCTTCCCGGCCATCCTCTACAAACAATGGTTTGCGGCCTATCAAAAGGAGCATCCGGGCACGGCCGTCTCCTACGAGGCGGTCGGGAGCGGCGAGGGCATACGGCGCTTTATCGGCCGGAACATCAAGGACGAGGAGCGCGTCGATTTCGGCGCGAGCGACGCAGCCATGACGGACGCGGAGATGGCCGCCGTCGACAGGGGCGCGATCCTGCTTCCTGCAACGGCGGGCGGCGTAGTCCTTGCCTATAACGTCCCCGGGTTCGATGGGGAGCTGAAGCTCTCCAGGGACGCCTATGCCCGCATTTTCCTGGGCGAGATCAAGATGTGGAACGATCCCGCCATAGCGAGGCGAACCCCGGCGTCAGGCTGCCCAGGCTCACCATCGCTACCGTCGTCCGCCAGGACAAAAGCGGCACAACCTTTGCCTTCACGAACCATCTCAAGTGCGATAAGCAAAAATGGCGCGATCGCTACGGCGCAGCCACGTACGTCGACTGGCCGGGCAGCGCCATGCGGGCTGTCGGAAATGAAGGCGTAGCCGGCCGCATAGGCCACTCCGCAGGCGCGATAGGCTACGTAGGATACGAGTTCGCCCACCGCCTCGGCCTCAAACTCGCAGTCCTCGAAAACCGGGACGGCGCGTTCGTCAGGCCCGGCCCGGAAGGTTTCTCCACAGCCCTGGCCTCGGCCAACATGCCCGATAACCTCCGCGTCTTCATACCGGACCCTCCGGGCGAGGGCGCCTATCCCATCGTCACCTTCACGTGGGTGCTCCTCTACAGGACGTACGACGCCGGCCACCGAGCCGGCAATCCAGGACCTTTTCCGCTGGTGCCTCGGTGACGGGCCAGCGCTACGCCGCAGAAAAGGGCTACCTGCCGCTGCCTAAGGAAGTGGCTGCGAAGGGAATGGCTGTCCTGGACAAGATGTCGCGATAGAAGCGGGGCCGGGCGCTTTTCGCGCGATCAAGGCCCCGTTGTAATTCCTTCGGCTTCGGCCCTATAATGATGATACAAATACTTTGACAGCGGCGCCGATGCGGCGAGGGAGCAGAGGGAGTGAAAAAAGATCAACTGTACGTCTGGTTCGATACGGAGTATTCGGACCTCGACCTCGAAACCGCCGCGCTTTTGCAGGTCGCTGCCGTAATCACGGACGGTGCGCTCAGGCGCGTGCTGCCTGCCGCAGATGACGTCTGCCTGGCCATCCGGCTGGCTGAGGGCACGTCCTTAAGCAAATTTGTTCAGGAATATTTCGCGCGGCTGCTTGCTGTTTGCAAGTCGAACGAGGCCGTTGAGATCGCTGAGGCCGATGCGCGCCTTTGTGCCTACGTGGAGGCAGCGCAGGCTGCATTTACCGGTCGCACCGATGAGAGGCCGATACTTGCCGGCAATACCATTCACGCCGACTGGCGGCTCGCCTGCCGCTTCCTGCCCAGCTTCGTCGGGCGCCTGCATTACCGGCACCTTGACGTGACGGCTTTCAAACTGGAATGGAAGCAGCGCCACCCGAAGGCCGAGTTCCTAAAGGAAGACCCGGCATCCGTGCGCGCCTGCTTTCCGGACGCGGTCCTTACCGACGATTCGGCCCGGCACGACGCCTATTACGACGCGCAAGCCTCCATTGCAGAGATGGCCTTCTACCGGAAGCGCCTCATGAAGCCGTAGCCGGCCTTAAGGCCGGCACGCCTTTCTATAACTATACCCACCTAAGGGTAACCGTCTTCTCGTCCAGGAACAGCTTGATCGAGTCCATACGCGACTTCGACATGCCGAAGAAGGAATCCTTTTTCGAGCCCAGGCCGAAGAACGAATAGGGCTGCGGTATGCCCGCGTTGACGCCTATGTTCCCCACCTCGCATTCACGGATGAACTTGCGCGCGGCCTTGCCGCTCTCCGTCACGATGCACGCCGAGTGGCCGTAATTGGTCCCATTGATCCAGCCTATCGCCTCATCCATGTCTTTCGCCCGCATCAGGTTGGCAAGCGGGCCGAAGGCCTCTTCTTTTGCGAGGGGGTCCATGTCGGGCGTTACGTTCTCGAATATGCTGGGGCCTAGGAAATAACCTTTCTCGTATCCTTCGACGCGTGCCTTGCGGCCGTCCATAATTAGCTTCGCACCCGCCCTCAGGCCGTCTTCAATGAATTGCTCCACCTTCTCCTTCCCCTGCTTCGTCGTGAGCGGCCCGAGCTCGACGGACTCGTCCATGCCGTAACCCAGCTTCATCGCCTTCGACGCAACGAGGAAAGCCTCTCTCAGCTCGTTGTACCTCTTATCGTCGCCTATTATAACCACGTTGTCCGAGCCGAGGCACCTCTGGCCGGACATGCCGAAGCAGCCGCGGAGCAGGTAGATTGACCGCGTTGGCCAGCGGGGCGTCGGGCATTACTACAATATGGTTTTTTCCGTTCCCGTTAAGGGAGGTCCGCTTCCCGTATTGGCCTGCGATCTCGAACAGCTCCTTCGATACCCGTGTAGACCCAATGAGGCCCACGCCCTTTATCCTCGGGTCCGAAAGGATGACCTTGTTCAGCTCTCTATCCGGCCCCATATGGAGGAGGTTGACTGCGCCGGGCGGCAGGCCCACCTCGGCGGCTACCTTCATAACGGAGTCGGCTGCGACGGGGTCCTGGCGGCTCGGCTTAACGATTACCGTGCAGCCGCACGCTAAGGCATAAGGCACGAAAGACGACCACGCATGGGTCGGGATGTTCCCCGGCGTAATGATAAGAAAGACACCTGCGGGCTCGTGTATCTGGTAGCAGTCGATGCCCGTCGCAAGCTGGTCTACGTGCTCGCCCCGGTAGGGCCCGTACATGGAGCTGCCTGCCGCCTCAATGTTTTCGACTATCCTGGCGCAGGTGCCCCTGCCCTCGTCAATGGTGCAGCCGTGGTCCTGTACGAGTATGCGGGCGAGCCATTCCGATTTTTCGGCAAACTTCTCCCGCAGCGTGAATACCTTCTTTGCCCGGTCCCGAAAAGGGACGTCCTTCCATTTCCTGAAGGCCGCGTGCGCTGCGCTGATTGCGGCCTCGACGTCGGCCCGCGATGCTATGGGCCCTTCCGCGATCACCTCATCCGTCGCCGGGTTCGTTGTCTCGAAGTACTGACCCGTGCCCGCCTCGACCCATTCCCCATTTATATAGTTCTTCAACCTGCCGTAATGTTTTGCCACTTCCGGCACTATCATATGTTCCTCCTTATTTTTAGACTATTACCGGGGTTCAGCACCCCCTCGCCGGGCAAAGCCCGTCGAGCCTCCCCGCTCGGCGCTTCGCATACGCTCGCTTTGTTACTGCCCATGTGGCTTTCCGTCATCCGCCCCGGTTCGCACAAACAGCTTCGATGGGCTGCCTTTGATTAATCACATTTAAGTTTATTAAATTCTGTTTAATGAGTCAAGCGTTTTTTCACCCGTTTTATCAGGCTGACAGCCGGCTTTCCTGATATTGTTTTATGGTAAACTAATAGTGGCTCAAAACCGCGCTGGTTCCGCCTGAGACAAGGGGTGACCGATGATCTGCGTCAGTCTCGCTGAAAAAGACCTCGCCGGCTGCCTTGCCGCGCTCGACAAAGAGACCCTGAAACCGATATTCCGGCTCCCCGGCACCGGTGCGCCGTGACCGTCCTCTACGCAGTCGCCGGAAGACCCGTCTTCGGAAGCAAAGAGCCGGTCGTCTTCAATACTGCATTTCGGCAGCTCGCGATAGACGCGGTATACGTCCGCCTCGCCGCCTCGTCCGCACAAGAGATAATGGCAACAGCCAGGCAGGCGGGTATCGCGGGCTTTAACGTCACTACCCCCTTCCAGACAGAGATCGCAGGCCTGCTCGATAAGGTAGATGCGGACGCAGCCGCGAGAGGCGTCGATACGGTCGTCAACGGGCCTGACGGCTTCACCGGCTACAATGCGGGAACAGCCGCGAACGTGGTCGCCGGGACCGACGGCCGCGAGCTGCTGCTTGCCCGGGCAATAAGCGCCTTCAGCCTCTTTACAGGCACGCCCGCCCCCGTGGACGCCATGCGCAAGGTGCTCATGAAGACGCGGCGCGACTCGCGCAGGAATATAGCCCTCATAGGCTTCGAGGCCGCCGGGAAAAAAGAAGTCGGCCTGGCGCTTGCGGAAGCGAGCGGATTGGAGCTCGTCGATATCGATAGAGAGATCGAGGGAAAGGCCGGGGTCTCTATTGCAGAAATCTTCGAAACCAAAGGTGAGGCGGCCTTCAGGCGGATGGAGCAGGAAGAGATCGACGGCCTCAGGCTCGTCACGCATCAGGTGGCCTTATGCGGGGCGGGCGCGCTCGGCACGCGGTCGAACGTGCGGACCCTGCGCAACAACTGCCTTTCCGTCTGGCTGTGGGCGGATTTGACGCGGGTCGTCGAGAGCGAGCCGAACGACGCCGGAAGACGGCTCCTCGACGCCCTCGACAGAGAGACGGCAAGGGGGCTTCTGATGGGGCGGCTGCAGGAGTATGCTTTATGCTCCGATCTTGTAGTCAGCACGGAAGGCAGGGGCGCCAGGGAGACAGCCGCGAAAATATGGGAGGAAATCCACGCCGTGTTCGACGAAGAAGCGGCTGATGCCATGCAATAACGCAGTAAAAAGGTAGCAATAGCAGCGCTCCGATATTAAAATGGAATAGGAGCATCGCACCATGCCATACAGACTGCTGAAGAAAGTCCTCGACCAGACCGAGAAGGTCAACAAGGAGACCATCGAAAAGGTCATCTGGCTGGCTATCGAGATTGCGCGGGAGGGCAGGGAAGGACGGAAGGTGGGCACCCTGTTCGTGATCTCCGATTCCGAAGAGGTGCTCCGCCACTCGAAACCCCTGATACTCGACCCCCTTTTCGGCCATCCCGACGAGGTAAAACACCTGGACGACCCGAACATGCGCGAGACGATCAAGGAGCTTGCCCTCCTCGACGGCGGCTTTGTAGTATCCGACGATGGGGTTTGCCTGTCCGCGTGCCGGTATATCGAAGCGTCGGTGGAGGGGATCGAGCTGCCTCTCGGGCTTGGGAGCCGCCACCTTGCGGCTGCCTCGATCACCAAGAGGACGGGGTCCGTTGCGGTGGTGGTGTCGGAGAGCTCGATTGTGCGCGTTTTCTATAAGGGCAGGATCGTGTCGCGGATAATACCGGAGGTGTGGCTGCTGAGCAGGCACAACCGGCAATCCAGGGGCAAGCGGGCGAAAAAAGGGGAAGACGTTATAGACGTTTCGCAATCGGCACGGAAAGCGCAGAGAAGCTGAACCGCTGCTTTTGTGCGCCGGCGCCTTTGCATTTTATTGAGTACCAAGACGCAAATCGTTAAGGAGCGGCGGCGCGTATAAAGGGTGCATACATTCTTGCTATAAAGAAACTTTACAGCAGCAAACCGTTCTACCGCAAGGGTTTCCGGTTTGTCGTCAACCGACAAGAATCTTAGCAGTTAGTAAGGCAGCGGAAACGTTACCTTTTCCCTGATTCGGTACATTTCTTAGCAGTACTGCCGCAAGGTGCGCTGCCCGTAATCCCTTATAATCATTCATTGTATACAATGGCACCATTCATGCAAGAAACGGTTTGCATACAAAACGGCAGCGGTTTTACCCACAGAACGGCAAAGGAGACAGCCATGGAAAAGAAAGTTCTTCTAATAGACGACGAGGCCTCATTGAGGAGAAGCGTCTCCCTGGGGTTGATGCAAAAAGGATATCAGACGGAGCCGTGCGAAAGCGGGATGAAGGCCCTCCAGACGCTGGAAACGTACAGGCAGAAGAAGGTACCCCTTGGCTGCGCCATAGTCGACATCAGGCTGCCCGACATAGACGGCCTTAAGCTGCTCAAGGTCATAAAGTTCAACTACCCGCAGCTTCCCGTCATCATAATCACCGGGTACGGGAGCGAGACAATGGCCGAAGAGGCGAAGAGCGCGGACGCCTACCTGGAAAAACCTTTCAGCATGGACGACCTGGCGAAGGTGCTCGACGACATCGAGAGCCCGGCGGAAAAGGCGGCATCAGCGCCTGCGCCGAAGGAATCGGCCGTGGCAGAGCAGGCAACGAGCGCTTATGCCCTCGTCCGCCTCAATACCGACGCCAACCTGCTGGACGTCTACCGCACCCTGTACTATCACCAGAATGTCCTCTACTGCGACGCGACGAGAGGCGATTGCGACCTGGTGCTCCTCGTGCAGGCGCCGACGCTCGAACAGGTCAAAGAGGTGGCGGAAAAGGAGATCGGCGCCATGAAAGGCGTAGCCGAAGTCACGCCTCCTGCCCGTGGAGGCGCCTATGCTCGCCGACAACGTGATCGATATCATGGGCTCCGTCGATAAGGCGCTCGGCAGGGACAAGGACGAGAACGTGGCTGCTTCCAACCAGATGGCGAGGACGCGGATCTCTTCGTACGTCATGCTGGAGGTCGAAAAGGAAAAGATGGAAGGCATTTATCCGGCCCTCTATTTCAACGACCAGGTGGTCAACTGCGACTGCACGGACGGTAAATTCAACGTCGTCCTTCTCGTAAAGGGTACAAGCTTCAGCGAGATCGAGAACGCAGTCAGGAACAGGTTCAAGACAATGGACGGCGTGCTGCGTATCAAGGAATATCCGATCATCACGCTGTTCGAGACATAAAATCCGGACTGGAGAGAGGCTATGCTGCAATCAGACAAATCAAAACAGGAGAAATCGGAAAGCGGTTTTTCGAATTTCAAGGTCGAGCTATGGAAGTATCAAGGCGAGATCGGGCGCTCTCGATACCCCTGCTTCAATCGGCGCAGGACGCCTACGGCTATATCCCGGAGTCGGCAATCGACTATATCAGCGAGATCGTCGGGACGCCGTCCGCGGAGATCTACGGCGTCATCACCTTTTATTCCCAGTTTCGCCTCAAACCTATGGGGAAGAACATCATCAAGGTCTGCGACGGCACCGCGTGCCACGTAAACTCGTCGACCGCGATCATCAAGACCATCGAGAACGAGCTGGGAGTCGTAGGCGACGAGACGACCGAGGACGGGCTTTTCACCGTGCAGAAGGTGGCGTGCCTCGGCTGCTGCTCGCTGTCGCCCGTCGTCATGATCAACGACGAGACCTTCGGCCTGCTGACGCCCAAAAAGGTCCAGCAGCTTCTGAAGGAATACAGGGAGCGCGACTCCCAAGGGTGAGGAGGCGGCGGGGCAATCCTGAAAACGACATAAGGAAACGTGGAGAGCACAGGATGAAAACAATAAAGGATCGGACTTGGGACATGCGGGGTCTCGGCAGGCGGCGAGAAGACCTACGAGGCCGTGAAACATGAGATCGAGAAGAGAAATATCCAGGCGATAGTGAAGGAGACGGGCTGCAACGGCATGTGCTACCGTGAGCCGCTGCTGGAGGTCATCGACGAGTCCCGAAAATCCTTCATGTACGGCGAGGTGACGCCGGACAAGGCCATAAGGATCATCGACGAGCACGTGCTCAACGGCACGCCTGTTTCAGAATGGGTCGTGCAGGAGCGAGGCGCCCTCGGAGGACGATCTGTTCTTCAAGAAGCAGAAGAGGATAGTCCTGCGGAACTGCGGGATCATAGACCCCAACTCGATTGAGGAATACATCGCGGCGGGCGGCTACGAGGCCATCCAGAAGGTATTGAAGGATTACACGCCGGAACAGGTGATAGAGATCGATCACGGCTTCCGGCCTCCGGGGCAGGGGCGGCGGCGGCTTTCTGACGGGCGTAAAATGGCGCTTCTGCCGGCAGGCCGCCGGCGATTATAAATACATCATCTGCAACGCGGACGAGGGCGACCCCGGCGCGTTCATGGACCGGAGCACCCTGGAGGGCGACCCCCATTCGGTGCTCGAAGGCATGATGATCTGCGCATACGCCATCGGCGCGCAGGAAGGCTACATCTACGTGCCGGGCCGAGTATCCGAAGGCGGTGGCAGAGGCTGAAGCTGGCTATAAGGCAGCTCCTTGCGAAAGGCTACCTCGGCAAGAACATCTTCGGCTCCCACATGAGACTTCTACGTAAAGATAAAGGAAGGAGCGGGCGCCTTCGTCTGCGGCGAGGAGACGGCGCTCATCGCCTCCATCGAGGGCAAGAGGGGCATGCCGCGCTTCAGGCCCCCGTTCCCCGCGCAACAGCGGCCTCTGGGGCAAGCCGACGAACATCAATAACGTCGAAACATACGCCAACATAGCCTGGATCATCATGAACGGCGCGGAAGCGTTCTCCGGCGATGGGCACGGAGGAGAGCAAGGGGTCGAAGGTCTTCGCCCTGGCGGGCAAGATCAAAAGGGGCGGCCTTGCCGAGGTGCCGATGGGCATCACGATCAACGAGATCGTCTACGAGATCGGCGGCGGCATCAAGGGCGACAAGAGGTTCAAGGCAGTCCAGATGGGCGGTCCGTCGGGCGGCTGTATCCCCGCGTCGATGGGCGATCTGCGCATCGACTACCAGCAGATCAACAAGACGGGCGCGATCATGGGGTCGGGCGGACTCGTCGTCATGGACGAGACGACCTGCATGGTCGAGATGGCGAAGTTCTTCCTGCGGTTCACCCAGGACGAGTCCTGCGGCAAATGTACGTTCTGCCGCGTAGGGACGAAAAGGATGCTCGAGGTCCTGGAGCGGATCACGGACGGCCACGGCAAGGAGGGCGACGTAGCCCTGCTCGAGCACCTGGCGAACCAGATCAGGAACAACACGATCTGCGGCCTCGGCCAGACTGCGCCGAACCCCGTGCTCACCACCCTCAAATATTTCAGGGAGGAGTACGACGCCCATATCCGCGACAAGAAGTGCCCCGCCCATAGCTGCTCCGCGCTCCTGACCTACTCGATAAAGGAAGACGCATGCAAGGGCTGCATGGCCTGCGCCAAGGCGTGCCCGGTCGAGGCGATCAGCGGAGAGAAGAAGAAGCCACATACGATCAAACGCGGCGGCCTGCGTCAAGATGCGGCAAGTGCTTCGAGACCTGCCGGTTCGACGCAGTGATCAAAGACTAAAGGTGGAGACGAGCGATGACGGAACCATTGAAAATCAAGATAAATAGACAAGGAATATACGGCTAATCCGGGCGATACCATACTCGATGTCGTCCGGAGGTACGATATAGACAACATACCGACCCTCTGTCACGACCCGAAGCTCCCGCCTTACGGCTCCTGTTACCTCTGCGTGGTGGAGGTCGAAGGGCTGGCGAAGCTGGTCCCCTCCTGCTCCAGCCCGGTGACGCCGGGGATGGCCGTCCATACGAACAACGAGAGGATCAAGGAGTCGCGAAGGACGGCCCTCGAGCTGCTCCTCTCCAACCACTACGCCGACTGCCTCGGGCCCTGCACCCAGACGTGCCCGGCCGGCGTGGACGTGCAGGGGTATATCGCCCTTATGTCGATGGGCCGGTACAGGGACGCGGTTAAGCTCATCAAGGAGACAAACCCGCTGCCCCTGGTCTGCGGCCGCGTCTGCGTGAGAGAGTGCGAGACTGCCTGCCGGCGGAACCTCGTTGACGACAAGGTCGGGCATCGACTACCTGAAAAGGTACGCGGCGGACATCGACATCGAAGATCCGTGGGTACCCGAGCTGCCCGCGAGGAACGGCAAGAAGGTCGCCATCGTGGGCGGCGGCCCGGCGGGCCTCACCTGCGCCTACTTCCTCACCCTGAAGGGCTACTCGCCGACCATTTTCGAAAACCTCCCCAAGCTGGGCGGCATGCTGCGGTACGGCATCCCGGAATACCGGCTGCCGAAGGCGATGCTCGACAGGGAAATCAAGTGGATCACCGACCTAGGGGTCGAGGTTAAGACAGGCGCGAAGCTGGGCAAGGACTTCACCCTTGAGTCGCTCAAGAAGGGATATGCCGCCGTCTTTCTGGCCCTCGGCGCGCAGAAGGCGAAGACGATGGGCGTCGCCGACGAGGAGAAGACCAAAGGCGTCCTCGGAGGCGTCGACTTCCTCGGCCGGATGCAGTCGGCGAAGCCGCCCGCCATATCAGGCACGGTAGTCGTCGTCGGAGGCGGCAACACGGCCGTCGACGCGGCAAGGACGAGCCTGCGCATCGGCGCGAAGAAGGTCATCATCGTCTACCGGAGGACGGTAAGCGAGATGCCCGCCCACCCGATGGAGGTGGAGGCGGCCGCGGAGGAAGGCGTCGAGATGACCTTCCTGTCCGCCCCGGTCTCGATCGTGGCGAAGAACGGGAAGCTCAAGGCGCTCCGCTGCAACCGCATGGAGCTTGGAGAGATGGACGCGAGCGGGCGGCGCAGCCCGAAGCCCGTCCCCGGCTCCGAATACGACATACCCTGCGATTTCATCATCTCCGCCATCGGGCAGGACATCGACCTTGGGACCCTGGACACGGAAAGCGGCGTCAAGGCGACCCGCCAGAAGGCGATAGTCGTTGATAAAGAGTCGTTCGTAACGTCGATACCGGGCGTTTTCGCGGGCGGCGACGTAGCGACAGGACCGGCGGTGGCCATCGACGCAATCGCGCACGGCAAGCGCGCGGCACTGGCGATAGACCAGTACATACAGACAGGCAAGATGGGCGAAGGGACGAAGGCCTTTATATCGAAGAAAGACGCCTTCGGCGAGATACCGCAGAGCGAGTTCGCCCAGATCAAGCACATCGATAAAGAGCGCATGCCTGAAATGGCCGTAGCGGAAAGGGTCAAGGGGCAGGCGGAGGTCGAGCTTGGGCTTCACGGAAGCGCAGGCGGCGAACGAGGCGTCGCGCTGCCTGGAGTGCGGCTGCTCCGCGTATTTCGACTGCGACCTGAGGAAGTACGCGAGCGAGTTCGGCGTCGATATCGACAAGTTCAAGGGAGACACGCGGAAGTTCAAGGTCGATACGGCCCATCCGTTTATCACCCTCGACCCCAACAAATGCATCAACTGCGGCCGCTGCGTCAGGACGTGCTCGGAGATACTGCAGATATCGGCGCTCGGCTTCGTCAACAGGGGCTTCAAGTCGGTAGTCAAGCCGTCCATGGAGAAAACCCTCCCGGAGACGACCTGCGTCTCCTGCGGCAACTGCATAGCCGCCTGCCCGACCGGGGCCATTACGGAGAAGACGCCTTTCTGCAAGCCGGGGCCGTGGACGTTCGAGGACAAGGAGTCGGTTTGCACGTTCTGCTCGGTCGGGTGCGTCCTCAATTACCGGGTCTTCGCGGACGGCCTTTTCACCGTCTCGAACGTGAACGGGATTTCCCACAACAAGGGTTATCTCTGCCCGAAGGGACGCTTCGGTTACAGGTACATGATGGAGAAGGACCGGCTCACCAAGCCGCTCATCAGGAAGCGCGGCCGGTGGCAGGAAGCGACATGGGATGAGGCGATCAAGTACACGGGGCAGAAGCTGAAGGAAATCACAGCCGCCTCCGGCGCACAGTCGGTGGCAGCCTTCGCGTCGCCTAAGATGAAGAACGAAGACCTTTACCTCCTGCAGAAGTTCGTCCGGGCAGGGCTGAAGACGAACAACGTAGGCAGCTTCTCGACCTTAAGCAACGGCATAGAGAAGAACGGCCTGGACGCGATGTTCGGCC
The DNA here is from genome assembly GCA_963818095.1 of uncultured delta proteobacterium. GTDB lineage: Bacteria > Desulfobacterota > Syntrophorhabdia > Syntrophorhabdales > WCHB1-27 > CAWEPK01. The sequence continues at coordinate 19,498 of CAWFRA010000032.1, forward strand.
TCACCGTCTCGACGGCAACCATGGACGACCTTAAGGCGGCCAACGTCATAGTCGTGATTAACTGCCGACCCCGGCCAGGACAACCTGGTCGCGGAGCTGAAGATAAAGGCCGCCCTGAAGAAGGGGGCCAAGGTCGTCACGGTGGCCTCTTCGGAGATACCTCTGGTGAAGTTCTCCGAGATGTGGGTAGATTCAAAGCGCGGCGCCAACACGGCCCTCGTGAACGGCGTTTGCCGGTCGATCATCGAGAAGAAGCAGGAGGACGCCTCTTTCATCGCGGCGAAGACGGAAGGGTTCGAGGCGTTCAAAAAGGCGATGGCCGCTTTCGACGCGGGGCCGGTCTCCGAGATAACCGGGGTGAACAAAGAGAAGCTGGAGAATTTCTTCGACCTGGTCGGCGACCCTGCAAACAAGGTAGTGGTGGTCTACGGCATCGATACCCTGTGGGACAAATCGAAGAACGACCTACAGGCCATAGGCAACTACATGATGCTTTCCGGCAGGGCGGCAAAACCGGGCAACGGCATTATCGTACTGCGCGATTTCGCAAATGCGCAGGGCCTGCTCGATATGGGTGTAGACCCGAAGTATCTGCCGGGATACGTGAAGCCGACTGATGCGAAGGGCGTAGCCGGCTTTGAAAAGCTCTGGGGCGTTCCCCTGAAGGACATCTTCAAGCCGGTTGATCTCAGGGACGCCATGGAGAAAGATAAGATAAAGGCGCTCATCGTTTTCGGCGAGGACCCGCTTTTCGCAGCCTCCAAGCTGAAGCTCACCGGCGGCGCGGAATTCATGGTCGTCGTCGACTCTTTCATGACGGAGACGGCGAAACAGGCCGACGTGGTATTGCCGGCGGCGCTGCCCATAGAGGCGGAAGGCACGGTAACGGCGTGCGACCGGAGGGTGCAGAAGACGGCAAGGATATTCCAGCCTGCGGCGGGCATGGAGAACGGCGAAATCCTGGAAGGCCTGGCAAAAGCGATGGGCATCGATTTGGCCCCGAAGGGCGCGAAGGCCGTCGCGGACGAGATCGGAAGGGCCGTCCCGTTCTACAAGAAGCTCGCGGAAGGAGGCTTCTGGGGCAAGGACCTGTTCGAGAAGGGGTTCCTGACGGCGGACGGAAAGGCGCATTTCGCCCTCTTCGAGCTTGACGTCACCCCGCCTTACGGAGAGAAAGAGCGCTGCCTCTTCGATGAGAACTATTTCGATACGACGGTAGGTAAGCAGATAGGAAGGGTAAGGTAGGCGCCGCCGGGGGAAGCGGGCCGCCGGTAAGCGCTAAATGTGGGGTAGCGATTTTATGGTATAGTATCGCATGGAAAGGGTCGCAAGGGGAGAAAATAGCATGGCGCGCACAGATCGGGAAGGACTTCGGGAAGACCTGAAAAACGGGGAGCCGGGACCAGAGCGGAAAGGCCCGCTGAAGGTGCGTCGGACTGGATATACAGGCAGTTGTTCGAGAAAGCGCCTACGCCCCTTGTTGATTTCCCGGCTGAACGGGGACATTATAGAGGCCAACCCGGCCTTCTACAAGCTCCTCGATTATCCGGTCGACGGCTCCGTCGGGCTCAATTTCGTCAGGGACAACCTCTACGAGAAACCGGAAGTCCGGCCCGTCATCCACCAGAAGCTCTTCGAAGATGGCGTTCTGGACACTCTCGAGTTGAATCTTCTCGACAGGCACGGCAACCCCGTGCCTGTTCTTGTCTCTTATGCCCTTATCGATATTCAACGGTGAGCGCTGCATCGAGTCGGCCTACAAGAACATCAGGCTCCGCAAGGACCTCGAAAAAAAGTTGATCGATCAGAACGAGAGCCTGGAGCAGAGCGTGCGCCAGCGCACCGCAGACCTCCAGAACCAGAAAGACCTCCTGGTGAAGAAGAACCAGGAGCTTACCGCAATGGCCGAAAAGCTGAAGGAGCACAAGACAAGGCTCCAGACGCTTTTCAACGCCATTACGGACACCGTCATCGTGATCGATACCGATTCCAATATACTGATGAGCAACAAGAAGTATATCGGCAACAAGGGCAAGTGCTACAAGAAGATATTCGCACAGGAAGGCCGGTGCCAGGACTGCCTGGCAGACAGGGTTTTCAGGGAGAGGGCCTACGTCTCCTCCGAAAAGGTCGTAGACGAAGAATACTACCTGCTCCAGGCGTACCCGATCTTCGACCGCGAAGGCGGCGTCAGGGGCGTGCTGGAGATAACGAGGCTCGTCACTAAGGAAAAGAACATGGAGCGGCAGCTCCTCCAGGCGGACAAGCTGGCCTCCCTCGGGCAGCTCGTATCAGGCATCGGCCACGAGATCAACAACCCCAACACGTTCATACGCGGCAACCTGTTCATCGTCCAGGAGGCGATGCGCGACATCTTCCCCGTCCTGGACGACTATTACAAGCTGCACCCGGAGATGAAGATCGCGCGCCTCAATTACGAGATCTTCAGACAGAACATCCCCATCCTCATCGACGATATGGTCGAGGGCGCAAACCGGATCAAGGGGATAGTCGACGGCTTGCGCAAGTTCGGGAAGAGGGACGAAGGCTTCCTGAACGAGATCGTCAACCTGAACCTCGTAACGGAAAGCTGCCTGAGGCTCGTGGACAACCAGATCAGGCGCAGTGCAGACGTGAAATCAAGCCTGGACGACGACCTGCCGGCGGTCATGGGCAATTCCCAGAAACTCCAGCAGGTTATTCTCAATATCCTGATCAACGCGTCGCAGGCCATCGACAAGTCGCGCGGGACGATCAAGGTATCGACGCGGTTCGACGGCAAAGAGGTGGTGCTCAGGGTAAAAGACAACGGCAAGGGCATGGACGAGAAAACGATAAGCCAGGTTTTCGATCCGTTCTTCACGACCAAGAGGAACCAGGGCGGGACGGGCCTCGGCCTTTCAATCGCCTATGGAATCATAAAAGAGCACAAAGGCAGGATAGAAGTAGTCAGTGAGATTGGCGTAGGGACCACTTTCTGCATCTACCTCCCTCTTGCGAGCGCGGAGGGTTAATGGATCGTATTCTGGTTATCGACGACGATCAGGCAGTCCTGAACTACCTGAACGTATTTCTGCTCCAGTCGGGCAACTTCGAGGTCACTACGCTCAGCAACAGCAATAAGGCATATGCCGAGCTGTGGAAGAACTCATACGACCTGCTTATCCTCGACATGGACATGCCCGACGTTACCGGTCTCGACATCCTGAGGAATATCCAGGAAAACAACATCGAAATCCCCACCATCGTACTGACGGGCGTCGATGACGTCGAGCTTGCCGTCTCGGCGGTCAAGCTGGGCGCGATGGAGTACCTGACAAAGCCCGTCGAGAACGAGCGCCTTCTCAAGCTCATCAACGTGGCGCTTGAGAACAGGAAGCAGAAGATCATCGAAGATGGGGATACCGCCCCGTCCCCGGAAAACTTGCAGTTCAAGGACGCGTTCAAAGACGTCATCACGCAGAACGAGAAGATGCACAAGCTCTTTTCCATGATCGAGAAGATGGCCCAGACGGATTCAAGCGTGCTGGTCTGGGGCGAGAGCGGCACCGGCAAGGAGCTGATCGCGCGCGCCATCCACCAGATAAGCAAAAGGACCAACCAGAATTTTATCGCGGCCAACGCGGGCGCCTTCGCGAACGAGCTGTTCGCCTCGGAGTTCTTCGGTCACAGCCAGGGGGCCTTTACGGGGGCGACGGCGAACAAAAGGGGCCTTGTGGAAGAGGCTGACAAAGGGACGCTCTTTTTGGACGAGATCGGCGAGCTTGCCCTTCCCATACAGGTAAAGCTGCTGCGGGTCTTACAGGAGGGCGAGTTCTTCCGCCTCGGCTCGACCAAGAACCAGAAGGTCGATGTGCGCATCATCGCGGCAACCAATAAGAACCTGCATGAAGAGATCAAGAAGGGCAACTTCAGGAAAGACCTTTTTTACCGCCTCAATATGAACTCCGTCTACCTGCCGCCGCTTCGCGAGAGGAAGGGGGACATCCCGCTTCTGGCGAACCATTTCCTGGCCGTCTTCTGCAAAACCAACGGCAAGAAGATCGAGAGGATATCGGAAGGTGCGATGAAGCTCCTCACGCACTACGATTACCCGGGCAACGTGCGGGAGATGATGAACATCATAAACAGCGCGGTGATCATAGAATCGAGCATCGAGCTGCGCAAAAAGTCCTTCCCCAACTATTTCCTGGAAAATACCGTCATAAGCGATAACGGCTTCGGGGACGCACCCTTGAAGAGCCTTGAGGACGTCGAGACGGACCACATCAGGAAGATCCTCGCTTACACGGCCAATAACAGGACGAAAGCTTCGCAGATCCTCGGCATATCGCGGATCAGCCTGCTCGCCAAGATCAGGAAGTACAAGCTGGAATAAACTTCCCCCGTTTAGCAGCCGCAGCCTTCGTCGCACGTCGGCCCGCATGAAGATCCGCAGCCGCAGCCTTCCTCTGCATGGGCTTCGGCCAGCTCCGCAGGCGTCGCTTCCCGCACCTCGACAACTTCCACATCGAAGGTCAGCGACCTGCCGGCCAGCGGATGGTTAGCGTCCAAAAGGACCTTATCCTCCTCGATCTGGGCGATGGAGGCGACCATCGCACCCTCCGCGGTACGCACCCGCAGCGGCATGCCGACCTCCATATTGGGGACGCCCTGCAACTGCTCCTTCTTTACCTCGAAAAGCAGCTCCTCCCTGCGCTCGCCGTAAGCTTCCTCCGGCTTTACGGTAAAAGTGAAGGCGTCCTTCGGCGATTTCCCTTCGAGGGCCGTCTCGAACCCTTTGATCATCCCTGCGCCGTGGATATACGTCAGCGGGGTCCTCTCTTTCGACGCTCTCCATCACCTGCCCGTTTTCGTCCTTCAGGGTATAATGCACGGTTACGGCCTTGTCTTTAGCTACTTCCATGATTTCTCCTCTTTCTTTTTCGATGTTGACGAGAAACATTAAACGGGCACACGCGGCAGCCGTAAATTTCAAGTCATAAATAAGTTAAGCATTTTTCCCCCCCGAATATCCAGTGGCAGCAGGCGTTCGGGAGCATGGAGGGGGCCGTCCGGTCAGCCCGGGGGCGTCGCAAAGGCGAAATAACGCAGCCACAGATAAATGTTGGAGATCGCGATGGACATGATCCAGAACGGGAAGGCATAGAGCATGAATTTTACGAACGATATCTTTTTCCCCAGTTTCTCCGACATGCCCACAACCACGACGTTTGCCGATGCCCCTATCGCCGTGCCGTTGCCGCCCAGGCACGCCCCCAGGGAAAGGGCCCACCAGACAGGGAGGAGCTGGCCGTAGTTGAGCGCATCGGGGCTGACGCCCGGCCATAACTGCTGGCCCATGTTGATGATGAGGGGGTTCATGGTGGCGACGAAGGGTATGTTGTCGATGATCGCCGAAGCGACAGCGGAGAACCAGAGGATGACCGTGCTCGCCGTGAGCATGTTCGTTCCCGTCGTGGATGATTACCGCGCTCGCAAGCATTTTAACGAAGCCGACCTTGACCACGGCGCCCACAACGACGAACAGGCCGATGAAAAAGAAGAGGGAGTTCCATTCGATGTCCGCGAAAATGTGGTGGGGCTCCTCGACGGCAAGAACGAGCAGAAGGAGGGCGGCCCCGGCAAGGGCGACGGTCGCCGGCTCCAGGTGGAGCGACGCGTGCATGACGAAGCCCGCTATGACGAGACAGAGCACGACGAGGGAGATGACCAGCGTCTTTTTGTCCTTTATCACGCCCGTCTCTTCGAGGTTCATGATCCTCTCCCTGGCCTCGGGGGTCGTCTGAAGGTGCTTCCGGAAGACAAGCTTCAGCATAACGATGAAGACGGCCAGGATAACGGCGATTACCGGCGTAAGGTGGACCACGAAATCGTTGAAGGTGAAATTCGCCTTGGAGGCTATCATGATGTTGGGGGGGTCGCCGATAAGCGTGGCGGTGCCGCCTATGTTCGAAGCGAGCGCCTCCACTACAAGGTAGGGAACGGCGTCAACCTCCAGTTTTTCGCAAATGAAGATTATGATGGGGGTGATGAGCAGGACCGTCGTCACATTGTCGAGGAAGGCGCTCACAAAGGCCGTAACGAACGCAAAGATCGCCATGACCCGGTATGGGCTTCCCTTCGCCGCCTTTGCGCTCTTTATGCCTATATACTCGAAGAGGCCCGTGGGCTTCATCACGTTGATGATAATCATCATCGATATGAGGAGTATGATCACGTTCCAGTCGACGCCGAATTCTTCCGAATAGAAGGCCTCCGACTGTGTTAGGACCCTGCATGCGAGGATGATGCCGGCGCCCATGAGGGCCACAATGGTCTTATGGAATTTTTCGAGGCTGATCAGGGCGTAAGCCACGAAAAAAACGCCTACGGCTATGTAGAATTCGGTCATGTTGCCTCCCGAATCTTAAGCATACCTAAAATCAGACAAGTATCCAACTGTCTTTGTTCAGCCGACGATCAGCCTCTGCGGGTCTATCTCTTCCCTGAGCATCCTCAGCTCCTTCGGCGGTGGGCGGCAAAGACTCGACTGCCCCGGACACGTCGACCGGGAAAGCTTATCTCGTCCCTTACTGCCTCCCTCGCAACACCCGGGTAATACTCGGCAAGGTACATCTTTTTGGTCGTCTCGTGGAATTTGAGCACGCCCATGTTGGTCACTACCGCCATGGGGCCTCCGCGCTTGTAACCCATCTCAGCGCGTGACGTACCGCCCTGCATCCATCCGGGACTCGTCAGGTAGTCGAGCTTCTCGACGAAGCGCCGCTTGCCCAACTGCATAAAAATGATGACGCCGGAGGCGAGAGACGCCGCGTCGCACGCCCCTCCGCTGCCGGGAAAACGGACCTTCGGCTTCGAATATTCACCGATGCAGGTCGAGTTCAGGTTGCCGTACGTGTCGATCTGCGCGGCCCCGAGGAACGCGATTGTCGTGCAACCGCCTGTGGCCGACTATGGAAAATGCCTCTATAAGGCCGGAATTGAGGGCCGTCCCGTCCATCACCCTCGAATCGGAGACGGCCATGGGCAGCTCGTCCAGCGCGGGGTCTACCCCGCCGGTCTCAAAGAATACTACGGCGCGCGGGGCATGTATTTTCTTCGCTACGGTCGCGGCGAGCATCGACAGGCCTGTGCCGGCAAAAAGGATATCGCCGTTCTTGATCAGCCTGCCTGCGCTGATCGCCATCATCTCCTTGTCCGTGTAATCGCCCATTCGATCCCCCTACCGCCTGTCGAGGCCCGGTGTGTACCCGAGCACAGGGTTCGCCCTTATGCCGACAAGTGTCTCTCCGCCCACTTTGTTCAGGTAGCCGTTATGGTCCTTTACGCCGAAGACCCACTCGTCGAGGTACTCTGCGGAACTTCTCGTCATCCCCGGCAATGCTTTTGTACATGTTCAGGTGCTTCGCGTCGTAGTCGTAGAAAAGGCGGCAGGCGGTGGGATGGGCGCCGTAGGGAACCCTGACGATCGCGTCGATCAGGAAAGAGGGGAGACTATTCTGGTCGGGGTCGAGCCTTATGAACGACCTGGGCACGATCTCCTCGCACGTGACAATCACGCAGTCCGCCGATTTTGCCTGCTCCACGTCGGCAAAAGTGAGGCCCTTTATCCTTACGGTGCCGTCCTCCCCGACGTACTGTACATGGACGAGGGCGACGTCCGGGGTAAGGGCAGGAAGAAGGACTACGCTCTCTTCCTCGTTGAAGGGGTTGCGGGTGACGACGAGTTTTTTCGGGGCGACCTTCGCTTCCTTCCTTATCTCGCGGGCCGAAGCCTTCCCTGTTGATGACATCCGTCCCTATGCCCGACCTGCTGGGCATGAAGGGGAAGCCCAGCGCCCCGGCAAGGAAGCGCAGGCTCATCTGGTTATTCGAATAATCCTCGACATTCGATATGCCCGGCCTCTACGGCTTTTCTGAAACGGATGCAGGTGGAGGCGAACCGGCCGTTCGCCCCGTATGCAACCTCCAGCCTTTTGACGCACCCTGCGCCTACGAGCACGTCCAGGGCCTGGCCCTGTGAGTGGCAGACGATATGGAGGTCCCTGATGCCCTGCCTTACGATCTCGTAAGCGGCGGCCATGGGGTTCCTGTTGACGGTGAATCCCCCGAGGGCCAACTGCGCGCCGTCCTTGACGAACCGCCTGATCGCCTCATCGAGCGGCATAAGCTTTTCTTCTATCTCCGGGTATCTGTTCATCCGGTCTCCTCCTGTCTCGCCCGGTACGGTCAGGCGGATGCGACCTGCGGCTCGTCCTTCCTGAAGAGCTTCTGCGAGGCGATGACAAAGGCAAGACAAACAAAGCCGATCATGTCGCCCATCGCGTGCGGGTAAACAAAGGCAAGGGCGCCGATAATCGCAATAAATCTTTCAATCAGGTTTTGCTTCTTGAACAGCCAGGCCGAGCAGCCCGATGCCAGCAGCCCGATGCCGATAAAAGCCGTAAAGATGGTCCAGAGACCTTCCGCGACGCTTATGCCTTCCCAGTGCAAAAGAAGCGCCCGGCCGCCAGGCAGGAGAACAAAGACGAAGGGCAGCAGAAATGCGGTGATGGCGTATTTCCATGCCATCATCGTCGTCTTGTACGGGTCGCCGCCCGTGATCGCGGCAGCGGCGAAAGGCGACAGCGCCGTCGGCGGCGATACCTCCGAGAGCAGCGCGTAGTAGAAGATGAACATGTGCGCCGCGTAATCCGGCACGCCCAGCTTGGTCAGGGCGGGCGCGACAATGACAGCCGCAATGATATATGTCGCCGTTATCGGGACCGCCAGGCCGATTATCCAGAGGATTATCCCGGCGAAAATGGCCGTAAAAAGCAGGCTGCCGCCCGCGTAGCCGATAATGATGGTGGAGAGCTTGAGGCCGAGGCCCGTAAGGCTCACGGTGCCGACGATAATGCCTGCCGCAGCGCATATGGCCGCTACGTTGAGCACGGAAATCGACCCTTCCTTCAGCGCCTTTATGAGCTTGGCAAGCGTGAAGCGCGTCTCCTTCCTGATGAAGGAGCAGAGGAAGCAGGTGATAATTGCGGCGAGGACCGAGACCTGGGGGGTATAACCCCGGACGAGGAAGAGGACGATGGCTACAAGCGGCAGGAACTGGTAGCCGTATCTCTTGGTCAATTGCCAGAGTGTATATGTCTTTTCGATCTGGACGGCCTTCAGGCCGAATTTCTTGGCGTCGAACTCCACCATCAGCAGAAGGCCCCAGTAGTAAAGGGCCGCGGGGATGGTTGCGAGGAAGATGACGTCCACGTAGCTTATCTTCAGGAATTCGGCTATGAGGAAGGCGGCTGCGCCCATGACGGGCGGGGTCGTTATCGCGCCCATGCCTCCCGCTGCCAGGAACCCACCGGCGTTGCTCTTATCGTAACCCGACTTTTGCAGCATCGGGTAGGCGACGGAACCGATGGCGACCGTATTTGCCACGCCGGAGCCGGACGCCATAGCCAGCAGGTAGGAGGTGGCGACTACGGCCCTGCCTGCCGCGGTCGGCTTCCTGCCCATCGCGGTAAACGCGAACTGCACGAAGAAGCCGCCTGCGCCGGATACCGAGAGGAAGCCGCCGAAGATGCAGAACATAATGATGATCGTGGACGAAACGTCTATCGGGACCCCGAATATGCCTTCGAGGGTCATGTACATATGGCCTATGATCCGTTCTATGTCGTATCCCCGGTGCGTCCAGGGCGCAGGCAGGTACGGCCCGAAATAGGCGTACGCCAGAAAGATGAGGCACGTTATCGGCATGATCCAGCCCGAGCTTCTCCGCGTCGCCTCCAGGACCAGTATGATGAACGCCACCCCGAAGATCTTATCCCAGAGCTCCGGCGTCACCGCCCGGTAAATGAAGTCCTCGAAATCGATGAACATGTAAGCGATGCACGAGGCGGCGGCAAGCGCGAGGAATATGTCGATCAGAGTGATCTTTTTCCGGAACCGCTTCGCCATAGGGTAGTAAAGGAAGGAGAGGACAAGGAGGAAAGCTACGTGAAGTCCTCTCAGTATCTGCGTCGTTACCGGAAATATGGACGAGTATATGGCGAAAAGGGACATAGCTACGGCAAGGACCGTTATGGTCACACCCCAGAAACCGGATACCTTCCGTGTTACGCCCTCTTCCTCCTCTATAAGCTCCTCAATTCTCTTTTTCTGCGCGTCTGAAAGCCGGTCGGTGGCGTTGTCGATGGAGCTCGATTCTTTCTCTGTCATTATCCCCCCCCCTGATACTGCCATGATGAATCGGGATGGCTCCCGTTCGTGTCGGATGTTCAACCAAGCTGCCGCCATGCCCGTATGCTCCCCATAGGCGCACCCGACGAAAGGCGGCCTGCACGGGACAGGCGGGAGGGCCGGCCGGGCGCGATGCCGGCCGGCCCCTACCCGTTTTTCACACGAATACGCTGATCCCTTTTTCCTTGAAGTACCGGGCCGCGCCTTTGTGGTAGGGGACGAACTTCCCCGATCCCCCTGCCTTAAGATTTATGTGGGTAGCTTCTTTATGGATAGCCACGAGTTCCGGCTGATGCTCGAAAATAGTTTTTACCACGTTATAGCCTAACTGCTCGTCCAGGTCCTGATGGCACATCAGCAGGTTGGCGACGGCAGAGACGGGCGTATCGACATCGATGCCCGTGTAAGTCTTTTTAGCGATCATCGACTTGTAGTAGATGGGCCCGTACTTGGCGTTCATTTTATCGACTAGGTCGTCATGGGCTATAAGGGTCATCCTGGTGCCGGGCGACGCGGCAACATCCAGGACCGACGCGGTAGGGACGCCGCCCGACCAGAAGTAGGCGTCTATTTTGCCGTCCTTCAATGCGCCGCCCGACTCCGAGGCGCCCAGCCGGTCCTTCTTTATGTCCTTTTCGTGGTTGATTCCCGCCGCCTCCAATATCCTGAAGGCTATGACCTCAGTCCCGCTGCCGGGCGCGCCGGTGGAGACCCTTTTTCCCTTCAGGTCGGCGACTTTCCTGATGCCCTTTCCGTCCAGCGCGACGACGTGGTTCATATGGGGATAGATAACGGTAAGGACCTTTAAGGGCATGGGTTTCTTGAACATCCCCGACCCCTTGAATGCATCGTACCCCGTGTCTGCGATGACCATCCCCAGGTCGGACTTCTTGGCAGCCAGGAGCTTGCAGTTATCGACCGAGGCCGCTGTTACTTCGGCCGCGGCATCCACCCCGGCATACTTTGTCAGGAGGCCCGCTATGCCCCCTCCCATTACGAAGTAGACGCCGCCCATGCCCCCAGTCGCTATCGATATCCTTTTTTTCGAATCGGCAAAAAGCGTGGAGGCCCCCTGAAGTGCCGCCATACCGCCCATTGCCGCACCCAGCTTCAGGAAGTTCCTTCTGGTCACACCTGCTTCATCGTCGCGAAGACGCCCCGATCCCATACGACACCCCCCTAATCGTTTTTGTTGTCCGTGAATTCAGCGGATCGTTATTTTATTTTGAAATAATGTTGGCTCCCCCCGTGTTGTGGCGCCTCCCCAAGAGGCGATCTATCGGCGTTTGTTCACAAATTCACGTTAATAAAAGCCCGAATCTTTGTCAAGGAAATTCCGAGAAACCATATTTCGGTGCACCGGCCTTGCGTCATTTTACGCTGCCGTCCTGCAATGCGCGCCATTCCTTCGAATTCGGGAAAAAAAGCGGCGCCCCGTACGTCTCCTTCCCAAAATCCCGAATGACCCTCTGTCCTTTGTCCGGCGATGTCAGCCATTTTACGAAAACCATGGCGTCGTCATAGCGGGCCTTCGGGAACTTCTTCGGACTCACCGGGACCAGGCTGATATAGTTTAAAAGGTCGGGGCACTTCTCGACCATTACAACAAGCTTGACCTCATTGCGCATCGTAAGGAGCGTGGCCCTATCGATGACGGTATATGCGCCTTTTTCGTCCGTATAGCGCAGCGTCGGCACGTTGCCCTGGCTGCCCTTCTCGTAGACGTGGTACCAGGCGCCGGCAGGCTTCACGCCCGCCTTCTTCCACAGGTTCAGCTCGGCCACGTGCGTCCCCGACATGTCGCCGCGGGTTACGAAAAGCGCGCCTTTCTCCGCTATTTTTCGAAGGGCCGGCGGGGCATGTTTCATCCCCTTGATGCCGGCGGGGTCGGATGCGGGCCCCAACACGACAAAATCGTTGTACATGAGGTCGATCCTGCCAGTGCCGAAGCCCTCCGCGACGAATTTCTCTTCCAGCTCCCTTGCGTGGACAAGAACCAGGTCTACGCTTCCCTGCTTCGCTATTTCGAGGGCCGCCCCGGTGCCGGCGCCAACGTGCCTCACCGTTATGCCCGTCTCCTTTTCGAATGCCTGTTCCAGGGCGCCCACTATCCCGGCGTCTATCGGACCTATGGTGCTGGCCATAAAAACAAAGCCGCGCTCCTGCGCCCGCACGCCTCCCACAAGAAACAACGCCAGCAGGACCGTCACAGTCGTAATCATGGTTCTCATATAACTACTCCGGCAGGTTCAATTTGCCCTTTTTTTGCCCGCCGCTAACGGCGCGCGGATATGTCAGATATGACACAACGGGAGCAGCATTGTCAAGGAGTTATTGGGGCTCAGCGCCCCGCGTCAGGCGTGGTAAAGGAGCATTGCCTCGGCAGGGTCTGGGTTGAGGTAGTGCTGGCGCGTAAGGTGCGGGACATCGTACTTCGTCGCGTAGTGGCCGAGCAGGACCTGCGGCGCCAGAAGGGGTACAAGGCCAGCCCGGAAGGCCGCGATGCGCTCCTCCGTTTCCTGTTTCTCGTCCTGCGTCCATAGACCTTTCAGATGTGCCGATGCCCGGCGCAGCGCGGCTGCGTGCCCTGCCCTGCCTGCACGCTTTGCCAGAGCGCCCAGGAGCAGATGACTATAGTCTGCCTCTAAGCCTGCCGCCGTGCGATGCACGCCTTCAACGAGGCGCTCCATCTCGCGGAAGTGGCTCCTGCTCTGACTGAGCAGAAGAAGCGCGTGCCTCCCGTGAAAATCGAGCAGGTCCGCTGTCTCCATCCCTTTGTCGATCGCGTCCCTCCATCGCGCAAGGACGAACAGGCGCACGATAAAATGACTGCGGACATCCGGGATGCGCATCCGGTCCTCGTCCTCGGCGGCAAGCAGCGGGAAGCGCTGCTCCCACAACCGCCTGAATATGCCCATGCCTTTCGCAGGGCCCTTTGCTCCGTGAACGGCAACCGATGGCCCGCAGCTCGGCGAGCGGCTTTTGAAAATGAAACCCCAGAGCCCTTCTTTTTCCAGCCTGTCGAGGATGGCAACGGCCGTCTTTTCCATCCGCGCAGTCAGGTCACGACCCGTCCTGACGGTAACCAGCCCCGGCCGGCCGCCACGCTCTTCCAAGCGCATTGGCTCCCTCGGCACACCCAGGCCGCATTCGACTTCCGGGCAGACGGGCACGAACCGGACCTGCGTGCCTAGCGTCCCCGTAAGGAAGGGGTCGAGCTTGTCTCTCCCGTCATAGCGGGTCTTCTCGCCCAGAAGACAGGCGCTCAACCCGAGCTTCACCATTCTTTTACTCCTCCGGCGATAATGTTCATTCTGTCATTTTTTCAGCGAAAGGCAAAGAGAATTATTCTTGGAAGATGCAGGTAAGAACGGGGCGGCTTTTGGGACTTTTGCTCCTCACGGGGAATCAGTGCGAGCTGCCCGAGGCGCGCGGCGCGCTCGTATGTTGCAGACCTTTCAGCTTGAGCCCGAGCTGAAGCCTGCCCGATACGTTGAATTTCTTGAATAGCCTGTTGCAGTGAGATTTTACGGTCGCCTCAGTGATCTTCAGCTCGCGGGCTATCTCCTTGTTGCAAAACCCCCTGAGTATCAGGCCGGCTATTTCCGACTCCTGCCTGGTAATGCTCTTCTTCACGAACATCGCCTGCGTAAGTATGTTCTTTATGGTCAGGTGGCCCAGCCACAGCTCTCCGGAGGCAACCACCTTCACTGCTTTCCTGAGCAGGTCACCGTCCGCTTCAGCCGAAAGGATGCCGGCGAGCACCCCCTTAGATATCAGCTCTATGATCTCTCCGTCGATCAATGAAGGCTCCGTCCTGCTCTCCACCATGATGAGCTTTGCAGGAAACCCGTTCTCTGTCAGGACCTGGCGGGGCACAGCGAAGAGCGCCTGCTGGTCGATCAATATCACGTCGCTCTTCATATCGAGCAGCTCGTCGAGAGTGGCGCTGCGGTCAGGCCCGCCTACCATCGAAATTTCCGTGTCTCCCTCGACCAGCTTCCTCACGCCCTCGCAGAAAAGACGGCTGCCCGATAGAACGGCAAGCTTGATTGTCATCATCCGCCTCCTTTGTGAATACCCGTCTTTTATCGTCTTTTGAAACGAAAGGTCGCACGAGGGCCGCGAAAACCCGCGCAGCGCGCACTTGTTGCGATTCGACTCCCTAAAGATTCTCTACAATAATCATGCCATTTCGGAAACCACAGCGCTGACACGTCCTTGCCGCTTATCACGCAGTCTGCGCGCCGATCCGCGTTTTGTTAAAAAAATGTGCCATCCTGAAATGTCTTACCAAATAAGATAATGTCTTGTGGTGCAAGTCACAGGTCTTGCACAATAAGACAGAAAACGGCCATTAAGAACAGCCGGCGCCGCTATACATTCTCAAACAGATCCGGGAGATTGGCCAGCTCCGGGAACTGGAGCCGCATCATCTCGTCGATCCGCGCCTCCTGTCTCAGCCCCGCGACGACAAAGTCACTCTCCTGCGCCATCCCGTGCGACAGCAGGATATTTTCGAGGTTCGCTATCTTCACCTGCTGGTGAACGAGGGTGGCGGCGACAGTGGCAAAGGCAAGCTGGAGGGTCTTCCTTAAATTCTCGTTTATCACCGCGTACCTCCTTGACATGATGTCGAAACTGATGCCGTATGCCGCCTGATGAGCCTGTCGCGACAGGCAACACTCGATAGCTAAAACTAATGACGCCGGCCTGCGTAATCAACGGACAGCCCTAAAGGAGGGCTAGAACAGTATGAGCGGTATCCTGATGTCCAGGATAAAGTCCGGCGAATCCGTCGTAAGGCCGGACGCGATGCTGACGTTCAGCGCCATCTTCGGGGTAAGGCTCCATCCGGCGCCTATCTTCAGAAGCGCAGAGTTCAGGACCGTGTTCGGGACCCTTCTCCCGTTGGCGACCGAATTGAACGTGTAGTCCTGCTGGAACTGGAAATTCAGGGCGAACTTGTAGGAAAGCGCGTAGGCGAGCCCGATGTTCATTGTCACGGTGTCCCCCGGCCGCACGCTTCTCAGCGTCCCGGTGGTGCCGGTAAGCGATGTCACTGTCTGGTTAAGGCCGCCGAGCGGCATGTTGTACGCATAGGCGAAGCCGCCGAAGACAACGATCGGGTCTACGCTCTTGATCAGGTTCACGCCCCCTTTTATCGACTGGTATCCGGTGCCGGTGGGCACGTCCGTAGTAGGGTCGATCTTGAACGGGCTTTTTCCCGTACTTGATTTGTACGCGGCAGTAAAGATCATGCCCGGCCTGCTGTCCGTCTCGGAGAAAGGCTGATAGCTCAAGCCCGCTGAGATATCGCCCATAGAATTCCTGTCGAGGGTGCTGTCCGGCTGCCCGCTGCCGGCCGACCCCTGTGAAGTCGTGACAAGGTCGTGCCTGTAAACGTACGGCAGGTTGATGTCGAGCTGAAGGTTCTCTCTGATGCCGTACCTGCTCGCAAGGTTGTAAATAAAAATGTCCCTCTTGGACGACTGTATGCCGAATTGGCCGAGCGTCAGGAAGACCGGGTCGAGTATGGCAAAGCTTTGCAAATAAATCTGATTGGCGGAATAGTGGGAGTAGGTGATGGCGTTCTCGATCTCAAACTGCCCCTTCCTGAGAAGGATATACTGCTTCGACGCAGCGGCAAGGGCGGCTGCCTCCCTCTCTCTCTCGGCGTTTGCGGCTTGTTCCGAAAAAACCGTCGCAGGAAGCGAAAACAGTAATAGCAATATCAGAGCGGCCCGCTTCAGGGCTCTCCTCGTCATTGTACCCTCCATTGTTTTCGAGACTCTTGCGTTGCCGGAACCGGCTGTTTACAGAATAGCGGGTGACGTCTTTGATGTCAAGCTGCAAAACGCGCCCGGAGGAAAAACCGTCGTCCAACGAACGAATTGTCAAGTTTGAGGCATGGTGGAATTCGCCGGAAATAGCATGAGAACTTTTGTTGCATTACTCTCATCCCGCAACTCTCCCGCGGGGTTCAGCCTTTGATGTGCTACTTCTGCGTCGTTGACAGATATGGCGATAACCCTCTATTCTGTGCTTTAGAGACACGCGGTCAAATGGGGGTTTTCAGGTGCGTTTCAGTCCACGCTTAGCCGTTCGGATCCCTGCGGAGATCAAGGTCGGTCCGGCGAGAAGGGACATCCTGATCGTCAGCATAGGCCTGGATGGGGCCTTCATCAGGAACTCGGCTCCCGGCCTCGATTCGAACCCTTCCCAGAACGGGCTCTCGGTCCGCTACGACGTTCCGCAGCAGGGGACACTCGAGCACGGGGTCAGACTCGCAAGAAAAGACACGGAGGGCTTCGCCCTGGCGTTTCAGGAGATGGACCCGCCCACCAGGCTCAGGCTGTGGCAGTACATCGCCGACAACCTCGCTCCGGGGACGGAATGCCCATTCTGCGGACGCAGTTATACGGTCCTGCCGCCCGTATGCGAGAGCTGCGGCTGGGACCTCGCTTTTGACAGGCAGGGATATTTCGAGTACCGCGAAAGGATGGCGATGGTCAAGGGTCTCGAAAGCCGCGTCAAGGGCCTGGAGACCGACCAGTTGAAGAAACTCGTCGGCTACGTCGATGCGGACCTGCTGAAGATAGGGACCGGCGAAGAGATGCAGGAGTTCGTCGGGACCTGCCCGCAGATGCTCCAGATATTTTCCAGGATAAGGAAGGTGGCGCAGACCGACCTTTCCGTGCTCATCCTCGGCGAAAGCGGTACGGGAAAAGAGCTGACCGCGCTGGCGATCCACGAGAGGAGCGCGCGGAAGGGCAAGCCCTTCGTCACTATTAACTGCGCGGCCATACCGGAGAACCTGCTCGAAGCTGAGCTTTTCGGCTACGAGAAAGGGTCCTTTACCGGCGCCTACGCCACTAAAAAAGGGAAGATGGAGGTCGCGGACGGCGGCACCGCCTTCCTCGACGAGATAGGCGAGATGCCGATGAACCTTCAGGCCAAGCTGCTGCGGTTCCTGCAGGACAGGATCGTCGAGCGCGTGGGCTCGACAAGCGGCAAGAGGGTGAACGTCCGCGTCGTAGCCGCCACAAACTGCGACCTGGACCTGGCCATTCAGACGGGCAAATTCAGAAACGACCTTTATTACAGGCTCGACGAATTCACGGTCGGCCTGCCTCCGCTCCGGGAGCGCGGCGAGGACGTGCTGCTTTTGGCCAGGTTCTTCCTTAACCGTTTCTGCAGGGAGATGGGGGCCACGAGGGCCTTCACGAAAAAAGCCGCAGATGCGGTAGAAGGCTATGATTGGCCTGGCAACGTGCGGGAGATGATAAACAAGATACGCCGCGCCATCGTCATGTCGGACGGCGGGACGATCAGCGTGACCGACCTGGGGCTCGACGGCTCGAAGTCGACAAGGCCGCAGGGGGTCGTCTCCCTCAAGGAAGAGGTAGGCCACATCGAGGCGCAGAAGGTGAGGGAGATACTCCAGCTCTGCGACAACAACATCTCCAAGGCGGCAAAACTCCTGAAAGTGAGCAGGCCGAGCCTTTACAGCCGCATCAGGAAACATAACATCGACCTATCCAACGGCCGCAGCCACGCCCGCTCTTTGCCGGGCAAGCAGCCCTAACCGTCTTAGCCCTTTACGCCGGCCGGTAATCTCCTGTCAGTGCCAAGAGCGCGATAGATGTGATAATATGTCCTCTACACGTGCGTAGAGGAAGCGCGCCATGAAACCTGTCACAGTAGTCGCCCGTTATGCCCCCGATCCGGCGCTTGCCGCCGCCCTCCGTCCCCTTGCGCAATCGGCGCTTGTCGAGTCGCTGACGCTCCTGCGCCCGTCTGCTGCCTGCGTCTCCGTACCCGGCGCAGAGACGCTTTCAACTGACGCGCCTTTCTCTGAAGAGACGCTCGCGGCGCTCCTCGATTCTTCCCGCGCGCCCTATCTCCTTTTCCTCCCCGACTGTCTACCTGTCGAGATAGGACAACCGGCAATAGAGCGGATGATAGGTGCGGCCCAGGCAACGGGAGCGGGCATCGTATATGCCGACTACTACGAGGGCGCGGAGGCGGTGAGGCGCCCCCATCCGCTTATAGACTATTCGCCGGGCAGCGTCAGGGACGACTTTGCCTTCGGCCCCGTGCTGCTTATTTCCGTCGAGGCCGCGCGCAACGCGGCAGGGAGGCACGGCATGCTCCCCGGCTCAAGGTTTGCCGGTCTTTATGACCTGCGCCTGAAGCTCTCCATCGACTACAAAATCGCGCACCTGGCCGATGCGCTTTACACGGTCCATACGCCTGCGGCAGGCAGCGGATCCGGAGCGCAGCTTTTCGACTACGTCGATCCCCGCAACCGCGCGTTCCAGAAAGAAATGGAGGCGGTTTTCACCGATTACCTGCAAAAAATCGGGGCTTGCGTGCCTGCCGCGCGCCTGCGCACCCTTGACGCAGCCGGGCCGGCCTTCCCCGTTGAGGCGTCCGTAATCATCCCCGTGCGGAACCGGGAAAAAACGATTGCGCAGGCCGTTCAAAGCGCGCTATCGCAGCAGACGGGCTTCCCCTTCAACGTGATCGTCGTCGATAACCATTCGACGGACGGGACGACCGCTGTTCTTCGCGAGCTGGCCCAACGGCACCCTGCGCTCCACCACATCGTGCCGGAAAGGACGGACCTTGCCATCGGCGGCTGCTGGAACGAGGCATTTCAGAGCCCTGCGTGCGGGCGCTACGCAGTGCAGCTCGACTCCGACGACCTTTACGCAAGTACCCGCACGTTGCAGCGCATCGTCGATCTCCTCCGGGCAGGATTCGCCATGGTCATCGGCGCGTATACGCTGGTCGATTTCGACCTGAAGGAGATACCGCCCGGACTGATCGACCACAACGAATGGACTGACGAGAACGGGCATAACAACGCCCTGCGCGTGAACGGCCTCGGCGCGCCGCGCGCCTTCTCGACCGCACTTATGCGGGACATCGGCTTGCCCAACGTCAGCTACGGTGAGGATTACGCCGCGGCCTTGAGGGTTTGCAGGGAATACAGGATCGGCAGGATTTACGAAAGCCTCTACGTGTGCAGGCGCTGGCCCGGCAATACGGACGCATCCCTCGACCTGGAGAGCGCGAACAAAAACGATCTTTTCAAGGACGGAGTACGGACGGCCGAGCTGGCAGCCAGACGGGCCATGATGAATGAGGCCGGAAAGAAGCCATGAGCGATGACGCAGCCGGTCCCATTGACAGGGTCTTCGGTGTTTTCAAAGACGGCGAGGCGCCCGGGCTTCTTTCGGCCTTAAGCCTTGCCCTGCTCGACGAGCAGAAGAAAACGTGGCCCGCGTGCCGGAAGGGCTACGCGTCGCTCGCGCACGTGATGGAGCGCAAAGTAGATTGCAAAGGGTTTTCGGTCCGCGTCCAGCACAACCCGGGCAGGATGACGAGCACGCTGGCCGACGTACGCGAAGAAGGCGTCCGCTCACGGCCCTGCTTCCTTTGTTCACGCAACCGGCCGGAAGGCCAGAAGGCCGTCCTCTACAGAGGCGAATACCTGGTCCTCTGCAACCCCATGCCAGTCTTCTCCGCGCATTTCACGATCCCCCTTATTGCCCACGAGCCCCAGTCGATAGCCGGCAGGGCCGGTGCGCTCCTCCGGCTCGCGGAAGATTTCGGCCCTTCTTTCAGGCTGCTTTACAACGGGCCTAAATGCGGCGCCTCCGCGCCGGACCACATGCACTTTCAGGCAGCGCCCGCGCGCGTCATGCCGGTAGAGGGCGAAGTCCGCAGAGCGGGCCGGGTCCCGATACGAGGCAGGGCCGGCGTCTCCGTCTCGCTCGCCCGTGGGATAGGGCGCGAGGCGGTCATTCTTCAAGGCGGCAGCCGCTCAGGCCTGGAAGAAGTTTTCGGCCGGTTTACGTCAGCGCTCGCGGAAGTCCTTGGCGTGACCGATGAGCCGATGATGAACATCATCTGCTTCCGGGCTCCGGGGCAATATACTATGCTCGTCTTCCCCCGCGCGAAACATCGCCCGGACGCGTTTTTTCTGAGCGGGGAGGACTGCCTTTCGGTCAGCCCGGCCGTCGCAGAGATGGGGGGCATCATCGTGACGCCCAGAGAGAAGGACTTCGGCCGCATGGACGCATCCCGCGTCGAAGATATATTCCGGGAAGTATCGCTGGACAGAAAGACCGTAGAGCAGGCCATCGGATCGATGGGATAGGCGGGCCGGTCCCGCACCCGTTTTTTGCAAAGGAGGACCTATGGATATCCTGTTCACTCAATCCTGGGACATCATTCAGGGGAAGGAAGAAGAGTACGTGGGATTCATTACCGATATATTTATCCCCGAGATGTCGGCCGCGGGTCTTTTGCCTGTCGGGGGCTACTACGTAGAGGTCGGGTTCGGCCCAAGGATAGTCGCAGTCAACCGCGCCGGGGGCATCGACGCGCTGTCCCGGGCAATGGTTGACAACAAGTTCAAGGAGCTGGTGCGGCGGCTCAAATCCCTGGTTTTCAATTACAGGGCAGCCCTCCTCGAGCCGACCGGCAGGGTGCGGCATGAAGGCTACGCGATACAGAAAGGGGTCTGGAAGTTCAACCAGTATTACGACCTGCGGCCCGGTAAGAAAAAAGAATACGTCGATTTCGTGGTCAACACGTATATCCCTGCGATAGAGGGCCTGGGGTACGTAGAGGTGACGGGTGGGTGGAACGTGGTCTTCGGCGGGGTGAGCGAGGTCATCGGCGAGCTTACCTTCAAGGACCCCGTCGATATCGGCAGGATGCTGGGCAGCCAGGAATTCAGCCACGTGGCGGTAAGGCTCCAGGAGGAGTTCGTCACGAACTATCAGAACAGGATACTCCGCTGTACGGAGCGCTTCGAGGAGCATAAGTGGTTCAGGCTGTGAATCGCATATGCGCCAGGGAGACGTCAAGGGGGAGAGGTCAGCCATGAGGGGATTCAGGCTTTCTGCCAAGCGGGGGCGCTTCCGCATTTTTGCGCGCGCCGACGAGATGGGTGAAGACCTTCTCGTCACGATATGGGGAGGGGTGGTCCACGTAGGGGCCGTCGCGATGGCCGCGCCGAGGCCCAGCCTTCGGGACCCCCGCCGGACGAGCGCCACGTCGTCCGTCTTTACCTTCCCCGGCCACAAGGAGGACGTGACGGTAAAGACGATCTCCGAAATGCTCTCCGCCACGCTGGGCAGGAAGGCAATCGTCATCGCCGGCATCCACTGGGACGATTTGCAGCCGGAAGACATCGGCCTGATCGCAGACGCATGCAGGGCCCTGGGCGAGCGCATAGCCGCTAAAATAAGCAAGCGTTAATACGCGCTCTCGGGCAGGCGCCCTTGCCACAATTACTGGGGCTCGCGTCGCCCCCTCCACGAGCAAAGCCCGTGGAGCCACCCCCTCATAAAAAGGAAAGGGCAGTCAATTATTCCTTTACCCCCGCCCCTTTTCGTGCAATAGTGTGGAGAGGCTTTCAGGCCGAACGAAAACCGGGGGTTACTAGAGATGGCGAAAAGAGAAGCGCTCGAAGAATTGTTTGCCCGCCACGGGTTTACCGATTTCAAATGGATAAAGTCAAAGGACATAACGGTGGCCCAGTGGGTCAGGCTCAGGTGCCTGTTCGGCTGCCCGGCATACGGAATAAAGGGAAGCTGTCCTCCCAATGTCCCGTCCATCGAGCAGTGCAGGGAGATCTTCTCGGAATATGACGAAGCCGCGATCTTCCATTTCGAAATGGCGTTCGAAGACCTGAAAGAGCGCGTGCCGTGGGGAAGGGACCTGGCGGTCAGGCTCAGGAAGCTTGAAAGGGACGTTTTTCTGGCCGGATACTATAAGGCGTTCCTTATCGGCTTCGAGGCGTGCGGGCAGTGCGACGAGTGTTCGGGCGACCGGATGGGCTGCAAGGACAAAAGGGCGAGCCGTCCCGGTGCGGACGCGTTGGGTATCGACGTCTATACGACGGTCCGGAGCGTGGGCTATCATATAGAGCCGCTGAAAGATTATCACGATGCGATGAACCGCTTTGCCTTCCTGCTGATCGAATGAGCCGGCGAATGGCGATAGGAGCAGCAACCGGCGGCGGCTAAACCAGTGCGCCTCCGCCGGGCAACGGGGCGCCTCCTTGAAATCACCCCTCAATTCATGAGAAAATATCAATTCAAACGGAAGTGCCAAGGCGCCTGGTGGGCCTCCTGGTCTTCAAAACCAGTGCACCGGTGACGAGCTGGTGGGTGGGTTCGATTCCCATGCACTTCCGCCATATTTATTCTGCAATGTCAATATGTTACGTGAATAATACCCCCTGAGAATCTGTCTCTGGGTTCCGTCTCTCGGCTTTAAAGCAACGAAGGGGGAGCAATGAGAAGCGAGTCAGATTCGCTCCGGCTCGACCATGGCTATTGTGGAAATATGAACGTTTTTGTCTAAGAATGACGGTGTTAAGAAAGAGTTTTCGGTGGTATTCGATGATCTCAGTAATGCATGGCTGGAACAGTAGTACACTTACGACCTTGCCTTCCCCTCCTGCATTCGGGTCCGCGCCTCGCGACACGTGGTATCTTGAGGAGGGGTCGAGAGACAAAAACACTGGGGGGGTTATCGGTCAGAGACCGGGGACGGCTCCTGCCTTATTTTTGCTCTACGGTCAGGATTACCGCTTGAACTGCTGCATAGGGCAAAGGGAATAGAGCATAACTAATTCAGGAAGGGTTGCATCATTGCCGCTATGCCCTCGATCCCCTCGTTTTTGTCTTTTGATTTCAGCAGGTCATGTTATTTATCTGACTTTCGGTCACCAAGCTCACCGGCCTCTCCCCAAGGAAACGCCGGGGCATGCCACGCCTGTTTTCATGATTCACGGCGCCGGCCGAGCATGATTATTATTTACTTCTTGAGGACGTCCCTCCTGTGACCAACTCTCGCTCACTTCCCCATGATCAGATTGGGCAACCAGGTCGCTGTCCCGGGAAATATGAAGAGTAGAGCTCCTAAAACGACGAAGCTTATCAGGAAGGGGACGACGCCCGAATAGATCGTGTTAAAGGACTCCCCGGTAATGTTCTTCACGATAAAGACGCTGACGGCTACAGGTGACCGTTCCCCGAAAACCAGTCAGCCATCGATCCCGACCGACGGTGCCGTTAACCTCCCATATCGATCAACCACTCGATCTATATGCTTTAACAGATTGTTGAGCCGAATTGTCAAGCAATTTCGGGCTGAAACTATAGGGTGCTGCAACCCGGGAAGCAGTGAGTTCCCGCCGCCAAGACAGCTTTATCTACTCTTATCCTCGGCCGGGCCGATGGCTACCTTGTTCCCTTTGATATACCTGTTCTTCATCAACCTGATCACCTCGGATGCGGCGTCCTCGGGGACTTCGACCAGACTGAAGTTGTCGCGAATATCGATCTTGCCGATCGCGCTGCCCCGCAACCCAGTCTCGCCGGCTATCGCGCCGAGGACATCGCTCGCCGTGACCCTGTGTTTGCGGCCCACGTTCAGCCGGAGCCTCGTCGTCGAGCCCTTCCGCGGCTCCGGCTCGCGGGCCTGCTCCTGGAAATCAACGTCCTTTCCACCCGTGGCCAGCATCATCTTCAGCAATGCCGCCGCCGTCTCCGACGAGGAGAAGTCTTCCCTCAGCAGTCTGTCCAAAATACCCTCGTACTTGTCCAGGCCGCCCTCTTTTATCTGTTCTTTAACCTTCTCGATAATGGCTGTCGACCGGCTTTCTTCCACTTCCGTAAGTGTCGGAATCGGCTCCCGTCTGATCTTTGCATGGGTGTAGCTCTGTATTTCGCGCAGCTTGTAGGTCTCTCTCCCCGAAACAAAGGTGAAGGCATATCCTGCCTTTCCTGCGCGGGCGGTCCGGCCGATCCTGTGCACGTAGTATTCCTCATCCTGGGGCACGTCGTAATTCACGACCGCTTCTATCCCTCCCACGTCCAGGCCCCTGGCCGCCACATCGGTGGCTATAAGGACCTCGACCGAACCCTTCCGGAACTTCTCCATTACCCGGTCGCGCTGTGACTGGTTCATGTCGCCGTGGAGGCCTTCGGTCAGATAACCCCGTCCCTGGAGCTCCAGCACCACCTCATCCACTTTCTTCTTGGTATTGCAGAATACGAGGGTGAGCTTCAGGTTGTACATATCGATGACCCGGCTTAACGCCTCGGGTTTCAATGACTCCCTTACCTCGAAATAGATCTGCTCGACCTCCGGGACCGTAAGGGCTTTATGCGCGACCTTGATGTATTCCGCGTCTTTCATATAACGCTTTGTGACGTTGAGTATCGGTTTGGGCATGGTGGCGGAGAACAGGAGCGTCTGCCTGTCCTCAGGGACTGCCGCGAGGATCGTCTTCACATCTTCCATGAACCCCATATTGAGCATCTCGTCGGCCTCGTCCAGAACGACGATCTTGACGCTGTCGAGCTTTAATGTGCCCCGGTTTATGTGATCTATAGTCCGCCCCGGCGTCCCGATCACTATATGGGCGCCTTCCTTGAGCACGCGCAGCTGCCGGTCGATAGGCTGGCCTCCGTATACCGGGAGCACACGTATATCCTTTCGATATTTGGCGACCCTTTTGATCTCCTCCGACACCTGGATGGCCAGCTCCCTTGTGGGGCAGAGGACAATGGCATGGGTCCGCTTGCTCCGCTGTTTCACCGCCTCGATGATGGGGATCGCAAAGGCTATCGTCTTGCCCGTCCCCGTCTGGGCCTGGCCTACGATGTCCTTGCCCTCAAGGATCGGCGGTATCGTCCTTGCCTGAATGGGCGTCATTTCTTCGAACCCCATATCGGAGATCGCCTTCTCTACTTCCTTTGTCAACGTCACATCCTGGAACCTGATTGTCTCCATGGTCTTATCCCTTCGTTGTCCCTATTGAAGTCTTCTCACCGGTAAATCAATTGTCAACGTCAACGTGGCTGCTTCCGGCTATTCGCATAATTATACACCATCATCTTTCCCGCGAGTATTCCGGGAAGATGATGTACCTTTAGATTCACCACGGGGTCATGGCAGTACCGGGTGGCCTACAAAAAGGGAAAGGCCCCGGCAGGGATCATCAAGACGGGAGATATGGTCACCATCAACGGCGACGAAGGGTGGATCGAGGTCGTCCCTGCATGATGGAAGGAACAGTCTGCTGAAAAGACCCGGACTGCTCCTTCCCTGGTAGTTGCATGGCAAGATTCCGGCGCGGCTAATCAACGACCGCCTTAATCCGATTATCGGCCCTTTCAATAACTGCCGGGTTTCACTTTTTCGGCAGGTCGGCCTCTACTTTAATCTTGAACTTTTCCAACATTTTCTGCATCACATCATGGTCGGCGGCCAACGAAGTAGTTGTCGGTGTCGCGGCGAACAGGGCGTTAAAATACCTGGCAACCCGTGTGCCGCCATCCGGCTCCGGGAAAAACATCCAGAGAGCGATCCAACGCCCCTTCGGGTTGACTACGCCTTTATAGACCACATGGCCCTCAAGCACTACGGCCCGACCCGGAACGAGGCCGGCTACCGTGTAATGAAACTCGCGCGGCGGCCCTTCGCTCTGCACGGTTTCACTCAAAACATCGCCCACGCGCATCTCGGGCTGCGGACCGCCTTTAATCCTCCTGAAGCCTGCCCCGCCTGGAAAATATTCGTGCCATTTTGACATGCCGTTCTCTGAGAATATCCTGAAAACATCATCAACCGGCCTGTCGACCTTGACGTAGTTGGTGGTTGATTGGAAATATTGTCCTCCGTCAAAGAAGTATTGTTCGGGAGACGTCATGCGCGGCATCGCTTTTTGGGGTTTTTCCTGAGCCGTTGCGACGGAGACCATTATGGTCAGCAACATTAACACTACTATTGAGGTCCCGAGCAGCAGACTGCGTCTCAAACTGCTTTCTTTCCCGACGATTACCATAATAAGACCCTCCTTTTCCTTTGGTGACGTTTCATTCATACAGGCTTCTACCTGAGAAAGCGAGTGTCCTGGTTTCACGGGTCTCTATTCTCCTCATGCTGCCCATCTCCTCTACCCTCCGATGGTGGACAAAATATTTTGAAAATAGTCGAGTGAATCGGGATTGACCAGGGCATCTCTGTTTGTCACCGGCCTGCCGTTCATGATGTTGGTAACGGCGCTCTCCACCTTTTTCATGTTGAAGGTGTACGGGATATCAGGCACATCGATAATGATCGCCGGGACATGGCGAGGCGACGCCTTGTCTCTCAGGGTGTTTCTTATTCTGTTCTTCAGCTCGTCGGCGAGGGTCGCGCCGGGAGCAAGTTTTACAAAAAGAAGCACTCGCTGGTCACCTTCCCAATTCTGGCCTATGGCCACGCAGTCGGCCACTTCCGCAAATTTGTCCACGATGTTATATATCTCGGCTGTGCCGATCCGCACGCCCGAGGGCTTGAGGATGGCATCCGAACGGCCGAAGAAGGTGACGCCCCTGGTATCGCTGAAGAATTGCACGTAATCGCCGTGGCGCCATACGCCGGGATATGTCGTGAAGTAGGCATCCCTGTACCTTGTGTGATCGGCGTCGTTGAGAAAATAGAGAGGCATGGACGGGGCCGGGGCCTCACAGACCAATTCCCCCTGTTTGTCGTAAACGGCGTTCCCTTCATCCCCGTAAGCCTTTACTTTCATGCCGAGTCCCGGCGCTTGTAACTGACCGGCATAAACAGGAAGCGAAGGAGAGCCGATGCAGAAGCATCCGTTGATATCGGTGCCGCCGGCGAGGGAATTGAAATGGACATCTTCCTTTATGTAACGATAAACGTAATCAAAGCCTTCGGCCGATAACGGGGAGCCTGTCTGACCGATGGATTTCAACGATGCCAGGCTGAACAGCTCTTTTGGTTTGTACCCCTGGCTCCTCAGGAGATTGATGTACGTTGCGCTCGTGCCGAAGAAGGTGATCTTCTCGTCGTCGATGAGCTTCCACATGGTCCCGATATCGGGATAGCCGGGGTTGCCGTCAAAGAGCACGACGCGCGACCCTGCGGCGAGGGCGCAGACGAGCCAGTTCCACATCATCCAGCTCGGCGCAGTCATATAAACGATCGTATCCTCTCTCTTCAAATCCGCGTGGATAATCAGCTCCTTCATCTGATTGAGCAATACTCCGCCAGTGCTCTGGACCATGCATTTCGGTTTTCCCGTCGTGCCGGAAGAGAACATGATATAGAGCGGATGGTTGGCCGGCACGTGCTCGAACACGAGCTCGCCGTCTCCGGCGCCGGACACGAATTCGCTGTAGAGAACGGCCTTGGGCACCTGGCCGACGTCCGGTCTCTCGTTTATATACGAGACGACGATGACCTTTTCTATAGAAGGCACGGCCTCGACGACCGTCTTGAGGTCGGGGAGCATGGGGAACGGCTTATTCTTGTAGAGGTAGCCGTCGGCGGCAAACAACACCTTCGGTTCAATCTGGCCGAAGCGGTCTATCACTGCCTGCACGCCAAGCTCGGACCCGCATGATGCCCAAACGGCGCCAATGCTGGTGGCGGCGAGCATGGCCACGACCGTCTCGATCATATTCGGCATATATCCCACTACCCTGTCGCCCCTTTTCACCCCTTGTTCCCTCAAGGCAAGCGAAAGACGACCGACCATTTCATGCAGCTCTTCATACGTGATCCGGATGGATGGCTTCGTTTCACACTTGAAGATGAGTGCCGTTTCCTTGTCTTTATACCTAAGGAGGTTCTCTGCAAAATTTAGCTCTGCCCCGACGAACCACTGCGTCCCGGGAAATGCATCGAGATCGCTCACCACCTTATCGTATCTTTTGGACGCCTTGATCTCCAGAAAATCCCACACGCTCGCCCAAAAATCGGGAATGCTGCCGACCGACCAGTCATAGAGGTCGAAATAATTATCGAATTTCTTGTTGTGCCGGTTGTTGACGAATTCGATGAACCTGGTCATATTGGCATTTTCGATCCGTTCCCGAGACGGCCGCCAGAGCGCTTGTCGCATATCTCCCCCCATTGTTTTGCTCTTCCTTCTCTATCTCTCTTTTATGTTTCGCCGGGACGCCGGGCTGTTTTTGAAATTGTTGCCTTTACGGTTCTCTTTTCCTGTATTCTTCTATGAAGTCCCTGACCGTCTCCTCGATGGTGTAGGTAGGCCGCCAACCCCATTCCTGTTCAGCGGCGTCGCCCTTGATGATCTTCGGTATCGTCCTCAGGCCAACGGCCGCGGCAGGGTCCGGCTTGAAATTGATACGCGCGTCCGGGTAATACGTCTTGACGATCTCCACGATCTGCCTCGCGGTGGGCGGCGGTGTGATCTGCCCCACGTTATAGACGCGTCTCAGAAGCCGGCCCTCGTCTGCGTCGTGGAGCATAATGAGGCTCTTGATTGCGTCTTTGATGTAGAGGAGAGGCAGTACTGTTTCCTCCGGCGCCCACACGTCGAAGGGCTCTCCCTTGACTGCCGCTTCTATGAGCCATGGGTTGTACTGGCCGAAGCCGAAGGTCTTCACGTTGGGCCCTATGAGCTGCGGGAAGCGGATGCCCCTGAAATCGATGCCGAACTTCCTGTGATAGTAAAGACCGAGCAGCTCCCCGAAGACCTTGGTTACGCCGTACATGAGCGTCGGTCTCTGGGCCGTCTCCTCCGTGACTACCGTCTCCTGGGTCACGGCGTAGGAGCCCATGGAGCTCGTGAACATGACCTTTTTGACGCCGAAGAGCCGGGCCGCTTCGAGCACGTACTGCGTCCCGAGGGCGTTGATGCTGATGGCGGCCCAGGGGTTGCCCTCGCATATGGCGGAGAGGATGGCGGCGAGGTGGAAGATGGTCTCCACTTTCTGCCGGCTCACGGCGTTCATTACCTCCGGCCAGTTCGTAATATCGCCCTTTATAAGCGTGACCCCTTTTTCCCCTTTGAAGAGTGCGTCGTCGATGACCTTGTCGAAGATGACTACTTCTTCCCCCCTTCCCAGGAACTCTCGCGCCAGCGCTGACCCGATGAACCCTGCCCCTCCCGTGATAAGAACCGCCATGTCATGCCCCCTTTTTCTCTCGATAAAGAATATTGAGAAGCTCGAGCAGCTTCTTGTCCCTCGCCTTTAAGATCTCCGGCACGCTTCCCGGCTCGTAATCGAAAAATCCCTTTCCCGTCCGCTCGCCGAGTCGTCCTTCTTCCACCATATCCCCCCAGATCTTCTGGGGCGCCTTCGACGCGTCCAGGAGCGGGTAGAGCGACTGCGCCCCCTTGTACCAGAGGTGCACGCCCGCGAAATCGACCACCGCGAGCGGTCCCATCACCGCGAGGCGCAGGCCGAAGCTGCCGCGTACCGCTTTATCGATGTCCTCGGCGCTCGCCACGCCTTCTTCCAGAAGGGCCATCACTTCCCTGAACATCGCCGTCTGTATGCGGTTCACCAAAAAGCCGGGTAGCTGCTTGCGGACGTGCACCGGCTCTTTGCCCATCTCCGTGAGGAAAGCAACCGTCGCACTGAACGTCTCGTCCGAGGTCGACTCCCCCCTTATCACCTCGACTACGGGGACGAGGTGGGGCGGGTTGAACCAGTGCGTGATAATGAGCCTCTCTTTCCCGACCACCGTCTCTCCTATCTGCTTGAGGGGCATGGTCGACGTGTTGCTTGCTACGATGACGCGGTCGGGCGCCGCCTTCTCTATCTCCCTGAATATGCGCTTCTTCAGCTCCGCGTCCTCGAGGACCGCCTCCGTCACGAAGTCCGCCCCGGCGACTGCCGCCGCCAGGTCCGTGGTCGTGGTGATCCTCGAAAGGACGGCCTCCGCGAAGCCTTCATTTTCGAGTCCCATCTCAACGTAGAGCGCCAGGTTGGAGCGTATCTTATCCATGGCCGCGACGAGCAGCCCGTCATTTATATCGTAGAGCGCGACCCCGCAGCCGTGGTGCGCGAAGACCTGGGCGATGCCGTGTCCCATCACGCCCGCGCCGATGACCGCGGTCTTCGATATGCCGCTTACGTGATTTGACGCTACTTCTGTACCCATAGCTTCTCCTTAAGCTTTTCGAAAACGACGGGGAAGATACCCTGCCTCACCGTAAGGACCGATATGATGAATATGGCGCCGAGGATCATGTTCCAGTTGCCCACCCAGCCGCTCAGCAGGTTCTTCAGGAGG
This sequence comes from uncultured delta proteobacterium, assembly GCA_963818095.1. Lineage (GTDB taxonomy): Bacteria > Desulfobacterota > Syntrophorhabdia > Syntrophorhabdales > WCHB1-27 > CAWEPK01. The sequence goes on from CAWFRA010000032.1 coordinate 49,831, forward strand.
ACGATGAGCATTGCGCCCATTATGGGGCCGTATAGCGTGCCGATGCCCCCGAGGAGCGCCATGATAACCACGTCGCCTGATGTCTCTATGGAGAGCGTGTCCATAGGCACGAAGTTGGCGTGGACCGCGTAGAGCCCCCCTGCCAGGCTCGCGAAGAAGGCGGAGATCATGAAGGCCATCGTCTTAAAGGCGACCGTATTGTAGCCGACGCTTTTCGCTCTGTCCTCGTTTTCCTTGAGCGCCTTGAGCACCCGTCCGAAAGGCGAGTTGACGATCCTGTACGCGGCGAGCACGGAGAGGAGGAAGATGGCGAGTATGAAGAAGTAGAGGGTGACCTCCGAGTTGAGATCGACCGGGCCGAATGTGGTTCTCGGGACGCCGTGAAACCCGCTGTCCCCGCCTGTCAGGCCGGTCCATTTGAAGCCGATGAAATAGAACATCTGACAGAAGGCGAGGGTGATCATGACGAAGTAAATGCCCTTCTTTCGTATGCTCAGGAAAGCGACGACATAGGAGACGCAAAGGCTCAGCGCCGTGCCGATCACCAGGGCCGCGAAAAGGGATGGGACCAGGCGGACGAGCACTATACCCGTCGTGTAGGCGCCGATGCCGAAAAAGATCGCGTGACCGAACGAAAGGAGGCCCGTGTAGCCGAAGAGGATGTCGAACCCGAGGGCGAAGATGGCGAATATAAGCATCTCCGTCGCGAGGGAGTGCGTGGGGGTGAGGAAAGGCAGGACGATGAAGAAAGCGGCGACACAGCAGAAGAACAGGTATCTGTAGAGGTTCCCTTTCACGCTCCCCTCCGGTTACTCGAAGAACTTCGCACTGCCGAAGAAACCCCTCGGCCTTACGAGCAGGATAACGGCCATGAAGACAAAAACGAGCGTATTGGCGATGGGCGGCCAGAAGACGACCCCGAGGATGATCAGCTCGCCGATGATCAAACCGCCGAGGATCGAGCCGAGGATCGAGCCCATACCCCCGATGATTACCACGACGAACGTCTCTGTCAGGATGCTCTCCCCCATCTCGGGCGTCACGTTCTGCACGGGCGCCGCGAGCACACCCGCGAGCCCGGCGAGCGCCGCCCCTATCCCGAAGACGAGCGTGAATATCTTCGATATATCGATGCCCAGGGCCGCCACCATCTCGCTGTCGTCAGTACCCGCCCTTATGACCGAGCCTATCTTCGTCCTCGCGAGGAAAAGCCAGATAGCCAGAGCGCAGACCGCGGTGACGAGGATGATGAATATGCGGTACTTGGGAAAGAACATGAAGCCCAGGTCTACGGAGCCTGCGAGCGCCCGTGGGGTGTCGAAGGGCTTGCCTATGGGGGTGAAGATCAGCCTCACCCCTTCTTCCAGAAAGAGCATGAGGCCGAAAGTCAAAAGCAGGTTATAGAAATGGGGGACCGCGTAGAGCCTTCTGATCAGGGTCCGCTCGGCGACCATGCCGATCACGCCCTACGGCCAGCGGAGAGACGACGAGGGCGAGCCAGAAATTCTGCGAGCAGACGTAGCAGACCGTGTACGCGGTATAGGCCCCGAGCATGTAAAGCGCCCCGTGCGCGAAGTTGACGACGCCGAGCATGCCGAAAATGATGGAGAGGCCGAGGGACAAGAGCACGTAGAACGAGCCGAGCATCAGGCCGTTGAATAGCTGTGCGCCGATGAATTGGATTCCCATGTATCGCCCTCTTCAGGGTGGAGGCCGCAACCGCCGAAGGACCCGGGTGCCGCGGCCCCATCCTTAGTCTTTGATGTCGCTACTTGAGGGTCTTGAAAAGCCCGACGGGCGGCTGGGCTTTATCTGCGGGCAGCTCGCCGACCACCTCGAAAAAGTCTTCCTTCTCCTTTAGCTGACCGGGCTGCTTCACCCTGAGCAGATAGGCCTTGGCCACTTCCAGATGGTCTTCAGGCCTTATGTAGCCCGGGTTGACGAAGAAGTCCTTGTACGTGCTGCCCTCGAGCGCGTTGACGACCTTGTCCGTCTCCTTGCTGCCCGCCCTCTTCACCGCTTCGAGATACTGGCGGGTGGCGCTGTAGCAGGCGGCGGCCATGAAAGTGGGCCTGTCTCCATATGCCTTGTAGTACCTGTCGGCCCATTCCTTCGTACCCGGCTGGTTGACGACCCAGTTCCACGGCGCCGCCGTGTAGTCGCCTGCGAAGGTCTCGAGGCCGGTGCCTTTTATATCGAGCTCGAAGAGCAGGGCGTGCATGATCTTCACGCTCTTCTTAAGACCGTACTCGTTCGCGGCCTTTGTGGCGTTGGCCGCGTCCTTGCCCACGTTGAGGAGCACCAGGACGTCGGGCTTCGCCTGTGCCGCTTTAAGGATGTAGGGGCTATAATCGGACGTGTTGACAGGGACCATGTCGTTCCCAACGTGCTGGCCGCCCTCTGCCTTGAGCGCGCTCGGTGAAATGTTTCAGCAGGTCATGCCCCCATGCGTAGTCGGTCGTGATGGTGTACCACCTCTTGCCCAGGTTCTTGGCCCCCCACGCGCCGAGCGTCGCGGCGAGCATGTAGTCGTTGTAGTTGAGCTTGAAGGTGTACTTGTTCTTGCCGATCAGCTCCGTCGTGCCTGCGGAGGTGGACATGAAGATGCGCTTGTGGCGCGCCGCCTGGTCCGAGACCGCGAGCGCGGCTGCGCTGTTGGAGCAGCCGACGATGACGTCCGCCCCGTCCTTTTCGTAAAGCTCTTTCGCCCGCTCGTTCGCGACACCGGGGTTATACTGATGGTCCTTGGGATAGATCGCCGCCTTCTGTCCAAGAACGAGCCCCGCGTCTTCCACCGCCATCTTTGTGGCGTTCAGCTCACTCTGGCCGATAGGCGCAAGCGGGCCGGACAGGACGGAAATGAAACCTACCTTTACCACGTCCGCCGCAGTCGCAACCGCGGCCATCAGAAAAACCATGCCCAAAGCAATGCATATCTTCCTCACAAAACACCCCCCTTTTCGGTTAATCAGCGTTCACTCCCCTTAGTTCTTCTATATGCCGAGGTACTCCTTCTTCGTCTGCTCCTGGCCCGCAAAATCCTCGTTGCTCCCCTCGTAGACGATTTTCCCGTGGCAGATCACGTAGTGCCTGTCGGCGACGTTCGTCACGAAGCGGGAGTTCTGCTCCACGAGCAGGGTTGTTATGCCTTCGCGCTTTATCTGCGCGATAATGTCGCCTATGGCCCTGACGAGCAATGGGGCAAGCCCCTCCGTCGGCTCGTCGAGGAGGATGATCTCGCTCTTCATGCGCAGGATGCGCGCGATGGCGAGCATCTGCTGCTCGCCCCCGGAGAGCTCGAACCCCTTGTGACTTTCCCGCTCCTTCAGCCTCGGGAAGAATTGAAAGACCTTGTCGAGGCTCCATCCTTCATTCCTGGCCCGCCTGACCGGAAGGTTCAGGTTCTCCAGTACGCTCAACGAAGGGAAAGTGCGCCTGTCCTCGGGGACGAAGCCCACGCCCGCCCGCGCGATGTCGTATGACTTGCGGCCGGTGATATCGACGCCGTCGAGCAGTACCTTTCCCTCACGCGGCATGACGAGGCCCATCACGGTCTTGATCGTTGTGGACTTGCCCATGCCGTTCCTGCCGAGGAGCGTAACCACCTCGCCCTTCTTCACCCGGAGGGAGATACCCTGAAGTACGTAGCTATTCCCGTAATACGTGTGGATGTTCTCGATTGTCAGCACGTGACCCCCAGGTAGACTTCCTGCACGTCCGCGTTCGACTGTATCTCGTCAGGACTCCCCTCCGCGATTATGCCCCCGTAGTACAGCACTGTGATGCGGTCGGAGATGGAGAGCACCACGTCGATATTGTGCTCCACCAGGACGACCGTCACGCGGCTCGATATCTCCTTGACGAGGTCCGTCACGCGCACGATCTCGTCGCCGACGAGGCCCGAGGCCGGCTCGTCGAGGAGCAAAAGCTGCGGGTCCGTGGAGACGCCTATGCCGATGTCCAGGATCCTTTTCTCCCCGTGCGACAGGTGCTTGGCCGGCAGGTCCGCCTTCTCGGAAAGCCCGATCTGAGCAAGCACGGCGCGGCTCTTTTCCTCAAGCCCGTCCGTCGCCGCCAGCTTCTTCAGGAATCTGTAACTCATTGCGGTCCGCGACTGGAGAGCGATCCTCACGTTCTCCTTGACCGCGAGGTCCGGGAATATACTCGTAATCTGAAAGGAGCGGCTCACGCCGAGCTTCGATATCCTCTCCGGCGGCAGGCCCGTGATTGCTTTCCCGTTGAACATGACGCTGCCGGCGCTTGGTTTCAGAAAGCCGGTCAGCAGATTGAAAAGCGTTGTCTTACCCGCGCCGTTCGGTCCGATTACCGAATGGATGGTTCCCTGCTCCACCTTCAGGTTCACGTCCAATACTGCCTGGAGTGCCCCGAAGCTCTTGGAGAGGCCGACCGTTTCGAGGAGAAAGGCCATGGTCCCTGCCGCCCTTACGCCCTGGGGGGCAGGTGGAGTATCCTGCGGGTGTCGTCGACGGAAGCTATCTCCCTGTCAAGCTCGTTCGCGATGCGCACCGCCTTCTCCACCATCTCCGCGTTGCTCTTTGCCTGCACGCCTTTCCGGAGGTAGATGTTGTCCTCGAAGCCGACCCGCACGTGGCCCCCGAGCATGATCGCGGTCGTGATCATCGGCCATTCCGTCAGGCCGACGGCACAGACGGACCAGGGCGAGCCCACGGGGATGGAGCGGTGCATATGTATCAGGTTGTCAATGGTGGCCGGTATCTGGCCGAGCACGCCGAGCACGCACTGAAAATAGAGCGGCTCTTCGAGCGCTCCCATATCGCGGAGGAAGACGCCGTTATTGATCATCCCTATGTCGTAGCACTCGAGCTCGGGCTTCACGCCGCACTCCTTCATAACGCCGGCTACGTAGACCATGTCGGGGAACGTATGGACCATGACGAACTTGAGCAGAAAGTCTTTCTTGCTCGCCTGGTATATATCTATGACCGGGGAGCCGGCGTTGAACGAGGCGAGGTCCGGCTTTGTCTTCAGGTCCTTTGACAGGGCGGGGATGACGGAGACGCGTCCCTTGACGCTCTCTTCCGGCACTTCTTTGAAAAGCCAGTCGCCGTCGCACCTCTTGCCCGAGCCGCCCGTCGTGCAGTTGATGATGACGGGGCAACGCTCCTTTATGCCGGCTATGGCCTCCGCGAAAAACTCCGCCTTGTGCTCGGCCTTGCACGTCTCCGGGTTGCGGGCGTGGATGTGGACGATCGAGGCGCCGGCGTTATACGCATCGACTGCGGCCGCGATCTGTTCCTTGGGTGTTTTCGGCAAAGACGGGTTACCCTCCGGAGACGCACCTCCGGTAATGGCAGCCGTGATGATCAGCTTTTCCATATCCCCCCCTTTTTTTGTTGTTTGTCTAAACCGTCACATTTACATTTTGTAAACGCCCCTTCTGATAGAGCTACACCCTTTATCTGGAACTTCGGCCTCCCGCCCCCGGGCGACATGACTTTTATACGGAATTACGTCCTCTTAGCAGGCTCATATTCGTTTGTAGGAGTAAATCACGATCAGCATCTTCGCGCTCTCCTTGTTCAGGCTCCTTCCTGAATGCGGGAGATGGGAGTCAAAATAAATGCTGTCCCCCTGTTTCAGCACGAACCTCTCCTTGTTCAGGAAAAACTCCATCTCTCCCTCCAGAACGAAGAGGAGCTCCTCACCTTCGTGTCCGAACTCGGTCTTCGCCACGGAGCCGATGGTGACCACATAGGGCTCCATGTTCTTGCCCGCCTTGTCGAGCGCGAGCGCCTCGTAGTCGTAGCCATAGGGTGTCCCCCTGCCGCCGACCTTTACACGCTCGTCTCTCCTGCTGACCGAATGCTTTTTCGATTGCGGCGCGTGCTCGTCGTCCGAAAAGAACTGCGCGATGTCAACGCCGAGCGCCTGCGAGATACGCGAAAGCGTATAGATGGGCGGCGCCTTGTCGGAATGCTCGATGCGGGAATGATACCCCTTCGTAAATCCGGTAAGCTGAGCGAGCTTCTCAAGACTGAGCTTTCTCGAAGTCCGGAGTTTTTTTATCTTGTCGATGATGACTTTTTCGTTCATGCGCCCTGACTACCCCCTCTCGTGCTTTCCGTTTAACGTTTACTATTAGTAAACAATGTTGTCAAGAAAAAAATTCCGCAGGTGAAGGGGATATTGTTAAAAGCGCCGGTTGCTAAGGTTGGGTTTGTTCGCAGAAGGGGCCCGCCCGGAGCCCTTCGAGAATGAAATCGGCTGCCCCCTTCGCTATCTCATCGATGCGGTCCCTGCGGTCGAAGTCGAACCAGAAAGTTCCCCACGTCATCATGCCGAGCATGAAGAGGGCTGCATGGGATGGGCTCATGTCCTTGCGCGCCTTCCCCTGATCCTGCAGTTCGGAAATAGTGGAGCGCAAAAGAAGGTAGTGGCGCTTCCACTCCTTTCTGATGTCTTTGAAATACCGGTCTTTGATGGCCAGGGTATCATGGATGAGGAACCTCAGCTCAGGGTAGCGGCCGATCACATCGCCTGTAAATGTGCGAATCATGAAAATGAGGCGTATAAGAGGATCGTCGATCGACGAGGCTTCGTCGAGGTATGGTCGCAGCACCTTCTCCATGTGGTCCAGGTGAAGGGAATAGAGAAGGTTCCTTTTGCTGCCGAAATAGTTATAGAGACTCGGCCGCGCAATCTTCGCGGCCTTGCAGATATCCGTGGTCGATACCGCCATGAAGCTGCCCTTCTTCAGCAAGAGCCGCGTGGTGGTCCGAAGTATCTTCTCCTTGGCCTCCCGGCTTTTTGCTCTCTCTTTCTTCTCCATTGTGTCGGCGTAGTATAGCAAGCACTCAGACGCGTGTCAATAACAGGCTGAAGAGATAGATCACAAATATGAATAAGCAAAACCCTCGTAAAAAAAGGCTTGACAACGGTTTTATGACTTTACTACAATAGACAAGTCTGTATATTTAGACACACCTGTACAGTTTTAGATGACAGGCCGGTCATCGAGAGTGGCATAAGGAGGGGCACCATGACCTTTTATCGAAGACTACCGCAATTCGACTACTTAAAACCCAGGACCATCGAAGAGACAATCGCGCTTCTCGTAAAGCATGGGGAGAAGGCACAGGTCATAGCAGGCGGAACCGACCTGATTCCCTGGCTGAAGAAGCGTGAAAAAACGGCAGGGAACTGCGTGATCGATCTCAAGGGATTGCGGGAGCTGGAGGGTTTCACGTGCAGCGAGGAAAGAGGCCTGACCATCGGTGCTCTGACGACGGCTGCGGCAATCGAAGTCTCTGCGCAGGTGCGAGCGCTTTTCCCGGTCCTGGCCCAGGCAGCGGCGAGTATGGCATCGCCCCAGGTCCGCAACCGCGCGACCTTTGTCGGCAATATCTGTTCTGCCGTACCGTCGGCCGACAGTGCTCCCGCTCTGCTGGCCCTCAACGCCCAAGTTCGCCTGAGGGGCGCCGGAGGGGAACGCCTGGTTCCGCTTGACAAGTTTTTTACCGGCCCCCGGCAAACGGTCGTAGGCAGGGAAGAGATTGTAACAGCCATTGAGGTGCCGAAGATGCCGGCCGGAAGCAAAGGTGTCTACCTCAAGCTCTCGCCCCGCCATTCCATGGACCTTGCCGTTGTGGGGGTCTCGGTGGTGGCGGCCTGCGATAAAGGCGTCTGCAAAGAGATCAGGATTGCTCTCGGAGCGGTGGCGCCGACGCCTGTCCGTGCGCCGATGGCGGAATCGATCCTCCACGGTCAAAAAATCACGTCCGGTCTTATCGACGAGGCCGCAAACAACGCCATAACGCAATGCAGCCCCATCGACGATCACAGGGCGTCAAGGGAATACCGCTGCGACATGGTCTACGTGATGACGAGGAGAGCGCTCCGGCAGGTCCTCCTCGGGGGAGATGAATAGTGAAAACCTTAAAACTGAACGTCAACAATAAACCATATACGGTAAAGGTTAAGCCGTCAGCCATGCTGCTCGACGTCCTTCGGGAAGACCTGGGGCTGACCGGAACAAAAGAGGGGTGCGGTCTCGGTGAATGCGGAGCCTGCACCGTGATCATGGATAATCAGGCGGTCAATGCCTGCATAATGCTTGCGATGGAAGCCGACGGCAAGGAGATCACGACTATCGAAGGACTGGCGGACGGCGAGAAACTCCACCCGATTCAACAGGCTTTCGTAGACGTCGGAGGGCTGCAATGCGGCTTTTGTACGCCGGGGATGATCCTCTCCACGAAAGTCCTCCTTGATAAGAACAAGGACCCCAGTGATGAGGAGATACGCCAGGGACTGTCCGGGAACTTCTGCCGGTGCACGGGATATACGAAGATATTTGCATCGGTAAGAGCCGCCGCACAAATGATGAAGGAGTAGGCGCCATGGAAGAGTATACCGTCATAGGAAAACGGGTACCCAGGATCGACGGCAAGGACAAGGTTACGGGCCAGGCCAGGTACGCAGCCGATTATTCACTCCCGAATATGCTGTGGGCAAAGGTGGCCAGGGCTTCCGTGCCTCACGGCCGGATCCTTAATATCGATACGAGCCGGGCCCTGAAGCTCAAAGGAGTCAAGGCGGTAATAACAGGCAAGGATTTCGGTGGTTGGACATGGGGCTTCATGGCCACCACCCGTGACGAGCCGCCGCTGGCAGTTGACAAGGTGCGCTACCTCAACGAAGGGCTTGCCGCAGTGGCAGCTATCGACGAGGAGACTGCCGAAGAAGCATGCGATCTTATCAAGGTCGATTACGAGGAGCTTCCGGCCGTCTATGACCCGGAGGAGGCGTTGCTCCAGGGCGCGCCGGTCATTCACGATTACAGGCCGAACAACGTGGCCGTAGAATACCATTGGAACTTCGGAGACGTAGAAAAGGCATTTTCCGATTCCTATCTGTTAAGGGAAGACAGATTCAAGACAGGCCGCGTCATAGTAGGCTTCCTCGAGCCCCCTGCCTCTCTTGCCGTCTATGACCCGGCGGCCGGCATCACGGTCTGGCCCGCCAAGCAAAGTCCGTACTTCCACTACCGCCACCTGGCGGCCTGCTTCGGCCTTCCCCTGAACAAGGTGAGGGTGATTCAGCCGTTTATCGGCGGAGGCTTCGGGGGCACGAAGAACGATTCCGTGGCCGGCGACTTCTGTGCGGTCATGCTGTCCAGGAAAACGGGCAGGCCCGTGAAGTTTATCTATAACATGGAGGAAGTGCTCACAACCTGCCGTCGCAGGCACTCCATGATCGTTTACAATAAGATGGGAATGACGAAGGACGGACTCATTACGGCCGTCCAGACCCGTGTCGTTGGGGACGGTGGGGCCTATACGGCGATAAGCCCCCTCACCATGTACCTGACCGGCTTCGCCACCACTCTTCCCTACAGGCTTCCCAACTATAAATATGACTGCCGGAGGGCTTTTACGAACCATCCAGTGTCTGCCGCGATGCGGGGGCACGGCATCACCCACACGCGCTTCGCATGTGAGATCCAGATGGAGATGATGGCCGAAGAGCTGGGCATAGATTTCGTAGATGTCCGCATGCGCAATGCCATCGACAACCCCGCTAAGGGGGAAACCTACAGCACGATAAACGGCATTACCCTGAAGACGTGCGGCATCAAGGAAGCTATAGAGGCGGTTGTGGAGGACAGCGTATGGAAGGAAAAAGATAAGGGGCCGAAACGAAACGGCGCTCTCTCTTACGGGGTCGGCATTTCCTCCACTTCCTACCTGGGCGGCGCCCGCCAACTGGGGCATCAGTCGTGTGGCGCAATAGTCAGGATCTGCGAAGACGGGACAGTCAACCTGCTGACCGGGGCGACAGACTGCGGCCAGGGGTCCGACACGGTCCTTGCGATGATAGCTGCCGAATCCCTAGGCGTACGGTACGAGGACGTGAGCATAAAAAGGGTCGATACGGCATACACGCCTGTTGACCCGGGCAGTTACGGAAGCAGGGTGACCGCCCTTGCCGGTCAGGCGACCCAACGGGCCGCGCTCGATGCGAGGAAGCAACTCCTCGAAGCGGTTGCGAAGGTCTGGGGAGTAGACCCGGAGGAAATCGAAATCGCAAACAGCGTCGCCTACACGAAATCGAATCCCGACAAGAAAATGTCCTTTGAAAAGCTCGCAAAGATAGCCAGTTACGAAGGATCGGGCGCCGTCATCCTCGGGCGGGGCTATTCGGGCTACGGGGTCGAGCCGTTGGATTTCATGACAGGTACGGGCAACGGCGGCACCTCTTACAGTTTCACTGCCCAGACGACCAGGGTGGGCGTGGACATGGAAACGGGCAAGGTGAAGGTCACCGACTTTACCATAGGGCATGATTGCGGACGACCACTTCACCCGGTCAGCGTCGAAGGGCAGAACGAAGGCGGTGCGGTGCAGGGGCTAGGCCAGGCCATCTATGAGGAGTTCATCATGGTGGACGGCGAAACGCTCAACAGCAGCTTCCTCGATTACAAAATGCCCCGTTCGACCGATGTGCCTGATATCAAGGTGATCGATATCATTACCGACGATCCCGACGGTCCGTATGGGGCAAAAGAAGCATCTGAGGGAAGCCACGTGAGCGCGCCTCCTTCGGTGGTAAGCGCGATTCATGATGCGACCGGAGTCTGGTTCAAGGAACTGCCGGTAACACCGGAGAAGATTGTAGCCGGGCTGAAGAAAGCGGGGAATTGGCCCTTAAAGAAGTGAGAAACAGGCCAAGAGGTATTAACGACTTTTGAGACGCCGGGGGTTGGCGGCTATAAGCGACGAGACTGCAAAGGGGGGGGTTGTGGAGAGTTATCCGTGGTGGACTGAAGAACAAATAAGATTTTCAGCGGACATGGCCGACTTTGTAAAAGAGATCCTGCCAAGGGACGCGCAGACGCGATGGACCCGCGAATTCCCGTGGGACATTTTTCAAAAAATAGGAGAGAAGGGTTATGCAGGCGCGGCCATACCCAAGGAGTACGGCGGACTCGGGCTCGGGGCGACAGGCGCCTGTATCGCTGTCGAAGCGATGGGCTGCATGCCCGGACCGGGGCGCGCCTTCGTCGGAAATATGTTAGGCGGCCTGCGGCAAGTCATCGAGTTCGGCACGGAGCAGCAGAAAAAAGAGATACTTGGGCGAATTGCGGGGGGAGAGATAGGGGCGATCGTTATTACCGAGCCCTTTGCAGGCACCGATGCTGCGGCCATAGAGACGACCGCAAGGCTGGAAGACGACGTTTATGTAATCCGGGGGAAGAAGCGGTTTATAGTGTCGGCCGGCGTTGCCACGCGCCATATGGTATACGCCCGAACGAGCAACGACCCGGAAGCGATACGCGGCTATCGTCACCTGACCGCTTTTATCGTGGAAAAAGGGACACCCGGATTTACCGTCGAGAAGGTCAACGAGGTTATGGGGTTCCGCAATATCCAAAACGGCGCGCTTGATTTCAACAATGTCCGGGTCCCGGCGGCCAACCGCATCGGGAACGAGGGTGATGGCTGGCGCGTAATGACGGCCGGCCTGAATTTCGAGAGGACCTTAATCTCAGCCATGGCGACCGGATGGCTCCAGGAGCTTCTTCGTAATGTCGTGCCCTATGCACAGCGGAGGGTGCAGTTCGGAAAGCCGACCATCGATATCCCCGTTAACCAGTTCAGGATCGCGGACCTTGTGATGAAGGCAAAAATCGCGAGACTCCTGACTTATTACGACGCCCACCTCTGGGACCTCGGAAAGGATATTACCATAGAGTCGAACCTCGCGAAGATATATAACTGCGAATCGGCCCTCCAGGGCAGTCTGGATGCCATCCAGGTGATGGGCGGCGACGGCGTCACGCCGTTCTATCCCCTTGAGGAGATTATGGATCAGGCCAAAGTTGAAAATATCGCCGGCGGAACCATGGAAGCGTGCCGGCTGGTCGTATTCAGGGCCGCCCTCAGGTCTATGGCCGGGGAGCTGAAGATGCGGCGGCGTACGATCGATCCCGTCCTCGGTGTCCCCGTGCCCATTTCTGCACCTCCGGACAAAGAGAAGGATGTGGATGAAGAAAAACTTCTGAATCTCCTTGCAGAGGACTACCGGGTAAACCCGGGCCTCTATATGACCCGCAGTGATATAACGGAGGCCCTGGATGTCGGCGAGGACAGGCTGGACGCACTACTTGCAGGGCTCGAAAAGAAGGGATTCATCAAGCTTGTCAGGACAAAGAAAGGTATCGAACTGGCGAAGGCCACTTACGACGGGTTGGATCATGCCCACCCGACGGAATACTACCATTGGTTCCCTAAATGGATCACCGAAGATAAGAACAGGACGTTCTAAAAGGCGTATAGAAGAGGTAAACTTCCGCTATTTGAAGTGCTTGCGGTAGGCCTGCTCCACCAGCTTGTTGGCATCCGCCCTGAACCGCTCGTATTTTGAGATGAAGGTCTTTCCCGAAGGCGTAACGGTAGAGCCCCCGCCGGAGGCGCCGCCTATCTTTCGATCGAGGAGGCGGAAACCGAGCCTTTTCTCGACGGTCTTCAGGACCATCCACGCCTTCCGGTAGGACATGCCCTGTTCGGCGGCCGTCTGGCGAAGGGAGCCTGTTTTCTCTATCCCCTTCAGCAATCTGTAAGGACCTTCCCCGAACGCCTTACCATTGTTATCGAGCCAAACTCTGCAAGCGACCCGCATGGATGCATTTTAGCGCATAATTCGTCGCCATGCAATGCTCTTTCTGGATTTTCCCGCAAACAACGTGTATCCGGCTATCGCGAGACTTTGTTCCATTCTCCGGGCGGACATCTTCGAAGGGTATGAAAAGGACGGGACGCTTCCCGGCGGTAAAATTATCTTGACAAGTCGTTATATCCAACATAATATAACGAATTAGTACCAATACCGGCCAGGGGGCAGGGTAAAAGGAGAGTCGGGCGCGAGGCAGGCCCGAGGTCCATCGCCAGGCAGTGTGGGAAGAGCTGCGGTTTCCCTTTTAGCGAAAGGAGACTCTCATGAAAAGGATCTACTACCTTGTTTTCAACGCTTTGCCGACCTCCGGTAACCCCGATGCCGAAAGGCTCGAAGGGGGATTGGCGCACTTTTGGGTGGAGGACAGATCTCCCGAGCTTGCGATGCAGCGGGCAAAGCATTACATCTCACGATACGAATGGGCGTTTAAAAGCCCGGCGCAGGACCCGGTGGAGACGGTGCTCGCTGATTATAATGAAGCCCATTTTTCGCCTGACGTGGTAAATTATCTCCAGGCGAAGAGGGCAGGCGTTTCGCTCCATCTCGTGGCCTGGGCAAAGCCGGGGCTGATGCCGCCCGGCACATACGAGATGCGCAAACTGGGGCAGCCCGGGCTGTCGGCGTAAACCGAACGTTCGGAGAGAGAGGTTATGAAGGCATGACGGCGGACGGCCCCATGAACGGAAAGGGCTACGCGCTGCGCGGGCCCCGGAACGGGGCCGGCTGGAAGTTCGCCCTCATCAGCGATACGCAGGGCGACAACTGGGAAGCCCCCGGAAAGTCATGCGTGGACGATGCGGTGCTTGGGAAGGTCGCGAAGCGCGATCGCCTGCGATAAGCCGGACTTTGTGCTGGCCGCGGGCGACCTGGTGAATGGGTGGTTCAGGAACGGCGGAACGTCCTATACCGACCAATATCTAAACTGGAAAAGGGCGATGGATCCCGTATACGGGTCGGGGATCAAGGTCTTTCCCGTCAGGGGCAATCACGACAGCGGGCCCGAGCGCATCGCCCTGCCGCCCCTTCCCGGCCCGGTTCGAGCCGCCGCCCGGCAGCCTGGCCCTTCTCGGTGACGCCTTCAGGAAGGTCTTTTCGGAGCCGTATATACCGGCAAACGGCCCGCCGGGCGAAGAAGGGATCACTTACAGCTTTACGCACAAGAACGCATTCATCGTCGGCCTGGACCAATTCGAGCGGCCCCACAGGATGAACTATAGATGGCTCGAAGGGCAGCTTGCATCTAACACGATGCCCCACGTTTTCGTCTTCGGCCATGAGCCTGCCTTTCAATTGAGGCACCTCGACTGCCTTGCCTTCTACCCGAAGGACCGGGACGCCTTCTGGGACCTGATCGGCCGGGCAGGGGCGAGGGTCTATCTCTGCGGTCACGACCACCCTTACAACCGGGCCATGATCCCTGATGTTGCCGGCAATCCCATGCGGCAGGTCACCGCAGGCACCGGAGGCCCGAGGCCGGCTCATTGGCCCGGCGTCTACCCGGAGGGGCCAAGGATCATCGGCGAATACAGCAACTCGGATTACCACGGCTACGTGCTCGTGACGGTAGAGGGACTGACGGTCACCGTCGCCTGGAAGGCCCTCCTCGACGGCGGCGCGCCGCAAATCCTCGATTCATTCTCGTACGTAGCCCCAGGGATATCGGCCGGGGCCGAGGCCGTTTCCGGGTCCGTCTTTTAATCGCCTGACCGCTAAAACTTCACTTATCCTTAACCCATTCTTTATACCGGATTAACAGCTTTTGCTTAAGATCGCACACGCGGCCTGCACGGCTTTTCGGGGCGGCGCCCTGTCACGAAGGCGAGTCCAAGGCAGGCAGGACCGGGTATCGACGAGGAGTGGCGTAAACTTGTGATCGGATGCAGCAGGCATGCTCTCAGGCGCGCAGCGTTCATAATGCTGGCAGTATCGCTGGTCCTCGCAGCGCACCGCCCGGCCGGGGGCGAAGAAGGCCGGCACCCTCTCCTGAGCAGGCCCGCGCCCGCCTTTAAAATCCGCTCGGGCGACGATGAGACCATGACGTCCGATATGATAAAGGGAAAGGTCGCCATCATATTCTACGAGACGAGAGACGCAAGCAGGAAAAACAGCGACATCAAGGACCGCTTCAACGCCCTCTACGATGGGCAGGAAGAAGAGGTGCGCCGCTCCATCGTCCGCGTGCCCGTCTTCAACTGCTCCCGGATAGTCTGGCCGGTTACGGCGGTGTGGAAAAGCAGCCTGCGATACCATTCCAAAAGGGTGGGCATCACCCTCTATGGCGACTGGGACGGCGATATGGCGAAGGACTACCGGATGAAGGACCACGACAGCAACGTCATGATCGTAGACAAGAAGGGCATCATCCGATACGCGGCCGCGGGCCGCATC
This sequence comes from uncultured delta proteobacterium, assembly GCA_963818095.1. Classification (GTDB taxonomy): domain Bacteria; phylum Desulfobacterota; class Syntrophorhabdia; order Syntrophorhabdales; family WCHB1-27; genus CAWEPK01. The sequence goes on from CAWFRA010000032.1 coordinate 64,936, forward strand.
ACGGACGAGCAGTTCCGTGAGATCGAGGGGTTGATCGATAAGCTCGTAAATAAAGAAAAATAGAGGCCGGGGGCCGATTATTGAGTCGGCTTGCGTTTGGCGGGCGGCGTACCCGGCTGCGCCTTCCCTGCGTTGCGTTTAGCGGCGGGTTTTCCCATGCGGGCGGATTCGCTGCTCAGCGCGTCGATCAAAAGCCGGCTGACTTCCTCATGATGCGCGAGCAGGTCGTATTTCGCGCCTTTGAGCAGCCAGCGCGTCGCCATGTGCTCGAGGGCGCCGAGGATAAGGTGGCGCATGACGTACGGGTCGATGTCGGCCCTGATAACCTTTTCTTTCTGCCCCTCGGCGATGATCTCCATCACCTGGCTGACCGATTTCTTCAGGAAATCGTACGTCGCCGTTGCGACGAAGCTTCTGCTCACCCGCATCTCGAGCATCAGTATCCTTCCGTACTCCGGGTTAGTCTTGAAGAAATAGAGGAAGTACCAGACGAATTTCCGAATCTTGTTCAATGCGCCGTGGATGCCCTGGAGATGGAGGTTGAGCTCGTCGCGGAATTCTTTCGTCTTCTCGACGGGGATCGAAAAGAAGAGGTCTTCCTTGTTCTTGAAATACTGGTAAATGGTGCCGTCGGCGACGCCCGCGCTCTGGGCTATCTCCGATATGGCCGCGCTCTGGAAATCTTTCTTGCCGAAGACTTCGATGGCCGCCTGTATGATCGCCTTTCTCTTGAAACTTTGTTTCAGCGTCTCGTCTTTGCCTTTCATCGTGCCTCGTTCCTTTGTTTTTACTATTGCCCGCTGTGGTTTGTCAAGAAGTCGATTGCCCCGCCGGACGGAAACACGTCCGGCCGTGATTTAAATATTGAATATCATTAATATGATTAGTTATGTGATTTTACGGGAATAAAAGTACTTGACAAGCGGTGACAGATGGATAATAATGAATCGTATTCAATAATAGCGCCGGCAGGAATGAGATAGGAGGCTGAAGTGGCGTATAACCTGAAGACCTGGCCCGAGATCAAGAGCTACCAGAGCGGATGTTACAAGGACTACGTGGAGGCCTCCGGCGGTTTGCGCTGCATGGGCTCCACATGGAGCGTGCTGGCCCCGCTGAAGGGGCTGGGCGAGGACGTGCACCTGATAGGCGGCGAGCCGCATGCCGCTTCGACGGCAGGCACCTTCCCGGAGGAAAGCCGTTTAGACATTGCGGCGGCAGAGGCCGCGGGTCTGGGCTTCCACGCTTGCAGCTACCTGAAGCTCTTCGTAGGAGAGGTCGTCCGGGACAAGATCGCCATTACCGACGGGACGATCAGGGATGGGTATCCCAAGCCGGACGTGATCTGGACAACGCACCTGTGCAGCCAGCACTCCAAATGGTACCAGGAAGTCTCAAGGCGCCTCGGCGGCATCCCCATGTACGCGATAGATATGATCGGGGGCGGCAACGCCGAGAAAGACCCCAAGATCGTCAAGTACGTCTCGGACCAGATAGAAGAAGGCATAAATTGGCTGGAAAGGGTGACCGGCAGGGGGTTCTCCGACGAGCTGTTCATCAAAGCCGCCAGGAACGAGATCAAGGTACTCGTCCTGTGGGGCAATATCTGCGCCCTCAACATGCGCTCGCCCGCGCCCCTCGACGAGCGGCGTCTCATCGCCCTTTTCCCTCCTGCAATCGTTGACAGGACGACCGATGAAAGCGTCAGGCTGTACGAGACGCTGCTCGAGGAAGTAAAGAGCATGGTCGCAAACGGCGAGAGCGTTGCCCCCGACCAGCGCTACAGGATAGTCTATTTCGGAATCGCCCACACTTACGGCCACCCGGAAATGGCGCGTATCCTCCGGGACGTCGGGGCCGAGATCGTTGCCTCGGTCTACACTTTCGGCACCTGCGGCAACTTCAAGGGGCTAGTGGACGGCAAGTGGACCTGGGAGCCTATAGACCCTCAATGGGTGGACGAGCTCGACCTGTCAACGAGAAGAAAGGCGATCACCGAGCTTGCCAAGATAGTCCTCGGCTGGCCCACCTGGCAGGGCGTGCGCTCTTACTGGGCCCTGGAAAAGATGGCAAGGGCGATGGTAGATGAATATAAGGCGGACGGGCTTCTGCTCGCCCCTTCCCGGAGCTGCGAGACGGACTTCAGGAACGGCTACATCGGCATGCAGCGCATTTTCAAGGGCGAGATTCCCACCGTGGAATACGACACCGACCAGGTTGACGTCCGTAAGATGGACCTGCCGGGCGCACAGCGGAAAACGGAGTTGTTAGTCCACCTGATGGAAGCCCGCAGGAAAGGGGTGCGATAATGGAAAAGGCCGCGATCATCGAACGCTTCCGCCAAATAAGCGAGGAGCCGCACGCATATGCAAAGGCGCTGGGCCGCCCTGTTGCGGGGTACATGTGCACCCACGTCCCCGAGGAGATTCTTTATGCGGCCGGCATCGTCCCGGTCAGGGTCCTCACCAACCACGTGTCGCAGGCGATGACGAGGAGCTACATCCACGAGACGTACTGCTCCTTCTCGCACGACTGTGCCTATCAGGGCTTGCAGCACAATTATGACTACCTCGACCTGCTCGTCACGAGCAGCAGTTGCATCCATATGTCCGAGGCGTTCAATGTCTGGGTCCGGTTCGCCGGGTTCGGGGAGAAGAGCTATCTCATACCATTCCCGCACATCATGGAAACCAAACCCGCCCCGGCCTTTGTGACCGAGTCCTTCGGCCAATTCAGGCAGTTCGTAGAGAAATTTTCGACAAAGAGCATAACGGACGCAAAACTGGAAGAAGCGATCAAGGTTTACAACCGCAACAGGAGGCTGCTCAAACGGCTGTGGGAGTTCCTGAGGAGCGACAGGCCGCCGATAACCGGGCCGGAAGCCGCGGCGGTGACGCTTGCCGCCCAGGTCATGGATAAGCAGGAATGCAATGAGATGCTCGGAGAGCTTATCGGCAGGCTTGACGGTGATGCGGGCAAGCCGCCGGGAGTAAGGCTCATGGTAACGGGAGGCGCGTGCGACGACCTCGCGGTCTTCGACCTGATCGAGCGCCTGGGCTACAAGGCGAGCCTTGTGTTCGCCGATTCCTGCACTGCGGCCAGGTACTTCTGGTTCGAGGTGCCGGAAGGCAGGGCCGATAAGCTCGCCGCGCTTGCGGAAGGCTACACGGGCAGGCTCCCCTGCCCCGCAAAAGACAACGTGCCGGGCACGGGCGAGCGGAAAAGGTTCAGGTTCGTCAGGCAGTTCATAGAGGACTACAGGCCGGACGGCGTGGTATTTTTATATCAGCGGTTTTGCAGTCCCCAGCCTAACGACATCGTTGCATTGAAGCCCATCCTGGAGCAGCTCGGCATCCCTTCGGTCGAGCTGGAGCTCGATACGACCGTGCCGATGAACCAGTTCGGGACTCAGCTTGAGGCCCTTATAGAGACGATAACAGCGGGTGGCGCCATGAATAACGAAAAGGTCCTGGCAGGAATTGATGCGGGCCACGTCAATACGAAAGCGGTAGTAATGAGAGGCCGGGAGGTCCTGCGGCTCCTGCACGGTGCCGACCGGGTTCGACCCGGCCGGCGCAGCCCGGGCGGCCCTCGCCCGGTGCCTGGAGAGCGCGGCGCAAGCCTGATGCTATAGTAACTACGGGCATATACAGGGAGCAGGCGTTGGGAGCGGCGGCGGAAGGTTCGCGTCGCCATCCCCAACTACGTGGCAGCCGCGCGAGGCGCCTTCTTCCTCAACAAGGCGTCGAGGACGGTCATTGACATAGGCGGGAACGTACACCAGGCAGTCCGGTACGACGCAAGCGGCGACGTCATCGACGTCATCCAGAACGACAAGTGCGCGGACGGCCTCGGCATCTTCTACACAGCCATGGCGAAGTCACTGGGGCTTGAGCGAGGATGAGATGTGCGGGCTCGCGGCAAAATCGAAGGCAGACGCCGCGGTCGCCGTCCAATGCGCGCTCTGTGCCGAGTCTGAGGCCATCGACCTTATGTGCAGGGGCACGGAAACCCCTGACGCGGCGAACGCAGTCCTCGAAGTTCATGGCCGACCGTGTAGGCGCCATGAGCACGTGCATCACCCTGACGAAGAAGGTCGTCGTCGCAGGCGGCCTGGCCAGGGCGCTCGCCGGGCGCCTGCCGCCCGTCATAGGACAGGATGCATCCCTGTCGGAGATGCCGGAATACGTGTGCGCCATAGGCGCAGCAATCGAGGGTGGAAGATGAAAACAGCAGCGGGAATAGACGTAGGCGCCTCAACCTCGAAGGCCGTGATACTGGTGGACGGAGAGCTTGCCGGATGTTCTCTCGTCACTACCCGGACGCCGGCCGAGTCGGCCTCGCGGGCTATGGACGAGGCCCTGGCAGCGGCCGGTTTGAAGATAGACAAGGTCGGCTGCATCGTTGCGACCGGCAGGGGCAGGGCGCAGGTCCCGTTCGCCCAAAAGAGCGTGACCGAGGTCGCCTGCGCTGCGGCGGGCGCAGTCCGTATCTGGGGGCCGTCCGTCCGCACTGTGCTCGACGCAGGCGGCATAAGCTGCCGGGTCATCCATTGCACCGACAAGGGCAGGGCGACTGGATTTCCTCTGGAACGACAAATGCGCGTCAGGCATCGGCCGCTCCATCGAGACCTTTGCCTCCCTCGCGGGAGAAGATACGGCCGGAATCAACGATGCCGCCTCGCGGTCGGAAAAACCGGCGAAGATAGGCAACTTCTGCGCAGTATACGCGCAGTCCGAGGCACTCGACCTCATCCGCCACAACGTGCCTGCCGAACATGTCATCGCAGGCTACATGCAGGCGATGGCGGAAAGGATCGCAACGCTCGTGGCGAGATCGGGCATGAAAAACGACTTCGTGGTTATAGGCGGACTGGCCAACAACGAGGTGTTGATGGGCCGGGTCGAGGGCATCCTGCAGGTGAGCGGCCTGCCGCAAAAACCCGGATGGGACCCGGCAATGACCGTGGCCCTGGGTGCGGCCCTGTTCGCAGCCGCCTGAAAGCTTGTACGACGAAGCGCAGGGGGGCCTATCTATGCGACTGCTTCACTTTGACTTTTCGGGACACAAAGGCGCAGTGGTCAACCCGTCATTCCTGGGATACAGGATACAGTGCGCGCGCGAACGGATGGAAGAAGGGAAGAAGGATTAAAAGCAAAGGATTGGTTTGCGGTCAGGACTCGCGTCTGTTCGAATGCCGCGATCTGCGAGCAGGATGCCCAGAGAGAGTATCCGAACATGCGGCGAGTCCAGCCGCCAAACATATCCTTTTCCGTCTTTAAACTGCCCCTACTAGTACTCGTAGATGCTCGGTATCTTCCTCGCCTTCTCCTGCGCCTTCCAGTACTCCGTCCGCTCCCTGATAAAACTGATCCACGCATCCACTTCCTGTTCCTTATAACCCTTTGCCACCATCTCCTTCTTGAACTCCGCAATCAACGGCTGCACTGCCTTCACCCATCTCTCCGTCTCGGCAGGGCTCAGTGTAATGACCTGCCCGCCGTTCTTCTTCAGAAAATCTATTCCGCCGATATCGATGCTGTTAAAGGCTATGCCCCACTTGTCCTTGTACTCATTCGAGACCTCAGTGAAGAGCTTCTGCATATCGGGAGGCAGTGCATCCCATTTGCGCTTGTTCATCGCCGTGTAGAACCCGAAGCAGACCCCGGCCTTCCACGAAGCAGTGACGTGCCTGAGTATCTCGCCTATCTTAAAGCCCTGGAGCTGCTCGGCCGACCCCAGGTTGCCGTCAACCACGTTTCTTCTGAGCGCCTCATAGGTGTCGACGATCTCGACAGGCATCGGCGTCCCGCCGAGGGCCTTCACAACGTCGCCGATCCGCCCGGTCCCCCTGATCTTCAATCCTTTCAGGTCCTCGATCTTCCTGATGGGCTTGGAGATGGTGCCGAAGACGGCCGGCGTCGAGGCGCAGAAAGCGAGGGGATGGAACTGGTCCCACTCCTTCGGCTTGAACTTGTCGAAGAAGTCGTTTGCCACCCCCGCTCCGACCCATGCACTGGGGAACCCCACCGGAAGCTCCATCGCTTCCATCACGGGGAAGCGCCCCCTCGTGTAAGAAAAATGGGACAGGCCGATGTCTGCGATGCCGGTGAGCACGCCGGCCGCCATCTTCGGGGCGGTCAGCAGGGTGCCTCCGGGGTAATAGGAGATTTCGACCTTGCCGCCGGATTTCTTGTTTATCTCCTGGCAGAACTCGGCAAAAAGGGTCGAGTTCTTGTGGACCGGCGGGAAATAATTCGCGAACTTAAGCTTGATCGTCTCTGCCGCGCCGCATACCGAGCAGACCGAGAACAACTAGAAAAACAGCACACACAAACACCGTTACCCTTCGTACCATAATTGCCCCCCTTTAGGTCATAGAACCGGACAAGCGTCAAGCATGACTTGAATCCACTCTTAACCAGGCCTATCTGATCTTTTCGCGGTGCCCATCATTCAACGCCTGCTCCTGTACTCCTCCGGAGCCGAATTTCTTTACCTTCACGCCGCCCGGCATCCTGGGAAAATCGGGCATCACGCACAGCTCGTCCGGCAGTTTGTTGTTGGCCACCCTATCTTTAAGGAACGTACGAATCCCCTTCAGGGAAACGGCCGCATTGGCCTTCGGCACTACGCACGCGCAGATGCTCTCACCCAGGACCGGGTTGGGCGTGCCGACGATACACGCCTGGGCAACGTCCGGGGTGCTGCAGGATCAAGGCCTCCAGCTCGGAGGGGTATATCTTCAGCCCGCCCCTGTTTATCAGGTCCTTGCTCCTGCCGTACATCGTAACAAAACCCTTCTCGTCGACAGACACCAGGTCCCCGGTATGGAGCCAGCCGTCTTTTTCCAACTGCTTGTCGGTTTCCTGCGGGTTCTGCCAGTAGCCTTTCAAAACGTTCGGCCCCTTCACCATCAATTCACCGATTCCGCCCGCATCGAGCTGCCTGCCCGTCGCCGGGTCGATAACTTTTATCCTCATGCCGGGGACCGGCTTGCCAACGCTTTTTTTGCGAATCTCGAGGGGCGTGCCGAAAGGGCAGATCGTCCCTGCCCCGGGCCGACCTCCGAATTCCCCCATGAAGACGAGAGGTATATATTCCTGTCTTCCCCCCATTGGATGACTTCTTCCGGGCATATCTGGCCCGCAAGGTAGCCGGCCCTAAGGCTGGAAAGGTCGTACCTCTCAACGTTCGGATGGTTCATCTCCATGAGGTAGTGAGAGGGAGACCCGTGCTGAAGCGTAGGTTTTCGGGTGTCGATGGTCTTCAGCGCCAAATCCACGTTGAATGTCTCCAGGAGGATGACCGAGGCCTGGATCAGGACCGGCTGGATAAGGGTCGTCCCGCACCCGTAGGAGTGGGCCAGGGGAAGTATGCCCATGAACACGTCGTCGGCCGTTGCGGCCATGCCGCGCACGTGGGAGTATCCTCCCCGCACAGCCTGGAAATGGGTTATCATCGAGCCTTTCGGCACCCCGGTTGTCCCCGATGTATAGATGAGCATGGAGAGGTCGCGGTGCACGTTGATGCCGCGGCTTCCTGAATCTCCCTTTCCTTCCCTCTGTCAATAAGCTCTTCGAAGGAGACGACGTCATATCCCTCACCGCCCCCTACAGAAACAACGTGTGCGAGGTGCGGAAGGTTATGGCGCAACTCCCGGATGAGGCCCAGGTTGTCAAAGCCTTCTTCCCGTTTCTCGGCAAGGACGGCGACGGCCTGAGAGTTCTCGAGAATAAACGTCACCTCATGGGACCTGTAACCTGAGTTTATCCATGCGACAACGGCCCCGAGCTTTTGAAGCGCGTAAAAAGCGATGTACAACTCCGGGCGGTTGAACATATATATGCCCACCCGGTCGCCTTTCTTTATGCCCATCTCCTGGAGGCCCGCGGCCAGCGCGGTCGATTGATCGTCCAGCTCGCTTATAGGTAAGGCCCTCTTCCTTGAAAAAGACGCACGTCTTCCGCGGCGCAAGGCAGCGGCTTCTTTCCAGGGCCTGGCCGATCGACAGGGACTCCACGTCTTTGTAGGTGGTTGTGACGCCGAGATTGCGCATTACGCCTCCCCTTATTTGTATCACCCGTGATTAGTTACTGAGAACGGGTCGTTGCCCCCCAGCACGACCCACGTTAAGAAAGGACCGTATAGTTGCGGCTAAGCCCACAAAACCGGCCGGCCTGTGCCGGTCTTGTTGCCTGAATTATATTCATTTACTCCCTTACGAGGGGTTATGTCAAGTTAATATTTACGGCCGTAGGGGTCTGATTTACGCGATTCCTACAAAATAGTATTATTGAGCAATAACAATGGCAAAGGTCCACAAGGCCGCGCGTCGGTCCATAACTGGTAGCAGCAAAATGAATTACCTTCACCCGCCGGTAGGATTGATGCGGCCGTAGAACATTTCGATGGACTTCGCCATGATCGTGCTTTCCTCCTATCCTTCAAATTCGGTGCTCCGGACCGTCTTTTGCTAACATAGTACAGGGCGCCTGAATTTCAGGCCGGACGGCCGCTCTGCCGCCGCTGTTTTTAGGAATGTTTTTCCGCCGTTAATGTGGTATTAATTTATGACAAGTCAGGGACAGGCAAGGCAGGCGTCGCGCAGTTTTCGGAAGGGCTGACTCGGAGTAAGGCTGCGATAATACCTTGAATATTCTTTTCATCCGTGGGATAGTATTGCCTCACCCACCTGCATACAACTAAAGGAGGAGAGAGGGCGCATGGGAAATCTGTTGGACAATATTGAGAATGTATTGCTTATGGGGGCAGGTCCATCGTGCGTTCCGCCTGAGGTCTACGCGGCACTTTCAAAAAGGACCCTGGGCCATCTCGACCCTTACTTTCTTGCAATAGCGGACGAGCTTAAAACCCTGATCCGCCGTATCATGAATACGGAGAACGAGTTTGCCATCGCAGTATCCGGGACGGGCTCCGCAGGCATGGAGGCCTCGTTCGCGAACCTGGTAGAGCCGGGAGACAAGGTCCTGGTAATAATCAACGGACTCTTCGGCGTGCGCATGGCCGAAGTGGCCGGCAGGCTCGGCGGCCATGTCGATAAGCTCGAATTCCCCTGGGGAACGCCCATCCTCCTCGACGAAGTGCAAAAACAGCTTAGCAGCGAGCATTACAGCGTTGTCGCCGTTGTCCACGGCGAGACTGCAACGGGCGTGCAGAACCCCGTCGCCGAGATCGGCGCGATGCTCAAAGGAAGCGATACGCTCTACATCGTCGATACAGTTACGACGCTGGGGGGCATCAAGGTTTCCATGGACGACTGGAACTGCGACGCCATTTACAGTTGCACCCAGAAATGCGTCTCCTGCCCGCCCGGTCTTTCACCCCTCGCGTTCTCTCCGAAGGCAATGCAGAAACTGAAGGGCAGGAAGACAAAGGTGCCTAACTGGTACCTAGACCTGGGGCTGATCTCCGACTACTGGGGCCGCAACAGGGTCTACCACCACACAGCCCCGATCAATATGATCTACGGCCTTTACCAGTCGCTCCATATGTTCTTCGATGAGGGACCGGAGAAGGTGCACGAAAGGCATATGCAGTCGCATAAGGCGCTGGTCGACGGGCTGGAAAAGCTGGGCCTGAAAATGCTCGTTGAAAAACCCTATCGCCTGCCGACGCTCAATGTCGTCTGCGTGCCCGACGGCGTCGACGAGCTGGCTGTCCGCAAGCGCCTGAGGAACGAGTTCAAGATCGAGATCAGCGGAAGCCTCGGGCCACTGGCGGGACACAGTTGGCGCGTCGGCCTCCTGGGCCATTCGGCAAGGGTCGAGAATGTCGAAAGCCTTATCGAAGCGCTCGGGAAAATCCTCTAGCCCTAAAATCAGAATAGCATCGCAGCAAACAACCGCAGCCGCCCACCCGGGCGGCTGCTTGCGTATGCCCGGCCTGAACTTCCACCCAACGGGCAAGCCCGTTTATGGAGCGATCCGCACAACAAAGTCACGATTGGTTCTCTCGTCACCCTGGCGAAAACCAGGGTCCAGGTCGTTCCAGGCTTCGGAATCGCTGGATGCCGGCGTCCGCCGGCATGACGGAGGGGAGGAGCCGGCGCACCGCAAACGGGACTCAATTCTGAGGAACGGCATAACTAACCGGAAATGGCGGGTCTGCGCGTAATTAAAGCCTTTTTTCTTGACAATATATTGCAAACTATTGAATCATTATAATATATAGAAGTCGTGGCGAAAGTACCGCCTGCCAGAGGGCGCCAAACGACACGCGCACGGCCAGGTACCTGCCGGGCATAAAACCATGAAAGAAGGAGTCGCGAGATGGCTGTATTGGACGAGCCTATAAAAGGGGTCCCGCTGGTAAAGAACTTCATCGCAGGCGAGTGGGTCGAATCCAAGGGCGGCACGGTCGATGTAGTAAACCCGGCGAAGGGCGAGGTCATTGCAAAAGTGGGCGTTTCCACGGAAAAAGAGATCGATGAAGCCATAGCGGCCGCGAAGGAAGCCTTCCCGGAATGGAGAAGGACACCTCCCCTGTCGCGCGCCAGGATCCTTTTTCGTCTGAAAGAATTGCTTGAGGAGAACTTCGAAGAGTTGTCGAGGATCCAGACCCAGGAGCATGGCAAATGCATCGATGAGTCGAGGGGTGAGACGAGGCGGGGTATCGAAAACGTCGAGGTCGCCTGCGGCATACCCACGCTGCAGCAGGGTTACTACTCCGAAGACATCGCCACAGGCATCGATGAATGGCTGATCCCCACGCCCCTCGGAGTCTTCGGCGTCATCGGCCCGTACAATTTTCCCTTCATGATACCTCTCTGGTCCGTGCCCTACGCAGTAGCCACGGGCAACACGGTAGTCGTTAAACCTTCGAGCGAGGTCCCCCTTTCTCAGATGAGGCTTACGGAGCTTGCCGACGAGGCGGGCTTTCCGCCGGGCGTCTGGAACGTCGTGAATGGCGGCAGGACGGTCGTAAACACGATGCTCGAGCACCGGGACATCGTCGGCGTTACCTTTGTCGGCTCCACCCCGACGGGGCGGGACGTCATCTACAGGAAATGCGGCGAGACGGGCAAAAGGGTCATCGCCCAGTGCGGGGCGAAGAACTTCATGGTCGTCATGCCCGATTGCAATGTGCAGAAGACCATAGCCGCATTGATGACGTCCTTTTTCGGCAACACGGGCCAGCGCTGTCTGGCCGGGGCGAACCTCGTCGTCGTAGGGGAAGACGACAACTTCTACAAGAATTTCATGGATAAGGCCGTGGAGGCGGCGGCAAACATCAAGATAGGCTACGGCCTCGATGAATCGATCCAGATGGGCCCGCTGCGCGACAAGGAAAAGAAGCTGCGGGTATTGTCGTACATCGAGACAGGCATAAAAGAGGGCTCAAAGCTCCGCCTCGACGGCAGGAAGCCGAAGATCCTGGGCGGATATCCCGAAGATTGCTTCCTCGGTCCGACGATTTTTGAAGATGTCGACCCTAAATGCACGATAGGCCGGGAAGAGATCTTCGGGCCCGTCATGAGCGCGATGAGGGTGAAGACCCTCCATGAGGCAATCGAGGTCTGCAACGACAACCCCTTCGGCAACGGCAACGCCATCTTTACATCGAACGGCGGCAGCGGCAGGGAATTCCAGTACAACATCGCGACCGGCAACGTGGGCATAAACATCGGCATTACGGCCCCTGTCGCCCTGTTTCCTTTCAGCGGGATGAAGGACTCTTTCTTCGGCGTCCTCCACACGCAGGGCCAGGAAGCGGTCAGGTTCTTCACTGAGAGCAAGGTAGTCATCCAGAGATGGCTGTAAGGGCGGAGGGTGCATGAGACTTCAGACCGCTTCAGAAACGATCAGCTTTTTGCGTGAGCTGGAGACGCGATCCGCCTCCTTCTACCAGTCCCTCGCAGGCAAATACGCCGGGCAGGAGGCGTTTTTTGCGGGCATCGCGAAAGAGAACACGAAGAACATCGGTAACGTGCAGAGGACCTATTTCAGCATAATCACGGACGCCCTCGAAGGCTGCTTCGCCTTCGACATCGACCCGGACGAATATGCGCTCCCCGATATCGCGCCTACAGGCAACTACGCGACGGACCTTGCGGAAAGCCTGAAACTGGAGGAAGGGATCGCAAAGTTCTACGCGGACGCTGCCAAGCAGGCCAAGGGACTCATGGCGGACGTGCCGAGGGTCATGGAGCGCATAGTGAAACAGAGGGTGGAGCGGCAGGCAAAGCTGCGCGAGCTTCTGGAAAGCGCCGGTACAATTACTGGGGCTTGCGTCGCCCCCTCCGCCGGCGAAGCCGGCGGAGCCACCCCCTCATAAAAAGGAAGAGGCATTAGGGGCGGCTTCGCCGGTACAATACTGGGGCTTGCGTCGCCCCCTCCGCCGGCGAAGCCGGCGGAGCCACCCCCTCATAAAAAGGAAGAGGCATTAGGGGCGGCTTCTGACGATTACGCAGGTATGTCGGAGGGTGCTTCAGGAGGCTGCTCCCTGTAAAGCGTCTCGTGAACTTTTTTCAGCTCGTCGCGTATAGGTATTTGCTGGGGGCATTTTTCCTCACACTCGCCGCAGTCTGCGCAGGCTGACGCCCTCTGCTCGGGCGTCATGAAGGTGTTGTAGACCATCACTCCTGTCGGGTCCCTGAATGTCATGACATCATTGTAGAACGAGAAATTCATCGGGATATTGACGCCTGTCGGACACGGCATGCAGTAGGCGCAGCCCGTGCAGTCGATGTGGAGCAGGTCCCGGAAAGCCTTGCGTGCCTGCCCGATCACGGCAAGCTCACGAAGGCGACAGCGAGCCTGCCGTGCCTTCCTCCGCAAAGGCGACGTTGGCCCGAACCTGGTCGAAGGTGCTCATGCCGGATAGGACGACCCCAACCTCGGGATGGTCCCAAACCCAGCGCAACGCCCATTCTGCGGGGGGCCTTTTCACGAATGATGAGTCGAAGACAGCCTGCACTTCTTCCGGCACCCGCGCGAGCTTCCCTCCGCGCAGCGGCTCCATGACCGCCACACCCAGGCCCCTGGACGCGGCATATTTCAGGCCTTCGGTCCCCGCCTGGTACTGCTCGTCCAGGTAGTTATACTGCATCAGGCACATCGTCCAGTCCCAGGCATCGACTATATCCTTGAATACGGCAAGGGTGTCGTGGAAGGAGAAGCCGGCGTGGCGGACCCTGCCGTCCGATATGGCGCCCTCGAGGAATTGAAGCACGCGTAAGCGTTTTGAGCTCTCCCACGTATGCGCGTTCAACCCGTGGAGGAGGTAGACGTCTAAGTACGACGTCTGGAGTCGTTCAAGCTGCTCGTCCAGGAATTTGTCAAAATCGCCGCTTTCGGCGGCCATGAATACGGGCAGCTTGCTTACTATGGTGACGCGGTCGCGGTGGGGTTTCAGGACCTTTCCCATGACCACCTCGCTTTTCCCGCCGTGGTAGACGTACGCTGTGTCGAAATAATTGACGCCGTGGGCGATGGCGTATTCGACCATGCGGGCCGTCTCTTCCTCGTCGATTGTGCGCTGCGGGTCGAAGGAGTCGGTGGGGTTTTCCGTCCCGCCTATAAGGGGAAGGCGCATTGCGCCGAACCCGAGGATGGAGACGCGCATTTCTTTCAGGTTTCTATAGAGCATTCGGTCCTCCTTACCGTATTTTACCAGCAAGGTGCGCGGTCAGGAAGGACTTTTTTTTGCGAACCTCAGGCAGTCGTCACGTTGTAGCTCCTGCACTCGGGGCAGGCGACGTCCGCCTGGGTCCACCTGTCCTTGGGCGGAGGCGCCGGCCGGGGCGTCTCTTTTGCAGGCGTCTTCGCATCTTTTGCCTCGAACTTGCATCCGCAGTCATTGCATACGAGTATTTTTGTCTCCATGGAAAGTCCTCTCCTTCGAACGTCTCTTCGCGACCTTCCTAAATATAAATACGCGGCGCGGATTTGACACCGAAGGCCGCACGGTATAGAACTGTCTGCGACACCATGAAAAGAATACTCATCGAATGGACGCAATCTGACGGACGCTCCCTGCCTGAGGCCGAGGCTATCATAGCGAATGTCGTAGAGACGATGCGCCCGTTTTTGGCGACGATGCAGATACAGCTCGACGTGAGGCGTGATGAATCGGGGCTTTCAGGCACGATCAGGATCAACGGCAGGGAAGCCGCGGCATGCGCGGGCGGGAAACTGTCCGTCGAGACCTTGACGGATGCGGTCCTGAAAGAGACGGCAGCGTTTCACGGGAAAGGGCTGCGCGGGCAGCCCCGAAGACCTTAACCGGTAAAAGACTTATTGTAAGATTAAGTTTAGACTAATTCATCTACGTGACTTTTCGCTTCTCTTTGTCGAGCTTCCTTTTTTCCTCGTCCCTGATCTCTCTCCTCAGGAGCTTGCCCACCTTCGATTTCGGGAGCATATCGCGGAATTCTATGTAATGGGGGATCTTGTAGGACGCGAGCCGGTCCCTGCACCACTTCGTCAGCTCGCTGCTCCCGACGCCTTTTGCGTCTTCCTTGAGCACGACTATGGCCTTGATCCTCTCCCCCACCCTCGGGTCGGGGATGCCTACGCAGCACGCGCCTATCACGGTAGGATGGTCCTGCAGGACCGCCTCGATCTCGGAGGCCGATATGCGGTATGCCTTGTATTTTATCGTGTCTGCGGTCCGCTCCATGAACTCGAGCTCGCCGTCCTCGTTCATCCGCATGAAATCGCCCATCCTGTAGTACATGTCGCCGTTCATCTGCACGAAGGAGCGGGTCGTCTCGTCCGGCTTGTTCCAGTAGCTCTTTATCGTATGTTCGGATGTGACGAGCAACTCCCCTACCTCGCCCGAGGCGACGGGAGCGAGCGATTCCGCGTCTGCAAGCATGCACCTGCGCGACCTGCAGAGGCGTGCCCACGACGGTCGGCTTTGGCTCCCTGTCGAGGAGGCTGTAGGCCACGTGCCCGGCCTCGGTCGATCCGTAAACCTGGTAGATAGGGATGGAGTAGCGCGACTTCCATGTCTTGAATACCTCGGCGGGCAGCACGTCGCCGCCGCAGTAGCAGTATTTCAGGGAGCTTAAGTCGTACTGGTCGAGGCGGTCGTTCTCAAGCATCATCCTGTAGAGGGCGGGGACGCCGAGCATCCAGCCCACCTTGTACCGTTCTATCGCCTTGAGCGTTGCATCTACGTCGGGCTGCGGCATGAGGATGACGGTGTTCCCGAAGTTGAAGCCGAATGCTATCATGAAGCCCTTGGCCATGATGTGGAACAGGGGGTTCACCATCAGCACGGTCTCTTTTGACTCCGTCATGCGGTCGCCGATAACGTCGTCCATAATGTCTTTTATGTAAGAGACCTCGCCCATGTGGTTCCCCGGCACGCCCTTCGGGAAGCCGGTCGTGCCACCCGTATACATGACGTACGAAAGGTCGGCATAAGGGTCGATCTCCACCTTCGGCGGCTTCGGCCAGTTTTCCTTGATGAGCTTCCAGAAGGAATAGACCTCTTTGCCTCTCTCTATCTTGCCCGTCGGGATCTTGTCGAAGAGATGGCCTATGACGCGCTTCCACACGGGCATCAGCTCTACGAGATCGGTTACGATAACGCGCTCAAGGCCGGTTTTCTTCAGGACCTCGCGGACATAAACGAAGTTCGTATCGAGGCATATCACGGTCTTTATGTTGGCGTCCTCGATCATATACTCGATCTCGTAGGCCGTGTATATGGGGGAGACGGGCACCGTAATTGCGCCTATCTTGTTGATCGCGAAATTCGCTATGATCCACTGGGGGCAGTTCGGGATATAGAGCATTATCCGGTCCTGCGGCTTGACGCCTATCTTGACCAGGCCGGCGGCGAACCTGTCTATGAGCATTGCCAGCCTGCCGTAGCTGTAACGCTCGCCGAGGTAATAGAGGGCCGTATTGCCCGGTTCCTTCGCGCACATCTCGTCAAAGCGGGAGAAGGTGAAGCTCGGTTCCATCGGCGTTGTCGCTCCTTGCACGGTCTTAAACCCCAAAGTAGGCGGATTTTACGTCCGGGTTGTCTATCAACTCTTCCTTCGTTCCGGAGAGAACATTCGATCCGTTCTCAAGGATATAGCCCCTGTCGATTATGGGGATGACGGGCCGGGCGTACTGCTCGGTCACTATGATGGAGATGCCCTTCGTGTCGCGTATGGCCTTTGTCCCAGTTACGACGATATCCTGGTACGCGGGGCTGAGGCCCAAAAGCGGCTCGTCCAGGAGCAGGAGCTTGGGCTTTGCCATGAGGGCCCTGCCAATGGCCAGCATCTGCTGCTCGCCGCCGGACAAGAACCCGCCCTGCCGCTTCAGGTGGTCTTTCAGGCGCGGGAAGAGGTCGAGGACGTACTCGATGTTTTCCTTCGCCTCCTGTTTGGTAGACAGGTAGGCGCCGATCTTCAGGTTCTCGAGCACCGAGCTCTCCGGGAATATCCTCCTGCGCTCGGGACAAAGGACAATGCCCATACGCGCGCGCTGGTGCGGGGGGATCTGCGTGATCTCCTGGCCGTCGAACAGGATGCTGCCGAACAGGGAGATGCGCTCTCCGCCGCGCATGATCTCCTTTTTCTTGATGTCGAGCATGATGCCCGACAGCGCGTACATCAGGGTGCTCTTACCTGCGCTGTTAGGCCCGAAGATGCCGATGATGGCGCGGTCCTCGCACGTAAGGCTGACGTTGTTGAGGGCCAGCATATTCTCGTAGAAGACCATCAGTTCTCGTCCCTCAAGCATCTTTACACACCCTCTTTCCCGAGATAGGCCTCTCTGACCCGCTTGTCCTCGATCACTTTGGTATACTCCCCTTCCGCGATCTTCTCGCCGAAGTTGAGGGCCATTACCCTGTCGGCCACCCTGAAAAGCTCCCGCAGCCTGTGCTCCACCATGATGAGCGTGATCCCGTCCATCTTCAGCTTCTCGATAAGGGGTATCATGCCCGCGATCTCACTCATGGACAGGCCCGAGAAGACCTCGTCGCAGAAGATGACGTCGGGCCGCAGCGCCATGCAGCGCGCAAGCTCCAGCCTTTTCTGGTAGCCTGTCGGCAGGGTGGCGGCAAGCTTGTAAGGCACCTTCGAATCCCTCTCGAAACCGATCTCCTCGAGGATATCTACCGCCACCGTGTCCCTGTCGCCGTGCCTTCCGCCCCCGCGCCAGCCGCCTAATTTCTTCGCCCTCGGCGACCAGAGGGGTATGATCAGGTTCTTGTAAGCAGGCAGCGTGTAATAGGGCCTCATGATCTGGAAGGTCCGGGCGATGCCGACGCTGGGCGACCTTGTGCGGGGGCCACTTGGTGATCTCGTCGTCACGGAAGAAAACGCGCCCGCCGTCAGGCTTGACGAACCCGGTGACGCAGTTGATGAGCGTCGTCTTGCCGGAGCCGTTCGGTCCGATAATGCCGTAGATTTCGCCCTGGAGCACGTCGAAGCTGACGTCTGAGAGCGCCTTAAGGCCGCCGAAAGACTTGCTTATGCCCCGCATCGAAAGGATAACGGTGTCGCTCATATCTTCACCAGACTTGCTATTACTGGGGCTCGCGTCGCCCCCTCCAGCGGCAAAGCCGCCGGAGCCACCCCCTCATGAAAAGGAAGAAAATGCCATTGGCCGGCTTGGGTTGTCATCGTTGTTTTCCTGTCGCTCATATCTTTACTATCCTTGCAACTACCGGGGCTCGCGTCGCCCCCTCCAGCGGCAAAGCCGCTGGAGCCACCCCCTCATAAAAAGGAAGAAAAAACCATTGCCCGGGCCGGATTGTCATCGCTGTTTTCCTGTCGCTCATATCTTCACTATCCTTTCAAACTGATGATATTTCCTCTGAAGATAGACCATCAGTCCCTCGCTTTTGAAGACGATGAAGCCGGTCAGGATGGCGCAGTAAATGACGATCCTGAAGGTGCCGAAGAACCTTAGGAACTCGCTCAAGGGGACGAGGATGAAGCAGCCGATCACTGCGCCGATGAGCGTCCCGCCGCCGCCCATGACAACGGAGGCGATGGGGATGATGGAAAAGTCGAGGGCAAAGAGCGAAAGGCCCGCCCACATATACAGGTGCGCTATATAGGCCCCTCCGAAACACCCCATCAGCGCTGCGATGAAGACGGCGAGCGACTTCATCACGGTCACGTTGATGCCCGAGGCCCTTATCGACTGGTCGTTGTCCTTGACTCCCCGGAGCACCAGCCCCACGTCCTGGCTCACCAGCCTCCTCATGCCGAAAAGGGCCAGAAGCATGACTATGATGATCGTATACTGCTCGATGTACTCGTGGGGGAAGCTGTCCAGCCCGGTGATGCCGTTCGTGCCGCCCAGTATGTTGAACGCCTCAATGATCCTCGAAAGAAGAATGGGATACATGAGCGTTACGATAGCGAAATAGACGCCGCGAAGGGGCAGGCACGGCATGATCATAACCGTGCAGAGGCCGGCCCCTAAAACCGTAGCCAGGGGTATGGAAAGGTAGATCGGCACATGAGAGATACACATTGAGAATGGCCGAGAGGTAACCCCCCACGCCGATGAAGAGGGCGCCCCCGAGACAGACGAGACCCACGTAGTTCGCCAGAAAGTCGAAGGCAAGGGCGAGCATCGCGTAGACGCACATGATGTTTACGACCCTCTTCCAGTAGGGCGCAAGCTCCAGGACCAGCGGCAGGAGGAGCACGCCCACGATCAGGAGCAGCCTCGGCCCGATAAGGTAGAGGATTTCCTCGTATGAAGAGATGGCGTAGATCCCCTCCGTCCTAACCTTCAGCCCCCTGTCGATACGTTCCCTTCTCGTCATCTCCATCGTCGTCATACTCTCTCCTCAAGCTGTTTCTGCTTACCGAAAATGCCCGAAGGCTTGACCAGGAGCGTGACGATAATGGCGAGCAGGGCCACCACCATGACGAAATGGCTCGATATGAGCGTCTCCGTCAGTATCTGGGCAAAGCCGATGATGAACGACGCTACGATCGTGCCGCCCCAGCTGCCCAGACCGCCTATGATGCAGACCGCTACCGCGAAGATGAGCACGTTATACCCCTGCTCGACGACTATGTTGCCGAGGGGCAAAAGTAAAACGGCGGCGAAGGCTGCGAGGCCCGGAGCCTATTGCGAGCGAAATGATGGCCGTCATGTCGGAGTCGATGCCCAGCATCATAGCCGCCCGCTCGTCCTGGGCGATGCCCCGCAGGGCAAGCCCGATCTTGCTGTACCTGGTGAACAGGAAGAGGAAGACGAAGGTACTGACGCCCGCCACAACGATAAGGAGCCTCTGGTAATCTACGGCCACGCCCAGATATCGTGCGTCGAGCCCGGGATGAAGACGGGCAGCGTGTACGTCATGCCCCGCAGGCCGCCCCACCGCAGGCCCTCTATGATGGCAAGCCCTACCGCGTACGTGCCGATAATCTCCGAGATCTCCATGCCCCTGATCCTGATGATGATGAACCGGTAAATAAGCGCGCCTATCAGGCTGGTGCTGAGGATCCCGAGCGGTATGGCAAGCGCGTAAGGCAGGCCGACTGCGTTGAGGAGCAGCCAGACGATATACCCCGCCCCGATGTAAAGCGCGCCGTGGGCGAAATTGGGCACCCTGCTGATGCTGTATACAAGGGCGAAGCCGAGGGACAGGAGCGCAAGAATAATGCTGTTGATGATTCCGTAGACGATGATCTCCACGCCTGCCCCCTTGTCGTCCTTCTTCTTGGCCTACTTCATCCACGGTGGAAGCTGGACTTTTGCGTCCGCGACCTTCGCCGGGAAAATCTGGACCCTCTTGCTGTTCTGCCACTGCACTATGCCGTCACCGCGCCTTCCTTCGGGTCGAAGGACGGGATTATCTGGTGCGATTTTTTGTCAAAGCGCATCCTGCCGTAGACGCCCATGATATCGGAAGCTTCGAGGGCGGTGATGACCTTGTCCGGGTCTGTGCTCTGTCGCCTTCTCCACGGCGTCCTTGATCTGATAGACGGCCATGTAGCTCGACGACGTCCCGTAGCCTTCCGGCTCCAGGCCCCATTTCTTCTTATAGGCCTCGACGAATTTCATGGTCCACGGCGTGATCTTCGCAGGGGCGTTGCCGCCGTTCACGAGGTTGACGATGAGGTATTCGCCTTTGCCGCCCGTGGCCTTCGCGAAGCCGGGCTGCTCCGCCGCGTTGACGAACCCCACGGGCAGCGATTTCAGCTTCAGGTCGCTCCACTGCTTGAGGAGCACCGCGCTTTCCGGCATATCCATCCAGAGGAAGAGGACCTGGGCGCCCTTCTTGCCCGCGTCTATGAGCCCCACGGAGTAATCGACAGTCCCGGTGGGATAGACCTTCATGTCGATGACGTTCCACCCCTTTGCGGTAAGGGCCTTCTGCATCGCCTCGCCGCCTGCGCGGGCATGCGCCACGTCCTGCACCATGATGTACGCCTTGTTGAAGCTGTGGGTCTTCCTGAGATCTTCAAGGAGGGTGACGAACTCATCCATCATCACGCCCACATGGCTCGTATTCCTGAAGCAGTATTTGTACTTCGTGTAGTTCTCCTCGACTCTTTTCGTGTAGGCGGGCGACAGGGCGCCTGTGGTCAGGATGCTCACCTTCTTGTGCTTGCTCAGGAGGTCCATTGCGGCAAGGGCCGCCTCCGAGCGGACAGGGCCGCCTATGAGGAAATCGGCCCTCTTTTCGAGGATCAGCTTCTCGACCCCCAGGAGCGCGTCGCTTACCGGAACGCCCGGCTCAAGGTCCCGCGTGTCGATAACCTCAACGCTGATAGGTCTTTTCTTACCGCCCGACGCTGACCCCGCCTGCCGCGTTGATCTCTTCAGCGGCAAGCTTGATGCCCCTCTCTCGGCGTCCCAGCCGTAAAGAAAGGCCGTTGCGAGCGGCGCGCCGATGATTATCGGTTTTTCTGCAGCGCTTACGAACAGGGCCGGAACTGCGAAAAGAACAGAGTACCGCAACCAGAAAAAAGCGAAACCCCCTCTCATAATCCCCCCTCTTGTCTGATTTTTCATCAGCCCCGTTTATACCGAGCAACAAGCGTGCCACCCGACGGGACAGAGCCGCACAATCGCGGCGACAAAGCAAATACAGGGCAAAAGCCCCTTACCCCCCTGACGCACCGGTCTTCCGCGTTTGAAAGTTTCTTTTCCTTGTGAAAACTTATTTCAATAGTTATTGGTACTCAGCGCCCCTTCCTTCCTTGCCCTGTCTTTTGATTTCAGTATCAACCTTAACGATTACCGATCACCCGCAGTTGCTGCAATTGGCCCCCGGCCCAATTGCAGCCGTGGTCGGAGGAGCCGCATGGAGGATGCTTCATATGCGGATGCAATGTGAGCCGCGTAGGCCGGAGGCGTACGTACGTACGTCGGAGGGCACGCGGCGAGCAGGGCGCCGCAGAGGGAGCATCCTCCATGCGGCGAGTCCAAACCTTGCCACCACATCCGCCTTTGCTTCTTCTATCTACCACCACCCGGTAGTTGCCGACGCGCCGGAATATACACGTCAAGACGCTAGGCATGGTCGGCCAGGTTGTACCCTTTTAGTTTCTGTCGCAGCGTGGGCCGGGAGATGCCGAGGATGGAGCACGTCTTTCCCAGGTGCCACCCGGTTTCCTTCAGGACCGCTATGATATGGTCGCGCTCGACCGCGTCGAGGCTTCGGGCGCTCTGCGAGGACGCTTCCCTTCCGCCCGGCTTCTTCGACCCCACGAGCAGGCGGCCGACGGACTCTTCGTATATGACGTCCCCCTGCGTGTCGAGGGCCGCCTTCGTCAGGACGTTCTCCAACTCCCTGACGTTCCCCGGCCAGTCGTAGCTCGGTAAGCATGCGAAATGCCTTTTCCTCGACGGTCCTCACGTTCTTGTGAAGCTCGCGGTTGATCTTTTTTAAAAGATAGGAGACGAGCGGCGCGATATCCTCCCGTCTCGCCCTCAGGGGCGGCACCCTTAAGGTGGCGACGCTGAGGCGATAGTAGAGGTCTTCCCGGAAAATGTCCTGCTGCACCATCTGCCACAGCTCCCTGTTCGTGGCTGCAATGACCCTCGCGTCCGAATGGAGGGTGGACTCGCCGCCGACGCGCTCGAATTCTTTTTCCTGAAGGAAGCGAAGAAGCTTCGCCTGCAGCGCCACGGGGATATCGCCCACCTCGTCGAGGAAGATCGTGCCGCTCGCCCGCAAGCTCGAACCTCCCCTTTTTCTGCGCGAGCGCGCCGGTAAAGGCCCCCTTCTCATGGCCGAAAAGCTCGCTTTCCAGCAGCGTGGGCACTATGGCGGAACAGTTTATGGCGATGAACGGCTGCTCCCTGTAATGGCTGTTGCCGTGGATCGCCCGCGCGATCAGCTCCTTGCCCGTGCCCGTCTCCCCCTCTATCAGGACGGTCACCCGGTTCTCGGAAAGGGCGCCTATGGCCTTGTAAACCTCCTTCATGTCCTTGCTGTTTCCGACGATCTTCCCTTTCCGGTAGGCAACGCCGTCATCCGGAGGCAGGCGGCCCTCTTTCCTTGCGCCGCTGAGCTTCATGGCCCTCGAAACAGCCTTTTCCAGCTCGTCTACATCGATCGGCTTCGTGATATATTCCGTTGCGCCCAGCTTTATGGCCTTCACGGTCGCGTCCATATCGTGGAACGCGGTAATAATGATGACCGGGACCCTGTTCTCGTTGCTTTTCAGCTCCCCGAGCAGGTCCAGGCCGTCCCCGTCGGGCAGGCGTATATCCATGATGGCTGCGTCGGGACTGCACGTGTCGAATTTGCGCCTGACCTTCTGCCACCGAGGCGGCCGTTTCCACCTCGTAACCCTTTTCCGTGAGGAACATCTTGAGTGATTCGAGGATGATCTTCTCGTCGTCAATGATGAGTATGCTTCTCCTTTTCAAGGCAATTCCTCCTTAACCGGCAAGGTGAAGCCGAGAATCGTGCCTTTGGGTTTCCTGGGGACGAGGTCGACACGGCCACCGTGCGCCTCGACGATCTTCTTGACGTTCACGAGGCCCAGACCCGTGCCGCCTTTCTTGCGGCTGAAAAAAGGGTCGAAGACGAAGGGCAGGTCCTCCGCGGGTATGCCCTGCCCGTTGTCGCATATCTCGATCCGAGCGACGCACCGTTTTCGGGCGTCGGTTTTCGACGTTATCTCGATAACGCCGCCCTTCTGGATGGCATCGACCGCGTTGATCAGTATGTTGATCATGGCCTGCTCCATCTTTTCTCCATCGAAGAGCAGCCGGCCCATGCGGCGGTCGGAGTACCGTTTCTTCACCTCGATCCCCTTTTCCCTTATCCGCACGTCTATTGTCTCCAGGCAGGAATCGATGATTTTCCTGAGAGAGCCCATCTGCATCTTGAGGCTCAAGGGCTTCGCGTAGTCGAGCATCTCGTCGAGTATCCGCTCCAGCCTCGATATCTCATGCACCACGATCTCCATGCGCCTTTTGTCGTTGCCGCCGAAGGGCGGTGTTTTTTAAAAGAATCTGACTGTTCAGCTTAACGGAGCAAAGGGGGTTCCTTATCTCATGGGCCAGAGACGTCGTCAGTTTGCCGATATAGGCGAAGCGCTCCGCCTCGCTTATCCGCTTTTCCGTCTCTATGCGCTCCGTTATGTCACGGCAGATGCCTGCCACCGCCGGACGGCCGTCGTAAATTATGCGCTTGACCTTATTCTCCGTCGGGCGGCTCATCCCGCTCCTGTCGCGCCGCAGGTACGCATAGAGGTCTTTGCTCTCCACCCCGGCCACCCTTTTCTGGTAGAGCTTAGAGACGGCGGGCAGGGACCGGGGTGCGATAAGCTCGGTGTAGGGCTTGCCGATGATCTCGCCCGGTGTATACGCCGTGAAGCTCGCAGTAGGCCGGGTTTGCAAAGACGATCATGCCGTCCTGGACCACGAAATAGCCGTCGTTGATCTCTTCGACGAGGACGCGGTACTTCGATTCCGATTCGGCAAGCTCTTTCGTCCGCTCCTCCACCTTATTCTCCAGGCTCGCGGGCGTGCTCCCGTATGCGCGCCTCATGGAGGGACTGGAAGTAGTCGCTGAACCTCGTTATCGTGTAGAAAAGACATGCGTTGAGCTTGTCTATAGTCGCGGAAAGCTCTTTGCCGGAAAGCTGCGCAAGGAGGGTGGGCACGAGGATGGAGCGGTAAAGCTCGTAGGCGTGCTGGACGTCCGAAAGGGAAAACCCGCCGTCGAGGCGCAGCTTGCTGATCCACTCGATATGGCTGTTTATGGCCGAATAATCGTCGTGCACGAGGACGGCGTAGTTCCCTGCGTTGGCCCTGGAGACTGTCAGGTAAAGCTCATCGAGCGGGCGGCCGCGGTAGCTGGGCTTTCCGATTCGTGGAGCCGGTGGACCCACTCGCCTATGATCGTCGTCCTGATGCTTCTTCAGGAATAGAAGCAATGGCCATGTTTGATTGTACAGACATCGAAGAACATTTGCAAGGACGCATTAGGTTTGCGCGAGAAATACGCCGTAGAATCGTTGCAGTCATGGAGTACGTTATCGGACGGTCGGCTATATAACGGTATGATACGAAAGCGGCTACAGATATACTATGTCGAGGGGTATGTCCGTCACGCGCTCAAGGCCGTTTTTTCGAACTATAAAATCGACCTCTACCCCTATCGACCCCTGATTGGGGAGCACGAATTTAGGCTCGAAGGCGAAGACCATCCCTTCGCGAAGCACCGTGTGGTGCTTCGCCGTGATTACGGGCAGCTCGTTGATCTCGAGGCCCAGGCCGTGGCCGACGAAAGAAACTTTGCCCTCGCCGAAGCCCATGAAATTGTCTGTAAGGCCGGCCTTTTTCGCTATTGCGGCCGCCCTCTCGTAAAGCTCGACAGCATCGACGCCTTCCCTGCCGAAAGCCATCGCGTCCTCGAGGATCCGCCTCGACGTCTCGTACGGCAGCCTGTACTTCTCTTCCATCTTGCCGATGACGAAGACGTATGTCTCGTCCGTCACGTATCCGTTGTATCCTCCGCCGTAATCGATGCAGATCGGGATGCCTTTCTCGATCTTTTTTTGCGACGACCCCATGGGTATGGCGGGCGTTACCCCGCGACCACCGACGGGGACATCGGAGGGAGACGGCAGGGCGGCGGTAAGGCCGTTAGCGACGGTAATGGTCGTCATCTCCAGGTTGAAGCCCCTCATCCGCAAATACCCCTGGTGGCCCCGCCTCCTGCCTTCGGCGAGCAGCTCCGCGTCGATGTCGAGCTCCCGCAGGTCTTCTTTGATAACCTCCCTCGCCTTCGCGAAGACGTGACGCATTATCGCGCCCGACTTCCTGATCTGGTCAAGCTCGAAGGCGCTCTTTATCTCCCGCAGCCCCTTCACGAGGGGTGTCGCATTGACAAAAGCCTCGAAGCCGACAATGCCCTTGAACCTCTCGAAAACGGAGACGGGGACGACATCGAGCTCCATCGCCCCTTTTCCCTTGAGTATCTTTCTGCTGAGAAGGACGTCCTTTATATCCCTGTCGCGTTTTATTGCGGTGATTGCAAGCGGCGTCTCGGATGCGGCCCGCTCCGCGCTCTTTTCCACGAAAAAGACAGGGTCGCCCTCGACAGGCACCACGAGCGTCCCCTTCTGGACGGTCCCCGTGAAATAGTACATGTCCACGTTTTGCATGATGACGCAGAAATCGATGCCTGCGTCTCCCATGCTTTGCCTGAGACGGCCGATGCGGCTAAATATCTCCTCTTTCGGCGTAAGCTCGATGTGCTCGGTCATGTTGGATCGTTTGTCCTTTTGCCGGTCGGGGATGCAAGGCGGATGGGCTGCACCAGCTATGATCACACGGCCCCGCACTCGTTGTCAATAATAGGAATGTCCCTGAACCGGGATAATTTTGCCGAAGATTGTGTTATTCTATCAGCCGGTCTGGCAGTAAGGGCCGGGCAATAACGACAAGAGAAGGAACGGGATGGGCGATCTGCTTCAGGAACTCAAAGAGCGGGCGATAAAGGGAAGGGACATACGGCAGGAGGAAGCAGCCGGGCTTTGCGAGATCGGCGCGCAAAGGCCTTTCGCGCTTATGGCGGCTGCGTCCGAGATAAGGGAGTTTTTCAAGGGGAAAAGGGTCAGCATCTGCGGGATCGTAAACGCAAAATCGGGAAAGTGCCCGGAGAATTGCAGGTTCTGCATCCAGTCGGTCCATTACGAGACTGCCTCCCCAGTTTATGACCTGCTCCCGAAGGCCGACATCGTGGCATGCTGCCGGGCGCGCCAAAGCCGCGGGCGCCCACATGTTCGGCATCGTCACGAGCGGCACCTGTATCGACAGCGAGGCGGAATGGCAAGTAATTTACGAAGCAGTGAGGGAGATCAGGGCCCTTGGCATAAGACCCTGCGCTTCTCTGGGCATGATCGATGAAAATCGCGCCGCTGCCCTGAAGGAGGCCGGCCTGTACAGGTACCACCACAACCTGGAGACTGCGCGGAGCCACTTCGACAACATCTGCACGACCCACGACTATCAGGAAGACATCGACACGATCCTGGCTGCAAAGAAGGCGGGGCTGACCACCTGCTGCGGCGGCATCATCGGTTTGGGCGAATCGATGGAGCAGAGGATCGAGTTTGCATTTACGCTGAAGGGGCTGGACGTCAACTCGGTGCCCTTCAATATCCTCAAGCCTTTCCCCGGCACGCCCCTTTTCGGGACGCCTTCCGTTCAACCTCTTGAGCTGCTCGTCACGATCGCGATCTTCCGGTTTGTTCTTCCGGACAAGGACATAAAGCTCTGCGGCGGCAAGGAGGCGAACCTGCGCCAATTGCTGCCGCTCGGCATCGTGGCGGGCTGCAATTCCCTTATGACCGGAGAATACCTCACTTACTCGGGAAGGGAGCCGGGGCTGGACATGGAGATGATAAAGGACCTGGGCCTCGAACCCTCACTGGGCGAAGATTAAAGGCCGGGCGGAAATCGCCCTTTCATAGTGACCTCGCCTGTTTGAGCTCCCTGCCTTTCCACAGCATATAGATGGCAGGGTAGATAACCAACTCCAGCACAGTCGAAGTGATGACGCCGCCGACCATCGGAGCGGCGATCCGCTTCATCACGTCCGCGCCGGCCCCGTGGCTGAACATTACTGGGATAAGACCGGCGAGGATCACCCCGACCGTCATGATCTTCGGGCGTATCCTCTTGACTGCGCCGTGCATGACCGCGCCCTTAAGGTCGGTTTCCGTTTTCAGCATGCCTTTTTTCTGCCATTCGTCATGGGCAAGCTCCAGGTAGAGGAGCATGACGACACCCGTCTCTGCGTCGAGCCCTGCCAGGGCGATGATCCCCACCCAGACGGCGATGCTCATGTTGTAGCCGAGAAGATAAAGCAGCCAGAATGAACCGACCAGGGAAAAAGGCACGGCAAGGAGCACAATGATCGTCTTCGTCACCGACCTGGTATTGAAATAAATAAGGATGAAGATGATAAGGAGCGTCAGGGGGATGACGAGCTTGAGGCGCTGCTCCGTCTTTACGAGGTACTCGTACTCGCCGCTCCATTGCAGCCTGTAACCTTCGGGCACCTTGAGGGAGGCGACGTGCTTTTTCGCCTCGTTCACGTAGCCGCCCACGTCGCGCCCCGAAAAATCGACGTAGACGTATTCCGCGAGAAGCCCCTCTTCGCTCTTTATATTCGTCGGCCCGCGCACGACCTTGATATCCGCAAGCTGGGCAAGGGGCACACGGCTGCCCTGCGGGTTGGCGTAGCCGGGCTGCGGCTGCGCGCCCGCCGCGCCCATGCCTGCCGGAGATGCCGCCCGGCCGCCCGCCCATCGCCCCCGTCGGCACGAGCACCCTTTTCAACTGGTCGATATTCCCCCGCAGGTCCCTGGCATAGCGCACGTTCACAGGGTAGCGCTCCCTGCCCTCGATGGTCGTCGTAAGGTCCATGCCGCCGATGGCCGACTCGATAACGTCCTGCACATCCCGGACGGCAAGGCCGTAACGGGCCGCCTCTTCACGCTTCACGGTGATGTCCAGGAAGTAGCCCGTGGTCACCCTCTCGGCGTAGACGCTCCTTGTGCCGGGGATCGATTTCATGTGGTGCTCTATCGCCAGGCCGATCTTTTCGAGCTCATCCAGGTTCGGCCCCAGTATCTTGATGCCTACGGGCGTCCTTATGCCCGTCGCCAGCATGTCTATCCTTGCCTTTATCGGCATGGTGAATGAGTTCGAGACACCGGGGATCGTGAGGGCGTCGTTCATCTCGTCCGTCAGCTTCGCGACTGTCATGCCGGGCCGCCATTTGTTTTCCGGTTTCAGGTTGATTACGGTCTCGAACATCTCCATCGGCGCCGGGTCTGTAGCCGTCTCCGCCCTTCCCGCCTTGCCGAAGACGCTCTCCACCTCCGGGAAACGCTTAATGATCTTATCCTGCAACTGAAGAAGGTCGGTGGCGACCGATATGGAAGGGGCGGGGGCCGTGACAGGCATGTAAAACAGGGTCCCCTCGTAGAGCGGCGGCATGAACTCAGAGCCGAGGCGTGTATAGGGGTATATCGAGACGACCAAAATAATTGCCGCGCCTACGATGACGGGCACTTTGAATTGTAAGGCGAAACTCGCGACCGGCCCGTAGGCCCAGTGCAGGAACCGGCTTATCGGATTCTTTTCTTCCGGCCTGATCCGCCCCCTGATAAAAAGCGTCATCAGGACGGGCGTCAGGGTCACAGCGAGGAACGACGAAAAGAGCATGGCGAACGTCTTCGTATATGCGAGGGGCTTGAAAAGCCTGCCCGCCTGCCCCTGGAGCGTAAAGACCGGAAGGAACCCAACGGTAATGACCAGCAGCGAGAAGAAGAGCGACGGGCCTACTTCTTTGGCCGCCTCAATGATGACGTCCGTCCTGTTTCCGGGGCGGCCCGCCTCTTCCCATTCCTCCAGCTTCTTATGGGCGTTCTCTACCATGATGATGGACGCGTCTACCATCGCCCCTATCGCAATGGCTATCCCTGCGAGACTCATGATATTCGACGTGACCCCGAGGTAGAGCATAAGGATGAAGCTCGTTATGATGGCAACGGGCAGCGTAAGGATGACGACCAGCGCGGAAGGCAGGTGGAAAAGGAAGATGAGGCAGACGACGCTGACTGCGATTGCGAGCTTAACGATCTCGTCCTTGAGGGTCGAAATGGAGCGGTTGATGAGATCGGACCGGTCGTATGTCGGCACGATCTTTACACCCGGAGGCAGGGAAGGCGCAATATCCTTCCTGATCTTCTCCTTAACGCGCTCGATCACGTTGAGCACATTCTCGCCGAACCGCACGATGACGATGCCGCCGGGCGCCTCGCCCCTGCCGTCCAGCTCCGCGACGCCCCTGCGTATCTCGGGGCCGAGCTGGACGTTGCCTACATCCTTGACGTATATGGGGGTGCCCTGGGCCGACGCGCCGACGGAGATGTTCTCGATGTCCCTGACGTTCTTGATATACCCGCGCCCTCTGATCATATATTCAAAGCCGGAGAGGTCGAGCACGCGGCCTTCCACGTCGAGGTTGCTCCTCCGCACGGCCTCCATCACCTTCGTTATGGGGATGTTGTAGCCGAGGAGCCTGTTTGGGTCGACGGTGACCTGGTACTGCTTGACGAAGCCGCCGACGCTCGCCACCTGCGCGACGCCCGGAACGCTTTCCAACGCGAGCTTCAGGTTCCAGTCCTGGAGCGAGCGCAACTGCGCAAGGTCGAGGTTGTGCTTCTCATCGACGACTGCGTATTCGAAGCCCCAGCCGAGGCTCGTCGCGTCGGGTCCGAGGACGGGGTTGACGTCCGCAGGGAGCTTGTTGCGGACGGCCTGGAGGTATTCGAGGACGCGGCTCCTCGCCCAGTAGATGTCCGTCCCCTCATCGAAGATCACGTAAATGAAGGAGCTTCCGAGATACGAGAAGCCGCGCACGGCCTGGACGCGCGGGGCCGCGAGGAGCGTTGACGAGATGGGGTAGGTTATCTGGTCCTCCACGAGGTCGGGGCTCCTGCCCGCCCAATCCGTATAGATGATGACCTGCGTATCGGAGAGGTCGGGGATCGCGTCGAGGGGAATGTTCCTGATCGCCCACCAGCCCCAGGCGAGGGCAAAAAAGACGAAAAGGAAAACGATGAATTTGTTGCGGGCGCTGTACCCGATTATCTTAGCTATCATGGCTTCAGCCCACTTTAATGATGATGGGCAGGCGGCGCGCTCGCCTGTCCCGGCGGCTTCGTCTGGCCCTGCGCCTGCCTCGGAAGCGGCTCGACCCCTTTTAGCTTGGCCTCTGAGTCGATGAGGAAATTGGCAGCCGACGCAACCTTCTCTCCTATCTTGAGGCCCGCGGTGATCTCAACGAGGTCGTCCGTCTGCACGCCCGTCAGCACCTCCCTGGGTTCGAAAACGCCCTCGCCCTTGTCGATGTAGACCACCTGCCTGACACCCGTATTTATGACCGCGTCTGCCGGGACTGCGAGCCTTTTGCCGAGACCTATCTTCATCTCTACGTTCGTAAACATCTGGGGCTTGAGCCTTCCCCCTTCGTTGGGGAGCGTGAAGCGGGCCTTCAGTGTCCTCGTCTCCCCCTGAAGCGTGGGGTAGATGTAGTCGATCCTTGTTGCGAACTGCCTGCCCGGCAGGTAGCTTAAGCTGACGATTGCGCTGTCTCCCACTTTGATTAACGGCATTTCATATTCGTAGATGTCGGCGGTGATCCACACTATCGACAGGTCCGCCACGTCCAGGAGGTCGGCGCCGGGCATTACGCGGGCGCCCTGGTTCACGTTCTTTTGCAGGACGTATCCACTGTAGGGGCTGTAGATAGTGAGCGTCCGGATAGGTTTTTCACTCTCTTCGATCTTTTTTATCTGTGCGTCGCTTATGTCGTAGAGCTTCAGGCGCTGGCGCGCCGCCTCGACGAGGGATTGGGCGTCCCGCTCGATCATGGCGCTAACGTCAGGCGCGCCGGCCTGCGCAGCCGCCTCTGCTGTCTGCCCGCCTTTCTTTGCATCGGCCCGTTTCGCCCATCTCACTACATTGATAAACTCCTGCTGGCTTGCCCAGAGCTCCGGGCTGTATATCTCCGCGACGGGATCCCCCTTCTTAACGTATACTCCCGCGAAATTGACATAGAGCTTCTCGACCCAGCCCTCGACCTTCGTGTTGATCGTCTGCTGGCGTCGCTGGTCGTACTCAACAAGGCCGACCGTACGTATGGTCTTCATCAGGGGTAGGAGTTGCGCCGCGGCGACCTTCACTCCGATAAGCTGCTGCTTCTCGGGCGATATTTCAAAATTGGGCGCCCCCGCCGCAGCCTCCTGGGGAGGGGCCTTTTCGGGTGACGGTTTTTCGGCCGGCATGCCGGGCATTGCGCCCATCTTCTCCTGGGCTGCGGCGGTTCCGGGCCTGCCCGGTTTGGAAAGATAGAATATCAACGAAAGAACGGCGAGGAAAGCCGCGACCGCTATCACTTTCTTTCGGTTCTTCATCGTGTCTCTCCCCGTGCCGCCTTCTTTGCGGTGTCCCCGTATGCCTGACCGCCCTCCCGGCGCGTCTCCTCCGTCCCCATGACGGCATGGAGTTTTGCTATGGCCTTCTCTCTTTCCACCAACTGGCCCCAGTAAAGCAGGTCATAGTCGAGGAGGTTCTTGATCCTCGTTATGGCGGTGAGGGCGTCGACCCTTCCGGTCACGTAATTCGAGAAGGCAAGCTGGACGTCCTGGTTCGTCTTCGGGATAAGCCCCTCTTTGTAAAGCTTCATCAGTCTGTCCGCCGCCTCCACCATTGAATAGCCTTCCTTCACGCTTGAGGCGAGCATCAGCTCCGTTGCGGCCAACTCACGCTTAGCCTGACTAAGCGACACCTGCGCCTCGGCCAGGGCCTGCTCCTGCTTCGTTTTATAGAAGATGGGCAGATTGAAGCTGAAAGTCAGGGCCCACATATCTCCGAGGTTGCCCGACCTGTAAAAATAATTGCCGCCGACCGTCACGTCGGGATAATACTCCTTCCTCGCCAGCTTGACCTTTGCCTCGGCCCCCTCCACCATTTTCTGTTTGGACCTCACGTCGGGCGAATGCTCTTTCGCCATGCCCACCGCCTCATCGAGGGTAAAGTGAAACGGCACGGCGGCAGGCAGGACAGGACGGCCGAGGGGCACGCTCACCTGCCTGCCCACCGCGGCGTTCAGCATGCCCTGCAGCGCCTGCATGCGCTGGCGTTGCATCTCCTTCTTTTCGAGGATCATATACTTTTCCGTCTGCGCCATGACGACCTCCTGCTGCATGCCGGTGCCCGACGCGTACCTGCTTTGCGCAGCATCCTCTATCTTCGAAAAAAGCGCCGTCCTGTCTTCCAGAACGTCCATCGTTTTGTAGGCAAGAAAGAGGTCGTAAAAGACGAGCTTTATCTGCGCCACCACCCGGTGCCTCGAAGCAACTGACAGGGCAGCCTCACTATCGGCGTCTCTTGCCGCCATCTCGCCCTTAAGCGCCCGCTTCCCCCAGAAAGGGAACTGCTGGGACACGCCCGCTATGCCCATAGTCATGATACTGTCGCCGAGGGTAAAGCGGTTGAAGCCATCGTTCTGGTAGCCTAACGTCGCCATCGGGTCGGGCAGGCTTTTGGCCTGGGGGACGCGGTAGCCGGCCGCATCCGCCCGTAATCTCGCAGCCTGTATCTCGGGGCTGTTCCTGAGTCCCTCGGCGATCAGCTCATCCAGGACGAGCGTCCCTTCCTGGGCGAAAATCGGTCGGGGAGGCGCCGCCAGCGCGGCCAGAAGGAATAAAAACGATAGAGTCAATCTTCCGATGTTCCGGCTGTTTTTTGCAGACGATAGCATTATGGCGCCTCCCGCATGATTTACTTGACGTCAATGGTAAATCGCGCAGTGTCCGTTTTTCCGGCCCGGCTCACTTTGGCCGTCAGGCTCCACGAGCCGCCCATGGAAGGCTCGATAACGGTCTTGTACCTGTCGCCCGACAGAACGGCGTCGGCCTTATAATGCATTGCGGGCATGCCGGGCATCGCCGGCATGGAATACTCGACGAGGACCTTCGCGTCCGTCACGGGCTTACCCGTTTTATCCTTCACAAAGATTTCTATGTTGTTCTTTCCGGTTACCGGCGGGTTCTTGTCGATCGTGAGTTCGACCGTGTACTCCCCCGCCTTTTTCGTGATTGTGTTGGCAGCGCAGACTGCCCCTACTGTAAGCAGAAGCATCATAACGATAATTGTCAACTTGCGCATGGTCTTCTCCTTGTGCGATTCGATAGGCGCGACGGCGCTGAAAAGCGAAAGCGAAGCCGCAGCGCATAGCGTAATATAAGTGTTTGAAATGAGATAAGTTGGCCCCCGGTCAGATGTGCCGGGGCGGATAGATCAGCAGAGGAGGTTGAGGTTTATCAGGTAGGTCGTTTCTCTTGCGCAGTCGGTCTTCCGGGCATCGCGACCCGTAAGAACCGACCGATTTGGAGACATAAAAATTGGACCGGGCATGGGGACCGGAGTTTGCGCGCCCGGACCCGAGACTACGGAAAATTCATGGCCCGTGGCGGGGTTGCATTTGCCTTCCAAGGCGCACGGCGCGTTATGCGCCCCATTCTTATACTTGCAGCACACGCAGGCGTGGCTTCCCGTCCCATGTTCTTGCATGTGAACGGGTGCCGGTTGCAGGCCGCACAAGCTTACGATGCCGGCGGCCGCAGGCAGCGCCGGAGACAAAAGGAAGGAGAGGCAAACGGCCAGCAACAGAAATACGTTAAGGCCTCTCTTGCCCAAGCCTGATACCGTTGTCATAGTGCCCTAGTATATGCCCGGCCCGTTCTATTGTCAACCAAACTGCTCAAGTATAGATAGCCTCGTTCCAGCCCTGATATTGTTGGTAAGGAAAGGCCTGGGGGCAGATTGCGCATTCTCTATTCTGAATCAGCCGAACAACGCAGGGCAGGAAGCACGAGAGGCAGGCGTGGCGACCCGCAGGCAAGGTTTCCTGAAATCTATCCGGTAATTCGTAAATGTTATTGATTAGTAAATCACTAAAGTATATATTATTCAAACGAGGTTAGTTTACTATCGTGAACATAATGCCATGAAAACTCAGGACAAACATTCGGACGGGCATAGCCCGCAATCGGCCTCCGGCGGACCGCTTGCGATCGAGATACCGGTAGGTCAGGCAGTGAGCCTGCTTTCGGGCGGCGACCCTGTGGTCCTTATCGACCTGCGGGGCGAAGGCGAGTTGTGCATGGGCCATATCGAGGGGGCGCAGATGGTCCCTCCCGGCATCATCGAAGAAGAGATCGGCAAGCTGACGCAAGACAAACAGGCGCCCATCCTGCTCTACTGCGGCAGCGGCAACATATCGCTGCGGGCCGCAGAAAAGCTCCGGAAACTCGGTTACGCCAACGCCCGCTCCGTTGCAGGCGGCTACAAGGCGTGGATGGAGTCCGGGGCGCCCGTTGCATCGGATACGGGGTTCACCCGGTCGCAGCTCGACCGCTACAGCAGGAATATGCTTCTCAAGGAAATCGGACAGGAGGGCCAGCTCCGGCTCATGCACTCCAAAGTCCTACTTGTGGGAGCAGGCGGCCTAGCCTCGTCTGCTGCGCCGTACCTCGCGGCGGCAGGCGTGGGGACCATCGGCCTGATCGATTTCGACAAGGTCTCCCTCTCCAACCTCAACAGGCAGATAATGCACGGGACCGCAGATATAGGCAGGTATAAGGTCGATTCGGCCAAATCGGCGTTAGAGAGGATCAACCCGGAAATCGAGGTAATCACTTACCAGGAGTTTTTCGCGCCCGGCAATGCCCTCGACATCGTTCAGGGCTACGACGTCGTGCTGGACGCGGCGGACAATATCGGCACCAAGTTCCTGATACACGACGCCTGTTATTTTGCGGGCAAGCCGTACATCTTCGGCGGAGCCGTCGGCTTCGACGGCCAGGCGTCCGTCTTCTGGCCGAAGAAAAGCGGGCCCTGCCTGCGATGCATTTTCCCTGTGCCGCCCGCCCAGAACCTCACCCCCAATTGCAGCCAGATAGGGGTGCTCGGCATGGTGCCCGGGCACATAGGCCTCGTGCAGGCGACGGAAGCGGCCAAGATAATACTCGGAATAGGTACGCCGATGATCGGCAGCTTCTATATCTATAACGCCCTCAACGCAAGCGCGGCAACCGTCGAGCTCGGCAGGCGGCCGGGGTGCGCGCTGTGCGGGGAAAGCCCGACTATTACGGCGCTGACCGGAGACGGCAGCGCGGAGTATGAGATCAACGTTTGCGACCTGGGGTATTGATCATACGTGCGCGGAGCGAACACTAACAGCGAAAGCCTCACGATAGCAGCAGGAGG
This sequence comes from uncultured delta proteobacterium, assembly GCA_963818095.1. Lineage (GTDB taxonomy): Bacteria > Desulfobacterota > Syntrophorhabdia > Syntrophorhabdales > WCHB1-27 > CAWEPK01. The sequence goes on from CAWFRA010000032.1 coordinate 100,203, forward strand.
ACCAGACATGTCGGAAGAGCAAAAAGATGCAAAGGCGCAGGACAGCGGAGAGGAAAAGGTCACTTACAAGATAAGGGTGAAAGTGCTCAACCGCGAAACGGGCCTCGAAAGGTACGCCACGCTCGATGAGGCGCAGAAATGGGATTGGGCCAACCCGGAGTTCTGGAGGATCGTCAGCGGATGGCAGGTGACGAGCTTTCAGCAGTTCCTTATGATATGCCACAGCAAGATGCAAAAAGGGCAAACGGAAGTGCTTATTCTTGAAGCCCCCCGTTTCATGATGTGCTCCGGAGGATAACAGGCAGTTGCCCGGCGTATATGCATTCTATATATAATAGGTGACCCGGTCGCCGGCCCGCCGGCCTGGCCCCTTTGAACCGGCTTCCCTGCAAAGCTCCGCGATACTGACCGAATCGAGGTAGGCCATAAGCCGCGCCGAGCCTTCCGCCCACACGTCGCGCACCATACACTGCTCGATGCGGTCGCACGCCTTCTTCCTGCCTTTTGCGGGACGCAGGCAGCCAACCAGCTCGACCGTGCCTTCCGCCGCCCGCACTATGTCGCCCACGCTGATCTTTTCCGGCTCTTTGGCAAGGCAGTAGCCGCCCGAAGGGCCCCGCACGCCTTTGACGATGCCCGCGCGCTTCAGCTTCTGGAAGATCTGCTCGATGTACCGGGGCGAAAGGGCTTGTCTTTCCGCGATCTCTTTGACCTGGCACGGCTTGCCCGAGGAATTGTGCGCGATGTCGAAAACCGCACGCACTCCATACCTGCTCTGCGTCGAAACCTTCATGCATTTAGATTAAGGTTTCCTACTTTTTCTGTCAACTATATTGCGGCCCGCCGAACCTCAGCCGGACGCTCCCGCCGGTTTCCGATACCCTCGTATTGATTTCGGCGCGTGCTTATTGTAGATTATCGAGTTTCGGGAGCCTACATGGACAGGATTTTCAGCGGAATACAGCCTACCGGCGATATACATATCGGCAACTACGTGGGCGCGCTCAGGCAATGGGTAACGCTCATGGACCAGTACGAGTGCATCTACGGAGTGGTCGACTACCACGCCATAACCGTCGAATATGAGACGGGGGAGTTCGCCCGAAGGTGCCTCGACACTGCTATCATCCTGATCGCCTGCGGCCTCGACCCCGCAAGGTGCCACGTGATAGTCCAGTCCCACGTGAGGGAGCATACGGAGCTTTGCTGGATATTCAACTCCCTGACACCCATCGGGGACCTGGAGCGGATGACCCAATTCAAAGAGAAATCGCGCCAGCACAGGTCGAACCTCAATATGGGCCTCATGGACTACCCCGTCTTGCAAGCGGCCGACATCCTTATATATAAGGCGGGTTTCGTGCCTGTCGGCGAGGACCAGGTGCAGCACGTCGAGCTGTCCCGCGAAGTTGCCCGGAAGTTCAACGCCCGGTACGGGCCGATCTTCCCCGAGCCTAAGGCTGTCCTTTCGTGCGCGCCGAGGATCATGGGCATGGAAGGCAAGAGCAAGATGTCGAAGACCCTCAACAACTACATCGGCATCCTGGAAGACGAGAGCGCAATCTGGGAGAAGCTCCGGACTGCGGTGACGGACGTGGCAAGGGTACGCCGCTCGGACGTGGGGAACCCGGATATCTGCAACATCTTTACGATGCACCGGGCCTTTTCGCCTGAGACTGTGTTGAAGGAGCTGGACGCCGGGTGCAGGAGCGCGGGCGTCGGCTGCATAGACTGCAAGAAGATACTCTTCAAGAACATGATGGCGGAGCTTACCCCCATCAGGGAAAAAGCCTTACAGCTCAAAGACGACCCGAAATACGTGATCGACGCCCTCCGCGAAGGCGCAGCCGCGTGCAGCCGGATGGCGGCCGAAACCATGGACGAGGTGCGGAGCGCCCTCGGCCTTATGCGGACCTGACGAGCGTCTTTCGCTTACCGCCTTTAATTTTCATTTTCAACATTATGGTGCAGGCGGTCCTTTACTGACCGACCTGCGCTCTATCTGCTGCACGTCGCGCATCCTCCAGCCGCCGCCGCGCCCTGCAGCAGCGACGTCAGGCCTGCGCTCCAGAAGCTCGGACGGCACGCCGGCAGGGATAAGGGGCAGAACGTGTGAAAAATTGCTTTTTCGATTGGTTTACTCTTGATCTGTGGGTATAACTTTGGAATGTTTAGAGTCTTATGGAAATGGTCTTGGAGATGCCTTCGTCTTCCATGGTGATGCCGTAGATGGCGTTCGACGATTCCATGGTAAGCCGGTTGTGGGTGATGATGATCGCCTGCGTCTTCTTGCTCATAATCTTCACTACGTCGAGCAGGGCCAGGAGGTTCGCGTCGTCGAGCGGCGCGTCGATCTCGTCCATCAGCGTGAAGGGCGACGGCTTAGTGTCCATCAAAGAAAGCAGGAAGGCGAGGGATATGAGCGCCTTTTCCCCGCCTGAAAGAAGCTCCATCCGTATTACCTTCTTTCCGGGCGGCTGCACGTAGAGGTCCACCCCGTTCGTCTCGGCATTGAGCATGAGCGTCCCCTGCCCGCCCCTGAAGAGGGTATTGGTGAAGCCCTTGAACGCCTCGTTCACGCGCTCGAAGGTCTCAAGGAAAAGCTCCCGTGAGACGGAGTCGATCTTCGCAATGGTTTTTTTGAGCGATTCCATAGCGACGACGAGGTCTTCTTTTTGCTTGCCGAGGAATTCAAGCCTTTCCTTTAGCGCAGCGGCCTCCTTTCCGGCCCTGAAGTTGACCTCGCCCAGGGCCTCTATCTCCTTCAGGATGCGCTCCCGCTCGGACTCGTCCTTGACTGCCTGGGCCGGCGTTTCCGCCGGCTCTTCAATGCCGTATTCGTCGAGCAGCCTTTTGCGGACTGCGTCTATCTTCTCCTGGATAACGATCCGCTCCTTCTCGACGCCCTCTTTCTTCGTCCTTGTCTTGTCGTGCTCCTCACCTGCGACGCGCAGCTCCTCTTCGAGGCCTGCCTTCTCCGCGTGGGCGTCGCCGAGACGCCCTTTCATCTCTTCATAGCGGACGGCCGCCTTATCGCGGTCCTCCCGTATGGCTACGATGGTCTCTTCGAGGCCTTCGGATTTCGCGACCGTATTCTTGAGGTCCTGCTCCGTCTCTTCCGCCTTGCGCTGCCTGGCAGTCTTCTCGTTTTCAAGGGCTGCGGCAGCCTTCTTCTTCCTCTCCGCCTCTTCCACGTTCTTCGCAAGCTCGTTTCGCGCCCTCTCGATACTTACCGATATCTCACGGAACGCGGCTTCCGCTCCCCGCTCGCCTTCCTTCGCCTCTTCGAGGGCCTTTCTAAGATCGGTCAGGGCCGCCTCGATCTCTGTCTTCCCGGCCTCGCGCCTCTCCTTCTCCTGCACGTCTTCAGGGGATACGACGGTATCCTCTTCCTCCATGCCCGGGCGCCTTGAGCGCCCTCGGCCAGCCGGTCGCGGGTCGTTTTGACGCCCGCTTCCGTTTGTATGACCTCGCGCTCTATGCCGGCAAGCACTGCCGCCTGCGCGCTAGCCTGCATGCTCGCCGCTGTCCTCGCCTTCTCAAGGTCCCTCTGCGATTGCAGTTGCTCGCCGAGGACGGCGCTTCTGGCCTTAAGCTGCTCCTCAATCTCAGCCAGCTCCGATTCGAGCTTCATCTTCTCCCTGAATTCCCGGATAGACAGCGTGCTCTTGTCCTGCCCTTTCCGGACCAGGCCCCTCGAATCGATCAGCATATTGCCGGACAGAAAGAGGCCGTCCTCGCCCTCGTCTATCCGCCTGAACGCCTCGGCCGGGCTTTCCACGCTCATGATGCGGACGTCCGCCTCCTCGCCGGCCAGGGTGAACATGCCGTTCTTCGGGAAGAAAATGAAATCGTCACCGTATTGTTTGGCGATGATCGAAAGGCTGACCGGGTCCCGCTCGGTCAGCACGTGGTACTCCATCTCTCTGGAGAAGAACTTCTCCATGACCTGCTCGGTCTCGCCGGAGGTCTTCAATATCTTGATAAGGGGGCTGTGCGGGCTCGATTCCTTTTTCTGAGCCTCGCCAAGGCTCTTCATCTGCCGGAAGATCTCTTCCTTGCCCCTCTTGACGCCTTTCAACCCCTCAAGGTCGTTCCGCCCTTGTGCGATCTCCTTTGCGAGCGCCCCACAGCGGTCGCTCAGAGATTTTTCTTCAACATCCAGGCGCGCTTTCTCGGATGAGGCGGTCTGCAAGGCCTCCCGAAGGGAGGCGAGCTTGGCATCAAGGAGCCGCAGCTTTTCCGCAAGCTGCTTCTCCTCCTCCAGCCTCCTCTGTATACGGGCCTCTTTCTCCCTCGCTGCCCGCTCCTTTTCCGCAATGCGGTTCTTTATCTCGGTGATCATCGTCATGGCCGCGAAAAGCGTGGTCCTCTGCTCCTCAACGGCCTTTTCGAGCCTTTCCCTCTCCAGCCTGCGCGCCTTAACCTGGGCGTCGGAACCCGCCCCTTCCGCTTCCTTCGCCTGAAGGGCGGTCCTTTCTTCCTCCGCCAGGGCGGTAAGGCGCAGGACTTCCGCGCCCTCGGCCGCAATCCTCGCGTCTATCGTCTCTATCTCCCTGAGCAGGTCGGCGGCCGTTTTCCGCAGGCGCTTCGTTTCCTCTTCCAGGTAATTGATCTCAAGGAGGCGCGCCTCCATGTCTTTTTCCTTGCCCTGGATGTCGAGCTCCATCTGCCTGGCAACCGAATCGATCAGGCTGATCTCCTCTTCCTTGGAGCGCATCTTCTCTCTGATGGACTGCCGCAGAGCGAGCTTCGCTTCGATCTCGGCGGCGAGCATCGTCTCCCTCTCCTCCAGCTTCAAGGACCTCTTCGAGAACTTGTTGAAGTTGTCCGTCAGGAAGGCGATATCGAAATCCTTCAGGTTTTCTTTCAGGCCGTTGTATATGCGGAGCCTGGCCGACTCTTCTTCCGCTTTTTCGAGGCCGCTTCCGACTTCGCGGTAGAGGTCCTCGACGCGGTCGAGGTTCGTCTTGACTTCTTCCATGCGGGAGAAGGCGTCCCGCTTTTTCTCTTCGAACCGGGTGATGCCGCTTGTCTCTTCGATGGCGACGCGCCGTTCCTGGGGCTTCATTGCCGCGAAATATTCTATGTTGCCCTGCTCGATGATCGCGTATGAATGGAGGCCGACGCCCGTGCCCAGGAAGAAATCCTGCACGTCCTTCAGCCTCACGATATCGCCGTTTATGAAGTACTCATTCGTGCCGTCCCGGTAAATGCGCCTTTTTATCGCGTATTCCCTCTCATCGTTCATAAGCCCCATCGTCACTTCCGCCATGTTCACCTGTTTCTTCGCGGTGCTGCCGTGGAAGATGACGTCGCCCATCTCCTTGACGCGGAGGGATTTCGTGCCGCGCTCGCCGAGCACCCAGGTGACGGCGTCGACGATGTTGCTCTTGCCGCAGCCGTTCGGGCCGACGATGCACGTCACGCCCTGGTCAAAACGGAGCGTTGTGCGATGGAGGAAAGACTTGAAACCTACGATTTCGAGGCTGATAAGCTTCATGCAATCGAGGAGAGGGCTCTTGCTACCCTCTCTTGTACGGTCTTTTTCCCCAGTATCTCTATGACTTCGAAGATGCCGGGCGTCACATGCCTGCCTGAGAGGGCCACGCGCACCGGCTGAATGACTTCCACCATCTTTTTGCCGAGGTCTTTCGCTATGCCTTCGACGATTTGCCTCTGACCCGCCTCGTCCAGGACGGCAAGGCGGTCGAAATCGGCTAAAAAGCGCTCAAGGACGGCCTTTGACTCGGGGCCGAGGTACTTCTGTCTTGACTTCTCTTCATAAGAGATCTCGCTGCTGAAGAAGAACTCGGCCTGTTGGGCCATCTCTTTCAGGGTCTTCGCCCGGTCCCGGAGCAGAAGAACGATCTTTAAAAGGCGCTCCTTGTCGGCCACGGGATATCCCAGTTTCTCTATGAAAGGCGCCAGCCTCGCGGCGATGTCGGCCGGGTCGATGGTCTTCATGTAGTGGCCGTTGAGCCATAAGAGCTTGTCCATATCGAAGATGGCGGGTGACTTGCCCACATTGCCGATATCGAACTTGGCGATCAGGTCGGAGGCCGAAAAGATCTCCTCGTCGCCGTATGCCCACCCGAGTCTCGCCAGGTAGTTCATAAGGGCCTCGGCCAGAAAGCCGTCTTCCCGGTATTCGAGGAGGGAGGCGGCGCCGTGCCTCTTCGAGAGCCTCGTCCGGTCCCTGCCGTGGATCAACGGCACGTGGGCAAACCGGGGCACATCGAAGCCGAGAGCCCGATAAAGCAGGATCTGCCTGGGCGTGTTGTTAATGTGGTCGTCCCCCCGCAGGATATTCGTCATGCCCATGAGGGCGTCGTCGACAACGACCGTGAAATTATACGTCGGCGTGCCGTCGGTCCGCAGGATGATAAGGTCGTCAAGCTCCTCTACCTGGAAAGAGATCGTCCCCCGGACCATGTCGTCGAAGGTGACGGTGCCGGTAAGGGGGGTCTTAAACCGCAGGACGAAGGGCCGGCCGGCCGGGTCGGCGGGTGCGCAATCCCGGCAGGTCCTGTCGTAGGACGACTTGCGCCCCTGTGCGATGGCCTGCTTGCGCTTCTCTTCCAGAAGCTCCGGGGTGCAGTAGCACCTGTAGGCAAGCCCCTGATCGAGAAGGCGGTATGCGTGCTCCTCGTAGAGCGCAGTCCTCTCCGTCTGGTAGAAGACCGGACCGTCGTGGGTAATGCCCAGCCACGCGAGCCCCTCCAGGATGTCTTTGGTGTACTCGTCTTTGGAGCGCTCCCTGTCCGTATCCTCTATTCGCAGTATGAACCTGCCGCCGTGATGGCGTGCAAAAAGCCAGTTGAACATCGCCGTGCGTGCCCCGCCGATATGCAGGTTACCTGTAGGGCTCGGCGCGAATCGTGTTATTACCATTTCTTTTTTCGCTCTCCCGGATGCATGATTGTAAGAAATATACGTCGATTTATCAATCAGTATTTTCCCATTTAGAAAAAGGCGGCGCAAGGGCGCCCTATACCGGGGAAGGGGTGTGCGAAACCGCTCGATGTTGGAATTTTTTTTGAAAATGGTAAAATAATGCCGGCCGGATGAGACGACCGGTCACAATCTTGTTTCTGGAGGACCTATGAAGAAGAGTTTCTTGGCCTTATTTGTTTGCGTGGTTCTGGCCGCGGCCTGCTGGGCCGTCCCTTCCGCCGCGCGTGATTATGACGTTCAAAAAGACGCGGCTCTCACCGATAGCCTTTCAGCGGCAAACGGGGCCGGACCGGCAATACAGCTAGCCCAGGTACAGCCGCCGCCGTCCGGGTATGGTCCTCCTCCCTCCGCCCCCTCCGCCGGGATATGGACCGCCTCCGCCTGCGGGATACGGCCCACCGCCGCCTCCGCCTGCGGCAGTAGCGGGGCCGCCTGCATTTGCATTTGCCGCTCCGCCCGATGTTGTCCCCATACCGGGCACTTATGCCTACTTCGTGCCCGGCATCGGCGTGGATGTCCTCTTTTACGGCGGCAGTTGGTACAGGCCTTTCGGCGGCCGCTGGTTCAGGGCAGCCTCATATAACGGACCGTGGATCTTCACGCCCGGCCCCAGGGTCCCCGGCGTGCTGGTGCATCTGCCGCACGGCTGGCGCAAAGTCCCGCACGGATACCGCCCGATACCCCACGGAGAGCTGCACGGTAACTGGGAAAGGTGGGAACGGGAAAAACACTGGGACCATCACCGGTAGAATAGAAGGCCGGATGCGCGGTTGAGCGCATCCGGCCTTTTTACTGGAAATCGCAATACAATCGGCGTCTTGCGCAACTGCCGCTAAGGGAGGCGTACTGCGTCTCGCCTTGGCGGCGGTTATTTCGGGCTTACCCGCGTGGGTGTATTGGCCCGGCAGCTTTGCATACAAGAGAGTCAATGAAAAAATAAAAAAACCACTTGACTGTGAGTCGAAGCTGAGTATAAGCTAGATAATATAAGCCGCTTGGATCCATAAACTGGACTGAGACGGAAGGGATGTTTGAATGTTAGCCTTCTGAAACGACAGTTCAGAAGGCTTTTTTTGTTTTTGGGGGGGGTTAGATGGAAAAGATAACAGTTCCAATGATAAGGGCGCGAAAGGGAGGGGAGCGGATCACTATGCTGACCGCGTACGACTTCCCGTTTGCGCAGCTCGTCGACGCGGCGGGGATGGAGATCATCCTGGTCGGGGACTCGGTGGGGAATGCCGTCCTCGGTTATCCCAATACGCTTCCCGTGACGGTCGAGGAGATGATCCACCACACTGCGGCGGTCGTCAGGGGGACGAAGCGGGCGCTGGTCGTGGCCGACATGCCGTTCATGTCGTATCACGAGAGCATCGAGCAGGCCCGGAGGAACGCCGGGCGCCTTATAAAGGAGACCGGAGCAGCAGCGGTAAAGGCGGAGGGCGGCGTCAGGGTGCGCGACGTCATAAAAGCCATCGTCGATATCGATATTCCGGTCATGGCCCATATAGGCCTGACTCCGCAATCGGTCAACGCCATGGGCGGGTTCAAGGTCCAGGGCAAGGGGTCAGCCGAGGACATGCTGATCGAGGACGCCAGGGCGGTCGAGGAAGCGGGCGCATTCTCCGTAGTCCTTGAGGGCATCCCGAGGGAGCGTCGGCAAGAAAATCACTGAGATGCTTTCCATACCGACCATAGGCATAGGGGCAGGGCCGGACTGCGACGGCCAGGTGCTCGTTATCCACGACCTTTTGGGTCTGGCCACCGGCTTCAGGCCGAAGTTCGTCAAGACATACGTAAACCTGGCCGGGCAGATAGAAAAAGGGGTGAAGGAATATATCGATGAGGTGAAGTCGGGCGCTTTCCCCGACGACGCCCGTTCCTTTCACTAATTATTATGAAGGTTATTCGGACAATAAGGGAGATGCAGGAGGCAGCCGAGGTCGCCCGGAAGGCGGGCGGCAAGGTAGGCCTCGTCCCCACAATGGGTTACCTCCATGAAGGCCACCTGGCGCTCGTGCGGAAGGCACGCGAGCTTGCAGACCTTGTCGTAGTGAGCATCTTCGTCAACCCCATCCAGTTCGGCCCCAAGGAAGACCTCAGCCGGTACCCGAGGGATTTCGAGCGCGACAGCCGGCTCCTCGAAGGCGTAAAAACGGACGTGATCTTCGCGCCGGACGCGCCCGAGATGTACCCTGAGGGCTACTCGACCTATATAGAGGTCAGGGGGCTGGGGGACCACCTGTGCGGCCTTTCGCGGCAGGGCCATTTCGTGGGGGTGGCGACTGTCGTGGCGAAGCTTTTCAACGCGTGCAAGCCGCATTTCGCCGTCTTCGGGCAGAAGGACTACCAGCAACTGAAAATCATCGAGAGGATGGTGCGCGACCTCAACATGGGCATAGACATCGTCGCGTACCCGACCGTGCGCGAAGAGGGCGGCCTGGCGATGAGCTCCCGGAACACTTATCTGGGCGCCGAAGAGCGCGCCAACGCGCTCCTCATCCGCGCCTCCATGAAGAGGGCGGAGGAGCTTTTTAAGGGCGGCGAAAGGAACGCGGCGTTATCGCCTCGGAAGTCCGCAAGGTCCTCGCTTCAAAAGACGGCATCGATATCGAGTACGTCGAGGTGTGCGACCCGGAGGACCTGGGCGGCATCAAGGATATAGAGAGCAGCGCACTTCTCGCAATTGCGGCGAGGGTAGGCAAGACAAGGCTTATCGACAATACTATCCTGACGGAGTCATGACATGTTAAGAACCATGATGAAGGGGAAGATCCACCGCGCGACCGTAACGGACAGCAACATCGACTACCAGGGCAGCATCACCATAGACGAGCGGCTGCTGGAGATGGCAGGCATCATCCCTTACGAGCAGGTGGACATCTATAACATAACGAACGGCGAGCGCTTCACGACCTACGCCATAATCGGCCCCCGGGGCTCGGGCGTCATCTGCATCAACGGCGCGGCTGCGCACAAGGCAAAGAAAGGCGACCTCGTCATCATCGCCTCTTACGGGATTTTCCAGGACAGCGAGCTGCAGGGCTTCAAGCCGAAGGTCGTTTTCGTGGACAAAGAGAACAAGCCGACAGAGGATTAGACGCTAAAAAAGCAACCCGGCCCTACCCTGTGCGTTTTTTTGACATACAGGACAAATTCGCTCACCCAGAGAATAATTCGCTTGATTTTGGCCGTCCCTATTGTTATATTATGTATAACAAGACTTGACCAATAGTGAGCATTTCCGCTCACAAGGTCAAGGGGACGACAGACAAACCATTCCGGCAGGTCCGAAACCGGAAAGCACGGAGGTGGACAATGGAAAGGGGAAAGACAGTAGACAGCGTGCTGAGGGAAAAGAACGTGACGCCCGAAGAGGAAAAACAGCTCCGCGAGATCATAGAGGAATGCAGGGCGAGAGAAGCAGAGATCAAGAAGGCGTCGGAGGCGGCCAGGCAGAACATGGAGAAACTGGCCGATACCCTCAGGATGATTTTCGATACATTCGCGGTAGTCAGCACCAGCGTGGATGAGCTGCATGACGAGGTACAGCGGCTGCAGCTAAGGATGATACCGGAGGAGCATTTCTACAGGGAATAAAGGCGATTTTCCGGAACGCGCGGCCGGGTCAGGAGAGGAACTCGCTCGCGCACTTCAATGTATCGCGCGCGGATGATTCGCTCGACGCCTCGGCAGTAAAGTAAAGGTTGTCCATGGTTTTCAGGAGGCGCTTAAGCTCCCTGAAGGGAAACGTCCCCCGCCCCACCGGCAAGTGCTCGTCGCTTTTTCCGTGGTTGTCGTGTATATGAAGCTCCCTGAGCCGGCCTGCAAGGGCCGCAAGCCACGCGTCAAGGGGCACCTTCGTAAAAAGGTTGAAATGTCCCGTATCGAAGCAGGTCCAGAGGTTCTTCTCCGGGAACCTGTCGAAGAGGGCGACGAGCGTGTCGGGCGTCTCCTCGAAGACGTTCTCCACGAGAAGAGCCAGGTCCCCCGCCGTGCCGAGAAGCTCCGTCCACGTCTCGACGCTGTTGGCCAGCCATAGATCCTCATGTCCCCCGAAGCGCCACCTGTCATACCCGCCGTGGCAGACGATCGACCTCGCGCCTATAAGGTTGGCCGCCTCTATGGCCCTTTTCAGCTTCTCCCTGCTGATATGCCTCACGTCCCTGTCCATGCCGCCCGGGCTCAGGTCCATGAAAGGCGCGTGGCAGGTGCAGAGGACGCCCTGGTCCGCGAGCATGCGCCCGACCTCGCGCGCATCGCCCGGCTCTATCCCATCGAGGGTATCGCTGTTTATATAGACCTCGATGCCTATGCCGAGAGAGACGATGTCTTTAAGGCGCGGCCGCACCATAGCGGTAAGGGACGTTGATGAGCAAGGTCTGTTTCCGGGAGGCCGTCACGCAAATAATTTAACGCCGGAGGAGCGCACAAATCAAGAGCGCCGGCGCAGACCGTCGATCGTAGCGTTTGCGTTGACACCATAATAAGTTTCTCTTGCAATAGCCTCTTGCAGATGGTAACTATGTGGTGCGGACAACAAGCGCAGACAGCAAACCATTCATTACGGAGAACGACGGATGAAGCAGGATATTTCGGCCGCGCTCACGGCTTTTTACCTGAAAGTCCTCGAACCCGAGTTCCGGTCCGTGAAAGAAAAGCAGACTGAGCACGATGACAAGTTCGCGCGTCTTCTCGACCACATCGATGCCCTTTACCAACGTTCGAGAAGCTCGACGACGAGTACCGTCTAATGGCTCATGCTGTAGAACGGATAGAAAAAGCAATCGGGACGAGCCCTTACACACCGGAAACCTTGCAAAAAGAAATCACCTCGATGAAGATAAAACTTGCGGACCTGCAGGAACGATTGGAACAGATTGAAAAGCAGGCAATCCGGGTATAGCGGCGGCGGGGGCCGGATAGCCTTAGCGTAGCGTTGGGTTAGCCTCCTTAGTCTTCTTGCCCTTCCTCGCCCCCCGTTGAAACGGCAGCCCTTGTCTGATAGACTATTCTCTTCACCGCAATTAAAATCGGATAGGACCAATGGACCACATCTTCATTAAAGGCGCAAGAGAACATAACCTTAAGAACATCGACGTGCGGCTCCCGAGGAACAGCATGACCGTCATCACGGGGCCGAGCGGGTCGGGAAAATCGTCCCTTGCCTTCGACACCGTCTATGCCGAGGGGCAGCGCAGGTACGTCGAATCCCTCTCCTCGTATGCCCGCCAGTTCCTGGAGCTGCAGGAAAAACCGGACGTCGATTACATCGAGGGCCTTTCGCCCGCTATAAGCATAGAGCAGAAGAGCATCAGCAAGAACCCCCGCTCGACCGTGGGCACGGTCACGGAGATCTACGACTACCTGAGGCTGCTTTACGCCAGGCTCGGCCAGCGTCTACTGCTACGGCTGCGGGAAGGAGATCAAAAGCCAGCACACGCCGCAGATCGTAGACGCCATACTGGCCCTGGGGAACGGCATGCAGCTTTCCGTGCTCGCCCCCATCGTAAGGGGACGCAAAGGCGAGTACCGCAAGGAAATCGACGACCTGAGAAGGCAGGGCTTCACGAGGATCAAGCTCAACGGGAAAATGACCGACCTCTCCGAAGCCATCGTCCTCGACAAGAACAAGAAGCACAATATAGACGTTATCATCGACAGGATCACCCTGAGGGAAGGCATTGAGAGACGCCTCTTTGAGGCGGTAGAGCTGGCCCTCGGCAAGGCGGGCGGCATCGTCAAGGTCGAGACCGGCAGCGAGACGCTCGTCTTCAGCGAGAAATTTGCCTGCCCGGATTGCGGCATCAGCTACCCGGAGATCACGCCCGCCATGTTCTCCTTCAACAACCCGTACGGGGCCTGCCCGACCTGCCTGGGCCTCGGCGTGAAGGAGTATTTCGACCCGGACCTGATCGTCCCGAATAAGGAGCTGTCGCTGCGGGAAGGCGCGATCATGCCCTGGGCCGATAAAGAGCCGACCGTCTTTTTGCCCTTCCTCGAATCGATAGTCAAGCAGTACGATATAGACATAAGGGCGCCGTTCAAGGACCTGCCCCAGCTCGTGCAGGACGTATTGTTCTTCGGCTCCGGAGGGGAGGAGATCGAGTTCTACGTGGAGCGCGGCCACAGGCGCCAGCCCGTGAAAAAGGCCTTCGAGGGCGTGATAAAGGAGCTGGAGCGGGAATGGCGCTCGGCCGGCCCGTGGGAGAAGGAGAGGTTCGAGCGCTATATCAACCTCATCCCCTGCCCGGCGTGCAAAGGGGCAAGGCTCAAGAAAGAGATGCTCTGGGTCCGGTTCGGCGACATCAATATATACCAGGCGACCATGATGACCATCGCCGAGTCCTCTGAAATTTTTCGGACAGGTCGCCCTGGCCGAGAAGGACCGGGAGATCGCCCAGCCGATCCTGAAAGAGATCACCGCCCGCCTCAAGTTCTTAATCGACGTCGGCCTCGATTACATCTCGCTCGACCGCTCCTCGGCGACGCTCTCGTCCGGTGAATCACAGCGCATTCGTCTCGCGACGCAGATCGGCTCGGGCCTGACGGGCGTGCTCTATGTGCTCGACGAGCCGAGCATCGGCCTCCACCAGCGCGACAACGAGCGCCTCCTCGCCACCCTCGGGAAGCTGCGCGACCTGGGCAACACTGTCGTCGTCGTCGAGCACGACTACGACACGATACTGCGGGCCGATTACGTCATCGACCTGGGGCCGGGCGCGGGCGAGAACGGCGGATACCTCGTCTTCATGGGGACGCCTGAGGAGCTGAAGGAAGACCCGAAGTCGATCACCGGGCTTTTCGTCTCCGACAGGCGGAGGATAGAAAGGCCTAACGGCCGAAGGAAACCGAAGGGGACCATCCGTCTTTCCGGCGCGGCCGCCCATAACCTCAAGACGATTGACGTGGAGATACCGCTTGGCGTCTTCACCTGCGTGACCGGCGTATCCGGCTCGGGAAAAAGCTCGCTCATCATCGACACGCTTTTCCCGCTCCTCAAGCAGCGCCTCTACCGCTCGAAAGAGCGGGCAGGGGCAGCGCAGGCTATCGCCGGCTTCGAGGCGATAGACAGGGTCATCGACATCGACCAGTCGCCCATCGGCAGGACGCCGCGCTCGAACCCCGCCACTTATACGGGCATCTTCACGTTCGTCAGGGAGCTTTTCGCAAAGATCCCGGAGTCGCGCGTGCGGGGTTATAAGGACGGGAGGTTCAGCTTCAACGTAAAGGGCGGCCGCTGCGAGACATGCGCGGGCGAAGGCTTCGTGAAGATAGAGATGCAGTTCCTTCCCGACGTCTACATCGTCTGCGACGTCTGCAAGGGGAAGCGGTACAACAGGGACACCCTGGAAATAGAATACAAGGGGAAGAACATAGCCGACGTCCTGGAAATGACCGTCACCCAGGCAATCGACTTCTTCGATTCGATACCGCACGTCAAGGCGAAGCTGAAGGTACTCAACGAGGTGGGCCTGGGCTACATAAAGCTCGGCCAGTCGGCCACCACCCTTTCGGGTGGAGAGGCCCAGAGGATCAAGCTGTCCCGCGAGCTGTCGAAGAGGGACACCGGCCGGACCCTCTACATCCTGGACGAGCCGACGACGGGTCTCCATTTCGTGGACATCGAGAAACTCCTTTTCGTCCTCAACGAGCTTATCGATAGGGGAAACACGGTAGTTGTGATAGAACATAATATGGACGTCATCAAGTGCGCCGACTACCTGATCGACCTGGGGCCTGAAGGCGGGGACAAGGGGGGATACGTGATCGCGAAGGGCACGCCGGAAGACGTTGTCCGCAGCCGCGCGAGCCATACGGGACGCTTCCTGAAGCGATACCTTAACGGGTCGCGGCCATGAAGAGGGTAATCGTAATTCCCGCCAGATACGCATCTACGCGCCTGCCCGGCAAGCCGCTCCTCGACATCGCAGGCAAGCCGCTCATACAGTGGGTATGGGAGGCGGCCCGCTCCTCCAGGCTGGCGGATGAGGTGTTGATAGCAACGGACGACGAGCGGATCGCGAAGCGTTGCGCCGCCTTCGGCGCAGAGGTTGTCATGACCGGCGAGTGCGCGAGCGGCACAGACCGCGTCTGCCGGGCCGTGCAGGGCAGGGAGGCGGACCTCGTCGTCAACCTCCAGGGGGACGAGCCGCAGGTCCGGGGAGATATGATCGACGAGCTTTTCTCCGCGATCGGGGACGGGCAGACCGGCATGGCCACGCTTTGCTCGCCTATCGCGGATGCCGCCGATCATGCAGACCGCAACGTCGTCAAATGCGCGATCGACAAGCAAGGCTTTGCCCTTTACTTCTCGAGGACGCCGGCGCCCCATCTCCTTGCGGGGGAAGAACCGCCTCAGAAGCACATCGGCATTTACGCCTTCACCCGCGCATTCCTGGAGACGTTCGTCGGCCTGCCGAAGGGACGCCTCGAACAGGCGGAATCGCTGGAGCAGCTCCGTGCGATGGAAGCGGGGTACAAAATCAAAGTCATCGTTACGCAGTACGGCGGGATAGGCGTGGACACCGAAGAGGACCGCAAGGCCGCGGCTGCGAAACTGACCGGGCGCTGATATACGGCTAGCCCCTTCTTTTAAAAAGATACGTAAAACAGAGGTTCTCGGAAAAGCAGGTCCGGCTTAAAAAAGCCTTAAGCCTCTATCTTGATCTGCTTGGGCTTTACCTCTTCTTTCTTGGGCAGCTCGACCCTCAGGATACCGTCCCTGAGCACTGCCTTTATGTGCGCTGCGTCTATCGATTTTGTGAGGGTAAAGGACCTGGAGAAGGTGCCGTACCCCCTCTCCATCCTGTAGTAGCTGTCCGGGTCGATGCCGGGCTCCAGTCTCCTTTCGCCCTTGACGGTAAGCTCGTTCTCGTTTATCTTGATGTCGATCGTCTCCTTCTCGACCTCGGGCACCTCCAGCTTAAGGACAAACGCGCTCGCCGACTCAAAAATATCAACCGGCGGCGTCCATTCGCTCGACACGAAATCCTCTTTCCTGCCCCTTTCCATATCGCGGTACATCTTGTCGAGTCTCTCTTGCAGCGTGAGAAGCTCCCTGAATGGGTCCCACCTGGTCACCGACATCGTCACACCTCCGCTTCTTTTACTCTATTATAATGTCAGCGGGTCGCCTCTTCAAGATATAGGGGTCCGGAGGGGCTAAATTTGGCGTTCTCCTCGTTTTTTCGCCCGGCCGGTCATAAAATATATACAAAGACGGAAGAGGCGAGAAGATGGGAATACCGTACGGCTTGGAGGAAACCATCGGCCTGCGCAGCGAGATGGAGGACGCGCACGCCGTATGGGACGACCGGGAGACGGGCATATTCGCCGCCGAGGTGCACGACGGCCATTCCGGCAGCGCGGCAGCGGCGCTCGCCGCGGAAATGCTCACGCCCTTTTTCCTCTCCAGGCAAAAAGAGTTATGGCGCGGGACGAAGGCAAGGGCACTCAGCGCGGAGGCCCTGCGCGAGGCGTACCTCGCCACCGACCGCTTTATAGTCGGGCGGACGGAGAGCGGCTCTGCCTCGGCGACCCTCTATCTTTACAAAGACGCCTTTCTCGCAGCAGGAGCGGGCGATGCCAGGATAGTGGTGGGGGAAGCGGGCGGGGCCGTTGCTTTGACTGTAGACCATAAGCCGGATTCCCCGGAAGAGAAGGCGCGCATCGAGGCGGACGGCGGGGCTGTTATCTCCCTGGACGTCTCCCGTCTTCAGGGCGTGCTCGCAATGAGCCGCTCCTTAGGCGATGCGTACCTCAAGCCGTTCGTTACAGCCGAGCCCAGGATAGAGCAGGGCCTCCTCGGCAGAACGAACGACGTTGCGGTCATCGCCTGCGACGGCCTCTGGGATGTTATGACGTCGGAAGAGGCGGTGCGGACGGCCCGTCGCGCGCCCGGTCCGGATGACGCCGCAAAGGCGCTCCAAAAGGAGGCGCTCGATCGGGGAAGCACGGACAACATCACGGTCATCGTCCTCGACATCAGGCAGTACACGGCTGCCTTCGGCCGGGACGGCCTGCGCGTCACACGCGTCCTCGACCGCGCCGTTGCCGGGGCCGCGCGCCGGAGCGCAGCGGCTGCCGGCCGGCGTTCCGCTTCATAACCGTTTATCTTCGCCGGTTGCGCTATTTATTTTACGATGGGGAGCATAGCCTTGAACTGTGCGGTCCCCGCCCGCTGCAACAGCTCATAAATGACCATTTCCGTCGATGTGATGGTAATGCCCGCGGCGCGCATCCTCTCCACCGCTACCGAGACATTGTGGGCGGAACGCGAGCCTATCGCGTCGCTGACGACATGGACCTTGAATCTGGGGTGGCCGGACAGGGCGGTCTGAGCAACACAAATGTGGGCCTCGATGCCGGCGATGATGAGAGCGTTCCTTCCCGTCTCTGCGACGCGCGCCGAGAACTCGTCCGTAAGGAAACAGTCGAAGGTCGTTTTGGGGATTACTCCGGTCGAAATCTTTCCGGCTATCTCCGCTATCGTCGCGCCGAGCTTCTCCTGCTCCGTCGCTATCACGGGAAGGTTCATGACTTCGGCAAGACCGAGGAGGCGCTTTGTGTTGGCGACTATCTTTTCGCCTTCCGCCATCGCGGGGACCAGCTTTTCCTGAATGTCGATTACAACGAGGATTGCGTCTTCCTGCCTGATGAGATCGTTGTCCTTCATCCGCACAGCCTCGCCGCCGGCGCTTCAACCACTACTGCGAAACAGAACTCCAAAAACAAAATTAGGCGAACCGAAACCAGCATTTATTTCTTCGGCTGCATCTGCTGATTACAGCAGATGACATCACATGCGTCGATGCATCCGCACGTTTCATTGACTGTGACGACAAGACCGCAGACCTCACAGGAGAGTTTCCCGCCTGGGATCGGCTTCGGCGCCTTGCCCTTGGGCGTCCTGACCCCGGCCTTCGCGGGTTTAGAAGTAGACGCCTTGGCTGACTTTGCTTTGGGGGCCTTTGCTGCAGTCTTCGCCTTAGGTTTGGCTTTCGCCTTGGCTGCAGGCTTCGCTGCTGCTTTTTTGGCGGCCGGCTTTTTCACGGCTGCCTTCTTCACTGCCGGTTTCTTTACTGCTGCTTTCTTCGCTACGGGTTTCTTCACGGCTGCCTTCTTCGCTGCCGGTTTCTTTACTGCTGCTTTCTTCGCTGTTGCCATTCTTCTATCACCCCCTCCTTAATTAATTGTACTAATGCTGCCCGGTTCGCCTAATCCTTCAATTCGCCTTACGTCATTATCTCTTCGCATCTAACGCCTTACCTATAGGCCAGTCTTGCACTCGATCCGGTTAACAGCGCTCTATCCTGATTAGCGCTGCGTGTTTCACTGCCTTTAGTGCTGCCGCGTCGCCTCTTATGCGGCCGACCATGTTTACGTCGCTTGCCGGCACAGGTTCAGGACCGCGGCTCAAAGGTGTAGGACCAAAGAAAATTGCAAGGGCGGCGCCGGGCGGCCAATACCCGATGTCTCCTACGGACACGCGGGTTGTGGCTGTCTCGTCCAGTTGCCGGCTTACGGGAATTTCGAAGTAGAACTCGTCGCCCCAGACATTGGGTCGAGTCTCTAAGGGAAGCGCATCGGCAATCGCGCGGGCACAGGTTGTATCGAACAGATCCGCTTCAACAGTTATACCTTCGATCGTGATCCTTACGGGCGTCGGCATCCTTTCCCTCGCGAACTTGAAACTAAATATAAGACTATTAACATATCATCTCAACAAAAAAATGTTGTTTAAGCACTTGATGATAAAAAAAAATTCAGGGAAGAATCTTTTTTACCAATTGCACAACATTATGATCCATAATATTTGTTCATGAGTACCTTCCTCGCAGTCTTCTTTTTTCTCTACGGCATGCTTCATTTCTACTTGCTCGTGAAGGCCAGGGCAGCCCTCGCGATGAGCGCGTGGGGCGCGGCATTGCTAGCGTTGCTCATGCTCTTCATGATGGCGCTGCCCGTTGTCACGCGGCTTCTGGAGAACGCAGGCATGCTGGTCATCGCGCGTGTTGCGGCACGCGTCGGCTTCACGTGGATGGCGATGCTCTTTCTTTTTTTCTCTGCCTCGATGGTCATCGATGCGGTGCGTCTCATCGTCTGGCTGTTCGGCGTCGCGGGCGCAACCGGCGCGCGGCTGCCGATGCCGTCCGCGCGTGCGTGTTTCTTAGCGGCATGTGTTGTGTCTACCGGCGTAGCAGTGTACGGATGGTTCGAGGCGCGCAGCATCCGCACCGAGCACGTGACGCTTGCAACCGGCAAGGTGACTTCGCGTGAAGGCCACATAAGGATCGCGCAGATATCTGACGTACATCTCGGGATGAGCGTCGGAACGGACCGGCTGAAGAGGATCGTCGATGCAGTGAGAGAGGCGAAGCCGGACATTCTGGTATCGACCGGCGATTTCGTGGAAAGCCGGATGGCTGACGAGGAAGACGCGCTCGCGATGCTCCGCACGCTCGCGCCGAGGCTCGGCAAATTTGCAGTCACGGGCAACCACGAATTTTACATGGGCATCGGCAAAGCGGTTGCTTTCACTACGAAGGCCGGCTTCCGCATGCTGCGCGGAGAGGTTGTCGATGCCGGCGGCGCGATCGTCATAGCAGGAGTTGACGACCCCGCAGGTCCGGGCTACGCATCGACGGCCACGAATGAAACGCATCTGCTCGAAGCAATCCCGAAAGGAAAATTCATACTTCTTCTGAAGCACCGGCCGCTGATGGACGGACCCGGCATGGACACGATCGACCTTCAGCTTTCCGGACACCTGCACGACGGCCAGATATTTCCCTTCAGGCTCATCGAGCGTTTCTTCTTTCGGATGTTGGCGGGTCTCTATGACTTCCCGCGGCACTCCGCCCGACTCTATGTCAGCAGAGGGTCGGGCACGTGGGGACCGCCCATCCGCTTTCTCACGCCCCCGGAAGTGACGGTCATCGACCTCGTCGGACCTCCCGGCCGCTGATTGCCTGCGGTCTCGTGTTCGACGTTTGAGTTTTACGGGACTTTAGCTCTCGGGTGTCTGCGGGGCTTCTGCAGGCACAATGAGGAGGTGCAGCTTTTCGGCCCCGCGGAGGACCGTGATGGCCACCTGTGTGCCGAAAGGCCATTCCGTAAGGAAGCGGTGCAGGTCGTCGACGTACGCCACCTCATGCCCGCCGATGCCGATGATCGCGTCTCCCACTTTAAGCCCCGCCTTTGCGGCAGGACCCGAAGGATCGACCGAGATCACGTCGACCGCGGTCTCCCTGGTGAGGTTAAACAATCTTACAAGCCGCTTCTCTAGGGGACGAAGTGAGCCGCCGACGCCGAGGTAGCCCCTCCTCACGCGCCCGTGGCTCAGGATCTGCGAGACTACCCAGCTCGCGGTGTTGGACGGTATGGCGAAGGCGATGCCCTGCGACATCGCGATGATCGCCGTATTTATTCCTACCGCCTCTCCATGCGAGTTCACGAGCGGCCCTCCGGAATTGCCGGGGTTGAGCGGGGCCGTGTGCTGGATAATGTTCTCTATCAACCTGCCGTCGGTACTTCTCAAGCCCCTGCCGACCGCGCTCACTACGCCTGTCGAAACGGTCGAATCGAAACCGAGGGGATTGCCGATGGCAATGACGAGCGCGCCCGGATGCAAGCTGGACGAATCGCCTAAGGGGGCGTGGATCAGCCCCGCCGCGTTCGCCTGGATCACGGCGAGGTCTGTGGCAGGGTCGCTCCCGACCACCCTCGTTCGCAGTACTTTGCCGTCGGTGAAGCGGGCGTCCACCTGGCGTGCCTGGCCGATAACGTGGTGGTTGGTGAGGATATATCCGTCGGGGGCGATCACTATGCCCGAGCCGGCCGCAGCCGGGGGCCCGGCGTACCCCTTTTGAAAGCGGACTGAGATACTGACGACCGCCGGTGCTATCCCCTCTACGACGCGGGTGACCGCTCTCGAATAGGCATCCAGCAGGTCGACCTCGGCCGTTATCATCGCGGGTACGCCTTTTACCAAAGGAAAACCATCCAAAGTTGTGAGCGTGCCTGGATTGCTCTCATTTATATACTTTTAATATAAGACCGTTCCTGCCCGCTGTCTCTTTCAAAAGGAGACAGGCGAAGGACCGGCGGGATGGACGGCCCCCGGCGGCGGGCAGCGACGACAAATTCGGATAATTTCCGACCCTTTAAAAACTTGACAATAGACTCGCCTTGCGGGTAGAATGCATCGAAGCATCCGGGAACCAATACGGCGCCGCTTTAGAAAGGATCGTGAGTTGGATTTTATCTATTCCATCATACCTCCGGGCGTCCTCTGCCAGATTTTTGTCGGCCTTAGCCGTACCGTCATCCTTTTCATCGTTTCTTCCGGCCTTTCCCTTATACTTGGGGTCTTGCGCATTCCGAACGTAGCGCACGGGTCGCTTTACATGATCGGCGCTTTCATGGCTTTCACCGTCTCGAAGCTGTTCGGGGGCGGCAGCACCGGCTTCTGGATCGCCCTGGTATGCGCTCCCCTGGGTGTGGCGCTCCTCAGCTTCATATGCGAGCGCGGGCTGTTCCAATACCTGTATGAGAGGGAGCACCTCATGCTCCTTTTACTCACGTTCGCCCTTTCACTCATCTTCGGGGACCTCGTCAAGCTCGTCTGGGGCGGTGAGTACAAGTCCGTTCCCGTCCCATCGGTCTTCCAGGGGTTCGTGCCGCTCTTCGGCGGGCTTCCCTTCCCTATCTACAACCTGTTTCTGCTGGTGCTGGGGCCCATCGTCGCCATTGCCCTCTGGCTGCTTGTCAACAAAACAAAGATAGGAAAGATCGCGCAGGCTGCCGCGGTCGACAGGGAAATGGTAGGGGCGGTCGGGATAAACGTAAGCTGGGTTTTCGCGTCGGTCTTCGTCATCGGCTGCCTTCTGGCAGGTCTCGGCGGCGTGCTCGTCGCCCCGACGGTCAGCGTAACCCTCGGCATGGATGCAACACTCATCATGGAGGCCTTCCTCATCGTCATTATGGGAGGGCTCGGTAATATATGGGGCGCCCTTCTCGGTGCGCTTATTTTCGGTCTGACGCAGTCACTAGGCATCCTGATCTGGCCGCAGTTCGGCATCATCTTCCCGTACGCTGCGGTCATCATTGTACTGCTTTTCAGGCCGACGGGGCTTTTGAAATCGACATGGTAAAAAAATCCATCATACTCATCGCGGCGCTCGTCCTGCTATTCCTTGTGCCGACAATTTTGCCCCGCTTCTATGTGTACATGGCCGCCATCGTATTGATTTACGGCCTGGCCGCAACAAGCTGCAACCTGGCCCTCGGCTACGGCGGACTCTATCAGATGCACCACGCAGTCTTCTACGGCATCGGCGCATACGGGACGGCCCTCATCATGGTGCGCTCCGGCCTCTCGCCCTGGCTCGGCTTCATCGTCGGCCCGCTCGTCGCTGCCGCTTTGAGCCTCATCATGGGCCTTATCTGCGTGCGGCTGTCGAAGCTCTACTTCGGCATGCTCCAGATATCGCTCGGGTCGCTCGTTTGGGCCATCGTTTACAGATGGTACTCCTTTACGGGAGGCGATGACGGTATGCACGGCATCCCCGTGCCCGACCTCATCTCTTCGGGCGCGTCGTCCTATTACTTCACGCTCATTGTTACCCTCATCTGCATGTACGCCATTTACAGGATACTGAATGCGCCTTTCGGCAGCATTTTGCAGGCGATACGCGACAACACCATCAGGAGCGAGATGATCGGCGTCAACGTGCACAGGCACCAGCTTGCCGCGCTGGTGATCGCCGGTTTCTTCGCGGGCGTCGCAGGCAGCCTCTTCGTCGTAGTCGACAGTACGGTCTTTCCCGACATGCTCTTCTGGACGCTTTCGATGGAGATGGTCATCATGTGCCTCCTGGGCGGCTGGCTCACCTTTTTCGGTCCCATGCTCGGCGCTGCGATAATCGTGGCCTTGCGCACGTTCGTCTCCACTTACACGGTTTATTGGGCGCTCGTCCTGGGCATTATCATGATGCTCGTCATATTCTTTCTGCCGGAAGGCGTCCTCGGCTGGATGATCGAACTCTCAGGCAGGAAGGGCAAAGCAGCGGCTGAGTCGAAGGCCGCGCTGGCAGGCAAGTAATGCTGAAGGTAGAAGGCATACACAAATCATTTTCCGGCTTCAAGGCGGTCAACGGCGCCAACCTGCACGTAGGCAAGGGCGAGATCGTTGCCGTCATAGGGCCGAACGGCGCCGGTAAAACGACGCTCTTCAACCTGATCACCGGCATCCTGAAGCCGGACGCGGGGAATGTTTTCTTCAAGGGCGAGAACATCACGGGCATGGCTCCTTACGATCTGTGCAAGAAAGGCCTTTCGCGCTCCTTCCAGGTGGTCAACGTCTTTCCGAAGCTCTCCGTGTTCGAGAACGTCCGCGTCTCGGTCCTCGCCAGAGAGAACAAGACATGGGGCATGTTCACGCCCGCCAGCAGGATCGCCACCGACGAGACGAACGAGATTATTAAGAGCGTGGGCCTCGAAGCGAGAAAGAGCCGGGCAAGCGCGGCCCTCTCGCACGGCGAGAGAAAGGTCCTGGAGATCGCCATAGCCCTGGGCGGCAAGCCCGAGTTCCTTATCCTCGACGAGCCGACGGCAGGCATGTCCCCCGAAGAGACTACCCACTGCATCGATCTTATAAAGAGGCTCTCGAAAGAGTTCGGCCTCACCATACTTTTCTGCGAGCATGACATGGAGCTCGTCTTCGCAATTGCCAACCGGATAATGGTGATGGTGCGCGGCGCAACAATCGTGCAGGACGTCTGCGAAGAGGTCCGCTGCAACCAGGCCGTGCAGGACGCATACCTGGGCGGGAGCGACGAGTCATGCTGAACGTAAAGGGCATCCACACTTATTACGGCCTGAGCCACATCCTTTATGACGTGTCGCTGGAGATATCGAAGGGCGAGGTCGTGGGCCTTTTGGGCAGGAACGGCGCAGGCAAGAGCACGACCATGAGGAGCATAGCCGGCCTGACGCCGCCGAGGCAGGGGACGATCACCTTCCACGACCAATCGATTGCCGGCAGGCACTCACACCTCATCGTCAGGCAGGGCATAGCATACGTGCCCGACGACCGCCGCGTATTCGCCGGCCTGTCGGTGGACGACAACCTGGAGATCACCCACAGGCGCAGCGACGAATGGAACAAAGAGCGCGTTTACAATCTCTTCCCTGCCCTCAGGGAGATCAAGGACCGCAGGGCCGGCCACTTAAGCGGCGGCGAGCAGCAGATGCTCACCATAGGGCGCTCCCTCATGACGAGCCCCGAGATACTGCTTCTCGACGAGCCGACGGAAGGCCTCGCCCCGCTCATCGTCCGTGACCTGGAGCGGCAAATATTGAAGCTGAGGGACGCCGGGATAAGCATCCTTCTCTCCGAGCAAAACATCAAGTCGGCCATGAAGATGATAGAGCGTGCCTATGTCATCGACAACGGCCGCATCAGGTTCCAGGGCACCGTGGCGGAGCTCGAAGCTAACGAGGAAGTGAAGAAGAAGTATTTGATGGTCTAGTGTCGCATCACTCCGGTGGTAGTAATAAAGACAAAGGCGGATGTTGTGGCAAGGTTTGGACTCGCGCCTGGAGAAATCGCGCTATGCGGCGCCCTGCTCAGCGCGTGCCCTCCGACGTACATGCGTACGCCTCCGGCCGACGCGCTTCACATTGCATCCGCCCATCACGATTTCTCCAGGCGCTCCTCCGACCACGGCAGCAATTGGACCGGGGGCCAATTGCTGCGACTGCGAGTGGTCGGTAATAGTCAAGATCCACATTTAAAGCGTTTTGCAAAATTGAGTGTCGCTTCGGCAGGCGCGGGACATGTACTGGGCGCAACCTAATCCCAGGGCGGCGGTATCTCCGGGTAGCGGAAGTCGATCAGGTAAGGCTCGTCCCATTTGATGTCGCGGCGGAAGACAGCCGCCAGCTCGTCGAGGCTTGACGCCGCCTTCGCCTTTATCCCGAAAGACCCGGCCAGCCGGATAAGGTCCGGGTTCGCCAGCATCATCTGCTTTTCTATGCCGTGGCGCTTCCTCATGTAGCCTTCGAGGAGCCCGTACTCACCATTATTGTAAACGAGAATAACGACCGGGAGATTACGGGCCCGGATGGTGGCAAGCTCCCCCGCCAGGGCGGTGAAGCTTCCGTCCCCGGTGACGCAGAGGCACGGGGCGCCTGGTTTTCCGAGGCAGGCGCCGGCTGCGGCCGGGAACCCATAGAAGATCGTGGAGATGCCCCTCGGGCTTATGAACGTGCGGGGATGGTAGACGGGGAAGTGGAACTCGGCCCAGTAATAGATGAGCGTGAGGTCCCAGACAGTCACCGTCTCGTCCGGGATGCTCTCCCTTATGCGCCTGACGATGCGGAAACCTTCGCTCTCTTTTTCGAGGGCTGCCTCCTCTTTCGCACGCGCTGCGGCCAGGGCCTCCATGTCCCATGAAGACTTTCTGCCCTTCATGATTGCGGCAAGCGATTCCACTGCACTTTTCATATCGCCCGTCATCGACGCCTCGGGCCTGTAATTTTTGCCTATCCATCGGTCGTCGACGTCTATGTGGACGAGGTGGGGCAGCTTCACGCCCCTCCGTTTCGTGTCGACCTCTCTGAGCCTCGTGCCGACCGCGATTACGAGGTCCGAGGCATTGAGTATCCGCCTCGCCGTGCCCCGGCCCATGACGCTGCCGAAGGCGTATGCCCTGTCCTCGCGGACTGCGCCCTTCCCCCTCGCGCTCGTGAGAAACGGTATCGACGATTTACCGCAAAGGCCGTCAAGCAGCTTGCTTATGCCTTTGTCGAGCAGGCCGCCCCCGCCGACGATCACGGGTTTGCTGCTGCCTCGCACTATTTTCTCAAGCGGGCCCGGATCGAAGGCGGCCGCCTTTTCCGCGCCGGCAACCCCGCCGGAAGGCGGATAGGGAATCTCTTTTTCGAGAAAAGGGTAAGGGATAAATACGGCAGCCGGCCCCTTCCTTCCCGACGTGGCTGCGCGGAAGGCTGCGTCCAGGCTGCCGATCGCGTCTTTTGCCTCGGAGACGACGAAGACCGCCTTTGCTATTCCCGCAAGCAGCGCCTCCGGCGCCTTCATGCCGTGGAGCACCCCTTTGTCCGCCCGCTTTCGCTCGGCCTCGATGACGATGAAGACCAGGGGCACGTCGTCCGCGTGGGCCTCCATGCAGGCCGTGACGATGTTGCCGAGGCCCGGCCCGGGTGTGACAAGGACGACTCCGGCCTCCCCTGAGGCCCTCGCAAAGCCGTCCGCCATGAACGCCATGTTCGCCTCGTGCCTCGCCATGAGTACGCTGATCTGCGAGTTTTCGAGGGCGCTGTTCAGCGGGAGAGTATGGACCCCCGGCAAATGAAAAAGATGGGTGACCCCCCTTTGCTCCAGGAAGCGCACTATTGCCTGATTTGCCAACATAATTAAGACCTTAGAATGAGTTTAGCATACTGCATCGGGAAGTTAAATAAAAATTGGTTGACACGGCTTTCAATTTGGTTTAGTTTAATACAATAAACTTTTGATGAGCGTTTACTGTTCATGATGAAAACCGGCGGATCGAGCATAGGCGAGCGGATACGTATGATGAGGCAAGCGAAGTCGCTTACCCAGGAAGAGCTTGCGTCGCGCGCCGGATTGACGAAGGGCTTCATCTCGCAGGTAGAAAGGAACCTCACTTCGCTGTCCGTTGAAAGCCTTCTCGGCATACTCGATGCCCTCGACCAGAAGGCGTCGGTCTTTTTCGACGAGGGGTTCGACGAGAAGATCGTGTTCGGGCCGGACGACAGGGTAACGCTGGAGAGGGAGAGCAACGAAACGTTCGACATACTCGTCCCGGCCGCTCAGAACAGGCTTATGGACCCTGCGCTCCTTACTCTGCGCAGCGGCGAGGCGACGGACGAGGAGGAGCCGCACGAAGGAGAGGAGTTCGGCTTCGTGTTGTCAGGCAGCTATCGACGTAATGCTCGGCCTGAAGACTTACAGAGTGCGAAAAGGGGAATGCTTCTACTTCAAGGCGTCAAAAAAGCATTACCTCATTAATAGGCGGAAGATGAGGGCATTGGTCCTCTGGGTATCTTCGCCTCCAAATTTTTAATGGTCGCCGGGTGGTTTTCGCGTAGAGGAAAAAATACCGACCCGGCCGGACACGATGGGGATGGGGTTAGCTGAGGCTGCCAGGCATTAAAGAATTCGGGAGGTGGGAAAGTGATCATTCAAACGCCAACTACGTTTTTTCTTGTCAGCGGCTCTTCCGAAGGATTTTCGTTACTCAATGCGTTTGACGGCGCCCTTCTGGCTTCCGGCGTCGGAGACACCAATCTCGTGAAAATGAGCAGCATCCTTCCTCCCGGCTGCAAAGAGCTGAATCCGCCGCCCGTGCCGATGCCGCAGGGAGCGCTCGTGCCGGTTGCCTATGCATCGCTCGCGAGCGACGTACCGGGGGAAATCATTTCTGCTGCCGTCGCAATAGGCATACCGGAGGACCCGAGCCTGGCGGGCCTTATAATGGAGTATTCGGCAAGGGCGGAAGAAAAGGTCGTAGTGGAGCGGGTCAAGGAGATGGTGAGAAAAGGCATGGAGCTCCGGAAACGGCCTTATCAAGACGATAATGGCGATTTCGGCGACACACAACGTCACGAGCGTGGGCGCCGTTTTTGCGGGCGTGGTTTTGTGGGATTAGCCCCGGCCGCTTCATAGGAAAGGCAAGATGCGCATATGCTTGCTTCGGATGCGATGCCCTGCTGCTTGCAGCAGGGCCATTTGTTTGCACCTGCCGGCATACCGGCTTAAAGTAACCGATACCGGGCCGTCCCACGTCCGAGACCTTCATCCTCCCCGGCATCTCCCGGAAAATATCGTATGAAAGGCGTCTTCAACAATATGTACATCGGGTCGAGGAAGACCGACGGCCGCGCGGCCGTGACGCTGCTCGGCTGCCCCCTCGACGCTACTTCTTCTTTCCGGCCGGGGACGCGTTTTGCCCCGGACAGCATAAGGAAGGCGTCATGGACGCTCGAGACTTACAGCCCGTATTTCAAGCGCGACCTCGAAGAGATGACGTTCCGCGATGACGGCAACCTCGAGCTTCGCCAAGGAGACCTGCTGCATTCGCTCGACGTCATAGAAGAGGCAGTAGACGAGATATACAAAGCGGGCGGGAAGGTCCTGGTTTTCGGCGGCGAGCACCTCGTTACATACCCTATCATGAAGGCCGTAACGGGCCGCCTCGCGAGCGTGCAGGTAGTCCACTTCGACGCACATTGCGACCTGCGGGACGACTACGAGGGCCAGAGACTCTCCCACGCGACGGTCATGAGGCGCGTCAAAGAACTGGGCATAGAAGAGATGCTCCACATAGGGATACGCTCCGGTACGCGGGAGGAATTCGAGGGCCTCGCGTCCGTCGATTCGCCTGCCGGCCTGACGAGTCGCCTGCGCCGCGACGTGCCCGTCTACGTGACGTTCGACCTGGACGTTCTCGACCCGTCGCTGGCCCCCGGAGTAACGACGCCCGAGCCGGGCGGGCATCACGTTCAACGAGGCAATCGAATACCTTCTCGCTTTGAAAGGCTTCAACATCGTGGGTGCGGACATTGTGGAGCTTGCGCCCGACTACGACCCGTCATTCGTTTCTTCCGTTTGCGCCGCCAAGGTCGCACGGGAGATCCTCATGCTTCTATACTGACAGGAGAGACGAGCTTAATCGATGAGCAACAGAGAACGCAAGGGAAGGATACTGATTATAGGGGCAGGCGGGGTGGCGACCGTTGCCGCGCACAAATGCGCGCAGCTCCCGGACGTCTTCAAGGCGATCATGGTCGCGAGCAGGACCCTCGCGAAAATGCGAGGCGATCAAAGAGGCGATTCGCGCAAAATACGGAAGGGAGATCGAGACCGCACAGGTCGATGCCGACAACACGGCCGAGCTGGCACGCCTTATCGCGCGGTTCAGCCCGGATCTGGTCCTGAATCTCGCCCTCCCGTATCAGGACCTGCACATAATGGACGCCTGCCTGGAGACGGGCACGGACTACGTTGACACCGCAAACTACGAGCCGCCGGACGAGGCCCATTTCGAATATAGCTGGCAATGGGCATACGAGGAGAGGTTCAGGCAAAAAGGGATCATGGCGCTCTTGGGCTCCGGCTTCGACCCCGGCGTGACGAACGTCTTCACCGCGTATGCGCAAAAACACCTCTTCGACGAGATCGATCACCTGGATATCCTCGACTGCAACGCGGCGAGCCACGGACATGCGTTCGCGACGAACTTCAACCCGGAGATCAACATCCGCGAAGTGACGCAGCCCGTGCGGCACTGGGATAATGGCGGATGGGCCGAGACGCCCGCGATAATCGAGGAAGAGCAGCGTCCATTTCACCTTCGACTACCCTGTAGCAGGGCCGAAGGAGAGCTATCTCCTTTACCACGAGGAGCTCGAATCGCTTGTCCGCCACACGCCCGGCATCAAGAGGGCCAGGTTCTGGATGACCTTCTCCGACAATTACCTCAACCACCTCAGGGTGCTCGCGGAACGTAGGCATGACGAGGATCGACGAGGTTGACTACGAAGGCTGCAAGGTCGTCCCCGTCAGGTTCCTGAAAAGCCTGCTTCCCGAGCCAGCCTCCCTCGGCCCCACTTACAGCGGGAAGACGGTCATCGGCAACATCATGAGCGGGAGGAAAGACGGAAAACCCCTCACGAGATACATCTACAACGTATGCGACCACGCCGAGGCATTCGCCGAGACGGGCACGCAGGCAGTCGCTTACACGACGGGCGTCCCCGCGATGATCGGCGCCATGATGCTCATGACCGGCGCCTGGCAAGGCACAGGCGTTTATAACATAGAGCAGCTCGACCCGGACGGCTTCATGGAGGCGCTCAACAAGTACGGCCTTCCGTGGCAGCGTAGTCGAGCACGCGCCGCTCCCTTGAAAACACCCGGCGCCAAAAAGAAGCGCTTCGAAGCGGCAAACAAAAGGTTCCTCGCGATTGCGGCGGGTGCGATAAAAACGCCCGTTTACCTCCTCGACGAAACCCTCATCGAAGAAAACATGCGCGTCCTCAAATACGTGAAAGACCGGACGGGCTGCAAGATACTGCACGCCCTCAAGGCGTTCGCCTCTTTCGCAGTCTTCCCGATGATGAGCAGGTACCTCGACGGGACATGCGCGAGCGGCCTGAACGAGGCGAGGCTGGGGCGTGAAAAATTCGGGGGCGAGGTGCACACCTTCTCGCCTGCATATAAAAAAGAAGAGATCGCCGCCATTCTCAGGTATTCCGACTGCGTTATCTTCAACTCGTTTTACCAGCTCGAAAAATACGCAGACGCCGCGCGGAAGAAAGGCGTGCAGGCAGGACTGCGGGTAAACCCCGGGCACTGCGAGATCGAGCACGACATGTACAACCCCTGCACGCCCCTCTCGCGCTTAGGCGTAACGCACGATATATTCGTAAGGGAATTCCCCGGCGCACGCGGGATGGTCGACGGCCTCCACTTCCACGCCATGTGCGAGCAGAACTCCGACGTCCTCGAAAGGGTCCTCGCATCGTTCGAGAAACTCTACGGCCCGTATATCGAAGGGCTGCGGTGGGTAAATTTCGGCGGCGGCCACCATATAACGCGCGACGATTACGACATCGACCGCCTCATCGGCCTGATAAACGGATTCAAGAAAAGATACGGCGTGCAGGTGTACCTGGAGCCGGGCGAGGCGAGCGTCTTAAACGCGGGCGTGCTCATAGCAACGGTCATCGACATAGTCCAGAACGACGGCGAGATCGCAGTCCTCGACGCCTCGGCAGAAACGCACATGCCCGACGTGCTACTAATGCCCTACAGGCCGCACGTCTTGGGCTCGGGCGCGCCCGGCGCAAAAGAAGCACACATACCGCCTGGCCGGGCCAAGCTGCCTCGCGGGCGACGTAATGGGCGACTACTCATTCGACCGGCCGCTTGACCAGAGGCGACAGGCTAGTCTTCACGGACATGGCGCTCTACAGCATAGTAAAGAACACAACGTTCAACGGCATCGGCCTACCGGACATCGCGGTGCTGCGGCGCGGGGGTGAGGTAGAAACGGTGCGGCGGTTCGGGCATGCGGATTACAGGAATCGGCAATCGTAAAAAAGCTAATACGTCGGAACTCGGGTGGCTGGACTCACGCGTCTGGCGGTTGCTTGTCCCATTATTCCTTGACCCAATCTTGGCGTTGATTGTAGAATGGTAAAGATATCAAGCAACTGGCACCGATATTGCGTAGTTTTAAAAGGTGGAAATGACGGAATCCGTTGAAGACCACTTACTGCAGAGACGAAGGTGCGTCGAATCTGACGACCGCCAAGACCTATCAACCAAGACCAGAGAGTTAAAACAAGAATGGGACAAAGAATATCGTGATTCTATCAATGCTAAATGGCATGTAGGCCCAGAGACTATCGATGATTGGAAGCACGAAGAGATAGGGAAGACCATTGCTTTCCCTGTAATGTCAAATCCGGCGAAACCGGAGTTTTATGAATCTATCTTTCGGCCTTCTCAGCCAGCCACAAAGGTATGTTCCCTGCATATCGATCAGTACGGAACGTTCGTTGCTTCAATTGCCCACGCTGAAAAATATCGGCTCACAGCTCGCTTGCCCGAATCAAATTCATATCCAATACCTAAGCCACTATTTCCTGCCTTTCCCGCTTATAGGCAGGATTCTTCCCTTAAAGAACCACCTCAGCCGCCTAAAAGACATAGGCCAGCTAAATGGCATGAGTATTTCCTTGTAGGACGCTTGATATCTCAAAGCGCGAGCTATGCAAGAGCATTAGAGAACTACAATAAAAAGAAACCGGCGATGGAGAGATTTAACGCCTGGCTTACCGCACTTCAGGCTGATCGTTGTCTCTATTATGAGGAGAAAAAACATGAGTTCCAAAAAACGGCGGCAGCCATAACGGCTGACTGGGAGAGGCACAAACACCGCTGGGAAACGGCAGCTCGGGCTGATATTACGAAATCAGAGAATTGTGTTCAGGGTATGAATCGAACCGACCACGACATTGCTAAGTACTTCCGCACCCATCTTGATTCAGTTCCTCTTCTTCCTTGCTGTGATAAGAGTATGAGATTAAGTTCGCAGCGAGGAGGGAACCTTCAGTTGAACTAAAACTACCGTACGTGCGAAACCTGGAGGTAATTAGAACCAAGCAGCTCATATTGGGGCCTAAGATAGTTCAGGCGTCGCAAAAAGAAGCCAAGGAGATAACGACCCAACTCCCTTTTCTAGTCGTTATGCGCATGACATGGGAGATCCCTCACGTTGACTATCAGCACAAAGTAAAGCTTATCGCATGTAACGGCTACGTGGTATATAAGGATCCGGTCACCGGGAGAACCAGGCAAGACATTGTTCTTACTATTCTGCTGAAGCCGGAAGAGTAAACAAATACGGCTTGAGAAACTGACTCGAAGCGTGCTTCAGGGGGTTTAAGGGTGTGGCAGCAGCAAAGATTTTAGAATTGGTCCCGGTGCAGCCGCTGATCAAGTTCGATAAGAACGACAGCAGATTCGTCGAGGCAAAAGAGGTAATCGATCACCTCGGCGATGAGAACCTCGCGACGATGGACTGGCAGGACTTCGAGCATCTCATAAGAGAGCTTTTTGAGAAGGAATTCGGCCGGGAAGGGGCGGAGGTAAAGATCACCCAGGCAAGCCGTGATAGAGGGGTAGACGCTATAGCGTTCGACCCAGATCCGATACGCGGGGGAAAATTCGTTATCCAAGCAAAGCGATATACCAACATCGTAGACGTCAGTGCCGTACGCGATCTGAACGGTACGGTTGTAAACGAAGGAGCAAACCGAGGAATCCTTGTGACAACGAGTAACTACGGCAGAGACGCTTACGGATTTCCAAAGATAAACCTATCACTCTGCTTAACGGCGCCAATCTTTCTCACATGCTGAAAAAGCACGGTTATCATATGCGAATTGATGTCGACGAAGCCAAACGACAAATAAAAGGAGACTCACATAGCTAGAGGGAAACACTTGGGGCAGCCTCTTGCTTTTCAAAGGAAGTGATCGGTAGGGTGAGTAACTGGTATCAACGCACAATCCCGCAAGGAGCAGACTCCTAATAACCGCTTCTACTATCGGCAGACTGTACGGTACCACCTGCTCTTACCGCCGCCCAAAATATGCAGCGTAGCTGCTCCGTTAGCGGCGGTTGCGGTTGGAGGAGCGCCTCAAGGGGTCGTGATACGTGGATGCACTGTGAAATGCGTCGGCCGGAGATCGTACATACGTACGTCGGAGGCCCCGCGTCAACAGGGCGCCGCGTAGCGCGACTCCGCAGCAGGCGCGAGTCCGGCCGCCCGCATTACTCCGCCTTTGCTTTTCTGCCTTTTTGCCCTACCCCCGCGTTCCGGTTCCCCTCAACCCCCCGCCTGCTTCGCCAGGTGGCCATACAACTCTCGCACGTGCTTGATCGGGACTACTTCGATGCCTGCGCGGCGTCTCCCCTGCCGGCGGGCAAAATACCTTTTTTATGTGCAGCCTCTCGCATTCACGCAGGCGCATCTCCGCAGCCACTACCCGCCTGACCTCGCCTGTCAGGCCTATCTCGCCGAAGAACGCGGCTTCTCCCCAGGTCTCGTCGCGCTGGCTGGATAGTATCGACGCGGCAATGGCGAGGTCGATGCCCGGCTCGCCCACCTTAATCCCTCCGGTCAGGTTGACGTAGACGTCGCGGTCGGAAAAAGGCATGCCTAGCGACTTCTCTAATACCGCCACAAGTATGAACAGGCGGTTCACGTCGTAGCCTATCGAGAGCTTCTTCGAAAAAGAGAAGCTCGTCTTGGGGCAGATGGCCTGCACCTCCATCACCAGCGGGCGCGAGCCCGTCACGTGCGGAAAGAGCGTGCTGCCGGGGCCGGCCTGGCCGCGCTCCGACAGAAAATAAAGGGACGGCTCAACGCTGACTAAGCCCGTCTGGGACATCTGGAAAAGGCCGATCTCGTCGACGGGGCCGTACCTGTTCTTGATCGCCCGGAGCATGCGGTAGGGCATGGTCCTGTCGCCCTCGAAATAGAGCACCGTGTCTACCATGTGCTCAAGTATCTTCGGGCCTGCGATGGCCCCTTCCTTCGTCACGTGCCCTATGAATACGTGGGTGATCTCCCGGCTTTTCAGCTCCCTTATCAGCCTGGAGCTTACGTCCCTGATCTGGCTCGTGCTGCCCGGCAGGAAGGCAAGCCTGGAATTATAGATCGACTGGATAGAGTCGATGATGAGCAGCCCGTAGTCCCCTTTCTCGACGGCCTGCGTGATGTCGTCGAGCCGGTTTGTCACCAGAATCGAGAAAGGCGATTTGAGGCCCAGGCGCTTTTTCCTTCCGGCAAGCTGCCTGAGCGACTCCTCGCCGGAGACGTAGAGCACCTTCACCCCGAGGTCGGACAATCTGGCCGCAACCGCGAATGAGAGTGTGGTCTTGCCTATGCCGGGGTCGCCGCCGAGCAGAATGGAGGAGCCTTTCGTCAGGCCGCCCCCGAGGACGCGGTCCATCTCGTCGATGCCGAGGGTGATCCTCTCTTCAACGAACTCCTCGTCCTCCACGATTACCGGCGTCGCCACAGCGCAGCGTCTGCGCCTTCCGGCACCGCCTCGACCTCCCGCATCGTGTCCCATTCGTCGCACCTCGGGCATTTGCCGACCCATTTGGCCGTCTCGTGCCCGCACGAATCGCACATGAAAACCGTCTTGCGCTTATTCGCCATCCGTTTCCTTATCTGCCCGCCTCAAGAAAGAGACGGCCTCGCGAAGCATCGCCTCCAGCGCTTCCGGCTCCTCCGGCATCTCGTCCGGGGCAACCTCCAGGCTCACCGCGCCGTCGTATCCGGCCCCTATCATGGCATCGAGCAGGCCCTCGAGCGGCAGGTGGCCCTTCCCCGGAAAAAGGTGGCTCCGCTCTGCGGCGTAATCGCTCAGGTGCACGTGCTTCAGCCTGCCCGTCTTCGCGTAACGGCGGAAGGCGTCGATCGCATCGTGCTCGAACGTTGCGATGTGGGTGGTGTCGAACGTGAAGTAAAGGTTCCTCTGCGTGCCGAACTTGATCATGTCCTTGAAATCGTTAAGCACGTATGGCCTTCGCTTTATCCTCTCCGCCCACGAGGGGCATGTTCTCCAGGGCCACGCAGGACTTGCAGCACCCAAGCTCCTTCTGGAAGTCCTTCACCTTCCTGAACCAGCGTATGAAGGTGATCTCGAAATGGAACCATGACGGCGGGTGGAAGCAGACGACGGGTATATCGAACTCGTCCGCAAGGGCAACGCTTTTTGCAAGCGCCTGCACCTGATTGCCCCAGGACCGCAAGCGTTCGAACGGCACGTGGAGCGCCAGGGCCGGCAAAATGGAAATGGCCTCGGCCAGGGTCTCCCTGTACGCCTCATCATCCAGATGGCGCTGGATTACAAGGTCGCATCCGTCGAAGCCCGCCTTTCGCGCAAGGGTAAAGATCTCTTTCAGAGAGAGATGGGAGAGCGAGCCTGTTGAAAGAAGGACCTTATACGATGACAATGCGGTCATCCACGTCCGAGAGTATACGGTATCCGTTCTTCTCCAAAAGGACCGTGTCTTCTATGCCGCTCGCGCCGCCCCTGGGGAAGACCATCTTCGGCTCGATGGCGAATGTCATCCCTGCTTCCATCAGGTAGTCATGCCTGGGGGCGAGATACGGCAGCTCGCTAAGCTCGACGCCGATGCCGTGGCCGAGGAAATGGGTCTTGTATCCGTTGTATCCCAGATAATAAGGGCCCAAGCCCGATTTTTCGGCAAGCTCCACGGAGTACGCGTAAGAGCGATGAGGCGCTTGCCCCCTCCACGGCCCTGTCGAGCACCTTGTACTCGATATCCCTGCACACCTCGTAGGCGCGGACATACCGCTGCGGCATCCGGCCGATGGCGTACATCCTGGTCAGGTCCATATGGTAGCCGTGGTAGTTGATGCCGAAATCGACCAGTATGGGCTCGCCTTTGCGCATCTTCTTGCGGCTCGCCCCGACCGGGAAGGCAGGCGACAGACCCATGCCGCCCATCGGTGAATCCGACTGGCTCACGATGCTGCCCGGCTGCCGGAAAGGATGTGCGAATGCAGGCACTTCCTGCGTTTCATGGCCAATAACGAGACGCCATTCACCGACGGTCACGAAGCGCTGGCTGTCCTCAAGGTGCTTCGCGCTGGTGACGCAACTCAACGAGCGGGGAAATTCAAGTGAAAGTTCATGAAAGCGCCTATGTCGATGACGGCTGCGCTATCGGCGAGGGCACGAGAATTTGGCATTTCTGCCACGTCATTTCGGGCACCAGCATCGGCCGCAACTGCTCCCTCGGTCAGAATGTCATGGCGGGGCCGGACGTTATCATCGGCGACAACTGCAAGATCCAGAACAATGTCAGCATCTACAAGGGCGTGACACTCGAGCAAGGCGTGTTCTGCGGGCCGTCCTGCGTCTTCACCAATGTCCTAACGCCGCGCGCCGAAGTCGAGCGCAAAGATGAGTATGCGCCGACCCTGGTGAGACGTGGCGCCACCATTGGCGCCAACGCCACCATCGTTTGCGGACATACACTTGGATGTTATTGCACCATAGGCGCAGGTTCTGTCGTCACAAAAGATGTCCCAGATCATGCTCTGATGGTCGGCGTGCCGGCGCGTCGAGTCGGCTGGGTCAGCCGCTCGGGCGACATTCTCGGCAAGGATCTGGTCTGCCCACGGACCCGGGAGCGATATCGCGAAACCGAACATGGTCTTGAACTCATCGAGGAAGGAAATTTGTGAACAATATCGAATTCATTGATTTGCAGGCGCAGCGGCGCCATCTCGGAGCGCGCATCGACGAAGCGATCCGGCGGGTGCTTGATCATGGCCACTTCATCATGGGGCCGGAAATCAAGGAGTTAGAGGCTCAGCTTTCGGCATTCGGGAGGAGCGAACGCGCGGTGAGCTGTGCCAGCGGTACCGACGCATTGCTGCTTCCCCTGATGGCTTGGAAGATCGGGCTCAACGGTGGTGGCCGCAAGGATGCAGTCTTTGTTCCAAGCTTCACCTTCGCATCGACTGCCGAGATGGTGGCGCTCGCCGGGGCGACGCCAGTGTTCGTCGACGTCCGGTCCGACACCTTCAACATGGACCCGCTTCGATTGCAGCAGGCCATCGAAGAGGTGAAGGCAAAGGGCCAACTGACGCCGAGAGCAGTGATCGCCGTTGACCTGTTCGGCCAGATCGCCGACTACCCTGCCCTGAAGGAGATCTGTCGATCCAACGGGCTGAAACTCGTTTCCGATGCGGCGCAGGCTTATGGCGCGACGCTTGATGGGAAGCAAGCCAGTCATTGGGCCGATTGTGTGACGACGAGCTTTTTCCCCGCCAAACCCTTGGGTTGTTATGGCGACGGCGGAGCGGTCTTGACCAATGATCACGACCTCGCCGAGATCATGGAATCGCTGCGCGTTCACGGCAAGGGCAGCGACAAATACGACAATGTCCGAATTGGACTGAACGGCCGCATGGACACACTGCAAGCGGCTATCCTCATACAAAAACTGGGAATCTTCGCTGAGGAAATCGCCAAGCGAAACAGAATCGCCAAGCGTTACAGCGAGGCCCTCGCCCCGGTCGTGACAGTTCCCTTCGTCGTCG
This sequence comes from uncultured delta proteobacterium, assembly GCA_963818095.1. Lineage (GTDB taxonomy): Bacteria > Desulfobacterota > Syntrophorhabdia > Syntrophorhabdales > WCHB1-27 > CAWEPK01. Next base: position 137,873 of record CAWFRA010000032.1, read on the forward strand.
ACGGCGCCGTTTCAACATGGGCACAATATACGCTGATCGTCGACAAACGAAGCGAGATGCAGGCCGCTCTAAAGAAGCACGGCGTACCGTCCGCGGTCTATTATCCGAAGCCGCTGCACCAACAGACGGCCTATCGCGATTTCCCGGTGAGCGGGAACGGCCTGCCGGTTTCCGAAGAGCTTTCGAGCAAAGTGCTTAGCCTGCCGATGCATCCTTACATGGATGAAGACACGCAACATTACATTATCGAGAGTGTCAAACAAGCTTCAGTTTAGCCACAGCAAAGTTGTCATATGAAACAAGAATATAGACTGGATATGATTGGCGCTCGGTTCATCGAGAAAGTAGAGAACAAGGAATCGGTGGTTGCCGTCATTGGCATGGGATATGTCGGGCTGCCATTGGCGATGGGGTTCAACCGGATCGGCTTTCCAGTCATCGGCTTTGATATCAACGGGTTGCTGGTGTCGGACCTCATGGCGGGCAAGAGCCGAATTGCCCATTTTCCCGATCGACTGATCAAGAGGATGGTCGACACAGGGCGGTTTGAGGCGACGACCGAGTTTTCCCGCATCCGCGAAGCCGATGCGATTCTGATCTGTGTGCCGACACCGCTCACCCGCCATCGCGAGCCCGATTTGACTTATATCGTTGCAACTGCCAAATCCATCGCGCCCCATATCAGGCGCGGGCAGATCGTCGTTCTCGAATCCACCACTTATCCCGGCACAACTCGCGAGGTCATGCAGCCGCTGCTGGAAGAGGGCAGCGGCCTGAAGGCGAATGACGATTTCATCGTAGCCTTCTCGCCGGAGCGCGAGGATCCCGCAAATCCCGATTTCGACACGACGACAATTCCCAAAGTGATCGGGGCGGAGACCCGGGAAGGTGAGGAAATGGCGGCGAAGCTCTATGGATCGCTCATCAACAAGGTGGTCCGGCGTGTCCAGCCCGGATGTGGCCGAAGCCGTCAAACTGACTGAGAACATCTTTCGTGCCGTCAATATCGCGCTCGTCAACGAGCTCAAGCTGATCTACAACGACATGGGGATCAACGTCTGGGAGGTGATCGACGCTGCGGCGACGAAGCCGTTCGGCTTCATGCCATTTTATCCCGGGCCAGGGCTCGGCGGACATTGCATCCCGATCGACCCCTTTTATCTCACCTGGAAGGCACGCGAATACAATCACCAAACCAAGTTCATCGAGCTCGCGGGCGAGATTAACCGCAACATGCCGAAATATGTTGTCGCCAAAGTGGCCGAAGCGCTCAGCGGCAGGCAGAAAAAAGCGCTAAACGGCGCAAAGATACTGGTTGTTGGTATTGCCTATAAGAAGAATGTCGACGACATGCGCGAAAGCCCGTCTCTCGTGCTGATGGAACTGCTGAAGGAACAGGGCGCCGCATTTGATTATTACGATCCTTATATTCCTGTGGTTCCGCAGACCCGCGAACATGCAGACTTTACAGGCATGAAGAGCATCGAGTGGACGAAGGAATACAATTGGCAGCTATGATGCCGTGCTCATCGCCACTGACCACACCAACATCGACTGGCAGCTCTTAGTCGACAGCGCCCGCTTGATCATAGACACTCGCAATACACTGAAAGATTTCGCCAATGATCATGGCAAGAAGATCGTCAGGGCTTGATCGGCACGTTTCAGGCCATGGAATTAATTACGACTGAGACCATCATCCAGATACTTAAATGGTCTTCTACGTTTGGCCCCAGAAAACCAGCGTTAAGAGAAACCGAACAGTCTAATCGTCTCCCAGGACTTCCTGAGCTGGCTTTATGAACCTGAAGAAAGGATCTCGGACCGGTCTGCTATTTTTGAAACAGTGTTCAGTGAATTTACCTTGTAGTGGTCCGGATGACAACTTCTGATTTCGCAAGCGCACTTATCGCCGAAATACGCTCGATCTATGGGGAGGGCTTCATCCCTTTACATCGCCCCATATTCGAGGGACGCGAACGTCAGATCCTGGTTGATGTCATCGATTCAAATTTCGTCTCTTCGGTAGGCAAGGAAGTCAACGAGTTTGAATGTTCGATCGCCGACTTCACAGGGGCGAAATACGCGGTTGCAATGGTCAACGGCACATCGGCGCTACAGGTTGCCCTTCAGCTAGCCGGTGTACAACAGGGCGATGAGGTCCTTACTCAAGCGCTGACCTTTGTGGCCACTTGCAACGCCATCGCCTATTGCGGGGCCGAACCAGTTTTTGCCGACGTGGACCGTGATACGTTAGGCCTCAGTCCGCAAGCCGTCGAAGAGCTCATCGAAGGGAAGTACGTATCCAGTCGGGGCGGGCTCATTAATAAGCAAAATGGTCGCCGATTGGCGGCTGTGGTACCAATGCATACCTTCGGTCATCCGGTTCGCCTTCACGAGTTGCAGCAGATATGTGAAGCCAACGGACTACCGCTTGTCGAAGATGCCGCCGAGTCGCTCGGCAGCTTTGTTGGTGACAAGCATACGGGCACTTTCGGCCTTATGGGGGTCTTTTCCTTTAATGGAAATAAGATCATCACGACGGGCGGCGGCGGGATGATTGTTACGGATGACGAGGAACTGGCGAGACGAGCCAAACATCTCACGACAACAGCGAAGATTCCGCATCCTTATCTATTTATGCATGATGAACGGGGTTACAATTACCGCCTGCCAAATCTGAATGCGGCGCTCGGCGTTGCCCAAATGGAGCAGCTCCGAAGTATGCTCACCATCAAGCGAAACATAGCCGGCAGATATGATCAATTCCTTGCTAACAGTGATTTCGCTTTTGTTTCTGCACGCAAAGGGACAACACCGAATTTCTGGCTTAACGCGATATGCGTTCCTTCGAGAGCGGCCCGGGATGAATTACTGATGATGACTAATGAGAGTGGAGTCATGACCCGCCCTATTTGGCAGCTTATGACCACACTGGACATGTATAAGAGTTGCTTGAATGACGGGCTTGAAAATTCCTGGTGGCTGCAGGACCGGATTGTCAACATTCCCTCTTCGGTTCCGGAAGGGGCTTTGGCAAAGTTGGAGTGCTGAAGTAGCAACAATGAAGGTTAATTGATAGCAAATGAACATATTGAGCCTCATCGGCCGCAATTCGCCGCTATTCGAAGAAGATCTTGCCCAACTCAACGAAACGCTGAAGGCAGAGATTCACAAGGCGCGCTTCCTGGTGATCGGGGGTGCCGGTTCGATCGGCCAGGCCGTGGCGCGTGAGATCTTCAAGCGCCGACCGGCGGCGCTCCATGTCGTTGATATCAGCGAAAACAACATGGTCGAACTGGTTCGCGATATCCGCAGCACGCTCGGCTATATCGACGGCGATTTTCGCGACATTCGCCGTCGATGCGGCAGCCGCGAGTTACGAAGCCCTCGTCGATGCAGAAGGTCCGGATACGACTACGTGCTCAATCTATCGGCTCTGAAGCATGTGAGAAGCGAGAAAGATCCCTTTACCCTCATGCGCATGGTCGACGTCAATATCTTCAATACCGCTGAAGACGCTGGCGATGGCAGAGGAGGCGGAGCCAAGAAATATTTCTGTGTATCGACCGATAAGGCGGCCAATCCGGTCAATATGATGGGAGCGAGCAAGCGGATCATGGAGATGTTCCTGATGCGCGAGAGCCTGACCCAACCCAGTCTCCATGGCGCGGTTCGCGAATGTCGCCTTTTCCGATGGCTGGCTGCTTCATGGCTTGAACCAGCGGTTTGCCAAGAGGCAACCCGTGTCCGCCCCCAAAGACGTTCGCCGTTATTTCGTGACCCAGCAGGAATCGGGCGAATTATGTCTTCTATCATGTTTGATGGGCAACAACAGTGAGATCTTCTTCCCCAAGCTCCAAGAGAAACTGAATCTCATCAGCTTTCCCGAAATCATCGTGCGTTATTTGCAGCGCCTCGGATATGATTCTTACGAATGCGGCAGCGAGGACGAGGCGCGTGGCCGGGCCGAGGAACTCATTAGTCAGAAGAAGTGGCCGTGCTATTTCTTCGACAGCGACACCACGGGCGAAAAGGATTTTGAGGAATTCTATACCGACGAGGAAGACCTCGATATGACGCGCTTTGAAACCATGGGTGTTATTCGAAACAAACCTGACTTTGACACAGCACTTCTGAAACACTTTGCGAGCGGCATTGGCGCGGTACGCGCTAAGCCGACTTGGTGCAAAGATGACATCGTTCATTTGTTTTTCGACATGCTGCCCGATTTCGCTCACAAGGAAACAGGCAAATATCTCGACCAGAAAATGTAGGTGTCCGCCTGAAGGCACCTTGAAAATGCTGATGGCTTTTCCTTTCGTGGCGCGCCCCGACGTGCGTGGCGGGCTCTTTCTGAATACCTGGTTGCCCTTTATGTGCAGGGCATTCTGCTGATGTACTCGGCCATTTGGGCCGCCGACACTATAGACTGCGATGGCGTCGTTCGAGTTATCGGGGCGCTGTTCGAGGTCTACACCTATCTTCTTAAAATCTACTCGAGGGACACTATCAGGGGCCGCAGTTCAAGGCGTCGTTTTAGTGAGCCCACGAACCTGAAAAAGCATCCGCCGATGAGACGCCACGAAGACCTTTCAGATGGTTAAGGCGAAATCAACTGAAATAACCGCTGCGTGAAGAACTGGACCCGACCGCAACTTTTTCAATTTATGCACAGGGTCTCAGCTTCGGAACACGCTGTGATTGAACAACACAAGCTGGGAGGAACTCTAACAATGCAGAGGTTTTTCGACATTTTGTTTTCCGGCTTGGCGTTGATATTGTTTGCGCCGCTTCTACTGCCTTTGATGATCATTCTAAGAGTGACGGGCGAAGGCGAGGTGTTTTATTTGCAGAAGCGGGTCGGAAAAGGCGGAAAAACTTTCAAGCTGTATAAGTTCGCCACCATGCTGAGGGACAGCCCGAATATCGGCACAGGCACCATCACTTTGAGGGACGACCCGCGCGTACTGCCGATGGGAAAGATTTTGCGAAAAACCAAAATCAACGAACTACCGCAATTGCTGAACATCTTTTTTGGGCAGATGAGCGTCGTGGGACCGCGTCCCCAGACACCTCGCTGTTTTGACGCCTTCACCGTGAACCAGCAGGAACTGATAAAACGGGTCAAACCGGGCCTGTCAGGCATCGGTTCGATTATATTCCGGGATGAACAGCATATTCTGGGCGATCAGACGAACTCCATCAACTTATACGATCAGGTCATCGCACCTTACAAGGGTGAGGTAGAAGCTTGGTATATCGATAACCAGTCACTTCGCATCTATTTAGTCGTGATCTTCGTGACAGCTTGGGTCGTCATTTCTCCAAATTCCGGGATTGTCTGGACCATGTTCCGAGGCCTGCCCGAGCCTCCCGACGAACTGAAAGCGGCGTTGAATTACCCAGCTGGAGGCGTTAAGTTGGCCTCCAGTAGACCCCCGGCATCTATAGAACCAGTTCCTGGTTTTAGGGTAAATCGTAGTTACGAACCAGAATGCTGAAGCGGAATCCTGATTCCATTTTCGTCTGTAGCAGGTCGCTGAAAAAGTGAGGTAGGTGTTCCGGGAGAGGTCTTGCTGGGCGTTTTGGCCCGTAGTTTCTGCGGCCATTCCCGATGTTCGCTACGCCGGCAGCTGTTTCGGCAGGCGGGTGGGATTGTAAGCGGCGACCGTGAGGGTGAACTGGAACGGGCGTTCTTGGTGAAGACAGTCGGAACCCAAGCCGGATCATTCCTCTAGATCTACGTAGCTGAACAAAGACTGCGCTCTGCATAACTCATTCGCTATAGCGAGGAACGATATTCGTGCCCGTGTCAGCCGAGGGCTTTTTTGCGACCTGCCACAAAGTAGAGTAGGAGGGATTGAATGAATATCCTGCTAATCAACCATTATGCCGGGTCGCCCAGGCATGGAATGGAGTTTCGAGCGTACTATTTGGCAAGGGAGTGGGTTGCCAAGGGCCATAAGGTACAGATTGTTGCAGCTTCTTATTCCCATCTGCGCAGCCAACAGCCCGACTTACAAGGCAGCAAGACCATGGATGAGGAGATCGACGGCATCAGCTACCGCTGGTACGCGACGCCATCCTACCAAGGCAATAGTGCTCGACGTGTGTTGAACATGGCCGGCTTCTTAAGGGCTTTAAAGCAGGATTCCGAACACTTGGCATCGGAATTCAATCCGGACGTCGTCATCGCTTCCAGCACTTATCCAATTGATATCAAATCGGCTCATCGGATTTCGAAGCGGGCGAATGCCAAGCTGGTGTTCGAGCTTCACGATTTGTGGCCGCTGTCGCCAATGGAATTGGGTGGAATGTCGAAATGGCATCCGTTTATCATGTGGCTTCAGCAGGCCGAAGACTATTATTGTCGTCACGCAGATTTTGTAATATCGATCCTACCAAAGACGAAGGACTATTTAATCTCTCGCGGCATGCGGGCGGAGAAATTCTTTCACATCCCCAACGGCATCGATCCCGGCGAATGGGAAGCTCCTGAGCCTATCCCGGATCACGTGGCCTCCGTTCTGGCCGGAATCAAAGAAAATCGCCTACCCATACTCGGATATGTCGGTGGGCACGGCCTTTCCAATGCTTTGGATGCCTTGCTGGACGCTTCGAAGCTAATGCAAAAGGAGGTTTCTGTTGTGCTGGTTGGAAAGGGGCCTGAACGCGAGAGACTGCTTCGACGAGTGAAGGTCGAACAAATTAAGAATGTAACAATGTTGCCGGCCATCCCGAAGAAATCCATTCCGAGTTTCCTTGACGCGATCGATATCGCGTTTATAGGCTGGCACAAAAATCCGCTTTATCGCTTTGGAATCTCGGCTAATAAGATATTTGATTATATGATGGCAGGTAAACCGGTTGTTCATTCGGTTGAAGCCGGCAATGATCCAGTTACTGAGACGGGCTGCGGTCATTCCGTACTCCCCAGCGATCCCAAGGCGCTGCGAAAGGCGGTTTTGGACATTGCTGATTTGACGCTTGAGGAACGAAAAGCGATGGGAAGCAAGGGGAGACACTACGTATTGGCGAACCAAGTTTATCCGACTCTGGCAAAGCGATTTTTGGAAGTTGTTCAGAATGGGTGAACAGGAAACGGAGAATAATGGGGTGATATTACGCCAACTGAGCTTCCACCGCCCATCAGTCACAGTGTCAGCAGGACTCATCCCACGCCCGGCATTTGAGGAATGTGACCTGCTAGCCGATGAAGGCGGCGTCAGGCTTCAGGATCCGAAGGAAGCGAACGCGATTTTGGTAGTTGCGCTGGATCAGATAAGTCGCGGTGCAGCAATCGGGCGTTCGTGTCGGACGGAAACAGAATTGTTTGTGTATCTTCCTCGCCGGCGGAGAAGTCGGTCTTGTTCGGTGATTGGGGGACGAGCGTCGCAGGTAAGCCGGCGCCGAATTTGATAAGACACCGATGATTGCGATAGCAGGCAAACCAATCGGAACAATTCGAAAACTCAAGACACATGGAGTCGACATATTGGCTTCACGTTTCTTTGCCGATGCCAGGCATTTGGTGACGGGGACGTTTTTCGGCCAGTTGATCGGCTTGGCAGCTGCGCCAATATTGACGCGCATATTTTCAGCGGACGACTTCGGTATTTTCTCATCCCTCTTCGCAGCGGCGATGTTTGTAGCTGCATTTGGAGGATTGCGGCTGGACAGCCTCATTCCCGCGACGCATCGTCCATCAGAAGCCTTACGGCTCGTGCAATTTATGATCGCACTATCTATTGCCGTAGCCGTCCCCGTTCTTTTGGGAATACTGTTTTTCGGTGACCATTTGGCACGATTGTTGTCGATACCGAAAGGTGGAGCGGCTGTCTTGCTGATGTTGCCCATGTTGATCATTGCGTTCGCGCTCTATTCGGGTGTGCGCAGTTGGTCCGTCCGACAGGCCCGGTTCGCTGCCATTGGCCGCGCTGAGATTTCCCGGGCGGTTATTATGGTTGGCGTTCCGGTCGTGATTGGAATCACAGGGCTTGTTCAGATACCTGGCTTCCTCCTCACTATGGGTCAGGCGTTGGGGCTCTTCGCTTTCGTGGTATTTCTCTTGCTGGGCTTCAGTCAACGCGAGCTTCGGCTCCTTAGCACGCCCTCTTGGCGGAAAATAAGATCCACAGTCAATGCGAATGCGGGAATGATCCGGGCGGCTGCTTTGTCGCAATTTGTTTTTGCGACCCATTTTCGATTGCCAATTCTGGTCATTGCATCCGTCTATGGTCCTATCGAAGCTGGTTTTTATGCGCTCACCGAGCGCGTCGTGTTTGCGCCATCCACACTCATCTCGAACGCGATTGGTAACGTTTACCGTCAGCGCGCCGCCAAAGCACATCGTGAGGGAAAACCATTTATTAGCCTCTTCCGAAATGTGGCCGTGTTAACATTCGCCTTGTCGGTTGTTGGCTATTCAACGGCCTATCTCGTCCTCCCGCCCAACATGGGACTGATCTTTGGCAGCGGCTGGGAGAAGGCCGCGTTCACGATGTCGGTGCTGCTGATCAGCGCGGGCGTCGGCTTCTGGACGAGCGCACTCGATAACACGGCCATAATTGTAGGGGCTCGCGCTTATATGGTCTTGTGGCAGAGCCTTCGCCTCGCTATCGAGGGGGGCGCGGCGCTGGCAGCGATCTTCGGTGGAGTCAGTTATGAGGCCTATCTTGTCTGGCTTGTTGTTGGTAGGGCACTATTGTACATAGGTGACATCGGGGCATCGCATGAGTTTGCACGCCGGGGAAAAGGCTTTTAGCGTAGCAACGTGCCGTCGCCTTTGAGCGCACTTCAGCTGAATCGGTTCAGTTTATATAGGCCTTATTCTCCAGTAATCACCTTCCTGTATGGAGTAATTTTAATGCTACCTAGCCAAGATGTTCTTTCTCCTTGTCGTCGCACAAAAGAGATAAGCAACATGGAAGCGATCTGGAAGGTCGACTACAGCCAAAATTGGCGTGATTGGATAGACATAGCCAAACGGCACCATGAGAAAGACAAGCGGCTATTCATACCTCTGCTAAGATGGTTTCCCAAAAATGCGAAAATACTTGAGATCGGCGCCGGCGCTGGGCAGCTATCAGCCCTTCTGAAATCTGAAGGCTATAAGTACGTAACGGCATCGGATGTAGAGCCTTCTTTTATAGACTACATGCGTAAAGATGGTATACAAGCCAAACTCGTAGATATTTTAGATATTGCATCCTCTTCAGAAGGTATCACTTGGGACGTTATATTTAGTCAGGGCGCGTCTCCCTTGATCACAGCCGACATGAAAATTGTGGAGCGGGCTTACTGGTCTATCTACGAGGCCCTCTCTCCTGGCGGAATGTTTGTATATATTGGACCGAGATACATGGATCCGAAGAGATATTGTTACCCCAGCGATCACAAAGAGATATACATGTTGTATGGATTTAAAGAAAGGATGATATCAAGACAACAGGTTTTACCTGCAAATTTGTATAAGTATGGATTATCAGTGGCTGCTGAGAAGTTGTTTGGACGCTTTTTCGGCGTGCAAGACGTATTCGTACTTGAGAAGGAGGAGATGGCATGAAACTGAAAGAAAGAATTTATGCAGATTATTTTGCTCCTTCTCGATTTGAAGAATACGGAAGATTACTGAAGCAAGCCCTTGACGCTGGTTTCAGGCACTACACGGTACATGAGCTTTATTCGGTAGTATCTCGGCAGAGCCCGGAATTAAATGACAAAGTCTTTGTTCATAGGCACGATGTTGATACGGACAGCGCCGCCGCTGGGCTCCTTTTCAAACTGGAAAAACAGTTTGGCGTGAAGTCATCCTACTATTTTCGGCTGAACACGCTCGATATGCGTTTGATGTCCGAAATACACGAATTCGGTAGTGAGGTGGGATATCATTACGAAGAGATTGCGACTTATTCAAAACGTTTTGGGCTCAATTCCAAACCCGATGTGCTTGAACATATAGCACGTATTCGCGATGAATTTGAGAAGAATTTTCTTAGTCTCGAAAGGCACCTTGGATTTAAGATAAGGACAGTCGCCTCTCATGGCGATTTCGTAAATCGAGCGATTGGGGCGCCCAACTGGCTGATTTTGCAGGATAGAGAGCTTCGAGAGCGGCTCTTGATCGAATGTGAGGCGTATGACGACATTGTGTTGTCATCTTTTGACGCATATCTTTCTGATGGTCCGCTTGGAAAGTACTCCTACCTCAGGGGGTCTCCATTCGACGCTTTGAGTTCTAAAAAGAGAATTTGCCTTTTAACTCATCCGCGCAATTGGAGAGCCAATGTTGTGGTTAATACTCTGGACAATGTCACAAGAGTTGTAGAAGGATTTCAAGTGGCGCACACGCATCCGCGGGCGGGAGAATGTGGATCCGACTCGCTAGGCTCAGGAAAATACGAGGAATACCCGCAGGCCGCAAATTAGAATTCTCGGGCTTGGCAGGAGGAGCTTCCATGACCGAGTTTTTCTGGCTCAGCGGGCGCGGCTGAGCGCACTGAGCCCTACCTTTCTCTCTTACACTCGTGCCGCGCGCCGATAATCGTCCCGGGGTAAACGCGATTGTGATCGTCATCAGGAATGGGCGCGGCAGCGGCGAAACGATGTGACCTTTTTCGCGCCCGGAACCGGTAAAGCCCATTATAACTGCTATAGGGTTGGCCTGAGCGCGTTATTGATGCGGTCTACGCCCGGTAGCATGGTCTTGGCGGCTTGCCAATAGTTTTGCCCCAGCCGAACGCCTCCCAGGTCCGCGAGCGGTGTCCATCTTAACTCAATGTTTCATCCTCGATCGAGAAACTGCTAAATGATAACGCCCATCCCCATCGCCCATCTTACCTCCGTTCACCGGCGAAATGACACGCGTATCTTCTATAAGGAATGTACGTCGCTGGCGAAAGCTGGCTACCGGGTGACGCTGATAGTCGCTGACGGAAAGGGGGATGCCGTTGCCGACGGCGTTTCGATACGCGATGTCGGCAAGTCCACTACGCGTTTCGGGCGCATTGTTAGCACTACGCGCCGCATATACCAAGCAGCGCGGGAGCTGGATGCTGAAGTCTTCCATTTTCACGATCCGGAATTACTGCCGGTTGGGCTCGCGCTTAGACAGCTGGGACGCAAAGTAGTTTTTGACGCCCACGAGGATGTCACCAAGCAAATCAAGGCGAAACCCTATATCCCAAAGTTTGGGCGATCGGCAGTTTCCTTACTCTACAGCTCCTTCGAATTCGCGCGCCAGCAGGCGTCTTGATGCCGTTGTTTGTGCAACCCCCTCGATCGCAGAAACCTTTGCCGAATATGGAGCAGAGACTGCTGTCGTCGCCAACTATCCAATCATTGATGAACTGATGAGTGTCAAAAGCGCTAACAATAAAAACTCCAATACGGTTTGCTACGTCGGCGACTTGAGTGACGTACGGGGCATTCGAGAAATCGTGAAGGCGGCCGCTTCGTCGTGCACTGGGGTACAGTTGAAATATGGTGGTAGATTTACAAGCAGTTCATTCGAACAGGAAATCATGGCGTTGCCAGAAGCGAGCAAGTCTATTTTTCTTGGCTGGCTGGATCGCGGACAAATTGCTGAACTTTTTCGCAGAGTTTTTAGCCGGTTTGGTTACGCTTCACGAGACCCCCAATCATGTCGAGTCACTGCCAATAAAGATGTTCGAGTATATGAGCGCTGGGCTGCCCGTGATCGCCTCAAATTTCCCTTTGTGGCGCGAAATCATTGGTGGAGCCGACTGCGGTATTTGCGTTGACCCGACCATTGTTCAGGCCATCGCTGACGCAATGGATATGCTGGCAACCAATCGGGAGCGGGCCGAGGAAATGGGCCGGAATGGACAGGTGGCCGTGAAGCAAAAATACAACTGGGCAACCCAGGCAGAAAAGCTGTTGGCACTATATGAAAGACTTGTTGGATCAAGCTTGTCTTACGCCCGTGCACTGCGCCCGGATTTGTCAAGGCATAGCCTAGGAGCAAAATCGGCTGCGGCCTGGCCGATAGACCCTCAATGCGGGCGATAATACCACCGAGCCAGAACATTGACCGCTGGAATCCAGGGATAGGAGCATAGCGACTTTATCCGCCCGGTCTCTGCCCCGAGCCTGTTCCAGGCGTTGGAGGTGGCGTCAACGATAGCATTGTAACCTTCGAGCAGCTCGGCGCGAGAGGAGCCGTTGCTTGAGATAGAGCCAGACGCGCTCGACTGGGTTCGGTTCGGGCGAATAAGCGGTCAGAGGAACCAAGGTGACGTTCGCCGTATGGTAAGCGCATTCGCAGCCATGCCAGTCTGACTGATCGTCATCAGCGATGGTTCTAGAAAAGCGGTCGACGAAGGCTTGTATCGCCACCATATCGGCATAGTGCGTCACCGGCGCGAAGGCATAGGACACGTTATTACCGTTATGATTCAGAGGTACTGGCGAATTTCCCATTATCTATCATAACCACTAATCTTTTTTGGC
>CAWFRA010000033.1:0-21614 GCA_963818095.1 uncultured delta proteobacterium
AGGGTGAGGGGTGCCTTGGGCGGTAAGAGCGGGCTGCCCTTTTTTCTCCCTCTCCCCTTTGGGGGTGAGGGGTAGCATCTAAAACAGCAGTAGCGATAGTCCTGCTGCGGGTAGTACGATGTATAGGACGTCTGCCTTGAGGAGAAGGGCTGCCAGGGCGGCCAGTGCCATCAGTACACGGATGGGGTCCAGGGGACTGCGATTGCGAATGTGATTGTTACGAATAGCAGCAGGCCGACGAAGGAGGCAGTATGCCTTGCGTCGCCTTTGCGAAAATGGGCGATCGGCTCAGCCTGTCGAAGAACGGGGCGCAGATGACTACCATCAGGAAAGACGGCGTGAATATCGCGGCTGCCGCGACTGCGGCGCCGGCAATGCCGTGCACGACGTACCCGACGAACGCGGCAGTGATCACTATCGGCCCCGGCGTGACCTGACCGAGGGCTATGCCGTCCATAAACGTGGCGGCGTCCATCCATCCCTTCACATGAACGACCTGCTGCAGCATGAGCGGCAGGGCCGCGAAGCCCCCGCCGAAGGCGAAGAGGTCCACCTTGATCATCAGCAGGGCCAGATCGAAAAGGCGCGGAAGGAAAAGATAACAGGCAAGGAGGGCGAGTGCGGCAGCGGCCGGGCAGGCAATAAGGGCTGCCGGTGAAATATGAATGTCACGGCCGGCTGCGGGATGCGACCGGCCTCCCGCGCGCACAATCAGAATGCCCGCGAGCGCCGCGCCCGCAATGACCAAAAATGGGCTCACGCCCAGCCGGAAGGCAACCGCCGAGGCAGCGGCAAGGAGCACTTGCGCCCGGCTTTTCAGCGATGTTCTGCCGAATGTGTACGTCGCGTTGGCGACGAGGGCGACGACGACCACCTGCAATCCCGAAAAGAGGGACGCAGCCTGCGGCAGGCCGCTCATAGCGCCGTAAGCCACGGACAGGACAAGCATGAGGCAGAAGGCGGGCAGGCCGAAACCTGATAGGACGCAAGCGCGCCCGGTATGCCGGCCGCCCGCAGGCCCGTGTATGCAGCAGTCTGCATGGCAGTCGCGCCGGGGACCGCCTGGGCGAGGGCCACGCCCTCTTCGAATGTCTCCTCGTCGAGCCATCCTTTCCGCTTGACCGCCAGCTCGCCTATATAGGCGACCATCGCAGGCCCGCCGAAGGCAGTAAGGCCCAGGCGCAGGAATGAAAGAAATATGTCGCCCACCCCGGGCGATTCCGGCCTCTCCAACACACCGCTATCCTAAACGCCCGCCCACTCCCTGTCAAGCGTATTCAAGCGTTTTACGAATAAATACCCTGCTGCAAGCAGCAGGGTATTAAGGACAACGAGCGAGCGAGCCTGAGCGGGGAGGCCGGGGCACCCGCCCGACGTAGCGGGTGCGGGCTTTGCCCGTGGAGGGGGTGCTGAACCCCAATAATTACCGGCGGAGCGAAGCGGAAAAAGGTCTCCCTGCAGCAAGCTGCAGGGAATCCACAAGTTGAGGCGTGTCGAACCATGGCGCATTATATTGTCGATATGACATTCGACATGCTGTCGCTGCTGCTCATCTCGCTGCCCGTCGGCCTTCTCGGCAGCCTCACCGGCCTGGGCGGAGCGAGCATCCTCGTCCCCGTCATGGTCTTCTTCGGCGTCCCCGTCAAAGAGGCCATCGCCTCCGGCATGGTCAGCATCATCGCCACCTCCAGCGGCTCAGCCTCCGCCTACGTCAAAGAAGAGATAGCCAACGTCAAGATCGCCATGTACCTCGAGATGTATACGAGCGTGGGCGCAATCATCGGCGCTACGATCACCACCCTGATCGCCCCCGTCCTCCTTTATTTCTTTTTCGCCCTCTTCCTCATGACGTCGTTCCTCAGATTCGAGACGCACGCAGCCGCAAGTGCTGCTTCCCGCCCGGCCGCGCAGCTATTCCTGGCTTTCCCGCAAGCTCGACCTTAAAGGCGGCTACTACGACGCTGCAAGGCGCAGGAGGGTCCATTACCGGGCCGTCCATCCGCTCCTCGGCGGCCTCGGCATGGGCATCGCGGGGCTTGCGGCAGGCATGCTCGGCATCGGCGCCGGGGCATTCAAGGTGACTGTGCAGGAGAACGTGCTGAGGCTGCCGTCGAAGGTGGCGAGCGCGACGAGCAACTTCATTATCGGGATGACCGCCCTGGCGGGCACGAGCGTCTACCTCAAGAGCGGGCTGCTCAACCTGACGCTGGCCGCGCCCATGGCTATAGGCACGACGCTCGGCGCAATCGTGGGAGGGCGGGTGCTCAACAGGCTGCCCGACCGCCTGCTCCGGTGGCTTTTTGTCGCGGTGGTCGTCATGCTGATTGCGCAGATGCTCTACAAGGGGTTCGCTTCATTATGAGCCGCAAACAAAGACGCGGGATAAACGACGAGAAGGCGGGCCTCGCGCACCTCGAAGCGATGATAAGCTACGTCCTCATCATCGGCGTCATCGCGAGCCTGCTTCTGGAGGCAGTCGGCCTTCTCCTCTATTACCGAACCTTCGGCACTGTCGCTATCTCTTACGACGGGCGGCTCGTCCTTTACGCGCACGACTTTTTCGACTTCCTGGCGCGCCTCTTTCGCGGACCCTCAGGGCGCAGCGAAAGCGCCGTAAAATTGATGGCCCTGGGCATGGCGATACTTATCCTCACGCCTTACATGCGGGCCGTGCTGTCGGTCGTCTTCTTCGCCTCCCGCAAAAACGTCACGTACCTCATCGTGACGCTTTTCGTCCTCATAGTATTGTCAGTAAGCATGCTCCAGTAGGCTGCCTTATTGGGCCGGCCCGATCTGTCCCGGGGGAACCGGCGTAGGCTGTGCCGGCTGCGCATACGGGCCTGGCTGCGGCTGCCCGCCCGCGCCCTGGGGCGGCGACGGACTTACGGGCACCCACCCGCCGGGGCACGTAGAAACGTACGGGTAATAGGCGTTTGCCTCCCTGCAGTAATACCAGTACGACGGCTGCGGCGCGCTGGGAGCGGGTATAGCGGCAGAAGCCGAATAATCGGGATATGAGTATGGGTACGGATAGGTATAGGGATTGGAGTAAGGATAGGCATACGGATAGCCGTATGGATAGCCCCACCCCGGCCAGCCGCCCCAACCCCACCAGCCCCACGGGCGGTAATAAAAACCCCCGTGCCAGCCGCCATAATAACCGTGGTAGCCGCCATGCCAGCCGCCTCCGTGGTAGCCGCCTCCACCGTGATAACCACCGCCGCCGCCGTGATAACCGCCGCCACCACCGCCGCCGCCATGGCCGCCGCCTCCGCCGCCTCCGCCACCGTGTTGGGATAGGGCGACCGATGGGAGGCCCGTACAAAGCAGAATGCCTATGACAAGGATGAGGACCGCCTTCTTCATCTTTCGCCCTCCTTACCTACACAATTTAAGCCCGAAGCGCCGGGGCCGCAAATCACCTCCTTGTCCGTCCGTCCCCTTCTCTCCTATTGTATCCCCATCAGGTTTATCACAATCATTGGGGCTCGCGTCGCCCCCTCCACGAGCGAAGCTCGCGGAGCCACCCCTTCATAAAAAGGAAGAGGCATTTATTGTATCCCCATCAGGTTTATCACAATTACTGGGGCTCGCGTCGCCCCCTCCACGAGCGAAGCTCGCGGAGCCACCCCTTCATAAAAAGGAAGAGGCATTTATTGTATCCCCATCAGGTTTATCACAATTATTGGGGCTCGCGTCGCCCCCTCCACGAGCGAAGCTCGCGGAGCCACCCCTTCATAAAAAGGAAGAGGCATTTATTGTATCCCCATCAGGTTTATCTCGAAAATCAACGTTTCGTTGGGGCCTATGGCGGGCGGGGCGCCCTGCGGCCCGTACGCTAGCTGCGGCGGCACGAATATTTGCCACTTGGAGCCGACGGGCATAAGCTGTAGCGCTTCGGACCATCCCCTTATCACGCCGTTGACTGGTACCGTGAGGGGCTGCCCCCTGCGGTACGAGCTGTCGAACTCGGTCCCGTCGATGAAGGTGCCCTTGTAATTGACGACCACCCTGTCCGTAGGCCGGGGCATCCGCCCCGTGCCCGCCGTGAGCACCTTGTATTGCAGGCCGTCGGAGAGCGTCCTGACGCCGGGGGCCGTCCTGTTTTTGGCAAGGAATGCCTGCCCGTCCTCAAGGTTCTTCCGGGCATCCTCCTTCATCACCTCGGCGCTTTTCGCGGCCATCTGCTTTTGCGCATTGGCCGACATCTGCGCTATCTCCTGCTCGCTCAAAAGGAGCTTGTTCCCCTGGTATGCGTCTTTAAAACCCTTCGCAACGTCGTCGGGATTGAGGCTCACCTTGAACCTCTTCATGTCCCGGCCCATCTGCACGCCCACCGCGTAGCTCGTCTTCTCCTGGTCCGTCCCGAGCATCTGGCCGCTCGCCCCAGGCGCCGTCCCCGCCAGGAACGCCGCTGCCACAACGACGACCGCTCCAGTCCGATATCGCATGAGAGACCTCCGGCTTTTCTTTTAATTGTAGGCCGGAGGGGAACAAAAGACAAGGAACGGCCGGGCCTAAAGAACCGGCCCACCGTACGGGGACTCGAAAGTGGCAACGAACGGGATCACTAAAAACAGGCTTTTTACACTAAAGATATCTTTATTCCCGTACTGCGCTTCTTTAAATTCTTATATCGCAAAGATTTACGCTCCAGCGGCGCAGCCGGGCACGGCCTCCCGAAAAGGGGGCCGTCTTTTTTAAATGCAAACGGGTCATTCCGCACGGGGCGGCAGGGCGCATACTTCGCTGCAAACAACCCGGCCACGAAAGGCAGGAGGAGGAAATTTTAGATGATTCGAGCGGTTGTCGATTTCGCCTTGAGCCATAGATGGTTCATGCTCGCTTTCGGCGTCTTCCTGTTCGGTATAGGGGTTGTCCAGTTCCAGCACTTAATCCATCGAGGCCTATCCGGACGTGGCCAACAACTACGCCTGGATCATCACGCAATGGCCCGGCAGGGCCGCCGAAGAGGTGGAGCAGCAGGTAACCATCCCCCTTGAAAACACCATGAACGGCATACCGTACCGCACGTACCTCAGGTCTGTGTCGATCGCCGGGTTGTCGGTCGTCATCATAACGTTCGAGGACAACTCGGACAATTTCCAGAACCGGCAGAGGGTCCTTGAGCGCATCTCCATGGTGACGCTGCCTTCCGAACCTACAGCCGCCATCGGCCCCGACTTCAGCCCCGTCGGGCAAATCTACTTCTTCACTCTAAGGAGCACCAACCCCGCATACGACGCAATGGAGCTGAAGACAATCATGGACTGGACGCTCGTGAAGCAGTTCAAGTCCGTGCCGAACGTGGTGGACGTGGCGCCCTTCGGCGCGCCGACGCGCGAGTACCAGGTGCGGGTGGACCCCGACAAGCTCGTCTCCTACGGCCTCTCCATCGGCCAGGTGGAGCAGCAGCTCACCAACAACAACGTGAACGCCGGCGGCAGCTTCATCGAGGCAGGCATGCAGCAGATCAACGTGCGCGTCGTCGGTCTCGTGCGCAGCGTGCAGGACATCGAGGATACGGTCATCACGGCGAAGAACGGCACGCCCGTGCGGGTCAAGGACATCGCCGTCGTCGCGCAGGGGCCCAAGATCAGGCTCGGCCAGTTCGGCAGGTCGATCCACCGGGCGGACGGCAAAATTATCGACAACGACGACGTCGCCTCCGGCATCGTGCTCATGCGCAAAGGCGCGCCTTTCGACGAAACGATCAAGGGCGTCGAGAAGAAGGCGCAGGAGCTGAATAACGGCATCCTTCCGCCCGGCGTAAAGATCGTCCCCTTCAACGACCGTGGAGACCTCGTGCGTTACACGACCCATACAGTCCTCCATAACCTGACGGAAGGCTTCATCTTCGTCACGATAGTGCTGCTCCTGTTCCTGGGGAGCATAAGGGGGGCGATAGTCGTAGCGCTTACCATCCCGTTTGCCCTCTTTTTCGCCGCAAGCTGCCTCCACTTAAGGGGGATACCGGCGAACCTCCTTTCCCTGGGCGCACTCGATTTCGGCATGGTCGTAGACGGCGCGGTCGTGATGGTGGAGAACATCGTCCGCCACATCGGCCACAAGGACCCCGGCGTCCCGCTGCCGGACAGGATCAGGGCCGCGGCGCACGAGGTACAGAGGCCCGTCTTTTACGCGATCCTCATCATCATCACCGCCTACCTCCCCATCTATACGCTACAGAGCGTCGAGGGGCGCCTATTCAGGCCGATGGCCCTGACCGTCGGCTTCGCGCTTCTGGGCGCGATGATATTCTCCGTAACCCTCGCCCCGATACTCTTGAGCTTCCTCTTCCGCAAGGAGACGCCGGAGTGGCGAAACCCTGTAGTTTCCCTCCTCACGAAGCTCTACCGGTCGTCCCTAACGTGGTCGATCCATCACCGCAAGGTAATGATCGGCGTTGCGGTGCTCACCCTTTGCGGCACCGTTTACCTGGTGGAGAGCGGGGTCATCGGCTCAGAGTTCCTCCCCCATTTAGACGAGGGCGCGATCTGGGTCCGAGGCACGCTTGCCCCAAGCACGGGCCCCAGCGAATCGATCCAGGTGGCGAACAGGACCAGAATAGCCCTCGCCGCTTTCCCGAGGCGACGCAGGTGACCAGCCAGGCCGGCCGCGACGACGCAGGGCAGGACTTCGCGGGGTTTTACAACACCGAATACTGCGTAAACCTGAAGCCGAAGAAGGAGTGGCGCCCCGTCTTCCACCAGGACAAGGAGAAGCTGATCGCCGCAATGAGCCGCGAATTGCATAAAATACCCGGCGTCCTCTGGAACTTTTCCCAGCCCATTCAGGACAACATGGAAGAGGCGATGAGCGGCGTCAAGGGGCAGCTCGCAACGAAGATCTACGGCGACGACCTGCGGGTCTGGAGGGAAAGGGCAGGAGATCGTCAACATCATGCGCCATATCAGGGATCAAAGACCTCGGCCTGTTCCGCGTGGTGGGCCAGCCTAACCTGAATTTCGTCGTGGACAGGGCGCAGGCGGCCCGCTACCAGATCAACGTCGCCGACGTCCAGGACGCCGTCCAGACGGCAGTCGGCGGCAATGTCCTACCCAGGTGCTCCAGGGCGAGCAGCGCTACGACCTCGTCATGCGCTATCTCCCCTCCTACCGCGACACGAGGGAGGCCCTTGAAAAGATCCGCCTCCTCACCCCCTCTGGCGAAAGGGTCTCGCTCGCCCAGCTTTGCAGGGTGGAGACGAAAGACGGCGCCGGACAGATCTACCGCGAAGGGAACAGGCGCTACGTCGCGGTCAAGTACAGCGTAAGGGGCCGCGACCTCGGCAGCACGGTCGAGGAGGCGATGAAAAAGGTGAAAAACAGGTGAAGCTGCCGCCGGGATATACGATAAGCTGGATGGGCGAGTACGAGAGCCAGAAGCGGGCCGAAGGCGCGCCTCCTCATCATCGTGCCCGTCACGGTCTTCTTCATATTCATGATTATTTACGGCGCATTCGGCTCGGCCAAATGGGCCTGCCTCCACATGGTCAACGTGGCGGTGGCGCGCATAGGGGGACTTCTCGCGCTCCTCGTTACAGGCACGCATTTCAGCGTCTCCTCGGGGGTCGGGTTCATGGCCTTTTTCGGCTGCTCCGTCCAGACGGGCGTCGTGATGGTGGAGTACATCAACCAGCTCCGGGCAAGGGGATATCCGGTGGTCGAGGCAGCGATCGAAGGGGCGACGCGCCGCTTGCGGCCCATCATGATGACGATGCTCGTGGCGACCCTCGGGCTTCTTGCCCGCGGCAATGTCGCACGCCATAGGGTCGGACTCGCAGCGGCCTTTCGCCATAGTCATCGTTGGCGGGCTGATCGCCGACCTCTTCATGAGCATCTACCTGCTGCCCACATTTTACGTCTGGTGGGCGCGCCCCACCGACCACCTGCCGAAGCCGAAGAGTCGAAGCCACGACGAGAGATGAGCGACGCCAGGGACGACATGAAGGGAAGGGGATTAACGGTTATCGGGTTAAGTGCGTTTTTTGTCACATAAGAACCGGCAAGGGAGCGTCGGCATACAGGCGGGTCAACGGTGGGAGAGCCGACATCGGCTGGACCTTCATGATCTGCAATAGAACGAACGCGGCAGACGCCGGATAGGCAGAAGCCGTGCGCCGAAAATGGCAAAGCGCGCCGGCAAAGCCGGCCCGTCGGGAGCGGTAGTCATGAACCTGTTTCTGCGCCTGTCGCAGGGAAGCCGCAGGACGATACTCGCAACCGCCGCCATCCTTGTCGGCATCATCGTCCTCGTCGACTGGAAGAACCCCGTCAACGCATATTTCGGCTTCCTGTATGTATTCCCCATGCTGCTCGTGGGGGCAGTCCTTCCGAGCTGGCAGATAGCCCTGATCGCCTTAGGCTGCACGCTCCTGGCCGAGACCTTCGACCCGTTCCCTTTCATACCCGCAGAGGCCGGGCCGCAGGACATCCTCCTCTTTATCGCCCTTGCGGGAATGGGTCTATTCTCCCGCGAGGCGACTGTCAACCGCAGGCTGGAGGTGGAGAACCGCCTGAAAGTCGAAAAGGAGGCGGCCACGCGGCGCGAGGCGGAGGAGCAACTCGCATTTCTCATACAGACAAGCCCGGCTGGCAATCATCGTAACGGGCGGGAACCGGAGAGATCCTCCTCGCGAACGGTGCGGCAGGCTACCTTTTCCGCGTCGAGGAGGAAAGACCTTTTCGGCAGGAACATCTCCCGCTACATCCCGGCCCTCGGCCGCGTGCCTTCGGCAGAGCAGGGCCGGCCTTCCGCACTGAGATGCAGTGCCCCGGCAAAAGGGACAACGGCGAGATATTCATGGCCTCCGTCTTCTTTTCCACTTACAAGACCGCCCTCGGCCCGCGCATGGCCGCCCTCGTGGTGGACACGTCGGAGGACCTGCGGGGGCGCGCGGAATACGGCCTGGAGCAGCTCATGACCGGCTCGCGCATACTCGTCAGGCGCGGTCTTTCACGAGGTGAGAAACGTCTGCAGCGCCATCGCCGTCATGTACGAGAACCTCGAGCGGGGCGGCGCTTCAAGGGGAAGCGCCGATTTCGAAGCGTTGGGCTCGCTGGTCCAGGCGCTCAACAGGATCGCCTCGACGAGCTGCGAAGGAGCGCAAGCGGGGCAACGGCGGAGACGGTTGATCTGGCCTCTTTTATCGACGAGGCGCGCATTGTCCTTGGGCCTTACTGCGCGGAGTCCGGTACTGCCATCGATTGGGAGGTACCCGACGCACTGCCTGCAGTCTGGGCCGACAGCCACAGCCTCCTTAACGTGCTCCTCAATCTTGCGAAAAATAGCTGCCGCGCCCTCGAAGGGTTGGATACGAGAGAAGAATAACCGTCTCCGTGGGTGCCGGGCATGAAAAGGTGTCGATCAAATTTTGCGACACGGGGCCGGGCATACCCTCCATCGAAAAACTCTTCCAGCCCCTCCAGCAGGGGGCGGACGCGACCGGGTTGGGGCTGTTCCTCTCTCGCGCCTTCGTGCGGTCTTTCGGAGGCGACCTCAGGTACGAAGCCGGGCGGGGGCGGGTGCTGCTTTATCATCGACCTTGCCGTAGCCTCAGAGCCGGAAGGCTGACAAAGGGGGGAAACGAGATGGACCGCATACGACTCCTTCTGGTTGACGATCATCCGCTCTTTCGGGAGGGCCTGAACCGCCTCCTCGCCTCGGAGCCCGGCCTGGAGGTGGTCGTCCAGCCTGCGGGACCGCCGCCGAGGGCTTGCAGGCGCTTGAAATCCTTCGAGGTGGATATAATCCTGCTCGATTTCGACCTGGGCGCAGAACATGGGAACCAATTCATAACGTCCGCCCGCGAGGCGGGATACACGGGTAAGATACTCATGGTGACGGCGGGCATGAACGCCATGCAATCGTCCACGGCCCTCAAGCTCGGCGCCTCCGGTGTTATTTTAAAGACCAGCTCGCCGGGCACCCTGGCAAAAGCCATCAGGCTCGTTGCGAACGGGGAGATATGGATCGACCAGAAGGTCGTCCAGGAGATGGCGGACCGCGCTCTTGCGGGCGGGCAGCAGGTATTGCCGCGGACCCTTACCGAACGGGAGGGCCAGGTGCTCCAGGGGGTGTTCGAGGGGCTGACTAACAAGGAAATAGGTGTTAAGATTGGTGTATCGGAGGATTCGATAAAGACGACGCTCAAATACCTGTTCCACAAGACGGGAGCGAAGACGCGCGGGCAACTGGTATGGATCGCGCTTCAAGGCTCGCTTCAAAAAGACAGACCTGCATAAGGCACACATCATCGGGAGGAGTTAAGACAGAATGAAAAGAGACTCGATGTTACGGTGGTGTTATAGCCCTGCTGGCCCTTACGGCACTGACGGCCTCGGGCTGCTCGGTCTTCGGCCTTTTTTTGAAAGACCATGATTACACGGTCAATGAAAGCTGGGAGATAAAGGCGCCCGCGCACGACATCGTAAACGCCATAGCGGAGACGGCGAAATCGATGGATTTCGATGTCGAGTACACAGAGACGGGCAGCCCCGCGCCCGGCCTCGTGCCTGGGCAGACAGAGCGGCCGCCGCTTGCAGGCGCCGGCGATTCCAGGTTCAGGGCCGTAGTGCTCTCCCGCAACGAGCTTACCGGATTCAAGGCCGCCTTCGTGGGTAGCCGCAGCGTCTCCGGTCTCACGTTCTACGCCTGGCAGGACGGCAGATACATAGAGGTCTACGCGATGGTCGAGGGCAACCTGGGGTCCGGCAAGCAAAAGGCCGCGACGGACCTGCTTTCCGATTTCAGGAAAAAGCTCTCCGATAAGGTCGGCGAGATCGCTGTGATAAAGGCAGGCATAAGCCCGGTCCCCGCCTGATAAGGCCCGCCGGGGCGAAAGCAGCGCATTAATCGCCGTTCGCCATCCTGTATCCCACCCCCGACTCCGTTATGATATGGGTCGGATGGTTGGGGTCGGATTCGATCTTGTGCCTCAACTGGGCGATGTAGACCCTTATATAATGGGAGTCCTCCTGGTGGTTGTGTCCGCGTACGGCGCGCAATAACTGGCCGTGGGTCACCACTTTCCCCCTGTTGAGCGCCAGGTACCTGAGGATCTCGTACTCGGTGACCGACAGCCTCACTTTCTGCCCCCGCGCAGTTATCAGGTGGCGCCCCAGGTCCACTGTCATGTCCCCGTTAACGATCACGCCTTCGTCCTCTTCCCTGAAGGCGCGGCGCAGGGCTACCCGGACGCGCGCAAGCAGCTCCCCCATGGCGAAGGGCTTGGTAACGTAGTCGTCCGCGCCTGCGTTCAATGCCTCTATCTTATCTTCCTCGCCCTCCCTCACCGACAGGATAATGATCGGGGTCTGCGTGAATTCACGGACCCGTCTGATGACCTCGATCCCGTCGATGTCGGGCAGTCCGAGGTCGAGGATGATGAGGTCCGGCTGGTTAAGGGCCGTCCGGCTCACGGCTTCCCCGCCCGATGCGGCCTCCACCACCTCATTGCCCCGGCTCGCCAGCGACGCAGCCAGGATGCGGCGTATCTGCTTCTCGTCGTCCACTACCAGTATGCGGGCGGCGCGAATTCCACGGGCCCCTCCTTCCTCTTCTCCGGACTTTCCTTCCCGCCCCGGCAACGGCAGCGAGAAGGTGAACCTGTTGCCCGGCCCCGGCGAGCGGTCGAGCCATATCATGCCGCCGTGGCCCTCGACTATGCCGCGGCAGATGGAGAGTCCGAGCCCCGTGCCGTCCATGCTCTTCGCGTATTCCAGGCGATAGAACTTGTCGAACACGTGCTCCCGCTCGCCATCCGGGATCGGCTGCCCCATGTCGGATACGGTCACGAGGAGCGCGCGTTCGACCTGCCGCACTTCTATTCCGATCTCGCTTCCCGGCGGGGAGTATTTAACTGAGTTCTCCAGGAGGTTTATCATCACGTGCTCGATGAGGCCGAAATCTACCTCGACGAGTGGAAGGTCCGGCGGAATATCCGTGGCTATCGCGTGCTCCCGCAGGGATTCCGCCATCTCCTTGAGGGAGACGCCGATGATGTCCTGGATGTCGTGCCATTCCTTCCTGAGCCTGAGAGTGTCGCTTTCGAGGCGGGCCATGTCGAGGAGGTTTGCGACGAAACGGTTCAGCCGCAGGGCGCCGTCCCTTATCATCTCAAGGAACGACTTCGTCGTCTGCATGTCGTATGCGCCTTCTTCATCGAGAAGCCCGGTCACGGCCCCCATGACCGAGGCGATGGGCGTCCGCAGGTCGTGGGAGATCGAGTTGAGCAGTGCCCGGTGAAGCTTTTCCGACTCGGCGAGCCATTGCGCCCGCTCGGCCTCCTGCGACAGCTTTATGCGCATTATGGCGACAGCGGCCAGGTTTGCGAAGGCTTCTATCAGACGGACCTGCTCGGGAGGAAGGGCCTCCGTTTTTGCGTCCAGGTCTATGGCCAGGGCGGCTACAGTTTTGCCGTCCGCCTTTGCGGGGAAAATCAGCTCGCTCGCGTCCCGGAGGGTGTCCGTTCCCCTGCCCGCCGGCCGGCCCCACCCGAGGACCCATTGGATGACTGCATGCTCTTTTTCGTCAAGCCCGGAATTGCGGGCCGGATAGGAAGCGACTTCCCGCAGGCCCCGCCCGTCTTTCTCCGGCATGATGATCGACACCTTGCCGGCTGTGCTTTCCGCCGCCGTCCTTGCGAAAGATCCGGCGAGCTTATCCAGGTCGGCCTCCGACGCCATCTGCCGGCTGAGACTGTAAAGGGCGAGGTTTCTTTTCTCCCTCTGCCTCGTTTTTTCCGCTTCGCTGCGGGCCTTCGTCGCCATGCTCCCCGTGACTATCCCGACCAGCAGGAAGATCGCGAGGGCGGCCAGGTCCTTGTGATTGGCTACGGCGAAGCTGTAAAGGGGAGGCACGAAGAAAAAGTCCAGGGCCAGCACCCCAAGGAAAGAAGCGAAGAGCGAAGGCCCCCGTCCCCAGCGCAGGGCACTGGCAAGGACGGGCAGCAGGTACAGGAGGGTGAGCGTCGCAATATCGAAATACCCTATGATTATCTCGCCTATCAGCGTGGCGAGGGCTACACAGACGGACGCGCCGATATAGGCTACGGCCGGAACGGTGCGCGAGAGAGGCGGACCGACAGGGACCGTCTGACCGATTGATGTCTCCGACGCAGTCGCATTCATGGCTGTCTCCTCATACCTGCCGTAGCAGGATGATAAGAGGGGCCGGGCGGGAGACCCGGCCCCCGGGGTTGGGAGGAGAAACTATTTTGGCTCCCCGAACTTCTTTCGAAGCTCGAGGTTGACTTCGAGCACATTGATGAACTTCTCGCCCGCCAGGCCGAACCAGGGGCTTTCAGCCGCAGCCAGCAGCACACCGGAGACCTCTTTCTTTACCTCCGCCGGATCGCGCTTCAGGTCTTGCCGCCCATTTGGACGCCACGCGGTCGAGCTGGTACTCCGCGTTCTGCAGCGTAATGTGCGGGTCGAGGCCCGAAGCGGAGGCCGTAACGAGGTCGCCGGGCACGTCCTTAAGGTCTGCCCTGGGGTGCTCCTGTAGCCACATGTCGAAGAATGTCGCCTGCATGTCGCTCCCCTCGCCGGCCGGCCCTATGGCAGTTGCGTCTTTGCCGTCTGCCCCCTTACGGGTCACGGACACCGGGAACTTGCCGGGGTTATCTTTAGAAAACGTCTCGAAAAAGACGACCGCAAGGTCCGTCGCTGCCGGTTTCGGCGTGCCGGGGTTATCCCCGGCCCATTTCGCCACGAGGTCCGGGTGTTTTTTTGCCCATTCGTCCACGTAGGCGGCGTGGGTCGCGTCTGCCTTCACCCACCCCTGGGCAGAGCCGTTGTGCAGGTCCGCCCACTGGGCGACGATGCCTGCCTTGCCCTGGAACCTGTCCTGCCTGAACCATGCCTCTATGTCCGGCCCTGCGGGTTTTCCCGCGTCGGGACCGCTTTTGTATGTAACTATAGGGCCCAGCGTATGGGCGACGCGGTCGCGCAGGGCATAGTTGGAGACCGCCAGCGACGACGAGGCGGAGGCGGAAGCGTCATAAGACGGTGATGAGGGCCTCGGCTGGAAATACTCGTCTTTCGTGAAAGGCTGGGCGATGCCGCGAGCCGACGACCTTGCCGTCCGGCCCCTTTATCATGCTGCCGTTCGCCTCGAAGGGACAGGCCACCTGTCCTATCGCCCACAGGACCAGGGGATAGAGCAGGCAGCAGATAACCAGCGCGAAGAGAAGGAGCAGGATGCTCCTGGAAATGTCGCGTGCCATTTTTTATAGCCTCCCTTTAGACCAAATGCAGTCCGACCATGATCAGGTCTATCAGTTTTATTCCTATGAACGGCGCTACGATGCCGCCCAGGCCCCATTTGCAAGGTTCCTCCGCAGGAGCGCGTCCGCGCCGAGGGCCATGTACCTGACGCCTTTGAGCGCCACCGGGATGAGCAGCGGAATGATAATGGCGTTGAAGATGACCGCGGACAGAATGGCCGACGTCGGAGAATGGAGGTGCATGATATCGATCATGCCGAGCCACGGGAGCGTCCCCGCGAAAAGGGCGGGGATGATGGCGAAATACTTCGCCACGTCGTTCGCTACGGAGAAGGTCGTAAGCGCCCCGCGCGTGATGAGGAGCTGCTTGCCGATCTCGACGACCTCGATCAGCTTCGTCGGGTCGCTGTCGAGGTCTACCATGTTGGCCGCTTCCTTGGCCGCCTGGGTGCCCGCGTTCATCGCAAGGCCCACGTCGGCTTGCGCCAGGGCCGGGGCGTCGTTCGTCCCGTCTCCCATCATGGCTACGAGCTTGCCGCCTGCCTGCTCCTTCCGGATGTAGGCAAGCTTCGTCTCAGGCGTCGCCTCCGCGAGGAAGTCATCGACCCCGGACTTGGCCGCAATAAAGGCTGCGGTTAAAGGGTTGTCCCCCGTTATCATGACCGTCCGCAGGCCCATCTTGCGCAGGCGCGCGAAGCGCTCGCTCATGTGGGGCTTCAGGATGTCTTCGAGGACAACCACCCCCGCCACCCTTGCCCCGTCGGCTACTACAAGCGGCGTAGCGCCGTTCGAGGCTGCCGTATTGACGATGGTCTCCAGATCCAGCGGGACCGTCCCGCCGCTTGCCTTGACGAACTCGTCTACTGCGTCAGTCGCGCCTTTCCGGATGCGCCTGCCGTCCGGCAGGTCGATGCCGCTCATGCGCGTCTGGGCGGAGAACGGTATGAACTCCGCACCGGGCGGCGCCATGACTGCGCTCTTGCCCTCCTTCTCGAAGAGGCGCACGATGCTTTTGCCCTCGGGCGTCTCGTCCGCTGCCGATGCAAGGGCCGCGAGCAGCCCCAGCTCGGCCGAGGTGTAGCCGGATACAGGCAGGAAGGTCGTGGCGTTCCGGTTGCCGATGGTGATCGTCCCCGTCTTGTCGAGGAGCACTACGTCGATGTCCCCTGCCATCTCGACCGCCTTGCCGCTCTTGGCTATGACGTTCGACTGTAGCGCCCTGTCCATGCCCGCTATGCCTATCGCCGCCAGGAGGGCGCCGATGGTGGTCGGGATGAGACAGACCAGAAGGGCGATCAGGGTCGGCACGTCGGTGCCGAGGCTTTTGAGCGGCCCCTGGACGCCCAAGTATCCCTTCATGTAGTTCTCTGCGTTCCAGGCCATCGGCCATAGGGGTATCACGACGATAAGAAAGACCAGCGTGAAGGCGGACAAAAGCAGCGTAAGGGCGATCTCGTTCGGGCTGCGCTGGCGGATGGCCCCTTCGACAAGGGCGATCATCCTGTCGAGGAACGACTCGCCTGCCCCGGTCGTAATCCGGACCACGATCTTATCGGAGAGCACCACCGTACCCCCCGTGACGCCCGAGCGGTCGCCCCCGGCAGCCCTTATGACAGGCGCGGACTCGCCCGTGATGGCCGATTCGTCAACGGACGCCACTCCTTCGATGATATCTCCGTCGCCGGGGATCGTCTGCCCTGCCTCTACGACGACCCTGTCGCCGGGCTGAAGAGCAGCAGAGGAGATTTCCTCGATGGCGCCCGCAAGAGTCAGGCGGGAGGCCGTGGTTTGGTGGCGCGCCTTCCTGAGTGATTGCGCCTGGGCCTTGCCGCGCGCCTCCGCCAGTGCTGTCGCGAAATTTGCAAAAAGCACGGTGAGGAAAAGCCACGCGTCGAGGCCGATGAAATAACCCATGGAGACCTGGCTCGCCCCCTTGCCGAAGGCCGCCTCGATTATAAAGAGCAGCGTAAGGAAGGCGCCTACCAGGACGACGAACATGACGGGGTTCTTCCACTGTATGTCCGGCCGGAGCATGACGAAGGCTTGTATAAGCGCCGCCTTCGCGGTCTCCGGCTCCAGGAGCTTCCGCCTCTTCTGGCGGCGCCCCCCGGAAGGAAGCCTCATCCCGGCCGGTGCGGCTATTGGTTCGGTTGTTTCGTTCATTTCAGGTTCCTTTGGCGTTGCAAATCGTAATTTACGTTCCATATCAGCCTCCGAATGGTACCGGTCCCAGGTGGTCGGCTATAGGGCCGAGGACGGCGACAGGCAGGAAGAGCAGGGCCCCGACGATGAGGATGGTGCCGAGGAGCAGTATGCCGAACGTTACTGTGTCCGTGCGGAGCGTGCCCAGTCCGAAGGGGGCCGATTTCTTCTCCCCCAGGGAGGCTGCAAATGCGATCGGGGCTACGATGGGGAGGTAGCGGCCGAAGATCATCACGAGGCCCGCCGCAATGTCCCAGGCAGCGGCGGTCGGGGCGGGGTTCGCGTTGGCGGCGAAGCCGTAGGCGACCCCGAGGCCGTCAAAGGCTGAGCCGTTGTTGGCCGCCGCCGAAGAAAACTGGTAGACCATCTGGGATAGTCCGTGCGCGCCGGGATTGCTCGCCGCAAGCAGCCCATAGTGCGTGGCTGCGAAGAGCCCCGTCGGCATGAGGATGCAGAATGGGTGGACAAGGAGGGCGACGATGGCCAGTTTCACCTCTTTGGCCCCGATCTTCTTGCCAAGGTATTCCGGGGTCCTCCCTACCATCATGCCTGCAACGAAAATGCCGATTATGACGTAGATGAGCATATTGATCATGCCGACGCCCTTGCCGCCGAAGACGCAGTTGAGCCACATCCCTATCATGGGCGAGAGGCCGGCCAGCGGGTTCAGGCTGTCCGCTTCCGCGTTGATCGAGCCGCACGTCACGTCCGTTGTCACGGCGGCGTAGGTCGCCCCTGCGGAGGTGCCGAAGCGCATCTCTTTGCCCTCCAGGTTGCCGAGGTGCTGGTCAACGGGCAGGCCGGCAACTGCGGGCGATGCGACGTCCAGCTTGCCGCCCGGGGCGGTCGCGCTCGGTATCCGGTACGTCCGGGCTTCCGTGTGCGCTGTGAGGCCGGGGTTCGGAAAGAGCGTGTCATAATAGATGGACATGCAGATCGTCCCTGCCATCAATAGGAGCATCACCCCGAAGACCACATAGGCGTGGCGCATGCATCTCAGCATGCGCCCGTACATGAGGACCAGGGCGAACGGGAAGATCATCATTGCCAGACAGTTGAAGAAATTCGTCAGGCCCGTCGGGTTCTCATAAGGGTGGGCGGCGTTCATGCCGAAAAAGCCTCCCCCGTTCGTCCCGAGCATCTTGATCGACTCGAAGGCGGCGACCGGGCCGACGACTATCGTCTGCTGCTTCGGCTCTCCCTTGTCGGTCGTCCCCATTGCGGCAGGCTCCAGGGTCGAGACGGTGTGCGTGCTCTTATACGTCATCGGGCTGCCCTGGAACATGAAGATCAGTCCGAAGACGATGGCGGCAGGCACGAACATATAGACGACCGCCCGCCACATGTCGAGGAAATAGTTGCCTACGTGGGAGTCGCTCCGAAGGGCTCGGATGATCGCTACGAGGGCCGAGAGGCCGACGGCCGCGGACAGAAAAAGGTTCGAGATCGCCCAGACGACCTGGCTGAAGTTCGACAGGTGCTGATCGCCGGAATAGTGCTGGAGGTCCGTATTGGTCATAAAGGAGATGACGCTGTGAAAGACCGTCGTCGGGGCAAGCTGCCCGAGGCCGCGAGGGTTAATGGGCATCCATTGCTGGATCGACAGCACTACGTACCGAAGATGAAGAGGACCACATTGAAGATCAGGAGCGACGCCGTGTACCGCTTCCAGTCCTGGGGGCCGCTGTCAAGGCGCCTCTCGCACCAGGCGAAGACGCCCCACGGCTTATATTTCCCGTCCATAAGCCAGGCTATGTACCAGGAAAGGGGAAACGCGACGACCGTCGCGGCCAGGAGAAGCAGAAAGGGTGGTAACCAGACGTGTATGCCGGACATTGTTATTACTCCTTGCACCTTAGTAGGGCAGCCATTTTAAAACCATTCGGGCCTTATAAGGGCCGCGACCAGATACACAAATAGGAGAATTGCCACTATGGCGGTGACGTAGATCATTGATCACCTCGACTTCAGATTTTTTCACATACCTTCATAAACAGATAAACCAGCACCATCCCGATAATTCCCAGCACGAACATCGCGGGTACCCAGAATCCAAGGTTCGTCTCAAGCTCCATTTCGTAAGCCTCCTCACGCCTCTGTGGGCAAGGGCCCCTGGGGCCGGGACCCGTCTGCCGTTCTCTCTATAACTGATAATAAAATAGGTTTTTAATTATCAATTGTGCGTAAAACTATTAGGGAAAAACGTCAGGAAGACATAAAGATCGCGCCGCGCAGGTTCAACGCAGGCTAAGTCGCTGCACGGTCCTTACCCCCGCGCTAAGCCCGCGGAACTTCAGCCGAAAAAAATACTTGACATGTAATACACAATGTAATACCATGTCATGTATGACAGTCACGGATAGATCAGGTTCAGTTACGCTTTTACATAGGTTCACTCCTTCCTTTTGTTACCTCCGCCCCGGAACCTCAACGTCGCTCCTCTCCCGTATTTTCAGCCCGCCGCACAGGTGACGGCAAGGAGAGTCGCAGCAGCCTAACGTTCGCGGGCACCCCCTCCCGCGGATTCTTCCGGCCGCTTGCTTCCAGGGCGGCGGCGGCCGGAAAAAGACCTCCCCGAAAGCTTTACCTTTCACGATTTTCCTTTGTCCACCCCTTTTTCGAGAGTATAATTCACGCAGGTAAAGTAACAGGAAAAAGCAAAACAGGGAGGTCCGGATGCGGATTGCGATATTCGGCACAGGCGGCGCAGGCGCTTATTTCGGCGCGCAACTGGCCCGTGCGGGCGAGGACGTAGTCTTTATCGCGCGGGGCAGCCATCTGCAGGCGATCCGGGCCGAGGGCCTCCGCGTGGAGACCCCGGCCGGGGAGATCGTCATCCGGCCCGCACAGGCAACGGACGACCCGGCCAGGGAGGGCCGGTCGATGCGGTGATCCTCGGCGTCAAGACGTGGCAGGTGACGGAGGCGGCCGAGGCCATGCGGCCGATGATAGGCCCCGATACCTTCGTGACGCCCCTCCAGAACGGCGTGGAGGCGGCCTCCCAGCTTGTGGCCGTGCTCGGCCCAGGGCACGTTTTTAACGGCCTCTGCGGGACGATCAGCCAGGTCGTCGCACCGGGACGCATCCGCAGCATCGGCGAGGTCCATTTCATCAAGTTCGCGGAGATGGACAAGCGGCCGAGCGAGCGCACCGAGCGCTTTCGGCAGGCCTTCGAGCGGGCGGGCGTCAAGGTCGAGGTCCCTGCGGATATCGACGTTGCATTATGGGAAAAATTCCTGTTCGTCGTCTCTTTCGGCGGGGTAGGCTCGGTGACGCGGGCGCCCATCGGCGTGATCCGCACGCCTGCCGGAGACCCGGCGCTTGCTCGACCGGTGCCTGGCCGAGCTTTTCATCGTCGGGCGCGCACGCGGCATCGCACTCACGGACGATAGCGTCGCGCGGCAAAGGCTTTACTCAACTCCTTCCCGCCGGGCGGAACAACATCCCTCCAGAGGGACATAGCCGACGGCAAGCCCTCCGAGCTCGAGGAGTGGAACGGGGCCGTAGTGCGGCTGGGCAGGGAAGCCGGCGTAGAGACGCCGCTTCACGAGTTATTTATAACAGCCTGCTGCCGCTGGAGATGCGGGCGCGCGGCCGGCTGGAATTCGCTTAAGAAGGCAAAGGGTGCAAACGATGCGACGCGAGTTTACCGCCAACGCGGGTGCTTGATAGCGGCGATCTTCTTCGGGGCCTCCGTAGTCGCGGTACGGGTAGCCGTCCGGGACGTCCCGCCACTGACGCTCGCATTCCTGCGGTTCGGGCAGGGCGGCCTTTTGCTTTTGCTCTTCCTGCTCGTTGGTGCGCGCAATCTCCTGCGCATCGCGTGGAAAGACGTCCCTTACCTCATCCTTCTGGGGGCCGTCTTTTTCACGATCTTCCCCGTAACCTTCAACGCCAGCCTTCGCATGACCGAGGCGTCGCGCGGCGCCCTGCTCCTTGCGACAATGCCTTTGTGGAGCGTGCTCTCGCACGGGCCGCAAAAAAGAGCGCCTTACCGCGCGCCAGACGTGCGGCGTCCTGCTCACCTTTGCAGGCGTGGGGGCCGTGCTCGCCGAGCGTGGGCTGACCTTTTCAGGGAGGGGTCCGTCTCTCGCGGGGACGCCCTCATGCTCGTGACCGCCCTCTGCGGCGCTGTTTACGGGGTCCTGGCAAAACGGATGCTCGCCCGTTACAAGGCGCTCACCGTTACGGCCTACGCGATGGTCTTCGGCACGCTCCTCCTCACGCCGGCCGCGCTGCTCGAACATGCCGCCGACGGCCCGGATGCAACCCGGCGTTGTCATGCTCGTATTGTTCCTTGGGATATTCGGAGGCGCCATCGGCTTCTTCCTCTGGACCTTCGCCCTTGCGCGCCTTTCCCCTACGCAGGTGGCCGTCTACGTCAACATCAACCCGATGATAGCCACCCTGCTGGGCGCAACGCTCCTGGCCGAACGACTCACCGGCGTCTTCATCGCAGGCTTTGCGGCGGTCATCGGGGGCGTCCTCCTCGTCAACCTGCCCGTCGGGCGCAAGTAGTCGTGTAAGCAGGCCGTTCCTATTTGACTGATCTCCCGGCATACTATATTCTTACAATACACGTGATCAGTCTGATTAATTAACAAGACCGGCGGGTTTCATGCTAAGGGTAAGACCGATAAATAAAAAGCTGCTTTTTCTCTTCTCCGTCTACCTGCTTTTTGCAGTGACGGTGGTCGCCTTCGACCCTCACGGCGCATTGCCCAGCAAGACATGCACGATCTGCTTCATGGGCATTTCCCTTGCTTCCGCAGTAGGTCAGGCCGATGTGACCTGCGACGTCTATTTCGACAGGCAATATGTGCAGATGGCAGACGAGATTTGCCGGCTCTACCCGTCGGTGCCCCTCTCGGCCATCTCCTATAGGGGACCGCCCGCCTCCTCCGTCGTTCTTTAATCGATTTACCACAGTCAGGCACGATTACAGTACAGGTAAGGCTAAGGGGCGCGAGAGTCCCAATAGCGCGCCCTGCGGCCTTTAAAGATAAGGAGAAATTCGTTGAACCCGATATATTTAATGAGACGCCTGCGCGTTGCGCGCAACGGCGTCCCGACAATAGCACTATTGTTCATATTCGCGGTCTTATTTATCGTTCCTGCGCCGCGTGCAGTGTGGGCGCAGGATGCAAGTCTCCCCTCCCCTCTGGCTCCCCAGCTCCTTGGC
>CAWFRA010000034.1:0-263532 GCA_963818095.1 uncultured delta proteobacterium
AAACACTGCCATGAACGCGCCTACATCTTTTCCCGGGAAGCCACGCTTACCGCGCCGCCAGCCTCTGGGGGCGACCCGCAGGCTGCCACGCGGCGGCGGCGAGCAGCCGGCCACGCCACGCTGAAAAGCAACTACCTCGATAGAGGGAACGCGACTACATCGAGCAAGGCGCTGCTGCGCCAGACCAGAATGACCGAGATGGCCGTTTCGTTAACATTACAGCCGCAAAAACCTGTGGAAGAAAATGAAGAAGCTGAACATCTCGACCAGGTCGGCCAATGCGGGTTCGGAAGGTGTAAATTATTTCATGTCGCGGAACGTAATTTTCCGCTTTGAAACGACTCAAATTAATCAACACATAAAGAAAATTACGATTGTTGCAATGCGGTGAATGTTCCCTATACTTGCGCCGATCACGAACACGCCAGTGGCGCAACCGCTGTCGTGCCCACCGGGAAAGCGGCAACCGTTTCCCCATCAGTAGCCACCGGACCAGTACCTCCGGTCCCGCCGCGCCGCGTCCCGTGGGCCAGCGCTCGCAAGGCGCGTGTCGGCGGAAGTCCCAATGAGTGATTTCTTTATTGGCGTCGTTTGCCGCTTCGTCCAAGCTCTCCAAATCGACTTGGCTTCTTGGCCGCGCAATACCACTAGATACGGGAAGGGGAAAGAGCCTATTTTTCCAGTCTGGCTGTCTCCTGGGTCTTCAGGTGCTCGGCCTCGGTTTCCTGTTCGCCTGGCGCCAGCGCCCCCCACCGCCAGCCCGCAAGCTTTCCACGTCGATCAGAGCATCCCGCATCGACCAGGTGGAAGGGCGTTTGCCGAAGTCGATTGCGGCGCCTGCGGGCAGGCCGGTTGCCCGGCAATCCGCCTGCGAGAAGGTAGTCGCCGGTGCGAGGCCCAGCGGCCCAATGCTCGGTCCAGCTGATCGCCTGCCCAGCGTCAGGACACTCCGCCCACTTCCTCCGGCGTGGCCGCCGGTCAGGCGGAAAAACGCGTCGCCCGCCTGGCGTGCGCCGGGGGTGCCCACGTCGCGCGCATGCGCGCCCATTACGACGGGATCTCCACCTGTCGCGCGGCCGCGACCGTGGCGGGGGCGGCAAGGCCTGCGCCTGGGGCTGCCTGGGTGTGGGGGATTGCGCGGCGGTGTGCGTTCGACGCCATCACCATGAATGCCTTCGACCTGCCCGTGGTGGACGCCGGCTGCACCGCCTGCGGCGATTGCGTCGAGGTCTGTCCCAAGGATCTGTTCTCGCTACAACCGTGTCCCACAAGCTCTGGGTCGCCTGCAAGAGTCACGCAGATGGGGACACGGCCGAGGCTCAGTGCGAAGTGGCCTGCACCGCCTGCGGCAAGTGTGTCGCCGACGCATCGCCGAGATTGATGCGGCTGGATGTATTAGCTAACGCAAATTTCAAATCTCTTAACTATCCGAACCTTAAGACAAGCTTCAGTCTAGGTGGCAGTAAATAACAAAACACTATATAGAATATGCTGGGTACCCCTAAAAATCCCTAGCGCAATTCTTCCGCAAAAACAAGGAGACCCAAAACCATGTGTAATTTACCAGTCCAAATTCATGAGGACACAGAAACAAGAATTGCAACCAAAAAACCGAAAACATCCAAAGAAGATAATCTGAAGATTTCAATATCTCCGCTGCAGAGTTTGTACCCAACAGCCAAATAGTGTCCCTTCTTATTTTTTTGACCTGTACGTTTACCAAACATTTTGTTTGCTTAGGCAAGCAGGTTTGGGGCAGGCACGCAGGTTTTTATTGGCAATAATCAATTTTGATTTGGCGAAAGCAATGGACGATTACATCATCATCTTGGTCACCACTAAGGATAAGGAGGAAGCGGAAAAAATCTCGCAGGCGCTGCTGAAGGAGCGGCTGATCGCTTGCGCAAACATCGTAAGCCCTGTCACGTCGTTTTTTCATTGGGCTGGTAAAATCGAGAGGGCGGAGGAGTGTTTGGTTGTTATGAAGTCGCGGCAGGGACCTGTTTGGGCAGGTTGCGGAGCATGTTAAGCGGGTGCATAGTTATGAGGTTCCTGAGGTTTTGGCTGTTCCGATTGTTGATGCTTCGAAGGCTTATTTGGATTGGATGAGTGTTGTTCTTAAGCCCAAAATATAATGTACATTTTTGTACAGGCAAGCCTTAAATAATGCATTAACGTATGCTTCTGAACCTGTACGGAGCGCTAACCAATGAGGAATCACCTTTGGCACAACACACACACACAGACCAACCAGCCAACCCCCTGAAAATCAAGAAAATCACAATTGACCAACAACCCCTCGAAATATTCTCAAAACTCCAAAACCAGTACCAGACAGCCTACCTTTTAGAATCAATCGAAGGACCAAAAAAACTAGCCACAATACTCCTTCATCGGTTTCAACCCGAAAATAACCATTTCAAGCCAAAAACGGCAAAGCCCAGATCAAGGACGAGCAAACTGGCGAAACAACCAGCAGAGGAAACCGCCGATCCTCTCCAAAATTTAGCGCGCCTTCTCAAAGACCAAGCGGTGCCAAACAGTGAGTTCAGATTCGTCGGCGGAGCAGTCGGCTACATCTCTTACGATGCCGTCCGTTACTGGGAGCACCTGCCTCAACACAGCGAGGATGACCTTGGTTTCCCGACTTGGAAATGGGCATATTCGACGACGGCTTCATCTTCAACCACATCAACAAGGAAGCTTTCTATTATTACCGCGGCGAAAACCGCCTGCCCGAAGTTGAAAGCCTACTTAAGCAGCCTAGCCCAGCGGAGCAATTGTCGTTCACACAGCCTAAGGTGAACATTAAAAAAGAAGCCTATGAAGCAGCAGTGGAAAAAGCAAAAGAGTACATAGCCGCTGGAGACATCTTCCAGGTTGTCCCGTCTAAACGTTACCGATTCCAATTGAAAGGCAGTCTAATCCCGTTTTATGAAGCGCTAAGAACTATCAACCCTTCACCCTACATGTTCTTTTACAAGTCAGGGGAACGGCAGATTGTCGGGGCAAGCCCAGAAATGCTTGTCAGAGTTGAAAACAGGCGGTTGAAACGTTCCCGATTGCTGGCACCCGACCTGTCGTCCAAGATCCTGAGCGAGAACAGCCAGGCTAGTCGCTGAGTTGCTTGCTGACCCTAAAGAACGTGCAGAGCACGTGATGCTTGTTGATTTGGCACGCAACGATGTGGGAAGAATCAGCAAGTTTGGGAGCGTTCATGTGCCCGAATTCATGAAGGTTCACCAGTACAGCCACGTGCAGCACATTGTTTCCCGAGTGGTGGGGCAACTGAGAGATGATCTTGAAAGCTTCGACGCTTTGCGGGCGGTTTTTCCAGCAGGAACGGTTTCTGGAGCGCCAAAAGTGCGAGCCATGGAAATCATCGATGAGTTGGAACCCGTGAGGCGCGGACCCTACGCTGGCGCTGTTGGCTACTTCTCTTACAATGGGAACGCGGACTTTGCCATAACCATCCGCACCCTCTTCGCTGACAAAAACCAAGCGTACATTCAAGCTGGCGGTGGAATCGTGGCTGATTCTGTGCCTGAGCAGGAGTGGTTTGAAACTGAGCATAAGGCAAAGGCGCTGATGCAGGCGCTTGAAATGGCAGGAGGCGCAAAACCGTGAAGGTCTTGGTGATTGACAATTACGACTCGTTCGTCTACAACCTTGTCCAGTACATCGGCGAACTAGGCGCCGAACCCATTGGTTTACCGAAACGACAAGTGTCACCCTGGAACAGCTGGCGACGCTTAAACCCGACAGAATCGTGATTTCGCCAGGTCCAGGCACACCTGAAGACTGAAGGTACTTTGGCGTCTGCACAGAAATCCTGCAAACCATGAGCCAGAACAACCCCGACTCTAGGCGTCTGCCTTGGTCATCAAGGAATAATCTATGCTTACGGCGGCAAAATCATCCATGCAAAACGGCTCATGCACGGGAAAACCTGCAGCATAAAACATGACGAAAAAGGCATCTTCACAGGCGTCCGCAACCCCTTCACGGCAACCCGTTACCATTCGCTTGCTGGAGAACGCAGCTCTATTCCGTCATGCCTGGAAATTTCAGCAGAATGCCTTGAAGACGGCGAAATCATGGGTGTCCGCCACGTAAAGTACCCGATTGACGGTGTCCAGTTCCATCCTGAATCAATCCTGTGCGAGGACGGCAAACTCATCATCAAGAACTTCTTGGAGGGAAGACGGCTGTGATTCGGGAGGGCATACAGAAACTCATCGAAGGCTACAGCTTAACAAGCAGCGAGTCAGGGGAAATCATGCGTGAAGTCATGTCGGGAAAAGCCACGAACTCGCAAACCGCCGCTTTCCTAACCGCCCTGCGGATGAAAGGCGAAGCAGTTGAGGAGCTAATCGCTTTCGCGTCTGTTATGCGCGAGCACAGCAGCCAAATACATCCCCGCGTAAAAAGCCGCCTTGTGGATACCTGCGGAACGGGCGGAGACAAAATAAAAACCTTCAACGTGAGCACAGCTGCGGCTTTCGTCATTGCTGGCGCTGGCGTCTCAGTGGCAAAGCATGGAAACAGGTCGGTGACCAGCAAAAGCGGAAGCGCCGACGTGCTGGAAAAACTCGGGTTAAACCTGAACGTGGAGCCTGAAACGGTTGAGGGCATGATTGAGAAGGTGGGAATAGGCTTCATGTTTGCTCCAGCGTTTCATCCAGCCATGAAGTACGCGGCTGAACCCAGACAGGAAATTGGGATCCGCACCGTATTCAACCTTCTCGGTCCATTAACTAACCCCGCTTGCGCCAATGCTCAGCTGCTCGGCGTCTACGACACGAAACTGACTTCTCCGCTATGCTTACGCGTTGGGTCGGCTGGGCTGCGAGGAAGCTATCGTTGTCCACGGGTTAGACGGCTT
Source organism: uncultured delta proteobacterium (assembly GCA_963818095.1). GTDB lineage: Bacteria > Desulfobacterota > Syntrophorhabdia > Syntrophorhabdales > WCHB1-27 > CAWEPK01. The sequence goes on from CAWFRA010000034.1 coordinate 4,886, forward strand.
AGACGAGATTTCAACGGTTGGAAAAACCGCAGTTGCATGGTTAAAAGATGGCAAAGTCACAGGAGTTGGAGGCTTCGCCAAGCGACTTTGGCGTGAAACGAGGCAAACATTGCCGATTTGAAGGTGGAATCGGCGGAGGAAAGCGTTGAAGCCTTCTTCAGAGTGGTCAGTGGCAACCTCGCGATTGACGACCCGAAAATGGAGTTCGTGCTTGTTAACAGCGCGGCGGGAATTATCTTAGGCGGGAAAGCCGAAGACTTCTAAGGCGGCATGGAGTTAGCCCGCAAATCAATCCAAAGCGGAGCGGCCTACGGCAAGCTTAAAACGTTGATTGAGCTTCAGGCGGAAGCCTATCAAAACTTGAGGAGTTGGAAGCCAAGTATGAGTGATTACCTTGATGTGCTGGCGCGTGTCGCCCAAGCAACGATTGACGAGCGGATACTATGAAGCAGCAAAGCCAGTCAGAAAGCATGCATCTGAGCTTGCGGAAGGCGATTTTGCACTGCCAAGCCGTTCCAGTCATAGCGGAAATCAAAGCGGCTTCCCCATCGGCAGGGAAAATCAGAGAAAACGTTGATGCAGGCGAAGTGCGCGGGCGATGCAGAGAGGCGGAGCCGTGGCCTTGTCGGTGTTAACTGAGCCGAAACAGTTCAACGGCTCTTTGGAGGCTTTAGCTGCGGCGAGAGAAGCCGTGCAGATTCCCGATTCTGATGAAAGACATCATTCTTAGCCCCGTTCAAGTTTATGCCGCTGCGAAAATGGGAGCCGACGCCGTCCTGCTGATTAAAGCGCTTTTTGACCGCGGCTACTGCGAAAAAACCCTTGACGAAATGATTGCGGGGGCTCACATGCTGGGCTTGAGGTTCTGCTTGAAACCCACACCGAAGCTGAGTTCCAGTCAGCCGTGGAAACGGATGCTGATTTGATCGGGATAAACAACCGTGACCTTGCAACGTTAAAAGTGGATTTGAACGTGACCAAAAAGATTCTTGCAAAGAACGGTTCAAACGGCAAAGTTGGTTGTCAGCGAAAGCGGAATAAAAACGCCAGAGGACATACGTTTCCTCCGTGAAAGCGGCGCCCGCGCTTTTCTTGTTGGCTCAGCCATCATGTCAAGCGGAAATATTGAAGAGAAAGTCAAGGAGTTTGTGAATGCAAAATGAAGTTAAGCAACTACCCTGTTGACGGGAAATACGGGAAATACGGCGGACGGTTCGTTCCCGAAGTGCTGATGGCAGCGATAAATGAGCTGGAAGAAGCATACGAGCAAGCAAGAGAAGACCCCAGCTTTCCAGAAGCAACTGGACGATTACTTGGCCGATTTTGTGGGCAGACCAACCCCGCTCTACTTCGCGGAAAACCTGACGCGCAAGCTGCGGCGGCGCCAAAATCTACCTTAAACGCGAAGACCTTGCCCACGGCGGAGCACACAAAATCAACAACACGCTTGGGCAGGCGCTGCTGGCTAAGCGGATGGGTAAGACGCGGGTTATTGCTGAGACAGGAGCGGGGCAGCATGGCGTGGCGACGGCGATTGCTTGCGCTGCTTTGGGTTTGAAGGCTGAAGTTTACATGGGCACGGAAGACTGTGAGCGGCAGCGACTGAACGTTTTCCGCATGAAGCTTCTTGACGCGCAGGTGCATCCTGTGGAGACGGGCTCAAAAACGCTTAAAGACTCGATAAACGAAGCCTTCCGAGACTGGGTAACCAACCTTGAAACCACTTACTACTTGATCGGCTGCGTCGTCGGTCCTCACCCGTACCCGATGATTGTCCGCGATTTCCAAAGCGTAATCGGCAAGGAACTCAAACAGCAATTCCAAAAGAAAGAAGGCGGGCTTCCCGACGCGTTGGTTGCTTGTGTGGGCGGAGGAAGCAACGCGATGGGCACGTTTTACCCCTTCGAAGACGACGCGGAAGTAGCGCTTTACGGCGTGGAAGCGGCGGGCGAAGGTTTAGAAACGGGCAAGCATGCGGCGTCGTTGGGCGCAGGAGCGGAAGGGGTCTTCCACGGCATGTTAACTTACGTGCTGCAGGACAGCAACGGGCAAATCCAGAACACAAGCAGCGTCTCAGCAGGCTTAGATTACCCAGGCGTCGGACCTGAACACTCCTTCCTCAAAACGCTCAAAAGAGCACAGTACGTTTCAGCCACAGACAAAGAGGCAGTGGACGCTTTCTTGACGCTGTCTAAGGAAGAAGGAATCTTGCCTGCTTTGGAGTCAGCCCACGCAGTCGCTTACGCCATAAAGCTTGCGCCGAAAATGAAGAAGACCCAGTCAATCGTGGTGACTCTTTCAGGGCGCGGGAGACAAAGACGTGGAAACAATAGCTGACTACATAGGGGCGAAAATATGAACGCGATAGCAGAGGCATTCCAAAAAGCCAAAGCGCAGGGAAACGGCGCGCTCATCGGCTACGTCACGGCTGGAGACCCCACGCCCGAGCTTAACGCCTAAAATCGCTGACGCCTTAATCCGAGGCGGCGTAGACATTTTGGAGCTTGGGTTGCCGTTTTCTGACCCGATAGCTGATGGACCGACGATTCAGGCCGCAAGCGTACGTGCATTGGCTGCGGGAACAACGCCCGCCAAGGTGCTGAAGATTGCTCGAGAAATACGCAGAAGCCATGACGTGCCCGTTGTGATAATGACTTACTACAACCCAGTTTTCAGGATGGGTCTGGAGAAGTTCTGCGGTTTAGCCAAGGAATGCATGGTTGACGGCGTCATCGTTCCCGACTTGCCAGTTGAAGAAGCAGACGATTACAAGAAAGCCGCAGCCAAATTTGGTTTAGACACGATTTTTTTGGCGGCGCCCTCCACATCAACTCGAGCGGCTCGAGACATAGTTCGATGCTCTTCGGGTTTTCTCTATCTTGTCTCCCACTTCGGCGTGACGGGAGCCAAAACGGCGGTTGAAGACTCAACAATTCAGCTTGGTCAAACGGGTTTTGCCATTCACCGCAGGAAAAATTCCGCTTGGCAGTCGGCTTCGGCGTTTCAAAACCTGAACACGTAAAACGCATCATTGCGGCGGGAGCAGACGGCGTCATCGTCGGAAGCGCCTTCATCGACATAATTCAGAAACAGCAAAAACGACGTGACCGCCGCCCTGAAAGATTTGGAGGCAAACGCTGCAGCGCTTAAAGCAGCGGCAAAAACTTAGTGCTCGAATGCTTAGGCAGAGAGCATGTTTTCTTGACGCTGAAGAGCCTTAGCGGCTCGAAAGCCAAGTTTTGTCTGATTTTTGTTCTTGACCGAACTCTTTCCCTATCCTGCGTTAGCCTGCGCAGAAGCATAAACGGCGATTGTGGCTGTGATGGTACAGTAACAAAGCTGTATATTCAACAACAGCGTATTAGAGCTTAGCCTTTTGGTTAGCAACGTTAGCAATCGAGTAACCGATAGCTTTGGGAGTTCCGATAAGTTGGAAAAATATGAAGCGGCCATTGTAATGCAGGATATTTTGTTCAACTTTTCTGGAAAATTCATTAATTCATTTGTAATAGCCAAATCAAGCGACGAATACGCAGCCGGGTACCAAATCTCTATAAATGGAAATATCAGCGATTTCTCCATGCAAAAAATAAGGCAGATTGCAGAAGAATATAGTCTAAAAGTAAAAGAGAATCATGAATTAGTCATCTACGACCCAGTGCTTGAGTTGGCAGCAACCTGACACCCATGTCCTGTCTGAATGGCAGGTTGATTTGATACTCCGCAGCGAAGTGCACGCTTGGGAACTGCGCCAACGCTCTACCTTCGCCTTCAGAGGCAAAACCTTGAGTTTTTCCACTTTGCAGGCGCCGCAAATGTCGATTAACCCGCTCTTGATGGCTTCAGCTGTCGATTGCTCGCCAGCGTAAACCGTTAAGATTTTGACCGGCGTGTTCAGGGGCATGCGTTTTTCTGCTTTTTCCCTTCGGACCTCACTGATTAATCCCAGCACGATGTTGCCTTGCTTTTCGGCTTCCTCATCCACCTTTGACTGGTCGCATTTTGGCCATGGTGAAACATGAAGACTGCTGTAGCCCATCGCGTCGGCGTACATGCATTGGTATATTTCTTCAGTCAAGTGGGGAACAACGGGCGACAAAAGTTGCAGTACACGGTACAGCACGTTGTAGAGCACGTGTTGAGCCGCGACTTTTTGGGTTTGCCCCGCCGACTCTGGTCTGTAGAGCCTGTCTTTGACGGCTTCCAAGTAGGAGTCGCATAGCATGTGCCAGGTGAAGTTGCGGATTTCTTCCACGGCAATGTTGAATTGGCATTTTTCGTAGGCTTCAGTTACTCTTTTAGTGGCGTTTTCGGTTTGGCTGATCATCCAGCGGTCCAAGAAGCTGAAGATCCATGGGTGTTTCGCTATTAGGTTGGTAGTCGCTGAGGAGTTTGCTTGCGAAACCCGATGCATTCCATAGCTTAACTAGGAATCTTCGTCCGTACTCGACGTCTTGGACACGGTAGGGAATGTCTGAGCCTGTTGCTCCTCCGCCTGCTGCCCACTGGCGAATAGCGTCTGCCCCGTACTTGTTGAGAGCTTCAGGCGCCGCCACGTAGTTTTTAAGGGATTTGCTCATTTTTCTGCCGTCTTGACCCAGCACCATCCCGTTGATTAGGACGCTTCTAAACGGGGTTTCGTCGAAAAGTGCGAGATGCCTAACCATGAGGTAGTAAGCCCATGTTCGAATGATGTCCGTGCCTGATGGATGCATGCTTGCGGGGAAAAGCCTGTGCCAATCCGCGCGGTCTGGCCAACCAGCATGGACAGCGCAGGTTATCGAGGAATCCATCCAAGTGTCGAAGACGTCTGTTTCGGGGGTGAATTCTTTTCCGCCGCATTTCGGGCAGCTGCCTATGCGTGGACCCTCAAGCTTGGGGTCGATTGGCACCCATTGCTCATCGGCGAGGATTAGTTCTCCGCATTTTTTGCAGTACCAAACTGGAATCGGAGTCGCGAAGATCCGTTGGCGGCTAATGACCCAGTCCCAATCCAGCGACTTCGCCCAGTCCACCAGCCGGTTCTTCATAAAGTCAGGGTACCAGACAATCTCATTCGCCGTTTTCTCAACGGCGTCAGTGAGCTTGCGGGTTTCCATAAACCACTGCTTCCGTTCGAGGATTTCCACCTGGGCTTTGCAGCGGTCGCAGACGCCGACTTCCTGGCTGATTTTTTCGGTTTTCTCAAGCAACCCAGCGTCGGTCAGGTCCTGGACGATGGCGGCGCGGGCTTGGTTTATGTATAAGCCTTGGTATTTGCCGCCGTTTTCGGTTATGCGCCCGTTCTCTGTCAGCAGAGTGATGACTGGGAGCTTGTTTTTGAGGACGGTTTTGACGTCTTCTTTGTCGCCGTACGTGCAGATCATAACTACGCCCGTGCCAAACGCTGGATCCACGCATTCATCAGAAATCACGGTGACAGGGCGGTTTACGATGGGAACGGTGATCGTTTTGCCGATGTACTTGCAGTAGCGCTCGTCATTCGGGTTCACTTCAATGGCGACGCAAGCGGGGATAAATTCGGGTCGCGAAGTGGCAATCATCAAGAAATCCTGCGTTCCCGCAATCGGGAAGCGGATGTAATGCAGGGTGCCGTCACGTTTAACGTAGTCGACTTCTGCGTCAGCTATGGCTGTTTCGTCGTGGGGACACCAGTTCACTGGGTGCGTTCCCTGGTACATGAAGCCTTTCTTATGGAGCAGAATGAAGCTGAGTTGGGTGCGGCGCCAGTAGTCTGGGTCCATGGTGCGGTACTCAGTAGTCCAGTCGATGCTGCATCCCAGCTTGAGGATGCCTTCCTTCATCATTGCAATGTACTTCTCAACGAGCGCAATGCACATGTCTCGGAACTTGTCAGACGGCACATCCCTTTTGCGAATGTTATTTGCTTTTTCAACTTGGATTTCTATGCCTAAACCGTGGCAGTCCCAGCCCTGCGGAAACAGCACGTTGAAGCCCTGCATCCGCTTGTAGCGCGCAACAATGTCGAAGTAGGTCCAGTTCAAAACGTTTCCCATATGCAGCTCGCCCGACGGGTAAGGCGGAGGCGTATCAATGCTGAATGGGACCCGCTCTGTGTCTTTCCAGTCATAGCGGAAAATGCCCGTTTCATCCCATTTCTGCTGCCATTTACGCTCAATTTCGAGGAAGTTGTATTCTTTAGGCAAGGCTTGCATCGGTTTCACTCTTCTTTTCATTAAATCAAGGTAAAATAATATAAACACTATATTAAGCAACCTCGAGCCTTTCACATCGCAAAACACTCGCGAGCCTCAACATACGAGAAACAACCAAAAAACATGGAGAAAATAAGATGGAGCCTAGGAGGGGAATTGAACCCCTGTAAAATCGCTCTGCAGGCGATTGCTTATGCGACTCGGCCACCTAGGCGCCTGCCCATCAAATCCTTTCTCAGCCTTTTATATAAGCTTGCTTAAGCCGAAATCCGCAGTGCATAATGAAGAAGAAACGTTCATTCAGAGTATCTCAGCCACAATTTTAGCGGTGAGGTAAGGCAATTCGTTTGTCAAGGGTTGTCATTTCTTGTAGTTCTGTTCTGGGGCTGCAAGGTTATTGTTGTTCCCGAAGCAACAGGTGATGTTACCCATACGTTTCCGCCGATTACAACATCGTCGCCGATTATCGCGCATGGCCCAGAATCGTCGCTCCCGAATAGATAACGACGTTGTTTCCAATCGTCGGGTGCCTTTTTCGTCCCTTGATGATGTTGCCTTTCTCATCTTTCAGAAAACTCAGCGCGCCCAAAGTTACGCCTTGGTAGAGTTTGACGTTGTCGCCTATTTCTGTGGTTTCGCCGATGACGACGCCTGTGCCGTGGTCGATGAAGAAGTTTTTGCCGATGGTTGCGCCTGGATGAATGTCTATGCCTGTCAAGGAGTGAACGTGTTCGCTCATTATTCGGGGAATCAACGGTATTCCATCAAGGTAAAGCACATGCGCTATCCGGTAAGTCGTAATCGCCAGCACGCACGGGTAGCTTAAGATGACTTCGTCGGTGCTTACAGCCGCCGGGTCTCCCGCGTAAGCCGCATGGATGTCGCCGCTCAGCATGGACCTGATTTCAGGCAGCTTCTCAAGCAACTCTCTGACGACAAAATGCGCGCGGCTCAGGCAGATGTCCTGCGGGCACGTGCCGACTTTTCTGCAGATGTACTTCAGGCTTTTCTCAACTTCGCCCGTGAGCCTGGCGTAAACCGACGTAAGTTTCGTGCCGAGGTGGTATCTTATGTTGGCTTTGGTGATTTCTTCCTTGCCCAAGTAGCCTGGGAAAAGAATCGTGAACAAATCCTCCAGCACTTCGACGACCACTTTCTTCGATGGCAAATCCCGCCCGTAAGGTGATCCATGCCGCCGAATTTCTCGTAGTTAGCCATCATTTCGTCCACTAAGCTTCGGCAGGCCCTTTTCAACCCATTCCTCCTCAACCTCAGCTTGATCGCCCATCAGAGCGTCAAGCACTCGGTCAGGAGTCCAAGAATCTCAGCCTTTCGGGCTGCTTGCCACGTTTCTTAATTGGGGTTTTTCAGTTTTCGTACCATTTTCTCTTTCCTTCCCTTCATAAATGAAAAGGTTTGATATAAGAGAGATGCCTTTCAGCGGCTAATGGGGTTGCGGTGGTCCTGGAACAGCACGGTGCTTAGGTAGCGTTCGCCAGTGTCTGGCAAAATGGCCACGATGAGTTTGCCTTTGTTTTCTGCGCGCTTGGCGATTTCAAGCGCCGCGTAGGTTGCTGCACCTGAGGATATGCCTACGAGTAAGCCGAGCCGGAAGCACAGCCTCTAACCATCGAGGAACAGGCCAGGAAAGTCTTCGACGACGCGTACGTAGAGGGCGAAAAGGCCGGTCATGAGATGGGCATGAGGCGGGCCGACCTGGTCGCCAAGAGGCTGGAAAAGCAATTGGACGAATTGACGTCTTTCAAGAAGACCCTCGAAGAGAAGTATGAAAAGCTGGCAGTCGAGCTGGCGCTTCTCTTCGCCGGATCGCTCGTCCTGAAGGAATGCGAGGCGAACAGGGACCTCGTGGTCGGGATGATAAGGAAGGCGCTTCAGGCGTGTGAGGAAAGGGGGGAAATCATAATACGGGTAAGGAATGAGGACCTCCGGCATATAGAAGGCATCAACCAGGCCAACGTAAAGGTGATTAGCGACGACGCGCTCAAGGAGCCGGGGTTTGTGATCGAGACGTCCCTGGGCGACATAGACGGGACGATCGCTTCCCAAATCGAAGAGCTGAGAAACGCGCTGGTGGGCTATGTCGACGCATGAGGGCCTCCTGGAAGACGTAAAAGGGAAGCTCGCCGGCATATATCCCTACAGGATATACGGAAGGGTAAGCCAGGTGGTCGGCCTCGTGATAGAGGGCAAAGGCCCGCTGTCGTCCGTGGGCGATTCCGCCCTGATTTATCCCCTCGACGACTCGGCGCCCATCCACGCGGAGGTGGTCGGTTTCAGGGACGGGAAAACGATGCTGATGCCCCTCGGCGACTTACGTGGCATAGGCATAGGATCGAGAATACTGGCGAGAAAAAGCACAGTGAGCGCCCGCGCCGGAGTTGGGCTGCTCGGCCGCGTCATCGACGGGCTGGGTAACCCCATGGACGGGAAAGGGCCGCTGGACGCCGTCGAATCCGTACCGATCCATCAGGAGACCACAAACCCGATGAAAAAGCGGCGCATCCGTGAGCCCCTCGACATGGGAGTGAGGAGCATCAACGGCCTGCTCACATGCGGCAAGGGCCAGAGGATGGGCATTTTCGCAGGCTCGGGAGTGGGCAAGAGCGTGCTCCTGGGGATGGTGGCGCGCCACACGGAGGCGCAGGTAAACGTCATAGGGCTTATAGGAGAGCGGGGCAGGGAGGTACGGGAATTCATCGAGAAAGACCTCCAGGACGGGGCCGGCCACTCAATAGTCGTTGTCGCAACGTCGGACCAGCCCCCCGTCATAAGGGTGAGGGCCGCCTTCCTGACCATCGCCCTGGCGGAATATTTCCGGGACCGGGGAAACGACGTGCTCCTTCTCATGGACTCGCTCACGCGCTTCGCGATGGCGCAAAGGGAGATAGGGCTGGCCATAGGCGAGCCGCCTACATCGAAAGGTTACCCGCCGAGCGTATTTTCCCTGCTTGCAAAACTGCTGGAGAGGGCAGGCAACGGGGAAGGGCAGGGCACCATGACGGCCATCTACACGGTGCTGGTCGAGGGCGACGACCTGGACGACCCTATAGCCGACGCGGCCAGATCGATCCTGGACGGCCATATAGTGCTGTCGAGGAAGCTGGCAAACGAGAACCAGTATCCGGCGGTTGACGTCCTGAAAAGCATCAGCCGTATAATGAAGGACATCGTGCCCTCCGAGCAGACAGGCTATGCGGGCAAGCTGATCGAAATCCTCGCGGAGTACGAGAGGGCCGAAGACCTCGTCAATATAGGGGCCTATGTTTCCGGCACTAACAAAAAAATAGACTACGCGCTTTCCATGATGGAGAAGGTGAGGCTCTTCCTGAGGCAGAAAGCCGACCAACGGGCCACGCTTGAGAACACGATGGACAGTATGAGGATCCTTTTCTGTGCCTAGCTTCCATTTCCGTTTCGACAGGCTGATAGAAGTAAAAGAGAAACTCGCTGAGCACAAGCAGCGCGAGATGGAGATAACGGCCGCGGAGGCAGAGGTGCTCCAGCAAGAGGCGAACTCCATAAGCAGGCAGATATCCAAACACTACGAAGAAATGGAATCGAGCTGCGTAAAGGGTGAAGAGTTCTCCATGTTCCTCGGGTCGGTACGCTACCTCGATATGCAGAAGGCTGCGGCGCTCAAGGAAAAAGCGAACAAAGAAGCGCGGGTCGATGCGCTCAGGGCTGAGCTTTTGGGCCTCATGGTCGAAGTTAAAATGCTCGAGAAATTGAAGGTCAAGGCGTATCGCGCCGCAAAGAAAGTCATTGCCAGGAAAGAACAGAAGATCATGGACGCCATGGCTGCGCGTTCCGCAGGCCCTCAAAACGCGGGCGCCCTGCTCCCCTAAGTACTCTACTTCCAAACATACAACTCTCTGAAATGCAGGCGGAAAATTTTTCCCCGCTCGGAATATTTTTCCACAACCCCCTTTTCCGGAAGCAGGCGCGTTGCGCCGTTTTGCCGCGTAAACAGGACTTTTCGCGCGTGGCACGCTTCTTGTTTAAGGTGCAGTTATGGAACAGACCGTCATGAGTCTGATTAATGCAGCAGCCAACGTCAAGACAACCGCTGCCGCGAGCGAGGCACTCTCTTCGTCGGGCGCGGAAGGACTCTTCGCCGATCTGCTCAGCAAGGCAGTCAATGAGGGCGGCAAAGCCGTAGCAGCCTCCGCTTCGGAGAGCAATGGAGCGAAGGCGCCCCTCGACCTCGCCGAGCTACTGGCGGCCCTTGTCGGCAAGGGAGGCAGCGATCTTGCCGAGGCGCTTCAGTCGGCGGCCGCAGGTTCATTGGCTTCGGCCAAAGACGCCTCACGTGCTGTCACGGAGGCATCGGAGGCACGCGGGGGGGCGGGCGCTGCCTCGAACGGCGCTAAGACAACCGATACGGTACGGGGAAAACCTTCGGACACAGCAAACGGCGGAAGCAGCGCGGGCCGGGACCTGCAAACTCTCCTCATGGGATTGCTTACCCTTGTTATGAAAGATAACGCAGGGGCCACCGAGACGTCTGGCACGACAACGGACGGCGCTGCCGGCGACGATCAAACGGCTGCGGACGCAACGGCGGCAGCTCAGACGGCGGGGGCAACGGCCGCCGGCGACAAGTCGAAGCAGGACGGCCAATCGATCCTCCAGACCCTCGGTCTTCTTCTCTTTGCCGGCCTTGAGGCAGCCGCAGCCGCGCAGAACGGGGCGGCAGCAGTGGATGGACAGGCCCAGGCCGAGACGCAGGGTGGGACGCAGCGCGAGACGGAGCAGGCCCAGGGCAGTGCGACAAGCGCGAGCCTCCTTGTATCTGCGCGTCGGACGGGTCTTGCCGGTAAGTCTGCGTCGGGCGCTATGGAGGCCGGTTCTGCGGGACCGCAGCAGGAAGAGACGGCCGTCGCGGCGTATGCAGCCGCGACTGCACAAAAGTCACCGGCCCAGGACGAACGGACCGCCGCTCCCAGGATGGTGACGGTCTCCGCTGCCCTTAAGGAGAATGACACAGCCGGGAACAATGTTACGCTGACGATAAAAACGGCGCAGGATTTAAACGGCGCGGCGTCGCTGACGGTAGTCAAGGAGTTAGCGACCATGATGGATGCGGGCGGCGGGACGGGATCGGGCGGCAACGGGACGGGCAAGGACAAATCGGCTGACCGTGAGGTTTACCCGTTGACCCCGGATAACGGCACCTCCCCAGCGAGCGTGTCCGCACAGGAACAGACGTCGCCGGCAACGGCCAATGTGTCGGACAGCATCGAGAGGTTCGACAAAGTGATCGAGCAGATCGCGAGCAGAAGCGGCTCACACGACCTGACCGTCAGGCTCACTCTCGATAACCATGAGAGCCTCGTCCTCGGTCTCAAAGACCTCGGCCAGAGCATAACCGTAGACGTCAGGTCGTCGGACCAGGGGATGATCGGCCTGCTGCAATCGCAGAAGGAGACCATCATGCAGCACCTCGACAGCCAGGACGTACGCGCGCAGATCGTGATCGACCCCAACGCATACGGAACACCCGATCAGAAGGGAAAGCAGCAGGAAGATAGACAAAGGAGCTTTACGCCCCGAAAGCAGCCAGGCGCTACTTTCGGCGCGTTCCTTGAGACATTCGCGTAAAGGAGGAACAGATGTCAACGGTAGCTTCCTCGACGAACACCACTAATACGACGAACGCAACGAACACCACAACGAGTGCCGGCAGCACCGCTCTCAGTCAGAACGATTTTCTGAAGATTCTGATGGCCCAGCTCAAGAACCAGGACCCCTTGAACCCCACGGATACGAACAGCTTCGTACAGGAGATGTGCCAGCTCACGTCGACACAGGCGATCACACAGATGCAGACGGACTTCAGCAACCTCGTGAGCAGCCTACAGAACAGCAACATGGGGCAGTGGGCTTCCACGATAGGGGACTACATGCAGGTGAGCAGCACGTCCGTCTCCGAGGGCGATCAGGTCAGTCTCGCGCCAACCGGCAGTTATGATTCGCTCACCCTCACCCTGAAGGATGCCTCGGGCACCGAGACGACCAAGACGTTCAGCTCCACCGATACGCCGACATATAGCGACACGGACGGAAACTATACGATCGTGAGCGCCAACCAGACGACTAACGGCGTATCGACTACGTGCAATTACAACGTCTACCGGCTCATATCGGCGATCCAGGGCGGCACATCGGGCACGTCTCTCGTCGCAACCGACGGCACGGCCTACGCGACGAGCAGCATAAAGCAGATAGTCAAATAGGAGGAGAGGAGGATACCATGCTCAGTTCACTCTATTCAGGCATAAGCGGGCTTTTGGCGAATTCGGACGCGCTGGACGTTATCAGTAACAACATATCCAACGTGAACACGGTCGGCTACAAGTCACAGGGCGCACAGTTCGAGGACCTGCTCTACCAGACCATCGTCGGCGCAAGCGGCAGTTCCCAGGTGGGCAGGGGCTCCGCTCTGGAGGCGGTAAATACGGACTTCTCGCAGGGTTCCTTCGAGACGACAAACTCCACCACCGACCTCGCCATCGGCGGGCAGGGGTTCTTCATCGTGAAAAAGCCCGGCAATGATACCTCATATTATACGAGGGCGGGCAGCTTCACGCTCGATAAGAACGGCGACATGATCGACGGCGCGGGCGATTACGTCCAGGGAAAGAGCATCGACCAGTCGACGGGCACGGCCTACGGCGTAAACGGCAACATCGTCATATCACAGCAGCCGAGCCAGCCAAAGCCCTCATCGACCATCAACATGGTCGTGAACCTCAAGTCGAGCTCCGCCTGGGAAGGCAGCAGCGATATTACGAGCGGGTCTCTTCTCACGAACATCGGGGCCGCGAGCGGCGATTATCCTGCGCTGGGCAATTACAGCGTTGCCGTTACCGGCGGCGCAACCAACGGCGCCTATCCCATCGCGCTCACGCTTCCTGACGGGTCAACCGTCTACGGCACGGCGACCGCCGACCAGACCGTAAGCGATTTCGTCGGCAATACGAAGGCGGACGGGAGCGGCACTTCGGTCGATACGGGCCTGAGCCTGACGTTCGGCGCTCTGTCTTACGGCCGACCTTCAGCGAAAGCGGCGTTGTCACTGCCGCGTCCGCGGCGACGGGCAAGTCGCCGGGCGCCGGCACGTATACGATAACGGTGACGGGCGCCGCAGTGAGCGGCAGCTACCCTATCTCGATCCAGATGCCGGACGGAACCACGCTTACCGGGACGGCGGCTGACGGTACAGTGAGCGACCTGGTCTCGACGGGCGGGACCGACACGGGGCTCAACGTGACGCTATCCGGGTTGAGCTGGAACGCAGGTACAAGCACGGGCAGCACCGGTACGGTCACGGTCAGCGGGAGCGGCGCTACCGCTTTCACCCTCGGCGGCTTCGACACAACGTCCGCGACCACGATGTCGAACACGTCCAACTATTCGTCCTCGATCACCGTCTACGATTCCCTGGGCACGGCCCACGTAGCGACGGCCTACTTCAGGAAGGACAGCGCTTCCTCCACTGGCGCCCACGTGGGACTGGTACTTGGAGCCGCAGAGCGGCGATACCATCACGTCGGGCGGTTCCGGGACGCTTACGTTCAATACCAACGGCGCGTTGATAGCCGGCGGGGCGGCCGAGCCTACGACCTTCAACTTTGCCGGCGCGCAGACGGGACAGGTGGTGAACCTTGTGTTGGGCTCGGCCTCAGGCGAAGGTTCGACAACGCAGTATTCGTCCGCCTCGAACACGGTCTACCAGAGCCAGGACGGCTACCCGCCGGGCGTCCTCCAGGGCATCTCCGTCGGCCAGGACGGCACCATATCGGGAAGCTACGACAACGGCCAGATCCTGAAGCTCTACCAGCTCACGCTGGCGAACTTCAATAACCCGCAGGGCCTCTCGACGGACGGCGGCAACCTCTACTCTGCGACGCTGCGTTCCGGAGACGCCTACACCTCGGCGCCCGGAGCGGGCGGCATGGGGAAGATAAGCGCGAACTCCCTCGAGGAATCGAATGTGGACCTCGCGACCCAGTTCTCGCGTATGATTATCGCGCAGAGCGGCTACGAGGCGAACTCGAAAGTCATAACAACGACCGACGAGATACTTCAGACCCTGATGAACATGAAGACGACGTAACGGCTGCCGTGAGGGGGGCGGGTGGGCCGATGCCTGCCCGCCCCCCTTTTGTTTGCCTGCGCAGGTCACGCATGTCCTCTACGTATCTTCCCGTCCCGCAAGTCACGCATGTCAATAATGTGACGGAAGTCGCTCCCAACACCAACACCTGATAGGCCTCGGAAGCACGGATCGCGCCGCGTCTCATCGTCCATATCCCCTTTAGTGGAGCGGGGTTACAACGATTGCCGCGCACTGGCATACATATTGCTGTTTCGTCTCACAAGGAGGATGGTAAATGGCTGAAACAGAGACGCAGGAAAAGACAGCACCCGAAGCAACCGAGAAGCCCGCGAAACAGAAGAAAGGGCTCATCAAGATACTCATCATCGTGCTCGCAGTGCTGGGGATCGCAGGCGCCGGGGGGTACTTCTTTTACGGAAAGAACGTGCTGGCGCATGCCTCGAAGGAGAAGGCCGAGAAGAAGAATGAAAAGGTCGAGGTAGGTCCCATTGTCTCATTGGAGCCCTTCATCATCAACGTCTCAGGCGATTCCTCCAAATACGTCAAGATCTCGGTTGCCCTCGAGCTGAAAAACGAAAAGGGAGTGGAGCACGCAAAGAAGATCACGCCTGTCATCCGCGACGTCATGCTCGGCGTGCTGGGGAGCAAGACGCCTGAGACATTCATCGACGTGACCGGACGGAACGCGATAAAGAAGGAGCTCTTCACGACTGCCGACCGGCTCTTTGCGGACAACGGTCTAAAAGCAGTCTACATAACCGACATCGTCATGCAGTAGGAGCGATTAACGTGGAGCAATTACTTTCCCAGGAAGAAATCGACGCCCTTCTCAAGGGGATCTCCGAAGGAGACGTGGAGACGGGTGTTGAGGAAATGGAGGCGGAGGCCGGGGGACAGGCCGCAAAGGAAGCGGTACGCGTGCCGGCCACCGCGCAGCTCCTCGATTTCGCAAAGTACACGAAGGTCAGGAAGGAGAAGCTGGTCTCCCTGGACTTCATAAACGACCGGGTGTCGAAGTCGCTCCGGTCCGCTCTCACGCTGTTCCTCGAAAGAGAAGTCGAGATAAACGTCGGCCCGTCGCAGTACCTCGAATACGGCGAGTTCATCAAGACGCTGCCGCTGCCCACGAATATGAACATCGTGACGACGGACAACCTCAAGGGCTTTTTCATCGTCATCTTCGACACGAAGCTGATCTTCTGCGTCCTCGAGACGGTTTTCGGCGGCAAGCAGCGTGACGATGCCGAAAATAGAGGGCAGGGAGTTCACCAAGATAGAGTTTAACGTCATAAAGAAGCTGGTCGATATCGTCTGCGGGGAGATGGAGCGCGCCTGGGAGCCGGTCTACGAGATAAGGTGCAGTTATTCGAGGTCGGAGATAAACCCCAATTACGTCACTATGGTCTCGATGGAAGAGACGATCGTCATGACCGAGTTCTCCATAGAGATAGCCGACATAGCCGGTTGGATGAAGGTCTGCATACCTTACGGGATACTCGATACGATAAAGGACCACCTTTTGACGACGCCCTCGCGCGAAGACCTGGAGATGAGGCAAAAGTGGATACAGAAACTGCGCGACCGCGTAAAGGAGGTGCCCCTCAACCTGAGGGCCGTTCTCGGCAAGAAGAAGCTCTCCGTCGAGGAGTTCCTGAAGATCAAGAAAGACAGCGTGATCGTGACCGATACGGCCGTAGACGAGCCCATCGACGTTCGCATCGGAAACAAGACGAAGCTGAGAGGCAGCATGGGCATCCACAAGGGCAGCAAGGCAGTCAGGATCGAGCAGATAGTTAATTGAGAGGGGGAAGTGATGGAGCAATTCGCTGAAGAAAAACAGTCCGGCAACGGAGAAGGCCACGAGATGAGCATCGACAGCCTGCTCGACATCCTGGTCGAGATCTCTGTAGAGATAGGAAGGACGAAGATGCCGATAGGCGAGCCTCCTTTCCGTGGGCAGGGGATCGATCGTCGAGCTGAACAGGCTGGCCGGCGAGTCAGCCGACATCTACGTGAACGAGAAGCTCGTCGGGAAGGGAGAGATCGTAGTGGCTAACGAGCGGCTGGGCGTACAGGGTGCTCGAGATAGTGACCCCGAAAGAAAGGGTCCAGAAGCTGGGCTGATGGAAAGCATATACTTTAGCGCTCTCAAGATGTTCTTTGCCCTGGCGGCCATGGTTTTCGGCGCGCTGGTCTGTTATCGCTACATGGGCAAATGGCGTGAGAAGCTTAACCTCAACCTGAAGCCGAGGGGACGTCGATACGGGCTGCAGAAGACGGAAACTATCCACCTCGGTTACAGGAAGTTCGTCTCGGTCGTCGAAGTGCACAACCGCGTCCTCGTCATAGGCGTTGGGGACAAGGAGATGGCCCTTCTGGCGGAGTGGCAAAACGCGGAGACCGCAGGATGATGAAAGCGGTCCTCCTTGTCATCGTAATGGTCTGCCTGATCGGCCTGCCCTGCGTCTGCTACGCCAAGGCGCACCACGCAAAGGCCGACGCCGCTTCCTCGAAAGCCGCGGGACCGAACAAGTCCGACCTTTTCGGCTCTCTCGTCGGGAGCCAGGGGAACAAGAACCTTCTCAATATCGTCATCGTACTTACCATCCTGACCTTTGCCCCTGCGATCCTTCTGTTGATGAGCTCGTTCACGAGGATCGTCATAGT
Organism: uncultured delta proteobacterium; assembly: GCA_963818095.1. Lineage (GTDB taxonomy): Bacteria > Desulfobacterota > Syntrophorhabdia > Syntrophorhabdales > WCHB1-27 > CAWEPK01. Next base: position 21,872 of record CAWFRA010000034.1, read on the forward strand.
TCTCTCTTTTCTCCGGCAGGCGATGGGCATACCGCAGCTGCCGCCGAACCAGATCATTATCGGCCTTTCGCTGTTCCTGACGTTCTTCGTCATGGCGCCGACGTACTCGCGCATCAACGAAGCGGCGTTCGCCCCGTTCATGAGCGGATAAGATCGGCTACGAGGAGTTCCTCGAGCCGCTCGTCGCAGGAAATGGGCAAGTTCATGCTGAAGTTCACCAAAGAGAAAGACCTGGCCCTCTTCATGAACATAGGCGGCTTGCAGCGGCCGGCCAACGAGAAGGACGTGCCTTTCAGGGTCATAGTGCCGGCCTTCGCGATCAGCGAGCTGAAGAGGGCCTTCCAGATAGGTTTTCTGCTCTACATACCTTTCCTGGTCATAGACATGGTGGTGGCCAGCATCCTGCTTTCCGCGGGCATGATGATGCTGCCGCCCGTATTCATATCCTTGCCGTTCAAGCTGATGCTCTTCGTGCTGGTTGACGGGTGGAACCTGCTTACGGGCTCCCTCATCAAAGGATTCTTCTAGGGGGATGGAATGAGCCAGGACCTGATCATCCAGATATTCAGGGACGTGCTTGAAAACGTCGTTTCTCCTCGCCGCCCCCTTGCTGGGCGTGGCCATCGTCGTCGGCCTCGCCGTCAGCATCTTCCAGGCGGCGACGCAGATACACGAGATGAGCCTGGCGTTCGTCCCTAAGGTGCTTGCCATCATGGCCTGCCTTATGTTCCTGTCGCCGTGGATGCTGCACTAGCTCGTATCTTTCACCACCGGGATCATTTCGAACATACCGGTATATGTGAGGTAGGCGTGATCGATATCGGCCTCGATTTCCAGAGGTTCATCCTCGTCTTCTTCCGGGTAGTCTCCATGATATGGCTGCTGCCCCTTTTCGAGTCGAGGAGCATATCGACGGTCTACAAGGCGGCGCTTTCCCTCCTGATCGCCTTCCTGCTGTTCAAGACGGTGCCCGTCCCCAATATCGGCGGAGACGCCTTCCTGCTCCTGATAGCCATAGGCAAGGAGATGCTTATAGGCTTCTCCATGGGGTTCATGGTCAGGATAATCTTCGCCATGGTGAGCGCGGCAGGGGAGGTAATCTCGATGCAGTCGGGCCTTTCGTTCGCCCGGTCCCTCGACCCGACGATGAACGTCCAGACCTCGGTGATCGAGCAGATGAAGAACCTCCTGGCCATAATGATATTCCTCGCCATAGACGGCCACCACATCGTTTTGAAGGGCATATCGCCGCAAGCCTGAAACAGGTGCCGCCGGGCATGGTCACCATGCGGCCCGGACTTTTCGAGTACATGATCGACGCCACGGGCAAGCTCTTCGGCGCGGCCCTGAAGATCGGCGCCCCGGTCATCGTTACGCTTTTCCTGGTCGAGCTGGCGCTCGGCGTGCTCGCGCGCCTCGTGCCGCAGGTAAACGTCTTCATAGAAGGTGCTTCGATGAAGATACTGATCACGCTCACCGTGCTCGCCCTCTCGCTGAACCTGATCGTCCCGGTCATAGCGACGGCGTTTCAGGGGCATGGACGGCGAGATGCTCAAGATCATGAGGCTGATGAGCTAAGGAGATAAGGGGCTTAAGATGCCTGAGACGTTCCAGGAGAAGACCGAGCAACCCACCGACAAAAGGCTCCAGGACGCGCGCAAGAAAGGACAGGTCGCGCAGTCCCCGGAGCTGGCCTCCTGCTTCGTCATCGTCTTCATGACGGTCTTCCTTTACTACTCGATGTCCCGGGGCTTCGACAAGATGTTCGCCGTTTACAGCCATTATATCCAGGTTGCGAACACGGACATGACAATGTCGAGCGTCCAGGGCATCCTCTCCTTCGCCCTCTCGCAGTGGCTTATCATGGTGGTGCCTGTCTTCGCGCCTGCTTATCGCCGTCGGCCTATTCTCCGGGTTCATCCAGACAGGCTTCATGTTCAGCTTCGAGGCGCTTACGCCGAAACTGGAGACGCTCGACCCCCTTAAGGGGATAAAGAGGCTTTTTTCGCAAAGGTCGTTTTTCGAGATGATCAAATCGGTCATCAAGATAGTCGTCCTCACATATTTCGTCTATTCCCTGATCTCAAAGGAGTTGCCCGCGATACTGTCACTGAGCGGTCAGGAGACGGACGGCGATACTCCGCTTCGTCGGTCAGCTCGGCCTTCGGCCTGACCATGAAGCTGGGGGCTGCTTTCCTCTTCCTGGCGGGGCTCGATTACATGAGGCAGAGGTGGCAGCAGAGGAAAGACCTGATGATGACGCGGCAGGAGATCAAAGAGGAGTACAAGGAGAGGGAGGGCAGCCCGCTCGTCAAGTCGAGGATGAGGAGCATCCAGAGGGACATGGCGCGCAGGAGGATGATCGAGGACGTGAAGAAGGCCGATTTTGTCCTCGCCAACCCGACGAGCCTCGCCATCGCCATACAGTACGTTTCGAAGCAGATGCCGGCCCCCAGGGTCGTTGCAAAAGGCGGGGGCTTCGTGGCGGAGCGGATAAAAGAGACCGCCAGGTCGGCCGGCGTGATGATCATAGAGAACAAGCCTGTCGCGCGGGCGCTTTTTTACGCGATAAAGGTCGGGGACTACATCCCGGAGAAGTTCTACGTGATCGTGGCCGAGCTTCTTGCGCAGGTCTATAAACAAAGGAACAGGGTGGCAATCTAATGGAAAAGCTCGTCAACAGGATACGGGACAAGGGCGATGTCATAATCGCCGTAAGCATAGTTTTCGTCATTCTCATCATGCTCGTTCCCCTAACCCCTTTTCTGGCGGATATGTTCCTCACCCTGAGCATATCGATCTCCCTGCTCGTCATCTTTGTAGGCATGTACATACGCAGGCCGCTGGACTTCTCGGTCTTTCCTTCCGTCCTCCTCATAACGACGCTCTTCAGGCTTTCCCTCAACATCGCCTCGACCAGGCTGATACTCCTGCACGGCGATGAGGGGCCGCAGGCCGCAGGACGCCTCATCAAGGCGTTCGGCGCATTCATCATAGGCGGCAACTATGTAGTCGGGTGCGTCGTCTTCCTCATCCTGGTAATCATCAACTTCGTCGTCATCACGAAAGGCGCGGGGAGGGTCGCCGAGGTGGCCGCCCGTTTCACCCTGGACGCCATGCCGGGCAAGCAGATGAGCATAGACGCGGACCTCAACGCCGGGCTTATCGACGACGTTACGGCCAGGAAGAGAAGAGAAGGCATCGAGATGGAGGCCGACTTTTACGGCGCAATGGACGGCGCGAGCAAGTTCGTAAGGGGAGACGCCATTGCCGGCATCATCATCATATTCGTCAATATCCTGGGCGGCTTCGCCATCGGCGTGCTGCAAAAAGGCATGGGCATAGCGAGACGCCCTGGCCAACTATACGATCCTGACAATAGGCGAGGGCCTTGTCAGCCAGATACCCGCCCTCCTTACATCTACGGCGGCCGGCATAATCGTGACAAGGGCCGCGAGCGACTCGAACCTCGGCAAAGACATGATAAGCCAGATCGTCATGCAGCCGAAGGCGATCACTCCTCGCCTCGGCGATCATCCTTTCCCTCGGCCTCGTGCCGGGCATGCCCTTATGCCCTTTATGGCCCTTTCGACAGTCACCTTCGCGGCGAGCTACGCCATCAACAAGGCCAAGAAAGAAGAGGCGGCGGCGCTCCCCGCGCCGAAGACAGAGCTTAAAGAAAAGGAAGAGACGGTACAGCCCATCGAGATTTTGGAGCTGGAGATCGGCTACGCCCTTATCCCCATGGTCGATGCCGAGCACGGCGGAGAGCTGCTCGACAAAATACGGGCCATAAGGAAGCAGATGGCCCTGGAGCTCGGCATAGTCGTTCCTCCGATGAAGCTGAAGGACAACCTCCAGCTCAAGCCGAGCGAATACGTTATCCACCTGAAGGGCATAGAGGTCGGGAAGGGCGATCTGCTTCTCGGCCACGTCCTTGCCATGAGCCCCGAAGGCAACGAAAAGCATGGTGGACGGCGTCCCCACGCGGGAGCCGGTCTTCAACCTGGAGGCTTACTGGGTCAAGGAGAAGGACCGCGAGAAGTACGTGGCAGAGGGCCTGACCATCGTGGACCACCCGACTGTCGTCGCCACGCACCTGACGGAGATAGTGAGAAACAACGCGCGCGAGCTGCTCTCCCGGCGGGAGACGCAGAAGCTCCTGGATTCGATCTCCTCGACGCACCAGAAGGTCATGGAGGAGATCAACCAGAACCAGGTGAGCATGGGCGTCATACAGAAGGTCCTCCAGAACCTCCTGCGGGAGCAGGTGTCGATCAGGGACCTCGTAACCGTGCTGGAGGCCATAGCGGACTCCTGCGGCACCATCAAGGACCCGGACATCATAACGGAATACGTGCGGCAGAAGATGGCCCGGACCATCCTGAAGCCTTACCTCACGGACGGCGTACTCAACATAATGCTCATGGAGAAGAGCCTGGAGGAAAAGGTGATCGCCCGTCTCCAGGCGTCCGACGACGGCGGCATCCTCGCCCTCGACCTGGGCTTCGGGCAGAAGCTCGTCGAAAAAATCGGCGAAGAGTCGAGGAAAGCGATGCTCAAGAGCATCCAGCCGATACTGCTGGTGCACCCGATCATACGCGGGAAGCTGCGGAGGTTCCTTGAAAGGCATATCCAGGGGATCACCGTGATATCCCACAACGAGATCCCGCCGCAAATAAGAGTACAGTCCGTGGGCATCGTTAAGATGACCGACCAATAGGCGACGGAAGCGACATAACGGCATTGAGGAGCGATAAACGATGCAGTCATTATCCCAGGCAGGCGTGATGAGCAGAAGGAGACGGATCGTAGCAGTGACCAGCGGCAAAGGTGGCGTCGGAAAGTCGTCCATCGTGTCCAACATGGCTTATTTGCTGACCGGTATGGGCGAGAGCAGCGTACATATTCGATGCGGACCTCTCCCTCGGCAACATCGACGTAATGCTGGGCCTGGTCCCGAAGGTCAACGTGAGAGACCTTATAGAAGGGAAGAAGGTCATCGCGGACGTCGTCGTGGAAGGGCCGTTCGGCATAAAGGTCATCCCGGCGACATCCGGCGTGGCGGAGCTTTCCAACCTGAGCATCGAGGAAAGGCAGATCCTCCTTTCGTCCTTCAGGGAGCTGCCCGATCACGACTTCCTCATAATCGACACGTCCGCCGGCCTTTCGTCGAACGTAATGTATTTCAACGCCATAGCCGACGATATCTTCATAGTCGTCACGCCGGACCCGGCAAGCTTTACGGATTCTTACGCGGTGATAAAGGCGCTTCGAGGCAGGACCGGGCGCAAGAACTTCAACATAGTTGCGAACCTGGTGCGCGACGAGAAAGAGGCGCTGTCGATATTCAACAAGATCGTGACGGTTGCGGATCGGTTCCTCGACGTCTATCTCGATTTCTACGGGTACATACCCGTTGACAGCAACATAGGCGCGGCCACGAGGAAACAGAAGCTCTGGGCGGAGACGTTCCCTCAAGGCCCGGCAACGAAAGCGCTTACAAACATATGCAACAGGTTGGTAAAGTGATGATTCCAAAAGCCTACGTAAAGGCAGACAAAGACCAGCGGGAGAAGGTAATAGAGGAGTTCCTGCCCGTCATCAAACACCTCGCCTATAAAATGGCAAGGGGGTTTGAAAACGACAACTTCGTTGACGACCTCGTCTCGGCGGGCATAATCGGGCTGCTCGAGGTAATGGAGAAGTACGACCCGACCAGGGGGGCGAAGCTGAACACCTTCGCCTATCTTCGGATCAGGGGGGCGATGATAGACGAGCTTCGCTCCAGGGACTGGTTCCCCCGCAGCGCAAGGGCGAAGGCGCGAAAGAATCCAGGAAGTATCGAGGAAGCTGGAGCACGAGATGGGGAGGTACCCGGACGAGGAGGAAATGGCCCGGGAGATGAACATGGACCTCGACTCCTACCTTTCAATGATAAGGAGCTGCGGCAACCTCTCCGTAGTAAGCATCGAAGACATGAGCGAGGCGGTGGGGGAGAGCAGGGACAAGGTCATCGGCTACGTCCTCGAAGACGATGAAAGCCCCGAAAAATACGCCGAGTTCTACGAGCTTGAGAGGATCCTCGGCCAGGAGATAGACAGGCTGTCGGAGCGCCAGAAGATGGTCCTTACGCTCTATTACCACGAAGACATGAACATGAAGGAGATTGCCAAGACCCTGGGCGTCACGGAGGCGCGGGTCTGCCAGATACACGCCCAGGCCGTTACCAACCTGAGGCCCGCGATGGAGAAACATTTCAAGGGGGAACGGTCGTACGTAGGGAAGGGCGCTTCTTAATCCAGCCCTTTCAGGTAGAATGGAAGGAAGCTCGACAGGGCGACCAGGCAGCCCAGGGCTACATAGCCGACCCGGAAGCCGACCAGATCGCCAGAGAGGCCCAGCAGGTAAGAACCCAGGCCGCTGCCCACGAACAGGCTGAAGGTAAGCACCACCCCCGTAGCCATGCTCCTCATGCTGGTGTCGAATACCCTGGCTATCGAAACAAGTCCCACCGGAAAAAACCCCGTAACGAAGATCACCTGGAAAAAGAGGGCAACGCCGACCAAACCGGCAGACGATACCCCCACTGCTATAGTCAGCAGGCCGGTAAGGAGCATCATGACGAAGGTGATCTTCCTCAGGCTGAACCTGTCCACCAGCACCCCGCAGAGAATAGCCACTCCAATCCCTCCGAGCCTCGAAAGGCCAAGGGTCGTGCTCGCGTAGGCGACGCTCAGGGAAAGCTCTTTAGTCAGGAAGAGGGGGATGGTGAAGTAGACCCCCCAATATGCGCCCGACGCGCAAATCCAGAGGGCCGCCATGATCCATAGGGAGCGCTGCTTGAAAAGCTCCGCGTGGACGCGGGCGGTGGGCCGGACGACCTTCACTTCACGGCCTCCGATGAGGAAGGGAATGGCACAGGCGCAGACGATGAACCCGAAGACGATGAAGATCCCCCTCCACGGCAGGAAGTGAAGGAGGGAAAGGGCGATGAGCGGGGTGGAGACTATGCTGACGGACGCGGCGGAATCGTGGATCGCTATCGATTTGCCCCAATTTCTTTCCGTGAAATAGTCGGTGATGAGCGGCAGGGCGGCGGGCAGGTACATACCTGCGGCTGCACCGGATACGCAGGCAAGAACGTAAAGCGTAGAGATGGAGCGTGCAAAGGGAACCAGGAAGCAGACGGATGCAGCGACGCAAAGGCAGAGGATGATCGACTTCTTGTAGCCGAAGGCGCCGGCAAACAGGCCCGCGAAGAAGATGGAGACACCGTAGCCGATCGACTGGAACATGAAGATGCTGCTCGCGCGGGCGTGCGTGATGGCGAACTCATCCTCGATGATCGGCAATAAGGGCGAGAAAATGGCCCTGAGGCCGATGTTCATGAACCAGAGGACCCACAGAAGAAAAAGGAACGTCAGCGCCCGACCCCGTAATTCCGCCTTGGACTCCACGCCTCCATATAACACGGGCGGGGGAGTAAACGCAAGACTACTTTTCGGCGCCGGGGGTCAAACGGTATGGTGTTATTTGCTCTTTCAGGAAGACGCGGCCCGTGGCGTAGTCGTAAACCCAGAGCTCCAGCAGGTCGGACATCAGGTAATAATGGCCGAAGCCGTTCCCCGGGATAGTAGGCGAGAGACCCGGGCCTATCGAAAGGCCCTCCGCGGATGCGCGGGGCGCGCAGACCAGGAGCACCGAAATGTCCTTCGGCAAAGGCGGTTCGCTCCGTTGAGGTCTTCCCGTGCAGGCTTATGTACGCCCCCGACCTGTCCGCCTCTATCTTTCTTTGCAGCGACCGGCCGCCAGTGCCGGAGACTTCCCACAGAATCCACTTCGTCGTCTCCTGCGCAGGCAGCCGCCCCTTCGCTTCGTGGTGATAGCCGACAACGACGAGGGCGAGCTTTTCCGCCTCTGATGTTTCCCTCCGCGTCGAAACAGGGCTCGACCCGGATGCGGACCTTGAAGAGGCCGTGGTCTGCATCATACCAAAGCTGGTTGCCCGGAGGACCGGCCGCGATGCTCTCCCTGAAGGCGTAGAGGTTCGCCATGCCCGGTGCTGCTCCCCGGACTCGAACGAGGCGTAAACTTCCGTGATGTCGTGGCCGTTGTAGTGCGGGGGGACGGCGGACCTGCCCGCATCGAAGGGCGAGGTATCGAAGATTATGGGCGCTTTATCGTTCTTGTGGCCTCCGCCGAATTGAGCGTCCTTTGCGCGGGAGGCCAGCTCGCGGCCAAGAAGGCCGCCGCCCCGGCACCCGAAAAGAAGCGGGGCGGCCGCGAGCACGAGTAATATTAAGAGGATCTTCTTCATATGCACGGAAGCCGTAAGTTAGTCGATCATCACCCTGTCGTTCGTGCCTTTCGGCTGCGAAGGCGTGAAGATGGAGATATATTGAAGCTCGCTGCCTGCTACGGCGCGGGTCGCGTGGGCCACGCCGCGCGGGCAGGCATGGAAGTCCCCAGCCTTGACCGGGACCCATTTGCCGTTCATGTACATCTCCCCGTTGCCTTTGAACACGTAGATTAACTCGTCCACCGTCGTGTGGATGTGCCTGCCCAGGCCCCTGGTGTCCCGGTTCGTCGTCATGACCGCGCTGCTTCGCGGCGACTCGAATACCGTGTCCCCGCGCGACGTCGTCCCCTCTTTCGGAGGATGCGCGGCAAACCATTCGTCGAGATGCATGAATACGGACTCCGGGGGAACTGCATCGATGAGGTGTTTGGCTATGGGCGCCGCTGCCGCCTGTCCGAAGAAGAAGAATGCGCAGAGCGCTCCAACGACCATCATTCGTTTCATTGCGGTTGCCTCCTTTGGTAAGGGGTCTGGAAAGCTTATCAATGCTACCACGCCCGGCCCGGAGGATAAAGAGTATTCCAGTCCGCCCGGCGGCGCCCTAAAGTGCGCCTCGCGCCTTTCCGATAACATCGATGGTGCAGGAGAAGATGCACGGACGGTGAGAAGAATTTTCCGGGTCATAGGAAATATTCTCCCAGTGCCCATGGCGCGGGACCGCAAGATGCATGAGAAACCATAGCGCGGCTCCCTGGTACGGATAGTGCAATGTCGGTTTCGATGGCACCGGAGGCGAGGTACATACCCAGCGCGCAGCGAGGACGGATGATAGATGTGCTTGTGGTCGATGATTCGAGGGTAATGACGCGGATCGTATCGAAGATCCTCGAGAAGGACCCGGATATACGCGTGGTAGGGGTCGCAGCGAACGGCTGCGAAGCCATAGAGAAGATCGAACAGCTCAAGCCCTCTGTTGTGACGATGGACGTCGCTATGCCCGTGATGAACGGCATAGACGCGCTCAGGCACATCATGGCAAACAACCCCGTCCCGGTCATAATGCTCAGCTCGCTCTCGCGCGATCACGCCGATATAACAATGGAGGCACTTAACCTCGGCGCCTGCGATTTCGTCACAAAGGACTTCTCCAACTGGTCGCTGGCCGACAAGGAAAGGGAGCTTATCGGCAAAGTAAAGAACGTTTCCCGCCACGGCATCAAGCTGCGCCTTCTCGCTTCCGCCCAGGCACGTACGGTCCCGGAACCTGCGCCCGCGCCCAGGCGGGCGCGCACCGGGCGCGAGATCCTCTCCATCGGCGCGTCCACCGGCGGACCGCCTGTCCTCCAGTACATACTCTCCCACCTGCCGGATGATTTTCCCGTCCCTATCGTTATCGCCCAGCATATGCCCCGGACGTTCACGCAGTATTTCGCTGAGAGGCTGGACAGGACGTCCCGCATCCGCGTGAAGGAGGCCGAGGACGGAGAGGTCCTGGTTCCCGGAGTCGCCCTGGTCTCGCCGGGAGACACGCATATCAAGCTGATAAGAAAAGGAGAACGGACAACCGTACAACTGGTCGTCGACGGCTCTTATATCTACCGCCCCTCCGTGGACCTTCTTATGCGCTCGACGGCCCAGGCCTTCGAGTCGAACTGCGCCGGGCTGATCCTCACCGGGATGGGCACCGACGGCCTGGCCGGCATGAAGGAGCTGAAATCGAAGGGCGGGTACGTGATCGCCCAGGACGAGGAGACGTGCGTAGTCTACGGTATGCCCAAGGCCGTTGTTAACGCCCATCTTGCCGATGCGGTGCTGCCCACGGAGCGCATACCGGAGGAAATAATCAGGATATTATGAGGGAAAAGCCGATGGGAGAAAGGGGAGCAGGAAAAGGTGGATCCGGCACGCTCGGCAGGATGATCGCCCGGATTGAAAGCTCCGACGACTTCGAAAGGGCCGCCATTCTGGACAAAGCGGCATCGGCCCCGAGCAGGGAGCTGGTGGAGGCCCTGGCGCTCCTCCTTTACGGCAAGAAAACCGCCCTGCGGATGGACGTGCTCGACACCCTTCGCAAGATAGGAAATCACGCCATAGAGCCTGTGATCGGGCTCCTTTACAGCGAGCAGGAGGACGTCAGGGTCTACGCGTGCGAGGTCTTGCAGAGCCTTAAAAACCCCCTGTCCCTTCCTCACCTTGTCAAGATGGCGCACGAGGAAAACGAGAACGTGAAGAACGCAGCCGTCGTCGCCCTCGGCGAGTTCGACGACCCGATGGCGGTAAACTTGCTTCTCGAAGTCCTGCAGGGGGAGGAATGGGTCGCCTTCTCAGCGGTATACAGCCTGGCCAGGATAGGCAACAGGCGGGCAGTCCCCTCTCTTATGGACGTCTTCAAGGACAGCAACGAAGAGCTTTCGCTGGCTGCCTGCGAAGCCCTCATGAGTTTTGACGACGAGAGGATAGTCGATGAGATAGTCGGCTTCATCGGCGGCCTCGACCCGGACAAGAAGCGCACCGTCGTGAGGATCGTCATGGAGCACGGGGACGGCCGGATATTCGGCAAGCTGACCGGGCTCATGGGCGAGACGCTCTTGCAGCAACTGCTCGATCTCATCAAACAGCAGAAAAGGAAGTCTACCAAAATCATCGACCTTCTGGCCTGTTTCAAACACCCGGATTCCGTGCGGGCGTTGCTCGACATCCTGAAGGAGATGGAGCCGGACGACGAAGAATACGGCCATATCCTCGACCTCTTTACGGACATGCATGAAATATGGGCGCCGGCAATAGGAGAATACCTCTCCGTTGAGGAGTACCGGCTGCCTGTAATCAGGGCATGCGGCGCGGCCTGCCATCACATAGACGAGGGGCTGCTCCTGGGCGTCTTCCGCTCCTCGCCGCTTGCGGCGAAGAGAGAGATCATGAAGCAGTTGGGGAGGATCGCCAACGGGAGCGGCAACATCATCATAAGCGAGGCGATGCGTGACGCCGACGGCCACGTACAGGCGGAGGCGGTAGCCATTGCAGGGAACCTGCCTATACGCGAGCTGGCGGCGGACGTACTGCGCATTGCCAAGAACGGCTATGCGGACGTGCGCGTCAAGGCATTGGCCGCGCTGATCCGGATAGACAGGGAAGCGGCCGTTTCGACGATAAGCGGGTTCGTTAACGAAGGCACCACGCTCGATAAGAGGACGTATCTGGCAGTCACGGGGCACCTCGACGGCGGCACCAACTTTTCCTTCCTGAGGACGCTTCTCAACGACGGCGACGATAAGGTGCGCCAGGCGGCCGTGCGCGTCGTCGGCAACTACGTGGAGGACGAGAAGTACCTCGACCTCTTCAGGGCGATGCTGGATAGCGGCAACGTGCCGGACGAGATGCTCAAGGTGATAGGAGAGAGGAGGCTGAAAGGTTTCAAGGACGTGCTCCTGAAGATGCTCGCAGACCCGCTCCAGTCGCTCTGGACCAGGTATCACGCCCTGGCGGCGCTTGGCGCCTTCAGGGACGCCTCGCTCTTCCCGGTCTTTGCGGAGCTGTCTGAAGGACAAGAACAACCTCATTAAGATAGGCGGACTCAAGGCGTTATCGGCAATCGGCGAGAGAAGGGCCATCCCGCGCATCCGGCCCTTCACGAAGAGCATCGACGAGGATGTAAAGGCGGCGGCCGTGATAGCGCTGGAGCGTCTCTCACGGGCCGGGGGTTTATGCTGACAAGCGGGAATTCATACTCCTGAGAGACTTCATCTACGAGAAGACCGGCATCTACTTCGCGGAGAACAAGGCCTATCTGCTCGAAAGCAGGCTGGCTAACCGGATCGAGGAGCTCGGCCTCTCATCCTTCGAGGAGTACCACTATTACCTGAAGTACGGAGGCATGAAGACGAGCCAGGAGCTGATGTCTCTCTTCGACCTGATAACTACGAACGAGACCAGTTTTTTCCGGAACATGCCCGCAGCTCTGACGCCTTCACTACGGTCATCGAGAAGAGCTTCATGAACGGCCACAAGCCCGCCGGGCACCGTGCGCATCTGGAGCGCGGGCTGCTCCACCGGCGAAGAGCCGTACACGCTCGCGATACTGATGATGGAGGCATCGGCCCGGACGGGCAGAAAGGTGCCCTTTCCAGGTCTACGGGACGGACATAAGCTCGAAGGCGCTCGCCTCGGCCGAAAAGGGCGGTCTTCAACAATTACAGCGTGAGGAATACGGACAAAGCGATCCTCGGCAAATACTTCACCCAGAAAAACGGTGCGTACATGCTTTCGGACAAGGTGAAGAAGTACGTAAGCGTCGATTTCCTGAACTTAATGGATTCCGAATCTTACCGAAAATATAGGGAGATGGACATCGTGTTTTGCAGAAACGTACTCATATACTTCGACGAGAAGGGGAAGAAGAAGGTGATCGATAACCTTTACCAGTGCCTGAAGCCGGGGGGATATCTCACCATTGGCCATGCCGAGAGCGCTTCACAATATATCCCGGGGATTCAAGCCTTTGATATTTCCCGGCACGATCGCCTATCAAAAGGGATGACGATGAAAAAGATCCTGATCGTTGACGATTCTCCTACGATAAGAAAATTACTCGGGTACACGCTCAAGCGCAAGAGCTACATTACCGAGGAAGCGGAAGACGGTATCGACGCAATGGAAAAGCTGAGCGGCTCGGAGATAGACCTTGTGATAGTGGACCTGAACATGCCGAACATGGACGGCATCTCCTTTGTCAAGAGCCTGAGAAGCGGCTACTACAACCTGGATGTGCCTGTCATCATGCTGACGACGACCAGCGACGACGAGCTGAAGGAAGAAGCGTACGGCGCGGGCATCAACCTGTTCCTTACGAAACCTATAAAGCCGGAGTTCCTTTTGGATAAGGTCGAAAGTCTTTTGGCCGGAGGGGCGTGATGGAAGAGAGCATATCCGAAAAAGACGAAATGCGTGAGATCATAGACGAGTTTATCGTCGAGGCGAACGAGCTTGCGGAGAAGGCGATCCAGGACATCGTCGCCATCGAGAACAACCCCGACGAAGAGATCGATCAACAGCATCTTCAGGGCCGTTCACACGATAAAGGGCACGTCGAGCTTTCTCGGCTTCAACACGCTCTCTACCCTTGCCCACAAGTCGGAAGACGTCCTGGGCATGGTGAGGAAAGGCAACCTGAAGCCCTGACAGAGACGTGGCGAATGCGCTCCTGGAATCACTCGACCTTATCAGGACGCTCCTCGAAGAGATAAAGGAGACGGGCTCGGAGAAGAGCGATATCGCAGCGCTGACCGAGAGCCTGGAGGCACTGAAGAACCCCGACAAGCAGAAGCTCGGGAAGATCCTCGTCCAGGACAGCGTCATCGAGGTGGACGACCTGCACGTCGCCCTGAACAAGCAGGAGGGCGGGGAGAGACGAAGAAGCTCGGCGAGCTGCTCCTCGAAGACAAAGGTCATGACCCAGGGGCAGCTCAACGGACTACCTGAAGAAACAGAAGGCCAGGGACGCACAAGGAAGAAAGCACCATCAGGATAGAGGTCAAGAAGCTGGACGAGCTGATGAACCTCGCGGGGGAGCTGGTGCTCGGCAAGAACAGGCTCATCCTGCTCAACAACATGGTCAAGAAGGCGGACGCGAGGAACAACTTCCTCGACAACCTCGCCGATATAACGAACTACATGGAGCTGGTGACGAACGAGCTGCAGCTTGTCGGTCATGCGGGCAAGGCTCGTCCCGATAAGCAAGCTGTTCAACAAGGTGCCGAGGCTCGTGAGGGACCTGGCGCGGCGAGTTCGGGAAGGACATCGAGCTGGAGATGGAGGGCGAGGAAACGGAGCTCGACCGCTCTCTCATAGAGAGCCTCCACGACCCGCTCATACATATCATCAGGAACTCGGTCGACCACGGGATCGAGACGCCTGAAGAGAGGGCGAAAAAAGGCAAGCGGGGGAAGGGGCAGCTGACCCTTAAGGCGTACAACGAGGGCAACAACGTCATTATGGAGATATTCGACGACGGCAAGGGCATCAACGTCGAGGCCGTCAAGAAAAAGGCCCGCGAGAAGGGGCTGATAAGCGAGGCCGAGATTGCCGCCCTCTCGACGCCGGGACGCCATGAGCCTCGTCTTCGCCGCGGGACTGAGCACGGCCGCAAAGGTAACGCAACGTCTCGGGCAGGGGCGTCGGCATGGACGTCGTGCAGGACCAACGTCGAGAAGATGAACGGGCAGGTCTCCATCGACTCGGAGGAGGGCCGCTGGACGCGTCTCACCCTGCGGCTGCCCCTCACACTCGCAATAATGCGGGCGCTTATCGTAAGGGTGCTCGACGAGCTGTTCGCCATACCCCTCAACACCGTCACGGAGCTGGTGAAGACTGAACGAGGGGCTGATAAAGTCGGTGGAAAGAAAGGAGGTCCTTGTCCTGCGGGACAAGGTGATCCCGGTCGTCGATCTGGCGAAGGTCTTCGCGCGGGGATGCGCGCGGAGGAGCGAGGACAAGTACATAGTCATCTGCAACATCGGCGACAAGACCATCGGCGTCAAGGCGCGGGCGGTCGAGGGGCAGGAAGAGGTGGTGATAAAGCCCCTCGGCACGTTCCTGGGCAACATCAAGGGCGTGGGAGGGCGCGACGATAAGGGGGGACGGCAAGGCGATCCTCATCCTCGACATGTCCGCCCTGATCGATCACATCTCTTCCCTGCATACAGGAAGATCGCGTAAGGGAAGGGCGGCGGGGCGTTGAGTTCGCCACAGGCTTAAGACAACGCCGTCCCTGCCGAATATACACCTTGGAGGAGGGTAGGCCATGAACGAAGGAAGGATCCTGCAACTGGTGACGTTCAAGCTCGAAAACGAGGAATTCGGGGTCGATATACTGAAGGTCCAGGAAATAAACAAGATGATCGACATCACCCGCATACCGAACGCCCCGTCCTTCGTCGAGGGCGTGATCAACCTGCGGGGCAAGATCATACCCATAGTCGACCTGCGCAAGCGGCTCGGCTTCGAGGGGAGGGCCTACGACAAATCGACGAGGATAATCGTCGTCGAGCTCGACGGCATGGTCCTGGGCTTCATCGTCGACTCGGTCTCGGAGGTCCTGCAGGATCTCCGAGAGCACCGTGGAGCCGCCCCCGCCTATGGTGGCCGGCATCGAGTCGGACTACATCGAAGGGCGTGGGCAAGCTGGATAACAGGCTCCTTATACTCCTGGAACTGAAGAAGGTCTTCTCCGGCGCGGACAGAAAGGAAGTGGAGAGGGCCGCCGGAAACAATGAAGGAGGGAGCGATGGACATGAAGAGTTTTTCGGCCGATTCCGTCGTGACGGTACAGGGCATCGGCAGGGAGTGGGCCATGCCCGGCAGGCACGGCCCGCCTTTCGCTCAAGCGGTACAAGGGCCCTGTACCGGGACAACGACGGGCGCAGGACCGCCCGACCGGCAC
The DNA here is from genome assembly GCA_963818095.1 of uncultured delta proteobacterium. Taxonomy (GTDB): domain Bacteria; phylum Desulfobacterota; class Syntrophorhabdia; order Syntrophorhabdales; family WCHB1-27; genus CAWEPK01. Next base: position 37,612 of record CAWFRA010000034.1, read on the forward strand.
GAGCACCCGCCTTCGGAGGAAAGGAGACGACGGCCCGCCGAAGGAAGCCGGCGGCCCGAGCGAGGGGTTCGAGATCACGGTATGAAAAAATTGCCCAGGCGGAAAAAAATTCCCTCCTAGTCCCGCATCGCGGCATTCCCGCAATTCCGTCCAGTAGGACCAGCTTATGTACAGCGGTATGGCAATTGCATAAGCGAGGGGTATGTTGAACGGTATCTTCAGCACCTAAGCGGCAAAACGGCAAACGAAAAGAAGCTGGACATCATCGCCAACAACGTGGCAAACGCCCTGACTCCGGGCTTCAAGGCCATGGAGCCGGCCTTCACCACGACCACCGTGACGAAAGCACCGAGCCGGACGCAGTGCCCACGGCGTATGTCAATATTCCGGACGCCTATATACGGTTTTCTGACGGGACCCTCGTCCGTACGGGGAACCCCCTCGACCTGGCCCTGGAAGGGGACGGCTTTTTCGCCGTCTCGACTCGCAGAGCGGGACGATGTACACGAGAAACGGCCAGTTCAAGCTCGACGCCACGGGAAGGATCGTCACGCACGACGGCAGCGGCCTTCAGGGACAGGGCGGCGGCGATATAACCATACCGTCGGGCGGCAAGGACGTCAGGATTGAGAAGCGACGGCTCAGTCTACGTCGATAAGCTTTTCGTCGACAGGCTGAAGATCGTCGATTTCCCGAACAAGTCAGGACCTGCAGAAGCGCCGGGGGCGAGCCTTTTCGTCGAACGCCGACCGAAAACGCTGAAACCCCTGCCGAGAGGTTCACGGTGCACCAGGGCTTCTACGAGGCGTCGAACGTCGATGTCATGAAGTCGATGGTGCAGATGATCGGCGTGCTGAGGGCATACGAGTCGTACTCGAAGGTGGACCAGTCGACGAGCGACATGCTCGGCAAGCTGATCGACCTGGGAAAATTTTAGGAGGAGCCTATATGTTAAGGGCTTTATGGACTGCCGGCACAGGCATGAACGTGCAGCAGACGAACCTCGACGTGATCGCGAACAACATCGCGAACGTCAACACGACCGCATTCAAGGCGAGCAGGGCCACGCTTCCAGGACCTGATGTACCAGACGATGCGTCTCAGGGGCACGAAGACCGAGCAGGGCAACCAGGTGCCCGACGGGCATACAGATAGGCCACGGCGCGAAGCTGGCCGCAGTCCAGAAGCAATTCACCCAGGGGGATTACCAGCAGACGGGGAACCAGCTCGACCTGGCCATCGAGGGCAACGGCTTCATCCAGATCCAGTTGCCTTCGGGCGAGATGGCCTATACGAGGGCCGGCTCGTTCCAGAGGACGCCGAGGGCAGGATATGCACCTCCGACGGATACCTCCTCGACCCGAGCATCACCATCCCGCAGACGGCAACGGCGGTGACCATAGCGAACGACGGCACGGTCTCGGTGCAGCAGCAGGGCCAGACGGCGCTCCAGCAGATAGGCACGCTCAACCTCTGGACGTTCCCCAACGTGGCGCGGGTTGAACGCCATAGGCAAGAACCTTTACCAGCCGACGGACGCGAGCGGCGCCGCCCTGTCGGGGACTGCCGGCCAGAACGGCTTCGGCACGATCCTCCAGGGATACCTGGAGCTGTCGAACGTCAACGTCATGCAGGAGATGGTCAACCTTATCATAGGACAGAGGGCATATGAAGCCAACTCAAAGGCGATCCAGGCGGCAGACCAGATGCTCCAGATTGCGAATAATGTCAGACAGGCGTAAGGTCGCCTTTCTTCCTGGTCCTTTTTCTCGCGCGGCTCTCCTCTTGGCACAGGGGGTCCGGGCGGGGACCGTAGAGTCGGAGGTGACCGCTTTCGTCCAGCAGATGTACAGGGACAACGAGATCAAGATCACGTTCTCCGCCCCTGCCGCCCCAGGCCAGGGGCGACGTGCCGGTCAAGAACATCGGCTTCAGCAAGGTGCCCGACGCGAACGGCGAAGGCGTTTGCCTCGTGGCGGTCGAGGGCAGGAACGGCAAGGAAGCGAACGTATACGTGCCCTTCAAGGTGATCGTCAAGAGGTCGCTCTATATCGCCAAGCACAACATAGAGAAGGGGGACATCGTCCGCCTTGCGCGACCTGTCGATAAGGGAAAGCTACCTGAACGGCGCGAGCGCCGCCTATCCGGCCGGGGTAGAGGACGTTGTCGGCAAGGAGGCAAAGAAGGAGATACGCGGCGGGCGCGGTCATCACGACGCCAGGTCCTGGAGGGCGCCGTGGCGGTGCAGAAGGGAGAGGCGGTCAACATCACGGCGGAGAACAAGAGGCTGACCGTCCAGGGGAAGGGCACGGCCCTGGAAAAAGGGAAGACTGGGCGACCTCATCAAGGTGAAGAGCCAGGGCGGCAAAGAGATCGTCGGCAAAGTAACCGGAAATAATGCCGTGGCGGTGGAGTTTTGAAGAAAGGAGCGATAGCGTCCGTGATCGTCCGTCTGCCTCCTGGTCCTCGCGGGCTGCATCTCCATCGAGCCATCGAAGATAGCTAACGAGCCGTCAGACGATCTCGAAGACTTACAGGGCAACGCCCGCGAAACCCGTCTTTCCGGAGTCAAAGAACGGGGCCGTTGCGCAGGGAAGGCTGGGCGGACTTTTCGCGCGACCAGAAGGCGCGGAACGTGGGCGACGTCCTGACGGTCAACATCGTCGAGGTCTCCCAGGCGTCCGAGAGCGCCACGACGGCGACGACGAGGAAATCGCAGACTGTCGCTCAGGTCAGCGGCCTCTTCGGCCTCGAGAACGAAGCCGAACGGCCCGTGGAAGAACCTGGGGAACGTCATCAACGTCAACACGCCCAATAACGATTTCACGGGGACGGGGCAGACGACGCGCCAGGGCTCGTTGTCCGCCACCATAACGGCCAGGGTGATGGACGTGATGCCCAACGGCAACCTCGCCATCGAGGGCAAGCGCGAGATATACGTGAACAACGAGAAGAAGGAGATACTCCTCCAGGGCGTAGTAAGGCCGAAGGACATCGCCTTCGACAACACGATATCATCCACCCAGATAGCCGACGCGAAGGTCATCTACACGGGCATAGGCGTAGTCGGCGAGAAGCAGAGGCCGGGCTGGGGCGCGAGGCTGTTCGATTTCGTATGGCCCTTCTAAGGGAGGGCGTGCATTGGAGGCACAGCGTGGGTAAGGCAAAGGACGCAGAGAATCGCTCAGGCAGGACAGTCGCACAGGCTTCGTGCGCTTTTCGCCGCCGCCCTCTGCGGCCTCGCCCTCGTCGCCGCCTCACCGAGCGATTGCCTCTCCGCGAGGATCAAGGACATCGCGTACGTCAACGGCGTGAGGCCCAACATGCTTATCGGCTACGGCCTCGTGGTGGGGCTTAAGCGGACGGGCGATAAGGTGCAGACGATCTTCACCACCCAGGCCCTCGCCAACATGCTGGAAAAGATGGGCATAACGATCGATCCGAAGGCTACAAAGGTCAATAACGTGGCCGCGGTCATGGTTACGGCCGAGCTGCCTGCTTTCGCGAAAATGGGTAACAAGATCGACGCGACGATCTCTTCGACCGGGGACGCAATGAGCCTGGAGGGCGGGGTGCTCCTTATGACCCAGCTCAGAGGCGCGGACGGCCAGGTCTACGCAGTCGTACAGGGAGCGATCACAGTCGGAGGCTTCGCGGCAGCCGGCGCCGGCGCCTCGGTCTCGAAAAACCACCCGACCGTCGGCAGGATCGCTAACGGCGCCATAGTCGAGCGGGAAATCGAGTATCGCGGCCATGAGAGGCGACTCGCTGACGATCAGCCTGAAGAAGGCCGATTTCACTAACGTCGCAAGGTAGTCGAGCGCATCAACAGCCGTTTCTCCGGCTGCGCCGTGTCGAGGGACGGCGGAACGGTCGTCCTTTCCGTGCCCGAGGGCCTGCGGGAAGACCCGGTCTCCTTCCTGTCCATCGTGGAAAACCTCGACATCAAGCTCGAATACCAGGCAAAGATCGTCGTAGACGAAAAGACGGGCACCGTCGTCATCGGTGAAGACGTGAAGATCGCCTCGGTGGCCATATCGCACGGCAACATAAGCGTCCAGATCAAAGAGATGAAGAACGTGAGCCAGCCCCTTCCGTTCTCCAGGGGCGGGCAGACGGTAGTCACGCCCGAGACCGAGCTGCGGGTGGAAGAGGACAAGGGGCACTGGTATTACATGGAGGAAGGGACAAGCATAAGGGAGCTCGTCAACGCCCTTAACGCAATAGGTGTTTCGACGAGGGACGTCATAATCATCCTCCAGACCATAAAAGCAGCCGGCGCGCTTACCGCCGAGCTGGAAGTCATTTGAGGTGTCCGGTATGGATAGCGCGATAAAGACCGACCCTTCCGAGCCGGGATTGAAACCAGTCACCATCAACGCCGACAGGAAGAAAACAATGGAAAAGGCGGCGGAGGGCTTCGAGTCTTACTTCATATTCAGCGTTCTGAAGGAAATGGGCAAGACGGCCAGCTTCACGCAGAAGAGCTACACGGAAGAGACCGAAATGTCGATCTTCTATGAAAAGGCCGCCGAATACATGGCCAAAAAGGGCATAGGCATAAAAGAGGTCATAACGCGATACCTGACCAGGAACGATGCTAAAGTTTTCAGCGGAAACGGCGAACATAAGTAAGCAGGAGGTGTTCCTCTATGAAAATTGATAACGATAAACAGGTAGTCCTGCTGAACAACCTTACAAAACCTTCCTCCACGAACAGCGGAAAAGGCGCAGGCAGCGACGGCTCGCAGACGGTCACCGACTCCGGGCGACAAGGTCGAGCTTTCCGGCTGGAAGGGCGAGGTGGCGAACTGACCGCACAGGCGGCGGCGCTTCCCGACGTGGACGAGGAAAAGGTCGCACGGGTGAAGCAGGCTATCGAGTCAGGGACTTACAACGCGAGCGGCAGGATGGTTGCACGCGCCATGATCAAGAGCAACCTGCTGGACGAGACACTGTGATATGGAACAGGAAGGGCTGATAGGTCTGGAACAACAGGAGCTTTCCGCTCTGGGCGATTTCCTCAAGGCGCTCACCGCCGAGAGGGACGCCATAATCTCCTTTTCCCTGGAAGGCATAGTGCGCGAGAACAACAGGAAAGAAGAGATCCTGAAGCGGCTCGAATATATCGAGACCGAGAAGGAAAAGCTCCTTGCCGCAACCGGCGACGGCCCGGCCCCGCAAGAAGCGCCGGGGCCGCTCGCCGACAAAATCCAGGGCAAGGTCAGAGAGGTCCGGACGGCGCTTGAAAAGAACATGCGTCTCCTCTCCTTCTCTATGGACCACGTTAAATCGTCCCTGGAAAAGGTCGTCGAGTTCATCAACAGGACATCCTACGAGAAGGGCAGGAGCATATCCGTGATGGTGTCGAGGCAGGTATAGTGTCGATAGCATCGATACTCAATATCGCAAATAGCGGGCTCAGCGCAAGCCAGGCGGCCATCCAGACCGTCTCGCACAACGTTTCCAACGTCAATACGCCGGGCTACTCGAGGCAGAGGCGGTCCTGACAGAGGCGCAATCCGACCGCCTCATCCGTGGGCCTTATGGGCAACGGCGTCAGCGTCCAGCAGATCAAGAGCTATTTCGACCAGAACCTGCAGGACGCCATCACGAACAAGAACAGCGACGTCCAGGAGCAGCAGGTCTACGAGCAGTACCTGACGCAGATCCAGAGCGTCTTCAACGAGGACAACTCCAACCTGTCCACCAATATAACGAGCTTCTTCAACGACTGGAGCACCCTGTCGACGGACCCGACGAGCACGTCCGATAAGCAGGCCGTTGCGTCCGACGGGAAAACACTCTGCACAACCTTCAACACGATGTATTCCGACCTCTCCGGCTTGCAGACGAACCTGAACGGCGAGGTCGGCACCCAGATGGACGAGATAAACGCCATCACCTCAAATATCGCCTCCCTCAATCGTCATAAGCGGAGCTCGCACGGGGACATCTCAGGCAAACGACTACATAGATCAGAGGAACCAGCTCCTCCAGCAGTTGTCCGGCTACATGAACATCAGCTATTTCACGGACAGCCGCACTAATATGATAGGCGTCCTTACATCTAAAGGATCGAGCCTCGTCGACGGCACGGCCTCCTACAGTTGACGAAGGGGCAGGAAGCGATCCGGGATGACCGCCGTGTCGTGGCAGGGGCCCGCCGGCGACTTCCATGGACATCACGGACCAGATATCGGGCGGGTCTCTGGGCGCCGTCGATAACGACGCGGGACTCCACCATCCCCGGATACCTGTCGAATACTCAAGCTCTTTAGCCCAGTCGATCGCGCAGAATGTCAACTACTTCCACGAGCAGGGCAACAACAACGCGGGCATACCCTTTTTCCAGAGCGGCAATACGTCGAACTACGCGCAGCAGCATAAGCCTGTCCAGCCAGATCATGGACGCCTCCGGCACGGCCCAGACACAGAACATAATGGCAAGCTCTTCCACGACGAACACGACGGACAACGACGTTGCAGCAAGGATCGCGTCCCTTGCAAGCGAGTCCCTTATGGGCGGAGGCACGGCCGACTCCGGCGTATTCACTTCCGCCTCGACGAGCGTCGGCTTAGCGGACGCCACCTGGCCGTAAACGGAGTGGCCGTCACTTTGCACGCAGGGTATTCGCTCAACGACATCGCGGCCGCAGTCAACTCGGCCGCCTCCAGTACGGGCGTAACGGCACAAGTCGTCCAGGCATCGTCCGGTTACAAGCTCGTGCTGAGCGCCACCGTCGCCGTCCCGTCGTCATGGACACAGAGCTCTCCGAGCCAGGCGCTATCGACCGATAACCCGGACCAGCTTGAGCTTCCGGGCGGGGTAGATATCACATTCCAGGCGGGCCAGTCGCTTAACGACGCGGCAACCGCGATAAACCGCTACCAGAGCACGACGGGCCTGACTGCCTCCGTTTTTCAAAACAATTCCGGCACATATCAATTGCTGCTCAGCCCCGCCGGAAATGGGAACACGCCTTCCGCCCTGACGAACAGCGTCTCAACCGTGGACGGCAGTCTCACGGTGCCGTCGACCTCGGCATCGTCGGTAACCCAGACGCTGGGCCTGTCCGGCTCGACCTGGGTCGCTTACGAGGCGGGCGTAGTGTCCGGAATCGGGCCAGGCGACGACGAACGCGACGGACCTCGCCACGTATAACAAAGCGCCCTGACGTCGCTTCAGCAACAGCAGTCCCAGGAATCGGGGGTCTCCATCGACGAGGAGATGACGAACCTGATCCTGTACCAGAATGCTTACCAGGCGTCGGCGCGCCTCTATACCGTCGCGCAAGCGATGCTGAATACCTTATTGCAGTCCGTGGGGGTGACCGCGTCATGAGAGTAGGCGATAGCTTCAGTTCCAGAGTTACGTGAGCACGCTGATCGAACCTGAAGTCGCAGATGGACCAGGCAACCCAGGAGATATCGTCCGGGAAAAAGGTCATAGTCCCGTCCGACGACCCTTCGGCTTATGCCCAGAACCTGCAAGTCCTGGCCGAGCAGAGCCAGAATACGCCAGTACAAGAGCAACCTGACGAGCCTCCAGACCTTGAGCGGCTATTACCAGAATTCTCTTAACACGATAAGCAACATCCTGACGAGCGCCAAGCAACTGGCAGTGCAAATGGCGTCCGACACACAGGACGCGACCACCAGGGCCGCCGCCGCCAGCCAGGTAAACGGAGATGGTCGAGCCAGCTCCTGGCCGTGGCGAACACAAAGGTCGGGAATACGTATATATTCGGCGGAAATGAACGCGGAGGCCGCGCCTTACAGTCGGACGGCACATTCGTCGGTTCCAGCGAGCGTGGGCCAGGTGGCGGTCGATTCGTCCTCCACGATGGCCGCCGGCATATCGGGCAACACCATCTTCGACGGCAGCCTCAACGGTCAGACCGTAAACATCTTCACGACCCTCAGCCAGTTCGCAACCGACCTGTCGAACAACGACACCGACGCCCTCCAGACGGACCTGAACAATATCGGCAATTGCGTTGACGCGACAGCGAACAACCTGTCGTACGTGGGCACTTACGCAAACAACATAAGCAGCCTCCTGACGACAAACTCGAATACGGACACGGCACTTTCCACGACGTCCTCGGACCTGGTCAGCGTAGACATGGCGCAGGCCGTCTCGGACTACACGACGCTCTCGACGGCCTACCAGGCTGCGATTTACACGCTGGCGAAGGCTCCAGAGCCTGAGCATACTCAACTACTTGCCTACATAGGAAAGGGGAGCAAATGCTCGTACTATCCAGGAAAAAACACCAGTCGATCCTCATAAGGGGAAAAGGGGGCGACATAAGGGTAGTCGCGCTGGAGGCCGACAAGGGCAGGCTGCGGCTCGGCATAGAGGCGCCTCAGGGCTATACGATCATAAGAGAAGAGCTGCTGGGGGAGATAAGAGAGGCCAACAGGCAATCGGCGCTCGGCAGTATGGATGAAATAAGGAAGGTAATAGAATGACGGCTACAGGCGGGATTCAGCTCAAGGGGACGGTAATCGGGTTCGAGGAATTGGAGGACTACGCGCTCCAGGACCCCTTCGGCGCCGATTCGCCTTTCCGGCTTCTCAAGTCCCTTCAGTCGGACGTCGCTTTTGTCGTTGTCAACCCTTACCACGTAGTCGAAGAATACACGTTCGATATCGAAGACGACGCGCTGACCGCCCTCAGCCTGACGGACAAGGACGTCGACCGGGTCGCGGTCCTCTGCATCGCGAGGCGTGAAGACGATACGGTTTACGCCAACCTGCGCTCCCCGCTCCTTATCAACACGGACAAAGGCCTCTTCCTGCAAGTTGTCCTGTCCAACGAAGGATATCCCGTCTCGGCCCCGCTGGCAAAAAAAGCTTAGCCGGTCTTTTTTTCGGTTCCCCCCCTTAAGTATCTTCACTACCTGTCGATAACATTTTCATGGAAGGAAAGGAGGTGACAAAATCAGATCCTTCCGACCAAGGCATGATGCCAAATAAAAACTAAAACATGGAGGTTTGAAAATGTCTCTGACACTGAACACCAACGTATCTTCACTGAACACGCAAAACTGGCTGTCCGTCAATTCAGCGGGCCAGGCAAAGGCAACAGAGCAGCTCTCGAGCGGTTATAAGCTGAATAGCTCCGGCGATGACCCGGCGGGATACGCTATATCTTTTTCTCTGGGCGTAAAAGATGCAGTCCTGCAGACGGCGATGAGCAACGCGAACCAGGGCACGGCCATGCTGCAGGTGGCGCAGGGCGCCATGCAGCAGATCGGAAACATCCTTACCCAGTTGAAACAGATCGCGACCGGGGCTGCCTCAGGGAACGATGGATCCAACCTTACCTCCCTGGACAACGAGCGGGCTGCCTTGCAGACTCAGATCGATAACATCGACTCGGGCACGACGTACAGCGGGACGAACGTATTCGGCGCCGGTAACACCTATACCACGACGGCTACCACGACCAACGGTCTCAATTCAGTTGATGTCTCCGGCGCCAGCGTGACGGCAGCCACCACGTTCAACATCACTGAGGCGGCCAACAAAGTGACAATCACCAACGCGACGACCGGCGCCAGCCAATCGCTGTCGTTCGTAACACCCACCGGGCAGAATAAGGCCAGCCTCGACTTCTCTTCGTTCGGCATCAACCTTACGTTGAACTCGGATGCCGGGGCTGCAACGCTGAACGGCACCAACATAATCGTCACCCCGGGCGCCGGCCAGCTCACGTTCCAGGTGGGCGACACGGCCAGTGCCGCCAACCAGGTGTCGGTGACCCTGGGCCACGTCAACAGCGCAACCCTCGGTCTTACGGGCGACCTCCTCGACTCAGGCCGACGCGCAAGCGTACATGGGCGCTGTGGATACCGCGATCGGCAACCTGAACCTGGCGGAGAGCGGAGTAGGCAACGCGCAGAACCAGCTCAGCTACCAGACGGCCAACCTGCAGACGATGGACACGAACACGCAGAGCGCAGAATCGGCCATCAAAGACACGGACTATGCGAAATCGATGTCGGACTTCGCGAAGTACCAGATAGCGACTCAGGCGGGCGTGGCTATGCTGTCGCAGGCCAACCAGATCCCGCAGCAAATCCTTTCCCTGATAAAGGCCGGATAATAGGGATAACCTTGCTTGCCCCCCCTCCCTTCGAGGGAGGGGGCGCTTTAAACTGAATGACGCGGCTTAAAAAAGGTCAGTATCGCCGGGATGCGGCTCGGAATTTGCATTAGTAAGGTCCGAAGGAGGGTATGAAAGATGTCAACGACCTCATCGACTACGTCTACTACGTCCCCGTCGGTAAACCTTACGGGCATAGTCAGCAACACGGACTGGCAAACCCTCGTCTCGGAGATAACAGCGGACCAGAAAACGGCGGCTGAGAAACCGCTCAACGACAACCTGACTACGGAGCAGAACCTTCTGTCAGCATGGCAGTCTTTCAACACGACCCTCTCCGCGCTCACAAACTACATCAACACCAACAATCTTAATTCAGACACCGGCTACCAGGCGTTCACCGGTTCCCTGTCGTGCAGCGACGCGAGCGTCACACCGTCGAACGTGCTGAGTGCCTCGACGGGCACGGGTACGGTAGCGGCGGGAACGTATTCCATAGTAGTGTCTCAGCTTGCGCAGGAGGAAAAGATAGCCTCCGGCCAGTATTCATCAAGCAGCACGGCTCTCGGCATCGCCGGCAACCTGCTGATCAACGGCACAGACCGTCTCTATCGCGTCAACCGATACGCTCTCCAATATCGTCGATAAGATCAATAGCTCGGGCGCAGGGGTCAACGCCTCGCTCCTGACGGCCTCCGGCCAGACGCGCATGACGATCCAGGCGTCCGGCGCCAGCTCGTCCAGCATGACGATAGCGGACGGGACGAACTCCACCGTGGCCGAATCGCTCGGCCTGCTTTCCAACGGGCAGATTGCGAACCCGATACAGGACGGGAAGGAGGCGGAACTGACCGTCGATGGCTATTCCGTTACGTCCGCCTCGAACACGGTAACCGGCGTGATCCCAGGAGTGACCCTGAGCCTGACGGGAACAAACTCTTCGACCAGCCCTATAACGCTCTCCATCACGCAGGACACGTCGGCCATCACCACGGACGCCAGCACGGTCGTCTCGGACATAAACAGCATCCTGACGTACATAAACAGCCAGAACACCAGCAATTCGTCGAGCTCTTCTTCGTCTTCGACGTCGAACGTGCTCATGGCGAACCCGACGCTCAATGCTGTAAAGAACTCGATAAACACGACGCTGCTGGGAAACATCAGCGGCAACTCGACCTATACTACGGCCGCCTCCATCGGTATCACGTTCGGCAAGGACGGAAGCACGGATGGCACTATCAGCCTCGACTCCACTACGTTCTCGGCCGCCCTGTCTGCCAACCCGACAGAGGTGATCAACGCGATAAAGTCGATCAGCGCCTCCCTTTACACTAACCTGAACGGGTACGTAGACCCTACGACCGGCACCCTGACGTCGCTGCAAACGTCTATCAACAACAAGATCACATCGATAAACCAGCAGCTCACGGACGTCGACCAGCGATGCGCCCAGCAGGCTACGGCCCTTCAGACCGAGTATAACAATCTGGAGGTCGTCATCGAAAACTCCAACAACACCAAGACGTTTCTCACTGACATGGTTAATTCAATGACGAACACGAGTAATAGCAGCTCATCGTCCAGCTCTTCATTGTAGAGGCTTATGAACCCTTATAGCGCCTACGCAACTGCCAGCATGATGACGGACGAGCACGACAAGGGGAAGGTCCTCCTCAAGGTCCTCAGGACCCTGATCGAGCGGATTGAGGACGTCAAGGTCCTGATAACGGAGAAGAAGTACGAGAAGAAATACCAGGAGCTTACCCGCATCGTCCAGGCCATCCAGCTCCTCCGCGCCTCCCTCGACATGTCGCTGGGGGAGATCCCCCGGAACCTTTCCATGCTGTACCAGTATATGATGCGGAGGCTCCAGGAGGTACACTCAAGCCTCGACACCGCCACTCTCGATGAATGCAAAACAATCCTTGCGACTATAACGGAGGGCTTCGCTGAAGCCTACCGGACGGAAAAACAATTAGGCGCACGCGTCCTCTTTAAGCCAGACTCCGGGTATGTCGGTATGATAATTGCATGTAAATATGCATGGACGAAGGCAGGGGACCCAACGAAAAAGAAGGCCGTCTCGACGCCAGGGGCTTTGTCAGAGACGTCGCTGATGCCAACATGAAAAAGATACGGGCGAGGCTGGCTGACCGAATGTACGTCGGCTCGTCGGCCTTCCTGCATGATGTCGCTATCAAGGCCAGGCGGAAATGCGAAAGTCGATAACCGCGCCGGGGCGCGAGACAGAAAAGAATTTCATCCGGCTGACCCGCGCGGCCCTGGAAGAGCAGGACCGGGACAAGCTTATCGACCTGCTGATGGAAAGGAACAAGCTGTTCACGGAGATGCAGGCGGCCGAAAGGCCCCTCGACATGTCACTTGAAGAGATGAATGACTGCCTCCGGACGGAGGCTGACATCCTATCGCGCCTCGAACAGGAGAGGCGCATGCTCCTGTCCGAGATGGACGATTTTTCGAAAAGCAGGAGCGCCGTGCAGAAGTACCGCGCAAGTTTTCCATTCCCTCCGCTTCCCGTATTTTTCGGCTCATCTACCTAAGAAAACACCTTAAGTTTTTAAACTCCCATACCGATAAAATGAATACGGGATAACTGTGATGACTGTAAGCGACTACCAGATAAATAACGTAATAAAAACATATATGAAGAATATGAAGACGAAGGTGAACCGTGCCGGAAAGGCGAGTGATGCGACACAGGCGGAAGATAAAGTAAATATTTCCGAAGAGGGCATGAAGAAGATCCTTTTCAAGAGGATCGGCGAAAAAATGACGGAGCGCTTGAAAAAGCATGGCCAGAAAAGATGAAAACTTCAGCATACTGATCGTCGATGACAACATCGAGATCAGGACTATCCTTGAGGAATACCTTAAGGAAGAGGGCTGCGCTGCCGACGGGGCAGGGGACGGGAAGGAGGCGCTCCAAAAATATCGGGAGACGCCTTACGACCTGGTCATTACCGACCTGAACATGCCCGGGATGACGGGCATCGAGCTGATCCGGCAGATCGGCGCATCGGAAAGCATGACGGAGTTCATCATCATAACGGGTTATGCCTCTCTCGACACCGCCATCGAGGCCGTGAAAGCGGGCGCGTTCGATTACCTGGTAAAACCTTTCAGGATCGAAGAGCTGATGGTGGTAATCAAGAACGCTAAAGACAAGATCATGCTGAAGAAGGCAAACAGCCAGCTCTTCGATAAGCTCAAGAACTTTTATATAGAGATTTCCAAGTACAGGCAATGGCTGAACGACGAGCAGGTGTCGCGCCTCGTCGATAAAAAGCTGGAAGAGATTGCGGCCGGCGCGCGGTCTGTGGAACCGGCCGATATATAACGGTCAATACCGAAAGCGGGTAGAGGTCATGATTGAAGGCTCACGGATCCTTCTAGTAGACGATAGTCCGGACATCATTCGACTCCTGTCGGATTTCCTCGCTCCGTACGACTGCGAGGTTTACAAGGCATATACCGGCAAGGAAGCCATTGACGTCCTCGCAGAGAAGCAGATCGAGATCGCCATACTCGACGTCAGGCTGCCTGACACGGACGGCATCTCGCTGCTCGATACGATCCGGCTCCAGGACCCCACTATCTCGGTCGTCATGATAACGGGCTACAACGACCCGGACCTGATCATAGAGGCAATGAAGAGGGGGGCAAGCGATTTCATCATGAAGCCCTTCTCCGTGGACAAGCTTCTCCTCGGCATAATGCGGGTGCGCAAGCAGAGGGACCTGCTGATCGAGAAGAACAACGCCGTTTCCGGCCTCGAGGACGGAAAGAAAATAGAGCTTCTCAACCGGCAGCTCCAGGCGAAGATAGCCGAGCTGACGAAGATGCACCACATATCGAGCACGTTCAACTCGATGAGCATATTCGATGACGTCTATGAAAAGACGGTCCGCATGATCAACGAAGTGCTCGGCTCGAATGCGTGCGGCTATTACATAATGGACCACGAAAACCGGGAGCTTATCCTATATCGTGTCGAGACCGCTCCGGGAGTGGACGCAGCAGTGGAGAAGAAGATCCCCGTTACGCCGGAGCTGGTGGAGCAGGTCCGTTCCGGCAAAAGGCACTTCCTGCGGAACAACATGGCGTTCCTGGCGCTGATCATAAAAGGGGAGTGGGTAGGGGCCTTGATGATGGCGGGCAGGTCAGACGGGCGCTCGAAGAAAAGCGCCTTCGGTCCTGACGACATTAACTTCCTCAAAGTAATCGCGGACAAGGCATCGACGCAGATAGAGAACAAGCTCCTTTATGAGAGTCTCTTCGAGAGCGTACTTCATACCCTGACCTCCCTCATCGTTGCCATCAACAGGCGCGATATGTACACCGAGGGCCATTGCGGGCGGGTAGCCCAGATGTGCCTTGCCCTGGCGGACTGCCTCGGCGCCGGCGACTACGAGAAAGACGTTGTGCGCGTTGTCGCGCCCGTACACGACGTGGGTAAAGTCGGCATCCCGGATTCCATACTCCTCAAGCCCGGCCCGCTGAGCGTTGAGGAGTACGACCTTATGAAGAGCCACTCCGCATACGGAGAGCAGATAATAAGCCGCTTCGACATATTGTCGAACGAGGCGCTGATAACGCGCCACCACCACGAGAGGTTCGACGGGGCCGGCTACCCGGACGGGCTCTCGGGCAATGCCATACCCTTCTCTTCACGTCTGATCGCGGTCTGCGACACTTACGACGCCATGACCACCGATAGGCCGTACAGGAAGGGCCGGACGCACGAAGAGACGCTGGCGGAGATTGAAAGGTGCAAAGGAAAGCAGTTCGATCCGATCATGGCGGACTGTTTCATGGAGATGATGCGCGATGGCTTCCGGCGGGATTGAGAGACGCCAGTTCTTCAGGATAAACGACCGTCTTCCGGTGCAATTCAGGGAAGTGGCTTACCCTGAGACGGTCGCGCTCCAAAAGAGCCTTATGCAATCGGACGTCATGTTCGGCCGGCACGAGGCGCCCGTGGGCGGAGACGGAGCCATCCTGCCGGGCAAGAGCGAGATGCACGCCTCCCTTAGGGCCATCGAGAAGAAACTGGATGCGGTAATCGATCTTTTGTCGCAGAGGCAATCGACTTTCGAAAGCGCATACGAAGATGTGACGATAAGCGGGTCCGGGTTGATGTTCCGCTCTGCCGCGCGCCTTGAGCAAGGCGCCTACCTGGAGATGGGCGTGGGTCTGCCGGTACGTCCCGGATACCGGGTGAAGGCCCTGGGAAAGGTGGTTCGGAGCGACCCGTGCAACAATCAGGGCGAAGAAGGCTGGGAGACAGCAGTAGGTTTTGCCGCCATAAGCGAGAAAGATCAGGACGCGATCGTCGGCTACGTCTTCTCGAAAGAGAGGGAGGGCCTGAGGATGCGCCAGATGCCTTCATGATGCGCGGCCGACCCGGGATAGAACTATGGACTTAGCGACTATTGTCGGACTGGTGCTTGGAATCGGGGCGGTCCTCGTCTCATTTACGATGGAGGGCGGCCACCTGTCCGCGCTTATCCAGGCCCCTGCCATCATCCTCGTTATCGTGGGGACCGTCGGCGCGTCCATCGTCACTACATCGTTCGGTCAGCTCCGCAACCTCCCGAGACTCCTGAAGATCGTCCTTTTCCATCAGACCCTCGACCCCAGGCAGCTCATCGACCTTATCTACAAGCTGTCTCAGAAATCACGCAGGAACGGGCTTCTGAGCCTGGAGAAAGACATCACCCATATCCCCGACGCTTTTTTGCGCAAGGCAATCCAGCTCGCAGTGGACGGCTTCGAGACGACGAAGATCAGGGAGATTCTCGAGATAGAGATGTCCTATATGCACGAGCGCCACAAGATGGGCTCCGCTTTCTTCCAGAAGCTGGGCGGTTTCTCGCCGACCCTCGGCATAATGGGCACGGTCCTGGGCCTTATACACGCCCTTAGCAGCATAGAGGATACCTCTAACATGGCCTCCGCCATAGCAGGCGCATTTATCGCCACGCTCTGGGGCGTCGCAATGGCCAACCTCGTCTACCTGCCCATAGCCGATAAGCTCAGGGCAAAGCACCAGGACGAGGCGGTCTACCTGGAGATCATAAGCGAGGGGGTCATATCCCTGGCTATGGGTGACAACCCGCGAGTCATAAAGATGAAGCTCCTTTCCTTCCTCCTTCCCGACCTGCGGTCGCGCGAGGCAGCATGAACCTGTCAAGAAGGCGCACGGAAGACGACCGGGAGAACCTGGACAGGTGGCTTATTACCTATGCGGACCTCATAACCCTCCTCCTTGCCTTTTTCATCATGCTCTATACCTTTTCAAAGCAGGACGCCCGTAAGTACCAGGACCTCTCCAGCCAGTTGAAGAACATATTCCGCGGGGGCAAGGTAGAAAAAGCCGCTGCCGTCCAGGCAAGCGCCGGCGCAGGGCAGCAGGCGCAGACAGGCATCGAGCGCGAGCTCGAGGACGAGCTGGCCGCGCTTGCCGGCGGGAAAGACGAAGCCCACAAGATATCCGTCTTCAAGGACGAGAGGGGCACGGTCATCCGCGCAATGGATACGGCCTTCTTCGACGAGGGCAGGGCGGAGCTGAAGGAAACGGCCAAGGAGGCGCTGAGAGTGATCGCCCCCACGCTGGAAAAGACCAAAAGGCACGTCAGGATCGAAGGGCACACGGACAACGTGCCGATCAAGAACACGGAGTTCAAATCGAACTGGGAGCTATCCGCGCGGAGGGCCACCGAGGTCGTCCGCTATCTCATAGAGAAGCACCGTTTCCCGGCGGACCGCATCTCCGTCTCCGGGTACGCCGAATACCGCCCGATAGCAGCGAACGACTCGCCCCGCAACCGGGCAATCAACAGGCGGATCGAGATAATCATTTTGAAAGGCGCGGAGAATTCGCCCGCCCAACAGTAAAGTCCCGCAACCAGCCGCATCGCCTGCGGAATTCCTTGTCCGGCAGCCGCTCACTGTGTTAATATTGGTTCGTGGCCATCGACCTTAATTGCGACATGGGCGAATCCTTCGGTGCTTACCGCATCGGGAACGACGCGGAGGCGGTGCGCCATATCACGAGCGCCAACCTCGCCTGCGGATTTCACGCCTCGGACCCCAACTGGATGGCGGACACGGTGACGCTCTGCGCTGCCCACGGCGTAATGGTGGGCGCCCATCCGGGATATCCTGATATGACGGGCTTCGGCCGCAGGTCGATGCAGATGAGCGGGCGCGAGCTTATCAATTATGTCCTTTACCAGGTGGGCGCGCTTAAAGGCTTCCTCGACGCGGCCGGATTGCCGCTCCAGCACATAAAACTCCACGGCGCATTGTACAATGACATGGTGAGGCGGGAGGACGAGCTGCTCGGCCTGGCCGCAGCCATGGATAAGGCGTTCAAGGGCGTGATCTTCGTCACCCTCGGCACAGCGAGGGGCGGAGCCCTGAAGAAGGCGGCCGCTGCAAAGGGGCTGCGGGTAGCGCTGGAGGCGTTCCCCGACAGGGCCTATACGGACGAAGGCGAGTTGATGGGGCGCCAGCACAAGGGGGCCGTGCTGAAAGACCCGGAGGCGATAGCGCGAAGGGCCGTTACGATGGCCTCCAGGAAAGGCATAGAGAGCGCGGGCGGCAAGTGGATCGACATGGAGGTCGATACCCTTTGCATCCACGGCGACAATGCGGAGAGCATCAGCGCCGCCGGAAGGATCCGGACCCTCATGGACGAGCATGGCATAGCCGTGGAGCCGTTGTCCCGGCTGACGATATGACCGCATGGAGATACTCCCTTACGGAGAAGACGGACTCCGACTGGTTTTCGGCAGCGAAGTAACGCTGGAGATACACGACCTTGTCCGCAACGCGTACCTGTACCTGAGCACGGCTGCGCTTCCGGGCGTCACCGACATCATCCCATCCTTCACGACCTGCCTGCTTATTTTCGACAACAGCCGCGTAAGCTTCGGGAAACTGGCCGCAATCCTGCGGGAAAACCAGGCCGTGATGGCGGCGTCCGCGTGGAATGAGCCGAAAATACACGAGGTCCCCGTCTCCTACGGCGGAGAGTGGGGCGCTGACATGGATTCGGTCTGCGCCTATTCGGGCCTGACCGAAGACGAGGTCATAGAATGCCACACCTCGGCCGTCTACACGGTCTTCGCTGTCGGCTTTCTGCCGGGTTTCCCATATCTCGGTCCTCTCGACAAGAAGCTCTTCGTCCCGAGACTCGACGCGCCCCGCGTGAAGGTGCCGGCAGGCTCCATAGGCATCGCCCAGCTCCAGACGGGCATCTACACCTTCGACTCGCCCGGCGGCTGGAGGATCATAGGAAAAACGCACATCAGGGCCTTCGACACGGAAAGGCCGCCCCACAGCCTCTTTTCGATGGGCGACCGGGTGCGCTTCGTGAGGGTATGATGGCGGCTGAGATAAAGGTCGTCAACCCCGGATGGCTCTCTATCATTGTCGATGAGGGAAGGTCCGGCCTGGCCCATATAGGCGTCCCGCGCTCCCCGGCCCTCGACGGCCTGGCATTCGCGGCCCTCAACGTCCTGCTGGAAAATCCGGCAGACACGCCCGCCATAGAGGTCTTCGGCACCGAGTTCTCCATCACATTTTCGCAAAGTGCCAGCGCGGCCGTAACGGGCGCGCGCGTGGCCGCCTTCGTGGACGGCGCTCCAGTTGAGCCGTGGGCTGCGTTCGACGTTGAGGCAGGCAGCGTATTGAGGGTTGCCCAGGTGCTCGAAGGCTTCAGGTATTACGTGGGGTTCGCGGGTACAATGGACCTGCCTGCCGTGATGGAAAGCCGCTCGACAAACCTCGAATGCATGTTCGGCGGCCTTTCAGGCAGGCCGCTTATAAAAGGAGACCGCATCGGCCTGGCGGCATGCAGGCGTGTGGCGGGCAAGTCCGTCCCCGCGCAGAACCTGCCTCTCATGGGGCCGCCCCACGTGCTGCGCCTCCTCGACGGCCCCGAAAAGGACCTGTTTACTCAGGACTCCCTCGATAAATTCTGTAATATAGAGAAGAATCTGTGGTACTCTGTCTCTGCGAAATCAAACAGGACGGGCATCCGGCTCGAAGGGGAGCCGATGGCGTTCACGCAGGCGGAAACGGGCGGAATTATATCGGAAGGGCTGTTGCCCGGCACTGTGCAGGTCCCGCCTGACGGCCTGCCGATTATCGGGCTTTTCGAGAGGACGATGGGCGGCTACGCGAGGGCAGGGGTGGTCGCATCCGCAGACCTGGACCGCCTGGCCCACCTGAGGCCGAAAGACAAGGTGATGTTCGACCGCATAACGCCCGATGAGGCGATAGCGCTGAAACACGCGAGGGGAAATTACATGACCTCTCTTTATAAAAAAATAGGGGGTTGACATGAGAAAAGCGATAGCCGGTTTATGCGTCTTTTCACTCGTTCTATGCCTTGCCGCGTCCGGCCTGGCCGCCGAAAAAGAGATCAGGATCGGCGTCATATACCCTCTGACCGGCCCTGCCGCCTCGACCGGCCAGGTGCTGCTGGAAGGGGTGAAGCTCGCGGCCGAGATCATCAATAACAAGTACAACCTGAATATGCCGCTCGCCAAGACTGCCGGGCTTCCCAACCTCGGAGGGGCCAAGATCGTAGTCGTCTCCGGCGACCATCAGGCTAAGCCCGACGTAGGCATGGCCGAAGCGGAGCGGCTTATCACGCAGGAAAAGGTCGTTGCCCTCATCGGCGCATATCACAGCGCAGTAACGGCTACCGCGAGCCAGGCTGCAGAGCGGTACGGCGTGCCCTTCGTGAACGGAGACTCCACGTCGCCCACCCTGACGGAGAGGGGCTTCCAGTGGTTCTTCAGGACGACCCCCAGCGACCAGCTCTTCGCGGAAAACTTCTTCCAGTTCCTTAACGACGTAAAAAAGAAGAAGGGCGTCGAGACCGGCCCCGTATCACTCTTCAACGAGAACACGCTTTTCGGCACGGACACCACAAAATTCGAGGAAAAGTTCGCCAAGCAGTACAATTACAAGATAGCGGGCCTCGTGACGTACCCCGCAAAGAGCACGCAGCTTACGAGCGAGATCCAGAGGCTCAAAGGCTTCAACGCGAAGGTCGTATTGCAGACGTCGTACGTGGCCGACGCGATCCTTTCCGTCAAGACGTTTAAAGAGCTCGAATTTCACGCCCGACGCGATCATCGGCAACGACGCGGGCCACATCGACCCGGAGTTCGTTAAGTCCCTCGGCAAGGACGCGGATTACTTCTTCTCGCGCGAGGTCTGGGCGCTCGACCTGGGCGCCAAAAAACCCATGCTGAAGACGGTTGCTGAGATGTTCCAGAAACGGACGGGCAAGCCGATGGACGGCTCGTCGTCGCGTGCATTTACGGCCATGATCGTACTGGCGGACGCGATCAACAGGGCCGGGTCTACGGACCCCGCCAAGATCAAGAAGGCCCTCCTCGAGACACACCTGAAGGCTGACCAGCTCATCATGCCGTGGGAAGGCGTGAAGTTCGACCCGCAGACACACCAGAATACGCTGGGCAGGGGCATCATTGTCCAGGTCCAGGGCGAGAAATACTATACCGTGTGGCCCTTCGACCTTGCCACGAAGGACGTAATCTGGCCCTTCCCGAAGTGGGACAAAAGATAAGAAGGCATAAATGGAAATATTCGCGCAAACCCTGGTCAGCGGGCTGCTGATAGGCCTTCTTTACGCTTTGATCGCCGTGGGCCTTACGATGATATTCGGCGTGATGGATATCGTCAACTTCGCCCACGGCGAATACCTCATGGTCGCCATGTACCTCGCTTACTGGGCTTTCGCGCTGCTCGGGCTCGACCCGCTTTATTCGCTGCCCGGCGTAACCGTGGCGCTTTTCGGCTTAGGGGTGATCACCTATTACCTGCTCATCAGGAATATCATCAACGCCCCGATGCTTTCGCAGATATTCGTCACGTTCGGCATCCTTATATTCTTTCGGGGCTTCGCCCAGTTCCTCTGGAGGGCCGACTACAGGGCCATCCCGCATTCCGTGCTCAGCGGCAGCCTCCACGTCTCGGGCGTCTATATCGGCGTCCCGCAGATAGTGGCGGCAGTGGGCGCCGTCGTCTGCAACGGCCTGATCTACCTGTTTATGAAAAAGACCCGCCTCGGCATGGCCCTTGAGGCCGTCGCCGAAGACAAAGAGGCGGCCCGCCTCATGGGCATCAACAGTGACCGCATGTTCGCTCTCGCCTGGGGTATCGGCATAGCGAGCGTAGGCGTGGCCGGGGGCCTCCTTTCGAGCTTCTATTACACTTTCCCGGAGGTGGGCGGTAATTTCGGACTTATAGCCTTCGTCGTGGTGGCGCTCGGCGGCTTCGGCAGCGTAGTCGGGGCCTTCATTGCGGGCGTGATCGTCGGCCTCGTCGAAGTAATGAGCGGGTATCTGTTCGCTCCGTCGATCAAGTTCGTTGTCGTCCTCGCCCTCTACCTCGCCGTCGTTCTGGTGAGACCGCAGGGGCTTCTGGGCAAGGCGTGAGGGGACGATGAAAAAGAGTATTTTCCTGTTCCTTCTTTTCGTCGCCGGTCTCATAGCCTTTCCCATTTTCTTCCGCAACCCTTTCCCGAGACATCTTCTCATCATGATAATGATGTACGCCGTAATGAGCATCGGCTGGAATATCATAGGCGGCTACGCGGGACAGGTCTCTTTCGGAAACGCAGCGTTTTTCGGCGTGGGCGCATATGCGTCGGCCATTCTTCTGACGAAGGCGGGACTTTCGCCGTGGATAGGCATGGGCGTGGGCTGCATCGCGTCCCTGGTGGTCGCCGTAGTCGTCGGCTATCCATGCTTCAGGCTCAAAGGCCATTACTTCGCCATAGCGACCATCGCCGTGGGGGAGATCATGATGGGCCTTTTCATGGTGTGGGATTTCGTCGGGGCCGCGGTAGGCGTTTACATGCCCATACTTCCGCAGTCTTTCGCCAATTTCGAGTTCCACGCGACAAAGATCCCGTATTACTACATCATGCTGGCGATACTCCTGGCGGCTATCGGCGTTGCCTTCTGGGTGGAGCGGAGCAGGCTGGGATACTACCTCCGGGCCATTAAGGACGACCCGGACGGTGCGCGGAGCGTCGGCATAAATATCCAGAAATACAAGATGTACGCCTTCTGCCTTTCGGCGGTGCTTACATCGGTCTGCGGCACTTTTTACGCCCAGTACGTGCTCTACATAGACCCGCCGAGCACCTTCGGATTGATGATATCGATCGACCTGTGCATCATCTCCCTTATCGGCGGCCTGGGCAAGCTCTTCGGCCCGGTGATAGGCTCCTTTGTCTTCATACCCCTCATCGAGCTGACGCGCGTTTACCTGGGCAGTGAAGGGCAGGGGATCGACCTGATGCTCTACTCGGCCCTGATGATAGTGCTCGCCATTCTGAGGCCGCAGGGCCTTTTCGGCCTTTTCACGCGAGGCGCCCGATGAGCGAGATACTGCGCCTGGAAGGCGTAACGAAGCGCTTCGGCGGCCTGACTGCAAACCAGGACATCTCGTTCACGGTCGAGAAAGGCGAGGTCATAGGGTTGATCGGCCCGAACGGGGCGGGTAAATCAACGCTCTTCAACTGCATTTCCTGCTTCTACCGGGCAAGCGCCGGCCGCATACTCTTCCGGGGCGAAGAGATCACGAATGACACGCCGGAGACAGCGTGCAGAAAGGGCATAGGAAGGACCTTCCAGATCGTGCGGATATTCAAGGAAATGAGCGTCCTCGAAAACATCATGATAGGCGCATTCCTGAAGTACGACAAAACGAAGGCAGCCGCAAACAGGGCAGGGGAGGTCGCGGAGCTTTTCGGCTTCTCTACAAGGCTCGGCAGGCAGGCAGGCTCGCTCACCATATCCGAGCAGAAGCGCCTGGAAGTGGCGCGCGCCTTCGCCACGGGGCCGGAGATACTCCTGCTCGACGAGATAATGGCAGGCCTAAATATCGGGGAAGTGCGCGAGACGACCGAGCTTATGGGACGCCTGAAGGGCCTCGGCGTGACGCTCCTGCTCGTCGAGCACGTGATGGAAGGCATCATGCCCGTTGCCGACAAAGTGGTCGTCCTCGACTACGGCCGGAAGATCGCGGAAGGGCCTCCATCGGAGATCGTAAAGGACGAAAAAGTGATAAAGGCGTATCTTGGAGTGAAGTATGCTGAGCGTAGAGCGCGTAGACCTGTCTTATAGCGGCGTCAAGGTCGTAGATTCGGTCTCCTTCCATGTGGAACAGGGGGAGATTGTTGCGCTCATCGGCGGGAACGGCAACGGTAAATCGACGATCCTTAAAGGCGTCAGCGGGATCGTCCACCCTGCCTCCGGAAAGGTGACCTTCGAGGGACGGGACATCACGCGCCTCGACGCGCACAAGATCGTGGCCCTGGGCGTCTCCCACGTGCCGGAGGGACGGCGTCTATTCCCCTCCCTGAGCGTTTATAAGAACCTGCTCCTCGGCGCGTACCTCGTCTCCGATAAGAAAGAGGTAGCGGAGCGGATGGACTACGTCTATTCGATATTCCCCATCTTGAAAGAGCGGGCGGCGCAAAAGGCAAAGACGCTCTCAGGCGGCGAGCAGCAGATGGTGGCGATCGGGCGGGGGCTGATGAGCAGGCCGAAGCTGCTCATGCTGGACGAGCCTTCCTGGGGGATTGCGCCGATCCTGGTGGACAAGATATTCGAGGTGATCGGGGAGATACGGAAGAACGGGGTGACGGTGCTGCTGGTGGAGCAGGACGTCGAGGCAGCGCTGGACATAGCGGACCGCGCCTATGTCATCCAGACGGGCAAGGTCGTGCTGGAGGGCAAAGGGCGGGAGCTACGGGATTCCGAGCTTATCCAGAAGGCGTTCCTGGGGCTTTAGGGGCTGTCAATTACTTATGAAACAACTTTAAGTATTCGCCGTAACCATCCTTAACTAAATCATCTTTCGGAATGAAGCGCAGGGCCGCTGAGTTCATGCAGTAGCGCAGGCCCGTAGGCGGTGGACCGTCTTTGAAGACGTGGCCCAGGTGCGAGCCTGCGTGCTTGCTCCGCACCTCGATGCGTCTCTCGATTATAAAGTGCCTTTCGGGCGTCTCCACGATATTGGCCGGGTCGAGCGGCCTGGTGAAGCTCGGCCAGCCCGTGTGCGAGTCAAACTTGTCGAGAGAGCTGAACAGCGGCTCGCCCGAAACGATATCGACGTATATGCCTTCCTTGTAGTTCTTATCGTATTCATTCTGAAACGGCGGCTCGGTGCCCTCTTTCTGCGTCACCTCGTATTGCAGGGGCGTCAGCATCTTCTTTAGCTCCGCGTCGCTCGGTTTCTTGAAATGTCTCCAATCCATACCTGTTCGCCCCTTCGCGCGGCCTTCAGCCCCCGCGCCGGCCGTCTGGCTCTGCGCTGCCCCGTGCCATATAAGGAGAACGAGCAACGCCGACAAACAGAAACCCGTCAGTAATTTAGTCCGCCTGTTCATGTCTAATTCCTTTTAGTTGGAGTATATAGCGGGCAAAGGCCGGTTTCAAGGCGCGGAGACTAGGGCAGCAGGTCACGTTCTTGTCCGCAAGGGCGCGCCGGAGCCGATCCACCATCTGTGAAACGTACAAACCGTCGAGCCATTGCGTGAGCTTGTGTTGCTTGTAAATGGCGGCTGTCTTGAACGGGTAGTTCATCCTGTCGATCAGGACGCTGTCTACGTGCGGGCGTATGAGGTCGGCCAGCCGCTCCGGGTCGAGGGGCAGCATGGGACCGATAAATACGTACGTCGATATGCCCTCGCCGTGGAGTCTTTCGAGGGCCTTGACCCGCGACCTTATGGGCGGCGCGGACGGCTCGAATCTGCGCCTTACTGCATCATTGTCCGTCGTAATGGTGATGCCTACGTCGAGGGAGCGGAACTTCTTCAGGACGTCGAGGTCGCGCAGGACGAGGGGCGACTTGGTCAGCACTTCGACGGGGAGGGGGCCGTCAGCGAGCACTTCCAAACAGGCGCGCGTCAGGCGAAAAGTGCGCTCGGCGGGTTGATAGCAGTCGGTAACCGAGCTTAACAGGACGGTGCCTCACGGCCGCCCTGCGGATTTGCCTGGCGAGAAGGGCTGCGGCGTTAATCTTGACGTCGAGGAAGGCGCCCCAGGGCTCCTTATGTCCCGTAAAGCGGCGCATGAACGTGGCGTAGCAATAAGTGCAGGCGTGGGCGCAGCCGACATACGGGTTGACGCAGTAAGCAATGCCTGGTATGCCGGACTTGGAGAGGATCGATCTGGCGTGTATCTCGCGTAGCGTCAAGGGTTTATTATACCACGAGGGGAGCTGGAGTCGCGTACCAAAGGACGTGCGGTTGCATTTTCTTCTTGACACAACCTAGCAGCTTGGTAGAATCGACGTACAGCACTTACCCTTGTCGCTTTTGCCTGTTTTTTATCGAATTCAATCTGCATATCCTTGCAGATATAAGAGAAGGGGGAAAAATATGCTTAAGAGCGTTAAACGATCGGTAATCCCCGGCAGCGAACGTAACCCGCTGCACCAAACGTGGCAGCCCGAAGGTACCGGGAGGAAGAAATGATACGTCGAAACTCTCGCGCTCGGTTGGATTCCCTGGTTATTGTCTTCGCGTTCCTGGCGTTTCTGACGGCAACAGATTCAGTGAATGGCCAGGACATAAAGGTGTTGTCGGGTGATTCCCCGGTGAAGATCAACGGTACTATCGGTGACGACACAACGTTCGTGAAGAGATTCGGGGTCATCTCCTCCGCGGCGGTCCCGGAGCTGATCCTTCGCTCGACGGACCTGGTCAGCGGAACGGGCAAGGAATCGATCGGCAGACAGCAGGTCGCCCCCACCGGCCAGGCAAAGATCGACCTTGCTGCGAATACGCCGAAGGACATCGAGATCAAGGTGACGGGCGTCAAGCTCCCGGCGTCTATAAGGGTACGCTCCACCTGCTGCTGCCGGGGCATGGCGTTCGGGCATCGGCGGACGTGCCGATAGAGGTAACGGCCGAGTCCGTGCCGTTGCTCGCGCTGCGCAAAGGCTCGGAAACCGTTAAAATGCAGCTCATCGATTGCTGGGGGCCGGTCTGCTCTGTCATGCGGTTCTTTCAACCGGCCGCTTTTCTTCCAATCTACTACTTGCCCCTCGACAACGCAAGCCTGCAACCCTTCCAGATGACGGCCGCAGTAAACGCCACTGGCGACGCGACACGCGCGTCCCTCGTAAACGTCCTGACTGTTAAGTCGCCCGTCTCCGTGCCGCCGCAGCTGGTGTACAACCTTCCTATCGAGGTCGGGTGCCGGAAGCCCCTCCCGGACCATTACGTCGGCGACGTACAGTTGAAAACGGCGGCCGGAAGCCCGCCACTGAAGGTGCCGGTCGACATCAACGTCCGCACTGGGCCGGGCTTGGCGTTTTTCGTGCTGATCGTAGGGATCGCGCTCGGCCGGCTGGTAAAGTACATGAAAGACAAAGGCACGCCCCAATCAGATCTCCTGGTCCGTTTCTACCGCCTCGAGAAGCTCGCCCGTTCTTCGGGTGGGGCATACGCAATATTGAGGTCCTCGCTGGACGAAGCGAAGGAGTCGATCTACAACGAGCCGCTGGATAAGGCGACCAAGAATATGACGGATGCCGAAAACCGCTGGACGCTACTCAAGACCCTCCTCGATCTCCAATCGACGCTCGAGCCCCGGAAGGGAGAGGCTGAGGTTAAGGGTATCCTCGAAGAGATCGGGAGAGCCAAAGACCTTATAAGGGATAAGTTCGACGCGGAAGCCACCACCTCCGTTCAAACGATCCGGAAGGAAGTAGCCGCGCTGAAGGAGGCCCAGCCGCGGATGTACGCAATGGCCTTACAGCAGGCTGATAGAGCGCAGGGACATGCAGACCGCACGGTACAGAGCACGCCTGGACGCCGGAAGTGGTACGTCCGCTTTCTTACAGGCCTGAGCGGCATTGACGGGGGTGCACAGGCGGAGTTAACACTGTGGGTAGTCCGTCCGCTGATATACGTGCTTACAATCCTGTTACTCGCATTCTTCGGTATGCAGCAATTTTATATGAAGAACCCCATTTTCGGGGTCGACCCGACCAGCGATTATTTCGGGCTGCTGGCATGGGGGATGAGCTCCGACATCGCCACCAGGACCCTGGCGAGTCTGAAGGGTTGATAGGGCGGGCGCTCTGGTCATAAGAACTTCGTCGTCTAAAACATGCCGGCGTCCATGCCGCCGGTCCCGGAGGGTAGAGATGAAAGGGACGGTACTTCTGTTCACGTTGTTGTTCGTAGCAGGATGCTTGGGCTGCGGGAGCGGCGTCAATGTCACGCGCTTCGACGGCACGGCTTCTACCATGAAAGGTGTTCCCTACAACCTGCCGATGACGGCGTTCACGATCACTGTGACGCGGCACGTGACCGGCTGCGGGGATGAGTTGAAAGGCGCGGTGGAAGCGCAGATAGCGTCGGCTAAGGCGCTCGATCCTACGGCCATGTTCACACTCTATTCGGACGGCTGGCTCAGCACGAGCGATATCAAATCGACGTACGCGCCGGACGGTACGAGCACGGGCCTTAACGTCTCCTCCGAAAGTGCGGCGGGCACCATCATCTCGAACGTAGCGAGCGTCATCGCGGCCATCGCGCCGCTTGCAGCGGCGGCCGGAAAAGGAATAACGGTGGTCGATGTCTGCAAAGCTGACGTGAGCAAGGCGGTGACCGCGACCAAGACCTTGCAGCCCGCCGTCGATAAAGAGACCAGGGACGTAACGGCCGCGACCGACCGGGTGACGCTTCTTTCGAGCCAGCTTGCGGTGCTGGGGAACTCCGCGGACAAGTCGCTCAAAGAGAGACTCGTAGCCGCGATGGACGATCTCGCCAAAAAGAAGGGCACGCTCAAGGTAGATCAAGACGAGCTTGCCAAAAACATCGGACTTACCTCCGATACGCAAACCATCAACTGGCCGCCGGACGGTACGCAGTTGACAGCAGGCCCTTTGTCAAGCCAGACGGACCTCTTGAAAAAGTGGGCAAAGACCGGCGCCATCATTCATCCCGTTGAGGCGATAAAGCAGTTCGATGTTTATCTGCGGCTTGAGCGCACGGGACCGCTCGGGGTGGATGCAAACAAGGTTAAGACGGTGCCGCAGATCGATATTTCGCAAGGAGTGCCGGTTCGATTTGCAGTTCCGGGAAGGCTGAGCGTTTGCGCATCTGGCGTCTGCGGCGTCGCCGGCGCCAAACAGGTCGGCAAGTTTGAAGGGCCGATCATGCAGCTTGGACTTGTCTATACGGTTCCTGCCAAAGGGGGCGTGTTCAAATCAGAGACCATGGCGCTCTCGACCGATGCGAATGGGGCGCCTTCGTCAGTCGAAGTCGTGGAAAAGGTCGCGGGCGTCGCTGCCGCCACAGGTGCGCTCAAGGATATGGCCACCCAGGCTGCCGGCATACCGGCCGCGATCAATGCTGCAAAGCTCGCGAAGATTAAGGCCGAAACCGACCAATTGAACGCTGAAAACGCGCTGGCCACGGCAAAGGCCGGCGTCGATCAGAGCGTCCTTGCACCCATACAGGCGGAAACGACCCTCGCACAGGCGAAGCTTGCGCAAATCAACGCGGACGCCGCCTTGAAGGCCGCCCAGGCGGCACAAAACGCGGCCGGTCATTAAGGTGGCCGCCATGTCGAACGAAACGGAGACACATAGGCTCGACGCCCTCTCGCGCGAGCTGCGCGAGGCCTATGCCCGGTTCGCGCCTTTGGCGCGGCAGCCGAGGCCCAGGGCGCTAATGGCGGCTGCGGATATAGCGCCGCCGCCGCGCGAGGCGTCCTGGGACTGGCGCACGCACGGCGTCATTGGCGCTCCGTCTTCGCAACTCCCCTGGAATACCTGTACCTCTTTTGCCATCAGCGCTGTGATAGAGGCGGCCCTCGCGATCGCAAAGGGGCTATCGCGTAAAGTGGAGCCCGGCTTCATTCACACGTGCGTGGCCCACGGCGGAACGCTGACCGACCAAAGCGAGGACTGCTCGACCCCCGCCGACCTGGGATACACCTTGAGCAACTTGCAGGCGCGGGGCTATACCTGTGCGTCGGGTGCGATCACGTATCCATTTCCGGTCGCGAGCTGTCCCGCGACGGCGACGGAGAGCATAGCCGGCTACACGCTTCTTCCCGATCCGAACTCCATTAAGACGGCTATCGTTCAATCGGCCCCGGTCGCCGCCGAGATGTACATCTGGCCGGATTTCTTCGATTATCGGGGTGCGACGCCTGTGTATGAGCCGGACACGGGTTCGGGGGACAGAGCGTACCATTCAGTCTGCGTCATCGGTTTCGATGCCCTCGGATGGATTATCAAGAATAGTCTCGGCCCCGGTTGGGGCATTGAAGGGTTTGCGACGATACGTTACGGAACGTGCGGCCTGAATCTGCCGGCGTCGGCCGATTGCCGGACATATTCCATTCAGCTTCCGCCATGATTTATCGGTGACTTGCCGAGGACCAGGGCAACCTTGCTAAAGCTATGGCGCTTACCTTTTTCCGCTTTGTTTCCTAGACCGCCCCTCTCACCATTCCCGCCCTTGACTATCCACCCCCGCCATTCTAAAATAATGTGTGATTCGAACGATTAAAACGCACCCGGACGATGTTCTCAGGCGCGTCGCGCAAGACGTCGACTCCATCACCGAGGAAATCCGCACGCTTTGCGACGACATGGTCGATACCATGATTGCCGCGAACGGTGTCGGGCTCGCTGCCAACCAGGTGGGCGTCTGCCTGCGCGTCATCACCCTGGAGACAGGCACGGAGAAGGAAAGCGTCCCCGTCGTCATCATCAACCCCCGGATTCTCGGGCTGGAAGGCGAGGAGACAGCCGAGGAGGGCTGCCTCTCTGTCCCCGGTTTCTACGAGTCGGTCAAGAGGGCCACGAAGGCCATCGTGTCGGGGGAAAACCTGGAAGGCAGGAGGTTCGAGGTCGAGTGCACGGGCCTGCTCGCAAGGGCGGTACAGCACGAAGTCGAGCACCTTGACGGCATCCTCTTCATCGACCACTTAAGTCCAATCAAGAAACAGCTTTTCAAGCGGGAGTACGGCAAGGAGAAAAAGTGAAGCTCTTCTTCTTCGGGTCGTCCGGGTTTTCCGTGCCGGCGCTCCGTGCCCTGCGCTCATCGATTTCCCTGGTCGTTACAAAAAAGGCAAAGCCGAAGGGCAGGGGATACCTGCTGGACGACAATGAGGTGAAGCAGGCCGCCCTTTCCGCGGATCTGCCCCTTGCCGAGATAGGCTCTTTCAAGGACGACGAGGCCAGGCTGCTCGCGGACCAGCGGCCGGACCTCCTGGTAGTCGTCTCGTTCGGCCTCATCATCCCCAGGTGGTTCCTCGATGTGCCCTCAGCGGGCGCCATCAACGTGCACCCGTCGCTCTTACCGAAATACCGTGGTCCGTCGCCCATGCAGTGGGCCGTCCGGAACGGGGACGCAGAGACCGGCATCACAATCATCGCCATGACGGAGCGCATGGACGCGGGCGACATACTCTACCAGGAGAAGACAGCCATAGGGCCGGATGAAGACATGGCCGTCCTCTCGGACCGCCTGTCTTTGCGGGCCGGGGAGATATTGCCTCCCGTCGTGGAGAAGGTGATGGCGCAAGGCATGGCAGGGGCCGTGCCCCAGGACGAGGGACAGGCGACTTACACGTCCATGGTCACAAAAGAGATGGGGTTGATCGACTGGAACGCCGCAGCCGATGAGGTCTTGCGGCAGGTCAGGTGCGTTCGTGCTGTGGCCCACCGCTTATACGTTCCTGGACGGCAAGATGTTGAAGGTTTACAGGGCCAAAATCCCGGCCGGCGCCTATCCGCGCGAGGCGGGGCCCGGCACTATCGTATCGGTTTCTCCGGAAGGCATAGAAGTCGCGGCAGGGAGCGGCTCCGTCGTCATAGAAGACATGCAGATAGAGAACCGCAAAAGAATGTCCGCCGCAGACTTCGCCAGGGGCTACAGGCAGCTCACCGGAAAAAAGCTTGCCCCTGCGCCTGCCCCGTAATAGATTTTATTAGTTACCCGTAAAACGAGTGTCACCGGAAAACAGGCAATAAAGAAAAACATAATAAGGGGAGGGTTGCCATGTCGGATGACCGCAAGAAAGAAAGTGGCATCAGCCGGCGTCAATTCTTGAAGCGTACCGGGTTCGCAAGCGCAGCGGCCGCTGCATTGGGAGGGGGGCTCGCTGCAGGAAGCACCCCCGCACTGGCTGCCGCACCCAAGCCCCCCGCCAGATGGGACCGCGAGACGGACGTTGTAGTCATAGGGGCAGGGGCAATGGGGCTTCCCGCTGCCATCGTTGCCCGCGAGGCGGGCGCGAAGGTCATTGTCGTCGAAGCGAACTTTGATATAGGCGGCCACGCCATAACGAGCGGCGGGAACGTCCCTCTGGGGGAGGGACGAGCGCGCAGAAGAAGGCCGGCATCAAGGATTCACCGGACCTTCTCTTCCAGGACCTGACCGACTGGTCCATAGTCGAATCAAACGGCTTCCCCGACTACAGGTACAACGACCGCGAGATCATCCGGGCCTTCGCGGATAACAGCGCGCCCACCTACGAATGGCTCGTAGACCACGGGGTAGTCTTCATAAACAAGCCGCCCGATAATGCCGGCGGCATACTCGATAGGCAATTCCGTCCTGAGGGAGATGCACGCGGCGGCAATGGGCTGGCCCATGGTCCAGACGGGCAAGCCGGTGGACCCGACCGTCCAGGCCACCACATCGACAGGCAACGGGCTCATGCGCCCTCTGGAGGTTGCAGCGAAAAAGGCGGGCGTCGAGATACTGCTGAACCACAGGATGACGGCGATCTACCGCAAAAGTCCTGACGAGGGGCGGGTGCTCGGCATCATGGTGGACAACAAAGGCAAGAAGATCAACATCCGCGCGCGAAAGGCCGTTATCATAGCGACGGGCGGCTCTACGGGGAACGTCAATTTCCGCCGCATGTTCGACCCGCGCCTCACGGAGGAATACTGCGGCCTTTCAGGGATGCCGTGGTCCGACCAGGACGCAAGCGGGGAGCTCGCCGCAATGGCGATAGGCGCCTCCCTCTGGGGCCTTTACAACCAGGTCGGGGAATTCGGCGCGCCGATCACCAAGCCGGGCACCGTCGGCTGCCAGTACAATTACGCGAACCTCCAGTGGTTCCCGGGCAGCGCGGTCTTCAAGCTCGCCCGCGCAACGGGTCTGCGCGTCGCCAACTGGCAGGACGCCATTCTGGTGAACATGATCGGGAAGCGCTTCTACGACGAGACTGCGGGCCAGTTCAAGGCCAACAGCAAGGGGCAGGTCGAGCCTTACGTGCACGGCAGCTACCTGAACGCCAAAAACATCAAGTACGACCCGCCCAACCTCTTAAACGCGGCCCTCGCCGGGATAGGGGACGGGAAAAACGGCGGAGGCCCCATCTGGGCGATCTTCGACGCGGACGCCGTTGCCAGGGAGCGATGGAACCCTAAGCCGCCGCAGGTCGATATCGACGCAGGTTTCTTTTTCAGCGCAAGCTCGATTCCGGAGCTTGCATCGAAGATAGTCATGAAGTACCAGCGCGTGCCGATGCCGCCCGCAAGCCTCGAGGCGACGGTCGCCAGGTACAACTCGTTCGTCGATGCCGGGAAGGACGAAGATTTCGGCAAGCCGGCGCCCAAATATAAGATCGCGAGGCCGCCGTTTTATGCAGCGTGGGCGACGCCTGTCGTCCATGACACGCGCGCCGGATTAAGGATAAATGCAAAGTGCCAGGTGCAGGAGATGTCCGGCCGGCGTCATTCCGGGCCTTTACTGCGGCGGTGAGTCCGCAGGGGGTTTCAGCGAGCATGGCCTTGCAAGGGCCGCGTGCCAGGGTTATATAGCAGGAAAGAGCGCGGCGGCTGAAAAAGCAGGTTAGCCGAGAGCATTCTTTTATTTATCGGAGGGACATCATGAAGAGCGCGGCCCGCGTGGTCTTTGTCGGTCTGTGCCTGTCGGCTGTGGCCTTTTTCGTTTGCGTGAAAAGCGGCGCCATGCCTGTGTTTGCCCAGGCTGCACCGGCGGGCGGCGCTACGGCGAAAGAAGCTTGTCTCAAGTGTCACGGGCCCTATGAGAAGCTTGTCAGCGCTCCGGCCGCGTATGCTGCGCCGAGCGGCGAGAAGATAAACCCCCATGTCTATGTCCCGCACTCGTCGAAGGAGGCGAAGGCGGTCCCCGAGTGCACGAATTGCCACCAGCCCCACGCCCTGCCTCCGAACAAGGCGCAAATCAAATCGCAACCCGCGCCGGAAGTCCAATGGTGCTATACCGCCTGCCACCATGATAACAATTTCCAGCCCTGCCAAAACTGTCACAAAGATATGAAGCAGGCACAGTAGCATCGCTCAAGTCCGCTTCTCAGCGATATGAATACACTTTTTTATTGACAGGGAGCCAATTCGCTTCTATTATCAGGAAGCATTGCAACGAATGGCGCCTATACGGCTTTATATAACTACCGGTTGTGCGGTCCTGTTAGGGGCCGTTTTTTGTTTTTTCGCGAGCGGGTGCTCGACCGGCTCCCATTACGCAAGGCCGGCGGAAGTTGCGTTATCGGACGATCAGGCAGCGTCGCAAGACGCAAGCAGAGGCACGCAACCTAAGCCGGCAAAGAACGGCCAACAAAAAACATCCGCAAAAAAAACCTATGATAACAAGACGGGAAGGGAAGGGGACAAGTCGGTCCTCCGCGCAGACAGCACGGCCATGGCGTCAGACCCCTATTCGCTCTATAGAAAAAGCGACACCGACGCAGACCTGACCCCGCTGCTCACCGACGATTACCTTAAGCAGTTCGACATTCCCATCGTGCTTAACGACGCAGTCCAGTACTTTGTCCGGTATTATATGACGGACAAGAAGAAGGTATTCACCAACTGGCTGCGCCGCTCGCGGCGGTATATCCCCATGATCAAGGAGATCATGCGCAGGCACGGGCTGCCGGAAGACCTCGTTTACGTCGCAATGATAGAGAGCGGATTCAACCCGAAGGCATATTCCTCGGCGAAGGCATGCGGTCCCTGGCAGTTCATTTACGAGACGGGCGGGCGGTACGGGCTGCGCGTCAACCACTGGGTGGACGAGCGGAGGGACCCGGAGAAATCGACGGTAGCCGCCGCCCTCTATTTGAGGGATCTCTTCAACCAGTTCGGCTCGTGGCACCTCGCTGCCGCCGCTTACAACGCAGGCGAGAAGAGGATCGAGAGGACCGTCGAGTTGCACCAGACAAGCGATTTTTTCGAGCTGATGAAATATAACACGCTGCCCAAAGAGACGCGGGAATATATACCCAGGCTCCTCGCTGCTGCCCTTGTCGCCAAAAGCCCGGAGAAGTTCGGCTTCACGGGGTTGAATTACGACGAGCCGGTCAGGTTCGCAAGCGTTGGGGTGCCGGGCGGCATCCCCCTCGACATGCTGGCGCGGGCCGCATGGACCGACGTCGAGTCGCTCAGGAGCCTCAACCCCGAGCTTTTGACGAACGTCACGCCGCCCGACGTCGCGACGTATACGATCAACCTCCCGGAGTCCACCCCGAAAGACAGGTTCCGCACGTCCCTCAACGCGTCCATGCGCGCGGAGAAGAGGGTCAAGCGGGTGCAGATGTACACGTTCAAGAAGAAGGACAAGCTAGTCGACGTCATGGACAAACATGACGTAAGCTTCGACGACCTCCTGCTCGTAAACACGTGCGACCGGGAAATAAAGGCGAAGGTAGGCGCTGTCGTATACATCCCCAGTTTTTACGGTTCGCGGCGGAAGATGGAGACGGCGCGCGATACGACGGGCGGGGAAAACGCGGCCCAGCCCGAACAGAAAACCGAGTCCGAGGCGAAAGCACAGCCGGAGCCCACCAGTACACAGCCGGAGCCGAAGGCCCCGGCAGAGGTGAGCGAGCCGCAGGAGAAGCAGCCTGAGGTAATGCAGATCGCAAAGCAGCCCGACGTGATGCAGGTAGCCACACTCTCCGATGGAAGGGAAGGCGCAGGGCGGCCGCGAGGGCGTCGCCATAGCCAGGATACGCGCCAGGTACGGTGTCGAGCCCGCGGCGTCGAAGGAGACGAGCGCGTCAAAGAAAAGCTCCGTCCGCCCCAAAGCCGGGGCGGAGGCAAAGCCCGAGATGAAGAAGCAGCCCGCAAGCGGGAAGGGCGTGAAGGCTGCCTCTTATCATGCCGCAAAAAAAGGGAAGAAGGGGAAGGCGAAGACCCGGCCGGCAAGCGTGAAAGATACGGGTCACAGCAAGAAGCAAAAGGTGCATACGGCCAGGGCCGGGGCCTAAAGAACAGCAGACGCCTCTAAACCTTGAGCACCAGGTTTATCATGTCACCCCTCGAGAAGCCCATCGCGTGAAAGAACTGGAGAAGGTCCCAGTCGTTCCAGTTGACGAGGGTGTAGATCGTATCGACGCCGTACTTCATAAGGTTCTCTACACAACTGTTTGCAAGCTGTTTCGCAATGCCCCGGTTCTGGTAATCGGGGTCGATGCCTATCGTGTCGATCCACCCGATGTTGTTGGGCACCTTGAACTCCCACCCGCTCACTTCTCCGAGTATGAAGCCCACAACCTTGTTGTCTATCTCGGCCACGAGAGAGGCGTCATGCGGTCTCGATTCCGCCTGTTTGACGATCTTTGTGAGCCAGTAATCGCTGCGCGTCTCTCCCAGCACCTTGGTATCGATGTTTACGATAGAGTCCAGGTCTTCCTTTTCCATGATGCGTATGGAAAGATTATCAAGAAAAGTGCTCATCGGCTCACCCCTTTGCAGGTCACTTGTGAATTCTATAACATATCCTGCATAAACCAATCAACACTATACTTACTCTTGGCGTGCAATTATGCCATACTTAGACTAAAACGGAAGAGAATCAGGCCACGAAGGATTGCGCCGGACAGAAAACCGTGTACCGGGCCTTTGTGAATTATACTTATAGATAACGAGTCGCTGTCTTCACATAAAACCATTCTAAAGGTGGTCCATGACGGATTTCGATGCATTTCAACGAGAATACTGGGAATGGCGGCTCCGCGAGTTTCCGGAGCTATCTACCTGGACCGGGGACAACCGGTACAACGACCGGCTGCAGGACATGTCATGGGAGGCCGTCGAGCGCCAGCGGGCCGACGAGCGCAGCATGCATGAGCGCGCCCGCGCCTTCGACAGGCAGGCGCTTTCGGAGCAGGACGCGATCTCTCTCGATCTGCTTTTATGGGAGCTGGAGCAGGCGGTCGCATCGCACAGGTTCCCGCCTGTCATGGTGCTGAACCAGATATGGGGGCCGCACCTGATGCTCCCGCAGTTGATGTCCGTAACGCCCTTCCGCAATGCCGCCGATTACCGCAATTATCTCGCCCGTCTGAACGCCTTTCCCCTCTATCTCGAACAGGCCGAGGCGCTCCTCGCGCGCGGCATCGAGACGGGCTGGGTGCAACCTGCTGTGCCGCTGGCTGGCGTACCCGACCAGATCGGGGGCCAGATAGTCGATGATGCGGAGAAAAGCATCCTCTTCACTCCCTTCGGGAATATGCCGGGGCAAATTGGGGAAACCGAGCGCGCGGAGCTGCGGTCCGCCGCCCTGAAGGCGATACGGCAGGGCGTTTTGCCTGCGCTCGGCCACTTCCGGGATTTCGTGACAGGGCGCTACCTGCCGGCCGGCGACCGTCCTATCGCGGCGACGACGCTGCCCGACGGGCAAGCCTATTACGATCAATCGGTGCGCGAGCATACCACGACCGACCTGACCGCTGCGCAAATCCACGAAATCGGGCTTAAGGAAGTTGCGCGCATCCGCGCTTCCATGGAGGCGGCCATCGGGCAGGCAGGGTTCAAGGGTACGCTGGCGGAGTTCGTCGCCTTCCTGCGCTCCGATCCACGCTTCTATTACTCGCAGGCCGACGATCTTGTGACGGCCTACCGGGCCATCGCGAAGCGGGCCGACGCGGAATTACCGGGCCTCTTCGCCGAGCTGCCCCGGACCCCTTACGGCGTGCGCGCTTTTCCGGACTACGAGGCGCCGAGCCAGACTACGGCCATGTATTTTCCAGGCGCATCCGACGGGTCGAGGGCCGGGTACATCATGGTCAACACGTACAAGCTCGACATGCGGCCGCGTTATGAGATGGAGGCGCTCACGCTCCACGAGGGCGTTCCGGGCCATCACCTGCAGATCGCAAGGGCCCAGGAGCAAGAACACCTGCCCGATTTCCGCCGCAACGCCGCCTACAACGCGTATACTGAAGGCTGGGGGCTTTACGCGGAAAGCCTCGGGACGGAAATGGGGTTCTACACGGACCCGTATTCGCGCTTCGGCCAACTGACGTACGAGATGTGGCGCGCCTGCCGGCTGGTGGTCGATACCGGCATGCACCAGCTAGGCTGGTCGCGGCAGAAGGCCATCGATTATGTAAGCGAGCATACGGCCAAGACGGAGCAGGATATCGCCGTCGAGGTGGACCGTTACATCGTCTGGCCCGCCCAGGCCCTCAGCTACAAAATCGGCGAGCTTAAGATTAAGGAGCTGCGCTCTCTTGCGGAACGCTCGCTCGGCGAGCGGTTCTCCGTCAGGACCTTTCACAACGCACTGCTGGATGACGGTCCGCTGCCGCTCGCCCTGCTCGAAGAGCGCGTGCGCAAATGGATCGCGTCCCACTCGCCGTAGCCGGCCCGTCCTATTTTCCGGTGCCAGAAAGCGTGACGTTCACCGTCGGGTTCGCCGGGTCGTTCGACGATACCGATAAGGTAGCGCGCCGCGTGCCTGTCTGTTTGGGACTGAACGTCACGCTGATATTGCACGATCTGGCGGATGTTAGCGTCGAGCAATTACCCGACCAACTGAAGTCCCCGGGGTTCGTCCCGCCGATCGATATGGGGCCGACGGTCAGCGTGCCTACACCCGTGTTGGCGACCCTGACAAGCCCCGATGTCGACTTGCCCACGCGCACCTGTCCAAAGTTGATAGACGCCGGCGATACGGAGACCTTGGGCGGCTGTCCCGCCTGACTTACCGAGAACGTTTGTCCGGCGGCCGTGATGGAGCCCGACCTGCTGCTTGCGCCGCTGTTTGCCGTTACGCTGTATTTGACCGTGCCGGACCCGCCGCCGCTTGCCCCCGATGTTATCCTGATCCATGAATTGTTGCTGGCCGCCGTCCAGGTGCAGCCGGTCTGGGTAGTCACCGATAGACTGCCCGTGCCGGCCTGCGCGTTGAACGAGGCGCCGTTCGGCGAAATCGAGTACGTGCAGCCGGGCGCGACATACTGGTAAGGGCCTATGTCCCATGGCCCCGCCGTGGGACGGGTCCTGCCGTCCCGGTCTTTATAGATTTCCGGTATTAGGGAGTTATTTATGACCACGGCCTGGCCTATCAGGCTGCTGGCGGAGGTCAGGTGATAATCCCCTGACGCCGCGTTTACGAATTCGGCGTACCTGTTATCGACGCTGCAAACCGAATGGGCGTCCTGTCCGTGGTTCTTGTACCAATTCCTTGTCGTCGAGCCGGGTGCGCTGGTCGAATCGTAGAAGTACGGATCGTATATATCGGCGCCGTCCCAGCTTATGCACGTGTTGTAGGTGATCGCCCCGCCCGGCTCGAGCTGCTCGAAGTCATTGTAGTCGGACGTGAGCGCAAGGCCCGCCGTGCGGTGGGTCCATAGGTCCCAGGGATAGCTGGTGTTCGTGTTCGATTTGCTGTTCCCGTACATGATCGTGTTCTTCAGGTCGACGACCGTCTGCCTGTTCGTGAAGGCAGGGGCATCGATGTAGACGCCCCACGTGTTACCTGTCGTCAGGCAATTGTAAATGGACGTCGTTGCCCCGTTGTAAATGTAGAAGCCTATGCCGTTTGTCCTGGCGAAGCAGTTGATGTACCAGTACCTGATCGTGCCCGCGATGTCGCCTACGTGCGACGCGTACCCGTTCGAGTTGTTATAGGAATCGCAGTTCACGTACTTGATCACGTCGGTGAGAACTGATGCCGGGCTGCCCACCACGCCTACGTCGTAGCCGTTGCCCTTGTTGTCGTGGGCTGTGCAGCCCGTATACGTGATGTTTGTGCTGTCCGTGAGCCAGAAGCCGATCCACGTGTTCGTGTAACCGGGGCTGGTGCCCGGCACGTCGCCGTTATTGTACGACTGGCAGTTGATTACTTGCCCGTTGGAACACCCGTAAGTGTTGTCCCCGATCATGAAACCGCCGGACAGGCTGCCGTTCTGGTGGTTCCCGTCTATCTCGATATTCTGGAAAACAAATGAATCGTTGCGCTGCACGTTGACGTTGAACTCGACGTTATTAAAAAGCTTCATGTTCTTGACAACAAGGCCCTCCATCTTCGTGCTCTCGCTGTCCCCCGTTGCCTGGAAGCCCCTCGCTTTCGAATTCTGGATCACAAACCCGCCCGGCTTCACCCCGTCCACTACTATATAGTCTCGCTTCCATACGAAGAACATGGGGTCGTAGTTGGCCAGGGTCTGGTTGGCGCCGTCGAATATTACCGGCGCGCCCGACCCCCATGAGGACGTGTCTACCGTGATCGTTATCGGGGCCGAGGATGTACCCTGTGCGTACCAGTCGGAGCTTACGACAAGCTTGTTCGTGATCGTCGTGCCCGATTTTACCTTGATGACGTCTCCGGCCTTGATTGTCGTCCAGCCCGACGCTGTGAGGTAGCCGCTGTTGTCGTTCTTGTACGAGCCGGGTATGTGCTGCCACGCCTGCGCCTGTGAGGTGCCCAGGTTGGCGTCGGAGCCGGACACGGGATCGACGTAGTAAGTGGGGTCGCCCGCCCCGCCGCCGCCTTGGCCCCCTGACGGCTGGGTGTTGCTTCCGCTTGCCGTGGCGATGTCCCCATACCCCCTTGCCGCACCGGCATAGCGTACGCCCGAAACAAGGGACAGGACCGCAAGCACGGCCCACAGAAGCACGACGGTTCTGTTTTTTGGACGCATGGCGCCTCCTCTTATTCGCGAATAAAGAGCGTTGAGAGGGTAAACTGCCCCTGCCGCCGGCTGCCCTCGATGCCGGATGACGGGCGGTCCTTAGGGAGGCGCGTTGAAGCTGTTCACATGAAGGGGCGAGCGAAGCGCCCGGAGGGATGCCCTAAAAATAAAAATGCGCACGAGGCGCGTTTTTGTCAACCAGCGGACGTTTCCGAAAAACCCTGGTTAACGTTTGGCAGACAATGGATATCTAAAGAGGAGAGGGGGCTAAGAAAAGGAGAGGGGTAGACTATAAGCCGGGTTCTGTTACCGCTTGACGCGGTCCACGGTCATTTCTCTAGGGTCCGAACAACCGGACCTCAAGCGGCCTACCTGGGTTAGAGGACGGGCCATCCTCACCGTGCTTGCGCGCGGTCCCCCTTTTGGCCTTGCATCGGATGGGGTTTGCCAGGCCATTTAGTCGCCTAAATGCCGGTGGGCTCTTACCCCGCCATTTCACCCTTACCCCCGAAGAGGCGGTATGTTTTCTGTTGCACTTTCCCTGGGATTGCTCCCGGTCCCCGTTAGGGACCATCCTGCCCTTTGATGCCCGGACTTTCCTCGGGGCTTGCACCCCGCGACCGTGCGTCTACCCCTCTCGCAGCCGCATCTTTCGCAAGCTTGTCCGCAAGCCTGTTTCCTTCTCTCGGAATATATTTTACCGAAAAACGGGAGAGTTTCCTGATGAGGCGGTGCGCCTCCTCCAGGTAGACCCTCAACCTTTCGTTCTTGATCTTGTATTTACCGAGGACCTGGTTTGCCACAAGCTGCGAATCGGTATATACGTGGACGGGCAGGGCGTTGGCGTCTTCGACTTTGCGCAGGGCGCGGACAAGCGCTTCATACTCGGCCATGTTGTTCGTCATCGTGCCGAGGTGGACGCTCTCCCTCCATACCTCATTGTTGTCTTCATCGAAGGCGACTATCCCTGCACCGGAGAGGCCGGGGTTTCCCAGCGAGGCCCCGTCGATGTAGATGTGCCACTCCCTCATTCGTCTTCCTGGAAGTAGAAGATCCTGTTGCAGCTCGGGCACGTGATGATCCTGCTGTTCTTCATGACCTCTATGAATAACTGCGGCGGGATATTCATGTAGCAACCCAGGCAGGTGCCGTGCTTTACATTGACGACGGCGATGCCGGCCCTCTTCTCGATCAGCACGTTGTACCGCTCTTTGATCTCGTCGTTCACGTCGACCAGCAGCCTATCGCGCTCGCCCCGGAGCTTTTCGATTATGGCGTCGGCCGCCCTGATTTCTTTCTCGAGCTCACCGACCTCCCGGGCAACCTCCTGCTCCCTCTTTGTAAGCTCTTTTTGGGCGGACTGGTTGTCCTTCTTCAGTTCCTCTATCCGTTCCATGAGGACGATTATGTCTTCTTCGGTCTTGTCGTTGGCCGTCCTTGCCGCCTCGATCTCCTTGAGGATCGCCTGGTATTCCTTGTTGGTCTTCACTTCGTGGAGCTTCGCTTCGACCTTCTTGACCTGGGCCTTATCGCCTTCCAGCTCGATCTCTTTCTTCCTTCTTTCCTTTTCGAGCTCCTCCACGATCTCTTTTTCTTTGGCGATCTTTTCCCTCGTCCGGGCCAGCTCGGTCTGCATCTCATCAATCCGCTGCGGTCCGATGGCCCTCTTCCTCTCGTTCTCGATGATCTTCGTGTCGGTCTTCTGCACCTGGCAGAGGGTTTCTAATTCTTCGTTCAATGTACTCCCTCCCAGAAATTTAAAAGGGGTGGCATTTCTGCTCACCCCTCTTTGGCACTGCTATATAAGTATCGTTAGAATCTTTACCATTCACGAGTCTCTTTTTTGGGCCCACCTGGCCTCGAACCAGGGGCCTACCGGTTATGAGCCGGTGGCTCTACCAACTGAGCTATGGGCCCGTCTGTAGTATAGACTAACCGATTGGCCGCCCTCTTGTCAAGGGACAATAACCCTGCACGCGCATCCGCCGGATGCGTATAGAATGTATATGGTTTCATACAGCTTTTACGTCACTGCCGTGGTGTTGACTGTATACGTTCCGCGCTCCGCCGGATAGGCGTGCGGCTACTTTTGGCATTGATAAAATAGTCCCGTCTGATAGAATGATTATCGGCAGACGAAAAAATATATGGATAATATAATCCGATGACCGAAGTACCCTTCCATCCGGTCGCAGACGTGCTTTTTTTCGCCCTTGGGACGATCGTGGGGAGCTTTCTGAACGTCTGCATCCATCGCATACCGAGGGAGGCGTCCATCGTGCGTCCCGGCTCCAGGTGTCCTGCCTGCGAGACGCCCATAGCCCCTTACGATAACGTGCCCCTCGTCAGCTACCTGATACTGAAGGGACGTTGCAGGAAGTGCGGCCGGCCGATATCGGCCCGCTACCCCCTTGTGGAATTGCTTACCGGCGGCATCTTCCTGCTTTTCTTCCGGGTCGCCGGCATTTCCGTCGAGCTGCCCGCCCTGCTTGCCTTCTCGTGCCTTCTGGTCGTGATATCGTTCATCGATATCGATTTCCGGATAATCCCGTACCGCCTGAGCTTGGGCGGTCTCGGTCTCGGCCTGGCGTTTTCGCCTCTCAGGCCCTCCCTGGGTTTCGTTCATGCAGTCGTAGGGGCGCTCGTCGGCTGCGGCCTGATTTACGCGATCAAGAAGTCGTACGAGCTTTTGCGGAAAGGGGAGGGCATGGGGGGTGGAGATATATGGCTCCTCGGCATGATCGGCGCCTTTTGCGGCGTGAAGGGTGTCTTGTTCTCCCTTGTCGGGGGCTCGGTCATAGGGTGTCTTGTCGGCATCCCGATGATGCTTGCCGAAGGGGGAGGGATGAAGTATGCGATCCCTTTCGGTCCCTTTCTCTCCGCGGGGGCATTCCTCTACGCCGTTGCGGGTGACGCCATTATAGTGCGATTCTATGCATTGATCGACCTGCTGGCAGGTCTTATGAGATAATGGATACAGCTTTTGCAGGAGCGAACAAATGATTGAGTTCAAAAGGCTGATTGAGTCGAGCACGTACCTCGATCCTTTCCACAATTTCGAGCCCTTCGAGGCCAAATCGGAGGTCCGTTGGGACCCGTTGACCGGTCTGACGGCGCGCTTAATGAATTTTCCGCCCAGGAGGATGCCGCGCTTCGACGTCGGGCCCCTGGTCAGTGCGTCGATCGCGGCGAAGTGCCCGTTTTGTGAGGAAAACGCTTCCACGATGACTGCGCGCTTAAACCCCGCCATGTACGGCAGCGAGCAGCTCGTTGACGGCGAAGTGCGGATCATACCCAACCTGCTGGCCTTCGGCAAGTATTCCCTCGTCGCCATCATGTGTAAGGAGCATTACGTCGATATGGCGACGCTCGCGGCAAAGGGGTGCGTGGTCAGCGCCATAGAAGCGCTCCTTCGGGCCTTCAGGACGGTGCGGGAGAAGGACCCCTCCGCCCGGTATTTATCGGTTAACTGCAACTACATGCCCATGTCCGGCGGAAGCCTCGTGCACCCGCACGTGCAGGGAATAGCCG
Source organism: uncultured delta proteobacterium (assembly GCA_963818095.1). Taxonomy (GTDB): domain Bacteria; phylum Desulfobacterota; class Syntrophorhabdia; order Syntrophorhabdales; family WCHB1-27; genus CAWEPK01. Next base: position 81,238 of record CAWFRA010000034.1, read on the forward strand.
GCGAGCACGCGACTAATTACCAGAGGCTAATAATAAAGAAAAGCGCCGAGTTCGCGGCAGCGCAAAAAGCGGTCTACTGGGAGGCCCTGGAAGAAGAGGAGACGCGGCTGGGTGAGAGGGCTATAGGAAAGAGCGGCTCGGTTTTCTGGTACGCGCCTTTCGCGCCGAAGGCGAATATGGACATCGGCTGCGTTTTTCAGGAGCCTTCGCTTTTGGCGCTCGACGGCCCGGACTGGGCGGACTTCGGCGAGGGGTTTAACAAGGTGCTGGCCTACCTGGACGGGGAGAACATCGGCGGCTTCAACCTCTCGGTATTTTCTGCGCCCGACGGAGAGGACCATTTCCGCGTGAACGGGCGCATCGTCGCAAGGCGGTTCCTGCCGCCTGTCAATGCGTCTGACGTCAGTTATTTCGAGAAGCTGCACATGGAGAGTGCCTGCATGGTCACACCTGAAAGCGTTGCCGCCGGTTTGAGGGCCATATGGTAAGCCTGTCCGGCCCGGGGATTACGCCTTATGCCTACTGAGACGGCTCGCGAAGTTTCTGGCCCAGGCGGGCGTTGCGTCACGGCGCAAGTCGGAAGACATCGTCAGGTCCGGCAGGGTGAAGGTGAACAGGGTCGTGGTGACGGACCCGGCCCATCCGGTCAATCCCGAAGTCCATGTCGTGTGGCTGGACAATGAACCTGTCAGCTCCGCGGCGAAGCGCCGGTACGTCCTTTTGTATAAGCCCGCCGGCTATCTCTCGGACCTCGCCGACAGTGGAGGCAAGAAAAGGCTGCTCGCCCGGAGCCTGATAGCCTTGCCCGGGTCGCTGTTTCCCGTGGGAAGGCTCGACTACGCCTCCGAAGGCCTCATGATCTTCACGGATGACGGCGATTTCGCGAACCATATCATGCACCCCCGATACAACGTTGAGAAGGAGTATCAGGTCAAGCTCTCAGGCGTCCTCACGCCTGAAGAAATACACAGGGCGATTTCCGGTCTTCGCGTAGACGGCATAGCTTACGCGGTCAAGGCGATTACGCCGTTCAAGAGGGCAGAGAAGAACACGTGGTACAGGATTGTCGTAGGGCAAGGGAAATACCACCATATCAGGAAACTCGCAGAAGGGCTTGCGCACTATGTGCTGAGGCTGCGCAGGGTCCGCATCGGCCCGGTCACGCTCTCAGACCTAAAACCCGGCGAGTGGCGCTTCCTGAAGCCTGATGAGGTGCGCAAGCTGGTGTCCGAAAAGGCCCCATCTGGCAGCGGTCCCGCGCCCGTAGTACATAAGTCCTATGGTGTATGAAGCGCTATGGTAATAGAATTTACTCAGTCATTTCTTTGCGCGCGCAATTTTGATTGACAGTCTTAAACTCTTTTAATAACATAATGCATCGCATGGAAGATAAGAGTTACAACAAGTGGGCCGATATCCTTAAGACCATCGGCCATCCGGTACGGATAAGGATCATCGAGAAGCTGCTCGGGAAAGATATGTCCGTCAGCACGATCTGGGGGAGCTCTCGAATTTCCGCAGTCTACCGTGTCGCAGCACCTGTCTCTTTTGCGGACGAAGGGGATAGTGCAGAACGAGCGGTTCGGGTCGACAGTCAAATACTCAATAACAAACCGGAAGATCGAGGAAATCATCAAATTGATCAAAGATGGTCCAAGTTAACATAATATCTCTTATCAGAACCATCGCAATATGACACCCGCCGGGACGAGGGCTAAAGAGCATTCTCCTTCCCCGGCCTTAGAAGGCAATAGTTGACTACGTCCCCTCCCAAAGAGCAGGCTGTAAGTGCCCCGGATATTAACCGCCTCTATAAGCAGGTAGAGGGGAAGCTGGAGAATATTGTCGAGAAGCTCCTGATATCGAAGGTGAACGACAAGGACAATATCTTGCAGAACGTGCAGACGATGATGGAGCGGATCTTCATCACGGCGGCAATGAAGATGACGGACGACAACGTAGTCCGTGCCGCCCGCCTTCTAGGCATAAACAGAAATACCCTGAGCAAGAAGCTCAGGGAGATGAAAGAACAGACTAACCGAGATAACGGACGATAAGGTCCCCGACCTCCCGCGTACCCATACCCATCTTGCCTGCATCGACCGACTTGAGATCCTCTTTCAGGGCCCTGGCAACAGCCGCCTCTACGGCGTCTGCGGCGTTCGGCTCACCGAGGTAGTCGAGCATCATGCCTGCTGCGAAGATCGCGGCGATGGGGTTTATCACGTTGAGGCCCGTATATTTCGGGGCCGAGCCGCCTATAGGCTCGAACATGGAGACGCCGGCAGGGTTGATGTTCCCGCCGCAGGCGATCCCAAGCCCGCCCTGCACCATAGCGCCCAGGTCCGTTATGATGTCGCCGAACAGGTTGTCGGTCACGATTACGTCGAACCATTCCGGGTTCTTCACCATCCACATGACCGTAGCGTCTACGTGCGCGTAGTCGGTTTTTATATCGGGGTATTCCTTCGCCACTTCGTAAAAAGCACGCTCCCAGAGGTTGAAGGCATACGTGAGGACGTTCGTCTTGCCGCACAGGGTCAGCTTTTTCGCCTTATTGCGCTTTCTTGCAAGGTCGAAGGCGAACCGGATGCACCTCTCGACGCCCTTACGCGTATTGATCGACTCCTGTACGGCCACCTCGTCGGGCGTGCCTTTTTTGAGTACCCCGCCGGCGCCGCTGTAAAGCCCTTCCGTATTCTCGCGGACAACGACGAAATCTATGTCTGCCGGTCCCTTGTCTTTAAGCGGCGACTCGACGCCCTCGTAGAGCTTGACGGGGCGCAGGTTGATATACTGGTCCATGTCGAACCGTATCTGCAATAATATCTGCTTCTCCAGGATGCCGGGCGCGACGTCCGGGTGGCCTATGGCCCCCAGAAACAGGGCCTGCTGCGTTTTCAGGTCGGCAACGGCGCCGGCAGGCAGGGTATCCCCGGTCTTCAGGTAACGCTCGCCTCCGAGGTCGTAATACTTGTATTTCAGCGTAAAGCCGAACTTGCGCGCTACTGCGTCGAGCACCTTGATCCCTTCGGCTACGACCTCCGGCCCTGTCCCGTCGCCCGGTATTACGCCTACCCTGTATTCTTTCGCCATTATCCTCTCCTTGTAGCAGTCTTCTATAATGCCGAGTGGTTACGCCTTACCGAGCGCCTTTTTCCCGATGTCCTTCCGGTACTGCATCCCCTCGAAGCGGATGCAGGAGACGGCCCCATAGGCCCGATCTATTGCGTCTGCGTAGTTGTCGCCGAGGGCAGTCACACCGAGCACCCGCCCGCCTGACGTATAATAATCATTGCCTTTGCGCTTTGTCCCTGCGTGGAAGACGAATACGTCTTTTTGGCCCTCTACGTCGGCTAATCCATTGATAAGCTTGCCCTTTTCGGGCTTTTCCGGGTAGCCGCCGGAGGCGATGACAACGCACACGGCAACGCCCTTCTTCCACGTCATGGGCGCCGCTTTCGTGAGGTCGCCTTCCGCGCAGGCGGCCACGACGGGCAGCAGGTCGCTCTCCATCCTGAATAATATCGGCTGCGTCTCAGGGTCGCCGAATCGCGCGTTGAATTCAAGGACATAAGGGTTTCCGTCCCCCAGCATGAGGCCCGCGTAAAGGACGCCTTTGTACGGTATACCCTCGGCCTTGAGGCCGTCCACCGTCTTTTTCATTATGGACACGTCTACCCGGGCCGCCAGGTCGGCGCTTACGAAAGGCACCGGCGTATATGCCCCCATGCCGCCCGTGTTAGGCCCCTTGTCGCCGTCCATGAGCGCCTTGTGGTCCTGGGAGGGCGGCAAAGCTACGACGGAGGTGCCGTCGCACAGGGCAAGATAAGATGCCTCGATGCCGGGCAGGAAGCCCTCGACTATCACCCTGTCGCCGGCCTCGCCGTGGATGCGGTCGATAAAAAGCTCCTTGAGGGCCTTCTCCGCTTCCTCCGCGCTGTCGATCACATAGGCGCCCTTCCCCGCGCAAATCCCGTCGGCCTTGATCACGTAAGGCGGGGACAAGCTCCTTGATGTGGGCATGCGCCGCCTCGTACGACGTGGAAACCTTGAACGAGGCGGTCGGTATCCCGTATTTCTCCATGAGCCTTTTGGAAAATACCTTGCTCGTCTCGATGCGCGACGCGGCCTGGCACGGGCCGAAGATGGGTACGCCCGCAGCCTCGAAGGCGTCAACGACACCGGCTGCCAGCGCGGCCTCGGGTCCGACAACCGCAAGGTCTATGCGCTCCCTGCGCGCAAATGCGAGAAGCCCCGGCGCATCGGTCACCGCAGTATCGATACAGGCGGCGATGCTCGAGATCCCCCCGTTGCCGGGGGCGCAGAAAATCTCGCTTACCTTTGGAGACTGTGAGAGCTTCCAGACAAGGGCATGCTCCCTGCCCCCGCTGCCTATCACGAGTATCCGCATGGCTTTCCCCTTTTCCTATCCGTTCTGGCGGCTCAGGTAGTCGTATATGGCTTTGTCGTAATCGGAGGTAAGAAAGAAGACCTTTTTCGCCAGGTAGAACCGCATCTCTTCCGTGGTCCCTCCGTCGTTGGCCTTAATGTTCTCGATTACTTTGGCATAATCGGCCGGGTCCGTGACGACAGTCACGTACTTATAGTTCTTGGCCGCCGCCCTTATCATCGACGGGCCGCCGATGTCGATATTCTCTATCGCCTCTTCGAAGGTGCAGCCCTTGGCAACCACCTCTTTAAACGGATAGAGGTTGACGACGATCATGTCTATGTCTTTTATACCAAGGGCCTTCTTGGCGTCCTGGTGTTCCTTTTTATCCCTGATGTTGAGGATGCCGCCGTGGACCTTCGGGTGGAGCGTCTTCACCCTGCCGTCCATAATCTCCGGGAAGCCCGTGTGCTCGCTTATGTCCTTCGGGTTTACCTTCAGCTCGTCGAGGTACTTCTTGGTGCCCCCCGTCGATATGATCTCTACGCCCAGGCCTTTCAGAAATGGCGCAAGCTCCGCGAGCCCCGCTTTGTTCGATACGCTTATAACCGCCCTCTGAATTTTCATCGTCCCCTCTCTTTATTCCCGCTTGTATGCTTTTTTTACGCGGCTGTGTCCGACCTGTCCTTGTTTCGCGAAGACTTATGATAATTTCCGACGCACTTTTTGTCAACAGGAAATAGACCGGCAGCCGTTCAGGCGCCCTCGTCTTCGCCGGGGACCGTGTAGAACCACTTCCGGCCGACACTGACAGCCTTAATCCGCCCTTCCCCGGCAAGTTCTCCGAGCCCGGCCTTCGCCGTCTCGCGCGAAACACCGGTCGTCCGGACGATATCCTCCAGGGAGAGGGACCTGCGCTTCAGCGTCTCTATCACGGAGGCCTGCCAGGCGCCCCGGCCGGGCGTGCGGGCCTTTCTGTCGAAGGCTGCGATGACCTCGCAGGCCGGCCCGATGCGCCGGGCGACGGCCATGAGTTTCCGGTCTTCTACCGGCATTGCCGTACTTTCCGCCGGCGGGCGCGTCACCGTGTTGAGCTGGACCATATCCGCCCCGACTCCAGATATCATTTGCTTAAATAAGTCAATTTGTTGCGGATCATCGTTAATGTCATTTATGAGCATTACCTCAAGCCATATTTTTCCTTTATAGCTCTTACGGAATGCCTTCAGGCCGGAAAGTAAAAGCGCGAGGGAGAGGTCCGCGTGGGGGCGGTTGATCTCCTGGAAGACATCTTCGGAAGCAGCGTCCAGCGACGGAAGGACAAGGTCCGCAAGCGAGGCTTCCGCCTTACGTCGTCCCTGAAGAGAAGCGAGCCGTTCGTGATAAGGGCGACCGGTATGGCCGTCCTCCGTTTAAGCTCCTTTATTATCAGGCCCATGTCCGCGCTCAGGGAAGGCTCCCCGGACCCTGAGAGGCTTATAAAGTCGATCGCCCTGCCCTCTTCCACTTTCTCCATCACCTGCCGGACAACGAGGTCCGGGTCTGCGAAGCTGCACCGCTCCGTCTCTTTATGCGTTGTCCTGCCTATCTGGCAGTAAATGCAGTCGAATGTGCAGTGTTTGTGGGGTATAAGGTCTACGCCGAGCGAAAAGCCGAGCCTTCTCGACGGCACCGGGCCGAAGACATGGTGTTCCATGCCAATAATTTAACCTATTCACACGACAGATGAAAGCAGGCGGCTATGTGGTGTCTTCTATGGAAGGCTTTTACGTTTCTCCCAGACCCGGTCGAATTTCTTAAGATACGTGCGTGTTTCCTCGGGCAGTCTGCACGTCCACGAGTTATTGCATTCCCTGGCCGACTTCCGCACCCTCCCCGGCCCGCAGTTGTACGACGCAGCCAGCATCCTGCCTACGGCCTCGATGTCGTCGCGGGCAGAGACGAGAAGCTTCCTCGACAGATCGGACAGGTCGGAATCGAAAAGAAGGAGCGATGCCTTGGCCGCGTTCACATGGTCATTGCTTCCCTGCACGAAATCCCTGTGGAGCGCGGCGGCCGGGTACTTCCTGCGCAGTCTCTCGTAGGTGGCAGGCATGAACTGGAAAAGGCCCCTGGCCCCCGCCGGGGACTTGCTGTAGGCGTAAGCGTTCTCCGCATTGGCCCCGAGGACCGTCAGCACCTCGCGTACTCAGGGCGTCCTCCTGCCCGGCGGCACACGATTTGAAGCGCTCCGGGTCCATATGCTCTATGACCGACAGCACGAAAACGACATCGGGGAGCTGGTCCGAATAGAGGAGCGCGCCGAGCGCAGGAAGCCTGACCTGCCGCCTCTCCAGGTCTGCAAGGGCGAGCCCGATCTGGTCCAGCAGGTAGTCGTAACCCGCGCGCCGGACCTCCGGCGTGTCGATCTCCGGGCTGTACGGCGTATAGACTACTTCCTCATAGCCGCCGTAGCGGCCGTGGACGACCGTGCGGATGGCCAGGACTGCCATGTCCTCCGGGTAGCGGACCTGGAACCTGGAGGCAACGCCGTTATTCTTTAGCCGGGTGACCTGGAAGCCGTCGGTGGTGCAGCCTTTGTCGGTGACCATCACGGCGCGCAGCTCCCGCTCGTGAAGGTTTTCCACGGCAAGGAGGAAGTTGGGCACTACGGTTGTCATAAAACGCAGTCTCAGCTTTTTCCTCCCCCTCCTGTCTACGATGGTGACCTTCCTCTTTCCGGACTGCTTGATGTACCCAACGCTCCTGTCCTGCAGAAACGCCTGGGCGCGCTTGATCTCGTCAAGGAGGTTGTAAGCCGGGGCCGCGAGGGGCGCGGGCGGACCCTGGCGGGGTGAGATGTAGATGTCTGTTATGGGACCTTGATCGATGGCGAGGCTATCAGGTTGTGCATGGGCGGGCAGAGGGCCCCAGGCAACTGCGCAAAGGAGCGTCGCGGCGACAACGAGCAAAAGTAGCCGTCCGTGCATGCCGCCGTCTTTATAAACCATGTTGTCCTTCGCGCTCCCCCTTTAGGGCCGAAATCCGCCTCTTGCTTCCATCATTCTCTTCGACCTTCGGGGTATTGTCAACAAAAAACAAACAGCAGTGATTCGGGCTCGTTTCAGGTCTTTAAACTTTAGAATTTCCGGCCGATGATCATCTTGAGAACTAGGCCGTCGGAGGCATGAGTGAGACCCACGCCCGCGCCGAAATTGAGGTCCCATGAAGGCCCCAGCCCCAGGTCGATAACGGAGAAAAGCTGGTGCTGCTGGTCACGGCTTGCGTCGAAGCTTTGCAGCGGCCCGAAGGCAGAGTAGTACTCGAACCCGAGGGCTACCTTCGGCATAACGTCGTAGCTCCCCTTGAAGGCAGGGCTGAACTCGAAGCCGCGATAGGTATTCTTACCGCTGATGGCGCGGACGAACTCCGGGTTGGCCGAGAAATACCACCGGCCGAACCGCTTGTCGATGATAGGGACGATGTCGAGCGTAACCTTGTCCTCGGAAAAAGCGCGGCGCTGGTACGTGACTGCTGCCCCGAGGCCCAGGCCCACGGGCAGGCCCCAGCTCTCCGGCACGCGGACGCGGGGGAAGATGCGCTCCCCGACCCACTGGCCGTCCATGCCGGGCTGCACGGTCGCCGCACTATATAATGCGCACTCGAACCATGACGTGAAGCCGTAGGCGATCTCCAGGCTCTCGTTGAGCACGTGCTGGTTGGGCAGGACGCCGTCAACCTTGCGCGTGGCGCCGCTGATCGCCATATTGCTGTGCAGCTCGATATCCGCGTGTCCTGCCTCGGCAATCTCCGAAGGATGAACTACTATCTCGAAATTGCTTTCCGAAGAATGGGCCGCGACGGGCAGGAAAACAAAAAGCGCCAACAGGAGGCCGGTAATTACATCTTTAGACGACGTTCGGGTTCGGGGATTATCAGAGGCCACGCAGCCAGACCGAGAGCCTTTCGCACCCCTCCTGAAGCATATCGAGCCTGTTGGCGTAGGAAAAGCGCACGTGCACGCCCGCCCGGTATGCGCCGAAGTCGTAGCCCGGTGTAATGGCCACTTTTGCCTCCTTAAGCGCTTTCTGGACGAACTCCATGCTGTCGAGCCGCCACCTCTCGATGCCGGCATAGATATAGAAGGCCCCTTCAGGCCAGGCCCGAACGTCGAAACCAAGCTCTTTAAGCTTCGGGTAGAGGAAAGCCCGCCTTTCACGGTAGGTATCTTTCATCGCCTCGATGTCGGAAACGGCATCGAAGGCATCGACTGCTGCATATTGGGCTATCGTAGACGCGGATATAAAGACATTCTGCGCCACCTTCTGTATCGGGCGCACGAGCCACGGGGGCACCACGAGCCAGCCGAGCCGCCAGCCCGTCATGGCAAATGACTTCGAGAAACCGTCGATCAACACAATCTCGTCCGATACCGTGAGGGCCGACGGGAATTTCCCGTCATACGTAAGTCCCGAATAAATCTCGTCAACGGCGAGGCAGCCGCCCTTTGCAGCAACCGAAGCGGCAAGGCGCGACAATGACTCCGCGCTGTAGATGCTGCCTGTCGGGTTTGAGGGGCTGCATATCATCATCATATGGGGCTCGGCCCCGCACGCTTCGATCTGCGCGGGCGTAACCTCGAACCGCGTCTCCTCGGAGACCGGAAGCGAAATGACGCGCGCATCGAAGAGCGTGCCGAAATTGCGGTAGCAGGGATAGCCGGGGTCCGAGACAAGGAGGTTCCTGCTCGCGTCGAGCAGGACGGCGCACAAAAGAAAGAATGCGCCTGACGTGCCGTTCGTTATGATGATCCTGTCCGCAGGCACCCGGACGCCGTAGGATTCCTGGTAATGGGCGGAAATACGCTCGCGCAGGGCGGGAAGGCCCAGGCTGTGCGAATAGAAGGTGCGCCCCTCTTCGATGGCCCTCACCCCGGCCTGCCGTATGGAAGGAGGCGTTGTGAAGTCGGGCTCCCCTATCTCCATATGGACGATATTCTCGCCGCGCGCCTCCATCTCCTGCGCCTGCTCGGAAAGCTCCACCACGTAGAAGGGAGTGATCTTCCCCGACCGCTCGGTGCATCCAATGAATTTCTGCTCTGACATGTCAGTAATTTACCACAACCCGCGCGGAAGCGGCAAGGAGAGCCAACGTCAAGGCGCGTCTACACGCTTCATTGCCCCTTTCAGGTATGTTGCGGCAAGGCCCATGTACAGCTCGACTGCGCCCTTCCAGAATTCCTTCTCCGTCTCCCTCACCTCCCGCAGCCTTTTCGCAGGGTTCCCCGCGACAACGACTGAAGGCGGTATTTTTCCGCCCTGCACGACGACTGCCCCTTCCGCCACGACCGTCCCGGCCCCGACTTCAACCGCGAGGCTCAATATCGCGCCCATGCCTATTGCGCACGATTCGCCCACGCTCGTCGCATGAATGATCGCGCCGTGGCCCACGATCACGTGCGCCCCTATCCGGCAGGACCCCAGCGGTGGCGCGTGGATGATGACGCCCTCTTCTATCGCGGTCCCATCGCCTATCTCGATAAGACCGTAGTCGGCCCTGACTATCGCTCCATGGCCGATGTAGCAGTCTTTCCCGGTCCTGACGTCGCCTATGACGGCCGCAGTCTCGCTTACATACGTCCCCTCCCCTATGAAAGGCCGCCTTCCCCCGAACGCATAAAGCATTTTCTTCTCCTCCGTTTAGTGCGACAGATCAGCGCAGCGAGCCGGTGCCGGACGAAAGGGCTTCCAGCTTACCCCTGTCGAGTATTTTGATCCTTCGGCCGTCTACCTCTATGATCGCATCGCTCGCCATCTTGCCTAACGCGCGCGAGACGGTCTCGGGCATCGTCCCCAACACGTTAGCAAGGAGCGCCTTTGGTATGTCGAGCTGCAATATGGCGGCGCCGTTATCGCGGTCGCTCAGGTAAATAAGATAGGAAGCGAGCCTGCCGGGCGCCTCCCTGAGAGAGAGTTGCTCGACAAGCCCGGCAAACTGCCTGAGACGCTGGGAAAGCAGGCCAAGCATATTCATTGCAAAGGACGGGTCCTCCCTTATGAGGCCGATGAACGCGGCGCCGGGAAGGAAGAGAAGAAGGCTTTCCTCGATGGCCTGGGCGTGGGCCGGGAACCTGCCGCCCGCAAAGACGGGCACCTCGCCGAAAGGCTCCTGAAACCCCATGATATGCAATACCTGCTCCCTGCCGTCTGCCGACAGCTTGAATATCTTCACCCGCCCCGTCATGGGTATGTAAAACCCGTCCGCCGTGTCTCCGTCGGAAAAAACAGCCTCGCCGCGCCTGTACTTCCGGCTTTCGGCGATACCGGCTATCTTCTCTATCTGGCCGTCCGGAAGACCCTGGAAAAGCGGCACGTTGGCGATAAAGGACGCTATATCCATAAACCGTTTTTACCACAGGTCGCCGGCCGCGCACAAGCGCAGCCGCCATTTCCTAATCCTTGACCTGCATCAAGGTCTTTTAGAGCCGCGATGTTTACAATAACTATACTAAGCTCGTGAAAATTCAATGAAAGGGGGAACGAACATATGTTTTGTTATCAGTGTGAGCAGACTGCCAAGGGCGAAGGATGCACGGTTATGGGCGTGTGCGGCAAGTCCCATGAGATAGCCAGCCTCCAGGACCTGCTCGTAGAGGCGCTGAAGGGCCTGGCCCTGTTTGCCGTGGAAGGCAGAAAAGTAGGCGTCGCAGATAACGACGTCAATATATTCACTTTCAACGCACTTTTTTCGACGCTTACCAACGTCAACTATGACGCGGAAAGGTTCGTCGATTACGTGCGCGAGGCCGTCCATTTGAGGGACAGGCTCAAGGAGAAGGTGGCGAAGGCGGGCGGAAAGACCGATTTCTCCGAAAGCTGCGCAACTCTGAAACCCGCATCGACGATCAGCGAGATGGCGAAACAGGGCGAGGAGCTGCGGCTGATGTCCGGGCCGTCGAGCGACCGCGACATCCGGTCGCTACAGCATACGCTGCTGTTCGGCCTCAAGGGGATATCCGCATACGCCGAGCATGCGGCGATACTTGGACAGAAGGACGACGCGATCCCCGCGTTCATCCATGAGGCGCTTGCAGCGATTGCACGCAACGACGCGGCGATGGGAGTCAACGAATGGGTCGGCCTGGTGCTCAAGTGCGGCCAGATAAACTTGCGGACTATGGAAGTCCTCGATGCGGCCAATACGGGCGTCTACGGCAACCCTGTGCCGACGCGCGTGCCTCTCGGCACGAAGAAAGGCCATGCGATCCTCGTCTCCGGCCACGACCTGAAGGACCTCGAAGAGGTGCTCAAGCAGAGCGAGGGCAAAGGCATTTACGTCTATACCCACGGTGAGATGCTCCCGACCCACGGTTATCCCGAATTGAAGAAGTATCCCCATTTCTACGGCCACTTCGGGACTGCATGGCAGAACCAGATGAAGGAATTCCCGCTGTTCCCCGGCGCGATCCTGCTCACCACGAACTGCCTGATGCGCGTGCAGCAGGCATATCAGGACAACATCTTTACGCGCGGCCCGGTGGGCTGGCCCGGCGTGCAGCACCTCGAGAGCAGGGACTTCACCGCCCTGATCCAGAAGGCGCTCGCTATGCCGGGCTTCACTGAAGACAAAAACGGCAAGTCCGTAATGACCGGCTTCGGGCACGAGACGGTAATGGGCGTAGCCGGCAAGGTGATAGAGGCGGTCAAGGGCAAGCAGATCCGCCGCTTCTTCCTCGTCGCGGGCTGCGACGGCGCGAAGCCGGGGCGCAACTACTATACGGAGTTCGTCGAGAAGGTGCCGAAGGACTGCGTAGTCCTCACGCTCGCCTGCGGCAAGTTCCGCTTCTTCGACAAGGATATGGGCGATATCGGCGGCATCCCCAGGCTGCTCGACGTAGGCCAGTGCAACGACGCCTATTCGGCGATAAGGATCGCCCAGGCGCTGGCGGACGCCTTCGGCATCGGCGTTAACGACCTGCCCCTCTCGTTCGTTCTCTCATGGTACGAGCAGAAGGCCGTTGCCATTCTTCTGACGCTGCTCTATCTGGGCATTAAGAACATGCGCCTGGGGCCGTCATTGCCCGCCTTCCTCTCTCCCAACGTCCTCGACCTGCTGGTAAAGAACTATGATATTAAACCGATAGGGACGCCGGAGGGGGATTTAAAGGCGATACTGGGGTAGGCGGAGGATTCACGATGAAATGCCCAGGACAGGACATGCGTTACTGGAAGCCGGGCGACATTTATGATATCGCCTGCCCTGCTTGCGGCCGTGCCGTCGAGTTCTTCAAGGACGAGACGACAAGGCGCTGCAAGGGCTGCCACCAAATAGTGGCGAACCCCAGGATCGATTTCGGATGTGCTGCCTACTGCGAACATGCTGCCGCCTGCCTGGGCGAGATAGGGCCGGAGCTGGCCGCGCTGCGCGAGGGGCCGGCTGCGGCCCCTCGCAGCGCTGCTGCGCAACTTCCGCCGCAAGGAGAAAAGAAGACAATGAAGGTCCGAAGGAAGATCATTGAGATAGACGAAGAACGCTGTACGGGGTGCGGCGAGTGCGTCAGCGCGTGCGCGGAGGGCGCACTTGCGATAATCGACGGCAAGGCTCGGCTCGTGTCCGACAATTACTGCGACGGCCTGGGCGCCTGCCTGTGCGAATGTCCGGAAGGGGCGCTCAAGGTAACTGAACGGGAGTCGGAAATCTTTGACGCGCAGGCTGTCGAAGATCACGCCAGGGCAACGGCGGCAGAAGCAGCGGGCGCTGCCGGGCCCGCTGCCATGCCGTGCGGGTGCCCGTCGAGCGATGTCCGGGTCTTCCCTTCATCGATGCCTACCGGCGCAAAGCAGGCCGAAGAGCTGCCTTCCGGCCTCGGCCACTGGCCGGTGCAGATAAAGCTCATTCCCGCGGACGCCGCCTTCCTGAAGGGGGCGGACCTGCTCGTCGCAGCCGATTGCACGCCCCTGGCCTACGCGGGTTTTCACAGGGACCTGCTGCCCGGAAAGGCGGTCATGCTCGGCTGTCCCAAGTTCGACGACGTCGCGGAGTATACGTCGAAGTTCACGGAGATATTCAAGACCGCCGGCATCCGCAGCATCACCGTCGTCGAGATGGAAGTCCCCTGCTGCTCCCGCCTGCCCGCCCTTATAAAAACCGCCTTACTGCGCGCAGGCAAAGAAATCCCCATCCAGCAGGTAGTCATAAGCCGGACGGGGAAGATAATCCATTAAGCCGATACCCCTCACCTCCAAGGGGAGAGGGCCACAATTGCCGCTCAATGTCTTGATATTTGGGGGGTTTTGTGTGATAATAGGCCCCTATGGGCCTACTCCGCCTCCTTTTGAACGACCCGGCAACCTTCATACTGCTGGCCATCCCGCTGCTCTATTCCGTCATCATCCATGAAGTGGCCCACGGCTGGGTCGCGGACAAGATGGGCGACTCTACGGCCCGGTGGCTCGGCAGGCTTAACCTCAACCCGATGCGCCACCTGGACCCTATCGGAACGATCATGTTGTTTGTATTCGGTTTCGGCTGGGCGAAGCCCGTCCCCGTAAACTTCAACAATCTGAGGAACTACAGGAAGGGCCTCATATTCGTCTCGGCCGCAGGCATCGCGGCCAACATACTTCTCGCTTTCATCGCGATGCTTGTGCTGTCAACGGTGCACTTCAGCCTGTTCAGCCCCGTATCGAGGGGGCTTCAATACCTGGCGCAGATAAACATAATGCTTGCTTCCTTTAACCTGATCCCTATACCGCCTCTCGACGGATCGAAGATACTGATGGGCTTCTCATCGAGGAATTTCCAGTATACGCTTGCAAGGCTGGAGCCCTATGGATTCTTCATCATCATAATGCTCCTCTACCTCGGCGTCCTGGATCCCCTGATCTCGTTCTTTCAATGGCTGATCATGACGCTGATCGGCCTGATAATAGGGTAATCTTCGACTCCTATTTCAAGGCTTCGGCCACTTCCGATTTTACCTCCTCTTTCTTCTGCTGGAACACCTCGGCCCCTTTCTGCATTGCCGTAGAGATACGTCCCTTGGCCTGGTCATAGTAACCGCCGGCCTTATCCTTTGCGTCCTGGGCTACATCCTTGATGTGCTCCCTCGTCTGGCGCCCCGACTTAGGCGCGAAGAGCAGGGCCGCGGCCGCCCCAAGCAATCCACCGAGTATGAACGCTAGAAACCACGATCCGCTGGTCGACTCAAATTCGCTCTCCTCGTACTTCATGCTTTTCCTCCTTTGCGTTTGCGCTGCATGTTGTATGTTGCCGCGTCACCCGTAAGCGAACGCTACTCCGACTTGAGACAGGTTCTTGACGAAGGTCTCGAAACCCGTCTTGAGCCCCGCCCGCAGGCCGCACACCGACGCCACTGTTTCCGACCCAAGGCCCTGCACGGCCTTGCCTATATCCCGCACGCTGTCCGCCACTTCCTGCACGGCCTGCCCTGCATCCTTGAACGACCCGGTAAGGGCCTTCACGTCGCTTGCCGCGCCGCCCACAGCTGTCCGTAATGACCCGAAAGCTCCGCAGGCTCTCGTTGACCTCCCCCGCGACCCCTTTCAGGGTCCGGTCTGTTGTTTCCAGGAATTCTTCAACCGATGCTGCCGTTTCCGACAGCTTCGTGGCCAACCGCACCACGAAGATCACGATCACAACGACCGCCGCCGTTATTATGCCAAGAAACACCTCGTTGATTGTCATGCCCGCCACCCCTCCCTTCAGGAAATTTAACCGCTCTGTAACCACCCGGCAACTATTATCCGGGCCTGACAACACCCTATCTACAAAAATAACTATTTTCCGCTTCTATGTAAAGGGCGAAACCCCGCCGTCAAGCCAAAAGGCAATTCCGGCCTGATTCTTGAAAACGGTGCACGAATGGATTATGGTAATGGTCATTGGAGGGACGAAAACCGCATGACGAAAATAACCGAATCGCTTTTCATGATACCCGGTCGCGACGAGATGATACCCGATGCCCATGTTTACCTGATCGGGAAGCCGGGGTCCGCCGACCTTTCGCTTGTCGATGCAGGGCTGATGGGCCACGGGGCGTACAAGCTGAAAGAGCTCGCCGCCGATGGCGTGAAGCCCACAGATATAAAGCGGATAATCATGACCCATACCCACCTCGACCATATCGGCTGCCTGAAGGAGCTGATGGACGCCATGCCGACAGTCGAGGTCTGGGTGCACGAGAACGAGGCGGGGCCGTTGGAAGCGGGGGACGACAGGACCGTCTACGGCATGGACATGTTCAAGCAGATGTGCCAGACGCAGTACCGCCTCAAAGAAGGGGATTTCAAGTTCAAGGTCAACAGGTATCTCAAGGAAGGGCGACGAGCTGAGCCTGGACGGGGAGACATGGACTGTCCTGCACATACCCGGCCACTCGGCCGGCGGCATAGCACTGTGGGACGCTGTGAACGGTATTTTGATTCCGGGCGACGTCGTTTACGCGGATAACAGCATCGGGCGGTTCGACCTTCACGGGGCCGACGCCGGGGCGCTCGCCGCATCGCTGGCCAGGCTCGGCGGCCTCGACGTAAAGGTGCTCCTGCCCGGCCATAACCGCATCGTCAAGAGCGTGCCCAAGGGCTACATCACGGCGGTGGCGCGGCAGTGGGCCCCTTATCTCAGGTAATAAAAGGCCCTGACCCACTGGTTCGGGGGCGTCCGTCTTAGCCCTTGCGGGCATTCATTTCTGACTTTTCCTTTTCGTACGCTGCCTTGCCCGCGTCTATCGCGGCGGCCAGAAGCGGTTTCTGCTCCCTGACCAGGTCCCTGCCCCGGTCCAGGGTCGCGCCCATCACGCCCAGCAGCCGCCCGTAGACGGAACCTACCCTCTCCTTCGTCTCGTGCGACGCCTCCTGTAGCTGCCGCCTGGTCCTGGACCCGGACTGCGGCGTCAGAAGCAGCGCGGCGCCTGCCCCGAGTACGCACCCGAGCGCAAAGAAGATCGCCCGCGACATGGCGACGTGCCCCCTGTAAGCTATGTAATGCTCCGACCCTACTACCGTGTATCCCTCTTCACCTGTCATGCGAAGCCTCCTTGCCTTCAGTTTATCACAACGCGCGCGCGGCGCAAAATTATTGCGCCTGCGATGCCGTCACCGGATCAACCCGAGCACGCCGGTCACGATCAGGTAAACGGCGACTATGAAGCTAAGGAGCCTTGGAATAAGGAGGATCAATATCCCGGCAATCAGGGTTATCAGGGGCTGAAGCGTCAGATGGACGTACACGAAACCTCCGCGCCCGCAATGTTCCGGTAAATCATTACCTTCGTCTTCTTAAACGGGCGGCATAGGCGTCCGCCTCCCGAACAGCAGGGAGACGATGAAAAGTATAATGAACACGAAGAACAGGATCTTGGCTATCCATATGGAAGTGCCCGCAATTCCGGTAAATCCGAATATCCCGGCGACGATCGCAACTACGAGA
This sequence comes from uncultured delta proteobacterium, assembly GCA_963818095.1. Classification (GTDB taxonomy): domain Bacteria; phylum Desulfobacterota; class Syntrophorhabdia; order Syntrophorhabdales; family WCHB1-27; genus CAWEPK01. The sequence continues at coordinate 98,060 of CAWFRA010000034.1, forward strand.
AAAACTACCGCCCAATAGAGCATAGCTACCTCCTTCGCTCATATGCCTGCCGGTCAGCGGCCGGCCCCGGAGCACGTGTTTGTCCGGCCCGGCCTCACCCGCAGGCAACGGCTTGTACTCTCTTCTACCGGCCCGCTATATCAACCTAAGCAGGCGAAGCATAACGAGGACGAAAACCACGATAAGCAGGATAATGATTACAGCGGTTCCGCCGTCGCCGCCCACCTTGATATCGTCCACTTTGAGTGCTACACGGTGCAACTGTTCGTCACTCAGCGTCGAGAGGCGGGACTGCACCTCTACGGGGCTAAACCCGAGCTGGACGAACTTGTCCTTCACCACCTTCATCTCGAGGAAGGACCGGACGCGCTGTAGGTCGGCCTCCCTGCTCTGCGTGGAGACGCCGCCAAGCTGGGAGGGAGTGAATCCCGCTCCGGCGCTCTGCGCCATACCTATGACGAACATGGCCACTACGAGGTAGGAAATCAGCATACGCTTGCAGAACAATTTCATCCCTTCACCTCCGCAACATGATGATATGAACGCCTAGTTTTAATATAGGTCGTCAAGTACGGTAATCAAGATTCTCGAAATAAAGCGAAGGCGCATCAGAAGGCAGATTGCTGCAAATCCGTCAGAGGGGAATGAAGATACTTGAATTAAAAGCGGGAAGCCCGGCCACGGCAATAGCGCAGCCCGCCGGGCGAAAGCCCCGTGGCCCGTTTGATACAAACCGAGGGCAATAACCGATTGCTTATTCTATGATGATTGCTTCTACAGGGCAGGCGTCGGCCGCTTCCTGGCAGGAGCCCTGGAGCTCCGCCGGCACGTCTTCCATCTTGGCGACCGCTATGTCGCCGTCCATCTGAAAGACTTCAGGACAAATAGAGACGCACGTCTCGTCTCCCACGCATGCTTCCTTATCAACACTGACTTTCATGGAAGCCTCCTTTGTCTTTTTGTACGGGAGCGGTCGCCTCCCGCTATTCGAGTCCCGCCTCTTTGAGGTCTGCGACGATAACCGTAAGCGCCTTGTCGGGCTGAATGTACTTGTTTGCCACGCGCTGAATGTCCTCACGCGTGATCGCGTTGATAATGGATGGGTACCTCTCTGCGTAATCGAGGCCGAGGCCGAAATACTCGACCTGGGCGAAGAAAGAGGCGATCCTGCCTTGAGTGCTGAACCTCTGCGGGAAACTGCCGACAAGATATTTTTTCGCCTCATCGAGCTCTTTCTCGGAGACCGGGCCGGACCGTATGCGCTCCAGCTCTTCCATCACGGCCTTGATCGCGTCCCTGGCCGATTGGTTCTTCGTCTGGAGGTAAACCTGGAAAGGACCCGGATATTTTCTTCCTTCAAACATGCTCCCGACCGAGTAGACAAGCCCTTTTTTGATCCTGATATCTTCCATCAGACGCGAGGTGAGACCGCCCCCGCCGAGGATATAGTTCGCTACCAGGGCAGTGTAATAGTCCGGGTTTTCCCGGCTCATGCCCGCCGCCGCCGATAACGATGCTCGACTGGGTGACGGGCTTATTGATCTTGATCGTCTCTTTACGTTCGGCGAACGCCACCTTTATCGGCTGCTTCGCCGGGCCGCCTTTCGGCCATTTCTCGAGACTCGGGACCAGATATCCCTTTACGGTGGCCGCGTCGATGTCGCCTACAGCGACGAGGATGGCGTTATTGGGGTTGTAATGGGCGCGGTGGAAGGTCTCCATCATGCCCCTCCCCATCGCCCGAAACCGATTTTACCGTGCCCTCCCGTGGGTGGCCATAAGGGCCGCCCGTGTAAAGGGCTTTCATAAAGGCCCGGTCAGCCACTACGGTCGGCCGGTCCTCGGAGGCGCGTATGGCCGCCACCGCGCGCGCCGTTTCCTTCTTGACCTCGTCGGCCGGGAAAGTCGGCTTCATGACTATATCCATGAAGATGGGGAACGCAGCCTCCAGGTCCTTTCTGAGCACCTTCAGGCTGACGATCGAATAATCCCTGGCTGCGTCGGCTCCCATCTGGGCGCCCAGAAAATCGAGCTCCTCGTTGATCTGCTTTAGCGAGCGGCCGGCAGCGCCTAAAAGGAGGCAGGACGCGGTCACGTCCGCCAGCCCTTCCCGGCCTTCCGGGTCGTCCTTCGCGCCCGACTTTATCATGAGGCTTATCGTAATGAACGGAAGGGAGTGTTCTTCCGAGACAAGGAGCACCAGCCCGTTATCGAGCACGCTCCTCTGCACGGGGGGCAGCGCCACGGCAGTCCCCATCGCCGCGCAGACGAAGAAGACGACCGCAAGATCCAAGAAGAACCGATCTTTTTGCAGATACGGACATGATTACACCTATCGCTCGATCTGCCCCTTCATCGGGGACCCCGGCGGCACCGGCTTCTGCTCGGCCGACGGTATAGGGATGAGGCGGGCGCTTACGCAGTTATCGGGCACGAGGTACTTGCGCGCCACCCTTTGCACGTCTTTCGCCGTGACCGCCCGGATGTTAGGGACGTAACGGTCGAGGTCGCGCCATGAAGAGACTATCTCGTATGAAGCAAGGAGCATCCCCTGTGCGAAAAGCGAGTCCTGCTCGAACGTGAACCCCGCCTCCAACTGGTTTTTCGCCTTTTGAAGCTCGCGCTCGTCCACAGTCCCTTTTTGCAGAAGCTCTATCTCGCTCGTGAGGGCCTTTTCGACTATATCGACGTCAACGCCCGGCAATACGTCCGCAGAGACGGAGAAAAGGTTCGGGTCTTTCGGAGACGATCTCGTTGTCCGCAGAAACGGAAAGGGCCAGGTGCTTCTCCCGAACGAGGGAGCGCTGGAGCCTGGAGCTTTCGCCGGAAGAAAGCAACCCCGCCGACCACCTCAAGGGCATAGCTGTCCGGGTCCTTCAGGTTCGGCACATGGAAGGCTTTTACGACGGAAGCGAGCTGGGCCTCTTTTCTTACGATTATCCTGCGCTCGCCCGCCTGCGGCTCTTCGATGTCTTTTTTCTGGTCGGGTGCGATACCCGGCTTGATCGGCCCGAAGGCCGCCTCCAGCAAGGGGAGCACTTTTTCCTTTTTAAAGTCGCCCGCGATTACTATGAAGGCGTTGGCGGGGACGTAATAGGTCTTGTAATGGGCCTTAAGGTCATCGAGGGTGTACCTGACGATGTCCTGCATCCACCCTATGACGGGCCAGTGGTAGGGCTGGACTACGAAGGCGGAGGCATAAAGCTGCTCGCTCAGCACGGCCTTCGGGTTGTCGTCAGTCCTCATCCGCCGCTCTTCCATGACAACGGACCGCTCCGGCTTGAAGTCCTGCTCGCGGAGGACGAGGTTTTTCATCCTGTCCGATTCGAGCGCTGATCGGGATGGCGATCTTGTCGGAGCTCATGTTCTCGAAATAGGCCGTGTAATCATGCGAGGTAAAGGCGTTGTCGTTGCCCCCGTTCTGCGCGATGACGCGGGAGAACTCTTCGGCGCCGATTTTTTCGGTCCCCTTGAACATCATGTGCTCGAGCATGTGGGAAAGGCCGGTTTTCCCGGACACCTCGTTCCTCGACCCTACCCTGTACCATACCTGGAACGTGACGAGGGGGGCTTTATGGTTCTCTGCGAGGATGACCTTGAGACCGTTGGAGAGCGTTGCCTCGGAAACAGTGTCCGAGAGCGCGGCCAGGCATTGCGAAGAGAAGCAGAGCGCCGCCGCCAGGACAGGCCAGACAGCAAACCTCAATGCTCGTGCACGCGGCCTTCGGCATGGCATAATATTCTTCATTGTAGGGGTAAGCGGACTGATTGTCAAGCAAAAGGGGCGCGCGCGGGAAAAGTTAAGGGGCCGGATGTCCCGGCCCCTTGATTACTATCAGTGAGATTTCAGGAAATCCAGGCAAAAGCTAAGGACCTGGTCCCCCGGCAGGTTCTTCGCCTTCATCGACTTCACATACTCATCCAATAAAGGCCTGGCTGCGGCTGCCCAGCGGGCGCCTTCTGCCGCTGACAGGGGAATGCGCTTCACGCCGTGCTTCTCGGCGAAGACCAGGCCCGACTTTGTCTATCGCGTCCCAGTTCTTCGCGGTCTTTTCGATCCATTCCGTATTGATCTGCTCGATAATGCCCTGGATGTCCTTGGGCAGGCTGTTCCACTTGGCCTTGTTCATGACTACGAAGAAGGCCGTCGAGTAAGCGGCGGGGTAATCTTCCGTCGTGTAGGCTACCACCTCACCCAGCTTGAAGCCTTCCAGCGCCTCTTCCGGGCAAAGGATACCGTCAGCCACGCCTTTCGACAGAGAGTCGTACGACTCGGTCATAGGCATACCGACCGGGGCCGCGCCCAGGGCCTGCGCCAGTTTCGCCGACAGGCCGGTCGACCTGATCTTCAGGCCCTTCATATCCTCCAGCTTGTTGACGGGCTTCTTTGTATGCACGATGCCGGGACCATGGGCGTGCAGGTAGAGCACGTGGGTCTCGTCGTATTCCTTCGGCTTGAACTTGGCATAAAATCCATTGATCATCTTCGTCGCCGAATATCCGCTCTTGTAGCCCAGCGGAAGGTCGACGGCCTCAGTCAGCGGGAACTTGCCGCGCGTGTAAGCCTGGCAGCTCAAGCCTACGTCCGCGATGCCCTTGACTACGCTGTCATAAGTCTGCGCGGCCGGTGTAAGCACGGCGCCGGGATAGTAATTTACCTTCACCCTGCCGTTGGTCCGTTTCTCCACTTCCTTGCACCACTGGTCCGCGAGGACGCTGTTAGTGTGAGGCGCGGGGAAGAAGTTCGAATACTTCAGGACGATCTGCTTTTCCTGAGCTATTGCCTGCGAGCCGAGAAGAAGGCAAAAAAGAAAACCTGACACCAGAGCAAGAAGCCACAACTTTTTCATGTTTTCCCCCTTTCGTTGTTGAGTCGTTTCTCTGCGAGCAGATTCCGGGCTGACCCCGAACGGGATCGCCCGATTACCGGCCCATTCAACTTATCCGATTGAGCAGAACTTAGAACCCCCGTAGTATATTACCAGCGTCCAGCAAGTTGTTCCACTATTTTCTGCGCCACGGCGATTTTTTTCTCCGCGCAGGAATGTCCCGATTACGCGCAGCCGGTCCTTGCCCGTCGGGCTTTCCGATTCCTCTGCTTCCGCCTATATACACTTGTTATTCAGCTACCTTATGGCAAATAGTTAATGTAAGATATAATCTATAGTCCCGACCTTTATCCTTGCAAATTGCCGATGAAACGATCACAATTAAATGATAAATGGAAAAGGAATTCGATGCTGAAACTCTACAGGCCCTCGACGGCAAGGAAGGTCGCCGGGCCTGCATTGCTGCCGGCGGCCGCGTCGTCGATGTGACGGGCAGCCGGCTCTGGCCGGCAGGCAGGCACATGGCAAGGCATAACGCCGGCCGCGACCTGACCGCGGACCTCGCGGCAGCCCCTCACGGCCCGGACGTGCTCGACCGGTATCCGCAGGTCGGCAGATTTGTCCAGAAACCGGCCGGTCCAGAGGCCGCCGCCTTCCCGCCTCTGGTATCGGCCGTATTGAAACGCTGGCCGATGCTGCGCCGTCACCCCCACCCTGCCACAGTCCATTTCCCTATCGTGTTTTCCCTGTCCGCCGCTTTCTTCTCACTCTTATATGCGGCAACGGGAAAAGCGACTTTCGACGCGACCGCGTTCTACTGCCTTATCGGGGCCGTGGTATTCATGCCGGCAGGGATAATTACGGGTTTCGCAACGTGGAGGATCAACTACATGGCCAGGCCCATGCGCCCGGTCAAGGTAAAGCAGTACGTCTCTTTCGCGGCGGCAATCGACCTCGCAATCGTTACTTTCTGGCGGGCATACGCGCCGTCTGTGCTCGACGTCGCATCGGCGGGCGGCATCATCTATCTCTGTCTGGTTGTAGCTCAGGCCCCCGCTATCCTGATAGTCGCCTACCTGGGCGGCACGCTGACGTTCCCTTTGGATAAGGATTAGCTATGGTGGTGGTCGATGAACCAGTCGATCAGCCTCCTGGCGATGCTGATCTTCCCTGGCAGCTCCGGCAGGTTATCGACGCGGAACCAGCCTGCATCGACTATTTCCTTGCCGTCGATGTGCAATTCCCCTGATTCATAGCGGGCGGTAAAGCCGAGCATCAGGCTGTCCGGGAACGGCCAGGGCTGGCTCCCGAAGTAGCGGATATCCGTAACTATGATCCCCGTCTCCTCTTCGACCTCCCGCCTGACCGTCTCCTCCAGCGACTCCCCGGCCTCGACGAAACCGGCCAGCACGCTGTAAAAGCCCTGGGCGAAGCGGGAAGACCTGGCGAGTAATATCTCGTCGCCTCGCTCAATGCACACGATGATGGCGGGAGAAATGCGCGGAAAGATGGTTTTCCCGCAGCGCGTGCACAATTTTGCGCGCTCTTCTTTCACCAGTGCAGTCGGCGCCCCGCAGCGGCCGCAAAAACGGCTCGTCCTGTCCCATTCCGTAAGGTGGACGGCAGCCATCGCCCGCTTGAAGACGTCTTCATCGAGGAGGCCGAAGAGAGACCGCAAACCCTCGAAGACGCAGCCTTGCGGCGCGTCGGTATTCTCGTCAACCTCCGCGACGCAGCACGCAGAGCCGCGCAGCGTCCCCAAGGCCTGGACCGAAGAAGGAGCAAGCCCCCACGCGTCGAGGTTTTCCACGAACGGCACGGAGGCCGGGCCGTCGCCTGCTACGACAAGCAGCTTGAAGCCGGAGACGACGAACCAGAAAACAGGCGCCTGCGCGCCAGTCCCCGTGTCATGGGGTTGTGTCTGCATACCGGTGACCATCATAAAAAACTACCTGCTCGCGCCCGAAAGGTCAAGTAGCCCCCTTGTGTGCCGCTTACTGCACTTTTTCCGGCGCGGCCACCCGTAAAACACGCGGGATATATACCGGCAAATCCGATAATGACTGAATATCCCAACGGTTTGTGGTATAATGTATGCGCCACGCAAGCCTCTTTCGCTTTCCCGTGTTCCTCGATTTTTTCAAACGATCGATTGCCGGGCAGGCCTGAAGCGGCCGGGGACTTTACAAGGAGACGTATGGAGAAAACGAGATTCGAAGAGCTCCAGTTATCGAAGGAGTTGCAGAAAGCAATCGACGACATGGGATTTGAAGAGCTTACACCGATCCAGTCCGGATCTATGTCCCCCATCACGGAGGGGAGGGACATCATAGGGCAGGCACGCACGGGCACGGGCAAAACGCTCGCCTTCGGCCTGCCGATTATAGAATCGATGCAGCGAAAGGGAAACGGACTCGAGGCCGTCGTGCTCTGTCCTACGCGGGAGCTGGCCGTGCAGGTCGCAGAAGAGCTGATGCGCCTTGCAAAATACAGGAAGGACGTCCGCATAGTCCCTGTCTACGGCGGCCAGCCGATATACAAGCAGCTCGAAGGCCTTAAAAAAGGCGCAAGGATAGTCGTCGGCACGCCGGGCCGCATCATGGACCACATGAACCGGGGCACGATCCGGATGGAGACCGTGCGTACGGTCGTCCTCGACGAGGCGGACAGGATGCTCGACATGGGCTTCGTCGACGATATGAAGACGATCTTATGGGCCATGCCCGACGAGCGCCAGACGCTCCTCTTTTCGGCGACGATGCCTGATTCCGTCAGGGACATCGCGAACAAGTTCCAGAGGGACCCTCTGGTAGTCAACGTATCGGGCGACCATATGACCGTCCCGGAAGTGAGCCAGGCATTTTTCGAGGTCAAGCCGTGGATGAAGCTGGAAATGCTCTGCCGCCTGATCGACACATACACCCCTAACTCCTCCCTCGTCTTCTGCAATACGAAGAGACGGGTTGACCAGATCGTGAAGGACTTGCAGAGCAGGGGCTACCTGGTCGACAGCCTGCACGGCGATATGACGCAGGCCCGCCGGGACAAGGCAATGTCGAAGTTCCGCAAGAAGCTGTTGCGCGTGCTCGTTGCTACGGACGTGGCGGCTCGGGGCATAGATGTGGACAACGTGGAGGCGGTCATCAACTATGACGTCCCCCAGGACGACCTGCACTATGTACACAGGATCGGCAGGACCGCGCGCATGGGCAAAGGCGGCCACGCCTTCACCCTGGTGCTCCCGGACCAACTCTCGTTACTCAGGGACATACAGGAAAAAACGAATACGCCGATCAAGAGGCAGATGACCCCGCACTTCAAGAACGAGGGAAGCAAGCACGGCGAGCGGCAGGTCTAGGGGGCCGCAACCACCCGCTGCCGCCTCACGAGGAAGACGGGGATGCCCGTGAGCAGCATTATTACTCCCACGATAGCGCCCTTCCCCGTATATGCAAGGCTCGAATAGAGCATGTAGAGGCAGGCGCCGCAAAACAGGAGCGGTGTGAAGGGGTAGAGGGGCGTCCTGAACGGCCGCACCACTGCCCGCTCCTTAACCCGCAGCACAAACACGGAGACACCTACCAGCAGGAAGAAGAACCAGAACACAGGGGCGGTGTACTCCACCATCGTGACGAACCCGTTCCTCGTGCCCGTGCCGAGGAGGATCAGGCCGAGGGCGATTGCGCTCTGGAAGATCAACGCATTCACGGGCGTATTCCCCTTCTCGTCCCAACTGCCCATGAAGGAAAAAAGGGAGTAGTCCCTGCCGAAGGCATAGTTCGTCCGCGATCCCGTTATTATTACCGCGTTCATGCTGGACAGGACCGTGAATACGACGAGCAGGCTCATATACGTCACCCCCGGTCCTCCAAGCACGCGCCGCATTACCTCGACCGCGACTGCGCCCGACGAAGCAGTGGCGCCCAGACCCAGGGAGCTAAGGAAAGCGTAATTGACCGCAAGGTATATGAGCGTGACTGCGGCTACGCCCAGCATGAGCACGCGCACCATGTTCTTTCTGGCCTTCCTTACCTCCGACGAGAGGTAGGCTATCTCGTTCCACCCGCCGTACGTCAAAAGGACAAAGATCATAGCGACGCCGATGCCGCTTGCCGTCGTCGCCTGCTGCACGGGGAGGGGCCTCGGGGCGGCCCGGACCCGACGCGAGACCGAAAGCCACCACGGACAAAAGGCCGAGGACTATCAGCCCGGTCAGGACGTTCTGCGTCCACTTGCCCTGCCTCATCCCCGTGATGTTGACGACCGTCAGGAGCACCAGTGCGCCCACGGCATAGACGGAGGACGAGTATGGCCCAAGCCTGAGCACCTCCGATGCGTAGTCGCCAAGGAGGAAGGCATGCAGGGCGATGGAGCCCGTCTGTATGACGGTGATGCGCGACCAGGCAAAGAGGAAGGCCGGAACGCTTCCGTAGGAGCGCCCGAGATAGTGGTAATCACCGCCCGGATGGGGATATGTCGAAGTCAGCTCCGCATAGCAGAGTGCTCCGACAAGGGAGACCGCCCCGCCGGCCAGCCACAGGAGCAGGACGACGCCCACACTGCCGCACTGCGCAGCGACGATGGAAGGCGTTTTGAAAATGCCTGCCCCGACGACCATGCCGACGACAACAGCCACGCCGTCGAGCACGGTGAGGGTGCTCTTCGGCGCCGCCTCGACGCGCGTTCGCTCTCTCTCGGCGTATTTCGGCATAACCAGTCTGATATGTCGCTTGGATGATAAATCTTTCAAATTTCCGACACAGCCTTGACAGGGGCGACAATAAACTAAAGTGTAGGGTCATGGCTGGGCCTTGTCAACCTGCCCCAGTCATAGACAGATGTCAGGCGGTTTGTTGTAATTTCAAGGGAATAAATACCCTGCTGCAAGCAGCAGGGTATTAAAGCAAGCGTAGCGCCGCGCCGAGCGGGGAGGCTCCACGGGCTTTGCCCGTGGAGGGGGTGCTGAACCCCAATAATTGCCACGGAGCGAAGCGGAAAAAGGTCTCCCTGCAGCAAGCTGCAGGGAATCCACAAGTTGAAAATCGGTTCTTCAGACGGTGACGCAGAAACCGGCGCTCTTAGCGGCGCCGAACGCTTTAACATCGACGAATCTCTTGATAAGTGCGGCCCGCAGTGCGGCTACGCCTTCCAGCAGGACCGGCCTCGCGGCAGCCTCCGCCTCTTCCGCAGGGGCAGTGACGCGCTCCGGCGGCACGTCTACCCGCCGGACGAGAGTGAGCGTCTCCCGCGCCGTCTTCTGCGGGACGGACCTGCTCCCGCCCGTGTCTACCTGAAGCTGCCTGACGCTGCGCTGTCTGCCCGCGTCATTCTCTTTCAGGTTTGTGTAAACAATCCTCATAGAGGCGCCTCGCCCGACTGCCCGAGTATCGAGATTGCACACATGACCCGCACGCGCTTAACGAACTGCGGCGTGCCGTCCTCTTACAACAATTTTAATTTTGTGTCTACGTTGTAATACAATACGATAGGGCTTGTCAAGAAAAAAAAGCAGAAAATGAAAAAATAGGGCAAATGGGGGAGCAAAGCGCGGCCGTGCAGGTCTTTTAGATTCTTCCGTAGTCGTCTTCGACGCGGACTATGTCGTCTTCCCCGAAGTATTCCCCGGTCTGCACCTCTATGACGACGACCGTCTCCCTGCCCGGGTTCTCGATCCTGTGGAGCGCGCCCCTGCCTATATCGATGGAGCCGCCCGCGTCGAGAAGGTGCTCCGTGCCGTCCAGAATGACGCGCGCCTTTCCCGAGACGACGTACCAGTGCTCCTGTCTTTTGGAGTGTTTCTGGTAGCTCAGGCGCTCGCCGGGCAGGACCTCTATCCTCTTTACCTTGAAGGCGTCGCCTTCCTCGATGACGAGCCAGCGCCCCCAGGGCGGCTCCGCCCTGCGCCCGTCTGCCTTCGGGTCCCGCTCCATCTTGCGCGCCCTATCCTTTCTTGAAGAGTTTCTTCAGCCTTTCCTGGAAGGCAGGCTCGGCCGAGAAACGGGATACGTAAAGCCGCTCCTTGTCGAGATGGGTGGACAGCCCCGAAAGGACCGCTTTGTTGACCAGGTCCTTCAGATTGCTGGTGGTCTCCATCGGCATCGCTTTCAGCCCATCGATAAGCGCGGCCAGCTCTTTTTCAAGCTCCTTTGCTTCCGCCGTGAAATTGACGAGCCCGAGCGTCTTTGCCTCGTCCATGGCCACATTGCGTGAGGTGAAGTAAAGCTCGCTGAACTTTTTCATGCCTATAAGGCGGGGCAGGAAAATGCTGGCGCCGCCGTCGGGCGTCAGGCCTATCCGCCTGTATCCCATATTCAGGACCGCCTTCGACTCCGCGAGGGTCAGGTCGCAGGCAAGCGCCAGGCTCAGGCCCGCGCCGACGGCAAGGCCCTCGACTACCGCTATGACTATGGCAGGGATGTTGCGGATGAGGAGGATGCTCCGGTTCAGGTAGTCGGCCATCGCGTCTACCTGCACCGCAGGCGCGGGGCTGTCCCTGAACTCAATGACGTCGCCGCCTGCGCAAAACGTATTGCCCGCGCCCCTTATGACTACGATGGACGCCCCTTCCTTCCCGGCCTTTGTGAGGGAGTGGAAGAGCGCCTCCAGGAGCTCCAGGCTCATTGCGTTTTTCTTGTCCGGCCGGTTCAACGTCAGCGTCAGTACGCCGTCGCGAAAGTCTTCTACAACAACGCCCATAATGCCTCCTTGAGTCAGTCCTGCTTCGAGCCGCGCCGTATCCCGCGCTTCCTAATGATGAAGCAATGAAGGCGTGATTTCAAGCAAAAAATGGCGTTGGAAGGCGCACCTTCCCCTTCAGCTCCCCTATGTTCTTCGACCCCGTAAACCAGAGTGCGACTGTAAGCTCTTCCTTGAGGCGCGCAATGCCTTCGGCCACCCTTTCCGCAGATACGCCCGCCCACTTCAAAAAGGGAAGCGCCATAGACGTGAAGTTCGCGCCGAGGGCCAGGGCCTTCGCCATGTCGATGCCTGTCCGCAGGCCGCCGCCCCCTATGAGGCACTGGTCGTCCCGCAGCCATTTAGCCGCATCCATAATGGCGTCTCTCGTGCACGTCCCCAGCGTCTCGTACGGGGTGGAATCTTTGCCCTGCATCACCCCCTCGATCTTCGCCCAATTCGTACCGCCAAGGCCCGCAACGTCTATACCGGCGATCTTCCTTGCCGAAGCCCATCGAACCACCGTTTCCGGCAATCCGCTGCCTACCTCCTTGAGGAAGACCGGATAAGGGAATTTTTCGACGGCCTCGTCCAGGGCCTCCAGGGCATGGGTGAAATCGGTCTGTCCTTCGGCCTGCAACAGTTCGTGCAGTGGGTTGACGTAAAGGATTATCCCGTCCGCTTTTATAGACTCGACGGCCTCGATAAGGTAGTCCGCCCCGTTGCGTACATGGAGAAGGCTCAGGTTGGCGAGGAGCGGTATCCCGGGCGCCCACTCCCTGACTAGATAAGATTCCCGTGCGGCGGCCTTCTCCATCATTGGCCGCTGCGACCCGACAGCCATGGCTATGCCGCAACGCCCGGCCGCAGTTGCAAGGTTCCGGTTGATCTCTAAAGAAAGGCTGCCCCCGCCCGTGATGGGGGCAATAAGAAGCGGCAATGCCAGGGTTTTGCCGAGGAACTGCGCTGTCGTGTCTATATCGGATGCTGAAAAACCGGGCAGGCCGCCGCTAAGGTTGAGGGCTTCAAGGCCTGTCTCCGCCGGGGACTCTACGTCATGCTCCAGGCAGATTCGTATATGGCTGTCTTTTACGGCTGCTTCGCGACCGTTCCCCTGCCCCACTTCCTTTAACCCCCTTCCAGCCCGACGAGCCTGCGCCCAGCGCGGTAAGCGTCGTCAAAGGCGGTCGGGTGGCCGCAGATCGCGCCTTTCTGGTCTATGCCAAGAAAGCTGATCGTATCGTGCTCGGGCACGCTTATCGTCCTGAAAAACGCCTTCGCCGTCTCGCCCGAGCATGTCACGCCGATTTCCTTCTTCATGCCGCCCACGAGCATGAGCAGCCCTTTCCTGCCGTCCGGCCCGCCGGAGATCGACCGCTTCAGGACATACCGCTCGCACCAGAAGGACTGGCACCTGTCCACCATCGTCTTTGTCTGGGCAGAGAGTCCGAAGAAGAAAATTGGAGAGGCGAGTATGATGCGGTCTGCCGCGCGTATCGCCTCCGCTACTGCCGTCATGTCGTCCTTCTGCACGCAAATGCCTGTCTTCTCGCACCCGCCGCAGTCCTGGCAAGGCCTTATGTTCAACTCGTTCAGGTCCACCTTTGCCACGTCGTGGCCCGCATACTCTATTGGCCTGAGGGCTTCCCATAGAAGGGACTCCACATTCCCGTTTTTCCTGGGCGACCCGTTGAATGCAACGACTTTCATGCACGCCTTCCCTTTCTATTTCCCGAATTTCAGCGTTATCTTCTCGCAGTCGTCGTCTTTATCGACTTTGGCGAGGAGCTCGATACTCGAATCCCTGATGCCCACGGCAAGCGGTATCTCTCCCTTCTTGCCTTCGATATGCGTCACCTGCCTCATGGCCTGTATCACCCTCTCCCCAATCTCCGCGCCGGGTGAAGGCAGCTCGCCGTCTTCGTATTCCGCTTCCGCCTCCACACGCCCGTCCGCGTACTTCTTCAGGGAAATTTTCTTCGCGCGGCGGTCGATGCCGTGAAGGATGGCCAGGGCCAGCCATTTGAGGGCCGCTTCCTCCTTGTCGGCTTCTTTCCGGACCAGGGCCATCTCCGCGAGAGGGTCCGTCTCAGCGAAGCAGTCGCAAAGCTCCTGCATCCTCTTGTGAGGGGTCGTCATATCTTTCATTCTCTCCCTCCATTGTACCCGATAGGGCCGATTCTTAACAAGAGTAAAGTAAGCACCGGGGCGGCCCGCTGCAACGACGGGCAGGCCGAACGCACCCGGCTGCGGCCCACTCACCATGCCTTGCCGGTTGACGATAGGCCCGCCCGACACTAGATTTCGTCGATAGGGGAAGAGGTGCTCATGCTCAATAAGATCCTGGCTGCAACGGACGGCTCGAAGACTGCGAGGAAAGCGGCCCTTTATGCTTATGACCTGGCGGCGCTTACGGGCGGCACGGTGATGCTCCTCACCGTCATCGACAGGGAGGTCATCGTGGGGAAACCCGCCATGCCTGCGGACGCAACCCCCAGGCACATCGTCGAGCCCCTGGAAGATTACCTCCGAGAGGCTGCGGAGACGGACATGAAGGAGATCGAGACGCACGGCGCTGCGAAGGGGATCGTCACGACCATGAGCACCAGGTACGGTCACCCAGTCGAGGAGATCGTGGCGGAAGCAAAACGCGCGGGCGCAGACCTGATTGTTATGGGGTCGCACGGAAAGAGCACTTTATCTGCCGCCCTTCTCGGCAGCGTCACTTTCGGCGTAGTTCACAGGTCGGTGCACGTGCCCGTCCTTATCATCCCCCGCTGAATAAATCGGACGCATAAAATGAGAGGCCCATGGAGCATATACTGACAAGCAGCGGCGTTAAGGTAGTCGTGCGGCCGGATTTGGGCGCAAGGGTCGATCAGATAACCGACCTGGATACGGGCAAAGACTGGCTGTGGCACCCGGAGCGGTACAAAGGGGAGACGAGAGAGCTTTCGGTGGGAGCGTCTTTCGACGAGAACTGGAGCGGGGGATGGGACGAGGTCTTTCCGAACGACGCGGGCGGGGCGTTCCGGGGGCGCAATCTCGCAGACCACGGGGAGCTGTGGAGCCGCAACTGGCGCGTCACGGAAAGCTCCGCCTCCGAAGTCAGGCTTGCCTGTGACTGCTCTACTCTGCCTGCGGCGTGCGAGAAAAGAATAGCCGTAACTGCGGAGGGACTGATAGTCGGCTATCGGCTTCAGAACCTTTCAGGAGAGGCGCTGCCGTTTCTTCTCAAGCTCCACCCTGCCCTCGCCGTAGAGCCGGGCGACGAGATATTGCTGCCGCCTTGCACTGTAGAGCCCGTTGACGCCGGCTTCAGCACGATCATCGGAAGATCGGAAAAGACGCGCTTTCCCACGGCGTGCGGAGCGGACGGAAAAAAAGTGCGCCTCGACATCGTTCCTGCGCGGGAGGCGGGAACCCGCGAGTTCTTCTATTCAACCGGCCTCGAAGGGCCGTGGTGCGGTCTTAAGAATAGCCGGACCGGCCGGACCTTAAAGTTTTCCTTCGACAGCAGCCGGTTGCCCTACGTCTGGGTCTTCGCAAGCTACGGCGGCTGGCAGGACCATTACGTGCTCATACTGGAACCGTGCACGAACGTACCCTATGACCTTGAAACCGCCCTCTTCAATGGGACGTGCGCAATTCTTCAGCCCCACGAGATGCGCGACATCGAGGTTCGCGTCACCCTCTCCGGGGAAGCTCTCAGCCCGTAGGTATCGAGCAGCCCCGAAGCCGCGCCCAGCACTTCCTCCACAGGAACGTCGGCCACGAAGGATTCATGGTGATCGCACTTCCCTGTGATGCAGTTGACCCCGCAGACCGGGCATTCGAGCCGCCAGGAAAGCACGGGGCGGTGGCGCGCCCTTGTCACCGGGCCCGCAGTAAAGACGTTCGCGCACCAATAGACGCCGACGGTCGGCGTCCCGACTGCATGGGCGAGATGCAGAGGGCCGCTGTCATTCCCGACGGCGAGGCTGCACCGCGACAGCAGGCCCGTCAGCCCCTTGAGCGAGAGGCGGTCGCAGAGTTGCTCCGGCTCATGCGTCATGCGGCCGGCAACGCCCTCGATTATTTTTCTCTCGGACTTAATGCCGGGAATGACGATCCGCATGCCCTGGGCTGCAAGCCAATCGCCCACTGCTGCGAGCTTATCCTGCGGCCAGCGCCTGCGGCCGTCGCCTCCGCCCGGCACTATAGCGGCGATTGGCCCGCCCGCGCCGTCGATAGCGGACATCGACTCGCTGACGTCCGCCTCCGTAACAGCAAGGGCGGGTTCGTGCGTTACGGCCTGCGCCCCGGCCAGACGCGCAACTTCCAGGTAACGCAATATCTCCGGCTGGAAGTAAACGTAAGGGACCCACAGGTCGAGGGGCGGCGCGTCCGGCGCGCGCAAGCCCGCGCAAAAGCGGGCCTTGAGGCGCATCACGAACGGGTTTGAATGCCTGCCTCCCCCGTGCATCTGGAAAGCGATGTCGAACCGCTCTTCCTCCATGGCGGCAAAGAAGGCGGACAGCACACCTTCGTCCTCGGTAAGCCCGGCCTCCTCGCGTATGCCTTTGGCCGGCGGCACCACGACCACGCGGTCCACGGGCGACGGTCTGCTCTCCAGGAAAGGTACATGCCACGGGAGGCCCAGCAGGACGATCTCGGCCTGCGGAAAAGCGGCCCGGAGCGATTCGAAGGCAGGCAGCGCAAAAAGGAAGTCCCCCAGACCGTTTGCCCTGAGCACCGCAATCTTGTGCACCTCTTCGGGCCTCATCATGTCTTTATCACCTCGCTTGCAGCGTCCACCACCTGTTCGATCGATATGCCCCGCAGACAGGCGTAGCGCGAAGAGCAGCCGTTTTCTCCACACGGCCTGCACGGCAGATCCCGCACGATTGCGCGGAACGGGCCATTGCGGGGCGGTCCCCACCTTTCCGGGTCAGTCTCCCCGAAGATAGTAACCGACGGCACACCGAGCGCGTAAGCCATATGGGCCGGGCCCGAGTCATTCGTCAGGAGCACCGCGAGGCGCTCTATGACTGCTCCGAGCACGGGAAGCGAGGTCCGGCGGGTCGCATCGACAAGTGGAAAGCCCGCACATTCCGCAAAAACTTGCGCGGCGGAATGCGTCTCGCCCTCGCCGACGAGCACGACAGTTCCCCCGTGACGCCGGCGCACCTCGGCGGCCGCTGCCGCAAAACGCTCTATGCGCCACTGCTTCTCTCTCTTCCTTGCGTAAAGGTGCACGCCTATAAGGGGCGGCGTGGCGTCTCCCAAAAGCTCCATCGCTGCCGACCGGTCCTCTGCCAGCAGCGGGAATTCGCACGCGGGGTCCACGCGAGGGGCGCCCAGAAAACGCGTCAGCGCGAGAAGGCGCTCGGTCTCGGTGCCCGTGTCCGGCATGACGAGCGCCGCATCCAGTCTTCCCGGTCCGTCGCCGTTTCGCACGAAACCCGCAGTGGACCGGGCGCCCAACATCAAAGCGAACGTGTTGGAATAAACGCCCGTCCCATGCATCTGGACAGCGAGGTCGAACTTATCGGCCTGCAATTGCTCAAGGCTGCTGAGGGCCGCGCGGGCGTCGAAGATCTGCTCGGCCATGCCGGGGAACCCCGGAAACGGGACAAAGCGGTCGATGCAGGGGCAGCGTTCGACCAGGGGAGCGACGAAAGGCATGCCGACGAGCGTGATTTCCGCCTTCGGCAATGCCGCACGGAGCGCCCGGAAGGCAGGCGTTGCGCAAATGAAATCACCTATGCGGGAGGCACGCAGCACGGCAACCTTCCGCACGTCGGAGAGGCGTCCCAGAAGCGGCTGTGTCGTTTTACCCCGCATATTTTCGTATCATCTCGGACAGCAGCTCGAGGGCGTGACCGTCCACGGTCCCTTTGTCGTTGAGCACCGTCGAGGGAAGCTCGGAATAATATGTCCCCGAAGGCGCGATGGCGCAGCCGCCCCAGCGGCGCATGAGCAGGTTTTGCACGAGCACCTCCTCGCCCGAATGATACCTCGGAAGGCGCTCCCAGAAAGAGAAGCCGCCGACATCGAGGAGCTTTTGCCGGTCGTACAGGATGCACGATGCAATCCACGCTACCTTGTAGAGACGGACCTGCCCCGGCGGGATCGATTGGCAGACGTGGTGTAGATTGGCTGCGCGGTGGAGGTGCCACCGCTCCCATTCGTGCGAGCCCGGATCGACTGCTTCAGGGACTACCGGGCCGGACCAGTAATCGATGCGCTGCTGGCCGGGCCGCACGTCTCCTGCATAGGAAAGGCCCGCAGGGAAAGCGCCGACAAAAGCGCAGCCCTCTAATTCCAATGTTTGCAGCAGCGTCTTCAGGACCCACGGCGACATCAGCACGTCGTCGTCGAGATAGAGCACGTGCTCGGTATATGCCTGCTTGAGCAGGAAGTCCCGCTGCTCGGCTATGCCGAGAGACGGCGCCCTGCGGAACCATTCAACATGGGCATCCGGCGAACCGGCCCTTATGACGCGCAGTAAAGAGTGTACGACAGACGACTCCGCCGCGGGGGCGCGGCCCTGATCGCTCACTACGAGATGGATATCCTTTACCGACTGCGCGGCAAGACCCGACAGGGTCATAATCAGCGATTCGAGGCGGTCACAGGTAGGCAGCAGCACGTCAACAATGGCCATAAATTCTCCTACGGTCTCCTTACCGCGATTATCAGGTGCCCGCCTCCGGGCGGGCCGGATGAGAGGTCCATGCGGGACGCCAAGCGCGCGATGCGCATGTGCAGGCCGGCGGGCAGGCCGCGCCACACAAGCCCGGCCGGCCGCCTCCCGGCCACCCGGATTTGCTCGGCCAGGTCTATGGCGTCCCACACTGCTACGAGCGCCCGCCTGAGATACGGCCGGACAGAGGCTACATGCAGACCGAACCTGACAAGGCGGTCGGCCCATTCACGCGCAGTCAACAGATTCAGGTGTACGAGGCGCCGGTTACGCCAGGCGGCGTAACGGGAGGAAGGCAGTGCAAGCCATTTGCCGAACTCGGCTGTGGGTGCGGTGAAAACGAGGCGGCCGCCGGGGGCCAGCGTTCTCGATATCGCCCGCAGCACCGTGTCCGGCGAGCTTACGTGCTCAAGGACGGAATTGCACAGCACCGTGCGAAGACCGCCGTCCGGGAGATGGGCGGCCTCAACCGGGCGCCGCTCGATCCTCTCGTAAAGGCCCGATCCGGCTGCCCGGCCTGCCGCCTCGCCGAACGGGTCGCAGCCTATATCGACCCGCTTCATGACGAGCGACGTGACGAGGCCGTCGCCGCAACCCACGTCGAGCACGGGGCGGGCGTAATCGCACGTGCGAAGGGCCGCTACCTCGGCCGCTCTCCATAGCCCCAGGGAGGGTCCCAGCTCGCGGAAGAGGATGGAGAAAGAAGCGGGGTCGAGATAAAGAGGGTCCTCATCTGCCTTATCGTGACGACGTGCAACCGGGACCCGGCTGCCGCCTAGAAGGTGCCGCAGTGAATTGAGCAGGACTTGCATATATCCGGTGGGTTGCGGGATGCGAGGCGAAGGCGGAAATAGGTGCATGCGCGGCCGTTCCATACGCGGGCGATATCGTGTCCCCTTGTCCTTCCGAAATTGACCCTGTCGGGCGTCCCCACCATGCAGCACGGCATGACGCACCCCTGGTAGCTGATATAGATCCCCGTCTCCGGCCAGTCGCACGCGCCCTGCCCTGCCTGTTCCCCCGCCGGAGCTTCATTGGGTAAGCGCGGAAGGCGAAGCTCGACGCCGAGCCATGCGGCTGTGGCGCGGGCCTCCTCGAACCGCTCGGCTACCGTCTCCGGCCGAACACCGGCAACGTCCTCTCTTTCGACATAGGCGCGCATGGGCGCGTAATGGGCAGGCAGCGCCGCCTCCCGGTAGGAATGGCAAAGACGCTGGACAAAGACCTGCTCCATGCCCAGATCGGAGGCGAGCTTCACGAGTCCGGCAAGCTCGGGAAGGTTGCGGCGCATAAGAACGACCGTCATGCGCATGGAAGGGAAGCGTGAGGACGTCCTTTCCTTCGCGCCCATAACCAACCGGACGTTGCCGATGAGCTTGCTGAAGGAAGCGCCCTTCCTTATCGACTCATAGATGGAGGCGGACGCCCCGTCCACGGAGACATGCAGGCATTGCAGGCCGCTTTCGACTATCTCGCCGGCCCGTTCCCTGTCCACGAGCATGAGGTTCGAGCTTGCCGTCACCTCGACCCCTTTCGAGGCAGCGTATGAGACCATCTCAGAGAAATGCGGGTTGAGGAGAGGCTCGCCCAGGCCCTGAAGGTGCAGGCGGTCGAGGCCCGGCGTGGCATCGACAATCCGCCGGAACAGATCGGGCCGCATATACGCCCGGCCCGCGGGCCTGTTGTCCCGCCTCACCCGTATGGCGCACATCTCGCAGCGGAGATTGCATACGCCGGCCGGCTCGACCTGGAGATAGGCGGGCAGCGGGGCAATCCATTCGATCCGTTTTGCGTTTATAGAAAGAATACGCGGTACCTCACAGCCCCTGCCAGGCGCCAGAAGATGCAGACGGGCGGTATGATGATAGATGTAACGGCCATTTCGAGCACGTGGAGCGGGCTGTGCGAAACACCCCGCAGCCTCTGGCTGCAAAAGCGGAGAGTCCCGAAGAGCCACGCAATGCCTGCTCCGATTGCGGCAGATATAAGTCCCGTTACAGCGCATGCGGCAGACACGATCAGGGCCAGCACGATGGCATAGTAATGCCAGGGATGAACCGGCCTGATGTGAGTCCTATAGAGGGCCGGGTGCTTCTTGTAAAGGAGGGCGTTGAACATGTTCTTCCTCTGCTGGCTGATGCTGACGCCCCACTGCGCGGGCCGAACGGGATGAACGACGACGGCGCCCGGTGCTTGTACGAGACGCGCGCCTCCTGCGAGAAGCCTGAAGTGCAGCTCACTGTCCTCGCGCCAGGCGGACGTGAATTCTTCGTCGAACCCGCCCGCTGCAACGAGGACGGCTTTCCTGTAAAAGGAATTGGCCGTAACGAACCGGGCGTGGGCGAGGCGCGAGGCGTTCATCTCGTAGTCCGTCGGCCTGGCCGGGACAGGCACCACTATCTTGCCCGCTGCCCCCGCTACGCCCCCGGCGAAGGCGGCCGCGCCCGCCGTCAGCCAGCCGGGCGACGGGATGCAGTCGTCATCGGTAAAGGCGATAATCTCCCCTCTCGCAATGCGAAGTCCGGCGTTTCTCGCTGCGGCCGGTCCGTGCCTCCCATTAACTTCGACATACCGTATATCCATCCGGTCCGCATACTCTTCGACGGCCCGCCTGGTCTGCGCGCTTTCGCCGTCGTCCGCCACAATCACCTCGTAGCTGGACTTATCGAAATCCTGTTCAGACAGGGCGGCCAGGCAGCGGCCAAGAAGACCGGCACGGCCGAGGGTGGGCACTATTACGGAAACCTCAATACTCATCTTTCCTTAACAGGAACGGGCCGATGGCGAGGGCGTCGATCGGCGACGTAAAAAAACATTCAAGGGCATCGGTCGGCGTACAGACAATCGGCCGGGTGCGCGTATTGAAGGACGTGTTGACGAGAATGGGAATGCCTGTGCGCAACCGGAAGGCAGCCAGCAGGTCATAATAAAGCGGGTTCTGGCTGCGGCTCACCGTCTGGATACGCGCAGAGTTATCCACGTGGCAGACTGCCGGGATCATGGCCGCCTTCTCAGGCGCAACATCGTGCACGAAAAGCATAAACGGAGAGGCGACGCCCCCGGTACGGAACCATTTATGGGCCTCTTCCTCCATGACAACAGGCGCGAGCGGCCTGAAGTCCTCCCGCTCTTTAATCCAGTTCGAGTCTTTGCTGCATGTCCACCCTGCGCGGAGAAGCCAGTATCGAGCGGCTGCCGAGGGCGCGCGGCCCGAACTCCATCCGTCCCTGGAACCAACCGAGGACTTTATCCTCCTCCAGCAGGCGGGCCGTAGCGTCCGCAATATCAGCCGGCCTCGATGCGGAAAGGCCCGCTGCAGCCAGGCAGGCTTCGATCTCCGCATCCGAATACTCCGGGCCCAGATAGACGTTCAACATCGGCGATGCCCGTTCCCCCTTGCCCTCCTGCAAATCGACGACGAGCGCAGCGCCGAGCGCCGTGCCTGCATCACCCGCAGCGGGCTGAATCCATATGCGACTGAACGGCCCTCTGTCCCTGATGGAGCTGTTGAGGACGCAATTGAGGGCTACGCCGCCCGCCATGCAAAGGTCAGCCGCCCCGGTCTGCCGGTGAAGCCACCGCGCGATCTCCAGTACCGCGTCCTCCATCGCGACCTGCATCGAGTGTGCTATGTCATGATGGCGCTGCTGGAGCGGTTCTCCGGGGGCGCGGGCAGGCCCGAGCCGCCGCCACAGGTTGCTCGTGTCGATGGAGTAGCGGCCTTCCTCGCCCACGCGGATCGCTTCCCTGAAAGCGCCCAGAAACCGCGGCCGTCCGAAGGAGACCAGCGCCATGACCTTATACTCGTCAGACGAATGGAGAAAGCCGAGGTGTGATGTGACCTGCTCGTAAAGAAGGCCGAGGGAATGGGGCATGACTACCTGCCCGAGCGGCTCGATGCGGTTCCCCCTGCCCAGCCCGTAGGTGGTCGTCGCTTTCTCTCCCCTGCCGTCGATGGTCAGGATCGCCGCTTCCTCGAAAGGTGAAACAAAGAACGCGCTCGCCGCATGGCAAAGGTGATGGTCTACGAAATGCCAGCGGGACGGGTCGATCGCCTTCGTCTCCCTGAAGCGCAGGGAAAGGTGATGAGGGAATCCGCCCACCAGGTGGCGGGGCGCATTAACGATGTAGGAGAGAAAAAGAGGGTCCCATGCAGACTCCCATTCGGGGTCAACGGGCCGGATTGAGGGCTCGAGGGGCAGTTTGAGGGCCGTGCCAGCGCTCTTCTTTTTGAGGCGCAGGTACGGGTCATACGAGTAAGCGAAATGGTCCACGTCCGCGAGGGTGGCGTTCGCTTCCCGGAGACAGTAATCGATGGCGTTGAACGGAAGCTCGTAAGCCGAGAACGGCACCGGCCGCTTGCCGTGCTTGATGCGGCTGAACCGTTCCTCTTCCGCTGCCGCGATCAGCCGGCCGTCGACCACTGCGGCGGCTGACGAGTCGTGGAAGGCCGCGTTTATGCCGAGTGTAAGCAAGGGGCCAGCAGCTCCAGGGCGGCTCGGACTGCGTCCTGCGGGGCTACAAGACCCAGGCACTCGTTCGTCCCGCGTGGACAGACGCTCTTATAGCAGTACTTGCAGGGGACGTCGTGAAATAGCACTTTGCTTGGCACCCTCCAGGGTGCGTGCTGAGGGTTGGTAAGGGCGTAAAGGCTGACTACGGGGGTACCGAGGGCCGCAGCCACGTGGGCCGGGCCCGTGTTGTTCGAGATCAGAAGCGCGGCAGACCCGATAAGCGCGGCAAGCCCGGAAAGGTCGAGGCGGCCGGCAAAAGACCAGGTGCGGGCGCCGAGGCACCCCCTGATGGCGTCGACCAGCGGCACCTCCGATTCATCGCCCGTGAAGACCATCGGCAGGTCCGTCTCCGCGCACAATGCCCGGCAGGCGTCGATAAAACTGCCCGGCGGATAACGGCGTGACGGGGCCGTAGCGCCCGGATGGACGACGATAAACGGCTTGCCTTCGATGCCCGCTTCTTCGAGGAGTCCGCAAACGTAGCTCACTGCGTCGTCCGGCACCTTGAGCGACAGTCTTTCATTCCCGGTCGTGCAGCCTGCATTCGCCACAAGGTCGAGCTGCCTGCGTACCTCGTGCCGGACGCCCCCGGCCATCTCAGTCCCCGGAAGGCCCGCGCTTTCCGGGCCTCCGTTACCCCGGACCCATCCCGGCTCGTTCTCAGGTACGTGGTCCGTCAGAAGCTGGTACGGGTTCTCCCGGCAATAGGCCAGCCTGAGCGGGATATCGGCCAGGTAGCACAAAAGGGCGGCAGGCAAAGGGTTCTGGCTGTAGACGGTAAAGATCACGGCTGCGTCGAGACCGAGACCGCGAAGCCGCTCGATTGCAGCACGGTCTGCCGAGCTTTCGCTCCGGCCCGGCGCGGCTTTCATCCAGGGTGCATCGTAGACAATCACTTCGTCGATTTCGGGGACGAGGCGCGCGGCCTCCGCCCCGTTTGAAGACGTCAGGAAAAAGAGCCTGCGGCCCGGCACTGATTCTTTGAGGGCGCGGACGGCAGGCGTCGTCATGAGGACGTCGCCGATAGAGTCGAGCCGGACGCAGAGGACCCGCGCGGCTTTATCCCACGATGCGTTTACTGCGTGTTCCTGCCCGCCCGTCACGCCGCCCCGTGCCTTGCGTGGCCCGTACCGTCCCTGTCGCGCGCAATAATGACAAGGGCCGCTTCAGCCAGGTCGTCAACAAAATAATCGGGAGTCCTGCTTTCCGTCAGCTCCCATTCAGTCTCGCTGCCGTTATTGACGAGAATAGTCTTGCACCCGGCCCTGCGGCCGGCTGCTATGTCATTGAGAATGTCGCCTATCAGCCAGGAGGAGGCAAGGTCGATCCCGTGTGCGCGTGCCGCGCGCAATATGAGACCGGGCGCGGGCTTGCGGCAAAAACAGGAAACCGAATAATGGGATACGATGCCTTCCGGGTGATGGGGGCAGAAGCAGACGTCGAGGAGCGGGACTTCGATGCGGGAGCACATTTGCTCGAGGCGCTGCCTGACACCCCGCAACGCGCTCTCCGGAAAGAGCCCCTTCGCCACGCCCGACTGGTTAGACACAACGACTACACTGTAGCCCGATTCGTGGAGGAGCCGCAGGCAAAAGGCCGCACCCTTGGCAAAGCGTATGCGCGCCGGGTCCACGTTGTATGGGACGTTCTCGATGAGCGTGCCGTCCTTGTCGAGGAAGACGGCTTTTATTCCCACGACTGCCCTCCGGGGCTTTCTACGGCCACGACGTCTCCCTCATGGGAAGCATCATCACTTCGGGCAGCACGCTGCCCTCCGGCTGCATGAGCAGGAAGCGGACGGTCTCCGCTACATTGTCCGGGTCCTGAAGATTGTTGATATCGATATCCGGAAAACGCTCCAGGAGAAACGGCGTGCGCATCCCGCCGACGACGAGGGCTGACACCTTGATATTGTGCAGCCTGGCCTCCACGTGCAGGGCGTGGGTGAAACCGAGAAGTCCCCACTTGCTCGCGTGATAGGCCGAGGCGTTCGCCCATGCCCTCTTGGCTGCGGTCGACGCCACGTTGATTATGTACCCGCTTCCCTGCCCCCGCATGATCGGGAAAACCGCTTTCGATGTCAGGAAAGGGCCCCTCAGATTTGTCGCAAGGATCCGGTCCCAGTCTGAAACAGCCATCTCCTCGATGGACTGCGTGACGTCGGTGCCTGCATTATTGATAAGCGCGTCGATCCTGCCGTATTTCTCTGCCGTTGAGCTTATCGCGGCCTGCACCTGCTCCTCGCGTCCTACGTCGAGCCTCATCGGCTCCACCCGCCCGCCTTTCGATTGAAGCTCCTCGGCCAGGGCCTGGGCGTAAGGCCAGCCGATATCCGCTGCAACGACCACCGCATCGGCCTGTGCCAGGTTACGGCAGATAGCGGCGCCCAGCCCGCGCCCGCCGCCTGTGACTATGATGATCTTGTCTTTGAGTGACTGCACATTGCCTCCGCTGAAAAGATTTGCGGCCCCTGCCGCTTTTGTTTTCTTACAAGCTCGACGGCTTCCCTGATGATGCGCTTGCAATAGAGATTACGCGGCGGCCCTCCCGGCTGCCTGGCTGCGGCCGTTGACAACGGCCTTCAGCGCGGAATCCCAATCGGCGGTGAAACGCCCCATGCCGAAATGCTCCTGTGCGAAGCGGCGGGCATTTGCGCCCAGCCTTTTGGCCTCATCCGGTCTGCGCAGCAGCTCCTGCATCCTACCGATGAGCGCCCGCACGTCCGTATCAACGTAGCCCGACACCCCGTTCTGCACGACCCTGGCCATCTCCGTCGTTGCCAGGCCGATTATGGGCATGCCCAGCATCATCGCCTCGCAGACGGCAAGCCCGAGGCTCGTGTAGCGGATCGGGTTGAAGAAAAAGCGATGGCGCGCGGCGAACGCCCGGAAGCTCGGCATGGCCTACCTCGCCCAGCCCGCCCGCCTCCTCGGAGCCCATTCCGACAAGCTCCAACGGGACGCGGGCGCGCACCTCCTGGAAGATGTCGGCGCCCACCCTCCTCTCTCTTTTCGTGATGCCGTTGACTACTACGATACCCCGCTCGATCTCACCGGTATAGCCTGCATGCAGCTCGGGAACGCCGTGCTCGATAACGCGCGTTCTCGTCCTGCCGCTGTCCCACATGAGACGGTTGAAGTGGGTAACGTGGACGAGGAGCACGTCCGGGTCATCGACTACGTGCTTCGTGTCCGTCGGGTGGCTGCGGGGCGGGTCGTGCTCAATATAGATACGCGGGCCCATCCTCTGGTCCTCGCTCAATATATCGTACTGGTCTTCCAGGTAATTCTTTCGGGACTGGAAAATGACGCAGTCCAGGTCGAGGTCCTTCACGTCCTCGGCCGGTACTTCCGTGACGTTGTCCGGCCAGTCAAAGCCTTTCGCGCAGCCGCCGTAGCCCTCCGGCCTGCCCGGTTTGACGGGCACGAAGAATTGGTGCTGCGTATGTACCAGATAAAAGAGATAGCTTCCGTGGACATGCCATGTGAGCGCGCGTAGTTGTGTCATTCAACCATCCTTTTGATGATATCGGCCGTTTTCTCCGCAAGGGCGACATAGCGGCCGGCAGGCTCTGCGGCAGGCGTAGATTTTATCCAGTGAGAAAGAACGGCGCCGGCAAACTCGCATGATTCACCTATGCGCAATGGTATGCCGGCAAGGTAGCACCGATACGCGTCCGGATGGGGAGACCGGCCGGGGCCGGTAAAGATAACAGCGGCTTTGCAGGAAAGAGCGGCCATCATCGCGATGTACGAGCCTTCGTCTTTATCGCCCCTTTTGACCACGGCGTCTACGACCGGAAGACCGGCTGCGCCGCCCGGAGACGCCATAACGATGATGCGCGCAAAGGGCAGCGAGCTTCGCAGGACAATTAGAGCAGGCGGCAAGAAGGCTATCTCCTCGTATGGGTCGGGCAAGAATACCAGAAGCCTATCGACCGGCGGCATGCTATTAATACCCTATGGCCCGTAAAGCGGCACCCTTGTACTGGGCGGCTCTGCGTCCAGCCCGCACTTTCCCCGGCACAGCAGGTCTTCCACGGTGGCAAAAACCTCTTTGATTTCTGCGCGATGCCACCCCCCTCGCCTTCCGGCCGCTACCCCGCCGTTGCCTCCCTGGGGACATGCATTGACTGCCCGATGCAGGCGGCCGTCGGACGGCGCCCATCTGGCAGAGTCGGAGTTCGTAAAGATCACGACGCTCGGCACGCGCAATGCTGCAGCCAGGTGGGATACGCCGGTATCGTTGCAAACCAGCAGGCGGGCGTTCGAAAGCAGCACGGCGAGGGCGCCGAGCGTCGTGCGGCCTGCCAGATCGAGGGGCTTCGACTCCATCGCGGCTGCCACTTTCCTGGTGAGTGGCCGCTCGGCCGCGTAACCCGTCAGCACGATCGGGAAACCGAGTCCGCATACTGCGTCAGCCAGGCGCGCAAACAGCTCGGGGGACCAGCGGCGCTCCCGCTCACGGGCGCCGGGGTGCACGCATACGTAAGCACCGGGCTCCAGATTCCGCGCCTCCGGCACGAGCGAAAGCGCCTTCCGGTCTTCCTTCCGCAAGGGGAATTCCAGGCCCTCTCCCATCGGAGGTATGCCGAGCAGTGCCAGGAGCCGCAAGTACCTTATCGCTTCGGACTCATCCTCCCGGTAAGGAAGGAAACGCTTTGTGTCAGGACAGAAACGGCCCGGCACGAAGAACCCTCCGTTGAGGCGCGCACCCAGCATCACAGTAAAAAGGTTCGTGAGCGTCCCGTCGCCGTGGAGTGCAGGGCCAGGTCAAAACGGCGCTCCTGCATCGCAGCGAAGAACGAGGGCAGCTTACCTATCTGCGTCTTCACTTCGGGGATACCGGGGCAACCGGGAGACTCCACCAGCTCGTCTATGTAACAATCGAACCTCCTCACGAATTCTTTGGAGGATGTAAGACCGATCAGGCTTACGTGCGCCTCCGGCAACGCGGTGCGCAACGCACGGAGGGCAGGCACCAGGCACAGCATGTCCCCCAGGCCTTGCAGCATCCGCACAACCGCTATGCTGTTTAACTGCCGGCCCAGGAGTTTCTCAGTTCTTTCCGTCACCCTTTCCGCCAATTCGGGGTCCCGGAGGCGAGGTCAAAGGTGCGCCTCAAGCACAGCCGCCCAAATTACAATCTCTTGTAAATAAGCTCCGGGATGTAATATCTCCGTTTGTTGAGGACCAACCCGAGCACGTTGCCGCCGTGCTGGGTGATCCTTTCCTTCACGCTCTGCACGACCGGCCATCTTGTCTTGTCCGCTTCGACGACGATCACTACGCCGTCGGCTTTTTTGAAAATGGAGAAACCGTCCGACGAGACGGTGGCCGGTGGTGAATCGACAAGGATCAGGTCAAACCGGTCTTTCAGGGCGCTCCAGGTCTTCTCGAAATTGGAGGAATCGAAAACATTCATGCTCGCATTCGAGTTGCGCGAGATAAGGCTGACAAATAAGTTCGAGTCGCCTACCCGGTAAAGCGCCCTCTCCGGGTTGTCCTGTCCCTGTACGATGTCATCCAGGCAATAATCGGGCGACACGTTGCAGAAAAAGTGCTGGGTCGGGTTGTGACGGTCCGCGTCGAGAAGAAGCACGGTCTGGCCGAGGGCGATCATCGCGACGCGCGCGAATTCGCGTGTTATCGTCGAAGTGCCTTCGCCCTCGCTGGAGCCGATGAACTGGAGCACCTTCTTCTTCCTGTTGGGAAGAAGCGATTCTATCGTATGGTAGAGATGGAGCATCTCCTCCTCCATCTCCATCTCAAACGAATAGATATCGGACTCCTGCGTCCCTTCCGCGATAGGAACGGCCTCCGGGGCCTCTAAGACGGGCGCTGTCTGCACCTGTTCCAAGACCTTCTTTTCCCTCTGTGCCTGCTCCAACGCTTCATAGATCTTGCTCATGGGTTGCTCCTCCCTATGTGCGGATATCGACCCTACTCATCTCTTCGCATTCCACAACAGCGGCCTCCCCTGACCGCCTACCCCATACCCCTGGTTCTCTGCCATTCTTTGCGTCTATCCTTCCTACCCCTTATTCTCTATACTCCCCAGCACAGGCAGCTCCAGCCTCTTCTCCGCTATCTGCGGGGTCGAGAGGTGCTGGCCTGCGTACTCGGAGAAGAAGGCCAGGCCGAGCCCTGAGATGGAGCCTATTACCAGGGCCAGCATGAAGTTGTACCCCATGCGGGGCTTTATGGGCTCGGTGGGGACGGAGGCCTCCTGGATGATGGAGACGTTCGCCATCTTCTGCCGGTTCATGGCATCCGCTATGCGGGCCTCTTCGGCCCTTTCCCTGTAGATCTGGAAGTTCTTCTCGCTGACCTCTACGTCGCGCTTTAAGGTGGACAGCTCCGTGCTGCGGGCATCCAGGCTCACGCAGGCCCCTCTCTATGAGCGATATCTGTACCTTTAAGGAAGATCTTCTGGATTCCAAGGCTGCAAGGTCTCCCTTTGCCTTTACTATCTCCCTCTCCGCGTCGTCGTAGACGGGGTTTTTGCCCGTTATTATCTTCGGGACCTGGTTCTGCTTCTCTTTCTTCAGGAAGTTCTCAAGTATCGCTATCTCATTCCTTACGTTGACAACCAGCCTGTTGTCCTCCTTATACTTCTCGAGAAGCTCCTGCTCCTTCATCCTTAAGGTAAGCAGGTGGGCGTTGGCGTCGTCCACTACCCTGAAGCGGGGCTCTTCCGACGAGACGGGCACGTTCCTGTCTATCGTGCGCATCTGGGACTGGAGGGAGTCGATCTTCCTTGCGATCTCCCCCATGCGGTTCTCAGCGTCCTTATCCGAGCTGTCCGCCTCTAGTCTTTGCCGGAGCAGCATGCCCCTTTGCTCGTCCAGCGAGTAGACCCCGTATCTCTGCTTGAACCCCTCCAGCTTGCCTTCCGCCTGGGTGAGCTTCTCCCTGTACCCCGACAACTGCTCGGCAAGGAAGGAGGACTTGGGGTCTGCGTATATCTGCAGGTGCTTATCCCTGAACTTATCGACCAGGAGGTTGACCGCCTTTGCGCAGATCTCCGGGTTATGGTGCTGGAAGGAGACCTGGATGACGTTCGACTTCTTGACCGGCTCTACGATCAGGGACCTTTTGAACTGGTTGATGGCTGCATCCGACTTGGCCACCCCTGAGAAGGCGGACAACCCCGGGTATACGTTCTGTATCCCCAAGGAGGCGAGTACCTTGCCTATGATGTCGTGGTTCATGAGTATCTGCACTTCCGAGTTTAAGAGCTCCTCCTGGCCGGAGGCCATGGGGGTGGGCCTTCCTTCCCCTACCTCAGGCGTATAGAGGTACTCCCTGCCGAACTTGACGAGAAGGGAGGACTTTGCCTCGTAAGTGGGGGAGATGAGGAAGGTGCCTATGGTGACTGCGGCCACTACGGCGAAGAAGGTTATGATGATCTTCTGCTTGTGCTTGAAAAGGACGGTCAGTATGTCCCTTACACTGCCGGTGTTGTCGTTCATGGCGTGCCTCCGAGCGTCCAGCCTGCCCCTATGCCTGCCCCTATCGGTATGTTCCTCCTTATGTAGAGGTCTATGAACTTGTTGACCTCTGCGACGCCGGAGCGCGGGACGTAGACGATGTCGAAGGGGGCGAGCAGGATATCCTGGGACGGGTCTTCGTTCTTCAATACCTCTTCCATGTTGACCTTCAGGGGGACGGGCTTGCCGGAGACCTGCCTAACTATGATGACGTCCGTCCTTTTGGCGGTATCCCTGAACCCGCCTGCCGCTGCTATGGCCTGGTGGACGGTAACAGGGCCCGCCAGGGGGAGCATGCCGGGGCGGAAGACCTCTCCGTCCACGTAGACCCGCTGCATGGAGAAGGAGCGGACTATGACGCTCACCTCGGGTTTGTTGATCTCCTTCGAGTAGCGGGCGGTCAGGGACTTGCGCAGCTCCTCCGGGGTCAGGCCTGCGGCCATTACCTCGTTTGCGAGCTGTAAGGAGATCCTCCCGTCGGGACGGACCATGATCGTCTCGTTAAGCTCCGGGTTGTAGAAGAACTTGACGTCCAGGATGTCCCCGGGGTTTAGCCTGTACTCAGGCTGGACGGTCCTTGCAGGCAAGCCCATGCTGGCGACGCTCGGGGCCTGCGGGCCCGCACAGGCGGCCAGACATAAAAAGATAAAGAGCAAGACGCCTATCTTCATTGTCCCCTCCCTTGACGCATTTGTTTATCTGCCCCTTACACTTACATGGGCGGTTGCCCCTAACAACCGCGTTTGCCTTGCGGACCTTGCTATATAAGAGCGGAAGATCGAAAAGAGCTTCCTTTTCGCCCTTAAGATGGGCTTCCGCCGTAAGCCCGTCCGGTGAGGCAAGTGGATAAGAGAATAGATAGTCTTCGGATAATGCCCGACTTAAGGGACACGAAAGAACCTTACATAAACTAATCTGGGAACGGGGAGGGGGATTGTCAACTAGCATAGAGGAAGATTTTCCATGTAAACAGGGCCTCGGCCCCTTGCGCGTCACTGTTTTGGCGCCTTCGAATCGCTCTTGACAGCAATCGAAGCATACTTATATTGACACCATGTGCAGGGCGCAGAAAAACCGCAGCAAGGCAGAGATGGGCAGAATTCAACACCTAATACACTCAGGAGGCACACAGTCATGAAGAAGGCGTTTCTTTTATTTGCCGTGCTGGCGTTTGTATCGATCGCTTTCGCCGGGTGCAGCCATTTCACCGGCAAGACCGCGGGCCAGTCGCTCGACGACACGGTCATCACCGGCGACATCAAGAGCAAGATCGTGAAAGACCCCGAGCTTAAGACGTTCGCCATCGACGTAAGCTCTTACCAGGGGAACGTCACGCTGAGCGGCATGGTGCCCAGCAGATCTGCCGAACAACGCGTCATCCAGTACGCACAGGATACGAAGGGCGTGAAATCGGTAAGGACCAACCTGCGCATGGCGGCAGCTGCGCCCGCAACTACCGGGACCAAGACGGGCAGCGGCGCGACGATGTCATCCCCGAGTGCACCCGCTCAGGGAGCGAGTGAAAGCTCGATGCGCACGCAGGAAAAGACTACGACGACCGAGACCACGAACAAGTAGAAAGAAGCTCGGAAGCGAGGGCAGCGAAAAGCGGCACGTGAGGAGGTGCGTGAGTTATGCTGACATGGGCGATTATTTTCCTGATCATTGCGATAATAGCGGGCATCCTCGGGTTTGGCGGCATCGCGGGGACAGCCGCAGGCATCGCCAAGGTGCTTTTCATTATCTTCCTCGTCCTCTTCGTCATCTCCCTTATCTTCGGGAGGCGGAGAACGATCTGAGGGTAAAAGCGGCCGGCACGATCTCGCCGTGCCGTCCGGGTCCATTTTACGGGGCGGGTTAATAGAGGGACGGTTTACTCGCTCCAGCCGTGCGCGCCGATCAGCTTGACGAACCTGCAACCGCCGTAGTTCTCCTCGCGGTAGCGGTCCTCACCTTCCTTGATATAGACCATCAGTTCCTGCGCATTTTCGTCGCCTATGGGCATGACGAGACGGCCCCCTGAGGCGAGCTGCTTCAAAAGGGGATCGGGGGCGTCGGGGGCGGCCGCAGTCACGGTTATAGCGTCGAAAGGCGCCTCGTCCCGCCATCCCTCCGTGCCGTCGCCGATGCGCACGACCACGTTCGGGTATTTGAGCTGGTCGAGCACCTTCCGCGCCCTTTTCGCAAGGGCCGGAATGCGCTCGATCGTAAAGACCCTGTCCGCCAGCTCGGCAAGTATGGCCGCCTGGTATCCTGAGCCCGTTCCTATCTCGAGCACGCTTTCGCTCCCGGTAAGCTGGAGCGCTTCGGTCATCAGGGCGACCATGTACGGCTGGGATATCGTCTGCTTCTCGCCTATCGGCAGAGGGTTATCAGCATAGCCCTGAGGCCGCAGCGCCTCGTCGAGGAACAGGTGGCGGGGGACTTTTCTGAAAGCGTCGAGCACCCTCTGGTCCTTTATCCCACGCTGAATGAGCAGTTGGACCATCTGCTGCCGCTGGCTAAGATATTCGTTGTCCATATTACCTGGAAAGCTCCTTTGCGCGGGCCTGAGCGGCCTCCAGCGCCCTCACTACCGTGCCCCTGAAACCCTTTTCATCGAGCACGACGAGTCCGGCCGCAGTAGTGCCGCCCGGCGACGTTACCCTCTCCCTTAGAACGGCCGGGTGTGTCTTCTCTTTCTCCAGCAGGGCGACCGTCCCCTTGATCGTCTGGAAGGCAAGCGCATACGCCTTATCCCTCGGAAGCCCCATGCGCACTCCGCCGTCCACAACGGCTTCGAGGAAGGCAAGGAAGAAAGCGGGGCCGCTGCCGCCGAGTGCCGTAACGGCGTCCATCTGCTCTTCCGTGACCTCCACGACAAGCCCGAGAGGCGCAAGCAGGCGGGCGACGCCCTCCAGATCGTCATGGGAAAGCAGGTAATTTGCCGCCATTCCAAGCGCGCCCTCGCGGACTGCAACAGCGATGTTCGGCATGACCCTGACGATCTTTGCCGGCTTGTCCAGCATCGACGCAATGCTCGACGTGGTGATCCCGGCCATTATCGAGATAATAATCCGCGACTTGCCGAGCCCCGGAGCAATGGCGCTTATCGCCGTCTTCGCGTCCTGCGGCTTCACACCGAGTATGATATAGTCGCTGCGCGCCGCCGCGTCAGCCGGGTCTTTCGCAGCCGCTATCTTCAGGGCATCGACTACGGCCTTCATCCGGTCCGGCTTTATATCGTAGCCGATGATATTCTGCTCGCTCGCGCCCGCTGCAATCAAGGCGCGCGCTATAGCCTCCCCCATGTTCCCCAAGCCTACTATTCCCACCTTCTTCATTCGGTCCCCCTCACGCAGCTCTTTGGTCTCCGCGTCCGGACACCCATTCTCGGCGGCCCCGCCGCCTTTAGCGGTGTTCCGGGTCATCGCATTCCGCCCGGCAGCCGCAGGGGCCCCGCTCGCGGCTTGTCCATAGCCGGAGGCGCCGGCGAAGACACCCGGCCCGGCGGCCTCAAATCTGCCGCACCCTCATTCTTATAACAGATAGACCCTATATTTTAAAGCAGAATCATTACGGCGGGCGCTTCTATCCGATAATGTGGAGTTTTTTCTTCTGCGCCCGCGTCCTGAGCAGTATCGTCGTTGCCCCCGGCCCGCCGGCCGACATGCCGGAGCTTGCAAAGGCGACGACCCATTTGCGGTGTATGGCCCGGACGAGCCACTCTTTCAGCTTTTCTTTGAGCACCGGGCCCCGCCGTGACTTCAGCCCCCTGCCGTGGATGACTTTGACGCATCGAAGCCCCGACTGTACGGCCTCTTCGAGGAAGCCGTGAAACTCCTCAGACGCATCGGCCGAGCTGAAACCGTGAAGGTCGAGCGTCTTCTGTACGGAGAAGGCGCCGCCGCGCAGCTTCTCCAAAACCAGGGGGCTCGTGCCCTCTATATAGCCCTCCATGTACTCGGGCAGGTTGACCACGTTGAGAGGAAACGCCTCGCTGAGGACCTCGTCCATGGTCGTTCCCCCGGCAGGCCGCGCCGGTGCATCATCTTTTTTCGGGCGTGCCACCCTCTTCTGCCTGGGCTCCACCTTTTTCACGTCCTTCATTGCCTCGGCGAAAGCAGCCCCGTCGTCAGGCGGCTCGGGCGGTGGCGGCGCCGAATCGGATGCAGGAGGAACCACTTCCGCTTCCTGAACCTGCGGCCGGTCCTTCTTCATGAAGTCGGCAAGGTCATTAAAGACGTGATATATCGACTCCTTATCCTTCATACCGGGTACTAATAATAAAACCCAACAGGCCGCCCCAGTTCAAGGGGGTGGTGGGCCGGGGCCGCCCTTGCCGGACCGGACGTAAATTCGGGCGAAATGGGCGCACAATGCGCCATCCTTCTTGACAAAAGAACGTATTAGGGCCATAATCCAGGTATTCCGGAAGCGCGTGGCGCCCTGCCGCCTTCCCGGAACTTTGGGGGACCGGCCGTTATCCGGCGGGGCTTAGAAAGGGAGGAGAATGCATGGCAAAACGAAGCCAGCACAGCTTCTTAAAACGCCAGAAAGAAATGAAACGTAAAGACAAGGCCGCAGAGAAAATGGCACTCAGGCACGGAAAGGTCGTGCGTGGCAAAGGCGGCGTCGAGGAAGAACAGCAGGAACAGGGCGAACAGCAGCAGGAGGGGCAGCCCGAAGCCGAAAAGGAGGAGCACGCGGACGCCTGAGGCATCCGTCCCTTTAGACCTTGGCCTGGCCTGCCGCTTTTTCTATCTTTATCTTCGTGATCCTTCTTCCATTGATACCCACCACCGTCAGATTGCAGCCCCCGACTCGGACTATCTCGCCTCCCCTGGCGATACCCTGGATGTTCGACAGGATAAAACCCCCGATCGTCTCGTAGTCGGGAGATTCTGGAAGGTCCACGTTCAGCGTATTGTTGAGGTCCCGGACGGAGTATGAGCCGTCTACCGTAATCGACCCGTCTTTGTTTCTTTCCAGACGTACCTCCTCGTCCGTCTCGTCCATTATCTCCCCAAAAACCTCTTCCATAATATCTTCGAGGGTCACGATTCCGACGGTCGTGCCGTATTCATCCACAACGATCGCGAGTTGCACGTGCCGTTTTTGCATGTCCTTGAAAAGCGTGCTGATCTTGATTGTATCGGGGACGAAATAAGGCTTTTTCAGTATCGTTTCCAGCTCAAGGGGCTTACCTATCCAGAGCGTCCTCATGACGTCCTTCTGGTGGACGATGCCCAGTATCCTGTCGATGTGGTCCCGGTAGACCGGGTACCTGGAAAATTGGTTCTCGACTATGTACCGCACGTTCTCGTCCTGCGTCTTCTCGATATCGACGGCATAGACGTTCGGACGCGGCACCATGATCTCTTTCGCCGAGCGGTCCGCGAACTGGAAGACGCTGTGGATCATCTCCTCTTCGGTCCGGTCGAAAACCCCCTGGAGCCTGCCTTCCTCGAGCAGCACCTTGATCTCGTCCTCGCCGATTACCTCGTCGATCTTCTTTAGCCCCAAAAGCCGCGTGACGGCCGCCGCCGACACGTTAAGGACCCATACAGGGCCCGCAAGGATTTTCGACAATACTTCGAACAGAGGCAGTATGCGCATCGCGGCCCGCTCCCGGTAATTGATGCCTATATATTTCGGCAGCAGCTCCCCGGCAACGATGGTAAAGTAGGTAAGCGGTATGACAACGACGAAGAAGGGAGACGGTCTCCGATGCCTTTGCGAGGTAAGGCATATCCATGATTACGGGACGTACGTATGTCACCGCGATGATGCCGCCGATCCCGGCCGCCAGCGTCCCGACGAGGGTGATCCCGATCTGGACGAGGGAAAGGAAGTTCTCCGGCTTTTCACGCATCCGGAGGAGGGTTTCCGCTCTTTTCTCTTTGCCCTCCTTGACCATTTCCTTGATCTTGCTCTTCCTGGCGGAGATTATGGCGAACTCGCCGAGGGAGAAGAGGCCGTTCAGCACTATAAGTGCGATGATGATCGATATCGACCAGAATGGATTACCCAGCAAGAGACTTTTAGCTCCGCGAATATTTTAACATTTTTTTCGGGCAGATGCAGGCGGGCACTATGGCGGCGGTAGAGAGCGGTTGGTAAAGCAGACGTATCGCCGGGGGCAGGGAGATTTTGATGAATAAAGCGTGATTTTCGAGGGCGGCGCCGGAGCGTACGTATTGTGTACGTGAGGACGCCGCGCCGAGAAAACGGCGCGAAAGCCGCGAAAAGATCCCGGCCCCTCACTTTCTGGAGTACTCGGTCACCTGGTGCATAAACGCTTCAAGCCGGGTCGTAATATTCGATTCGCCCTGGCCGTCGTAGGCCACGTTGATGACCGGCACGTCGTACTTATTCTGGATCAGCTTCAGGATCGCGCTCGACACAGTCCCCGGCATACACGTGAAGGGCATGGCGTTGATCATGCCGCAGGCCCCCTTGGCGATGAAATCGATG
Source organism: uncultured delta proteobacterium (assembly GCA_963818095.1). GTDB lineage: Bacteria > Desulfobacterota > Syntrophorhabdia > Syntrophorhabdales > WCHB1-27 > CAWEPK01. The sequence goes on from CAWFRA010000034.1 coordinate 134,714, forward strand.
CTCTTGCCGATGCTCAGGATGGCCTCTCCTTCGAAGCTCTCGTGTATATAAGGCTTAGCCTGATTCAGGACGTGCGCGATCTTCGGCTCCCTGCCCTGTCTCAGGTAGTGCTCGAATATCCTCTCCATCCGGTGCTCGTCTTTCCTCTGGATGTATTCGGTCAGCACAATGTGGACGAAATTCGACAGGCCCTTGCGGTGCTGGCTCTTCTTCTTGCCCATGTAATTGACGTATGTGATCCATTCGGAAATGGGCGCAAGCCACGTCTCGCCTCCGAACTCCTCGACCTTCCGGACCAGGTCGTTATTACTGAACCTGTTCGAGCGTATGTATATCTCGCCGACGATTCCCACAACGGGCTTCCCGCCCGCCTGTCTTCCCGACGGAGGAAGGCATCCGCCGCATCCTCCAGCGCCCCGTACACCGCGTCCCCGCCCGCCTCTATAGCCTGCTCGACGCCGCGCAGCGCATCAGCGTAGACACGGTCGGTCTCCCCCCTCAGCGACTCGTAGGGACGCGTCTGGTGCATCATCTTGACAAGGAAATCCGTAGCGACGTATGGCCCTCCAGCCGAGCCGCGAGAACCTGCCGCCCAGTGATGTCCAGCTCGTGATACAGCCGGTCGTCCTGGTTCGGCGAATAGATGGGCACATTATCGAAGCCGTGCTCGGAGAGCACCATCCTGTGGAACCGGTGATACTGGCCGAAGCGGCACGGGCCGCTGCCGGACGGCATGAAAAATGCGCTCCTGTCCGGGTCGAAATCGGGCCTCTTGCTTGTTTTGAGCATGTCGCCCGTCGTTAGGATGCAGGGGTAGCACTCCTTGCCGAGCGTGAACTTCCGGCCGATCCGCACGGTCTCTTCGTCGGACTCGCGCATCACCTCGGCATCGACTCCGCAGGCCCGGAACGCCCCGGCAAAGGGAATGGAATGGTCCGACATGTAAGGGATATAGATCTTCCGGCGGCCGTCCCCCTTGAATGACGAGACTGCGTGCTTCTCCGGCCTCGGCTCGACCCTCGCGTTCTTGATGCTGTCTAGGAACGCCTCAAGGCGCGTGATTATGCCCGCGTCGCCGCTGTGCTCGTCGATCTCCAGTTGCAGGAACGGCTTGCCCTCCATGATTTTCTTGAAGAAATGGGTGATGAAGGAGTCGGGTCCGCACCCGAAGTTGGTGATATATATCGCGTAAAGGTTGGGGTTCGACCTGATGATCTTGGCTGCCCTCAGTATCTTCTGTCCGTAACCCCAGTACATGTCCTTCAGGTCTTCGTCCTCCTCCACCCGTCGAGGGGAAGCATGTCGATGGGGATGGAGGCGATGCCCAGGTCGGAAAGCTTCTTGTGGACGTTCAGGCTGGCGCCGGGGTCCATGCTGTTGTACGGCCTGCCGACGAGGACCATCACCTTCTCGCCGGGCTTTAAGGAGCCGAGAAAATCGGACCCCTCATCCAGGCACTGTCCGGTAAAACCGGTCCTGCACCTCGTTGGCCACCGGAAAAGGCAGCCTCGACCGCCTTCCTCGATTTCCCGAGGGTTTTCCCGAACGCCGTCAGGTTGTCTAGGGCCACCTTCGGCCCCCTGCCGAAATAGACGACGGGAGAATCCACCTTTACGCCAACGCTTCTCGAAATCGATGGACGCCCTGGAAGTGTACGGCAGGGACTGCGCGTAGGGGCACGCAAAGCTGTTCAGCACCCCTTCCGACTGTTTCCTGAGGCTTATGATGCTCGGCATGAAGAGCCGCTTGATCCCCTTGTCCATCATGTTGAGTATATGGCCGTGCGCGAGCTTGATGGGGAAACACGATTCGACGATGATGTTCTCGACGCCTTCTTTGATAATCTTCTTGTTCGTCGAATCCGAGAGGACGACCGAAAAGCCGAGTTCCGTCAGAAAGCTGCGCCAGAAGGGAAGCAGCTCGTGCATATTGAGTATCTTGGGTATGCCGATGACTTCCCCGTCTGACCGTCCCCTTGTACGTGTCGTGGAGCAGGTCTTCCCTGAGCTTGAAGAGGTCCTTCCCCGTGGCAAGCTTTGCCCGCCTCACCACGTCGTACTTCTCGCACCTGCTGCCGTAATAAAGCGGCGTCTCGCCCTCGCACGTTACTTTCCTGATCTCGCAAAGGTTCTCGCACCCCTTGCACTCGAAGGTGTCGATGTCGTACCGCCTCTTGCTCAGGTCGAACCCCTTGAAGCTGCTTTTCTCCCAGGTCTTTTCCTTCATGGCGAGTATCGCCGCGCCTATGGCGCCGGTCACGTCATGGTGGGAGGGCACGGTGATGGGCTTGCCGCACACCTTCTCGAAGGCCGCAACGACGCCCTTGTTGAAAGCGGTGCCTCCCTGGAAGAATATCTTTTTGCCCACCCGCCTGTCGCCTACGACCTTGTTGAGGTAATTGAGCACTATCGAATAGCAGAGGCCGGCAACGATATCGTCCGTCTTCGACCCCGACTGCTGGTGGTGCATAACGTCCGACTCGATAAAGACGGTGCACCTCTCGCCCATCTTCGTCGGGCCCCTGGAGCGGAAAGGCAAGCGCGGAGAACTCGTCCTTGATCGAGATGCCGAGCCTCTCCGCCTGCTCTTCCAGGAACGAGCCGGTGCCTGCCGCGCACGCCTTGTTCATCTCGAAATCGACGATCACGCCGTTGTCGATGCTGATATATTTGGAGTCCTGCCCGCCGATCTCGAAGATCGTATCGACCTCCGGGTCGATGGAGATGGCCGCCTCCGCCTGGGCGGTTATCTCATTCCGGACGAGGTCGGCGCCTATGAAGTCCGCAGTCAGGTAGCGCCCGGACCCTGTAGTGGCCACGCCCACTATCTCGACGAGGTCCCCGATTTCGGGACCTATCTCGTCGAGGCCGCGCTTGACGGCCTCCAGGGGGCGCCCCTCGGTCATGAGGTACCTTTTCGCCATTACGTTCTTCTCCTCGTCAATGAGGACGAGGTTCGTGCTGATGGAGCCGACGTCCACGCCGAGATAGGCGCGCACCTTCTTTTCGGGTCGCGTTACTTTGTAGGCGACGTGCAGGTTCGCCTCCGATATGGCAAGCGGTTCATGCGCCTCGGCCTCTTCCTGCCTGGCGAGGTATTCCTTCACCTTCGCCGGTGCCCAGGAACTGCACCTTCAACTGCGGGTCGTCCAGGACGGCGAAGACCGCGCCGAGGGCGCCCATGGAGGCAAAACGGTCGGGCACAATCAACTCGCCCTCGATGGAGAAGACCTCCTCTATCGCCCTCCTCATGCCCGCGTTCGCCGCGACCCCGCCTATGAAGGCCAGGGGCTTCTTTATCTCCTTGCCTTTCGCTATGTTGCTTTTAAAGTTGCGGGCCAGTGCGAAGCAAAGCCCGGCGACCAGCTCGTAGTCGGGCGTAGCTATCTGCTGGAGGTGGATCATGTCGGACTTGGCGAAAACCGTGCATCGCCCGGCGATCCTGGGCGTGTTCTTCGACTTAAGGGCGGCTTGCGCGAACTCCTCTATGGTGAAGCCGAGGCGGGTCGCCTGCTGGTCCAGAAAGGAGCCCGTGCCGGCCGCGCAAAGGGTGTTCATCGAAAAATCCTTCACGCGCAGCCGTTTGCGCTGCCCGTCCATCTCGAATATGATGAACTTGGAGTCCTCCCCGCCGATGTCTATGGCGCTTCCGACATGGGGAAAAAGGTGATGAAAAGCCTTCGTGAGCGCGATGATCTCGTTAGTAAAAGACGCCCCGACGAGCGAAGCGAACACCTTGCCGCCGGTCCCCGTGACTGCGGCGAACTCGATGGCGTTATCATACTTGGCTCTGAATCTCTTCAAGGACCGCCGCCGCCGTATTGACGGGCTTTCCTCTGTGGCGCAGATACCGGTCTTCAATGATGTTGCCGCTTTCGTCAAGCACGACCAGATTCACGCTAACAGACCCTATGTCAACTCCTACCCTGAACATCCGCTGCCTCCAGCTTAAATTGAGTTGATTTTGAGAGACTGCCGTGCTACTTAATTATAATACAAAACCGCGCCTTTCAAAAGAAAAACTGATGATGCGAAGAGCCAAAGTGAGAGTAACGGGGAGGGTCCAGGGCGTCTTCTTCCGGCGGTATACGAAGCTGAAAGCGGACGAGCTGCGCCTTGCGGGCACCGTACGCAACCTGCCGGACGGGTCGGTGGAGGTTGTATGCGAGGGCGACGAGGCGCAGGTCGAGCAACTGATCGCCTGGTGCAGGCGCGGCCCGGACAGCGCCCATGTGACCGGAGTGGACGTTCAATGGCAGGAGCCTGCAAGTAAATTTCATGAGTTCACCATAGCTTACTAATCTCAGCATCTTAATAAAGATCCAGGCACCCTTACCCCGCTACTTAATGGCCATGATACCTTGCAGCCCCGTGCGAATAAACATAATCGCTATACTTGCCAACAGTAGGACAAACACCCTTGCCATCGCCTCTATCCACCTCCTGCTGATGAAGCGGAGGATCTTGAGCGAATACTTGAAAAGTATCGCCGCGACCAGCATGTTCAGCAGGACGGAGACAATCACGTAGATGAAGCCGAAGGTGTTGTAGACGATGAGCGAGGTGGTCAGCAGGGCCGGGCCGGCGAGAAGGGGCACGCCCAGCGGCACTACCGCAAAAAGGTCCTCCTGGCCCGCCATGTCTTCCGTCTTGCCGCCCAGCAGGTCTTTCGTGGAGATGATGAACAGGATGATGCCGCCCGCGATCTGGAAGTCATGGATCGATATGTTCAGGTAGTGGAGTATCCCGTTGCCGATGACTATAAAGGCCAGGGTGATGAGAAACGCCGTTATGATGGAATCGCGGAGGACGTGGGCCTTCTGCTTATCGGTGAGGTCCGCCGAAAAACGCGCGTAGAGCGGCAGGACGCCCAGCGCGTCAAGGGCAAAGAAGAGAGGGATAAACGATTTCAGAAAATCTTCCCACACAGCGTTTGACTCCCTGGTGTTTATACCTACATTAAAATATATCGCCTCCATACCGCATTCTAAAGGAGGGCCTATGCCTGTCTATGATTTTAAATGCCGTGGATGCAGCAAGGAATTCACGGTAACGGCCCCTGTAAGCCAAATTGAGAAGGGCAAAGCTGCTAAATGTCCCGAATGCGGCCGGAAGAACGCGCAGCAGCTCCTCACCGTTTTCACGCCCAGGACTTCAAGAAAGAGCTAAGGGCCCCTTCTCTCTTATCACTACCTTGTTCTCGGAAAGCGAGACAGAAACGATTTCCGCCTCGTAGACCTTCTGCTCGCCGAAGATCGTTTCGAACCGCAGGCCGTCCTGCTCCTCCTCGATAAGGTAGACGTCCTTGAGGAGCAGCGTCTCGTCTCCGTTTGTCTTCTTGAATACCTTTACTTCACACATCTTTCCGTCTCCTTCTCCACCAGGTCAACCAGCAGGCCGACCAACTGGGGTATCGACATCTCATTCCTTCCGACCACAGTCACGTTTTCCTGCGTGACCGGAAGCACGAACTTCGAGGCGCCCGATTCCGCTATCGCCCTGGCTACGAGGGGCGTCAACTCCCCGAGCATGGAGTTGGCCATGAGTATGTTCATGGTCCCTATAATAATATCCGCCTTCCTGACGGTCGAGACAATCGCATTCTCGCCGGACGCGCCCCGGTTTGCCCTCGCCTTCATCATGTTCTGCGTGGCCGCCGAGTTCGTACCCAGGGCAATGATCTCTATATTCTCCTTGAGCCTTTCCTTCAGCCTGGAGATTATGATGCTCCCTATCTTGCCGCCCTGCCCGTCAACCACGCATATGGTCATTGCCGTGTACCCGCACCTGCGCCTTAATTTTCGCGTTATAAGTCACGCAGTTACATTATAGTAATCGATTGGGCGGCCATTTGTAAACGCCTATTCGATATTCTGACCCGAAGACCTTTCTTCAGGCCCCGGACGCACGCCTTTTTCCGTCTGCGAGGGGGCAGCCGGCACATTCCGGCTTCTTTTTGCAATGGCGCTGGCCCAGGCAAACGATGAGGGCGTGGTACTCATTGAAAAGGTGCACGTCTTCCGGGAGGTTTTTCATGAAAAATCTTTGCACGTCGTCGTAATCTTTGCCTTCGTACAGCCCGTGGCCCGCCAAAAAGCGCACCGCATATGCATCGACGACGAAGACGGGGCGGTCGAGCGCGTAAAGCAGTATGCTGTCAGCCGTTTCCGGGCCTATGCCGTTTACTGCGAGCAGCCGCTCCCGCAAGACCGCAGTTGTCTCGTTCCGCGTGTTTTCGATATAACCGCCGTAGCGCGCGTGGAAGTCGGTAATGAGGGCTTTGAGGCGCTTCGATTTCAGCCTGTAGAACCCTGCCGGGCGTATGACCTCCGCAAGCTCCTCCTCACCGATGGCGTGAAGGGCATCCATCTCCATAAGCCCCCTGCCCTTCATGTTGGCAATGGCCTTCTCGACATTGCGCCAGGCCGTGTTCTGTGTGAGCACGGCGCCCACCATGACTTCCAGCGCCGAATCGCCCGGCCACCAGTGGCGCGGGCCGAAAGCATCCAGAAGCCGCCCATAGATATCGAGAAGTCTTTTTCGCATCGGAATAGGCTACCACAGGCGCTGCCCGTTGGAAACCGGCCGCCGCGCGCTTGCCGACCCATCGGCCCGTTGCCATAATACTTTATGGCCGGCGCCGCGTTGGCGAAGAGATTATGGCATACGCCCGTGGGGCGGATACTCTTTTGGGCGGCCGTAGCCGTCGCCGCTTATACGGTCCTCGGTTTTCTCGTCGCCCCGCACGCGCTCAAGCCCGTCCTCGCCTCGCAGCTCACGAAATCGATGCACCGGCAGGTAAGGATCGAGCACCTGCGGCTCAACCCCTACACCCTCCACGCGGCCGCGAGCGGCATACATATATCCGACCCCTCGGGGAAATCCGTCTTCGCCTCCATCGACCGGGTCTACGTCAGCTTCAAAATGTTCGCCTCGATCTTCAGGCGCGCTATCGTGCTGAACGCGGCACGCATCGATGGGCCCTACCTGAACGTGGTGCGGCTTGCAGACGGCTCGTACAATTTTCAGGACCTCCTGAAGACGACCGGAAAGCCGACCCGGTTCTCCGTAAGCAACGTCCGGATTGCGGGCGGCAGCGTCGATTTCAGCGACATGCCGAACGGGACGGGACACACTGTACGAAACATGGCCGTGAACGTCCCGTTTATCTCGAACATCCCGTACTATGCCGACGTTTACATCCATCCCCTCTTCCGCGCGGACATCGACGGCGGGCACTACGATATCGGGGGTGAGACGAAGCCGTTCGCCAAATCGCTGCAAACGGACATGCGCGTCACCGCGACGAGCGTCGATATCGCCCGTTACCTCTCCTACCTACCGCTTTCCGCCGGTATAGGGCACGTATCGGCGTTCCTCGACCTCGATATCACCGCGTCTTACATGCTGCACGAATCGAAGCCGCCCACCTTTTACATCACGGGGCATACGGCCCTCCGGGACGTTTCGGTTTACGGCAAAGACGGGGCCCCGGTCCTGCGGCTGCCGCGCCTGGAGATGTCCCTTGCACAGGCGGAGCTGTTCTCCATGGACATCAATATCGCCCGTCTCGCGTTGACCTCCCCCGATCTCACGCTCGTAAGGGACGCCCAGGGCAACATCAACGTCCTGTCCCTCGTTTCTCCGGGACAGGCGAAGGGCCGAGAGCCCGCCGGCGGGCCGGTGCAGACGCCGGGAGCCATACCTGCGAAACTCCGGGTGGACGAGCTTACCCTAAGCGGCGGGCGCGTCAATATCACGGACAGGGTGCCGGCCAGGCCTTTTGCGACAATCCTCGATGCCGTCGAGCTGCGCCTGACCGACTTTTCGTCCGGGAAGGACCGGCAGGCCGACATTTCCTTTTCCTTCGACACGCCGCACAAGGGCCGGGTATCGATGAGCGGCCGGGCGGGCGTTAACCCCGTTTTGGCGCAGGTGGACGCGACGGTGCGCGATGTCCCGCTCGCGCCTTTCCAGTCCTACATGCCGCAGGGCGCGAGTATCGTCATCGAGGGTGGCGCCCTATCGGCCGGGGGACGCCTTTCGGCGCGGTGGGAGGAAACCTCCGGTCTTTCCCTCGCCTACGCGGGCCGCGTCTCGTCTACGGGCTTCTACTGTACCGACGCAGGCACGGGCAACAGGCTGGTTGCATGGAAATCACTATCAACGGAGAACCTCGCGGCCTCGACGAGCCCGCTTTCCGTCCGCGCGCAGGAGATCGCCCTTGCCGGTTTTTATATGCGCCTCGCCATCAACGAGGACGGCACGTTGAACGTCCAGCAAATCATGAAACCGCCGCAAAAGGCAGGGCAGGCACCGAAGGAGCAACCGCAGGCCGCCTCGAAAAGCGCCCTCGGCCCTGTCGAGATCGGGCGCGTCACGCTCAAAGAAGGAGTGGCCGACTTCTCCGACCGTTACATCAAGCCGCCTTACTCGGCGCGGGTCACGCATATGACCGGCGGCATCTCAGGCCTATCGTCAAAGACCGGCGCACCCGCCCGTATCGACATAAAGGGACAGATCAACAACTACGCCCCCGTGCAGGTCACGGGCATCATCGACCTGTTCCGGCCGGAAACCCACGCGGACATCACGGCGTCGGTGAGCGGCCTCGACCTGACCTCCATGTCGCCGTACTCGTCCCATTTCGTCGGGTACACGATACAGCGGGGCACGCTGACGCTCAACGCCAAATACTCCCTTGCCAACAAGCAGCTTCAGGCAAGCAACCGGGTGGGCCTTGGCCGGTTCGACCTGGGGCAGCAGGTCGAGAGCCATCCGGTTATCGACCTGCCCATGCGGATCGTTATCTCGATATTGCGGGACCGGGAGGGCAACATCAACCTCGATATCCCGGTCAGCGGCGATCTTTCGAGCCCGCACTTCACCTTCGGCGGCGCTGTATTGGGCGCGATCAAGAACGTCCTCGAAAGGATAGTCACGTCGCCGTTCTCGTTCCTGGCCTCGCTCGTCGGCTCCTCCGAGAAGGACCTTGGCTGGGTCGAGTTCGACTACGGCAGCCCCGACGTCCCGGCTGCGGCCGGCAACAAACTCGATCTGATAGCAAAGGCGATGGGCCAGAGGCCCCGGATGCGGATCAGCGTATCCGGCTACTCTGACGTGGATGCCGACCGGGAGGCCCTGAAACAGCAGCGTTTCCTCGACCTGCTCCGCGAGCAGAAGCTGAAGGAGACCCCCGGCGGGCCGCAAGGCCCCGGCGCTCTGCGGCGCACCGACGTGACACCGGCCGAGTATACGAAATACCTCGAAAAGGCGTATCATGCCGCGAAGATAGATAAGCCGAAGAACGTTCTGGGTTTCGATAAGTCCCTGCCGCCCGCCCGGATGGAGGATATCCTGCGTAAAAGCGTCACGGTTACGGAGCAGGATTGCCGCAGTCTGGCCCTCGAACGGGCCGTGAACGTGCGCACGGCCCTCGCCCGCCGCGAGGTAGCGCCCGACAGACTGATCGTCGCCGAGACGAACCCTCTCAATCCGCAGGAAAAGAAAGGCGTCAAAAGAAGCCGCGTCGAATTCGGAGTGCAGGAATAAGCCTACGGTCCGGGGCTATTTAGCCCTTTTATCGAGTATGCCGTTCCACTCGGCGAGCTGGTCCTTGTAGTCTTCGGCCAGCTTCGAGTAGTCGCCTTTGATGGTAATGGAATCGATCTTGTCGCCTCCGACTATGCTGTTGACGACGTCCTGGTCCTGCTGGCCGGCGACCTGGCCGAAGACGGTGTGCTTGTTGTCAAGCCACGGGGTCGCGACGTGCGTGATGAAGAACTGGCTGCCGTTCGTGTTGGGGCCCGAGTTGGCCATAGAGAGGATGCCCGGCCGCCTGTGGCGCAACTCGCCGGAGAATTCGTCTTTGAACTTGTAGCCCGGCCCGCCGGTCCCGTTTCCCACGGGGTCTCCCCCCTGGATCATGAAGTCGGGTATGACCCTGTGGAAGGTAAGGCCGTCATAGAAGCCGCGCTTGGCCAGGTTTACGAAGCTGAGGACGGTCAGCGGCGTCTGGTCGGGGTACAGGTTCAGCCTGATATCGCCCCTCGTAGTGCTTATCGTTGCCTGCAATGAAGGATAGGACATTTTTTTACTCCAGTTTTGAGTGGTATTTTGTGCGCCGCAAATTCCGGCAGCGGCGATAACGGCGGCTATCGCCAAAAGGATGGACGTCCTTACATATCTCCGTTTCATAGCGCGTTCCTCGCTCGTTCTCTTCGTTTCGACATCGGGCACTAGGATAAGACCATCGGCAGCCCATTGTCAATTGGTGCGACGGGCCGCGCGCGCCTGTTGCAGTTGCTTGCTTCTTGCCCTCCGGACATTAGATTGAATATGTGCACCGGCCGACGCCCAGCGCGATTGTCCGCCTCGTCCTGTTGCCGCTGTTCTGTATCGCCCTGGCCGGGCTCCACGGGTGCACCCTGCTGACCGCCCCGTTGGCCACTGCCGCTTTCGGCGGGGCCGGGCTCGCCCTGAGGGGTGCGGAACTGCAGAAGGACATCAAGAAGGCAGATTCCCACGAGGCTTTCGATATACCCTTCGAGCAGGCCTGGGACCTCTGCTTCACCGCACTTTTGGCCCTCGATATCGAGATCGTCAAGAGCGCGAGGACACCCGCGCAGGACGCCGGCGTGATACAGGCCAGGATCGGGAAAATTAAGATAAAGGTTGTCGTCGCTGAGATAAACGACAGTATTACCGAGGTAGGCATCTGGGTCAAAAAGGACAAAGCCCTCGCAGAGTTTCTTTCACGCAAGATCAGCGAGATATGCTGCTCGATGCGGCCCGTGGAGCGATTGCCGGACACACTGGGCCCGCCGGAAAGGAAGGAACGCAGGGCAGCCGCCCAGGCTGATCAACGCAGCCGCATCATCCTCTCATAATTGGCCCACACCAGGTCTTTGAGCGGCCTTCCTATGAAACCGCCCCCATTCGTAGTCACCACCGTGAGCGAGCCTGCCCTCTGCCATGCAAGCCAGTAATAGTCCCTTGCCGAGAGCGTATTGCCCTCAAACTCCGCAAGAACGCCCATGTTATTGATAACGAAGGGATCGGTCGGGTTCTCCGCGTAGGCTTGCAGCACAAGCTCCCGGTACCTGTCTGTGTCGCCCTTCTTGTAGCTGTCGATAGCCTGATCGACCAGGCCGTTCACCCTGCCCGCGGCGCACCCGTAGACGAGAACAATACACGCAAAGAGCATAAAGATAAGCGCTGATTTCTTCATCACGTCCCCCAAGCCTGTCTATCCTCGCAAAAACCAAAAACAACAATATAGGCTCGCTTGTCAATGATAAAATCATTTTGGCTTCGCGGGAAGGCGCGAACGCCCTTATCCCGGTGCGCCTCTCCATCGCCCCGCTTTCTCTCTCGCTTCTATGGACTTAACTGTGTCCATCTGATAAAATACCCGTTGACCGAATGCCTGCATCAACAGCCTTTAAACATGGAAATCAGGGCATATGTGCCTGCCTGGGCAGGCAGTGGACTGCGCCTTGCCGCGTCCTTGTTGCCGTTATGGCACTGGCCGCCTGCCTGTCCGCTTGCGGCAACAACCCCTATCCGGCCGCCTCCGCAGGGCAGGCCCTGTACACCGCCCTGGCCGAGGACCCCCGTACTCTCGACCCTGCGCAGGTCTCCGACGTAACGTCCGGCGAGATAACTAACCAGATCTATGACGCCCTATACCAGAACAGCTACCTCGACAGGCCCTACAAGGTCGAGCCGTCGCTGGCTGCCGGCTACCCGGAGAAGCGCATTTTTAACGAGGACGTGACGGAAAATGGCGTAACAAAGAAAGTCGCCCGGATGGAGTATACGTTCAGGCTGCGGGACGATATCTATTTCCAGGACGACCCGTGTTTCCCGAACGGCAAGGGGCGCCGCGTCACAGCGAATGATGTCATTTATTCCATCAAGAGGCTTGCCGACCCGCGGGTCCAGTCTACGGGGTACTGGCTGGTGGCGGGCAAGATCGAGGGCATCGACGAATTCTTCAAGAAGTCGGCGTACAGGCCGGCAAGGCCGATTATTCCAAAGAAGTCAAAGGGTCTGCAGGCGCCCGACGACCGGACGCTCAAAATTACCCTGACGGAGCCCTATCCCGCCTTTATATACGTCATGGCCATGACCTACACGGCGCCCGTGCCACGTGAGGCGGTCGAATACTACAACGCGCCGGGCAGCGGACGGCTTCTCCCGCCACCCCGTAGGCACGGGCGCATACAGGCTCAAATCATGGAAGCGGCAGCACAGGATCATGCTGGAGAAGAACCCGACTTTCAGGACCGAATTTTACCCCTCGACGGGCGCGCCCGGCGACAGGGAAAAGGGGCTGCTTGACGACGCGGGCAAAAAGCTGCCCCTGACGGACGAGGTCTGGTACACGATCATACCCGACGGCCCAGCCCGTCTGGCTCCTCTTCCTCCAGGGATACCTCGACGCCTCCGGCATCCCCCAGGAGCAGTTCGACAAGGTCATTACCAAGCAGCTAGACCTTTCGGAGACTTCATTAAAAAGGGCATCTCCCTTGAGATAGGGAGCGACCTCGATATCTATTATATCGCCTTCAACATGCGCGACCCCGTGCTCGGGAAGAATAAGTACCTGCGGCAGGCCCTCTCCCTTGCCTACGACAGCGAGCTGTTCAACCAGATTTACCTGAACGGCCGCGCGATCAACGCGCAGGGCCCCCTGCCGCCCGGGCATCTTCGGCTACGACCCGTCATTAAAAAACCCGTATAAGGCCCATGACCTGGCAGAAGGCCAGGGAGCTTATGGTGAAGGCGGGCTATCCGGGCGGCATCGACGCGCGCACAGGCAAGCAACTGGAGCTGGCCTACGACATAGGTGCGGATTCGGCCCGCGCCCGCGAGCAGGCGACCTTCGACATGCGGTGCTTCGAGCAGCTCGGCATCAAGATGAAACTCCAGGTCAACACGTTCTCCCAGTATCTCGAAAGGACCATCAAGGGGACCTTCCAGATCGCCTCGTCGGGCTGGATGGCAGACTACCCCGACCCGGAGAACTTCCTCCAGCTGCTTTACGGCCCCAACGCGCCCCCCGAATCCGAACCACGCGGCCTTCTCCATCCCGGAGTACGACCGGCTGTACGAGAAGATGAAAACAATGGACGACGGCCCGGAGAGGCTGGCAATAATAAGGCGGATGGTGGCTATAGCCGTCGAGGAGTGCCCCTGGATATTCAACATCCATACGCCCTCCTATGTGCTGCGCCACTCCTGGTACAAGAACGGCAAGAACCACAGCATCACGGGCAACTACAAGAAATACCTGCGAATCGACCCGGACGGCGAGACCGGCTTACTGGCGCGCGGAGGACAGGCCCAATTACAAGGTGCTCCTTTACGCTGCCGCTTATCCTGCTGGCCCTCGCGCTGCCCGCGGTAATCATCAAGTACAGACAGAGGAGGAAGATAATTGGCCGCTTACATCGTCCGGAGACTTTTGCTCGCCGTCCCCACGGTGCTCGGGGTCTGCCTCGTGACCTTCTTGCTCTTCAACGTCTTCGCGTCGCCCGAGGCGATAGCCAGGAAACAGCTCGGCAAGAACCCTACGGAGGCACAGGTGAAAAGCTGGATCCACGCCCACGGCATGGACAAGCCCATGTTCTTCAACCTTGAGCGCGGCAAGGACGGCCGCACGCACCCCTTCGACAGCCGGTTCTGGAACCAGATGCGGGAGCTCGTGCTCTTCCAGTTCCCCGAGTCCGATTACCTGCACGAAAAGATGGGCGAGCCTGCTTAAAGACAAAATAGGCCCGTCCCTGACGCTGACGATCCCCGCCTTTCATCCTGTCGATCCTGATAACCCTGCCCCTGGCGCTCTTCATCGCCTATTACCGGGGCACGTATCTCGACCGGGTGGCGCTCTTTGTCTGCGTCATACTCATGAGCATTGTCATCTTGAACTACATCATCTTCGGCCAGTACCTCCTGGCCGTCGTCTTCAAGTATTTCCCGATCTACGGCTACGAGTTCGGCCTTGGGGCGTGGAAATTCGTTCTCCTGCCCGTGATCCTTGCGGTGGCCGCCGGGCTCGGGGGCGGCCTGAGCTTCTACAGGACCGTCATGCTCAACGAGGTCCGGGCGGACTACGTGAGGACGGCCATGGCCAAGGGCGTGAGCGAGGAGAAGATACTCTTCAAGCACGTCCTCAAGAACGCGATGATCCCCATCCTGACGGTGACGGTCCTCTCCATGCCTTTTCTCATTCACGGGCAGCCTTCTCCTGGAGATGTATTTCGGCATACCCGGCATGGGGAACATGATGCTCAACGCCATCAGCAACCATGATTACCCTGTCATACGGACGCTCGTCTACATCTATTCGCTCCTTTATATCGGCTTCAGCATCCTGACGGACATCAGCTATACACTGGTTGACCCGAGGATCAAGTTCGAATGAGGATAAGGTGCGTGAAGGAATCGCATTTAAAGATAGCGGCGCAAAGGATAAGGAGGGACAGGCTGGCGAAGGCCGATTTCGTCGTCGTCTGCCTCTTTGCGCTGATCGCCCTCCTCGACGTCGTGCCCCTGCCGCAACGCGATGACGGCGGCGGGCCTGCGATGGGACAGGACCGCCCTCGACGCCATCTCTTCAGAAAAGCCGGTGGAGAAATCCTATTCTCCGCCCATGGCGACAACAGGCGTACTCAACCGGCAGGAATTTCGCCCTCAAGTGCCGCCATCTCCTCGGGACGAACAATCTGGGCGAGGACGTGCTTTATAATGCGCTCAAAGGCGTGCGGACCGCCTTTATCATAGGCATCGTCCCTTCGGTGCTCGCGGCCTTTTTCGCGGTCTTCCTGGGCCTGTTCGCAGGTTTTTACGGAGGCTGGATCGACGACGCGATACAGTACGTCTACCAGGTGCTCTCTTCGATCCCGGGGATACTGCTCCTCATCGCCATGCTCATGGTCATGGAGAGGGGCCTGTGGCAGTTGTGCGTCGCCCTGGGCGTCACCTCATGGGTGGGGCTCTGCAGGCTGATCCGGGGCGAGACCCTCAAGGTAAAGAGCATGGAATACGTTGAGGCCGCCCGCGCGCTGGGCGCAAGCGATTTCCGGCTCCTCTTCCGCCACATCCTGCCCAACGTCATGTACCTCGTCATCATCGAGATGACCCTCGATTTTTCCGGCCTCGTCATGTCGGAGGCCGTGCTGACCTATATCGGGATCGGAGTGGAGCCGGGAACGGGAAGCTGGGGCAGGATGCTCATGACGGCTGACAGGGAGCTCCCCAACGGCATCTGGTGGAACCTGGCGGGGGCGTCCATTTTCCTGTTCCTGCTGGTGCTCTCCTTCAACCTTTTTGCCGACAGCCTGCGGGACGCCCTCGACCCGCGCCTGAGGGAAGGACTGACATGGAAGAAGTACTGCGCATCGAAGACCTGCAAGACATATTTTTTCACCGGACGAGGGAGTGGCCAGGGCCGTGGACGGCGTCTCCCTATCCGTCGGTAAGGATAAAACACTCGGGCCTCGTCGGCGAGTCCGGCTGCGGGAAATCGGTGACTGCCCTTTCCGTCCTGCGCCTCGTGCCGGGGCCGCAGGGCAGGATCGTCGGCGGCGCGATTACACCTCGCGGGCAAGGACATCCTGTGCTCCGAGATCGAGATGCGCGACATCAGGGGCAGGCTCGCGTCGATGATCTTCCAGGAGCCGATGACGAGCCTCAACCCCGTCTTCACCATAGGGTCGCAGATTATGGAGGCGGTCCGCGTCCACACGGAGATGGGCAGGAGGGAGGCAAGCGGGATCGCCATCGAATACCTGGCCAAGGTGGGCATACCGGCGGCGCGCCAGAGGATGTCCGAATATCCCCACCAGCTTTCCGGGGGCATGAAACAGAGGGTGATGATCGCCATGGCGCTCTGCCTCAAGCCTGCGCTTCTGATCGCCGACGAGCCGACGACGGCCCTCGACGTGACGATCCAGGCAGGCATCCTCCGGCTCATAAAGGACATGCAGGAGGAGACGGGTGCGGCGTGCTGCTCATCACGCACGATCTCGGGATCGTCGCTGAAATGGCCGACGAAGTTGCAGTCATGTACGCGGGCAGGATGGCTGAATACGGGCCGTGCGCATCGATCTTTGCCTCCTTCGTCCATCCGTACACCGAAGGGCTTTTCAAGAGCCTGCCCGGAAGGACGAAAAGAGGGAAGAGGCTCTACACGATACCCGGCACGGTGCCTTCCGCCCTCGCCTTCCCGCCGGGGTGCAGGTTCCATACTCGCTGTCCGCTCGTCGAGCGAGAGGTGCAGGGTCGAGGACCCGCCGCTTGTTGAGGTCTGCGCCGGGCCACAGGGCGGCCTGCTGGGTGCGCGCGCCGGAAGGCGGTGACGCCATGATGCTCGAAGTCCAGGACCTGAAAATGTACTTCCCCGTGCGCAGGGCCTGCTGCGGCGTACGTCGGGCTACATGAAGGCCGTTGACGGTGTAGACATTCGCGCCTCGACAAGGGGGAGACGCTCGGGCTGGTGGGCGAGTCGGGCTGCGGCAAAACGACTGTCGGCAAGTGCGTGGTAAGGCTTCTCCGTCCCACGGCCGGGAAGATCCTCTTCGAAGGCAACGACATCGCCCACCTGCCGCCCGAAGGCACTAAAAGACTACAGGCGGAAAGTCCAGATGGTCTTCCAGGACCCCTTCGGCTCCCTCAACCCGAGGATGACGGTCGACGACATCGTTGGCGAGGGCCTCGCCATCATGGGGCGAGCGGCCCGGGACGAAAGGGTGGCGGAGCTTCTTGAAATCGTCGGCCTGCCCGCCTCGAGCACGCGTCGCGCTACCCCCACGAGTTCTCAGGCGGGCAGAGGCAGCGCATCGGAATTGCCCGCGCCCTTGCCGTACAACCCGTCGTTCCTCGTCTGCGACGAGCCCGTTTCCGCCCTCGATGTCTCCATCCAGGCGCAGATCATCAACCTTCTGGAAGACTTGCAGGAGCGTTTCTCCCTCTCCTACCTGTTTGTCGCCCATGACCTTTCCGTCGTGCGCCACATAGCGGACAGAATCGCGGTCATGTACATCGGAAAGATCATGGAGGAGGCCCCGACGGAGGAGCTTTTCGAGCACCCGATGCACCCTTACACGCACGCGCTTTTTTCTTCCATCCCTTCCCTCGACCCCGAAAAGAGGCACGGCCTGAAGGCCATCACCGGCGAGCCGACCTCTCCCGTCAACCCGCCTCCGGGCTGCCGCTTCGCGTCCAGGTGTCCCCATGTCATGGAGGCGTGCAGGGAAGGCGAAATACAGGTTGTGGAAAAAGCGCCGGGCCACAAAGTGCGCTGCATTTTGTAAGGGGGCGGGGTCTTTCCCCTGCCATCGAAACGTAGTGACAAACGACTGTGCCACTGCTATATTAATTATCAAGTAAGAGTAATACCTAGGAGGTTGGCGATGAGGGTTACGTCAAAAGGGCAGGTGACGATTCCGCTTGAAATAAGGGATAAACTGGGAATAAGGGCGAGCTCGGAAGTGGAATTCGAGCTACAGCCTGATGGAAAGGTTTGCCTTACAAGGATCGATAAGCCGGCCCGGCGCCATGTCCTTGTGAAAAAGATGAGGGGCAGGGCCACCACGCGCCTCAGCACAGACAAGATCATGAAACTCACGAGGGGATGACTTGGAGGCCCTCGTAGACAGCAACGTTATTCTCGATATCGTTACTGAAGACAAGCACTGGGCGTCCTGGTCGGCCAAGGCAGTAGAGGAGTGGGGCGGTATCCTGGTTATCAATCCCATAATCTATGCCGAGGTATCGATAGGTTTTGATAGGATTGAAGACCTGGAAAATACGTTGAGGAGAGAGTTGTTCCGGCGCGACCCTCTGCCTTGGGACGCTGCCTTTCTGGCCGGCAAGTGCTTTCTGAAATACCGCCAATCGGGCGGAAAGAAGACCTCGCCTCTTCCCGACTTTTTCATAGGGGCCCACGCGGCAGTGGCAGGAATGGCCTTGATTACGAGGGACGCGTCAAGGTATCAGACTTATTTCCCTGGGGTCAGGTTGGTAGCTCCCTTCACAAACACTCAATAAAAAATTGACAAATTGCGCCTAATCTACACAAAATAATCGCATCCGTTAATCCCTGACGCGAGGTGTTTTCCCAATGAGCCTGCTCGAAGCGTATATCGTTACCTTTATTGCCAGCTTTTGCTCGCTCGTCATCGAGATGGTCGCCGGCCGTATCCTGGCGCCTTTCGTCGGCGTCTCCCTCTATACGTGGACGAGCATCATAGGGGTCATTCTGACCGGCATCAGCATAGGCGCCTACATCGGCGGCAAGCTCGTGGACCGCTACCCGCGCAGGAGCACGCTGGGCCTGCTCCTTTTGCTTTCGGGCATCGCAGCCCTTTGCATCATACCGCTCACGAACATGGTCGCCGCCTACCCTTTCCCCTTCTCCCTCATGTGGCGCATCTTCACGGTTACGGCCATCATCTTCTTCATACCCGGCTGCATACTCGGCACGATATCGCCCGTCGTTGTCAGGCTCACCCTCCAGAGCCTCAATAAGGCAGGCAACGTCATAGGGAAGATTTACGCATTCTCGACCCTCGGGGCCATCATAGGCACCTTTGCAACGGGGTTCCTGCTTATCTCCTGGATGGGCACGCGGAACATCATTTTCACGATGGGCATCATCCTCATCCTCGCCGCCATTTTCGCGGGCCGCCTTTTCACGCGCAAGTCCCTGTTCACCGTGATCGTCGTCCTCTGCGCCGTCTCGCTGGCGCCCATTTACATGTGGGCGTACAGGATGCCGGTTAATTTCCCCACGTATTTCTACAAGGAGAGCGACTATTACACGATTAAGGTGACGAAGACGCACGGCAGGGACCAGAAAACCCCCGTCGAGGCACTGATACTCGACCACCTCATCCACTCTTACGTAAACCTTCAAGATCCTCTGCACATCGAGTACGAGTACGAGCGGATATACGGCGAGATCCTCAAATGGATGTACGAGCCGCAAAGCAACTTCAGCACCCTGTCCATAGGGGGCGGCGGCTACACGTTCCCCCGCTACATGGAGATGACTTTTCCGAAGTCGCACGTCGACGTGGTAGAGATAGACCCGGAGGTCACCAACGTCGTCTACAACCAATTCGGCCTCCACAAGGATACGCGCATCCGGACATTCAACACGGACGGGCGGTGGTACGTCATGAACTGCAAGGAGAAGTACGACGTAATCATGACGGACGCGTTTAACGACATTTCCATACCCTACCACCTGACCACGAAAGAGTTCATAAAACAGCTCGACTCTATCATGAACGAGAACGGCATCCTGATGTCGAACATCATAGACAACTTTCAGAAAGGGGCCTTTCTCCCTTCTTACATAAGAACGCTCGGAGAGGTCTTCGGCCCTGAAAACGTCTACCTCTTCTCCATCAGCCCCGATTTCGAGAACGCTGCGCATCAGCACGTTCATCGTCGCCGCGACGAAGGGCGGACGGGACATGAAGAAGTTCGACGCCTGGCTGAAACAGGGGAACCAGCGACAACGCGAAATCGGTCCTCGTCTCGGACGCCCTGATGAAGGACCTCATGACCAAGCGCCACTCGATAGTCATGACGGACGACTACGCGCCTGTGGACAACCTGATCGCCCCCATATTCGAGGAGAGGTTCGGCTACAAGGGCAAGCGGTAAGGAACGCCTCTCGGGAGCGGGCTCAGGGTTGATTTATCCGGGCGCATCGACTAAAATATTCTGACATTCTTGGGGATGGAGTCCCCTGATAACTGCCTTTAGGCCGGGCTGATGACTCCTACCGTGAAGGCGTGCGCTGCGGTAGGGTTATTCCGGCTGTTCCCGACCCGTTGCGCGACGGGTTTTTTGTTGCCTTCATCCTGGCCAATCTATCGTTGAGGAGGGACTTCATCATGGAGCACATTTTCGTCATCGCCTCGGTCTGGCTTGGCCTTGCTGTTATCTCAGCAATAATCGCTTATCACCTGCGCATTTCCATCGCCCTCGTCGAGATCTGCGTGGGCGTTGCGGCAGGCGGCATGGCGGGCCTGTTCGCAAAGCCAGAAGCGTTGGGTATGAACATCGAATGGCTGCGGTTCCTCGCCTCCTCCGGGGCCATCCTGCTGACATTCCTCGCCGGGGCGGAACTCGAGCCGGACGCGCTGCGGACGAAAGTAAAGGAGGTATCGGTGGTCGGCCTTGTCGGGTTCCTCGCACCCTTCCTCGGCTGCGCGGCCGTAGCCCGTTATTGCCTGGGATGGGATTACCAGGCGAGCCTCCTCTGCGGGGTGGCTCTTTCCACGACTTCCATGGCGGTCGTCTACGCAGTCATGCTGGAGACAGGCCTCAACAAGACCGAGTTCGGTAAAGGCATCCTGGGTGCCTGCTTCATCAACGACCTTGGCACGGTCATCGCCCTCGGCCTGCTCTTCGCGCCGTTCACATACAAGACACTGGTCTTTGTCGCTGTCAGCGGGGTCGTCCTGGCCTTTCTGTCCTTCCGTAACCAGCCTGATGACGCGCATTTATGCCTACCGCACGGCCGCCATACAGGACGAAATGGGTGCATGCTGGTCCTGTTCGGTCTGGGGGCTCTTGCCCTGTGGGCGGGCAGCGAAGGCGTGCTCCCGGCCTACATAGGGGGCATGGTGCTTGCGCCGAGGGCGGGAAAGGACGACCTCTGGATACGCCGCATGAGGACGCTGACCATAGGTTTCCTTACGCCCTTCTATTTCCTCCGGGCGGGCATGCTCGTCTCCATCGGGGCCCTGGTTTCCGCGCCCCTCGTCTTCCTCGCGCTGCTGGCTGCGAAGGTGCTTCTCCAAAATCTTCGGCCTTTACCCTGTGATCCGGCCGTTCAGGCAGGACCGCAACGAGCGCTGGTATTACACCCTTCTCATGTCCACGGGATTGACGTTCGGGACGATCTCGGCGCTCTTCGGGCTCGCCCACGGTATCGTGACGCGGGGACAATACTCTTTTCTCGTTGCAACGGTTATAGCGAGCGCCGTGGTGCCGACCCTTATCGCCACGATCTTTTTCCTGCCGGCGCACCTTCTCGATACCGGGCGGGAAAAGCCGCAACCGAACGGCGAAGGACTGGCGGACGAGGGATAAATTCGCGGCCTTCTTTTTGCTTGGGGGGCTATCGGCCTGTTCGCCGATATCGGGATCACGCTTACTTAACGCGCCGGTCCTCCTTCACCCCTTTGTGCGCCTTCCAGTGCTCGTACTCGTAAGGCCACTCTTCCTTGCGCCACGTCACCAGCGACCTCATGCGCTCTTTGAACTTGAGGGTAAGCCAGGCGTAATCCGGAGAGCCTTCTTGCGCTTCCCAGGCCATTACGAGCTTCCGGCCCAGCTCAAGCGCCTTCTCCCGCGTCCCGGCAGGGAAGTCATGTCCTTCGATTTGTCCCATGGTCGCCCAGACGGAGCCTACCGGGACAGCCCCGCACACGGCAAGGAACTGGTTCATGTACTCGGCGATGGGCGCCTCGTCCCCTCCCCCGGACGTCACGACAGCAGCGCCGTATTTCCCCTCGAACCCCTGAAGGTGGACCGCGCCGCAGCAGCGGTCGATGAATGCCTTTAACTGCGCGCTGACATGGGATATATAATTCGGCGTCGCAAGGATTATACCGTCCGCTTCATCGACTGCCTTCTTTATCGCGCCGAACGAATCCTTCTGCGGGCAGGAGCCGATTTTGTGGCAGGTATCGCATGCCTTGCACGGCTTCACTTCCTGCCCCTTTATGGCAAAGACCTCGATGGAGGCCCCTGCCTCCTCCGCCCCCTGCACGACGAGCTTCATCAGGCTGCCTGTCGCGCCTTTCATGCCCCTGGGGCTGCCCACTATCGCAGCTATCTTCATGCGGTCCTCCTTTGGATGTCTTTACCGGCCCAAAGATATTATAACACCCGCACCGGCAGGGCACATAACAGGACCCCGTCAGCAGGCAAGCCCGAAGGACCCCCGACAGGCGGCCGGAGCCGCCGCCGGCCCTTTTTTAATAGCCTGTTTTCATAGTAAAAACAGTTCGTTCGAAAAAAGAAAATTTCTTCTTGACAGCCATCCCGAAAAGTAATATTGTATACAAAGCGTATGTAACATTATTCACAACACACCGTTGTTAGGTGGAAAGGCGCTGACACAGGCGGCATACGCAAGCGGGTCCGGGTCCGGAAAGTAAAGGATTTGGGCGGCTCGGTAAGTGCCTAATTGCACAAAGGCAGTTGCCGGCAACGCTAAACCTATTAATATGCAACTTCTCATAATTACTCCCCTTTCCCCCTGGGCCCCCCCAGGGGGTTTTTTCTTTACAATGCAGAGCCGTTGAGATATCATAGGACATTATGGGAATCGCAGACATAAACGTGTATACAGGCGGTTTAACGGGCCTCGTCCTCTCGGCCGGGCCCGTCGCAAAAGCGGTGGTCCTCATCCTGCTCTTCTTCTCCGTAGTCTCCTGGACGATCATTTTTTTCAAATGGCGCCAGTTGAGCGCAGCGGAGAGGGAGGGCATGAAGTTCCTCCAGGTGGCGAAGGACAGCGACTCCTTCAAGCGGCTTGCCGCCATGTACGCCGAGGACCCGGACAGCCCCTTCTACAAGCTCCTGATCGCATCATACAAAGAGGTGACAATCAGGGATAAGGGGGAGAAGGAGAATGCCAGGCTGGGCGCCGACTGCCTTCCTGCGGTGGAGAGTGTGCTGAAGGTGGCGATGTCGGAAGAGACGGAGAGATTGGAGAAGCGCCTCGCCTTCCTTGCCACTACGGCCAATACTGCCCCCTTTATCGGGTTGTTCGGCACCGTATGGGGCATCATGGATTCCTTCCGCGAGATAGGCGTAAGGGGCACCACGAGCCTCGCCGTTGTGGCGCCGGGTATCAGCGAGGCCCTGATAACGACCGCGCTCGGACTCGCAACCGCCATCCCGGCGGTCTTAGCATACAATTACCTGATCAACAGACTTAGGGGCGTCTCCGTGAAGATGGAAAGCGCCTCTGCCTACATTGTCAATCTTATCAGCCGATGATGACAGGGCCGAAACATTCGAAAGGCGTCCTCTCGGAGATCAACATCATCCCCCTGGTCGATGTCATGCTCGTGCTGCTGATTGTCTTCATGATCGCCGCGCCCATGATGCAGCAGGGGCTTCCGATCAACCTCCCGAAGGTTACTGCCAAGCCCCTTCCCTCCAAGGAAGACGTCCAGGTGATAACGATCACCAAGAACCAGGTGCTCATACTCAATAACAGGACGATCGATGTGAAAGATCTCAAGGCCGCGATGCAGTTGCTCTTTACCAACAAGGCCGACAAGGAAATCTTCCTGAAAGCCGACAGCTCGGTCCCGTACGGCTTTGTCGTCTCCTGCATGGGCATCATCAGGGAGGCAGGGGTGGAGAAGGTCAACATCGTCACACACCCCCTCAACGGGACATGAGAGAAGAAAACTGGTACAAGATGCTGATCGCCTCGGCGATCTTCCACGTCTTCCTCATCGGGGCATTCAGCATACCCCTTAAGAAATCGTTCAAAAGACCGGACATGTCCTATTACTCGGTAAACCTCGTCGGGGACATAGGCGCGAGTATTCCCAAGGCGGCCCCGGCCGCGCCTGTAAAAGCACCGCCCGAGCCCGTAAAGAATATAAAGAAGCCGGAGCCGAAAAAACCCGCGGAGAAGGAAAGGGTCGTCGCCAGGCCGAAGGAGAAAACCCTTGCGCCGGTCAAGAAGAAGGATGCGCCCCTTACAAAGGACGAGGTAAGGACCCTCGACCAGCGGATCAGGGAGCTTAAGTCGCGCCAGTACATCGATATTGCCGGCAAGAAGGAAGGCCCACCCGGAAGAATGCCCGGCATATCGGGGGCGGGAACGCCTTCCGGCCCTGTCGATCCGGTCCTTCAAAAATACTACGCGGACATCTGGGAGAAGATACAGGAAAGCTGGCACTCCCCTAACATCACGCTGGGCAAGGGGCTCCTGACGGTCGTCTCCATCAAGATCAGGCGGGACGGCCGCATTACGGACTGGACGATCGAGCAACGGTCAGGGAACAGGGCATACGACGAATCGATCGCCAGGGCTCTCCGCTCCATAGACGCTTTACCGCCCATCCCGGCTTCACTCAACACGGACCTCATGGAAGTCGGGTTCAACTTCCATCCGCCCGGGGAAACCAGATGACAACAATCGAGAGCGTAGTAATGGGCGCCATCCAGGGCGTTACGGAATTTCTGCCCATAAGCTCCAGTGCGCACCTTGTAGTGGTGCCCTGGATCTTCAAGATCGACGAGGGGAACGTCCATGGCATCACTTATGACGTGATGCTCCACTTCGGCACGCTGCTGGCCCTGCTGGCAGTCTATGCGCGCCGCCTCGTGAACGTCATACGGCGACGACTTCCACATGGCGCAGCAGGGGGCCTTACGATACTGCCTGATACCGAAGCTCATCGTAGGGACGATGCCTGCCGCGATCCTGGGGTTGCTTTTCAAGGATGTTATAGAGAAGCAGCTTCGCGCTCCCTATATAGCCATTTTCACCCTGATAGCCGTCTCATTGCTCATGCTGACCGCAGAACGGGTGCACAGACAGAAAGCGGGCGGCGAGGGCGATATCTCGTACAGCCTTGCCTTCATCATCGGTATTGCCCAGGCCATA
This sequence comes from uncultured delta proteobacterium, assembly GCA_963818095.1. GTDB lineage: Bacteria > Desulfobacterota > Syntrophorhabdia > Syntrophorhabdales > WCHB1-27 > CAWEPK01. The sequence continues at coordinate 159,383 of CAWFRA010000034.1, forward strand.
GCCCTGGTGCCCGGCATATCGAGGAGCGGCATAACCATAACGGCCGCCATGCTACTCGGTCTCAAGAGGAGCGACGCGGTCGATTTCTCTTTTCTGCTTTCCATACCTATCGTGCTCGGCGTCTCCCTCTACGAGGCCCGCCACATAGTCCTCGGCGGACAGCAGCTTTCTCTTTACCTTGCCGGCCTTGTCTCTGCTTTTGTTTTCGGGGTGGCGAGCCTGAAGTTCCTGATCGGTTACCTGAGGAAGCACTCCCTGGACGTCTTTGCCTATTACCGGCTGGCCCTCGCCGTCCTTATCGCCCTTCTTTTGGTCTAAAAAGTCTCCTGAGCGAGCCAGGGAGCCGGACGATCGCGTCTCTCCCGAAATAGAGGCAGGTCGAAAGGACGAGGCTGCCGCCGAAGATCACCCAGAACGAGCCGAACTTGCCGTTCCTGATCGCGTCCCCCTGCATGCATAGAAGGAAGGTGCCGGGCAGGCGGCCGAAAACGTTCATGAGTATCAAATCGAGGTACCGCATCCGCGTAAGGCCGAGAAGGTAACAGAGGGAGTCCTTGGGGAAACCCGGTATGACGAAAAGGACAAACGTTATGTTCCGCGCCTTATCCGAGGACATGAAGGAATCGAAGCGGTCGAAATATTCCTGCTTGACTATCTTGCGGACGAAGTCCGAGCCGAGGCGAACGGGCAAAGTAAAAAGCGAGGACCGCGCCTATGGTCAAGCCGACCGTTGAAAGGAGCGTCCCGTACAGCTTGCCGAAGAGAAGGCCGCCCACGAAGCCCGTAACCTCCCCCGGTATCGGGGCCACGACCACCTGGACTATCTGAAGGACCGTAAATGCGACCGCCGAGTACGGGCCGAATGAGGCAAGGAAGACCTTCAGCTTCCTGCCCTCGAAGAAATACCTGAAGAAGTGGAAGATGTCCCTCCACACCCCTTCCAGGTATATATAGAAGATGAGGCCGATCAGAAGCGCGGCCAGGACCGCAAGCAATATCTTTACGGTCCGGGACTGAAACAGTGATTTGCCCTGGTCTTCACTCATGCGCGCGCCGCCGCTCCCCGTCCTGTCCCGGCGGTCATAGTTTTCCCGAAGGCAATCACTTTCCGAATCTCCTGTTCCTGTGCTGATAGCTCCTGATTGCCCTCAGGAAATCGATCTTCCTGAAAAGCGGCCATAAGGCGTCGCAAAAATAGAACTCGCTGTACGCGCTCTGCCAGAGCAAAAAGCCCGAGAGGCGTACCTCGCCGCTCGTCCTGATGATAAGGTCGGGGTCCGGGATGCCGCACGTATACAGATTATTTGCGATATCCTCCACGCTCAGGCCGTCGATAAGCTCCTGCACGGACGACGCCTTCTTATCCATCAGCGCCTTCTTGGCCGCTTCAACGATCTCTTCCCTGCCGCCGTACCCGACGGCGATATTGAGCATATGCCGGTCGAATTTCCCGGTCGACGCCTCGCACCGCGATATCGCCTCCTGAAGATCGGCCGGCAGGCCGTCCAGTTTGCCGAACGCCTTTATCCTGAACCTGTTCTTCGCTATAACTGGGTTGTGGCTCAGGTCCTCCATCTTCTCCCTGATGATGGCGTATAGGGAGTCGACCTCGTCCTTGCTCCTGTTCGTGTTCTCGGGTGAAAGCACCCAGATAGTGACGATCCTGACGCCCAGGTCCGCGCACCATTGAAGCACGTCGTCGAGCCGCCGGGCCCCTTCCCTGTGGCCGTCGGCAACGTCATCGAGCCGCATCTCCCTGGCGTAACGGCGGTTGCCGTCCAGGATAAGACCAAGGTGCGTAGGCAACGCACGCCTCTTGATCTTGCGGATAAGGCGCTTCTGATAGAGATAGTATAGAATTCCGTGAATCAAATCATGAAGATTATAACTAATCATACAGTCAAAGTAACTAGTTATTAGACGAGTAAGGAAGGCCGGGATATATGCCCTATGTACTACGCGTTAAACGCGCAGTACATTCTGTCTACCGTGGTCGAGGAAATACCATACCGACAGATAATCGCGCATCTGCCTCGTGATGAGAAAATTATTCCTCACGTACTCCCTCCCCGCCGTGCCTATCGACCTTCCCATCTCCGGGTCGTTCAGCAACTGGCGGATCCGGAAGGCGGCGCCCTCTATTGAATAGACGAGGAACCCCGTGACCCCGTGGATGATCTGCAAGGGAATCCCGCCCGCCGCCCCGCCGACTACGGGCTTCCCCTTCCACATCGCCTCCGACACGGTCAGTCCGAAGCCCTCGCGAAGCGATTTCTGAAGAATCACGTCGGCTGCGCGCTGAAGCGCGTTTATGTCCTTGTCGCTGAACGGCGGCAGAAGGAGTATGCGCAGGTCCGGGTCCCCTTTCCCGTATTCCCTCACCTCTGCCAGCACCTGCCCGCCCTCAGGGTCGTCGCTTGCCGGGCTGCCCGCCAGGATGAGGATGCAGTCGTTGTACTTCTTCACCATGCGGTACGCCTGGATCACGCCCGTGGGGTCCTTGAAGCGGTCGAACCTCGACACCTGCAGAAGTATGGGCCTGTCCGTGCCTATGCCGAACCTGTCGAGGGTCTCATCGATCTCCTGCTCGCGTCAGGTCCCTGTTCTTCTCGCTCACCGGGTCGATTGAAGGCGGTATGATGAACTCGTCGATGCCAAGGGCCTTCGAGAACCTGGGGATGGAGAAAACGGCGCTCTCGTACTTACGTGCATAGAAGCTGAGGAAATCGAATATCACCTTTTGCGGCTCCGACACGTCGATGTGGCATCGCCAGACCCAGTGTCCCCCTTTCCGGAACTCAATAAGAGGTGCAGGCTGCGGGTCGTGTATGAGTACCAGGTCGGCCTCCAGGTCCAATGTCTCCGAGTTCCGCTTGCTTACCTCGAAGTAATGCTCCCACATGGCCTCCGTAATATTCTCGCTGTTGCCCTGCAAGGCGTTGTGGATCTTTTTCGTGATCTCGAAGAAGAACGGGTCGCCCTCGATGACCTCCCATTTAGCCTCGATGCCCATGCCGTCGAGGAGCGGCACCATCCTCTGTAGTATTTCGGCTACGCCGCCACCCTCGCGCGTTGAGTTCACGTTGAGGAACCGCTTGCCGTTGAACTTTTCGCACAGCCTTCTAATCAGCAGCAGATCGCCTTTTGGCGCGATGCCGGCATAACGGGATATCATGATATGCCCCCTTCCATGTCGCTCTTCAGCTCACGCTCGACAAGGTCGCTGATGATCTCCCTGATGCCCTCGATGCTGTGCATGAACGGGTCTATCGACCTCACCTTCCGGGCAAGCCCCTCCTTGCCCAGGCCTTCCTCGAACCATTTCGAGAAGTCGTCCGTCTCCGCGTTAATGCGGCTCCTGGCCTCGTAGAAGTGGAAATAGACGCACCCCGAATCGACGTATTTCAGTGCCATGAAGAACTCGGCCAGATTACGCACCCTCACCCCCTCGTAAAATATGAAGGAGACCGATTCGTTGAAATAGAACTCCTCGCCGGGCATCACCGACCGCGGCTCCGGAAATTGCTCCAGGTACCGGTCGATGACGCGCAGCAGCTCCTTGCGCACGTCGCCGATCGATTTAAAGCTGTAAGGGTCGATGTTCGACAGGTGCTCCGAGAGGATGCTCTCTTCAAGGCTCTCCCCCGCCCAGTGGGAGAAGTCGTTGGTATATTCGAGTACGTGCCCCTTCAGGAAATACTGATAGGTGTGGTGGAAGATAGCTACGTCGCTTGCTAAGGAGATGCCCTCCCTGAGCTCGCGCGCGTTACTGGCTTTCTTTCCTGTCGACTTGAGGATGCTGATCGTCTGCTGGAAATCGAACGGAGGTACCTGTCCTTCCATCGCGGGCCTCCTTCACATAAACCGTCTTTGTGGGGAACACTGTTTCTATTCCCTCAATGGAAAGCCTTCGGAGGATGCGTTTTCGCAACGCGCTTTTTACGCCGTACTGGTCAATAAACCGTTTCACCGAAAGATTGAGCGAGCATTCGACCCAGCTCTCGGCGGAATCGAAACTGACGGAAGGGGCCTGCCCTTCGACGAGCCCCGGCAGCTCGGAGGCCGCCTTCTTCGCCTCTTCGACGAGCAGCGACTCGATATTATCGTAATCGGCCCCGTAGGGCACGTGAACGGCCAGCGAGATCCCCATCTCTTCCGCTGGAAGCGAATAGTTGACAACTACGCTCTGCGCCAGCTTCTTGTTCGGTATCACGACCGTGTTGCTTGCCGGCGTCTTTACCCTGGTCGTCCGCCAGGTGATGTCCTCGACGCACCCTTCCTGCCCCGACTCGAGCTTTACGAAGTCGCCCACCCGTATCGACTTCTCGACAAGCAGGTGAAAACCCGCGAAGAGGTTCGCCAGCGTATCCTGGAGTGCGAGGGCCACGGCAAGGCCGCCGACGCCCATTGCAGTGAGGAGCGGCGCTATGGAGATGCCGAGCATGCCGAGGATGATTACTGCCCCCGTGATGATCACCGCCCCTTTCAGCACCGCGCTGACCAGGCCGGTCGCAGAAATCGGAATGCCCAGCTTCTGGACCTCGGCAGCAAAAACCCCGCCGACCATGTTCGCCACCGCGAGGCTCACCGAGAGCACAAGGATCACGTATATCGCCCGGGTCACGTAGAAGACGTACTTGTCCGGCAGGTCGGAGACGGCCATGCCGAAGTAGAGGCCCGCGGCGATGCACCAGTATACGGACGGTGTCGACAGCGCGTGCCAGACGGGCTTATAAAGGTTCAACCGGCCCTCGGTCCCGCCGGCCCATTTTTTAAAACACCTGACTGAGGCAGCCCTTACGGCAAGGAGCGCGAACGACGCGGCGGACGTGACAAGGACGGGCACTGCGATCACGCGCGCGCCATTAGTCATCCTTCCCCTCCTCGTGCCTGAATATGTCGATTATGGAGATGAAGACTGCCAGGACGAGCGGCCCCATAACCAGGCCTATGAGTCCGAAGAACTCGACTCCGCCCAGGGCCCCGAAGAATATGGCCAGAAGCGGCATCCTCAGCCGGTTGCCGATGATGACCGGCCTTATGATATTGTCTATCACCGCAGTTGAGAAAGTCGCGACCAGAAAGAGGATAATCGCCTTCGAGAACGATGCATGGAAAAGAAGCCAGAGTATCGCCGGTATCCAGACGACGGCCGATCCCACAATGGGAACGAACGAAGAGATCGCTATAGCCATCCCCCAGATGCCGGGTGCGTGAAGACCCACGAGGCCGAAGGCCAGCGACCCGACGCAGCCCAGCGCCAGGCCCACCACTATCCCTCCGTAGATCGTGGAGATGACGATGTCTTTTACCTGCTTCGTCAGCCTTTCCCTGTGCGGCTTCGAAAAGGGCAGATAATCGCTCAGGCGGCCCAGGAGATAGGGGCCGTCCTGGAAGAAGAAAAAGAGAGAAAAAATCATGAGCAGGAAGTTGAAGCCCACTCCAATAACGTCGCCCAGCCTGCCGGGCACATATTCGAGCACCCGCTTTCCGAAGGAGGCAAGGCCGGAGAGGACCGACGCCTGGAACTCGGCCTGGCTCACGCCGGAGAAGGAGAGTACCTTGTCCGTTACCTGCCTTACGACAGGATGGTTGAAAAGGTCCGCAACCGACTTCATTTCTATCGGCCCGGTGGATATGTTCGCCAACTCGACCGTCAGGACGTAGGCGAAATATGAAAACGGACCGAGGATAAGGATGCAGACGAGGATGACGGTCAACGTTGAGGCCAGTGACCGCAAACGGACGAACCTGAGTATTATCTGGTAGACCGGAAAGAAAACTATGCAGAAAACAACCGCCCAGCTCAAGGGGGCGAGGAAGGGCAGCAGGATGCGGTAGCAAAGGTAACCGAGGAGGATCACCAGCCCCATGATGGTGTAGAAGGAAAACTGTTTTTCGCCCATACCGTTCGTGGTTCGCATATGGCCTTTTTAAAACATATCCTATGTAACGCCGCGATGCAAGGGAACGGATATGCGCCGGCGCCGTGCAGACCATGTTACAGGGGATCGATATGGTCCTCACCTTCCTCCCTTCCCTCTCCGATTTTCCTCGAAAGGTACGCCTTGATATACGGCTGCGCTGCAAACCCGAAGGCCAGGGCGAGCGCGAGTACGACGCCGCCGAATATGATGGTGAAAGCGATCAGCACGGACAATCTACCTATGTCGAGCTGCTCCAGGGCCATCGTGACGGCAAAAACGACAATTGCTACCCGCGCCGCCCGCGCCAGGAGCCGCGCCTCCCGCACGCCGCTGTTGACCAGCGTGATGAGTATGGCCCTGGACAGGAAATTACCCAGGACCAGGCCGGCCGTCAGTATCAGCAGAGCGGCGAAGACATTCGGCAGGTAAAGAAAGAACCGGGCGAGCACTGCGTCGATTACCGCCACGTGGAGCACGTTCAGTGCCATTACTGCGAAGATAAGGACGGTCAGCCAGGAGACGAGGCGGGCCAGCTCGGCAGAGACGGGCCTTTTGACCCCTCCGCGCGCCAGGACCTCCCTGATGCCCGCGCTGTTCCAGAACCTGTCAACGTTGACGGCCCTCAAGGCCCGCAGGGCGATAAAGGCCAGGAGTTTTGCAAGGGCCAGGCCCGCCGCAAAAAGTACGAGGGCAACCAGGAGGTTCGGCAGGAACTCTATAAGCCTCCTGTAGAAAACTGCGCCCATCTCCATCATCCCCCATCCTGCTTCGTGCATGAGGACACCTCCTCATTCGGCCCCCAATTGCTTACGAGGAAGGATTTCTTCTCCTCGAAGGCCAGGCAGAGCCGCTCTATCCTCTCTTCCACCGCGGCGATATCGTCATCGCGCGTATCGATCACAAAAGAAGCCGTCCTGCCCATATAAAGGGTCGTAAGCGACTTCAACAGGTGCTCTTTATTGATGACCTCGCGGTGGGCGCTGATCGCCGACCTGTAAACGATCTCGGTCCAGAGGTCGTCGGGCAGCGAAAAGTCTTTCTCGTCCAAAAGCGCCAGCCGCCTGAGGAACAACACTATCTCTTCGCCGAGGATCATCTGCCACAGGTCGGCAAGCTCCTGCGTCCCAAGCCTGAACCTCTCTATCATGGCCCGTACGTTGACCGCCACGGGCTCGACCGGCGTCTCGCGGACGACGCCGAGCGTCTGCACCTCTTCCGCAGCCACGACCTCTTTCCAGACGCTCGCGTAGGTCTCCATCAGATCGAAAGCAGCGCCGACGACCTGATAGAGCATCGTCGAGAGATGGGCGACAGGGTCCTTCGGGTCGTGTATCTTCGACCCCAGGAACGACTGACAAACGCGGAAGCCCTCGGCGATAGCCGTAGTCGTCACCCATACGTCTATCCCGAAGCGGGCCACGTTCGACTCCCACACGTCGCCCTTCGACAAATAGAACCGCGCGAGACGGCCGGAGAAGCCGAAATCGCCGCCTATGGGCTGCCGCACGCATTTCCCGTAGAGCGCCCTGGTCAGGGGATAGACTATGCTGTTCGTGATGGTGCCGTCGTATTTGTGCCTCCTGTAAAGAGGCGCTACGTAATCGAAGCCGCCGTCCGTCACCGGACCGATCAGGGACCCTATCCATTCGGGGGTGATGCTCCGCAAGTCCGCATCGACCACCGCGCAGGCCGACACCCCGAGGTCGGAGGCCAGCTCAAAAATCGCCTTCACCGCACTCCCCTTCCCCGGTATGCCCTGGTACGGGGTGGACATCGTGAACGTTCCGGGCCGGCCGGGCGCAGGGTCCGCCTCTGCCGCGCGCGCCTGTTCCACCAGGCCGGGCGTCCCGTCCACAGAGCCGCCGTCTGCGTTTACGATCACCGACCTCGCAACCGGGTAATAGACGGCGAGCCCGGCACGGACCCTATCGACGACATGGCGTATAGTGCCTGCATTGTTGTAACTCGGTATGCCGACTACTATGTCGGCATGGCCTATCTCCTGCACCTTTTTCAGTGCTTCTTCACGCAGGACACTGTTCTTCATCACTTCTTCCGGCCGATGGGCCGGCTTCCCCGCAGGACAGGCCGCCTCACCTGTTGTCCGCCTCCACCGCGGCCCTTATTTTACCGAGTATGCCGGGCATCGCGGACGTCACCCTGTCCCAGCTTTCGATCATAGTCGTACCGGGTGGGTCTCCCATGATCTCGTCCGCCGCCTCGGTTATGGAGTCCGAAAACGTTTCGACAGCCAGGGATTCCTGAAGCCGGTCGAATTCCAGGGCGTTCATGGAGGCGTCGTCCTCATATCTCTTCAGCATATCTTCGGCGGTCTTCCGGTAGGTGGCCAGCAGGGTCTTGAAGAACCGGTCCTGCAAGACGGTCCCTTCCGATATTATCGTGCGCAGAACGGACTTGCAGACATCGACGGCCATCTTGTGCAGGCCCTTTGACGGGTCGTCCTTCGAAAGCTCCTGGTGCTTGTGCTCGTAGGCCTCGGCAATATCCACCTGGCATATGCGCCTCAGCGACGTGTTCCGGTAAGCTTCGGCAAGCACCCCCACCTCGAAGCCCCAGTCCGAAGGTATGCTGCTGATACGGGCGAGGTCGCTGTCCATAGCCACTTCGCCCGACAGCACGTACCTGAAGCTGTCGAGATAGACGAGCATCGGCAGGTAGCCGAGTATCTTCTGGAGGCTCCTGATGAGGGGCGTCATGAGCAGGCGCGTTACCCTGCCGTGCATCCTGTCAGTCACTCTTGAGTAAAACCCTTTACAGAAGTCGTAATCGAGGCTCGGGCTCGTCACCGGGAAGCAAAGACGGGCAAGCAGGCCGCTTTCATACCCGACGATATCGCAGTCGTGGAGCGCTATGGCGTGCACGTCGGGACCGGACATGACGTAGCCCAGGGCCAACCAGACGGACCTTCCTTTGCCCGGCGCCCCTGTGCGGACGCCCCGCGCTTCTATCTCGCGGTATATCTCGCTCACTGCAGGCCCGCTGTTCCAGATAACCCTGTGTTCCTGTGGCAGGACGGAAAAATATTCGAGCGCGCGTCTGAATTCCTCCGCAGATGCAGGCCCCAGGGTAACGATGATCTGCCGCAGATACTTTACCCGGCCCAGCTCTTCCACAATCTTCTTCAGGGCCGGTGCATTCAGCTCTTTGTACAGGGAGGGCAGAACCAGGGCCGTACCGCGCTCCCGTGCACACGCCTCGAGGTGCGCTTCTGCGGCCAGGGTTGTCGGACCGCCCAGCCTGTGGAACGTGGCAATCGTCCCGGACTGGTAGAAATCGCCCACCCCTCCCCCGCTTAAAATGATTAGCGCGAAAGAAAGCGCCTAACTCAATATAAGGACCGGCAACATTACGGTCAATGGTGTTCCGGGGGCGTTGCCCCGCCTTCAGATGCGGCCTAATTTAATACCTGTGGGCCTCGTAATCTTCACGGACCTCGACGGGACGCTGCTCGATGCCGCCTATTCGTTCCTGTCTGCTGCACCGGCCCTTGAGGCACTGCGGCGCGCCTCCGTACCCCTGGTCATCTGCTCAAGCAAGACAAGGCGCGAGATAGAGAGCTACAGGATAAGGCTCGGCAACCACGATCCTTTCATTGCCGAAAACGGCGGGGCGGTTTACGTGCCGGAGGGCTATTTCCCGGCGGCGGGTTCCGCAGAGACAGCCGGGGGCTATGAAATAATACGGCTGGGCGCGCCGTACGCCAGACTGCGCTCGGCGCTGGCCGCATTTCGGGAAGACGGGCTGCGCGTGAGGGGTTACGGGGACATGTCCGCGTCGGAGATAGCCGCTGCGACCGGACTTCCGCCCGAAGAGGCGGTAATGGCAAAAGAGCGGGAATTCGACGAGCCGTTTTACCTGGAAGGCAACGGAAGGGCGCAGGCAAGGGTTGCGAAAGCCGCCCGGCGCACCGGCTTGCACGTATCCGGCCGGGGGCCCTTTCACTTGGCGGGGGGAATCGACAAGGGAAAGGCGGTCTCCCTGCTCTGCGCCCTTTTCAAAAAAACAACGGATCGAACAACATTTGCCGCCCTGGGGGACGGCCCTACAGACCTGCCGATGCTCCGGGTGGTGGACAGGCCGGTAATCGTCCGGAGGCCTGACGGGACCTACGACCCGGACCTCGAAAACAGGGGCTTCATAAAGGCGGACGGCGTAGGCCCCGAAGGATGGAACAAGGCCGTCCTGGAGCTTCTCGCGCAGCAAGAGCGTACCGGGACGTGACTACTTTCCTGCCGCCTGCCCCGCCTGCCTATTTTTCCGCTACAAAGGGGAGAACGCCCCTGTTCTCCGCCTCCCTGGTCTTGTTCATGTAGGAATGGCCTTCGAACAGGCCGCCCTCGGAGACGGCCAGCCGCGGCGAATAGATATCGCCGGAGAAAGCACCCGTTGTCTTGATGTCCACCAGCTCACCCGCGTGGGCTGTCCCTTCGACCTTGCCTCCCACGATCATGCCCCTGCACGCTACGGCGCCCATGATGACTCCCGACTCGCCTACGATGACCCAGTCCGCCCTTACGCGCCCTTCTAACGTCCCGTCTATCCGTACGGTCCCCTTGGATGTAACCTCGCCCCTGATAAAACTGCCCGCCCCGATCATGGTGTCTATTGCCGGCTGGCGACTTGCAAACATCGATCACCTCCTGGTCATGAGTGACAACGGATCGATCTGGCTGCCGTCCTTCCAAACTTCATAATGAACGTGCGGCGCCGTGCTGCGGCCCGTAGAACCTGACGATACTATGACGTCCCCACGCTTTACGCGCTGTCCCACCTTAACCAGGTTCGCGGAACCGTGCGCGTAAGCGGTACTGTAGCCCATGCCGTGCTCGACGACGACGATGTTGCCGCTACCCTTCATCTGACCCGAAAAACTGACCACCCCGTCCGCGGTCACATGCACCGGGGTACCGGTTGAAGCCTTTATGTCCATGCCGCGGTGGAAGGCCGATATGCGCCGGCCGCCGTCATTCGACGACCGGGGCCCGAAAAACGAGGTGATGGGGCCGCTGACCGGCAGACCGGCCGGCGTGGCATAGAAAGAATCGCGCTTCGTCCTGACGTAGTCCTTCAGGTACGATATCGAATCTATCGCCCGGCGCACCTGTTTTGTAAGCTCGTTCATATCGATCATGTCGCCGGTGGCCTCGCGCCCCGCTGCCGCTTTGGCGCCAAGAGGCTGCAGCGCCAGTAGCCCGCGCACCTCGTCTTCAGTGTTCTTCAGGGCATCGAGGGAGGATTGCATCTGGCGGGCCTGCACCCGCAGCTTGAGGCGCGCCGTGTAGTACGATTGCGCCTGGGCGGCCAGTTGGACCAGACAGCCGAAGCCGACAACCGCCAGGACAAAACAAGCATATACGGCCAGAGTCGGCACCCTGACCTTTCTGGGCGTCGCCTTAGTGTGTGGCACCAGCAGTATGGTGATCGGAATTAGGCATACCCGAATGTGGGGGATCAGCCATCTCCACAGACGCCGCATCAAAAAACCGACCTTTTTTCCGGGTAGTCAAAATGAAGCGATACGCTTCACTTATATTTGTATCATAGCCGGAAGGTGATGTCTACTCAATTTCCAAAAACCGGGCAAACCGGCGGACTTGCCTTGCTTTCCCGCAACCCCTGCTTAGATTTATTTACAGGCGCTCGTATCGATCAGGCCCTTACCGATTTAATTGAAGAAAGGCGGGTAATTCCTTGGAAAACGGCGGTTGTCTGGGGAAGTTCGAGGCTCGTAAAGCATACCCCGGCGCCGCCTTGGCCGTACTGCCCATTCTTCTCCTGCTGGCGGGCGCCTGCGCCAAGGTGGGGCCCGACTACGTCCGGCCCCCGGCGCCTTTGGCCCAAGCCTGGACTGAGGCGGACGGGGAGCGGGTGGCGGTAAGCCCGGCCGATTACCGGGCATGGTGGCAGGTATTCAATGACCCTGTACTCGACAGGCTTATCGAGACCGCCTACCGCCAGAACCTTCAGTTGCGCGTCGCCGGGGTCAGGGTCCTGGAGGCAAGGGCGCAGCTCGGCATAGCGGTAGGCCAGCTCTACCCGCAACAGCAGCAGGTGAACGCCTCCCTCCAGTATGATGGCCTGAGCGGCCATTCCACTTTCGGCACCTTCTTGAGCAGTGCTATCGGTACGTACTGGCAGGACCAGATAACGGTCGGCGGCAACTGGGAGATCGACTTCTGGGGCAAGTTCCGGCGGGGCGTCGAGTCGGCCGATGCGAGCCTTCTGGCAAGCGTGGCAGACTACGACAGCGCCCTCGTCTCCCTCACGGCCGACGTAGCAACGAATTACATAACCATACGGATGTTCGAAAAGCGCATCGAGATCGCGCTCAAGAACGTCGATACCCAGATCCAGAACCTCAAGTTGGTGGAGGCGCGCAGGGAATTCGGCACTGCTACGGACAGGGAAGTGGCGCAGGCAATGACCCAGCTCAAAGAAACGCAGGCGACGGTCCCGTCGTTCCAGATCCAGCTACAGCAGGCGAAACACGCCCTCAGCATACTTTTGGGTATGCCCCCCTCCAACCTGACGCAGGAGCTCTCCGGCTCGTCGGACATACCGGTCCCCCCGTTGCAGGTCACCGTCGGCATCCCGGCAGACCTCATAAGGAGGCGGCCCGACATACGCAGCGCCGAGTACCGTGCGATGGCGCAGTGCGCTCAGATAGGCGTAGCCCGCTCGTATCTCTATCCCGCCTTCGCCCTCTCCGGGAACTTCGGCTTCCTCTCCACGAACATCGGCCGGTCGGGCCTCGGAGAGACGTTCCAGTGGGGCAGCAGGAGCTGGGTAGTCGGGCCGGGTCTTACCTGGAACGTGCTCAACTACGGCCAGCTTACCAACAATGTGCGCCTCCAGGACGCGCGCTTCCAGGAGCTGCTTACTACTTATCAGAACACGGTCCTTACGGCCCAGCAGAACGTGGAGGACGCGATCGTGGCCTATTTAAGGTCGCAGGAAAGGGCGGAGCTGCTCGCGACCAGCACGGGCGCGGCCCAGCGGTCGCTGGAGCTGGGCAGCCACCAGTATACATTCGGGACGACCGATTTCACGACGGTAATCGTCAGCTCGCAGTCGGTTTTGACCGAGCAGGATAATTTCGTAACGACGCTCGGCGCCGTGGCGACCAACCTGGTCGCTATATACCGGGCCCTGGGCGGCGGCTGGCAGATAAGGGAAGGCAAGGAGATTGTGCCTGCCGAGGTCACGCAGGCGATGGCGAAGCGGACTAACTGGGGGCACCTGCTCGAATTTGCGTCATATATGCCGCCGCCGGTACAGGAAAAGGAACGCCTGCTTGTGAGGCCGCCCGACTGGTAAGACAAGAGGCTATGCAGCACCCGTTGGCAGGACACAAGGGGATGGGACATCCATGAAGAGCACGAGGCAGACGGACGCCGGAGACAAACGGACGCAGCGCACGCGGGGCCGCCGGGCTTTTCCCTGGGTCGCGGCCGTGCTTCTCTGCGCGGCCCTCCTGCCGTCATGCAAAGGAAAACCGCCGCCCCCGCCACCGCCCCCGGCCGTTACGGTCGTCCAGCCGGTCGAGCGCCTCGTCACCGACTACATCGAAACGACAGGCAGCACGCAGGCCATCCTGACCGTCCAGCTCCGCGCGCGCGTAGCCGGCTACCTCGAGAAGGTCCTTTTTCAGGACGGCCAGTTCGTGCATCAAGGGCAGCTCCTTTTCGTGATACAGCAAAACACCTATCGGGACGCCCTGGCGCAGGCAGAGGCTTCCATATCGTTTCAGACCGCACAGCTCGAATACGCCACCGCGCAGTTCAACCGCTACTCGGAGCTTTTCCTTCGCAAGGCGGCAGCCCAGTCGGACGTAGACAACTGGCGGTTCCAGAGGGACTCCACCAGGGCCAACCTGCTGAGCGCGCGGGCGGCGCGCGACCTGGCCGCCCTCAACCTGGAGTACACCGAAGTGCGCTCACCCTTCGACGGCAGGGTGGACAGGAGGCTGGTCGATCCGGGGAACCTCGTAGGGTCGGGCGAGGTGACGGTGCTGACTACGGTCAACAAGATCGACCCCATCTATACGTATTTTACGATCAGCGAATCCGATCTGGCCCGGCTGACCGGCGCGCGATGGAGGCCGGGGAAGGCACGGGCCGAAAAGTGGCCTGTCCTGATAGGCACCATGAACGAGCGGGGCTACCCCTACAAGGGAGTGCTCGACTTCGCTTCCATCAGCATGACGGCTACGTCAGGGACATTGCAGATGCGCAGCATATTCCCCAACCCGGAAGGACTTCTCGCGGCAGGCGCCTACGCCAGGGTCCGCGTCCCGCTGTCGCAGAAAAAGGCGCTCCTCGTGCCGCAGGAAGCCGTCGGCTCCGACCAGCGCGGCTTCTTCCTGCTCGTCGTCGGCGCGGACAATGCCGTGGAGCGCAGGTACGTCACGGTAGCTACGGAAGTTGACGGCATGCGGGTTATAGCGAAGGGTCTCGCCAACCAGGAGTGGGTCGTCACGAGGGGCCTTCAGAAGGCGATCCCCGGCCGTAAAGTGACACCGCAAAAGGCGGGCGGGCGAGAGCCGTGATCTCCACATTTTTCATCGACCGCCCCATCCTGGCAAATGTCCTCGCCATCATTACCATCATCATCGGCGTCATAAGCTATATCCGGCTTCCCGTGGAGCAGTATCCGCCCATCACCCCGCCTACCATACAGGTGACGACGAGGTATCCCGGAGCAAGCGCCTCCGTCGTCGCAGAGACGATAGGCGTGCCCCTGGAGCAGGCGGTCAATGGCGTGGAACGCTCCATTTACATGCTCTCCACCAGTGGAAGCGACGGTTCCTACACGCTGACTATAACTTTCGACATCGGGACCGACCTCGACAAGTCGCTCACCCTCGTGCAGAACGCCGTAAACACCGCACTCGCCGAGCTCCCCGGCAGCGTTACCTTGCAGGGCATCAGCGTTAAGAAGGTTTCGACGAACATTCTTTTGGTCGTCAGCCTCTATTCGGAAGACAACCGCTACGACGCCGTCTTCCTGTCCAATTACGGCCAGATCAACATGCAGTACCCTCTTGCGAGGCTGCCCGGCATGGGCCTGGTGAGGGTCTTCGGCGCGGGCCAGTACAGCATGCGCGTCTGGCTGGACCCCAACAGGCTCAGGCAGTTCAACCTGACAACCGCCGACGTCCTCAGTGCGGTAGGCGACCAGAACGTGCAGCTCACCGCAGGCCAGATCGGCGCGCCGCCTACGGGCAACGAGCAGGCGTTCCAGCTTACGATCAACAGCCTCGGCAGGCTTTCGGACGCGAGACAGTTCGAGGACATCATAGTGAAGAGCGACACCAGCGGCCCCAGCGCCCAGATCGTCCGCATCCGGGACCTCGGTCACGTTGAGCTGGGCCAGCAGACGTACGCCGTTTACAGCAGCGCCCGCGGCAAGAAGTCTGCGGAGATCGTTGTCTTCGCACTGCCCGAGGCGAACGCCATCGCCGTCGCGGACAGCGTCTACAAGATGGTGGACTCGATGAGCAAGGAGTTCCCGGAGGGGCTCAAATACGGCATACACTTCGACACGACGAAATTCGTCCGTGAGTCCGTGTCGAAGGTGTACGAGACCCTCATCGAGGCAGGTATACTGGTCCTCCTTGTCATCATGGTCTTCCTGCAAAATTTCAGGGCCCTCCTGGTCCCCGCGACTACCGTGCCCGTCACGATCGTAGGCGCTTTCGGGGCAATGATAGCCCTCGGCTTCACGATCAACCTGATGACGCTTTTCGCGCTGGTGCTGGCCATCGGCATTGTTGTTGACGACGCTATAGTGATCGTCGAGAACAGCTCGTACTACATCGAGAAGGGGTTTTCACCCCGGGACGCGGCGGTCAAGGCCATGAGCGAGCTTACAGGCCCCATCATGGGCATCACCGTGGCCCTTGTCTCGGTATTCCTGCCCGGCAGCCTTCCTGCCCGGCATAACCGGCCAGATTTTCAAGCAGTTCGCGCTGGTCATTGCGGCCACCTCGGTCATCAGCGCTATCAACGCGCTGACGCTGAAGCCCGCCCAGTGCGCACTCTGGCTGCGCCAGAAGAAGCAGAAGCCGCCGAACTGGTTTAATAGGGGTTTCACGAGGATGTACGAGGGGATGAGGCGCCCCTATATGGGCATGGTGAGGCGGATGGTCGGCCGGCCGGTCCTCTCTGTCGTCATATTCGGCCTTGTCATCGCAGTCGCATTCTTCGCTTTCACCCGGCGCCCGACAGGTTTTCTCCCCACTGAAGACCAGGGGTACGCCATCCTCCTGGCCCGCCTGCCGGACGCCGCCTCACAGCCGAGGCTGCAGCGCGTCTCCGATCAGATAGAGGCCATACTTCACAAGACCCCCGGCGTGGCAAGCTGGGTCGATATAGGCGGCTACTCCGTCCTGGACGGCGCTAATGTCTCCACCGATATCACTGTCTTCGTCGTTTACGAGGATTGGAGCAAACGAAGCCGCCGGCTTAACCAGGATGCTATTATTTCCGGCCTCAACCGCGACCTGACCGGAATAAAGGACGCCATCGCCTTCGTCGTAGTGCCGCCGCCCATCAGGGGGCTCGGACAGTCCGGGGGCTTTCAGATCATGGTCGAAGACAGGGGGGACGCGGGGCTGGAGGCCTTACAGGAAGCCACCGCCTCCTTTGTCGGGGCAGGCAACAAGACAACGGGGCTTCAGGGTCTTACCACTACCTTCGACGCCCACAGTCCGCAGATATACCTCGACATAGACAGGACCAAGGCCCTCGCGTTCAACGTCCCGGTGGGGAACGTCTTTCAGACCCTGACCGGTTACGTCGGCTCCTCGTTCGTCAACCTCTTCAACAAATTCAATCAGATATACCAGGTATACATACAGGCGAACGACCCGTACCGTAAAGCGGTAGATGATATAGGCAACCTTTATACGAGGAACGCGCAGGGGCAGATGGTGCCGCTGGGCAGCATACTCCAGGCGCGGCGTACCATGGGATCGGAGTTGATTACCCGCTACAACCTGTACCCGGCCGCCTCCATTTTCGGCTCTGCCGCTACCGGCTTCAGCTCGGGCCAGGCGATCACGAGCATGGAGCAGGTCGCGGGACATGCCCTGCCCTCCGGCTTTTCTTATGAGTGGACAGCCACTTCCTACCAGGAGAAAAAGGTGGGCAACCAGCCCTATTTCATTTACGCCCTCTCCGTTGTGCTCGTCTTTATGGTCCTGGCTGCGCTTTACGAGAGCTGGACCTCCCCTGCGGCCGTCCTCCTTGCCGTACCCATGGCGCTCGTCGGCGTCCTTCTCGGCCTCATCGTCAGGGGCTACGACAACAACCTCTACACGCAGATCGGCCTGGTCCTGATGATCGCTCTTGCGAGCAAGAATGCCATCCTGGTCGTAGAGTTCGCACGCGACCTGCACAAGGAAGGCATGTCCGTCAAAGAAGCTGCCATAGAAGCGACGGACCGCCGCTTCCGCCCCATCGTCATGACTTCTTTCGCCTTCATCCTGGGCGTCGCCCCACTCCTTTTCGCCTTCGGCGCAGGCGCTGTCAGCCAAAGGGCAATCGGCACCGTAGTTTTCGGCGGCATGTGCGCCTCCACTTTACTCGCCATCCCCTTCGTCCCCGTCTTCTTCGTCCTCATGCAGGGCCTGAGCGAGACGGAAGCAAAAGAACAAGCAACCGCCGACCGCGCCTAAGCGGGCAAGACAAACTCTTATAATCACTTTAACAATGCGTTCTAATTATTTGTGCATTATTAGTTTTAAGTGGCTGACTATAGCGGCAAGTATGAGGATGCAGATTCGGTGAACGCGAGACCCGAGGAGCGAAGGCGTACTTCTTTGTACGTCGAAGCGTCGCGGACCGAAGCGCGACGGCATCTTGCTTTTTGGGAGGGTGAGGCTCGATCCGGCTTTGCCGTGGAGGGGGCGCTGACCCCGGTAATTGCTGCGCCTCAGACGCCGCCCGCGCCGGACCAGCTATACTTTCGGTAACTCGCTACGCCTGCCAGCCGCCGCCCATCGCTTCGATCAACAGCACCGCCGCGGTCATCCGCCGGCCCAGTACATTCATTGCGCTTATCCTGTTGTTCAGCACTATCGTCTGGGCCACGATTACGGCGAGATAGGCTACCGTCCCCTGCTTGTACTGGTTCGTGATGACCGCGAGCGACTGCTCGGCCGCCTTTACCGCCTCGTCCTGCACGTCCGCCTCCTGCTCCAGGATCCGCAGGGCCGCAAGGTTGTCCTCGACCTCCTGAAAAGCAGTGAGCACGGTCTGCCGGTACGTCGCTACCGTTGCGTCGTATGCGGCCCTCGCCTGCGCGGTCCGCGCCTTCCTCAATCCGCCGTCATAGACGAGCTGGGAGACCGGGGGCCGACGGACCAGAAGCGCATGGGCCACGTGAGCCATTGTGACAGGTCCGTGCTCAGGAAGCCCCCGGCCGCGCCGAGGGTCAGCGTAGGATAGTAGGCTGCGACAGCGACGCCTATCTGGGCGTTCGCCGCGGCCATGTTCCTCTCGGCGGTCGCCACGTCCGGCCTTCTCTCAAGCAGCACGGAAGGCACGCCGACGGGAACGGGGGGCGGCAGCACGGAGATCGGCGAGAAGGGGATCGAGAAGGCGGCGGGCGGCCTGCCCGTAAGCAGCGCAATGGCGTGCTCCAACTGGGCGCGCTGGACGCCCACGTCTATCTCCTGGGCCATGGTCGTCTTGAACTGCGTTTCCGCCTGGAGCACGTCGGCCCTCGACGACACGCCCGGCGTTGTACTTGTTCTCTGTCAGCTGCAGGGATTTACGGTACGCCTCGACCGTCTCGTGGAGGAGCGCTTTTTGCGCGTCCAGGGTGCGGAGCTGGAAATAGTCCTGGGCGACCTGTGCATGGGCGCTCAAGCGGACGTTCTCCAGGGACCTGCGCTCGCCTGGGCGCTTGCGCGGCTCGACTCGACATTGCGCCGCACGAGGCCCCAGATGTCGGGCACCCACGAGGCGGTAGCCGGCAGGGAATAGACGTTGACGTCCGCTGCGGTCGCGGCAGCTGCGGCCGAGGCGCTCGCCGACGCCGTACCCGTCGAGCGGTAGAGCCGGGTGGCCGAGGGGTTAATACTCGCCGTAGGGAAATAGGAGGCCCGGGCTACCGCGACCAGGGCGACGGCCTGGCGGAAGTTCGCCGCGGCAGTCGCGATGTTCTGGTTCGTGATATCGACCTGCGTCTTCCAGGGCGGACAGCTCGGAGTTAGTGAATATCTCCCACCACTTGCCGCGCAGCAGGTCTTCCTTGGGCTCCGCCTGCTTCCATCCAGCCATCTCCTTGAACGTCTCCTGCATCGGCGCGGTCGGCCTTACGTAGTCCGGCCCCACCGTGCACGAAGCCAGGCCGAAGAGCATAACGAGCACAACGCGCCGCCCGCCTGCCGCATCCATTCGGGCGCCCGTCCCTCCTCCGATCTTTATTCTCTTATCGCGTATCATCGATATCACCTCTGGTAATGCTAACGGCTTCCCGGCCCGCTCTTGTAAACCGCCCTCTGAAGCCCCGCGCACGGAGCGTCCTCATCCTCAGGCGGAAACGGTCGAGGAAGAGGTACATCACCGGCGTAGTATATAGCGTCAGCAACTGGCTGAAAATAAGTCCCCCCACGATCGAGATACCCAATGGGCGGCGCAGCTCGGCGCCTACGCCCGTCCCGACCGCCAGGGGCACGGCGCCCAAGCAGGGCGGCCATAGTCGTCATCATGATGGGCCTGAACCGCAGGAGGCACGCCGCGTAGATAGCGTCGAAGGGCTCCATGCCCTGCCTGCGCTCCGCGTCTATGGCAAAGTCCACCATCATTATACCGTTCTTTTTCACGATGCCTATGAGCAGGATGATGCCTATGAACGCGATGATCGTCAGGTCGGTCCTGAACACCAAAAGCGCCAGCATCGCGCCGACGCCGGCGGACGGCAGCGTGGACAGGATGGTAAGCGGGTGGACAAAGCTCTCGTAAAGGATGCCGAGCACGATGTAGACGGTCACGAGCGCGGCCAGGATCAGCAAGGGCTCGTTGGCCAGCGAGGCCTGGAACGCCTGGGCCGTGCCCATGAAATTGCCCCTGATGCTCGCGGGTATGCCTACCTTGCGCGTGGCGTCCTCGATCTGCTGGACCGCTTCGCCCAGGGACTTGCCCGGCGCGAGGTTGAAGGAGATCGTTACCGAGGGGTATTGTCCCTGGTGGTTGACCGTGAGCGACGTAGCGCGCCTCTCGAAATGGGTGAAGGCGGAAAGGGGCACCATCTTGCCGGACGACCCACGGACATAGATGTCGCGCAGCGTATCGGGCCGCTGCCAATACTGGGGGCCGACACCCATCACGACATGATACTGGTTGAGCTGCGTGTACGTTATCGACACCTGCCGCTGCCCGAACGCGTCATAGAGCACGTCGTCTATCGCCTGGGCCGTAATCCCCATCCGCGAGGCCGTATTGCGGTCGATGACCAGGGTAGCCTCCAACCCCTTGTTCTGCTGGTCGCTGTTTACGTCGACAAGGGCGGGCAGCGTCCTAAGGCTCTGGTAGACCCTGGGCGCAAAGGAAACGAGGTCGCCAAGGTTGTCTCCCCAGAGCGTATACTGGTACATGGCGTTGCTCCGCCGGCCTCCGATTCTGAGGTCCTGGACGGGCACCAGATAGACGGGCGCCCCCGGTATCTGGGCGAGCTTCTTGCGCAGACGCGCAATCACCGTCCCCACTTTCACTTTTCGCTGTGCAAAAGGCTTCAAAGTGATGAACATGTTAGCCGTGTTGGCGGCAGTACCCCCGCCTCCTCCACTGCCCGTGTAGCCTCCGACCATATCGACTTCAGGGTCGGTGCGGATGATGTCCAGGACCTGCGTCAGCTTCACTATCATCGATTGATACGATATGTCCTGGTCCGCCTGGATAGTGCCGGAGATGCGCCCGATGTCCTGCTCAGGGAAAAAGCCTTTCGGAAGCACGATAAAAAGAAGGATGCTCGTGGCCACCGTCATGCCCATCACGATGAGCATCAGCCCGGCGTGGCCCAGCGCCCAGCGCAGGCTCACCTCGTACTTGCGGCGGAGCCAGTTGAAGGCATTCTCGCTTATCCTGTATGAGCGGCCGTGCGTGCCGTCCTTGCCGCTTCTGAGCACCGTGGCGCACATCATCGATGTAGTTGTCAGCGATACGGCCATCGACACGAGGATGGCCGCCGAAAGCGTTACGGCAAACTCACGGAAGAGCCGGCCCACCATGCCGCCCATCATAAGGATGGGGATAAAGACCGCGACCAGCGAAAGGCTCATGGAGACGACGGTAAAACCGATCTCCTTAGAGCCTATCAGCGCCGCCATCCTCGGTTTGACACCCTGCTCGATGTGGCGCGTGACGTTCTCCAACACAACGATAGCGTCGTCCACCACAAACCCGGTGGCTATCGTAAGGGCCATGAGGGACAGGTTATCGAGGTTGTAGCCGAAGAGGTACATGACGCCGAAGGTGCCGACGAGCGAAGCGGCGACAGCGACGGCCGGGATGATTGTCGAGCGCAGGTTGCGAAGAAAAACAAAGACGACTAAAATGACCAGGCCGAATGAGATCATCAGGCTTAGCTCCACGTCCCGGAGCGAGCCCCTGATCGGCGGGGTGCGGTCCTGGATTATGGAGAAGTCGATCCCTCCGGGGAGGGAGGCCTGAAGCTGCGGCAGGACCGCTTTAACGCTGTCGACGGTGTCGACGATGTTCGCGTTCGGCTGGCGGAATATAACCACCATTACGGCGCGCTTGCCGTTGACGAAGCCGCCCGTCCTTACGTCCTCAACGGAGTCCTGCACGGTGCCTACATCGGGCAGGCGCACGGCGGCCCCGGACCGGTACGCGACGATCACCGGCATATAATCGGCAGCCCTTCTAAGCTGGTCGTTTGTACGGATGTCCCAGGCCGTCTCCTGATTTGATATCTGCCCCCTCGGCCGGTTGACGCTCGTCTGCTGCAAGACGCCGCGCACGTCGGACAGACCGATACCGTATCGGTTAAGGGCGGTAGGGTTCAGGTCCACCCGCACGGCGGGCAGCGCGCCGCCGCCCACGAACACCTGGCCCACGCCGGGCACCTGGGAAAGCTTCTGCATCATGATGCTGGAAGCCGCGTCGTACATGTTCGAGGCAGGGACATGGTCGGACGTAAGGGCCACGATGAGTACGGGCGCGTCCGACGGGTTGACTTTGCGGTACGTCGGCTGGTTCGGCAGGTTCGGCGGCAGGTAGCTCCTGGCCGCGTTGATCGCCGCCTGGACGTCGCGGGCCGCGCCGTTTATATTCCGGTCGAGGTCGAATTGCAGCGTGATGCTCGTAGCCCCCCGGTTACTCACCGAGGTCATCTCCGTGACGCCCGCTATGCGTCCCAACTGGCGCTCCAGAGGGGTGGCCACCGATGTCGCCATCGTCTCCGGGTCCGCGCCGGGCAGCGTGGCCGCCACGAAGATTGTGGGGAAATCGACCGCAGGCAAGGGAGAGACGGGCAGCATGTAGAAAGCCACGGCCCCGGCCAGGACAAGCCCTATGGTCAAAAGCGTAGTGGCGACGGGCCTTCCAATAAAGGTAGAAGAGATGTTCATGGCCTACCCGACATCTTCAGGATCGTTCTGCTCGCCTTCGATATCTTCCATACCGTTCTGCACACCGGCGCCGCCTCTCCTGAAGCGCCTGGCAAGCCGGTCGAACCATAGATAGATAACGGGTGTCGTGTAGAGGGTAAGGACCTGGCTGATGACGAGCCCGCCCACTATCGAGATGCCGAGAGGATGCCGAAGCTCCGACCCGACGCCTCTGCCCATAGCCAGACGGCAGCGCGCCGAGGAGGGCAGCCATCGTAGTCATCATGATCGGCCGGAAGCGCAGGAGGCAGGCCTGGTAAATAGCATCATGCGGGCTTTTCTTTTGTTTCCGCTCCGCCTCCAGGGCAAAGTCCACCATCATGATGCCGTTTTTCTTGACGATGCCTATAAGGAGGATGATGCCGATAAGCGCGATGACGCTGAAATCCGTGCGGCAGATAAGGAGCGCAAAAATGGCGCCGACGCCCGCGGAAGGCAGCGTCGAGAGTATCGTGATCGGGTGGATGTAGCTCTCGTACAGCACGCCGAGCACGATATAGACGGTCACGAGGGCCGCGAGTATCAGGATGCGGCTCGTGCACCAGGGACGAGCGGAACGCCTGGGCCGTACCCTGGAAGCTGCCGCTTATGCTTGGCGGTAGCTGCAACCGGGCAGCGGACGACTGCACGGCATCGACCGCCTTTCCGAGGGAGGAGCCGCCCTGGAGGTCGAAGGAGATGGTGACCGATGGGAACTGCCCCTGCCGGCTGATCAAAAGCGGCCCCGTCCCCACTGACGTCTGGGTCATGGCTGCGAGAGGCACCTGGGTCCCTCCGCTGCCCCTTATATAGATATTGCCCAGCTCGCCGGGGTTCGCCTTGTAGTCAGGTTTTACGCCCAGGATAACGCGGTACTGGTTAAGCTGCGTGAATATGGTGGAGACCATGCGCTGGCCGTATGCGTCGTAAAGCGTATTGTCGATGACCGACGGCATGATTCCGAGGCGCGACGCAGTGCTCCTGTCGATATCGACATTGAGCTGAAGTCCCTTGTCCTGCTGGTCGCTGCTGACGTCCCTCAGCTCGGGCCGCAGGCGCAGGGCCTCGACGAGCTTAGGGGCGTATGCGTAAAGCTCCTTCGAGTCCGGGTCTTCGAGCGTGTACTGGAACTGCGTCCGGCTGACGCGCGCATCGACAGAGAGGTCCTGCGCCGGCTGCATGTACAGCGTAATGCCCTCGACCCTCTCGATCTGGGGCTGGAGGCGCCGGATCACGTCCGTCGCGCTCACTTTCCGCACGTCGAGCGGCTTCAGGTTGATGAGTATCCTGCCCGTGTTGAGCGTAGGGTTCGTGCCGTCAATGCCGATGAACGACGAAAGGCTCTCTACCGCCGGGTCCTGAAGGATAATGTGGCTGAGCGACTGCTGGTACCTGGTCATCGCAGGGAACGATACGCTCTGGGAGGCCTCGGATATGCCCGTTATAAGCCCGGTGTCCTCAACGGGGAAGAAACCCTTCGGCACGAATATATACAGGACGATCGTAAGGACGAGGGTGCCGACCGCCACCACGAGCGTCGCCTGCTGGTGCTTGAGCACCCAGCTCAGCGTCCTGCCGTAGAAGGCGACCGTCCTGTCGAAGGCTTCCCCCGACTTCCGGAAAAAGCGGCCCTGCTTCTCCTCCGGCGTATGCTTCAGCAGCCGCGCGCACATCATCGGGGTAAGGGTCAGAGAGACAACGGCGGAAATCAGGATCGTGACGCCCAGGGTAACGGCAAACTCGCGGAATAGCCTGCCCACTATATCGCTCATGAAAAGCAGCGGGATAAGGACGGCGATCAGCGATACTGTCAGCGACAGGATCGTGAACCCTATCTGCTTGGCCCCGAGCAGCGCCGCCTTGAGCGGCGTCTCGCCCTTCTCTATGTAGCGCGCGATGTTTTCGATCATAACGATGGCGTCATCCACGACAAAGCCCGTCGAGATGGTGAGGGCCATAAGCGAGAGGTTGTTGAGGCTGAACCCCAGAAGGTACATGACGCCGAACGAGCCGACCAGCGACAGCGGCACGGCGATGCTCGGTATGATCGTAGCGGACACGTTCCGCAGGAAGAGGAAAATCACCAGCACGACGAGGGCGACGGCAAGGAGAAGCTCGAACTGGACGTCCCTGACGGATGCGCGGATCGTAGTCGTCCTGTCGGTCAAAATCGAAACTTGTATAGACGGAGGCAAAGAACTTCTAAGCTGCGGCAGCAGCGTCTTGATCCGGTCCACGACCTGTATCACGTTCGCGCCAGGCTGTCTCTGGATATTGAGAACGACCGCCGGCGTCTCGTTCATCCATGCGGCCATCTGCACGTTCTCTGCGTCGTCCACTGCCTCGGCGACGTCGGAAAGAGTGACGGGGGCGCCGTTGCGGTAGGTAATGATGAGCGGCTTGTATTCTTTGGCCGTGAATAACTGGTCGTTCGCCCCTATGATGTATGACTGGCGCGGCCCGTCGAAGCTCCCTTTCGCCTGGTTCACGTTAGCGGCAGCCAGGGCGCTGCGCACGTCCTCCAGGGTCAGGTTATAGGCAGCCAGAGCAGTCGGGTTGACGTGGATGCGGACGGCCGGCCGCTGTCCACCGCTTATGCTGACGAGGCCGACGCCCGGCAACTGCGAGATCTTCTGCGCGAACCTGGTGTCGGCAAGGTCTTCGATCTGCGGAAGCGGCACGGTCTTCGATGTCAGGGCCAGTGTCAATATCGGGGCGTCGGCGGGGTTTATCTTGCTGTAGACGGGCGGGACCGGCAAATCGGACGGCAGGAAACTATACGCCGCATTAATGGCCGCCTGTACCTGCTGCTCGGCTACGTCGAGGGCCAGCTCGAGGGTGAATTGCAGCGTGATTATCGAACTGCCCTGCGAGCTCGTAGAGGTCATCAGGGTGAGGCCCGGCATCTGGCCGAACTGCCGCTCCAGCGGGGCAGTAACGGACGACGCCATCACGTCGGGGCTTGCGCCGGGATAGAACGTGCGCACCTGGATAGTGGGGTAATCGACCTGCGGAAGTGCCGATACGGGCAACTGATGATACGCGACCGCACCGGCGAGGAAAATTGCGACCATCAGCAGCGCAGTTGCTACCGGCCGGAGAATAAAAGGCCGGGAGAGGTTCAAGGTGTGCTCCGCCTCCCGCTGCTGCCGGCAGCCTGGCCTTTAAGGTCTATCTTCGAGCCGTCCCGCAGCCTCTCCGCGCCGTC
This sequence comes from uncultured delta proteobacterium, assembly GCA_963818095.1. Classification (GTDB taxonomy): domain Bacteria; phylum Desulfobacterota; class Syntrophorhabdia; order Syntrophorhabdales; family WCHB1-27; genus CAWEPK01. The sequence continues at coordinate 185,157 of CAWFRA010000034.1, forward strand.
GACAACGACGAGCTCGCCAACCTTCAGCCCCTTTGATATCGCCGCCTCGCCGCCCTGTACCTCCATGATGGTAACCGGCCTTATCTCTGCCGTCCGGTCGGGCTTTGCCACGTAAACGAATATGCCCTGCGCGCCCCTCTGGACAGCGGACGAAGGCACAATGACAACGGACTTAAGCGTATCCACCAGGAGCTTGGCGTTGACGAACTGGTTGGGGAAGAGCGAGTTATCCTTGTTGTCGAAGACCGCCTTGAGGCGCACCGTCCCCGTTGTCGGGTCGATCTGGTTGTCAACGGTCAGGAGCATGCCGCTCGTTATCTTTTTCGACTGGGACCGGTCGTACGCATCCACCGGCATCTTCTCGCCCGCATGGAGCTTCTTGAGCACGGGCGGTAGGCTGTCCTCCGGCACCGGGAAGATAACGGTAATCGGCTGGAGCTGCGTGATCACCAGGAGCCCGCCCGCGTCGGTGGCGTGGACCATGTTGCCCGGATCGACGAGCCTTAAGCCTACCCTGCCGTCGATGGGCGAGCAGATGCGGCTGTAAACAAGCTGAAGCTTCGCGTTATCGATCGAGGCCCTGTCGGTCTTGATCGAGCCCTCGTACTGGCGCACAAGCTCCACCTGCGTATCAAGCTGCTGCTTGGGTATCGAGTCCTGTTTCCAAAGCGTCTGGTAACGGTCGAGGTCCACCTTCGCGTTTCTCATGAGCGCCTCGTCGCGCACAAGCTGGCCCTCCGCCTGGTCCAACTGCACCTGAAAGGGCCGGGGGTCGATGGTGGCAAGGAGGTCGCCCTTCTTGACTACCTGGCCCTCCTTGAAGGAAACGTCCATGAGCTGGCCGTCCACGCGGCTCTTGACAGTAACGGTATAAAGGGGCGTTACCGAGCCCAGCCCGTTGATGTAGACTTTCATGTCGCCTTCCCGCGCAGCCGTCGCTGCCACGGGTATGCCTCGCACCCCGGCGGCCGCCTGTGCGGCCTGCGACGCTCCCTGTTTGGTTTTGGCGACAATTGCATACGTCAGGATTACGGCGATAATCACGGCCAGCGCCACGCATATGCGCCACACCCTCTTACGCCCGGTCCCCAGCACCTTTCTTTCGAATACCTCGTTCACATGTTCCTCACAATCCGAAATCAGGGGGCGCGAAGCCCCCAATCCAATAGGAAATATACCATTTTTGTCGCAACCGGCACAACCCCGGCCGGCCGCTGGTTCGCATCCGGGCCGCCGAAGGGATATGCCTCGCCTTCGCTATCTTGCGCCCCTCTTAACTATCGTAGCCGGCCCTGGAAAGGTTACATGGGAGGCGAAAGATGAAGCAGGCCGGCAGGCAGGGGGGCGCTTTCATATGCCGCACAAAAGGCGTTATTACTTGCAAAGCTCGCTATGCGAAGCAGCAGATAAAGTTGCCCGCAGGGGGACTCCCTGCGGGCAACCGTTCAGGCTTTCTGCGCGGCTATTTCTTCCGGTCCTTGAGTACCTCTTCGCAGCTCGGCATGTAGTCCTTTGCAGGGATCACCTGGTTTTCGGCCGAGATGAGGAAATCGGGGTACTTGGGGTCTTTCTTCGTGATGCCCCAGTACATGGGCAGCTCAAGCTGGTGGTCGCAGGCCCTAAGCGTCAGGGGACCGACGGGGCTGTCGACCGTCATGCCTTCGAGGGCCTTGACAAACCGCTCCGTGTCCACTTTTCCCGCCTTCTTAAACCCCTCCGCTATGAACTCCGCAGTGGTGTATCCGTAGAGCGCGCCGATGCGCGGATACCTGTTGTAAGCTTTCTGGAAGTCGGAAGCGAAGGCCCTGTTGGCAGGCGTATCCGGGTAATAAAAAAGGTAGTTCGACGTGCCGAAGGCGCCTTCGGGCGCGTTCGGCCCCTGCGCCATGAGCGTGGAGTGCTCGTTGGCCGTGTGCTGGTAGAAAGGCACCTTCTGGCTCAAGCCCGTTGCCTTGGCCGCCTTCTGGAAGTTGACCATGCCCGACCCACCCGTCGCGACAATGAGGAAATCGGGTTTTGCGGCCATTATCTGCGTGATGTACGGCGTAAAATCGGCCTCGCCGACCTTCCACCAGGACTGGCCCACGAGCTGTACGTTGGGCTTCATCTTCTTCAGGTTGTTCCACACGCCGTCCGCGATGGCGTGGCCGTATTCATAGTCATCGCCCGCTATCCAGTATTTAACATACGGCTTCTTGGCAAGCATGATGGCTGCGGCCTTGCCTGCCATCAGCGTATTTTCGTTCATGTTGAAGACGTACCGGTGACCTTTTTCGCCGATGATCTTATCGCTCTTCGCAAACGTAACGAAGAAGGGTACCTTCTCCTTTTTGGCAAAATCGGAGACTGCAAGCGCCGTACCGCTGTTGATGGTGCCCATCAGTATGTCCACTTTTTCCTTCATCACGAGCTCTTTCGCCATTGCGAGCCCGATGTCGGGCTTGAATTTCTCATCGCGGGTCATGTACTCGATCTTCCTGCCCAGCACCCCGCCTTTGGCGTTGATCTTCTCTACGGCCAGTTTGAAGCCGTCGAGGACGTCCTGCGTGAAGCTCGTGGCCGGCCCGGAATATGTATCGACGATCCCGACCTTGATAGGCCCGGCCGCAAAACAAAATGAAGCGGCAGAAAGAAGCCCGACTGACAATCCAAGAACCAGTGCAACAACCATACTTTTTCGCATGATTTGCCCCTCTTCACTATGTATTCAGTTGCACCCCCGGCAACTGTCTATTATGTTTCAGATATTCTATCGAATATATCTTTGCATGTCCAGAAAAGCCGGAGCGTACGGTCATGCCCATTCTCCCCGGGGCCAACAGGTCTAAAGGCCGGAGCGATTTCGCCTGTCGAAAATCGCCCCGGCCCCATATAAGCCGGAAAAACGTCCTTGCCCAAAGCGGCGGGTATGACGCCGCCGATCACTTACTTGCCGGCGCGCTGCTTCATAATCTCCTCGCAGCCAGGCAAATAATCCTTGCCCGCCACCGTGAGAAAGTCCGAGCCGATGAGGAACGGATAGGCCTTCGTCTTCTTCGTCACCCCGTAATACATCGGGAGGATCAACTGGTGGTCGCAGGCCCGCATCTGGATGTTGCCTATAGGGCTGTCAACGGTCAACCCTTCCATGGCGTCGATGAACTTCTCGGTATCGACCTTGCCGGCCTTCTGGTAAGCCTTTGCCATCAACTGAACGGCCACATAGCCGTAAAACGCCGTGGACCCGGGCTGTCTCTTGTACACCTTCATGAACTCATCGGTGAAGGCCTTGTTGTCCGGGATATTCGGATAGTAAAAGTGATAGCTCGAGCTGCCCATCACGCCCTCGGGCGCATCCATGCCGAGCGGCCGCAAGGCAAGCAGGTCGGTAGCGTAGTGCTGGTATATGGGTATCTTCCTCTCCAGCCCCATGGCCTTGATGGCCTTCAGGAAGTTGACGACCCCGCCGCCGCCCGCCGCGCTGATGATGCAGTCCGGCTTCGACTGCAAAGCGAGCGTCATGTAGGGGGCCAGGTCGGTCTCGCCGACCTTCCTCCAGGACTGGCCGAGGAGCTGAACTTGCGGCTTGAGCGTCTTGAGGTGGTTCCACAGGGCCTCTGCGCATGCATGGCCGAACTCGTAGTCCTCGCCCATGATCCAGAACTTCGTGTAAGGCTTCTTGGAGAGGGCGAGCGCCGCGGCCCTGCCGATCATGGCCGTGTTCTCGTTGGTGTTGAAGACGTAGCGGTTGCCTCTCTCACCCGTTATTTTGTCACTCTTCGCATCGGTTACGATGAAGGCTATCTTTTCCTTCTTCGCAAACTCGGACATGGCCAGGGCGCCGCCGGAGTTCGTCGATCCCATGACGATATCGACCTTCTCCCGCATCACGAGGTCCTTGGTCATCTCAAGGGCGATATCGGGCTTGAACTTGTCGTCCCGCCTTATGATCTCGATCTTCCTGCCCAGTATCCCGCCCTTCGCGTTCACATGGGCAGCACTCAGCTTAATGCCGTCGAGCACGTCTTCCGTGTAGGTCGTAGCCGGCCCGGTGTACGTGTCTACAACGCCGATCTTGAACACGGCCTGCGCATGGACGGCCCCGGCGCCCGTCAGAAAACAGGCAAAAACGAAGCATAAAGCCGCAATCAATGACATCACAGTTTTCATACAGCCTCCTCTCTCGTTACCCCTTTTAAATACAAAAAAGCATTCTACTTTGCGCCCGCCTGCCTTTTGACCGGGCGCCCGCCATCTTTCTTCTTCTGCGGGCAGACAAAAAGGCACATCCCGCAGTTGACGCAAAGCCCTTCGTCCCGCTTGACCTTCTTTGCTTCCTCGTCGAAGATGAGGCCGGGACAATCGAACAGCTTTACGCATATTTTGCAACCGTTGCACGTTGCGCTCAGGTCGAGGTCGTCATAATAGGCGGCCTTGCCCACCTTCGAAAACAGCAGGCACGGGTGGCGCGCGATGACTGCGGCCGGCCCCCTGCCCTTCGATCGCATATAGTCCTGCGCCTCTTTGAGGGTCTTTATCATGAGAGGCGTATCGTACGGGTCGATTGTCCGGATGAACTCTACGCCCAATCCACGCACCGTTTCCTCGATTGAAACGCGATACTCGCTCTTGCCGTCGGCCCGCATTCCGCTCCCCGGCGTCGGTTGCATCCCGGTCATGGCCGTCGTGCCGTTATCCAGGATAACCGCGATGAACCGCTTGCCCGTATGCGCCGCGCCGTAAATCAGTGGAAGCGCAGCGTGGAAGAATGTCGAATCGCCGATAGTGGCAAGGATCGGCATCTCCTCGCCGTCCTGGTCGTAGGTTTCGAAGAACCCCGAGGCCAGGCTTATGCTGCCGCCCATATCGATGCACGTATCGACTGCACCCTGCGATGTTCCCAGGGTATAGCAGCCGATGTCTCCAGGAAATACGGCCTTGGGGAATGCCCGCCGCATCGCGTAAAAGGAGGACCTGTGGGGGCAGCCCGCGCAGAGCTTGGGAGGACGGGGCGGGAACGGAACGCTGCTCACGGCAGTTTCTATGGAGTCGTCGGCGGAGAACCCGCGCGCCTTCAAGCCCGTCTCCTGCGCGACGTCCTGCACTATGGCGCGCACTACGTCGTAGGTCAGCTCGCCCTGGCGGGGAACGTGGCCGGTAGACCTGCCCAGGACCTTCGTGCGGCCTGCTACGAGCGCCTCCAGCACCTCGTCCGTCTCCTCAAGGATAAGGAGGCTGTCCATCGATTCCGCAAAATCGAGCAGGGCGGGTTGGCAAGGGTATATCTGCGCCGCCTTGTAGAGCGAAACGCTCTTTTCGATCCCCAATTCCTGAAGCACGTCCATCGCGACGTTATATCCCATGCCCGAAGAAATGACGCCCAGCTTTTTCCCGCCGGACAGCTTCACGCCCTCGTCGATAGCACCTCCTGCAGGCAGGGGCGTCGAGGCTGATTGCCTCTCTCGCGTGGCTGACCCGGTGGGTAGACCTGAGCACAACGGGCCTGTGCGTACGGACTGAATAGTCCAGCGCGTAGGCAGCCAGCAGACGCGCGTCTTCGGGAGACGAGACGTCGAATACGGGAAAGCCGAACAGCATGGCAATAAGCCGGGAATCCTGCTCGGTCTGGGACGACTGCGGTCCCGGGTCGTCGCAGGAGATAACGACCAGGCCGCCTTTGATGTTTACGTCCCTGCCCTTTATGAACGGGGTGAAGGCGACGTTCAGCCCGACCTGTTTCATCATGCAGGCGACTTTCTTGCCCGCCATCGCGGCCCCGTAAGCGACCTCCATGGCGACCCGCTCGTTGACGGACCACTCTGTGTGAATCTCCTTGTTGAAGCGTTTCTTGAAATCGACCACTGCCGGCAGTATCTCCGAGCTAGGCGTGCCCGGATAAGCCGACGCGACCTCCAGCCCGGCTTCTATGAGGCCGAGGGCTATCGCCTGGTTTCCGATCATAACTTCTGTCTTGCTCATACACTCACCCCACGCCGCGCTGCCGCCCGCCCGGCCTCGTTCCTTCCGTCCTCACATACCGCCCGGTTCATCTCGAAGAGCTTGGCCCGGACTTTACGCCCGATTGCGCCGAGGATATTATCGAAGACATACGGGCCGAAGGCGAAGTGCGAGAAGAAGCCGAGCATCGCCATGTTGGAGGCCTGTATAGCACCGTGGCGGTTCGCGACGGCGTCCGCGTCGAAGAAGTGCCACTCTATATCTCTTGACTCAAGCAGGTCGCGGACCGATGGAGGCATCTCACGCCTCGCGGAGTTGACAATCGCAAGGCCGCCTCTCTTCAGGAAAGTCAGGTTGCGGTAAAATTCGCTCTCCTCGAAGGAAAGGAGGGCGTCCGCGTTTTCCCTGCCCACGAAGGGGCTGCGGAAAGTACCGATCTTCAGCATCGAGACGACCGAGCCGCCCCTCTGGCTCATACCCAGCTCGTCGGAGGCCATCGCGTGGTATCCCGCGGCAGTAGCTGTCTCTATAAGGACCGCCGACGCAAGGAGCACGCCCCTTCCGCCTACGCCCGAGCAGACGATCTCCAACTTTGACGGCCGTTTCATAAATCACCTTCGTGCAGAAGCACGGTAAGGCGTGCCTCGCCCTTGTATTTCCCGATGTCGCCCGGCGACGCCAGCCGCACGACACGCTCGAAGCCGAAGCCCCGAAGCGCATCCGAGACGGCCTTTTCCATACCGTCCGTCTTTATTGCGAGCAGGTAATCCGACCCGTTATAGATCGTGTTGACGAACGCGGCCAGGCCCGAATGGAGAAAAGAGTCCGCGTCGGTAACTGCAAGGATATTCCCGGCCCCCGCTTTTGACATGCCGTGGGCGATGTTTATCGACGATGCCGGCCCGAGGCGGTCCCTGATGACGGTAAGGCCCGAAAACTTCCCGCCTGATGCCTGCCTCTCGCCTTTTTTGGCACGCGCCGGCGCCCTTTTGCAGAGCTGCCCATCAATTCCGCTCATGCGCAATTGCACCTCGATGCCCGGGTAGGCCCCTTCGATAACGCGCATGCGTTTCATGTCAGCCGCAAATTGCGAGACAAGGCGGACGGGCAACGGGAAAACGGAGCCCAGGGAAAGGACGCTCGCGTTTTGCGGCATCCGGTCAGTGCAGGCCCGGTGGGTCAGCACGCCTTGCGTCCCTCTGACGTTCATCACGTTCCCGGCGTACGTCTCGAACTCGTCGCGAATGCGTTCTATCTTTGCATTCAGCGCCTTATGGAGCTGGTACCTGAATTTCGGTATTGCGGCCCATCGCCCCGTGTCCTTCACGAAAGCGGAAGCCCCGTCAGCCGGCGCCGCCTTCCGCCGCGTGCTGCCTTCAAGCGGGAGTGTCTCGACGATGCACGGCATCTCGTATCTCGCCGACAGGTCGAAGGCAAACGACAGGGCGGACGACAGGTCGCGGGTCGTCCCGTCCGACACCAGGATGGGAAGCTTCGAGAACGGTCCGAGGGGCGTCACATCGAGGGGCCCTTCCTTGACGCAGACCACAACGAAGGCGCCCTTCACGCCCGTATAAGCAGAGCTCATAAGCGGGTCGAGCGCGTCGTAAAGGCCTTCGACCGAGAAGAGGCAGGCGGTCTTTTTCGCGGCGTACGACCCGGCAAGGGCCATCTCGTATGCCGCCTGCTCGTTGACGCACGATTCAAAGTGCACGCCCGGCGGCGCCTTTCCGGCCAAATCCGGCATGCCCGCAGTATAGACGAGCCTGGGTCCGAACGAAAGTATCAGATTAAAAAGGTTGCGGTACATGGATGTCATTTGCTCACTATATATACCATATTATTTTGGATTTTCACTTGTGGGGCCTTTTCCGGCTGCGCAGGGCCCTGGTGGCCTTTACGTCTGCTTTCATCGAGGCAGGGTCGATTACCACCCCGTACTCGCTCTTTGCCGCTTCGACTGAGACGTAGCCTTCCGCTACGTCGCTCTCCACCATCTCCGGGTCCCTCTCGAACGGCTCCCCGTAACCGCCGCCGCCGGGCGCGTCTATCGTCACGACGTCGCCGGGAACAAGCTGCGTGAGGCCGTAAGGGTTGCCTGGGGTGGTGTTCACCAGAAACCGCGCCCGCGCTCCGGGACGACCTCCGAAAAGGCCCTCCGGCGGATAGACGTACCGCCCCGACTGCATCCCGAGGTTCACGGGAGGCACGGGCGCATAGGCATCGTTGGGGACCTTGAAAACGATCCTTTTGCCAAGACCGCCCTTCATCCTTCCCGGTCCTGCGGAATCGGCGAGAAGCTCCCTTTTCTCGACGATCAGGGGCGTATCGCTCTCGAAAATCTCTACCGGGGTGCCCGCGCCGTTCGCCGGGAATATATAGACGAAATTGCCGTCGTTCGAGCTGCCGGCGCCCATGCCGCCGCCCCTTATGACTACCGAGTGCCACGGCCTGCCGTTGTTCCTCTTTCCGTAGAATACGTTCATTACCGCAGGGGTGCCTCCGCTCGCCGCTATCACCTTGGACGGCATGGCGGCGGACAATGCCCTGTAAATGATCTCCGTGAGGAAGTGGCCTATTACGAGCCGGGCCGCGACCGCCGCCGGGAAGCGGCAATTGACGACGCTCCCTTCCGGCGCCGTAAGGTGGAGAGGCCTCGCGCACCCGTCGTTATTCGGGATGTCGGGGCCGAACATGCTCTTCATCGCCATGAAGACGTACGCATAGGTAAAGTTGAACACTACGTTGCCGCCCCAGTTGACCTGCGGCGAGGAGCCCGAGAGGTCCACGCTGATGTCGCTGCCTTTCACCCTTACTGCGGCTTTTATGACAACGTCGCCGCTGCCTTTCGTCTGCTCCACGATGCCTTCCGCCTTGTATAGCCCGTCCGGGACTTTGGCGATCTCTTCCCGCATGCTCTTTTCCGTTCGGCCGATGATCTCGTCCGCAAGGTCGTCCAGGTCGGACAGGTGGTTCTCCTTGAGCATCCGGCCTACCTTGTCGGCGCATACGTGGTTGGCCGCGATCTGCGACCGTATATCGCCTATCACTTCATCGGGGGTCCGGACGTTCCACCGGATCATTTCCATCACCGACTCGTTAAGGACGCCGCCGTCATAGAGCTTTACGAGAGGGATGAAGAGGCCCTCCTCGAAAACATCGTGGTTGTCCGACGAGACACGGCCGCCGACGTCGGAATGATGGAAAACGCACGCGGTAAAGGCGACGACCTTGTGCTCGTAAAATATCGGGCTCATGACGCAGACATCGTTCAGGTGGCCCGCAAGCGCCCACGGGTCGTTCGTTATGAAGACGTCGCCCGGCTTGTACTCGCTGACCGGCGTGCGCATCACCAGGTTCTTGATCCCCAGCGCCATCGCGCCCGACTGGCCCGGCGTCGCGAAGCTCCCCTGCGCAAGCTCGCGCCCTTTGCGGTCGGTGAACATGCACGTGTAATCGTGCGCGTCGCGCAGCAGGCTCGAAAAAGCCGTGCGGGCAACCGTGCCGTCCGCTTCATCCACTATCGATATAAGCCTGCGCCAGAGTATCTCCAGCGTAATTGGATCGAAAGACGCCATTTCACGCCTCCTTAAGGTCAACCCGAAGGAACCCGAACTCGTCCGTCCGCACCAGCGCCTTCTCGCCTACGATGAGGGTCGATTCCCTCTCCTCGATGATGGCCGGGCCCCGGAAAAGAGCGCCGGGGAAGAGCTTGTAACGGTCATAAACGGTGTGGGGAATGAAGTCATTGGCGATCGGCGAGTACGCCCTGCGCGTGCCCTTGATCGCGGCTTCAAGGTGCTGGCCCCTCTTCTTTGCCAGCTTGGGCAGTTGCAGCAGCTTCTCCGGCAGGCACCGCCCTTACCTTGAAGTTGATGAACTCCACCTCGGAGTCGGGATACGTCCTGCCGTACAGCTTTTCGTAAACCTGGTCGAAGAGCCGGCGCACCTCCGTCCTCTGCATGTCGGGGAAAGGCTTCGCGGGGATGGGCACGTTTGTCTCCGCGCCCTGGCCGACAAAGCGCATGTCGAGCGACCTCTCGAAGCGGATCGACGCGCCAGGGCCGTCCTTTTGCAATGTAGCGGCGGCTTCCCCTTCCAACGCTTTAAAAATAGCCTCTATCTCCTCGAACTTCGCTTCGGCAAGCGCCACCTTGTGGCTCCTCAGAAGGTCGAACGCGCGGGGCGCGGTGAAAAAGCCGAGCGCAGAGCCTACGCCCGCGTTAGGTGGGACCAGCAGGCGCGGCGCTCCCAGCTTTTCTGCCAGGCCATACGCGTGCACCGGGCCCGCGCCGCCGAAGGCAGCGATGGTCACGATCTTCGGGTTGCCGCCCTTCTCTGCGATGTGCGTCTTTGCGGCGGCTGCCATCGTCTCGTTTATGACGTCGTGGATGCCCCAGACGGCCTTCACGTATGAGACCTCGAGGGGGCCGGCTATGCGCTCCATTACTGCGCGCCTGGCCGCCTCCTTGTCGAGCTTCATCTCGCCGCCGAGGAAATAATTCTCGTCGAGGTACCCGAGCAGCAGGTCTGCGTCGGTGACGCACGGATCGACGCCGCCCCTGCCGTAGCAGACGGGTCCGGGGTCCGCGCTGGAGCTTTCCGGCCCCACCTGGAGCGTCCCCATCTTGCTCACCTTCGCGATGCTGCCGCCGCCAGCGCCTATCTCCATGAGGTCTACGACCGGCACCTGTATCATTAGGCCGCTCCCCTTCATGAAACGCTGCACACGGCCCACCTCGAACGTCGGCACAACACCTGCTACGCCTTTCTGTATGAGGCATGACTTGGCGGTCGTGCCGCCCATGTCGAAGCAGAACATCTCCGGGATGTCGAAGTGCTTCCCGTAATACTGGCCCGCGATAACCGCAGCCGTTGGCCCTGACTCGATAATGCGAACCGGGAACCGGGCGGCCGTCTCGACGGACGTGACGCCGCCGCGAAGAGAGCATGATGAAGAGCTTCCCGCGGAAGCCGATCGATTCGAGTTTGCCTTCGAGCTTCGACAGGTACTTGCCGGTCAGCGGCTTGACGTAGGCGTTCGTGACCGTGGTGCTCGTCCTCTCGTATTCCTTTATCTGCGGAAGGACCTCATACGAGATCGAGACCGGGATGCCGGGCATCTCCTCTTCGAGGATCCGTTTGAGAGTCAGCTCGTGGGCGGGGTTCTCGAAAGAATTGAGCAGGCAGACCGCAACCGATTCTATACCGAGGGCAGGCAAGGATTTTACCAGGCGTCTCGCCTCCTGGACCTTCATCGCCTTGAGCACGGTGCCGTCGCTGCGCACCCTTTCATCTACCTCGAAGCGGTACCTCCTGGGTATCAGCGGCTCCGGGAACTCCGCGAAGATGTCATAAGGGGCATAGCGTATCTCACGGCCGATCTCCAGCACGTCACGAAAGCCCTTCGTCGTGATGAGGGCCGTCCTTGCGCCTTTCCGTTCGATTATGGAATTGATGACCAGCGTGGTGCCGTGGATAAGCTCGTTGAGCTTCGGCACGAAGCCTGCGACGTCCTTCTCCAATGCCCTTATGCCCTGCTCCACCGCGTCCGACGGGTCCTTCGGCGTCGTAAGGCATTTGCTCGTCCTTATCTCGCCGGACTCGTCGTCCAGAAGGACGAAGTCCGTAAACGTCCCGCCGATGTCGCAGCCCAACCGGTAGTGCCTATCATCCTTCTTCACGCCGTCCCCCCTTCCTTTTCTTTTGCCTTAAGCGCAGCGAGAACTTTTTCCGGGGTTATGGGCAGGTCCCTTATCCTCACGCCTATCGCGTCGTATACGGCGTTCGCGATTGCCGGCGCAGTCGGCACCAGGCCCGGCTCGCCTATGCCTTTCGCCCCGAACGGACCATCCTTCTCGTCCGTCTCGACGATGACCGCCTGCATTGGCGGTATGTCCCTCGCCGTAAGGATTTTGTAATCCAGGTAATTCGGGTTCATCAGCTTGCCGTCTTTATAGACCATCTTCTCCGAAAGGGCATAGCCGAGGCCCATCACGCCGCCTCCCGATATCTGCCCTTCGAGGAGCATCGGGTTGAGGGCCTTGCCGACGTCGTGGGCTGCCACGTAATTGATGACCTTCACCCTGCCCGTCTCCTTGTCCACCTCGACCTCGACGCCGTGCGCGCCATAGGCGTAAGTGACGGAGAGGTTCCCTTTAAGCTCGCGGTCGAGACACTCGTTCGGCGGGTCGTAAAAATATTCCGCCATAAGCATCTTGCCGCCCGACATGTAGTGCGCGTTCCGCAGGATTTTGGCGAGGGAGATATTCTTTTCCTTATTGTGCCTCGCGTAAATGAGGCCGGGCGCCAACTCAAGCCCCGATGGGTCTTCATTGAGCGCCTCGGCGGCCGCCTCAAGGATCTGCTGCTTGATCTTCATGGCCGCGCCCAGCGCCGAGTTGCCGCCGACGAACGTAGTGCGGCTCGCATGGACGCCCACGTCCCACGGACAAACGTCGGTATCATTGTTGATCACGTTCACGTCGTCCGTCGAGATGCCGAGCACCTCTGCAACGATCTGGGCGATGATCGTGTCCGACCCCTGGCCTATGTCCGACGAGCCGGTGAAGACGTCCACCTTGCCGTAGTCGTCCATCTTGATGATCGTGCCACAGCCATCGGACTTGTAGACCCTCGCTCCCCCGCCGACGTGAATGAGCGTGGCCATGCCGAAGCCCCTTCCTTCTTTGGCTTTGCGCTTCCCGCTCCAGCCCAGCCTGCTTTTGACTTCCGACATGCACTCCTTCATGCCGCAGGTGGTGATCTTCAGTTTCTGGGGCGTGAACTCTCCGGGCTCGTTCGCGTTCTTCAGCCTGAAATCGTAAGGTTCGATCCCCGCCTTTTCCGCAAGCTCTTCGAGGGAAGACTCGATGGCGAACGTTGCCTGGGGGTTCCCGTAACCCCTCATCGCCTGGCTATATGTGTTGTTCGTATAAACGCACTTGGCGACATACTTAATGTTCGGCACTTTATAGAGCGAGGAGATGGGCATCATCATGACCGACGGGGTCGTCGCCCCCCATGACGTATAGGCCCCGTTGTCGAGGATCATCTCCATGTCCCTGAAGAGGAGCTTTCCTTCTTTGGTGCACCCTTGCGAGATGCGGGTGATCGTGGGCTGCCTGGGCGACGTAGCCAGGAACTCCTCTTCCCGCGTGAAGACGATCTTAACCGGCCGCCTGGCAGCCATGGCCAGGAGTATCGCGATATATTCGTAAGCGTAGGTGTCGAGCTTGCTCCCGAAACCGCCCCCAATGGTGGTCTGGATGACCCTGACCCGCTTGCCTTTCAGGCCGAAGACGCCGAGCGCCTCCATGAAATCCTTCTGCGCCAGGGATGGTATCTGCGTGTTGCTGTACATCGTAAGGTTCTTGGTGGAGTCGAACTGGGCGATGCATCCGCTGGTGCCCATGCAGCAGTGGGTAACCCATTGCGTGCTGTATGAGCCTTCCACTATGAAGGCCGCCTCTTTCTTCGCCGCCTCAACGTCGCCGGAAACCAGCCGCCAGGGCAGGTTGAGGATATTCGTGGGCTTCTTCTCTTTGCCGCCCAAATGGTCTTCGTGTATCAGGGGCGCGCCTTCCTTCATCGCCTCAAGAGGGTCGAAGACGGCAGGCAGCTCCTCGTACTCGACCTCGATCAGGTCGAGGGCGTCTTCGGCAATCTCCGGGTCCGTAGCTGCGACCGCGGCAATCTCATCCCTCAGAGAACAGACCTTGTCCTTCTTGAGCGGCGGGTTGTCCTTATAGACGCCCATCTTGAAAGGCGGGAGCGAGGCGCCCGTGATGACCGCTTTCACGCCTGGGAGCTTTTCCGCCCTGGAAGTATCTATGCGTTTTATACGCGCGTGGGGATAACGGCTGTACAATATCTTGCCGTACAGCATTCCGGGCAGGGCCACGTCCTGGATGTAAGAGGACTCTCCCGTTACTTTGGCCGGCGCGTCCTTCTTGGATATCCTTTTTCCTACGGCAGTCAGCTCCATCATCCTTACCTCCTCATCGGCGGACTTAATAGGCTTCTATAATTTGAACGTATCCCGTACATCTGCACAGGTTGCCTTCTATGCCCTCCTTGATCTCATCTTCGGTAGGCCGGGCATTCTCCTCCAGTAAGGCATAAGCAGACATGATCATCCCTGGCGAGCAGAAGCCGCACTGAACGGCCCCGTGCTCGATAAAGGCTACCTGGAGCGGGTGGAGGCTGCCGTCTTTCGCCATCAGGCCCTCGATGGTCGTCACGCTGCACCCTTCCGCCTCTATCGCGGGGAAGAGGCAGGAATTGACCGCTTTCCCATCGACGATTACCGTGCAGGCCCCGCATTCACCATGGCCGCACCCTTCCTTCGTACCTTTAAGCCCCATGACCTCCCGCAATAGATAGAGGAGGGTCCAGTGGGGTTCCACTTCCGTCCCGACGGCCTCGCCATTAAGAACAAATGAGATTTCTTTCTTCATCCTTTCACCCTTACCAGAGCCTGTCAGGATAAACCATCTCGTCCGGCCGCAAGACCCGATCGAGAGACTTCATGATCGCTCTCCGCACGAGGACTTCCACCAGCTCCCTGCGGTACCACGCATCGCCGCGCACGTCGTCTATCGGCGACGATTCGGATGCCGCTGCCTTCGCAGCGGCGGCAACGGCCTCGTCGGAGAGAACGCGGCCCTTGAGCATACCTTCAGCTTTTCTCGCCCTCAGAGGACGGGGCGCAACTGCGGCCATCGCTATCCGTATGTCCTTGCAGCGCACCTCTTCGTCACCGAAATGGGAGAGTATCTCGGAGGCAGGCGCCATGCTGCAGAGCATGTCCTTGCAGCGAACGTCCGTCCTGTCCAGGGTGAGCCGCACGGCGACGGCTGCGATGGGCAGGTCCACCGCGTTTCTCCTCGCCTGCCTTATATACGCCGACCCTGTATAGTCGTCTGTCTCCGGCACACGCAGCTCTTTAAGGATTTCGCCCCTCTTCAGCACTGTCATGCCCGGCCCCAGGAAAAAGTCATCGAGGCTTACGCGCCGCTCGCCTTCGGGCCCCACCATAACCCCTTCCGCGTCCAATACGAGAAGCGGGCAGGCAGTGTCGGCCGAAGGCGCGGCATTGCAAATATTGCCTCCGATGGTAGCCACGTTCCTTATCTGTGTTGACCCTACATTGCACACAGCATCGTGAAGGGCCGAGAGACGCTTCTGGGCGTGCTCGTTCTTTTGGATCTCTCTGTGAGTCACGCAGGCGCCGATGGAAGGCCCGTTCAGGACGGACAACTCCTTTATGTTCCTGAGCGACGTCAGGGCCTTCACAGAAAGCTTCTTCTGCCTGAGGAGCACCATCACGTCCGTACCGCCCGCGATGTATGCAGCGTCGCCGCTAAAGCGCCCCATGACATCGAGCGCCTCCGAAATGGAAGCGGGTTTGAAATACTCGAACCGAAGCATGTTAGTCCCCTCTCCTTCCGTCCGGCCGGAACGGCAATTTTGCCGACCGCCGCCCCAGGCGGTCTTGCCGCGCCAAACCCCGGCCTAATCCTCTCTAGCGGCAATTACTGGGGCTAGCGTCGCCCCCTCCACGAGCAAAGCCCGTGAAGCCTCCCCTTCATAAAAAGGAAAAGGCATTTAATCCTCCCTGGTGTCGAACACCCTCTTCGTCTTTCTTTCGGACCTGGGAAGCTCGCCGTAGCCGCAGATCTCGCACTCGCAGCTCACCATGATCTGCTTCTTGACCAGCGCCTCGACCGCTTTTTTGCATGTTGCGTCTCCGCCGGGAGAGGCGCCTTTTCCTCTCTCGACCTTGATGGTCATGTAATCCTTTCCGTCGCCGGCCCTCTTCAGGTGCACCTGAAATTCGCTCCCAATGCCGGGAACGCCCGAAAGCACGTGGTCGATCTGGCCGGGATAAACGTTGACGGCCCTTATGATGAACATATCGTCCGAGCGGCCCAGGAAGCGGTCGTGCCTCGGCAGGATCGAGCCGCAGGGACAGGTCCCCGGTATGGCCCTCGTCAGGTCTCTCGTCCTGTACCTGATCAGGGGCGCGGCCTCTTTCCGCAGGGTGGTGACGACAAGCTCGCCGATTTCGCCTTCCGGCACCGGCTCCAGGGTCTCAGGGTCGAGGAACTCCGCTATGTAGTAGTCCGCCCAGTAGTGAATGCCCGTGTGGTGGACGCAATCGAGGCCCGTGCCCGGACCGTAAAGCTCGGTCATCCCGGGGATGTCGAATATTTGCTCTACGCCGAGCATCTCCCGGATCTTCGCCCGCATGGAATCGCTCGACCGCTCCGAGCCGAAAATGACTTTCTTGAGGTTGATCTTATCCTTGATGCCCCTCTTCTCGACCTCTTCCGCCATGAGCAGCCCCATAGAGGCGGTGCAGCAGAGCACGGTGGTCTTGAAGTCGACCAGGAACTCGCACTGCATGTCGATGTTCCCCGGCCCTATGGGTATCGCCATCGCTCCGAAGCGCTCGCACCCGGCCTGGAAGCCGACCCCCGCCGTCCATACGCCGTAGCCGACGGCAATCTGCACGCTGTCCGCCGTAGTCAGGCCGGCCATCTCATAGCAGCGCGCGAAGAAAGTGGCCCAGTCATCGATGTCGCGCGCAGTATAGGCGAGCACCTTGCGCTTACCCGTAGTGCCCGACGACGCATGTATCCTGACCACGTCCTCCATCGGAACGGAAAGGAGCGGGAAAGGATACCCGGCCTTGAGGTCGTTGGCAGTCGTAAAAGGCAAGCGCCTCAAGTCGTCCAGCGTCTTGATCTGCTCCGGCTTGACGCCGGCGTCTTCTAATTTCTTCCTGTAAAACGGCGACCCCTTAAAGGCGTGTTGCACCGTCCACTTCAAGCCCTCAAGCTGAAAGGCGAGCAACTCCTTCTCGGTCTTCTGAACCGGCATAAATGTCTTTCCCATGATGACTCCCCTCCACGAGAAACTGACCGGACGGGTTTTTCTAAAACAGGCTCGGCTCGTCGAACTCGCCGAAGATGTTGCGAAAAACACCCGTCATTTCACCAACCGTTGCGTAGGCCTTACAGCACTCCACGAGGAAAGGCATGACGTTCTTACCTTCCTTTGTGGCCTTTTCCAGATCGCCGAGCGTCTTCGCGACGTCCCGGCTGCTCCTCTGCCGCCTGACCTCTTTCAAGTCCTCTATCTGCTTGTTCGCCGACTCCATGGTGTATTCATGCAGCTCTACGTCCTGCGATTCTCCTTCCGTGTGGATGTTGACGCCGACTTTCAGAAGCTCTCCGGACTGGATGCCCTTCTCGAATTCGTATGCCTGCGCAGCCACGAGCCTCTGGATGTAACCCGTTGCGACAGCCTGCACGATGCCCCCCACTTTTTCTATGCCGGCCATCTCTTCTTCGATCTTCTGCTCCATCTCCTTCGTCAGCGTCTCGATGAAGTAGCTGCCCGCGAGCGGGTCCACCGTATCGCGCAACCCTATCTCGTCCATCAGAAGCTGGAGCGTGCGCAGCGAGATGATGGCCGAATGGGGCGTGGGAATGGTGTAAGCCTCGTCATAGCTGCAAAGGGCGATAGTCTGCGCGCCCGACAGGGCCGCGGCCAGGGCGTAATAGGCGCCCCGCATGATGTTGTTCTCCGGCTGCGCCTTCGTGAGGCCGTAACCCCCGCCCCCGAAGAGGCCCCGGAGATACATGTTCGAATCTTTCTTTACGCCGTATTTCTCTTTCAGGTTCCTTGCCCACATTTTCCTCGCAGCCCTGAACTTAGCCACCTGCTCCCACAGGTTGCCGAAAACGTTCAGGTTGAAGGAGAAGCGGCCGACGAAATCGTCCGCCTCGTACCCCCTCGCCAGCACGTTATCGATGTAGGCGTTCGCGATCAGGACGGCGCACGCGATCTCCTGCGCGGGGGTAGCCCCGGATTCCCTGATGTGGTATCCGCACACGCTCACCGGGTTCGTCCTGGGCAGGACGTTCATCGAGTACTCGATGGTGTCGCCGATCAGCTTGACTGCGGGCTCGACTGGGAAAATCCACGAGCCCCTGCCGATCATCTCCTTCAATATGTCGTTCTGCGGCGTGGCGGAGATAACGGCCGGGCTGTAACCGAACTTCTCGGCGACCGCCTGGTACATGGCAAGCATGATGGAGGCGACCGCGTTTATCGTGAGTCCGGACCCGATGCGCGCAAGGTCGATCTGGTTGAAGGCTACCTCGAAGTCACGGAGCGAATCGACCGCCATGCCCACGCGGCCCACCTCGCCCTCGGACATAGGGTCGTCCGAGTCGTAGCCCATCTGCGTGGGGAGGTCGAAGGCCACGTTGAGCCCCGTCTGCCCGTGCGAGATCATCAGCTTGAACCGCTCGTTCGTCTCGGCGGGCGTGCCGAAGCCCGTATACTGGCGCGTCGTCCAGGCCCTGCTCCTGAAGCCCTGCGGGTGGATGCCCCGCGTGAACGGATACCGGCCGGGGTCGGCCAGGTCTTTTTCATAAGAAAAACCCACCCGCTCCAGGTCTTCGGGACCGTAGACCGGCTTAACGTGGATGCCCGACTGGAGCGTCACGTCCGTTATCTGGTCCTTCCCGTCCTTTGTGTATTTTGCAACTCCCATCTCGCCTCCTTAATGGGGCTTGCGTCGCCCCCTCCGCGAGCAAAGCTCGTCGGGGTACCCGCTTTAGCGGGTCGTCCCCTTCATAAAAAAGGAAAAGGCAACACATCCTAACCCCGCTTTGCGTTGTCGCGGATAAACTCCACGATTTCGGAAAAACGGGTGCCGCCCGGAAAGACCCCGGAAACGCCGAGGCCTTTTAGCCGCTCGACGTCAAGGTTGGGTATCACGCCCCCGACAAGGACCATCTTATCGTCTATCCCCTCCTCGCCCACCGCTTTCATCAGCTTTTGCACGATGGGGATATGGGCGCCGCTCATGATCGAGAGGCCGATAACGTCCACGTCCTCCTGGATCGCTATCCTCACGATCTGATCGACGGTCCTGTGCAGGCCCGTATAAACTACCTCCATGCCCGCTTCCTTGAGGGCCAGGGCAACCACCCTTGCGCCCCTGTCGTGCCCGTCCAGTCCCGGCTTGGCAATCAATACCTTAATGGGCTTCTTGCTCTCCAACTTCCCCTCCCGCAGCGCTTGCCGCTACCGAGTATACTGTATACAAAACAAAAAATCACAAGAAATGTAACTACCGATACAATTAATTATCACTTTTCCTTTACGGACATGTCTTTCAGGACGATTTCCATACCCCGTAGAAGGTGTTTTCTGACCAGTATTTCCACCTTTTCAGGGTCCCGTTCCTTCATAGCCTGGACTATCTTTTCGTGCTCCGTGAGGGAGGCGGCCGCGTTGTCCGTGCAGGTAAGCAGGCGTCTCCTGTACCGCGAGATGAAGTCCCGGAAATTGCCTATAAGCGAGCAGAGCGTCTTGCTCCCCGAGGCATTGAAAATGATCTCGTCCAGGCTGTCGTTGAACTGCGTCATCTTCATCGTGTCGCCGCGCTTCAATGCCTCCCTGTATCCGTCCAGCGAAGCCTCCATCCGTGCGATGGTCGCCACGTTCATGCGCGCCGTCGCAAGGCCCGCTGCGTAGCTTTCGATCACCGCCCGTATCCCGAAGGTTTCCTCTATCTCTTCCGCCGAAAGGTCCTTCACGACGAATCCGCCCTTCTCCAGCCTTTCCACCAGGCCGTCCTGCTCCAGTTTCCGCATGGCCTCCCTGACCGGGATGCGGCTGATCCTCATCTGGCCTGAAAGAGTGTTCTCTACAAGCCTCTGGCCCGGATAGAGGTCGCCTCTCACGATCGCCTCCCGCAGCGAGGCGTAGGCCGTCTCTCCGACTGGGCGCGGTTTGCCGACCGCCTTGATGCCTTTAAGCGGCTTGGCCGTTTTCGCTCCTTGCTTCTGCGCCACCGGCTACCTCCCGTCTATCCGCAGCGATACTGGACGCCGCATTCCCCTCTGGGATATTCCCAGGTAACGGCTTTGTGCACACAGGCGATCTTGCACGTGCCGCACTCCAGGCATCCTGCGTATTCGACGACTATCTCCTGCGTATCCTCGTTCACCGAATAGAGATGGCCCGGGCAGATGCGGATGCAATACCTTTCCTTGCACCGGGCGCAAATCTCCTTATCCAGCTTGATATGGCTCTCTTTGTCGTTTTTGATGGCGTCGAGCGCCAGCTTTTCTTCAACCTTCATCACATCCGCCTCAGTGCCAGAAAGTCTTTGAACCCCTGCCATGTGCTGATATACCGTTTGTTTACCGCCTTCGCTGTCTTGTAAAGGGACCCCTTCGGCCCCTCCCCTATGGTGAAAAGCTCCTCGAACAGCTCGCAGAGGAACCGCGGGTAGACGCCTAAGAACCGTGGGTTTTCAAGGACTTCTCCGGAATGGCGGAACGTCTCCATGTCCTTGAGGACGAAGCTCTCCTTCAATTTCTGCTCATAGACCGAAAGCGCCCCGGCCGAGAAGTCGCCCTTCGACAGCGCCTCGTCCGCAGCCTCTGCGGCGATGACGCCCGAAGCTACCGCGAAATCCATGCCCCTCACCGTAAGCCCCATGTTGAGGGCCAGGCCGGCGGCGTCCCCTGCAACGAGCATCCCGCCCGTGTAAAGCTTCGCCAGGCCGCCGTAACCCGCCTCGGAGATGATATGGGCCGAGTATTCCTTAAGCTCGCCGCCTTTGAGGAAGCGCGCGACCTCCGGCCTTGCCGTAAAGCCGTCGATCAGGCGGTGCATCTCGGCATCGCCCGCATGTTTCAGGAAAGCGCCTATCCCTACGACGATGCCGGCGGAGATGCTCTCCTTGTTCGTGTAGAGAAAGCCCCCGCCGAACATGCCTTTCGTAACCGAACCTGCGTAAAGGCCGGCCGCGCCCTCGCCCTCTTCGAGGCCGAAACGCTCCTCGATCCTGCCGGGCTCGAGCTTATACACCTCTTTGATCGCTACGGCGTAATCTTCAGGCTCAAGGTCTTTCCGCAGGCCCGCCTTCTCCGCCATGAAGGAAAGCGCCCCGTCTGCGGCGATCACTATGTTCGCCGGTATCTCCTCATCGCCGATCCTGACGCCTGCGACGCGGCCGTCCTCGAAGAGCAGCCCGTCCACCTTCCGCTTCGGGATCACGAACCCGCCCTTCTCCATGACCTTCTCGGAAAGCCAGTTGTCGAAGGTCGGCGCGAAGGACCGTGTAGCTCATGTACGGCGGTTTCTTCCATTTATCGTTAGAGTGCTCGACCTGCACGGATGCGCCCTCGTCGAGGAGCGTCACGATCTCCTTGACGACCGGCCGCTCGAAAGGCGCTTCTGCGAGGATCGCGGGGATATACTTGCGCAACGGCGCTACGTAAATCCTTCCCCCCGTAACGTTCTTGCTCCCGCACGTGTCGCCCCGTTCCAGGAGTATGACCTGCCTGCCTGCTTCAAGCAGGCGGTAGGCGGCGCAAAGGCCCGCAAGCCCTCCGCCGACGATCACCACATCCATTTTATCTTCAGACATCGTTATCCGCCGGTCCTCTTTTTAAGCTCCGCGGTCATCGCAGGCACTACCTCGAACAAGTCTCCCACGATCCCGTAATTGGCATACTGGAAGATGATAGCGTTCGGGTCCCTGTTTATGGCAAGGACCAGCTTCGACGTATCCATGCCCATTATGTGGTGGATTGCGCCCGATATGCCGACCGCAATGTACAGCTTGGGCGATACGGTCTTGCCGCTCTTGCCCACCTGGTCTTCCTGATCGCGCCAGCCCGCGTCGACGACCGACCTCGTCGCGCCGACCGTCCCCCCGAGCACAGCCGCAAGCTCCTCGATAAGGGAAAAGTTTTCAGGGGCCTTCAGGCCCCTGCCGCCGGACACTATCGTATCGGCCTCGGTGAGATCGACCTTGCCCGTCTGCTTCTGCTCGACGCGAAGTACCTTCGTGTGCATCGCACTTGCGTCGAGCCCTGCCTGTTTCTCTATGAGGCTGCCCGCGCCGGCGGCGGCCTCAGTGACCGGGAACGTGTTCGGCCTGGTAGTCACGATAACGGGATAGGCGGCGGGTGAGACTTCCGTGAGCACCTTGCCGCCGTAAATGGGCCGCACGAAGGTCATGGGGTCAGCGTCCCATGCTGCGGCCGTTACGTCGGATACGATGCCGCAGCCGAGGAGCACTGCGACCCTCGGCATGAAATCGCGCCCTGTCTGCGTCGCGCCCGCAAGTATTATTTTAGGGTTGGCTTCCTTCGCATAACCTGCAAAGGCTGCCGCATAAGCCTCCGGCGTATATGACTCAAGCAGGGGGTCGTCGATATGGACAAGCGTCTCCGTTAATGCGAGCAGCTTTTCTTTAAGCTTTCCGGAAAGCGGGCCCAGCACTGCGGCCTCAACCTTGAACCTGCCGGATTTGCGCAAGCTCCCGGCCCTCGCTCAAAAGCTCCAGGGAAGCCTTTTTTGCCTCGTCGCCCTTAGTCTCCACGAATATAAGGATAGTCTCCATGGCTCCCCCTAAATGACCCGTTCTACGTCGGCGAGGATCTTTACCGCTTCTGCCGCGGCCTCTGCCGCTTCCCCGCCTATGATCTTCACGGGCGGCCTCTTTTTCGGGGCAAGGTAGCGTTTCACCCGCACCTTCGACCCGGCGAGGCCCACCGCATCGCTCTCCAGCCCAAGGTCTTCCGGCCCCACCTTCGGTATCTGGGCCTTCATCGCCTTCATGACACCCGTGACCGGCGCCACGCGCGGCTGGTTCAGGCCTTTCTGGACGGTAAAGACTGCGGGCAGGGAAACCTCGATGACTTCCCTCCCGCTTTCCGTAAGCGATTCCGCAACCGCCTTTCCTTCACCGATATCGAGCTTCACTACTGCGCCGACGTGAGGGAGCCCGAGGAACTGGGCGACCATGGGCCCTACCTCGCCCCTGTCGTCGTCAACGGCCTGCCTGCCGCACAGCACGACGTCGTACGGCTCCTTCGCCACCGCTTTCGAGAGGGCCAGCGCGGTCGAATAACCGTCGCCTTCGAGGAAGGCCGCGTTCTCCAGGAGCAGGGCAGCGTCCGCCCCCATGGCAATGCCTGTCCTGAGCACCTCCGTTGCCTTGCCTGCGCCCAGGGTTATGACCAGCACGCGCCCGCCGAGGCGCTCTCTTATCCGCAGGGCCTCTTCGATGGCAAACTCGTCGAATATGCTCGTAGCGAACTTCTGCTCGATCTCCAGCTTTGCCCCATCGCCCTTTATCTCTATGGCCGCTTCCGCGTCAGGCACCTGCTTTGCCAGAACGACTACGTTCATTAGCGACTACCTCCGTCAAAACTTTCTTTCGGTCTTACGACTTTCCCTATATATCAGCCTCTCCAAGGAAATCTTTTATAATCTCGTGCGTGCCGCCGCCGTACAACAGGAACCGGGCGTCCCTGAAGTGGCGCTGGGGGTCGTACTCGCGGGCGAAGCCATTGGCGCCCCAGATACGCGTCACCTCATCGACCACCTTGCAGCACGTCTCCGTGGCAAACATCTTGGCCATGGCTGCTTCCTTGCGGCTGGACAGCTTTTCCTTTATACGCCACGCTGCGCTGTAGACCAACAACCTGCTCGCCTCCATCTCGGTAGCCATATCGGCGAACTTGGCCCTGATAAGCTGATAGCTGCCGATGGGCTTCCCGAAGGCGATGCGTTTCCTTGCGTATTCGAGTCCCTCATCGTAGGCCGCCTGGGCGATACCGATCGCCATCGCGCCCGTCATGGTCCGCACCTCGTCGAGGATCTCACCCAGGTACTCGACCCCTTTGTTGATCTGCTCGCCCAGCAGGTTCTCCGCGGGCAGCCTTACGTTGTCGAAAACCAGCTCGCCCGTGATCGTGCCCCTGCATCCGAGCTTATCGATCACCTGTCCTGCCGCAAACCCCGGCGTCCCTTTCTCGACGAGGAAGAAGTTGAGCCCCTTGTTCCCCAGCTTGACGTCGGTCGTGGCGAGGACCGTGGCCATGTCGGCGATAGGACCGTTCGTGATCCACATCTTGGTGCCGTTAATCACCCATTCATTTCCCTCTTTGACCGCCGTCGTCCGCGTTGCTGCGAGGTCGGACCCCGACTGGTCCTCGGTGAAGCACATGGTGGCCACCTTCTCGCCCCGCATCGCAGGATAGAGGCAGCGCTCCTTTATTGCGTCGGAGCCGAAGCGGTAAATGAAATAGGTGCCCATCAGGATGTTCATGATTGCGCTCTGGGCAAAGCCGACCGATGCGCGCGCTATCTGCTCGTAAAAGATCATAGCGGTGACCGGGTCCGCGTTCATGCCCCCTATCTCTTCCGGATAGCGCAGGCCCAGGTAGCCTAGCTTCCCGAACTCACGCCACAACTCCATGGGGAACTCGTCTTTCTCGTCGATCTCCCGCGCCTTCGGCACGATCATCCGATCGACCGTATCGGTGACCATCTTTTTGAAAAATTCCTGCTCTTCGGTCAGCCTGAAGTCCATTCGCAACCTCCTCCCAATTAGTCCCGCCGGCCTTCATTATCTCAAATGTCCGGGCGTCCTTTCAAGGGAAACCGCCCTGCTCCACGTGCACCCGCCCATGGGAGCTTCGGCCTATTCTTCTATCCTGAACACGACCTTCTCGACGATGCTCTCCACCGCGCCGTAAGGGTCCCGCTTCCTCTCGACCGCCTCCCTGGCGATCTCCATGCAGGCCTTATCGTCCCGGACCGCCTCGCCTGCACGCTGCCAGACTTCTTCCTTTAGAAGGTCCATAGTGAAGGCGGCCGTCCTTTCCTCTCTGCGCTTCTTTCTCCGCCCTTCTTCCGCGAGGAAGCGCCAGTGCCTGTCGCATTCGCCCGCAAGGTCCGTAATGCCCTCGCCCCGGTCTGCCCGCGTGCCCATTACCTGGGGCAGCCAGCCGTCCGAGCCTGCGGCCAGTATGGAGGCGATGGTGGCTTTCGCGCTCTCCGCCCCCGCTATATCGGTTTTGTTGACTACGATGATATCGCCAACCTCCAGAAGACCCGCCTTCAACAATTGGACCTCGTCGCCGTATTCGGGCGTAAAAAGGACAATCACCGTATCGCACAGGTAAGAAAGGGCCTTCTCGCCCTGCCCGGCCCCCATGCTTTCAACCAGGACCGTCTCCTTACCCAGGGCCTCGAGGACGTATACCGCGCCTGCCGCGGCCCTCGCAAGCCCGCCGGGGTAACCCCTGTGCGCCATCGACCTTATAAAAACGCCCAGTTTCTCCGCGCTTTTCATCCGCAGCCGGTCGGCCAGGAGCGCGCCTGCGCCCGCAATGCTCGTGGGGTCGACCGCTACGACACCCACCTTCTTCCCCTGCCCGGCGAAAGCCACGGCCAGTCCGCCCGTTACGGTGCTCTTACCAGCACCCGGCGGCCCCGTGATGCCTATTATATGGGCCCTGCCCGTATGGCCGAAAAGACGGGAGAGCTCAACGTAACCCTCCCTCGACCCGTTCTCGATCAGCGTGATGAGACGGGCGGCGCTTTTCTCATCGCCAGCTATTATCTTCTCCGCGAGCCCTGACACAGCCAATGCGCGCCTTAGATGACCTCTTTGCTTTTCATCTCTTTGATCTGTTCGCTGGAATATCCCAGTATCTTCCCGTAAATCTCCGCGTTATGCTCGCCGAACCTCGGCGGGAACGTCATTGTCCGGCTGTTCTCTTTGAGGAACGCGGTCATGTGCGGCGGCGGCGCCATCCATATTTTCGTGCCGGTCACAGGGTCCGAGGCGGTAAGCATCGACTTCGAAACCAGCGTGTCCTCCATGACGTCTTTTATCGTGTTGACCCTCGATATGGGAATCGTCGCCTTGTTGAAAAGCTCAATCACCTCGTCGGTAGTGCGGGTGCGCGTGCAACTGTTTATCTGCTCGTTCAGGTTTTTTACGTCTGCGATCCTGCCCTTGTTCTTCTCATATTCGGGCCGCGCCAGCTTCTCGAAGCCCGGTAATTGCGTGAAGGAAACCCACTGGCGGTCGTTCCCCACCGCTATATAGACATATCCGTCCTTCGTTTCATAGACCGAAACGGGGGAAAAGAACTCATGCGTATTGCCCCTGCGCGTTACCTTCGTGCCGAAGGACTTGGCGAGGCCCAATGCCACCGTGAGCCATGACGTGGTGGACATGAACATCGAAACGTCGATCCTCTCGCCCTCCCCTGTCAGCGCCCGCTTGCAAAGCGCCTTCATAATGAGGCCGTAACCGTGCTCGCTCGTCCCCATGTCCGGAAGCGGGATGCCGAGGACCTGCGGGTCCCCGCCCGCATTTCCCGTAAGCTCCATGAGGCCCCCTCTCGCCTGGAGGATGGGATCGTAAGCCGCCTCGTTGCTTTCCGGCCCGAAGCCCGTGAGGCCCATCCAGATGAGGTCCGGCTTGACCGCTTTGAGCGATTCGTAGTCTATGCCGAGCTTTTCGTAATTGCGCGGTAGCTGGTTCGTCGCGAAGATATCGACGTTCATCTTCACGATCATTTCCTTGAGCAGCTTCTGCCCCTCCGGCGACCCCAGGTTGAGGGTAACGGCTTTCTTTCCCGCGTTTATCGTAAGGAAATAAGCGTTCATCTTCTCTTCGCCGAGCCTGTTCTCGCCGATCTGCCGGTTCGGGTCACCGAATACCGGGTGCTCCAGCCTGATAACACGCATGCCGTCCATCGCAAGCCTGTAGCTCAGATATGGCAATACGGTGGCCTGCTCCAGCGAGAGCATCGTCATATTCCTGAAAACGTCCATGCCGTCCTCCTACGGGATAATCCCAAAGCCGGCCTTTCCCGCGCAGAAAAAATTTTCGCTTTACCCCAATTTTTCGGTTGACACAATCATGCTATTATTCGTATCATTCTGTTCATGGTGCGAGGGTATGTATACTGTATACCGTCCCCTTGTCCAGTATAGTTAAGACGGCGGTTTCTTGTCAAGAGAATTTAAACGATATAAAATGGTGGCAACGGACGGGCGAGTGAGTCTTCGTTGCAATGAGCGGTGAGGCCGGGGGCTTATTCGCGGACGGCTTGCCCCAATGACCGTCCATTGAGTTGAAAGATTTCAGAATATACGAGAGGCCGAGAGTGAATATAAACGATAGAGGGGCCGACAAACAATGAGACTGCCCCCTTTCCAATACCTATCGCCGGGAAAAGTGAAAGAGGCTCTGCAGATGCTGCACGACTACAAGGGAAGCGTGTGCATGAGCGCCGGGGGGACGGACATCATAAGCCGCCTGCGGCAGAGGCTTCTTGCCCCGCGCTACCTGATGAGCCTCAAGAACGTGCCGGAGTTGAAGGGCATCAAAAAAAAGAAGAACGAGCTTGTCATATCCGCAGGGACGAGCCTGCGGGACATCGCGGAAGACCCGGATGTCGGCTTGCTCTTCGGCGCCCTGGCAGTCTCGGCCGGTCTGGTCGCCGCCCCGCCCATCCGCAACATCGCAACTATCGGGGGCAATATCCTTCAGGACACGAGGTGCCTCTTACATAACCAGTCGGAGCTGGTCCGCGACGCTGCGCCTGCATGCCTGAAACGAGGCGGGAAAGCCTGCCTCGCGCAAAAAGGCGCAACCCGGTGCCTCTCCGTCTACCAGGGCGACCTGGCGCCGGTCCTCATCGCCTTCGACGCCAGGGTCATACTTAAAAAACTCGGCTCGTCCAGGACAGTCCCCGTATCGGAGCTTTTTTCCGGCAAAGGGAACCGGCCGTTTGCAGTGGAAGACGACGAGCTTCTCACCCAGGTTATCATCCCCGTGCAGCACGGGCATTACGCCGCTGCCTATAAAAAACTGCGGATGCGCACAGGGCTCGATTATCCCTTCGCCGCTGCAGCGGCCTTCGTCTCGCTATCCGCTAAGGGTCTGATCGACCGGGCGCGCCTTGTCGTCGGCGCCGCCGGCCCGGCCCCAGTGATAGTCGAGGAGGCGGCCTCCATTCTTAAAGGGCGCGCGCCTGCGGAAGCTGACCGCGAGGCGGCTGCGGCATGCGCGCTCAAGGCCGTAAAGGTGATAGACAACCTTCCCCTCCCCGCTGATTACAGGCGAAAAATGGCGAAGGTGGCAGCGCGCCGGGCCATCGATGATGCACTGGGCGCTATCTCACGGGCGGGTGCGTGATGGCCAAGACAGAGAAAATAATGGTGAAGCTGCGGGTTAACGGCGAGGATTATTCTTTACTGATCTTCCCCCATCTGACGCTTCTCGAAGCACTGCGCGAAGAGCTGCACCTGACGGGGGCCAAGGAAAGCTGCGGCCGGGGCGCCTGCGGGACCTGCACGGTGCTCCTCGACGGCCTGCCGGTGCGCTCCTGCCTGCTCCTTGCGGTGGAAGCGGAAGGCAGGGAAATTACGACAATAGAAGGCCTCGGCAAAAAAGGAGCGCTCCACCCCATGCAGGAGGCGTTTGTCGCCCACCACGCGATACAATGCGGTTTCTGCACGCCCGGAATGATCCTGACGGCCAAGGCGTTCCTCGACGAGAACCCGGACCCGACGGAAGAAGAAATACAAATGGCCCTTTCCGGCAACGTCTGCCGCTGCACCGGCTATACGAAAATCGTCGAAGCGGTCAAGGCTGCGTCCGCCAAGGCCGGCGGAGGTAAGTAGCGAAATCATGGAAGAACTCTCTATCATAGGGAAGAGCGAGGGCGGAAGGGTCGATACTGCGGCAAAGGCGACGGGCGAGGCCCTCTTTTCCGCGGACCTCTCCCTGCCCCGCATGCTCGTAGGCAAAGTGCTCCGCTCCCCTCATGCCCATGCCGCGCATCGTCAGCGTCGATACGTCGAAGGCCGCGCGCCTGCCCGGCGTACGCTCTATCGTGACATCGGCCGACAGCACAGGCGAGAAGTGGGGCGTCTTCCGCTATACGCAGGACCAGGCGTTCCTGCCGGCCGACAAGGTCCGCTTCATAGGGGAAGAGGTGGCCGCAGTCGCAGCGATCGACGAAGACACGGCGCTCGAAGCCCTGAAGCTTATAAAGGTCGAATACGAGGAGCTGCCCGCTGTCTTCACGATTGAAGAGGCGATCAAGCCGGGCGCGGTCCTCATCCACGACACGAACCCCGGCAACATCAACGTACACGTGAAGATAGACGTGGGCGACGTCGATAAGGGTTTTGCCGCTTCCTATCTTGTCAGGGAGGATACGTTCAACGCTCCGGAGGAGTCTTATTTCCAGGCCGAGCCGTACGCGGTCGTCGCCTCCTTCGACAGCTCGGGCAACCTCGAGATATGGATGCCCAACGCGGGCCCCCACCTGAAGGCGAAGCCCCTTTCAAACTGCCTGCGGATGCCCCTCAACAAGGTCAGGGTAAGAAAAATCACGATCGGCGGGGCCTTCGGCGGCAGGTCGGAGATATCGCCTGCCGACGTAATCTGCGCGCTCCTTGCCCGCAAAGCAGGCGTGCCGGTAAAGCTCGCATACACGAGGGAAGAGAATACGGTTGCGACGCGCCAGGCCCACGGCATGATCGTGAAGATAAAAACGGGCGTGGACCGGGAAGGCCGCGTCGTGGCTAGGGACCTTACCTGCCACATGGACGGAGGCGCTTATTCCAGCACGGGGCCTATCGCCACCAGCGTGCCATTCCTCTGCATGGAGCAGGCGTACCGGATGGAAAACGTCCGCTACAACGGCTACCGCGTCTTCACGAACAAACCGATAAGGGGCATGTACAGGACGCACGGACGCGCCTTCGCATCCGGCGTCGATTTGCAGCTCGACATGATCGGCGAGGAAATGGGCATCGACCCCGCCGAGATCAGGATCAGGAACGCGCGCCAGGCCGGCGACTACACGCCTACGAAATCGCTCGTCGTGAGTTGCGCCATGACGGAGACCATCGAGCGCGCCTGCGACGCCGCAGGCTGGAAGGAGAAGTGGGGCAAACTCCCGCCCTTCCACGGTATCGGCATAGGGTGCAACTCAGTCCAGACGGGCTTTCCCATGGGCATAAGGGGCGGCTCTTCCGCCTTTATCAAGTTCAACGAGGACGGCGGCGCCACGGTCATATCGGGTGTCGTTGACAACGGGCAGGGCAATGAAAATATGCTCGTCCAGATCGCGGCCGAAGAGCTGGGGATACTGCCCGAAGACATACAACTCATCAGCGCGGACACTGAGGTGACGCCGAGCGACCCCGGCTCGTACTCCATGTGCGAGACCTTCGTCGGCGGCAACGCGGTAAGGCTCGCGGCGAAGAACGCTAAAGAGAAGCTTTTCAAGTTCGCGGCGCGCGCCCTTGAGTCGAAGCCGGAAGACCTCGCCGCCAGGGGAAGGAAGATCTTCGTAAAGGGAGAGCCGGAAAGGTCGATACCCTTTGCCAAGGCAGTCCGCATGGCCCTTTCCAAGGGCGAGTCCATCGCAGGCGAAGGCTCTTACTGGCCTAAGGTTGACCCGAGGCGCGAATGGGTGGACAACCCGGTCGGGCAGCTCAGCGAGGCGTTCTCGTTCGGCACGACTATCATCGAGGTAAAAGTGGACCCGGAGACGGGCCTTGTGGATGTCATAGAGGCCTGGGCCGCACAGGACGTGGGGCGCGCTATCAACCCGAAGGTCGTGGAAGGGCAGTTCGAAGGCGGACTTGCGATGGGCGGACAGGGCGGCATGCTGACCGAATTCCACGTATTCGACCGCGGGAGGTGCCTCAATCCCGACCAGATGGACTACGGGGTGCCGCTTGCCCCCGACATGCCGAAGATCAACTCGATCATCGTCGAGAGCAACGACCCCGCCGGGCCTTACGGCGCCAAGGAGGCAGGAATGTCTATCGCCATGTCTGCGGCGCAGGCGTACGTCTCGGCCGTCTGCAACGCCATAGGGGCGCCGATCACGGAGTACCCGCTCACCCCGGACAAGGTCTTGGCGGCGATAGAGCGAAAGAGTAAAAAGGGCTGAATCCAATGCAGGTCCAAAAAATCGACCACATATGCTTCGCCGTAGCCGACCTGGAAAGAACGAAGCGCATATACAGCGAAAACCTTAGCATGAAGCCGGACCTCGAGTACGTAGCCGACTCCGAGCACATCAAGGTGGCGCGTTATTACGTCGGCGGAGTGGCGATAGAGTTCATGGAACCTACGAGCCGGGATTGCGATGTAGCCAGGTTTATAGAACAGAGAGGTGACGGCGCGTTCCTCATTTCGTACCGCGTGGATAACCTTGACACCGCATTGGAAGAGCTCAAGGCGAAGGGAGCGAAACTGATAGACGAAAAGCCTAGGGAGCTTTTCGGAAACCGATACGCCTTTATACAGAAACCTAGTGAGATGGCGGGCGTGTTGGTGGAGCTTCTGGACGGGGAGTTCGACCCGAGCCAGGTAAAGCGCACGTAGAACCGGCAAAGATAAGCCGGATACGGAAAGGTCGTCGGGCCTTTAGGGGCGCGATGACCGGTAATAAAATATAGGGGGTAATTTATGATGAAGAGATTCTATCTCGCCGTCGCGGTCTGCCTTGCGCTCTTTCTGGTCGCGGCACTTGCCGCGCCTCAGCAGGCCCGTTCTCAGAGTAAGATAACGCTCACCTACGCCAATTTCCCGCCATCGACCACGTTCCCCTGCATTCAGATGGAGAGGTGGGCCAAGGAAGTCGAGAAACGGACTAACGGGAAGGTAAAAATCCAGACATTCCCCGGCGGGACACTCCTGCCGGCGAAGAATATCTTCGACGGCGTGATAACCGGCACGGCCGACATCGGGAACTTCGCGATGAGCTATCAGCCCGGCCGCTTCCCCGTCTCCGAGGCGGTTGACCTGCCCATCGGCTTCAGCAGCGCCAGGAACGCAAGCCTCGCCCTATACGACCTCATCGAAAAGTACCCCAAAGAGTTCGACAAGGTGAAGCTGCTGACCGTCTTCACCTGCCCTCCGGCCGACTTCATGACGATAAAGCCCGTCCGCTCGCTGAAAGACCTGAAGGGCATGGAGCTTGCCGTGTCGGGTACGGGCGCTGAGGCCGTCAAGAGGCTGGGCGCCATCCCCGTGGCCATGCCGCAGTCGGAAAGGCCCGAAGCCCTGCAGAAGGGCGTAGTAAAGGGCGTTGTCTCTTCGATGGAGGTGCTCAAAGACCTCAACTACTCGGCCTACTGCCAGTATGCGACCGACACGAACCTCTTCGTCGTCACCTTCGCCGTCGTCATGAACAAGGATAAATGGAACGCGATGCCTGCCGACGTGAAGAAAGTGATGGACGACATGCGCAGGGAGCAGGCGGAATGGACGGGCAGATACGTCGACGACCACGTCAAGGAAGCCCTCGAGTGGTCGAAGCAGAAGTACAGCCACCAGGTTATTAACCTGTCTGCCTCTGACAAGGCGCAGATACCTGTCCTCGTGAAACCCATGATGGACGAGTACATCAAGAGGGTATCCGCAAAGGGGCTTCCGGGCGAGCAGATCGTACAGGACATCCATAAGCTGAGAGATAAGTACGAGAAGTCCAGGTAGACGGTAAGCGGGCAAGAGCGCACCGGTCAATCCGAAAGTCTTAGACGGCCCCAGCCTGCACGAAAGCAGTGCAGGCTGAAGACCGCTCGCAACAGGATCGGCAACTAAAGGTAAGAAACGGGCGTTGGGAGGCGTCCGCGCAACGAGCGGGCCGGCCGCTTGAGGGGCCTTTTTCGAAGACCCGGCTGGCAGGTTCCGGCTCATGGGGAGGTAATATGAAGTATCTCGACTACACGACCGTCATAGTCAACAAGGTGCTGCTCGTTTGCGGCGGCATCGCAGTGCTTGCCCTTATGCTCCTCGCTACGGGCAACGTGGTCCTGAGGATCCTCCATTTCCCTTTCAGGGGAACTTACGAGATCGTCTCCTTTCTCGGGGCCGTCGTCATCTCCTTCGCCCTGGGATACACCGTGAAAAGAAGGGACCACATCGTAGTGGATATCCTTTCGGAGAAGTATCCCGCAGTGCTCGCAAAAATTATCGATACCATCGCCGATATCGCCATCGCGATATTCTTCGCCATCGTCGGCTGGCAGATGTACGTATGGGGCATGAAAATCTGGGACGAAAGCGAAGTCTCCGAAACGCTTAAGATCATTTATTATCCCTTCGTCTTTGCGTGCGCCCTCGGGTTCGCCGCGCTCTCTTTCAACGCGCTGGTCGATTTCCTGAAGAAAATAAGCGGACGGGAGGGATAGACGATGACCGGCCCTATGGTAGGCATTTACGGCATTCTCGTCATGTTCGCGGTGCTCTTCCTGCTCCGCATACCCGCCGGCTTCACGATGGCGATAGTAGGATTTCTCGGAGTCGCCTACGTAACGTCGTTCAAGGCGGCCTTCGGCATGATCGGCACCGATATGTGGAATATCTTCTCGAACTACGGCCTGACGGTCATCCCCATGTTCATCCTGGTTGGTGAATTCGTCCACTACGCAGGCTATAACAACGGGCTTTATCACGCCACGTACAAGTGGTTCGGCCACTATAAAGGCGGCCTCGCCATAACGACCATCATGGCCTGCGCCGCTTTTTCAGCCATATCCGGCAGCAATACCGCGACCGCCGCGACGATGAGCTCGGTGGCGATACCGGAGATGCGTAAGTACAAATACCACCCGCAGCTCAACGCCGGGTCAGTTGCCGCAGGGGCGACGCTCGGGGTGCTCATACCGCCCAGCATCGTCCTCGTGGTCTACGGTCTCTATACGGGCCAGTCGATAGGCAAGCTCTTTTTCGGCAACGTCATACCGAGCGCCATACTGACCGTGCTGATCGCGTGCACTGTCTTCTACATCTGCTGGCGCCACCCCGACTGGGGCCCCGCCGCGGAAAAGAGCACCTGGAAAGAGCGTTTCAAGGCGCTGCCCGACATCATCGACATCCTTATCCTGTTCGCCATAATCATGTACGCCCTCTTCACCGGCGTCGTAACAGCCACCGAGGCCGCAGCCGCAAGCTCGACCCTCGGTCTTGCTATCTGTCTCGTCCGCAGGAAGATAACATGGCATGGCTTTACCACGTCGATACTCGACACGCTCCGCATATCCTGCATGGTCTTCATGATCGTAGCGGGCGCAGTCATATTCGGCCGCTTTCTTACGGTAACCAGGCTGCCCTTCGAGATAGCCGGGTTTATAGGCGGCCTCAACATGCCGGACTGGATGCTTTTGTGGGTTATTCTGATTTGCTACATCATCGGCGGCTGCGTGATGGACGCGCTGGCTTTCCTGCTCGTTTCGCTGCCGATCTTTTATCCCCTCGTGATGCAGCTCGGTTACGATCCGATCTGGTTCGGCCAGGTTATCTGCATAGTGACGACCATGGGCTCGATCATGCCGCCCATAGGCATATGCTGTTACGTGGTGGCAGGCATGGCCAAGGACATACCTCTGGGTACAGTGTTCAGGGGAGGACTCTACTACATACCGTCCTATATAATATCGATCATATTGTTGATGATATCGCCGTACTGGACGGTCCTGGTCTTATCGAACCTCGTTAGATAGCCGAACCCGACCATGCCAGGCGCAAAAAACGTCTGGCATGGTCGGTTATCATCCGTGCATACGCAATTCAATCCGCTCAAAACGCCACTATACGGACAATGATTGTCGATCCGGACTGCATAAGGACGACATTTTTGTCGAGCGGTCCAGTCTGCCAGCGTGGCATAGCAATTATATCAGATAGTTATGGCAGGCAGGGGGCAGGTACGGATATTGCTACGATGTTTTGCAGATGGAACAATAGCCGCTGATAAGATTCTCGAATGAAGGGTCGTTGACGGGAAGAAGCGACAGCGGTATATTAGGACGGGAAGCATGAGCTACTCGGTTTTTTCAAAAAGGTTTTCAGCAGGCGTCATCCTTCTGGCAGTCTCTATTTTTCTTCTTGCACCTGCCCCCGCTCGCGCACAACAGGCAGCCCCTTCTTACCCGCCTTCCGCTTCCATATCGGCCCCGCTTGTGCGGGAAGGCGACCTGGCGGCCGCCCTCGATAGTGCATTCGGCCTGGGCAACGGGCGCGACGAGGCAGCAGCCGAGAACCGTCTTTCCGAGATAGCCATCACCCCCAAAAACGGCTGGATCGCAGATTATCCGGTGACGCCCGATATCGCGTCCGAGATCCAGCAAGGGGTGATAGAGGCGGCGGATTCGGGCAGGCTCGGCTTCGGCAGGGACGAGGCGATGAACAGGCTCCAGACGCGTGCTCGTAAGCGCCGGCCTTATTAATAAGCCTTATGACGGGAGCGCTTACGCCACAGCCGCGCCCCAGTCGGCGAACCCCGGCTATCCATACCCGGACCCTGCGGCCCTCGGCGACTATTATGCCTCACAGGGGCCTCCGGTCCTGACCTATTACTCCCCGCCCCCCGATTATGCATACCTATACTCGTATGTGGATTACCCCTTCTGGTATTCCGGATTCTGGATGCCCGGCTTTTTCGTCCTGCGCGACTTCCACCGGCCATACGGGTCACACGGCCACTTCTTCGTCTCCAACCATTTCGTCCGGCCTGGGACGAATGCGGTCTACCGCGTAAACCCGACCGCGAGGCTCGCGGGCGCAACTGCGGCATACGCGGCAGCTCCGGCCCGTGGGTTCGCAACTCCCCGCGGCGTGGCGGGCGCTCCATCGTCCGCCGGAGCATTCGGCTCGCGAGGCCCCACGGGCATGTACCGCTCGTCCGGCACAGCAGGCTCCGTGCCGCGCAGCGCCTTCTCGCAGCCGAGCCCTTACGGTACGCCCCGCGTGGCAATGTCGGCGCCGCGCTCGGCCGCGCCGTCTGCGCCTGCTTTCAGCGGCGGACATAGCTCGTCCTTCAGCTCGTCGCGCCCCTCGTCCGGCTCGTTCCGTTCCTCCGGTAGCTTCGGCGGAGGGTTCTCGGGCGGCCGCTCTTCCTCCGGCGGAGGCGGACGCGGCGGAGGAGGCGGACACGGCGGGCACAGGTAACCACACCCCGGCGGTTGCACCCCCACGTTCCGCGACTCATCAATAGCGCTGTTTTTCGCATACTCTAAGAAGAAACTAAAAAGCCAAACCAATGCTTTTTGCGGGTGGCGCAGTAACCGTCATGCCGGCGAAAGCCGCTATCCAGAGAAACAACTGGATTCCGTGTCGAGCACGGAATGACGACATATACAAGTATCTGCGGGATAGCGACTAAATAGAGAAGCCGGGCACGCGCCCGGCGAAAGTGAAAGGGAAAACGGGGCCGCGAAAAGATCCCGGCCCCTCTACCCTATTTCTACTGGCCCATTAGTTTCGTTGGTAGCCAGGTGGCCAGACCCCGGGAAAATGAACAGGAGAATACCCGCCTACCACCAGACTGATAAGGAACGGGTAGACCCCCTGGTAGATCGTCCCCATCGGAATTTTCGTGATCTGCTTGACGATGAAGACGCAGACCGCCACAGGCGGTATGACCACGCCTATCATGACCGTGATGGCGATGACCATGCTGAACCAGATGGGGTTATAGCCGAGCTTGATGATGGCCGGGAAGAAGATAGGCGTCGCCAGGATCATGAAGGCCAGATCGTCGATGAAGGAGCCGCCCAGCAAGTAGATGAAGGCAATGAGGACAACAATGATATCCCGGTTGAACGGCAGGGAGACGATCCAATCGGCAGAGAGCATCGGTATCTTGGTGACGGCTATGAAGTGGCCGAGGACCGTCGAGCTCATGACGAGGAGGAGCACCATGCACGCGGTCCTCACTGCCTCGATGATCGACTTGACGTAAGCCTTGAGGTCGAGGTCGCGCTTCAACAACGTCAAAAGGAGCACGAAGCAGGTGCCCACGCTGCCCGCCTCTGTAGGGGTGAAAAACCCGAGCATGATGCCGCCCACCATCAGCAGGAAGACGACGACCACCCAGCCGACCTCGGGCAGCACCCTTAGCCTTGCGCCCCATGAGAAGACCGGCCCTTTCGGCCCGACGGCGGGATTGATCTTGCACCATCCGTAAATCACGATCACGAAAAAGAAAGCAATAAGCAGGCCCGGAAAGACGCCGGCGAGGAAGAGCCGCCCTATGGACTGGTCGGAGATAATGCCGAAAATAATAAGCGTCACGGAAGGCGGCAGCAATATGCCCAGCGTGCCGACGGTGGCCACGATGCCCGAGGAGAGCCGCCTGTCGTAGCCGTAGCGCTCCATCTCAGGGACGGCCACGCTCGCGAAGGTCGCGGTCGTCGCCGGGGTCGATCCGCATATCGCCTTGAAAGCGGTGGCGCCCGCGACGGTGGAAATGGCAAGGCCTCCCGGTATATGCCCTACGAACTTGTACGATGCATCGAAGAGCTTCTTCGCTATGCCTGAGTTGAACGCGATCTGACCCATCAATATGAAGAGAGGCACGACCGTCAGGCTGTAAGAGGTGAAGACATCGAAGAAGTCTTTGCGAGCAGGTTGAGGGCCGCCTCCCATGACATAAGGAAGCCGAACCCGACGAAGCCGACTGCGATCATGGCGAAGGACAATCTCGATGCCCGTAAGGAAAAGCAAAAGGACCGCGATAAGACCGATGATACCGACCGTTACCTCACTCATACTGGCCTCTCGATACTTTCACGATGTCGGCGACGAGCACCAGGCACTGCACAAAACAACAGACCGCAAGGGCGTAAGCGACGGGATAGAACGGCAGGTGGCGGG
The DNA here is from genome assembly GCA_963818095.1 of uncultured delta proteobacterium. Taxonomy (GTDB): domain Bacteria; phylum Desulfobacterota; class Syntrophorhabdia; order Syntrophorhabdales; family WCHB1-27; genus CAWEPK01. The sequence goes on from CAWFRA010000034.1 coordinate 222,640, forward strand.
TCAGCGTGACCTCGCCCGCGGTGTGCAGCTCGAACCCGAGCTTGAGAAGGTTCCAGCCGATCAGAATGAAGAGGGTCAGTGCCATGAGCCTCGTCACTACGTTGAACCCGGTGCGAACAGCCTTCGGGAACTTGGAGTATACGGTATCGACGTATATGTGCCCGCGAATCCATGAAGTAATGGGGATCGCGAAGGCGAGCACCAGCGCGCCGCCCAGGCCCACAAGCTCGTAAGTCCCGATGATCGGGTGCCCGAACGTCCTGCCGATTACATCAGCAGTGGTAAGGAGCATCAGAAGAGTGAGGACCACGCACGAGACGGCCTGCATCCACTTGCCCACTTTCTCGACGTATGCCAATGCGGTATCCATGGAGCCTCCAGTCACCGGGCGCACCGCACGCGGCATTTGCCCCCGCCGCGCCGTTGTTTTACTTGACGTTTACCTATCGCGCTACGCCGCGCGCAGGTACGCCCGTCTCATTCCATCGTTAATGGGTCTTCAGGTAATCCTGGCAGAACTTGACTGCTTCTGCGCCCGGCAGACCCTTCGAATTCAGCTCTTTTATGTACTCGTCGAACATGGGCTTAAGCTGAGCGCGCCACCTCTCCTGCTCAGCCGCTGGAAGGACAATAATCTTCCCGCCCTTGGCGATCAGCGCGTCCGCCCCTTCCTTGTCCGCGTCGTCCCAGTTCTTCGCGACCTTCTCCACCCATTCCGCGTTCACCTGCTCGATAATTTTCTGGTCTTCGGCAGGGATGGTGTTCCATTTCTTCTTGCTCATGAAGATCATGGCCGCGTTCACGTGGGCCGAGCCGTACTGCGTTACGCTGCTCAGGACTTCCGAAAGCTTCCACCCTTTCATAATCTCCAGGGGACCGACGACGCCGTTCACGACGCCGCGCGCCAGGGAGTCATACGCGTCGCCCATAGGCATGCCGACGGGCGCCCCGCCGAGGTGCTCGATGATCTTCGCGCTCGACCCGGTGGAGCGTATCTTCAGACCCTTCATCTCTTCCAGCTTCGTGACGGGCTTTTTCGTGCAAAGCTGCTGCGGACCGGCCGTGTAGAAGAACATGATCTTCGCGTCATCGAGCTCCTTCGGCTTGAACTTTGCGTAAAAAGCGTTCGTCAGGCGGTTGCCCTGGGTCGCGCTCTTGTAGCCGTAAGGCAGGTCGATAGTCTCCATCATCGGGAAACGTCCCTTCGTGTACGAGGCGAAGGTGTCCCCCAGGTCCGCTATGCCTTTCCGGACGCTGTCGTAGACCTGCGTCGTCGGGGTGAGAATGCCGCCCGGGAAAAAGTCGACCTTGACCCTGCCGTTGGTCCTCTTTTCCACTTCCTTGCACCAGTCGGCCATCAACATGGCCATCCTGTGTGTGGAGGGGAACGTCGATTCGGAGAACTTGAGTGTCACCTTGGGGCTTTCAGCGGATGCCGCCAAAGGGCAGACGGCCGCTGCAAAGAACGCCAGAAGGGCGATCACTACCTGGATTGCCACAATGCGCTTGTTCATCCCTTACCTCCCGTATTTAAGATTCTACCTGTTTCCTTTTCGCAAACCACCCGTTTGAAACGCGGGCGGGTCCCAACGTCATAACCGTTTATAGGAATACATGACGGCCAGCACCCTGGCCCTTTTTTTGCCGACGCTTTTACCGCTGTGCGGGACTGACGAATCGAAATAGATGCTGTCGCCTTTGCGGAGGGTATACGTCTTGTCTCCGTAAACAAACTCGTGGGTCCCCTCCAGCACGTACATGAACTCCTCCCCCTCGTGGGAGAAGACCGCCTCCTCGTCGAAGGCCGGCGTAATCAGGTAGGGCTCCATGTTCTTGCCCGTCTTTTTGTACGCAAGGGAATCGTACTGGTAGCGCCCCGCTGCTGTTTTTGCCGTCGTTTTCTCCCTCTCGTTCGCACGGACGATGCACAGCTTCGTATCGCTCGGGACCTCCGTTTCCGCCGATATAAGGAGCATGAGGTCGACTCCGAGGCCATGCGCTATTTTTCCGAGCGTCGAAAATGGGGGGGCTTTATCGGAATTCTCGATCTTGGACAGGTAGCCCTTCGTCAGCCCGCTCGACCTTGCGAGCCGTTCGAGCGAAATGCCCTCGCCCAGTCTTACTTTCCTGATGTTCCCGGCTATCTGCTTTTCGTTCATTCGCTTTTTTCTTTAACGTGCGTTGCTCTTATGGTATCCTTGCTGGAAACTTCTGTCAAGAATATTTGTGCGGGGAAGGAGGCGGCGACCCATTATGACGAGACTGAATGACAAGGTGGCAATCGTGACGGGCGGGGGGCATGGTATAGGCAGGGCAATAGCGGCCGCCTACGCGTCCGAAGGGGCCTCGGTCGTAATATCCGGGCGCGACGTCGCGCGCCTCGCGCAAACCGCCGGCGAGCTGGCCGGGACCGGAGCAAGGGTGAAGGCGGTCAAGGCCGATATCTCCGTCGAGGCGGATGCACGGAAGCTCGCGGATGAAGCGGTAGCGGCCTTCGGCAGGATCGACATCCTCGTCAACAATGCGGCGGTTACGGGACCCGTCCTCCCCGTGTCGCAGATGGATATAGCCGCATGGACGGAGACGCTCGCGACGAACGTCACCGGCACCATGCTCTGCGCCCGCGAGGCACTGCGGTACATGATCCCGCAAAAAAGCGGCGTTATCATCAATATGTCTTCAGAAGGCGGCAGGGGCGCGGACGGCCGGGCGGGCTACCCCAACAGGAGCGCCTACTGCTCTTCGAAGATAGCGATCATAGGATTGACGGAAACACTGGCCGTGGAGGTGGGACAGTACGGCATACGCGTCAACGCCATCAGCCCCGCCGGGGTCATGGGAGAGCGCATCAGAACACTCATGACCAACAGGGCGGCCGGCATGGGCATTACGATGGAGGAGCTGGTAAGCCGCCACGTCTCGAACTATTCCCTGGGCAGGATGGCCGAAGAATCGGAGATAGCGGCAGTTGCAGTCTTTCTGGCCTCCAACGAATCATCCGCAATAACGGGCCAGACAATCGTGGCGAACTGCGGGCAGCATATAGTTCACTAGAGAATAAGGCCGGAGTTTTTTCGCGCCTTTTACGTTATATATCCTATGCCGCCTCTTCTTTTCTCCGAGGCGCGCGTGCACCTTGCAAGAGGCCCTGCGTAGTGAGATCTTCATCGAGATCCGGCCAGTGTATTCCGTACCCCCCACCGGCAATGCGCCAGTTAGCACGTTGCTCAGGAGAGGCGTGCAGCAACCGGGGATACCATGTTAAAGGGACGGTTATAGTTCGTCCATCGAATAAATCAACACTTACACTATCTTCAGAAACATGTACCTCTATTACGCGTTCGCCCGTCTTAGGTTCCGAAGTACTCATTCCACGCCTCCATTAGCCGCCCAATCTCGCTACAGCGGCTCGTAATGGTACTTCGAGGCTATATACGCCATCGACTCGTCGATGGCTGCCGCCGTCTGGTTCAGATCTTCTTCGGTGTGGCGGTAGCTGATATATCCGTGATGGTGGGGAGTAAGGAATATCCCCCGCCGGATAAGCTGCGTGTAGAAGTCCGTCCGTCTGCCCTTCTGCGTTTCTCCCTTGTCCTTCTTGAAGGTGACGAAAAACATCGGCGCGAGGCCGGACAATTCGGCCCCGGTGTCGTATTTGTCGATGGTCGCCTGGATTTTCTTCAGGAACCGGCCGCCCTTCTCCCATATACCGGCAATCACCTTTTCGCGCTCCATTATTTCGATGGTCTTCAGCGCCGCGATGTAGCCGTCGCTGTTGGGGAAGAACGTGCTCGATATGAAAAGCTTCTGCGACGCGGCCATCATCACATCGGTCTTTCCAGTAACTACGCTGATCGCGTACCCGTTCGCCATGCCTTTACCGAGCACGGTAAGGTCGGGCGTTACGCCGTACAGCTCCTGCGCCCCGCCCATGGCGAGCCTGAAGCATGTGCGGACCTCGTCGAAGACGAGCACGGCCCCGTATTTGTCTGCAATCGCCCTCACCCCTTCGAGAAAGCCCGGCGCCGGCTCCGCCATCTTCTGATGGAGCGCGTGGCCGAACGGCGTCATGATGATCGCCGCAGTCTGGTCGCCATATTTTGCCATCAACTCTTCGAGGGACGCGAGGTTGTTGTAATGGAATTCGTGCACGTCTTCATAGAGCTTGGCGGGAATACCGCCCTTCATCTCTACCGACCAGTCGTGCCAGCCGTGGTAGCCGCTCCTCATGACCTTCAGCTTGCCCGTGTGCGCGCGGGCGATGCGGATGCTTGCCGTCGTCGCGTCGGAGCCCGTCTTGAGGAAGATGCTCATTTCCGATGATGGGACGATCCTGGTCAGCTTTTCAGCAAGTGTGTTCTGGTGCCTCTGGGTCAGAGTGAAGCAGAAGCCCTTGTCTTTTATCTGCCTGATGACCGCGTCATCGACCTCGTCTTCCCTGTAGCCAAGGATGATCGGCCCGTACCCGCAGAGGAAGTCGATATATTCGTTGCCGTCCACGTCCGTCAGGCGGGCGCCCTTGCCCGACTCAAGGAAAATAGGGTACTCGCCCTCGATGAAGTCGCCCGGCTTTCTCGCTCCCAGCACACCGCCCGGCACCACCTTCTTTGCCTGTTCGAAATACTCCAGGCTTTTCGTGATGTTCAGTTTTCCGGCTTCTTTCATGAGAGAATACCCCCTTATGCCTGGACCGCGAAATGCGGGCCCTTTAGATTTCCAGCATTGACGAAACGGTCTCCGTCTGGTGTATCCGCGCGCCCCGGCTCATCAGGGCGGCGAGGAATTTATCCGGGTCGATGCAGCCCTCCGGGGCCACTACGCCCTTCACGTTTACGTCGCCCGTGCGCATCATCAGCGCGGCAATGGAAGCGGGGAGTCCCGTCCCCGGCGCCATCCTCCCCACGATGTCGGCCGTGTACGTAACGCGTTTGCCCCCCCTGTCCCCTTTTACTATTACCTTCAGGCCGGACGCCGCCGGCCCCTTGTCCCTGTTTTGCGGGATCGAGCCCCAGACCCGCAGCGTCAGGTCAAAAGGGACCACTTTAACCCCTTTGACCTCCACCGGCTCGGTGCTCAAAAACCCGGTATCCTTCTGCTCCTTGATAAGGTCGTCAACCCAGGTGGGTATAAGCGCGCCCTTTATGACGACCCTTTTGACGCCCTTTATATACCTGGGAATTGTGAGCGGCTGCGGATGGCCCACGTAACGGACCCGGCACGCGCCGAGGGGCTCCAGAAAAGTGTCCGTCTCCTCTCCCGTCCCGCCTTCGACGTACTCCAGCTTCCCGTCAAGAAACTGGGGGACCATGCCCGTGATCATGTGGAGGCTGTGGTCCCAGGCCGCGCCCTCGGAGAGGTCGGCAATGGCTACCACCCAGTAAAGAGCGACTTCATCGACCCTGTCCATCCGGTCCGCGTAATATTTGACGATCACGTTGTTCGTGCCCGGGTCGGAGCCCATGCCCGTGAGCACCGTTATCCCCGCCTCTTTGGCAGCGGCATCGATCTCGGAGGCGAAAAGGACCTCCGTGCCCTGGTAATCATCGCAGATATCGATATAGTTGACGCGCGCCTCGACTGCCGCCTTCGCAACGGGCACGGCTGTCTTGTAGAACGGCCCTGCGCAGTTTATCACTACGTCGGCTTCTTTGATGGCTGCGACGAGGCCAGCGTGGTCGTTCACGTCGACCTTCTTAAGTGATACCTTGTCGCTGGCGCGAAGTTTCGGCTGCACCCTTTCCGGGTCGGTGGCGATGTCCCCCAGGACAACGCTTTTCACCTGCTCCTGCTTGATCAGATCGCGGGCCACCCCTTGGCCCATGGCCCCCGTGCCGCCGAGCACCAATGTCTGCATGACCCCTCCCGCCTTTGTTGGATTAACCGTACCGAAGGAATAACGCGCGCCTTCATAATACGATACTGTATACTGTATACGAGAAATCTGATTGCATGTCAAGAAAAGAAGATAAGCGCAAGCCATACGCCGCGCAAGTGCCCCGCCCGCACGGTTATCTTCGTGCAAAAAAAACCTTTGCCGGGACGCTGCATAGTCCCGGCAAAGGTTCTGACGTACGATGGACCGCCTAAAAACGGTCAGCGGCACTGGAGCCCCCCTGCACTGCAGGTCAGCCCGTGCCGCTGAGCCTACTTCCGCTCCCCCTTCACCCCCGAAAAATAGACTTTACGAACATATCTATATTTTGTCAACGAAATAATTCCAGCAGACTCCGCGTCATCGCAAGTAAGCGAGATTATTGACCCCAGGTCCGCTCATCCGGTGAAAACTGTGTTTGTTGCCGAACACTTGCGCCTAATTTCACAATGTTCCCTCTTCCAAAAGACCGCGCCAACCGGATAGGCAAGCGGCCTCTTTCCCTCCGTCGCATTGATGGCTCAAATCCGGCGTGGCGATTTTAAGAGAATGCTTGTGAGCCTTTTCACACACTTTTTTTCGCACCCTGTATCGGCAGGGGCCAAAAAATGCCTGCCTGCCCCGTTCTCTATAAGCGGCTTAATGAGTTATAATAGACGACGTACCGGGGTCTCGGGAGGGAAACAATGCCAAAGAAGGATACAGGGCACAAGAGCGGCTGCGCTTTCTGCGGAAAGGCGATCGTTTACTCAGACAGGCCGCGTGAGCTTCCCTGTGTTTTTTGCGGCCGCGTTTTCACCACCGAGGCCGCATGCATTGAAGGCCATTTCGTGTGCGACGCATGCCATTCCCTGCCGGCAGGCGACGTGACAGAACGCCTGGCCGTAACAAGCGGTTCCAGCAATCCCCTCGGTATGGCTTTAACCCTCATGAAAAATCCCGCCGTTAAGATGCACGGGCCGGAGCACCATTTCCTCGTCCCGGCAGTCCTCATTTCCGCCTTCTGCAACGCGTCCGGCCGCCAGGACGAGAAGGAGGCAATGATCGCCAAAGCCCGGCAGCGGGCGGAACACGTCCTGGGCGGCTTCTGCGGGTTCTATGGCGATTGCGGCGCGGCAGTCGGCACGGGCATATTCGTAAGCGTAGTGACCGGCGCAACACCGCTGTCGAAAAAGGAATGGAGGCTTGCGAACCTGATGACTGCCCGCAGTCTCCTTATAATTGCAGAGGCCGGCGGGCCGCGCTGCTGCAAGCGCAACTCCTTCCTCGCCATATCGGAGGCGATCCGCTTTTCGGAAGAGGAGCTACATGTCCGGATGGAATCCGGGCCTGCCTCGATTAACTGCGAGTTCCACGACCTGAACAAGGAATGCAGAAAGTCCGCCTGCCCGTTCTATCCGCGGCGGAAGGTCACGATCCGGCCGAGTCGAGAGTGAAACCCTTTTCCCTGAATAGCCTCACGCAGGCATCGACGATCCTTGCGTCATAAAACACGCCCTTTTTCCATTCAATCTCCTCGAGGGCCGCTTCCAAACCCAGGGCAGGCCTGTAAGGACGGTGCGAGGCTATGGCCTCCACCGCGTCGGCAACGCTCACGATCTGCGCTTCGAGCAATATCTCGCCTCCCCTGAGTCCCCTCGGATAGCCCGAGCCGTCAAGCCTTTCGTGGTGCTGAAGGACGATCTCGGCCATAGGGTAAGGCAGGCCCGCGTCTTTCAGTATGTCGTAGCCGGCCTGGGAATGGCACCTTATGAGGCTCATCTCCGCTTCGGTCAATCTCGACGGCTTGCTCAATATCTCAGCGGGCACGGACATCTTCCCCAGGTCGTGAATGTTCGCGGCCATCCCGATATTCTCCACGACATCCTTGCCGAGTCCCATCTCCGAGGCTATCGCACGGGCAAGGTTCGACACCTTCTTCTGATGGCCCGATGTGTAAGGGTCTCTTGTCTCGACGGTCAACGACATGATATTCATAGTGCCCATCAGGGACTTCCTGAGCTTCTCCACCATCCGCGAGATATCTTCCTCAGCCTGCTTGCGGGCGGTGATATCGAGAGCTGCGGTGCGAAAGCCCAGGAACTTGCCGTCAATGCCGAAAGTCGGGACCCCTGTGGTGCTGAGCCAGACCCTGTTGCCCGTCTTTGTTAAGGATCATGTATTCGAATTCACGGAAGCCTGAACGCGTCCGCACCCGCTCGTTAAGATCGGGCAGCGTGCGCTCGACCTCCTCCGGCGGCATGAACTGGAAAGGCGTCTTTCCAAGGACTTCAGCGGGCGTATATCCCAGCACGTGCGTTATCCGGTCGCTCGCGAACGTGATCTTCGCGTCAGGGTCCAGCTCACAGATAAACTCTCCGGCAGCCTCGCTTATGTCTCTCAGCCTCTGCTCGCTGGCCATGAGGGCTGCCTGCGCCTGCCTCTGGGCCAGGGCTATGGTGATCTGGCGGGCGGCGTTTTCCAGAAAAGAATTCATCTCCGCCGTGAACCGCCGGGCCGAGCCGTCGCTGAACTGCAGTAAGCCGAGCGTCTCGTTGCCGTGGCGCAAGGGGACTCGAGCGCGACACGCGCGCGGCCTGTTCCGTTGCAGCGGGCGCCCTCGCGCGCTTCAGTGTTTGCGCAGGCCGCAGCCGTCTCATGAATGAGCGGGAAGCCGCCCGGCCCTGCCTGCGAAAGGCAGGCCGCCGCCGGGATCGCCGCCCGGTATATCGCCGAACAGCCATCCCGCATACGGCTTGCCGCCGTCAATCATCGCCTGCCGCTCCGAATCCCTGATGCAGGAACGGCTTTCAGTCTCGACGAATTCAGGAGGAGATCCCCTTGTCTCGAAGTATCTGATGTCCTCCCCTTCCCCCAGATGGATCCCCACCGCTTCACAGCCCGTCCATTCCTTCAACAGCCCGGTCAGGTGCCTGCTTGCGCTCGGTGATGTCCCTGAAGTACCAGACGCGCCCGTAATACTTTCCGTTGGCGTCCAGCATCGGCGCCGAGTAACGGTCGAAGGACCTGCCGTCCTTGAGGACGACTTCCGCCCTGCTTTTCTTATCCACGCGCTTCGTGGAGGTGTCTAAATACAGCCTCGGATACTTGCGGGGTCCGCCAGTCTTCCCGAAAATCCACTTCCGCGACGCGCTTATGTCCGATCTACCCTCCATACATTTCCGGCGGAGATATCCCACATATCGACGAAACGCCGGTTGAAGGACAATATCGCTGTCATCGCCGTCCACCACAATTATCCCGTCGATGGAGGCTTCCTGCTGCGTGCGGAGGATCATATTATGGAACCGCAGCGTCTCTTCCGCCTGCTTTCCGCGCCTCCTTCTCCTTCGCTTCGTCAAGCGCCCGCTTTACGGCGGAAGGAAGTCGCTCAGGCCGGTCTTTCAAAACGTAATCGACGGCGCCCTGCTTGATAAGCTCTATGGCAGTCTCCTCGCCTATCGACCCGGATACGCAGATGACGGGCACGTCGGGACATATGTCGGTCGCCAGCCGCAGGGCCGTAAAGGCGTCGAAGGCCGGCAATTTGAAATCCACGAGGATGATGTTGTATTGCGCAGCTTTTCAGTGCAAGGATTAATTCATTGTCGGTCTCGACGCGGTCCATGCGCAGATCGTAGCCCGCATCGGTCAACATCTCCCGGATAAGCTCGAAGTCCAGTGGGGAATCCTCGACGGACAACACCCTCAGCGTGCCGGCCGATGCACCTTCATCACCCATTCCAATCACCCGGCTCGGGCGGCAGCTCGTTGATCAGCGCCCAGAACACCCCCGCCTGTTTCACCGCCTCGATAAATTCCTTGAAATCCACCGGCTTCACCACGTAGGCATTGACGCCCAGATCGTAGCACCTTCTTAAATCCGGCTCCTCCCTGGAGGATGTGAGCATGACCACCGGAATGGTCCTCAATTTCGGCTGTCGCCCCGGACGGCCTGAAGCACCTCGATGCCGTCCATGCGCGGCATCTTTATATCCATGAGTATCACCGCCGGGTTCCCCTTGGGGCGCATCTTATATGCCCCTTCATAACGGAGATATTCCATGGCCTCCACGCCGTCCTTCACGACCATCACCCGGTTGGCAAGGTTGTGCTCGGAAAGCGCCTCCAGCGTCAATTCAACGTCCTTCGGGTTGTCTTCCACCAGCAAGATGGTTCTTAAGCCGACCATGGCCCATCTCCCCCTCATTTATCCGTAATGTAATCGTCCACTTAGTTGTTTTGCAATGTAAAATAGATTGTCGCGCCCTTCCCAGGCTCGCCTTCGGCCCATACGCGGCCGCCGTGCCGCGTAACTATGCGGCGCACATTGGCAAGCCCTATGCCCGTCCCCTCGAATTCGGCCGCGGAATGCAGGCGCTGGAACACGCCGAAGAGCTTATGCGCGTATTGCATATCGAAACCGACGCCGTTGTCGCGGACGAAGAACACCAATTCCTTACCCTCTTCGCGGACCCCGACCTCTATCCTGGCCCTTTCCCTGTCCCTGGTGAACTTGACCGCGTTGCTCAACAGGTTGAGCCACACCAACCGCAGCATGGCGGGGTCCCCGAAGACGCGGGGCAGCGGCATGGACGATCCATTCGATTGTCCGGCCGGCGATGTCCTGCCGCACCGCCCGCAGGGCCTCGCCGAAGACGGCGTCCATATCCACGTCGGTCCGGCGCATCTCCTGCCTCCCGGCCCTGGAGAACTGAAGAAGGTCGTCGATCAGTACGCCCATCTGGTGCGCGGAATCGGATATCTCATGGAGGTAATATATCCCTTTCTCTGGAAGCGAATCGGCAAACCGGCTTCGCCAGCAGATCAACGTAGCCGCTTATGTGGCGGAGCGGGGCGCGCAGGTCGTGGGAAACGGAGTACGAAAAGGCCTCCAGCTCCTTGTTGACCGATTCGAGCTGCGTCGTGCGCTCGTGCACGCGCTACTCGAGCTCGGCGGCGTAGCGCTCTGCTCTGTCTGCGCAGGGCTTCCTCGGCCTTTCTGCGCCCGGTGATATCGAGGGCGTATATGCGCGCCACGCCGAACTGCGGGACGAGATGGACCGCCTCCGCAAAGACCCTGTCCTTTATCCGTACCTCCCGGTCGAAGACCGATTCGTCCTTCCCATTCCAGTCCCGGAGAACCGCGCCGATGTCGTCGGGCAGGAAGGGGCTGCAATCTCCGCTCGCAATGCCCAGGTCTCTCAATATTGCAAGCGCACCGGGGTTGCAGAAGGTGAAGGCGCCTGCGGCATCGACCTCCATGACGGGGTTCGGGTTCAGCTCCGGGAAGGAGGCGAGCAGACTTGTCCTCTCCTCGGCCTTCCGGCGCTGAGTGATGTTCCGGTTCGTTCCCCTCCGCCCGGCGTACTCCCCCTCAGGCGTGTACATCGGGCCGCATGAATGGCTGATCCAGCGCACTTCCCCGCTTTTTGCGACAATGCGGTATTCCATCAGCTCCGGCCCGCTTCCTTCCCCCACCTTCGCGAAATAGCCCTCGAAGGCTTCCCTGTCTTCCGGGTGGACGATCTCCCCGATCAATTGCGGACGGTCGAAAAACTCCTCCGGCGCATAGCCCGTCACCTGCTCGCACGCCGGGGAGACATAAAGAAAACGCCCGTCAGGGGCAATCCAGTACGCACCCATCCATATAGAAAACCCGGCCACAGCGGCCCGGACTGCACGAAAGAGGTGCGTTTCTACGGCAGTGCCGGCCTTCCCCGATATACCCAACATTCTTCTTGACAATAAATTAGCCTGATCGTAATCTTTGCAATCATTATATATGTTTTCATCCTCTACCAATCGAGCAACACTATCCGGGTGCAGCGATGTTCAGTGCCGTAAGGTTCAATAAGGTCTCACAGCAGATAATCTCTCAGATAAGGGGCCGTATCCTCGAAGGGAGGCTCTCGCCGGGCGACAGGCTGCCATCCGAAGGCGCGCTCATGGAAGAATTCCAGGTGAGCAAACAGACATTGAGAGAGGCCCTGCGCGCGCTGGAATACATGGGGCTTATCGAGGTCAGGAAGGGCGTCCAGGGCGGCCCGTACATTGTCGAAGTGGATGCCGGTATCACGAAGGACGTCCTCACCAATTTCCTCTACTTCAAGAACCTTTCCGTCGCGAGCCTGTCGGAGGTAAGGAAGCTCATCGACCCTTACGCCGCAGGCAGGGCCGCGCGGCAAATGGGCAAGCCGGACCTGGACAGGCTGGCCGAGGTTATAAGGATCTCCAGGGACGCCCGGCCGGACGACTATTCGGTGGACCTGGCCGAGAACGACCTCAATTTTCACCGTATCATCGCCTCTTCTGCGGGCAACCCCATCCTCGAGCTGGTGGTCGATCTCGTGGAATCGCTGCTCGGCGAGCTGAAAGTCATGATGAAGCCCGACTCGGGTTTCTCCCTCGCCGTGCTTCTGGCCCACGAGCGCATCTTCAAGGCAATCGAGGCGAAGGATGAAGAGCGCGCGTCTGCGGAGATGTACGAGCACGTAGTCCGCGTGGAAGAAGAGTTGGCAAAGCTGGAAGACAGGGTCGGCCTCTGGCGAAGGAAGCGATAGAAAAGGAGAACAAAGCTACGGGGCAACTGGTGCAGGCCGGCACCAAAAAATAAGGAGGGGCAGAAGGACGATGGGTTAGGGCTGGTACACGCCGCCCAAGGCGACGCTCGACCCGAAAACAGGCCAGGGCAGCCCCTACTTCGTGTATACTTATGCAACGCAGATGGCCGAGGTAGAAGTTGATACGAGAACCGGCGAGGCGCAGGTTAAAAAAATCGTAGCTTCCTTCGATATCGGCAAGGCGATCAACCCCATGCTGCTCGAAGGTCAGATCGACGGCGGCATCGGCATGGGCCTCGGCTACGCACTCACGGAAAAGGTCGTGATCGACAATGGGGTCATACAAAACCTTAGCCTGAAAGACTACCTTATCCCGACGTCCCTCGACGTTCCGGAGATAGCATCTACAATGATCGAGAAACACAACATCCACGGTCCCTTCGGCGCGAAGGGCATCGGCGAGATGCCTAACATACCGACACCGGCGGCCATCAACAACGCCATCGCTGACGCCATCGGCGCGCGCCTTTACAAGCTGCCTTTGGATTCTGAATCCGTCTGGAGGGCGATGCGGGACGCAAAAGAAAAGAGAGGGAGGTAAACTCATGCTCCGTTTCAGCGCTAATCTCACCATGATGTTTAACGAAGTCGAGTTCCTCGACAGGTTCGGGAGGGCGGCAGCAGCGGGCTTCAAGGCGGTCGAGTATATGTTCCCCTACCCCTACGAGAAAGACGTACTCGCTGACAAGCTGCACGCCTTCGATCTGGAGCAGGTGCTCTTCAACCTTCCGGCAGGCAATTGGGAGGGAGGCGAGAGGGGCATCGCGCTGCTGCCCGACAGGGTGGGCGAGTTCGAAGACGGGGTCGGCCGCGCCATCGATTATGCGAAGGCGCTCGGCTGCGACCGCGTCAACCTCCTGGTGGGACTGACGCCTTACGACGTGCCGGCACAGACCGCGCGGCAGACGCTCATCCGAAACGTACGCTTCGCGGCCAGAGCCTTTGCCGCAAAACAAATCCGGCTACTCATCGAGACGATCAATACCCGCGACATGCCGGGTTTCTATCTCTCCACTACGGATGCATTCCTCGCGCTCTGGAAAGAGGTGGACCATCCGAACGTTTTTTACCAGTACGATATTTTCCATATGCAGGTGATGGAAGGGCGCCTGGCCGAGAGGATACGGGCGAATATCGGGAAGATCGCGCATATCCAGGTGGCCGACGAGCCGGGGAGGCATGAGCCGGGGACGGGCGAGATCAACTATCCGAACCTGTTCCGGTTTATCGAGGAGGCGGGATATAAGGGCTTCGTGGGCTGTGAGTACCGCCCGGCGGGAAAAACCGAGGACGGGCTGGACTGGGTAAAACCGTATTTGAAAGGAAAGAAACTGAACCAGCGAAAAAGCTGAACCAGGAGGCGTTTAAATGTCTAAAATAGCATTCGTCGGACTGGGCATCATGGGCAAGCCGATGGCGGCAAATCTGATGAAGGCGGGACATACGCTCTTCATCTACGACGTAATGGAGGCGCCTGTCGCGGAGCTTGCGGCCAACGGCGCAACGCGGTGCACAAGCGCGAAAGAGGCGGCGGAACAATCGGAGATCGTGATCCTGATGCTGCCCGACACGCCCGACGTCGAAGCAGCCATCTTCGGTCAAAACGGAGTGGCCGCAGGCGTGCGCGCCGGCTCCGTAGTCGTCGATATGAGCTCCATCTCACCCATCGCCACCCGCAGGTTCGCGGAAAGCCTCGCGGCAAAGGGCGTGGAGATGCTCGACGCCCCCGTCTCAGGCGGCCAGGTCGGCGCCGAGAACGCGACGCTTTCGATCATGGTCGGCGGCAAGGAAGAGGTATTCGAGAAGATCAAGCCGATCTTTGAAAAGGTGGGAAAGAATATCGTCCGAATCGGCGGCAATGGCGACGGCCAGACCTGCAAGGTAGCAAACCAGATCGTAGTCGCCCTCACCATAGAGGCCGTTTCCGAGGCACTGGTTTTTGCATCGAAGGCCGGGGCCGACGTAGCCAAAGTCAGGGAAGCCCTTCTCGGCGGTTTCGCCCAGAGCAAGATACTCGAAATCCACGGCCAAAGGATGATCGACCGCAATTTTCAGCCGGGATTCAGGGTGCGGCTCCACCAGAAAGACCTCAACCTGGCGCTCCAGGCAGGCCGGGAGCTGGGCGTGGCCCTTCCCAATACGGCAAGCGCGCAGCAGCTTTACACGGCGCTTGTTGCCGAGAAAGGGGGAGACCTGGACCACTCGGCAATGATCGAGGTGATCGAGAAGCTGGCGGCCCATGCCATCGGGCCGTCCGGGAAATAGGCGGTTTTCCATCTGCGTCCGATGGCTAGGCGCGTTTTTTCTTCGTCACGCAGTGGACGCCCTGTCCTGCGAAGCCCGGCTTAAAGCAGAGACTGTCCGACTTGCAGAACGCCGGCCGCCTGTCCCCTTCCCTCCACCGGTTCACCAGGTCCGGCTCAGCGATCAGGGGGCGGCACAGCGCGATGTAGTCGGCCGTCCCGTCGGCGACCAGACTTTCCGCTGCTTCGTAAAGCCGTATGCCGCCCACAAGCATCAGCGGCACGCGGACCTTCTCTTTATACCGGCGGGCTGCCGCCAGGTAGTAGGCCCCTTCCTGCGCAATGGCCGCCTTCCCCGACCTCGATGGGCCGAAAGCACCGTACGGCGTGCCCCCGCTCATCTCTATAGCGTCTACGCCTCCCGCCTCAAGCATGGCAGAGACGGAAAGCATGTCATCGACGGTAAAACCACCGTCTTCGTAATCTTCGGCGTTGATCTTGACGGTAACGGCAAAATCCGGACCGACCGCTGACCGCACGGCAGCGACCGTCTCCAAAAGAAGCCTCGCCCTGCCCTCTATAGCGCCGCCATAGCCGTCCTGCCTTTTGTTAATGCGCGGCGAAAGGAACTGGCTCAGCATGTAGCCGTGGGCTGCGTGCACCTGCACGCCGTCGAAGCCTGCCTTCTTCGACCTGGCCGCGGCTGCCGCGAAGGCTTCTACCGTATGCCGCAGGTCGTCGGCGCTCATAGCGCATGAGGCGCTCCCGTCCGGCGCCAGGTCGGAAGGTCCCTTGGCCGTCATGCCGGTCAGCTCCTTGTTGGCCCTGCTGCCTGCGTGGGCAAGCTGCGCTATGATTACTCCGCCCGCACCGTGCACCGCGTCCGTCAGTCCTTTGAGCGGCCCGATGTAGTCGTCGCTGTATATCGCCTGCTGCCACCGGCCCGCCTGCCCCTCCGGGCTTACATAGGTATGGCCGGATATGATGATGCCTACGCCCCCTTTCGCGAGCCCGACGAGAACGTCCGTCAGGGCGTCCGTAGGATAGCCTTCCGGCGTCGCCATGCCTTCCCACGTGGCCGACCGCACAAACCTGTTCGCGGCCTTTATGTTGTTGAGCTTCGTTGCCTCGAAAAGCTGCGCCATTACTTCCTCCTTTATTCCAGCAGAAGCAGGGGATTGAAGCGCGTGTCGCGGTCGTAGACGTCAACCCCCTCGCGCCGTTTCAGAAAACCGACCATCCAATAGGTGAACGGTGTAACCGCCGCCTCGTAGACCGACTTGAAAATCCATTGGGTAACGATCGTCCAACCGAGGACCGCAGGCGGCATCACGCCATAAAAGGCAATGGTTATGAACACGGTAGAATCGAAGGCCTGCCCCACGACGGTCGATCCTATGGTGCGCGTCCAGAGCCAGCGGCCTTCGGTCGCTATCTTCATTTTGGCCAGGACGAAGGAGTTTGCAAACTCGCCCACGAGGTAGGCGGCGAAAGACGCGGCAAGGATCCTCGGCGTGCAGCCGAGTATCCGCTCGTAGGCCGACTGGCCGTCCCAGAAAGGCGCGGAGGGCATTGCCTGTCCTGCCAGTATAGCGATAACGGTAATGAAGTTGCAGAAGAAGCCGAGCCAGATCACCTGCCTCGCCCGCCGGTAGCCGTAGACTTCCGTGAGGACGTCCCCGAAGACGTAGCTCAGGGGGAAGATCACGATGCTGGCGGGAAGGACAAGCCCCCACACGCGCACGAGCTTCACCGCCATTATGTTCGCCGTAATGAGGCACGTCGTGAAGACGGCCGCAATGAAGACGAACCACGCCGAGTATCCCTTCTGCCCGCTGTTATTTTGGATCATGACCTATAGATACTATACCGTGACCTGCCCCGATTTCAACTCCCCGTCTCCTTGCCGCAACCGCCACCCTGCACTATAATTAAGAAAACTACGCGATGCCGCATCGGCCGGAAGGGGGCAAAAATGGACGTGTACGATTACGCCATGCAGATGGAGAAAGACGGAGAACAGCTCTACAGGGAAGGGGCACGCCTGTCCGGACACAAGGGCCTCGCCTCGATAATGACGATGCTCGCCGACGCGGAGATCGCCCATTACAACCTCTTCAAGCGCATGAAGGAGCACGAGGGCGGGCGCCTGCCTGAGACAAACCTGCTCAAGGACATCAAGAATGTATTTGTGACGATGAAGGAACAAGGCGGCCTTGAGTCCATCGGCGTGTCGGAGATAGACCTTTACAAAAAGGCCCAGGACATAGAAAAGAAGAGCGAGGACTTCTACCGCGAATCGGCGTCAAAGGTGGACGGGGCCGAGCGCGAGTCATTCATCCAGGTGGCCGACGAGGAGAAGAAGCACTACTTCATCCTTCAGCAGATAATCGACTTCGTCTCCAGGCCGCAGCAGTGGCTTGAAAACGCGGAATGGTACCACCTGGACGAATACTGACCGCCAAGCCTTTCTATTTCTCGATCTTCTTCTTGCACCGCACGCACTGAAGGGAACCGGTGTCGTGGATGACGTCTTCCGCGTACACCTTTTCGGAACCCGGGTCCGCCTTCTCCTCGTCCGTAGCGCATACTGCACAGACGTACTCTTTCCGCTTGGTATGGTAGGCCCTCAACTTCTTCTCGTCGAGCATGGGCATCGCGCAACTCTCCTTTCGTTTTATTCGCTCTATTGATGTGACGTATTTAGGATAGTGTAATCACGGATTGGGGGCGGCGCAATGCAGCCGGGGGAGTCTGTCGGGGACGACCTACCGAAGCTCGACGCGCTTGATGCCTTCGATGCCCGAAACGTATGTTACGATATCCCGATCGAGGGGCTGGACCGTATGGAAACGGAGCTTGAATTCGACGAGAAGCTCCTTCCTCTCACGGTTCTTGCTCAAGGCGAAGCTGCTAATCCTGACGCCGTGCCTGTCGAGCACGTCATGCACCCGGTCGAGCTGGCCCTCGACGTCGTCCGAAAGAATCAGCAGGTCCCTGAACCAGTCCCTTTTCAGCCTTCTCTCAATCGACTTCAGACTGACAAGCGAGCCGACGGCGATGCCGAGACGGCGGTGCTGAAAAGATAGTAGCCGGCCCCGGCGGCCAGCCCTACGGAGCAGACGACCCACATGCAAGCCGCGGTGGTCAGCCCCCTTGTTGAGTTCCTGTACCGTATGATGGCCCCGGCTCCGAGGAAGCCGATGCCGGTGATCGCCTGCGCTGCTATGCGCGCAGGGTCGAGGCCGATGTGAAACAGGTTCACCGTCTGGTACTTGAAGACTATGGACTCGGAAAGGACCATAGCGAGCGCCGAGCCGAGTGAGACGAGCAGATAGGTCCTTATGCCCGCTTCCCTGCCGTGCACCTCCCTCTCCAGGCCGATAACTGCTCCGAGAAACGACGCCAGAAACAGCCTTGCTATTATCTCGGTTTCGCCTGCCATAGTCGTCACCTTCCTTGCGTCCGGACGTGATACCCATTATATCAGGTTAGGCAGCGACCCGGTCGATTTTTTGAAGACGGCCGGGCAAGTTTCGATTGTCCCCGTTTCGGGACCGGCAGCGTACTATCGGAGGCGCCCATAAGTTTTCGGCGTTTACATCCGATAAACTCAGGATGGTTGAGCACGGAAGTTCCTTTGAAGGGCTGGACGGCCGGAAGATGAAAATTGAAGTGAAATCCGACAGACCCGGGCGCGAGCTGAAAGTTGCTCGTCTCGACGTTGCCGGCTCATCCGGCTCCCTGACGCTCTCCCTTTCGGGCGATTGGAGGCTATCCGACTCCCTTCCTCCACGGGACGCCCTCAAGCGGGAAATAGCGAACAATCCTTCTATACATACGATAGGTTTCGAGGCAGCCCGCCTTGCCGGCTGGGACAGCGGCCTTCTTGCCTTTCTACGGGACATCACGGCCTTCTGCGCGAGCCGCAATATAGAGCTGCGCACTGGACGGCCTGCCTGCCGGCGTCCGGCGCCTCATGACGCTCGCTGCGACAGGCCCGGGGCACGCGGAGGGACCAGCATGGCCGGACGACTGCGCAGCCCCTGGAGCGCCTGGGCGGACTCTCCGTCGCCGGGGCGAGCGCCGTCACCGAGACGCTCGGCTTCCTCGGAGAAGTGATGGCGGCTTTTTTCAGGATGCTGAAGGGCAAGACCCGGTTCCGCGGGCACGACTTTTTGCGGCTCATTCAGGAGTGCGGCGTGGACGCCCTCCCCATCGTATCGCTCATCTCCATCCTGGTCGGCCTCATCCTCGCCTTCGTCGGCGCCATCCAGCTCAGGATGTTCGGCGCGCAGATATATATCGCGAACCTCGTCGGCATCTCGATGGTGCGGGCCATGGGCGCCATCATGACGGGCATCATCATGGCGGGCCGTACCGGCGCCTCCTTTGCCGCTGCCATCGGCACCATGCAGGTGAACGAGGAGATAGACGCCCTTCGGACGTCCGGCATACCGCCCATCGATTTCCTCGTCCTTCCAAGGGTCCTCGCCCTGGCCGTCATGATGCCGCTCCTCACGCTCTACGCAGACATTATGGGCATTCTGGGCGGCCTCATCGTCGCGGTCGCCGGCCTCGACATAAATATGTTCGAGTACCTGAACCAGACAAAGCTTGCGATTAACCTGACGAACGTGGGCATAGGCGTTTTCAGCGGCCTCGTTTTCGGCGTCCTCGTGGGGCTTGCGGGCTGCCTGCGGGGCGTGCAGTGCGGCCGCAGCGCATCCGCAGTGGGGAGCGCTACGACGTCGGCCGTTGTTTCCGGCATAGTGAGCATCATCGTCGCCACCGCCGTAATCACGGTGGTCTGCGACGTGCTGAGGATATAAGGCAAAAGGAAGATGAGCACAGGGGACCCACAGATCGTCGTAAAAGACCTGACCATGGCTTACGGCAGCAGGGTCGTGCAGCGGGACCTCACGTTCACCGTCCATCAGGGTGACGTCTTCATCATAATGGGCGGCAGCGGCTGCGGCAAAAGCACGCTCATGCGCCACCTCATCGGCCTCCAGAGGCCCGCCAAAGGGTCGGTCCTGTACGGGAGCGTCAACTTCTGGAACGAGCCGGACGAGCGGCGCGAGGCCATGATGCGCCGCTGGGGCATACTTTATCAGAGCGGGGCGCTGTGGAGCTCGATGACGCTCGCCGAGAACATCGCCCTGCCCCTGGAAGAATACACCACGCTGTCTCCCGGCCGGGTGAAGGAGATAGTTTCCCTGAAGCTTGCCCTCGTCGGCCTTTCAGGTTTCGAGGACTACTACCCGGCAGAGATCAGCGGAGGCATGAAGAAACGGGCCGGTCTGGCCCGCGCGATGGCCCTCGACCCGGAGATCCTCTTCCTCGACGAGCCGTCGGCGGGGCTCGACCCGATAAGCGCGAGCCTCCTCGACCAGCTCATAGTCGAGCTGAAAGACAGCCTGGGCACGACCGTAGTCGCAGTCACGCACGAGCTGGCGAGCATACTTGCCATAGGCACCGATTCCGTCTTCCTCGACAGCGAGGCCAAAACCATGATAGCGTCCGGACCCCCGGCGAAGCTGCTGGCGGAATGCGATAACCTCACCGTCCATACCTTTCTGACCAGGGGCCGTGAGATAAGACCGGACGGGGCGAACGTCCAGGAACAGCAGCAAGGGGCGTCACGCCGCAGGGAGATACCATGAGCAAACCGGCGAGCAAGACATTGATCGGCGCTTTTACCGCGGGGGCCATCGTACTGGCCGTCCTTGCGGTCGTCGTCTTCGGGTCCGGCCGTTTCTTCAAGAAGACCTTCGTCAACGTCATGTACTTCCACGGCTCTGTCAAGGGCCTCAGCGTCGGCAGCCCCGTCACATTCCGCGGGGTCCGCATCGGGTCGGTAAAGGACATAGAGCTTCGCTACGACGCGAGCAACCTCTCCTTCATCATCTGCGTATACGCCGAGTTCGACCCGGACAGGATGGTCTACATCGGCCACAAGCCGGGCACGCAGCATACCGACGAGCTGATACAGAAGGGCCTGCGCGCGCGCCTCGAGGCCCAGAGCATCGTCACGGGCCAACTCGTGATAAACCTCGATTTCTGGCCGGGAAAGCCCGTGAAGATTATGGGGCTCGATAAGCGATACCCGGAGATACCGACCATAGCCTCCGAGATAGACGAATGGCTCAACCTGGCGGAGCAAATCCCGGTCAAAGAGCTTTCGGCGAAGGCAATGTCCGCGCTGGAAAAGCTCGACAAGCTGTTGAGCTCGCCCTATGTATCTTCGAGTCTGCAGTCGATTAGCGAAAGCATGAAGGAGACGAGGGCAATCGTCGTCAAAATAGGCAACCAGATAGACCCTATAATCGCCAACATAAAGGAGGGCACCGGCGAGCTGCGCGACCTGGTCCGGAAGGGGCAGAACGTCCCTGAAAAGCTGGACAGCACGCTGGCTGCGGCGGAAGACGCCATGAAGCAGGCCCAGAAGACGCTGGCCTCGGCGCAGGAAGTCGCCTCCGAAGATTCGTCGCTCGTCCGCGAGCTCGGGTCCACCATCGAGGAAGTCTCGGCAACGGCGCGCTCGCTGCGGTTCCTGAGCGACTACCTCCAGCGCCACCCGGAGGCGATCATGCAGGGAAAGAAAACCGATAAAGGAGACAGGCCATGAAACACCCGCCCGTCGTTCTCAGGACCGCCTGCCTGGTCCTTGGCCTTCTCGTGCTCGCCGGATGCGGCAGCTCGCCAACGCCTAAGTTCTACACGCTCCATTCGGTCGCCGCAAACGCGGCCGACCCGGCACCCGCCGGTCCGCAAATACAACAGCCGGCCGCGCCGGTGGTTGTCGGGATCGGCCCGGTCGAGATACCCGACTACCTCGACAGGCCGCAGCTCGTCACCCGGTCCGAGCAGAACCGGATGCGCCTTATGGAGTTCGACCTGTGGACCGGCTCCCTGAGGGCGGACGTCGGCCGTGTCCTGATGGAAGACCTGTGCGCCCTCCTCCCGTCCGACCGTTTCTCGGTCGTCTGGTGGAAACAGGGGGCGGCGATGGATTACAGGGTGGCCGTCCACATCCACCGCTTCGATGCCGGGCCGGGTGAAGTGCTCCTGTCCGCCCAATGGACTCTCTTCACTAAAGAGAAAAAGGGCGCGTCGCTAATGGCAACCTCCCGTATAACGGAGGCCTCCGGCGCAGACCCGGGTGAGACCGTCGCCGCGATGAGCAGGGCCCTCGCCGCGATGAGCAGAGAGATAGCGCAAAAAGTGCAAAGATCGGCGTTGCGGGAGCCGGGCGGAAAAGAATAGGCGGCCTTCGGGAAGATGCCTCATCGCCTACATGGACGGCGCAATGCGACGCTCGCCTCGCCACAATCTGCATGCCGTTTTTCTATTGACAAATAGCTGGAGTCGTATATACTTGCGAACAGGGGGCGCCGCTGCATAACGGCGCCCTCCGTATACGGGGAAGGCATGGAAGAGCAGGTCCAAATAGAAGAAGCGTTGCAGTGGGCGGAGCAAAGGTACAGGCATATCTTTGAGAACGCCACCGAGGGCATTTTCGAAGCGGGCATCAACGGCCGGTTCGTCAGTGCAAACCCCGCCCTCGCCCGTCTGCACGGCTACGACTCTCCCGCACAGCTTATAAGCGCGATCGACAATATCCGCGACCAGCTTTTTATCGACCCCGACAGCCACAGAAAGATGATAGCCCTTCTCAAGGAGCACGACGCAGTGCGCGACTTCGAAGCCCGGATGAGGTCGAAGGACGGCAGCGAGCACTGGGTTTCCATAAACGTGCGGGCCTTCAAGGACGAAGACGGCAAGATCCTCTTTTACGAAGGCACGATGACGGACATAACCACGCGCAAGGAGGCCGAGCAGGCCCTTGCGGAGAGCGAGGAGCGGTACAGGACGGTCATCGAGCACTCGAACGACGGCATCGCCATAACAAAGGACAGCCTGCACGAGTACGTCAACTCGCGGTTCGTGGAGATGTTCGGCTATAAAAGCCCGCAGGACGTGATCCACAAGTCAATCGCCATAATAGTCCACCCGGAAGACAAGCAACGGGTCCTGGCGATGCACAGGCGGAGGATGAAAGGTCAGCCGGTGCCCCCAAGGTACGAGTTCAAAGGGGTCACGGCCTCCGGCGCCATCCTCTTCATCGAGGTCTCCGCTGCGGCCACCACGTTCAAGAACGACCCCGTCATTCTCATCTTTCTGAGGGACGTGACCGAGCGAAAGCGCGCCGAGCAGGCTTTTCTCGAGTCACACAAGGAGCTTGAGCAGCTCAACCGCGCGAAGACGAAGGCCGTAAACCACATCTCGCACGAGCTGAAGACGCCTCTTGCGGTCATCCATGGGAACATCCGGATATTGAGGCGCAAGTTTGAGGGCATCGCCGGCAGTGAGACGATTAGCCCCCTCCTCGACACGATGGAGCGGAACATAGAGAGGCTTTCCCGTATGCAGAGGGAGGCGGACGAGATCCTCCGCACGTCCCAGGAGTTGGAGGCGGAAAGCCTGGTCGGCGAGATAGACCGGCTCCGCGATCGGTTGTCCGATTTCGGGGAGATACCGTCAGAGATCGGCCCGTGCCTGGACGCCGTAAGAAATGGGTGGACGGCCAGGTGCCGCGCGCCACGGACGCCTTCCAGTCCCTCGACCTTTACCCATTCCTGCAGCAGGCTGCGGAAAGGGCCAGGCACGCCGCAGGCCACAGGAGCATACAGGTGGGCATCGAGGGCGACCCGAGCGCAAGCATATGGATACTCACCGAGCCTCCGTCTTCAGGGAGGTAATCGACGGTCTGCTGCGGAACGCGATAGAGAATACCCCGGACGGCGGCAGCGTAACCGTCTCCGTCGAGGAGAGGGAGGAGGACGTGCTGGTGCACGTGACGGACACGGGCGTCGGCATCTCGGAAGAGAACCAGCAGTATATATTCGACGGCTTCTTCCACCCGAAAGACACGGAGATATACGCCTCGAAGCAGCCCTACGATTTTTTTGCGGGCGGCAAAGGGCTGGACCTGCTCAGGATGAAATATTACGCCGAGCGCTTCGGTTTTGCGCTCTCCGTGAAGAGCACCCGATGCCCCCACCTGCCGACCGACGCCGACGTCTGCCCCGGCAGCGTCACCCGCTGCCATTATAATCAGGCAACGGGCGATTGCCCGGAATCGGGAAGCACCTTCACCGTCACATTCATCAGAAACCTTGAAAAACCGGGCACACCCGCAAAGGTGTAAGACACACCCCGCGGCCTCTAATTTTTCCGCGCCGGCTCACATGGCCTTAACAATTTACTCTTCCATCCGATAATAAACCCAGATATTAGAACGTATTAACCTTTTTGGGGGGAGATAGCATGAAGCTGAGCAAAATTCGGCAGGCGACTATTGTAAGAAGGCGATCAATCTCAAAGAGATGAGCATCACGAACAGGCTCCGTATCGGACTCGGCCTGATCATCTTTTTTCTTGTGGTGCTGACAATTACGGGCATAAGGTCCCTGACCATGATGAACGCCGACATGGGGCGCATAATGCAGGACAACTACCGCAAAATCGCCGGCGCTCAGACCATGAGGAACGCCATAGCCGATATAGACGACCACATGTACAATGTGGCCCTCGCAACGACGCTGAAATAACCAAGCTGGAGATGGCGAAATTGAAGGAGGCCCGTGAAGCATACAGCGGAGCTATGGCGGACCTCGAAAAGCTTGAACTGACCTCCAAGGGTAAAGAGATCCTCGGTCTCGTCAAGGACAACTTCGGCATCGTGCAGAACGCGCATGACCGCGTGCTCGAGCTGATAACCCAAACAACATGAGCAACGCCAGCAATATGCTGATGGCCACCCGGGAGATATCGAAGGGCTTTCGGCGGCTTCCGAGGACATGGTGCGCTACCAGCAGCAGCGGGCGATGGAAAACGCCGAGCGGGCGGAAACCACCTTCGTGCGGACGCGCTATTTCCTGATCGTACTGGGCGGCTCGGTCCTGCTCTTCGCCCTTTTCCTGTCCCGCTTCCTGTCCAGCAGCATCACCGTCCCATTGAGCGAAGGCGTCGCAGTAGCGAAAAGGATAGCCGAAGGCGACCTTACGGTCCACATAGATAACCCCTCGACCGACGAGACCGGGACAACTCTTCAGGCAATGTCGAATATGGTGGAGAACCTGCGGCGGATCATCGGCGAAGTGAAGACCGCGGCCGGCAACATCGCCTCCGCAAGCCAGCAGTTAACGCAAGCTCGGAGCTTATGTCGAAAGGCGCGGGCGACCAGGCGACCAGGAGCACTCAGGTCGCGACTGCATCCGTCGAGATGTCGCAGACAGTGCTCGACATCGCCCGGAACGCTTCATCGATAGAGACCTCGGCCACCGGCACGGCCGGAATGGCGAGGGACGGCGAAGGCGTAGTGGAAAGGTCCGTAGAGAAAATCAGGGCCATCGCAAAAACCCTCGGCGAATCGGCGGAGCTGATAAAGCTCCTCGGCGAGCGGTCCAACCAGATAGGCGCGATTATAAGCGTCATCAACGATATAGCGGACCAGACGAACCTGCTCGCCCTTAACGCGGCGATAGAGGCGGCCCGCGCGGGAGACGCGGGGAGGGGTTTTGCGGTAGTCGCCGACGAAGTGAGGAAGCTGGCGGAGAGGACGGGCAATTCCACGTCGGAGATAGGCGGCATGATAAACGCCATCCAGACGGAGGTGCGCAGGGCCGTCCTTTCGATGGACAACATCACGAAGGAAGTGAACGTGGGCGTAGACCTTTCGAACGAGACGGGCGGGGTCCTGCGTGATATCGTGGCGGCCGTCGAGCAGCTTCACCTCATGGTGCAGCAGATCGCCTCGGCTACCGAAGAAATGACGACCAGCTCCGATGAGATACACAAGGACATCGAGGGCATCGCGTCCGTATCGCGCAAGACGCGTCGGCCAGCTCGGAACAGATAGCCCAGGCGAGCCAGGAGCTTGCGAACCTGTCGTTGGGTCTTGAAAAGGTTGTGAGCGGGTTTACGGTTTAGGGGCCTGGGGTTTCTTGTCGAGGTCCTGCAAGGCTGCGTCGGACAATTTTTGACGACATCACTCGAGGCGCTTCTGTTCACTTCAGAATAGAGGCGCCTTGCTTCTTCTTTCGACCCTTTCAGTAAAGCGATCCTGGCAAGGTAAAGCCTGGAAATGTCACGCACGCCGGCCGGGCCGGCCTTGGCCGCCTCCTGGAAGGTCCGTTCCGTTCTGGCAAGCGCGTCGCCCTGCGGGTTGCCAACATATTCCTGGTAGCTCCTGATGCCCGCGCCAGGAAATATTGCGCCTTTTCGTCCCTGGCGGACCGGTAGTAGCCGTAGCCCCACCCTGCGCCGCCGACAATGACGGCGATGATCGCGATAGCGATGCAGCGGTTCTTATTTTCGCGGACCCAGTCGATGGTGTCGGTGAAGAAAGACTGAATAGGATCGGGGCGCCTGATCTCGTCGCGGACATTCTTTTTAACTTTCATCGGCATGTCATTATTCCAACACAGGCGACTCTAAATGTCAACGCCGTCGGCATGTTGGAATAATCGCTTCCAATAAGGCGGTCTTTCGCGGACAGGCCGGGCATCTTCTATACATGGTTCCTCAGCATGAGTTCCACCGGATAAGGGTCGAAATAGAACTGGCGCTTCAGATATGGTTGATCGTATTTCCGGACATAGTGATTTATCAGGGTCAACGGAACTATGAGAGGTACATATCCCTTCTGGTAGCTTCCGATGATTTGGAGCAGCTCCGCCTTCTCGTCTCCGGAAAGCTGCGCCTTGAAATAACCGACGGCATGAAGGAGCACGTTTGTGTTCTTCGACTTCGTAGCCTGGAGGCGAAGGCCTTCCATGAGAAGCTTGCCATAGACATTGAGCCTCCTCGGGCTTATTAGACCCTGCGGTTGCAACTATCCGTCCCAGCATCTTGTAATGCTGTGGAGAGTGGGCGAGGATGAGCAGTTTCAGATCGGTGTGAAGGCCCACGAGGTCTTTTGCAGTTCCCTCCTTTCCCAAAAACTCCTGCCATCGCCTGTACACCAAAACCGAATCGATGAAGGTTTCCCTGAGATCGGGATCGTGAAGCCTGCCGTCGTCTATGACGGGCAAGAGCGGATTCAGCCTGGTAAATGCGGCGGCAAATATGCCCACTCCACTGTAGCTGGGCATGCCCGATGGGGTATAGACTTTTACGCCTTTCAGCCCTGAGCTGGGCGAGCGGCTCTTGAAGATGAAGCCGCAGAGCTGCTCATGCGCCAGTTCGTCCAGTCTTTTCTCCGCCCATCTCTTCATGCCCCCCGTATGGTCTATGCCGCTCCGCGATGTCACCAACCGTGGCGAGACAGGGTCGCCCAGGAGGCGTAAAGACTCTCTGGGGACGGGGAGCCCGTATTCGACTTCGGGACAGACAGGAATATATTCGAAGTACCGCCCCAACGTTTCGGTGATGAAGCGATCCAGCTTATGCCCGCCGTCGTAGCGGACCTTTTCCCCAAGCAGGCAGGTGCTGATGCCGATCTTGATCTTCTCCATCGTCCTCCCGTGGATGCTTCAATTGGGGCGGAAGATCATTGACTGGCACCCGATTCTCAAGCCCGGCTCTATTAGATGGCCTTCATCAGCACCGAGGCGAGGCACTTCCGTTCGTCGGACGTGGCCTGGTTCCACATCGACTTGAGCAGTTCTTCTTCCTTAGTGCCCGCGCACACCTTCTCGGCCAGGAAATCTCCAACCTCCACTGCGGCATCTTTGATCTGCTCGTCGCTCATGCCAAACTGTCTCCCCGATTCTACGGCATTCTTGACAGTAGAGCGCCAGGAGTCCCAATCCTTCATAAAGTCCATACCCTGTATGCATGCGTTCGCTGTCTTGTGGTCCATAATATGCCTCCTTACGTATGAATATTCCGTAAGGTAGGCATTCCGCTTTAGGAGGTCAAGGTCTCTTCAGACAAACATGGAAAGATCGCGGGGCAAGGGCCCGGCCCCTATCTGACTGTGGCGGCATGCGCCGCTGCCAGATAAACCCTGACCCGGCGCATATTGGGCTCGTCCAGAATGGCGGAGAGCTGATTTTCATCCAGCGCCGCCAGTTCCTTGATCGAGCGAATGTCGTGCTTGTCCAGCCGCCGCAGATTATCGAGGCCCAGGCCTCTCATGTTCATGAGGTCTAATTGTTGGCGTTCGCTTGCGGTCAGCGTACCGGGGTGTATGCCGTAGCTCGTCTCCACCCCCCTTGCTTCCAGCCGGTCCCGCGTTGCCTCGTCGATAAAGAACAGCTCGCTGACCCGGGCGGTATAGGAGAAGACCGTATAGCGGTCGATCAGAAAGAAGGTGCCGAAGGCAAAGACAAGGGCTAAAAGGCAGGCCATTAATTGCTGCCTGCCCGGTCGGATGCCCGAAAGCAGGGTGACGCAGGCCATCGTCTCGATGCCGAAGGCCGCAAAACCGACATAACCCAGGACCGGCATTTCGAAGAGTTTTACGCTCTCGAAGAATGGGACCGTATAGACCCACTTCGTGACGGACCAGTAATTCCAGAATTCCCACAGCGCGCCGCAGGCGAGGCCCGCCAGCACGGCAGCGAGCATCGGCTTCAGGCGGCCCTCTTCCAGGTCGCGCAGGAAAGAGGCGCGTTGCGCGCGGTAGTTGATCCCGTCCGCCACAAGCGCGAAAAAGCCCCAGGCAAGGCTAAAAAGGTACGTGGGGAACACCAGGCAGAGGACAAGCCACAGAAGGCCGGCAGGCACCTCATAACGGCCCCAGCGCCCGGTTGCAAGCGGTCTGCACTTTGCCTCGGGAAGGATGCGCAGGAAAAGCTCGTTCGTCAGGTAGACGGCCGGGATGACCGTGCCGAATGCCAGGAAGTACCCGCCGAACCGGACAACGGGGTACGGAGTCACGTTAATGTAGAACCAGTTTTGCAGCCGCAGGTTGAGAAGCTCGAAGAGGCACCAGAAGCCCGCTGAATATACGGCGAGCCGGAACACCCTGCTGGCCGGCACGCGCCTGCGGCCGTCCTTCAGGCCGAGGACAGCGCCGATAAGGAAATGATGTACGACCACCAGGCTACCAGGTAGAACTGGTACATCACCGGCTCGATCTTTTTTATCAGCGTGTAATAACCCAGGAATTGAAGCAGGATGGCAAAAACGACCAGAAGCGTGGAAACGCTTTTAGCTTTCAGCATTCACGCCCCCGAAGGCGCACCCGGACATCGGGACCCACGGGGTCGGCGGCTACAGGCGGTTGCTCGCAGACCTTTGCGGCTCCTGGTCCGTCGCCTCTTTAAGATCGCCCGATTGCGGCGGCGACATGACCCTGACCGCCCCCATATAGTGCCTCTCGAAATAACCGCCGAGATGATCGACTTTTACGCCTCTTTTAAACACGGAAGAAGCGTGTATGAACGTGCCCTCGCCGATATAGATGCCTACGTGGTTCGGGTAGCGGGCCAGCTTCTTGGTCCTGAAGAAGACAAGGTCGCCGGTGGCCAGCTCCTCCTTGTCGACTCTTGCGCCGGAGCAGTATTGCTCCCTGGCGCTGCGCGGCAGTTGGACCTCGAAGATCTCATACATCTTTTTGACAAAGGCCGAGCAATCGAGCCCCCTCACGCTGTCTCCGCCGTATCTGTAAGGCGCGCCTGCGAAGCTCTTCGCCACCTTAACGAGGATACCGCGCTCCTCTTCGCTTTTCCAGGGCTTGAGCGGCTTGTTGCTGAAGGCGATTGGGACCTCTCCCTCGTCGTCCGCGGCCTTCGGGATGAATACGGTCATTCCGGGTTTCAGGCGCTTTTTGGCGAGCTTGTTGAGGTCGATGATGTCCTGTTTGTCTACGCTGAACCGGTTCGCGAGCTTATCGAACGTGTCGCCCTTTCTGGCCTGGTATTCTATATATTCGTTCTCTTCTTCCCCTGCGGCCGGCTGAACAGCCGGTGATTGTCCGGGGAGCGGCCTGCTTTACGGGCTCTTTCGCCTTTGCGGTTTTTACAGGCGCGTTCCGGTCCGCCTTCCAGCGGCCCGAGGCGCCGCGGCCGTGCTTTGCCTTGGCCAGACCTGTGCTTGTGGCCCGCACCATGCTTCTTTGAAGCCTTTCATGTTGATCCCCGGACCAGTCTTTGTTATTCCGGACGGCCGGATAGCCCTGAGAACAAAAAATAACCAGAAAGAAAAGCGTAAAAAAGGAGACTAAAAATGTTCTTCCCATTATCCGCCTCTTACCCGGACTTCCTTATTTATCAGAAGCGGAAAAATCAGTCAAGCACTTTTTTACGAACAGAATGAGACTTGAAAGGCAACCCTGCGACTTTCATAAGGAAATATTTTTTGAGCAGGCGCGCCGGTAAACGATGCCGCCCCACCCGGCGGTCCTTATTGACCGGAAGACCGATTTCGGCTATAATAAAGGGCTTTTACAGGAGGTCCGACCTTGAGAAACCGTATATTGCGGCCTGCTCACGGCGGCCGATGCGGGAAAGACTGTCGAGCTTGCAGGATGGGTCTACAGAAGGCGCGACCACGGCGGCCTGATCTTTTTCGACCTGCGGGACGTGACGGGCATCGTCCAGGTCGTCTTCTCGCCGGAGATAGCGCCCTCCGCCCATGCCGCAGCCCACGAGATCAAGCCGGAATACGTCGTCAGCATCGAGGGGACGGTCTCGCCAAGGCCCGGAAGGCACGGAGAACCCGAACATCCCCACGGGGCAGGTCGAGGTGCTCGTCTCCGCCTTCGGCGTCCTCAATACCTGCAAGCCCCTGCCCTTCCAGCTCGACGAGCCGGCAGGCGACGAGGAAGCGCCGAACGAGTCGCTGCAGGCTCAAGTACCGCTACCTGGACATGCGCAGGCCGCAAGGTGCAGGAGAGGTTCCTGGCGCGCAGCAGGGCCTCCCAGGTGATACGAAACTACCTGACCGCCAACGGGTTTTACGAGATAGAGACGCCCTTCCTCACAAAGAGCACGCCCGAAGGGGCGAGAGACTTCATCGTCCCCTCCAGGCTCAACGCCGGGCAGTTCTACGCCCTGCCCCAGTCGCCCCAGCTCTTCAAGCAGATACTGATGGTGGCGGGCTTCGACAAGTACTTCCAGATCGTGCGCTGCTTCCGCGACGAGGACCTGCGGGCCGACAGGCAGCCCGAGTTCACCCAGCTCGACCTGGAGATGAGCTTCGTCGACGTGGACGACGTGATAGCGGTGAGCGAGGGCGTCATGGGCGTCATCTACGAGTCCATAAAGAAGACGCCCCTTTCCGGCCCCTTCCAGCGCATGGATTACAGCGAGGCGATGGAGCGCTACGGGACGGACAAGCCGGACCTCCGGTTCGAGCTGCCCATGGAAGACCTGACGCCGCCTTTTCGCCTCCACGGCAGTTCGGCGTATTCAAGAAGACGGTCGACGGCGGCGGGGCCATAAAGGGCATCGCCCTCAAAGGCAAGCAGCTTTCCCGCAAGGACCTCGACACGGCCGTCGATACGGCAAAGTCCCTCGGCGTCCGGCGGCCTCATCTGGATGCGCAAGGACGAGGGCAAGCTCGCCTCGCCCATCGTAAAGTACCTCACCGAAGACGAGACGCAGGCGATAGACGCGCGCCTTCGGCCTCCAGAACGGCGACGTGGTCTTCATCATGGCCGACGCACGCGGCTAAGGTGAACGAGATCATGGGGCGGTTCCGCCTCTATCTGGGCGAGCGGTACGACCTCATCAGGAAGGGCGAGGACCGCTTCCTGTGGGTCGTCGATTTCCCCGCTCTTCGAGTACAGCGAGGAGGAGAAGAGGTACGTCGCCCGCCACCACCCGTTCACCTCGCCCGAAAGGCCGCATCGCGGACTTCTCCGGCGACTACGAGTCGATGCGGGCAAGGGCCTACGACCTCGTGCTGAACGGCGTCGAGATAGGCGGCGGCAGCATCAGGATACACGAGAAAGACGAGCAGATGGCGATGTTCAGGCTCCTCAACATCAAGGAAGAGGAGGCGGTCGCGCAGTTCGGCTTCCTCCTGGAGGCCCTGGAGATGGGCGCGCCCCCCCACGGGGGCATCGCCTTCGGCGTGGACCGCATACTTATGATGCTCCTCGGCCTTGAGAGCATAAGGGACGTGATCCCCTTCCCGAAGACGCAGAAAGGCGCCTGCCTGCTGTCGGGCGCCCCCGCGCCGGTGAAGGCGAGGCAGCTTGGCCGAGCTGCGGCTGAGGATCGCGAAGGAGTAGGGACGGAAGTTGCCTAAGAAGAAGAAAGGCTTCATATTCAAGAACATCGTCAAGAGCGGCCAGTTCCCCCTGGTGGACGAAGAGAAGCCGGAGCTCTTCCGGGGCGTCTTCCCGTACACGCGAGATGGTGCGGGTCAACTTCGACCACAAGATCGAGCTCGATCGACCCGCCGGAAGAGATCTTCATAACGGACACGACCTTCAGGGACGGCCAGCAGTCGAGGCCGCCCTTCTCCGTGAAGCAGATCGAGGACCTCTTCAGCTTCCTCCACAGGCTGTCCGGGCCGAACGGCGTAATACGCCAGTCGGAGTTCTTCCTTTATACGGAAAAGGACAAGGAGGCGGTCGCCAAGTGCCTCGAAAAGGGTTACCGCTACCCGGAGATCACGGGGTGGATACGGGCGAACAAAGAAGACCTGCAGCTTGTCCGCGATTTCGGCCTGAAGGAAACGGGCATGCTCACGAGCATATCGGACTACCACATCTTCTACAAGTTCAAGAAGACGCGCTCCCAGGTGTTCAAGGAATACATAAAGATGGTCGAGGCGGCCCTGGAGAGCGGCATCGTGCCCAGGTGCCACTTCGAGGACGTGACGAGGGCCGACATCCACGGCTTCTGCGTCCCCTTCGCCCAGGCGCTCATGGCGCTCTCCGAAGAGGCGAAGATACCCGTGAAGATACGCCTCTGCGACACCCTGGGCGTAGGCGTCACTTACCCCGGCGCAGCCCTGCCCCGCTCCATAGGGAAGATCATCAGGGCCATGATCGACGACGCGGGCGTGCCCTCCGAGTACCTGGAATGGCACGGCCATAACGATTTCTACAGGGGGGTCGTCGGGAGCGGCCAGCGCGTGGCTCTACGGCTGCACCTTCGCAAACGGCACGCTCCTGGGCATAGGGGAACGGACGGGCAATACGCCCATCGAGGCCCTCCTGATGGAGTACATCTCGCTCATCGGGGACGACAACGGGGTGGACACGAAGGCGATCACGGAGGTGCGGAACTACTTCGAGAAAGAGGTGGGGCATGCACATCCCGAGGAACCAGCCCTTCGTCGGCTCCGACTTCAACGCCACCTCGGCGGGCGTCCATATCGACGGCCTTGCCGAAGAACGAGGAAATCTATACGGCCTTCGACACGAAGAGAATACTCGACAGGCCGATAGCGGTAAACATCACGGACAAGTCGGGCCTTGCGGGCATAGCCCACTGGATCAACGCCCATTTCGCCCTGATCGGGCGCGGACGCGATAGAGAAGAGCAACCCCGGCGTGGCGAAGATCAACAAGCGCATCCTGAAGGCATACGAGGAAGGGAGGGTGACGGCCATATCCGACGAGGAGATGGAGCACCTCGTGCGCAGGTATCTCCCCTCGGTCTTCCCGTCGGAGTTCGACGTGCTGAAGAAGAGGGCCTACGACATGGCCGCCCACCTGATAGAGCACTGCATCGAGGAGGCCGACATCAAGAGCATGGCGCCGGAGCGGCAGGAAGAGGTGCTGAAAGGCTCGTCGCCGATTATCCTTTCATCCAGTTCGCCTACGTGGTCAACGTCGAAGGCGTGAAGGTCACGAGGAACATCACCCAGGCGGTAGACAGGGCGAAGTACGCCAAGATCGACCTGCACGAGGACTTCTCCGACAGGGATTGGTTCATACGAGCCGTTGAAATCGGGTAAGGTATGGGTGACGGACCTTTATTCGTCGAGGATCACAGGCGCCCTGTGCATAACCGTCTCCGGCCCCATCGCCGACGAGACCGGCGAGATAGCGCGGCATCCTGGGCCTGGATATTAAATTTGAAGATCTGACGAAGGCGGAGGAGTGAGATCAAAGCCTTTTCCTTTTTATGAGGGGGAGGCTCCACGGGCTTTGCCCGTGGAGGGGGCGACGCAAGCCCCAGTAATTGCTATTAAATTTGAAGATTTAACGAAGGCGGAGGAGTAAATACGCCTAAAGGCACAACACTAGAAGGAATTTAAACATGCTTGACGACATAAAGGCACGAACCGACGTCCTCATCGAGCGCATGGCGGCCCTCCGAGGTTATCTTTGACGCCCCTTCCCTCAAGACGCGCATAGCCGAATACGATCAGACCCTAGCGCAAAAAGATTTCTGGACGGACCAGGAGCGGGCCCAGAAGCTGCTCAGGGAGAGGGCCAGGCTCCAGGACGAGCTTTCCCGTTGGGAGGACAAGGAGAAGGAGCTTGAGGAGATCCTTATCCTGAGCGACTTCGCCAAGGAAACGGAGGACAGCGAGGACGTCTCCGAGCTGGAGCGAAGGGTCGAGGCCCTCGATAGCGGAGCTCAACAGCTACGAGATAGAGCGGATGCTGGCGGAGGAGAACGACAAGGAGAACGCCATCATCTACATAAACGCCGGGGCGGGCGGGACGGAGGCGCAGGACTGGGCGGAGATGCTCCTCCGCATGTACCTCAAGTGGGCGGAAAAGAAGGGGTTCGAGACCCAGGTGGTCGATCTCCTGCCGGGCGAAGAGGCGGGCATCAAGAACGTCACGTTCATAGTGTCACCGGGGCTTACGCTTACGGCTACATGAAGTGCGAGAGCGGCATCCACCGCCTGGTGCGCATCTCCCCCTTCGACGCGGCCGCAAGGAGGCACACGTCCTTCGCGTCCGTCTATGCGTACCCGGAGCTACCCGACGACATCCCGGTGGACATCCGGGATGAAGACCTGAAGATCGACACCTTCCGCGCCAGCGGCCCCGGCGGCCAGCACGTCAACAGGACGGATTCGGCCATACGCATCACCCACCTGCCCACGGGCATCGTCGTCCAGTGCCAGAACGAGCGCTCCCAGCACAAGAACAAGGCCATCGCCATGTCCATCCTCAAGGCAAGGCTGTACGAGCTTGAGAAGAGGAAGCAGGACGAGAAGATGAGCCAGTTGAACAAGGAGAAGAAGGAGATCGCCTGGGGGAGCCAGATACGCTCGTACACACTCCACCCCTACAAGCTCATCAAGGACCACAGGACGAAGCTCGAAGCACACAATAATAACGCGGAAAATGTGCTCGACGGAGACCTGGATCAGTTCATCAAAGCGTGCCTTTTGTACTTGACTTTCGAGCAGAAAAAGAGATTAAGTATTGGATATGGAAGAGCTATTTGGCGACAACAAGCTGGGCGAGCTGGAGGAGAAAATCGACGTCCTCCTCAAGACATATACAGGCGTAAGGGAGGAAAAAGCGGACCTTGCGGGCAAGGTCGCTTCCCTGGAGACAGAGAACAGGGAGCTAAAGACGCTGGTTGCCAAGATCGAGACTGAAAAAGAAATGGTCATGCAGAAAGTAAAGGGCATTCTGGACAAGATCCAGAAGATGGAAGCGTAAGCGGGTGACCGGAATGGGTCTTACCCGCCTGACAAGCTCCGACCGGGCATCCGCCAATCCGGACAGTGACGAGCGACCCGAAGATGAAAGCGTGACCTTGCAGAAGGGTGGAAGTAACTATACTGAACCAGGCATTCACGTTCATGTGCGACGACGAGAAGCGCATCAGGAGGATTGCCGAGCTCGTCGACCGTGAGATTAGTCAGGTGACAAAGGACTTTGGAATAGTTAATACGTTGAACTCCGTGATCATGGCCATGATGAAGATGGCCGACGATTACATCGAGATTAAGGACCGGATAGCGAGGGTCGAAGATAAAACCCTCAAGCTCTTGAAAAAGGTTGAAAATGTCGAGATTCCCTGCGGTGTGCGTGATGAATGGTGACCTTAGAACCAACACCTCTTTATCGGGGGCTTACACTTGCTGTGGAGCTGCATGCCCGCCTTGTTGCGGGACGCATGAAGCGGCAGAAGGGTTCCCACTTGAAACGAGAGGTTCGAGCTCTTACCGTTTACACGGCATTCGCGGGGTCTTTTCAAAGGGGTAGTACCGAGGATACTGGGATAAAACATAAATAATACGCTGATTTTTGGGAGGTTGAGTTTCAAGATCGGCCATTAACGACAACAATCTAATCCTCGTGCCTGCCCCCTAAAGGAAGCTCTAAGGGGGGACCTTGAATATAATAGTCACAGTCGTAATCTGTATAGCAGGTATACTTGCAGGTTACATTGCGTCAAAATTAATCCAAAAAAAGAAGGTCGGCGAATACCAATCGGTAGGCCGGCAAATACTCGAAGAGGCAAAGAAAGAGGCCGATGTCATCAAGCGGGAAGCCTCCATCCAGGCAAAGGATATCGTCATCCAGGCGCGCAACGAGCTGGAGCAGGAGGTAAAAGCCAAAAAGGGCGACCTGCAGAACGTGGAAAGGCGCCTCTCCCAGAAAGAATCGAACATCGACAGGAAGATGGAGACCCTCGACAAGAAGGAAGAGGATCTCGGGAAGAAGGAAAGGCACCTGGTCAACCGCGAGGGATACCTGGAGAACAGGATCGGCGAGGCCGATAAGACCATAAAGGAACAGCGGGACAAACTGGAGCAGATCGCCGGGATGACCTCCGACGAAGCCAAGAAGGTGCTCATGCAGGCCATGGAGGACGAGGCGCGCTACGAGGCGACCAAGGTCGCCCGCAGGATAGAGGAAGAGGCGCGCGAGAGGGCGGACAAGAAGGCCAAAGAGATACTGGCCATCGCCATCCAGCGCTATGCGGGAGAGTACGTGGCCGAGGACGCGGTCTCCGTGGTCGCCCTGCCGAACGAAGAGATGAAGGGGCGCATAATAGGCAGGGAGGGCCGCAACATAAGGGCCCTGGAGGCGGCCACAGGCGTCGATATCATCATCGACGACACGCCCGAGGCCGTAATCCTTTCCTGCTTCAACCCGATCAGGAGAGAAGTAGCCCGCGTTGCCATAGAGCGGCTCATCTCGGACGGCAGGATACACCCCGCCCGCATTGAGGAAATCGTCACCAAGGTCGCCGAGGAGCTGGAAGAGAAGCTGAAGACGACGGGCGAGCAGGCGGTATTCGACGCAGGCGTGCACAACGTCCACCCGGAGGTAGTCAAGCTCCTGGGCAGGCTGAAGTTCAGAAGCAGTTACTCCCAGAACGTCTACCAGCACTCGCTGGAAGTCGCCTTCATCTGCGGCATAATAGCGGCCGAGCTTAAGCTCAACGTGCAGGAGGCCAAGCGGGCCGGCCTGCTCCATGATATAGGAAAGGCTGTAGACCACGAGATCGAAGGCTCCCATTCGGCCATCGGCGCGGACCTCGCCAAGAAATACGGAGAGCCGGAGGACATCGTCCACGCCATACTGGCCCACCACGAGGAGACGGAGCCCGCCAACCTGCTGGACATAATCGTGCAGGCGGCTGACGCCCTCTCCGGCGCTAGGCCGGGGGCCCGCCGCGAGATGCTCGAATCCTACATCAAGCGGCTTGAAGAGCTGGAGCGCATAGCGTCGAGCTTTTCGGGCGTCGAGAAGTCATACGCCATTCAGGCGGGCAGGGAGATCAGGATCGTCGTCAGCAGCGACAAGATGAACGACGACGGCATCTTCCTCCTGTCGAAGGACATAGCGAAGAAGGTCGAGGCAGAGCTGTCCTATCCCGGTCAGATCAAGGTGGTCGTCATACGGGAGACAAGAGCGGTCGAGTATGCCCGATAACGTCCTGACCGTTCTCTTCCTGGGCGACGTCATCGGCAAGCCGGGGCGTCTGGCCGCCGTGCAATTCCTCAAGGAAGCCCGCGCGGATTTCAAGGTCATAAACGGCGAAAACATGGCCGGCGGGCTGGGCATCACCCCTGCCCTCGGCATCGAGATGATAGAGTCGGGGGTAGACGCCATAACGACAGGCAATCACGTCTGGAAGAAAAAAGAGGTCATCCCCTACCTGATGGCCGAGCAGCGCGTTATCAGGCCGCTGAATTATCCTCCGGGCGCGCCCGGCTTCGGCACAACGATCGTCCGCAAAGGCGACAAAGCGATCCGCCTGGCGAATATCGAGGGCAGGACGTTCATGGGCGCCCTCGACTGCCCTTTCCGCGCCATGGACGACTTCCTGGCCGCCTCCGGCGACGGGCCGCCCATTATAGTCGATTTCCATGCCGAGGCGACCTCGGAAAAGATCGCGATGGGCTGGTACCTCGACGGCAGGGTGGCCTGCCTCGTCGGCACGCACACGCACGTGCAGACGTCGGACAACGTCGTGCTGCCCCAGGGCACGGGTTACCTGACGGACCTCGGCATGACCGGGCCCTTCAACTCCGTCATCGGCATGGACAAAGGGGCGGTGATCGAGAGGTTCCTTACGCAACGGCCGCAGAAATACGAGGTGGCGAAGGGCGAGGTCGAGGTGCAGGGCGCCATGATAACGATCGACGCCGTCACGAAGCGCTGCCTGAAGATAGAAAGGATCAGAGAGAGGGTCGAATAAGCGATGGACCTTGAGCGCGAGATGGAGGTCATCCGGCGCGGAGCAGTTGAGCTCGTAAGCGTCGAGGAGCTGAAAAAGAAACTGACCCGTGCGAAGGCCGAAAAAAGGCCCCTGCGCGTTAAGCTGGGCATGGACCCGACCGCTCCCGACCTGCATCTCGGCCACACGGTTGTGCTCCAGAAATTGAAGCAGTTCCAGGAGCTTGGCCACACGGCGATCTTCCTCGTCGGCGACTTCACGGGCATGATCGGCGACCCGACCGGCAGGATAGAGACACGGCCCGTCCTCTCGCGCGAGCAGCTCATGGAGAACGCCGAGACTTACAAGCGGCAGGTCTTCAAGATACTCGACCCCGAAAAAACCGAGATCCGCTTCAACAGCGAATGGATGGAGGCGATGAACGCAGCCGACATGATCAGGCTGTGCGCCAAGTACACGGTAGCCCGCCTGCTGGAGCGCGACGACTTCAGGAACCGCTACCAGAAAGGCCTGCCCATCAGCGTCCATGAGTTCCTCTACCCCTTCGTCCAGGGATATGATTCCGTGGCCCTCAAGGCGGACATCGAGCTCGGCGGGTCCGACCAGATATTCAACCTCTTAGTCGGCAGGGAGATTCAGAAAGGCTACGGGCAGGAGCCGCAGGCCGTACTCACCGTCCCGCTGCTCGAAGGCACGGACGGCGTCAACAAGATGAGCAAGAGCTACGGCAACTACGTGGGCATAGACGAGCCGCCGGACGTTATTTTCGGCAAGCTCATGGCCATATCCGACGACCTCATGTTTCGCTATTACGAGCTTTTGAGCGATATATCCCTGGAAGAGCTGCAAGCCCTGAAGGAAAGCATAAAGAAAGGGACCGTCCACCCGATGGACGCCAAGATGCGCTTCGCCCGCGAGATGGCCGCCCGCTTCCACAATGCCGACGCCGCAGCGGCAGCCGAAGAGGATTGGAAGAAGGTGCACAGGCAGGGCGAGATACCCGAGAACGTCGAGACTGTCACGATCAATATCTCACAACAGACGGCGCCCTCAACAGACGGCGTCTGGCTCCCCGGCATCCTAAAAGACGCCGGCCTTCTCAGCTCCACGTCCGAAGCCAGGCGCACCATAGGCCAGGGCGGCGTCTACGTTGCCGACGGCGGCGACTTCATCAAAATCACCAAAGAACACCTACCCGTAGTCACGGGCAAGCCATATACCTTCAAAGTGGGCAAAAAGAAGTTTAAAACGGTGGTATTCGAGGGCTGAATCGAGCCGACTCCGGTGAGATTGGCCCATTTTAACGAATGCCCAGTTGCACCTTGATCGCTTCCTCAACCTTGCGCATATCTTCTTCCGTCAGGACGCCTGCCCGCTTGAAAAGCCTTTCCTTGCTGACCGTCGCTATCTGGTCGGCCATCCCCTTGCTTTCTTTGCCTTCGAAAGTCACTGCCGCTTCGCTTGGATATAATCGGTCCACGTTGCTGGTAAGGGGAACGACCTGAACGCGGTTAAGAAACCTGTTCGAGGCATCGTTACTCACGATAACAGCCGGCCTCTTCTTCCTGATCTCTCCCCCTATCGAAGGGTCAAAATTGACCCACCAAACCTCACCGCGTTTCATGGGCTATATCCTTAAAAGTCGCTTCAGCCCATTCCATGGCCTCTTTCTCTCTTTTCTTGTCTTTCGCCATGTCGGCATAGGATGACTCCAGGTCCGGGCGGACCACGTGCGGCCGAACCAATTCCTGTATGAACCTGCTTATCTTACGCGGACCGATTGTCCTGTTCAGGCCCTCGTACACTTCCTCGTCTACGGTTATAGTCAATTTCTTCCGCACCTCGCACCTCTCTATACGTGTACTATACGTGCAGTGGGGAAAGATGTCAACAGCCAATAAGGGGTATGCCTTTATCCGGGGATACCGCAACGAACGTTGCGAGCGATGATC
The DNA here is from genome assembly GCA_963818095.1 of uncultured delta proteobacterium. Classification (GTDB taxonomy): domain Bacteria; phylum Desulfobacterota; class Syntrophorhabdia; order Syntrophorhabdales; family WCHB1-27; genus CAWEPK01. Next base: position 262,834 of record CAWFRA010000034.1, read on the forward strand.
AGCAGCCCATGTAGAACGGCGCCTCTACTATCTCGAACACCGACTCCCCCTCCTCCGCCTTTCGCGCAAGCACTTCAAGGAGCCTCTGAAAGCTGTATATGTGCCACGGCCCGATGGACCGGACCTTCTGCTTGTTCTCCCAATCCCAGACGCTCGCCTCGTCGAGGGTAACCCTCTTCCTCTCCCCGGTTTCCTTGTAAAACACGGTCAGGGCTATCTCGAACTTGCCGCCTTCCTTTTCATTGCCGTCCTTCTTCCTTCTTTGCGGCTTCGGCGTTCGCGTCTCGAACACACCAGCGGAGACGTCTTCCTCTTTGCTGTGCAACACCTCTCTGAAGCTTGCTTGCCAGTCATACTCGGGTCTCTTCAGTATCTTGTGATCGGGCGTCTCTTCCCCGTCCTGCGGAACGATGTAGTTGTGCCTTCCCCGGTAGATGGGGCAATTCCTGCATCCGGCTTTTGAGAACGGACACTTGTTAACGTTTTCCGGCATCGCTGTTCCTTCAATAGTGGAGTAAATGCACTTGTATACTAATATATGCCTACCCAGCAAATCAAGCGGGACGGGCGTGCAAGCAGCTTGCGCAAGCCGCGGCAATAAAGCAAGCGCAGCGAGAGCGTGGGCTTCACCCCGATTACTGCCGGAGCGAGTGCCGAGCCCCGGCAGTAAAAAGCGAGCGAATGCGAAGCGCCGAGCAG
>CAWFRA010000035.1:0-143856 GCA_963818095.1 uncultured delta proteobacterium
GGTCCCCCAATTCTGCCCTGATCAGGTCCTGCGTCTCGACGGCGCCCCTGCCCTTAAGGTGCGTGGCGTCGCGGAGTTCCACCTTGTCGTTGTTTATCCATATATAGACCCAGTCCGGCGATTTGTTGCGCAGTACGACTTTATCCCAGCCTGCATATTTCAGCTCGGCCAGAAAAAACCGCCCATCATCGGATAGGCCAGCAGGTGCGACTGCGGGGAAACAAAGGTGACGACCGTCCGGTTCGCGCTGAAAGCAGGTGTCGCGTTGAACAGGCCGGAGCTGATTATCAGCATATTCTCGTCGTCGAACGGCCCGACTTCAGGCCCGACCCTGTCCCAGTGCATCTTGACGCTCGTGCCCAGCCCCCCAAGGTGCGTTTCCATCATCTTCGGGTCCGTTTCCACCCGCTCGATGTTCCCCGACGCCAGGTCGATTTCCAAGTTGTAGCCCGTTTCGGCGTATCTCATCTCTTACCCCTTTCGGATACTCTGTCTGAATTGCTTGTGAATTATCTCTCAAATAAAGTTATTTATATCAAACAGACCCCCCTCTGTCAATACAAATAGTAACCTCAAATCCGCAATTATTACAATAACAGACAAATAGAACAATACGGCGGGTGGAAGCGGGAGTTTACGGGGGGGATGGGTTGAGCCCTTTCACAAGGGCTCAACCCATCGAATGCTGCATTATTCCAGGCCCAATATCTTCCGTTCTGCGGCGCAGTCCCGGACCGGTTTCGCTCCTTTGGCGCGAACCTCCGCGATTTCCTTACCTGCCGCGTTCGCGTCCGCACGAAACGCCGCCTCCCCATGCAGCCGGGCGACGACGGCTGACCCCACGATACGCCCCTCGGTCACGTCGCTCTGCCAATGGACGTTGCATACGAGGCGGCTATCTCCGAAGGCGCGGCCGCGCGCCAGAATGATATCGCTCCTGTCCGGGGCGATCTCGGCCAGGACAAGCGCTACGCCCCAGCCGACGGTGGTATGCCCTGAAGGATAGGAACCGCTCTTCAGCAGGTAGTTTTCGTCATCGGGCTTGCATATAGGCTGCTTATTAAGCACAAAAGGGCGGGTACGATTGTAACGGACTTTCACGGCATCAGTGGAAGCCCTCAAGTCCGCGACCGTCCGGCGCAGCAGCATATAGAGGCACGGGGTATCCTTTTCAGTGACCGGGACATCCAGGGCGCAGGAGAAGGCAACCGGCAGCTCCGGAAACGAAAGGTAGGCATCCTCCGCCGCCAGCTTCCAGCGCGGCGTGCCGCGCAGCACGAGATATTTCCGATTGGTTTCCTCGTCGAGGGCTATTGCGGCAGAGCCCGGCGAAGGCGGTGGCGGAATCAGCCTGATGCTGTCGGGGAGAGCACCGGGAGACAGGTAACCGGCCAACCGACCCGGCTCCAGCTTTTGGGCAACGACCTGCCCGCCGGGCTCCGCGCAGCCCGTGCCATGGATGAACACCACGAGAAAGAGCGCAAACAAGAATTGCCTGGGGTTGATCGTCAATGTCTGACCTCCTTTATGCGTGCGCGGGCGCCTGCCGTACCTGTCGCGTTTGCGACCCGCCATGTATAAGCGGGCGCGCACGTTGCTCCACTAAGAATACGCCTTACCGGAACGGAAAGCCGGTAAAAGGCTTATTCGTCAAAATATCATGCGTTTTTATGTTGCGCTTCTCGCTTCTTAGGTCTAATATGTAGCGCTATACGGGTAGCAACGAGAGATGTAAGGGAAAGATCATTGGTTGTCAGACTTTGGTTGATATATGCGACGGCTGAATTCGCGCTGAGGTGAGAGATGAAAGTCCTCGTATGCCTGAGCAGCAATATTCTTTCTGAAGGGATTCGCAATCTTTTGGTCAAGAACGGCCACAAGAGCGCCGTGGCAGGCCATAATGGGTCCGTGCCGGCAGACTTTGCTCCGGACGTTATACTGGTCGATATCGCCAGCGCCGGCAACGGCTTTCTTACGAGCCACCCCGGCTCAAAGGTCCTGCTCGTCGATACGGGCGTCGATAAAGAGAAGATCGTAAACACCCTGTTCCTTTACCGGCTCCACGGCGTCATATCGGTAGACACGGAGCTTCCCCTCTTCGAAAAGGCCTTGCAGGTCGTCTCCGCGGGCCAGATATGGGTTGATAACAATACCCTCAAGGCCTTCCTGCGGGAAGGCGCCCCGCCGCAGCCGCAGGCCGTCCAGAGAGGGACAGGCGTCACGGAAAGGGAGAAAGAGATCATAGAGCTCGGTCTGCCGCGGGTGGAGCAACAGGGAGATAGCAGGCCATCTTACGCTTAGCGAGCACACCATAAAAGCCCACCTTAACCGGATATTCAGAAAATGCAATGCCCCCAGCCGCTCCAGACTCATCACGATGATGATGCGGCAGGAACGCGAAACTACTCTCTGATCGGACAATCCTTCACCGGCAGCCGGATAATCTTAGCCACCCCCGACACATAGGCAGTATAATAGTGTTAGGAGGTCCACCATGATTATCGGCATCCCCAAAGAGATCAAGGTCGAGGAGAAACGCATAGCCATAGTGCCCGGCGGGGCGGAGGCCCTGGCGGCGGAAGGCCATAAAGTGCTCGTGGAGACCGGCGCCGGCCTCGGCAGCGGCTTCGATGACGCTGAATACGTACGGGCCGGGGCCGAGATCGTGCCGGATGGAAAGACGGCTTATGCCCGCTCGGACATGGTGCTCAAGGTCAAGGAGCCGCTTCCGGTAGAATGGCACCTGCTTAAGGAAAGCCAGGTCCTGTTTACTTATCTCCATCTGGCCGCCTCCGAGGCGCTCACGCTTGCCCTGCTGAAGAAGAAGGTCGTCGCCATAGCGTACGAGACGGTCGAGACCGAGGAAGGCTTCCTTCCCCTCTTATGGCCCATGAGCGAGATCGCCGGCCGGATGGCGCCGCAGGAAGGCGCGAAGTACCTGGAAGAAACCTACGGCGGGCGGGGCGTCCTTCTGGGCGGAGTGCCCGGTGTCCCCCCGGCCAATGTAGTGATATTGGGCGGAGGGAGCGTCGGGTCGAACGCGGCCCGCGTGGCGGTCGGCATGGGCGCCTCCGTGACGGTGCTCGACACGTCGGCGAAGAGGCTCCGCGAGATCGACGAAATGTATGGGGGCCGGATAGTAACCATGATGGCGGACAGCTACAACCTGAGAACGGTCCTCTCCTTCGCCGACCTCGTTGTCGGTGCGGTGCTCGTCCCAGGCGCAAAGGCCCCGCGCCTCATCACACGGGCCATGCTAAAGATCATGAGGCCCGGCGCTGTGCTTGTCGACGTAGCGATCGACCAGGGGGGCTGTGCGGAGACATCGAAGCCCACTACGCATGACGACCCGGTTTATATCGAGGAAGGGATCGTCCATTATACGGTGGCCAACATGCCGGGCGCTGTGCCCAGGACTGCGACAAGGGCCCTCACCCTCAACACGCTGCCCTACGTCATCGCGATAGCCAAAAATGGCTGGAAAGAGGCAAGCCGCAAGGACCCGGCGCTCAGGCGGGGCCTCAATATGGTTGAAGGGAATATCACCTATAAAGCGGTGGCTGAGGCGTTTAACCTGCCGTACTGCCCGGTGGACAAGCTGTTGGGGCAAGAGTAGCTAGGCAAAGATAGAAACAATGACGGCACTCCACGGCGGACGCCGTGGAGTGCCGTCATCTATACGTCAGCGAAGCATTTCAGGCGCTTGGCCCTGGACGGGTGGCGCAGCTTGCGCAATGCCTTCGCCTCAATCTGCCTGATCCTCTCCCTCGTCACTTCAAATACCTGGCCGACCTCTTCGAGGGTGTGGTCGCATTTCTCGCCGATGCCGAACCTCATCCTTATCACCCTCTCCTCTTTCGGGGTCAGGGTCGATAGTATCCTGTCGAGATGCTCGGATAAGGTCGTGGAATATGACCGAGTCCTGCGGCACGGTGGCGTTCTTGTCCTCTATAAGGTCCGAAAGGTGGGTATCTTCGTCGTCGCTGACCGGCGTCTCCAGCGAGATCGGCTCCTTCGTGATGCGGAGTATCTTCCTGATCTTATCGACGGAGAAGCCGATCTTCTCCGCTATCTCGTCGGGCATGGGCTCCCTTCCCAGGTCCTGAACCAGCTCGCGCGACACCCTGACGATCTTGTTTATCGTCTCGATCATGTGGACCGGGATCCTTATGGTGCGCGCCTGGTCGGCAATCGCCCGCGTGATCGCCTGCCTTATCCACCAGGTGGCGTAGGTGCTGAACTTGTAGCCCCGGCGGTACTCGAACTTCTCCACGGCCTTCATGAGGCCGATATTGCCCTCCTGCACGAGGTCAAGGAGGGAAAGGCCCCGGTTGATATATTTCTTCGCTATGCTGACGACAAGCCTGAGATTGGCCTTGATAAGCTCGTTCTTTGCGTCCAGGCCGTCCTTGTCCGCCTTGCAGATGCGGCGGTGAAGCTCTTTCATGACGGGGGCCGGCACACCCGTCTCTTCCTCGATGCGGGCGAGTTTTTCCCGAAGGTCCTTCAATCTCCTGGCCGCGCCGTTCCTGGCCGGCTGGGGCTGCCGCCCTACCTCCATCTCGATCCTCTCGATCCGCTCCACGGCGTGTTCCATTCTGTGCATTATCCGGTCTACTATCTTCCGGCTCAAGGTTATATCGCCGGAGATCTGCCGCATCTCCGCCTGGCAGCGCGCCTTTTCTTTCTTGTCCTCCGTCTTCTTCGACCGCAGGTATACCTGGCTGAGCGCCTCCAGCAGATGGACGATCTTTTCCTTTTGCGGCGTCCTCTTCGCCCATCTCCCCGGTCTCTTCCGTCTCAGGGGCGATCTCGGAGAGGCTCAGCTCGGACGTCTTGAGGCTCGAATAAAGCGTTAAGGAGTCTCCTTGATCGTCCCCGGAAAAGAAAGAAGGACCTCCCTGACTTCCTCTTTTGCCTCCTCGATGCGCATGGCAATCTCTTTCTCGCCCTCCCTGTTGAGGAGGCCTACACCGCCCATTTCTTTGATGTAATGCTTGATGGGGTTCGACAGCTCTTCGTCGTAGGGCTCTCGAGCCCGTCCTCGAAGCCTTCCGCGTATTTATCGCCCGGCAGTAATCCCCCCTCACCCTTATCGATGTCGAAGAGGTCCATGTCATCGTAAAAAGCCGCCTGTTCCTCGCCTGCCGGGGCGAGCATCAGGTAGAAATCACCCGTTTCCTGGCCTTCGTCGTATGGAAGAAAACGCTTGGTCCCGCCGAATTCGAACGCCTTGATGCTGCTTCCCATATCCTCGGACATAGTCAACCTCACTTGGCGGATTTGTTCTTCAAGGCCGTCAAGCACGTTCCTCTTCTTTTCGAGCAACTCCCGTAAAGCCCCTTCGTCACCTCTTTTTTCCGCATCTGCCATCATTGCGGTAATACCCATGTGCTCTTCTCTGGTGATCCTGTTCTCTACGTAGGAAGAGGTAATCGGACACTGCCCTCTCCACTTCCAGCTCGTCATATTCGGCCACGTCCATGGCCGAGCGGACCGCCTTTTCCCTTAGCTCCGGCTTCTCCAGAACATTCAGAAAAAGACTGATATCCAGACTCGCATGCTGCTCGTAATAGCTGATCAGCCTGGACAACACTTCCCCGAGGTCTTTATCCCTTATCTGCTCTTCCACCCCCTTTCCTTTAATAATCTTGAGGAGTTCCGGCCTATTCAATAGAATGCCCACGACCTTCTCCTCTATAACGTTCCTCGTCTGCGCACCATTGTCGCCGTCGATCTCTTTGCGGCCGTCCTTCAGGTTGTCCCAGAAGCGGTATTCCTCCACGCCCGTCAGCTCGGAAAGCCGCTGGACGTAGAGACTCTTTTTCACCGTGTCCCTCATGCCTTCCAGATAAGGGACGACGGATTTTATGAAGGCCAACCGGCCCTCCAGGGTGCCGACATCGAATTTTTTGGCATGGAGGTCGAAGAGGTAATCGAGGACGCCTTTCTTGCCCTCCATGGCTTTCAGGAAACCTTCGAGACCGTTGGCGCGCACGAAGCTGTCCGGGTCATGCGCTTCGGGCAGGACGACCATGTTCCCGTTGATCCCCATCTCGGCAAGCGGCGTGATGAGGCGCAGGGCGCTCTTTATGCCGGCCTCGTCGCCGTCGAGCATGAGGGTGATGTTCTCGGTGTAATTCCGGAGGCGCGTCAACTGCTCCTCCGTGATGGAGGTCCCGAGCGTCGCCACCGCGTTTTTCGCTCCAGCCGCGTGGAGCGTTATAAGGTCGAAATACCCCTCGACGATAATCGCCTCGTCCTTGTCGATTATCTCCCTTCTGGCCGCGTCGAGGCCGTAAAGTATCGACCGCTTGTTGAAGACGGACGACTCCGGCGAGTTGATATATTTCGGCAGGACGTCCTTGCCCATGGCGCGCCCTCCGAAGCCCACCACTTTGCCCCTGGCGTCCCGGATAGGGATGATTAGCCTGCCGCGGAATATGTCGTACAGCTCGCCCGTGTCCCGCGTTTTCATTATGCCGGAATTAATGAGAAGGTCGAGGGGCGCCCCGAGACGCGCCGCAAGCTCTTTGCCCTTGTAGCTCCTCCGCTCGCTAAACCCAAGCTTGAATTCGTCCACGACGGGGCCCGCGATCTTCCTGTCGGCCAGGTACCTCATCGCGGACGGATCCCGCTTCAGGCAGTTGTGGTAGTGGTCGGCCAGCTTCGCGAGGGCATCGAATACGGGGGTACGGGCGGAGGCTATCCTGCCTCTGGACTCCACCCCCACCTGCTGGGCTATGGTCTCCAGCGCCTCCTGGAATGACGTTCTTTCGTATTTGGCGATGAAATTGACGGCGTTGCCGCCTTCGTGGCATCCGAAGCAATAATATATTTGCTTCTCGATACTTACGCTGAATGACGGAGTTTTCTCTTTATGGAACGGGCAAAGTCCTATGAAATTCCTCCCGCTTTTTCTTAACTTTACGTACCGGGAGACAACATCGAGGATGTTGACCCTCCCCAGCACTTCATCAAGAACGGAGCTCATAGCAACTCTACGATCGTAATGCCGGAGTTCTTTTCGTCCTTCTTTATGTCTTTTATGTGGCCGGCCTCGGAAAGGTGCTCCCTGATCGCCCGCATGAGCCTCCCGGTGCCGATGCCGTGGAGTATGCGGACGCTCTGCGTGCCGTGGACGATTGCCCTGTCGACGAACCTGTCCACCTCTGAAAGGGCCTCATCCACGCGCAGGCCCATCACGTTGATCTCCGGGACGTCGATGTCGCTGACGTTGACCTCTATCGGCGCCTGCTTGTGCTCCGGCTGGCGGCTGATCAGATCGACGTAATCCTTTTTGATCCGCATCCGCATGTTGCCGACGACGATCTCCGCCATACCTTTCTGGCCGTCGATCTGGGCGACATAGCCTTCCTTCCCTATGGTGCGGACCCTGACGTAGTCCCCTGCGTGTATCTCGCCCTGGTGGTGGACGGCCTTTTTCTCCGGCATGACCGTCGATCTCAAGGCTGCGGCTTTTTCCCTGGCGGCCCGGAGCGATTCCCGGTCTTTTTTGGCCATCTCTTTGGTTATCTCATCGATCTGCGCCTCCAGGGCGGCCACCTTCTCCCGGCAGCGCTCTTCGGCGCGGGCGATATACTCGTCCCTCTTCGTCCGGATGGTCTCGAGGCGCTTGTGCATATCCTCCCTGTAGGCGGCAGCCTTGCGCTTCTCCTCCTGGGCGGCCTTCGTTTCCGTCTCCAGGCCGCGCACAAGGTCGTTCAGCACGTATTCCTGCTTGCCCAGGTAGCTCGTGCTCTTGTCGATGATCTCCTGCGGCATGCCGCTCATCTGCGCCACCTTCAGGGCGTTGCTGACCCCTGCCGCCCCGTAGACGAGCCTGTAGAGGGGCTTCATGGTCCGGGAATCGAAGTCCGTCGCGGCGTTCAATGCAAAGGGATGGGAGGCGCCGTACGCCTTCAGGAGGTTGAGGTGGGTCGTCACCATCACCTTGCAGCCCTTCTCGACGAAGGCGTCGATAATGCCCATAGCGAGGGCCGAGGCCTCCTGCGGCTCCGTGCCGCCGCCGATCTCGTCGATCAGCACCAGCTCCCCGCCCGACGCGAATGCTCGTAAACGCTTTTGATCGCCTCGACATGGGCCGTAAAGGTCGAAAGCTCCATCGAGATGTCCTGCTCGTCGCCCATCACGGCGTAGATGCCGGGGAACAGGCAGACCCTCGGCGTCGCCTTTGCCGGGATGAACATGCCCGCCGCAGACATGGCAAGGAGGAGGCCGGTCGTCTTGAGGGCCACCGTCTTGCCGTCCGCGTTGGGCCCGCTGATGATGATCGCCTGCTTCTCTTCCCCGATGACGATATCGATCGGGATGGCCCTTTCGCCCTTGGAGAGCCTGATAAACGGGTTGACCGCCCCCCTTATCTCTATAGCGCCCCCTCCAGCCACCACCGGCCTCACGCCGTCGAAGGCGGAGGCGAACTGCGCGAGGCAGTGGTGCAGGTCGAGGTCTGCGATGACGTCGAGCATCTCCGCTATCTCTTTCGCGTAGCGGCGCACCGAGCGGGTCAGCTCTGCAAGTATGCGTTTTTCTTCTTCTTTTTCCTCTTTTTCGAGGACGCTGATGGTGTTGTTGACTTCCATCGTCTCTACGGGCTCGACAAAGGAGGTCTTCAGGGAATGAGAATAATCATGGACTATGCCGGAGAAGAACTGGTTGTAGTTCGGCTTGAGAGGTATCACGTACCTGCCGTTTCTGACTGCTATATAGCTGTCCTGAACGACGGGCCGCACGTCGTCCCTCTCCATGATGCGCTCCAGGGAGCGCCTTGCCCTTTCCTTATGCTGGTAAAGGTCGGACCTGATCCTGGACAGCTCGTAAGAGGCGCTGTCTTCGATAAAGCCGTCTTCGTTGACGGTTTTCCTGATCCTGGTCGCTACCTCCGGCAGCGCCTTTATGCCCTCGATGACGGACTCGATGTAGGCGCCCTTGTTTATCGCCTTCCGGAGGAACGCCGAGACGCCCCTGCAGCTTGCCAGGAAATGGCCGACGGCAAGGAAATCGGGTATTTCCAGGGTAAATTCCGCCAGGTTCAGACCGGCCAGCGCTTTCCTGATGTCCGGGATATCCCCCAGAGGGACCGGGCCGTGCAGGCGGACCACGTCGAGTACGGCCTCTATGCGGTCCTGACGATCCACAATCTCAGAGATTGTCGATAAAGGCCTTAAATTATTGATCTTTTCGTCTATGAAACCGGTTGATGAATGGCGTTTTATGACTTCGAGGAGTCTGAGGTAGTCTAAGTATTCGAAGGTTTTGTCTGCCATAAATGGGCTTCACGACGGTCTTTGCGAAGACAGCCTGCTTTTAACCATTTCACTCAGCACCTTCCCATCTACCCGGGACCCTAATTTTGCCGTCAGGACCTTCATTACCTTCCCCATGTCCTTCAGGTCTTTCGCCCCCAGCTCCGTTATGGCCTCCTGCACCTCGCGGGCCACCTCCTCTTCGGACAACTGGGCGGGCAAAAACTCTTTCAAAATCTGAAGCTCTTTCTCCTCCTTTTCCGCAAGGTCCATCCGCTGGCCCTTCTTGAAGCTATCGATCGATTCCACGTGCTGTTTTATCATCGTCTTGACGACCCCGTGAAACTCGTCTTCGGACAGCGGATTCCTTTTTTCGATTTCTTTATAGCTGAGCGACGACAAAAGCATACGCAGTACGGACACCCTTAAGGCATCCTTACCCTTAAGCGCTTTCTTCAGGTCCTGTTCAATATCGTCTTTGTATGCCATTCCCTTAGTAGAGGCCCTTTTCCATCTTTCTTCTCATCTTCTTGAGGGCCCTTTTCTTGGCTGCGAGGATTTTCTTTTTTCTTTTGACGCTGGGTTTTTCGTAATGCTCTCTTCTTTTGATCTCGGACAGTATGCCCGTCCGCTCGCACTTTTTCTTAAACCGTTTCAGGGCGCTCTCAAATGACTCTCCGTCTCTTATAATAATTGCCGGCATGCATCATTCCCCTCCCTTCCATCTATGACAGTTTTAGAAAAGTCATATATTAAACTCCAAATTCGCCCCCCAAGTCAATAATAATCTTTGGTGATTATTTACTTGACGAAGGGAACTGTTTCTGATACAATTATAATTATGGTGAGCTACTTCTTGGATTTCGGCTTCGGCTCTTGGTTTTCGACGTGTTTCCGTAAGTGCTTTGCCACTTCTGGATGGAACACATGCGAAATAACCTCGTCTGCCGTCAGCCGCTTGCGGGTTTTTTTGACAACCGTTATTTCCTCTTCCTTCTTTTTCATGGAGGCTCCTTATGAATACTAACCTAATCGACCTCATCAGAGCAATACAAGGGCGACGAAAGCAAATGCCGGTCGTATCTTGAATCTCTAAAATGGCCTGATGGCATAAGGTGTCCTCGCTGTGGCTCCGAGAAGATATTCAGAACGAAGAAAGAGGGCCACAAGTTTGATTGTGAAGGTTGCGGCTACCAGTTCACGGCAACCGCAAATACGATCTTCCATGATAGCCATTTGCCTATGTGGAAGTGGTTTATTGCCATCTACCTCATGACGGAGAGCAAGAAGGGCATGTCGGCTAACCAGCTTAAACGGACGTTGAAAATCAGCTACAAGACGGCCTGGTATCTCTGCCACAGGATAAGAAAGGCGATGGAGGAAGCCGCAGGGCAACCCCCACTTAATGGAACCGTGGAAGTGGACGAAACATACGTCGGCGGCAGATATGACAAGAGAAGGAAGCGCCACCCTTACGAGAAACAGGCGGTGCTTGGCATGATCGAACGGCACGGTAAACTTGAGGTAAAGGCAGTCCAGGGTACAGGGAAGAAGGTTCTCATCCCGATCATTGAAAACCGAATCGACAAAGGTTCCACACTCATGACGGACGAAGCGCCTGTCTATAAGAGTTTGGACAAGGAATATAAGCGCGAAATGGTGCACCACGCGGCGGAAGAATGGGTTAGGGGCGATGCCAGTACCAACAGCATCGAGAACGCTTGGAGCCTGTTTAAGCGGTCGATAGTCGGTTCTTTCCATCAGATTAGCTCCAAGCACGCGGAGGCGTACCTTGATGAGTTTGAGTGGAGATTCAACAACCGGAGTAATCCATACTTGTTTGAAGATACCATGACAAAACTTTTGAACGCAAAGCCGATGGAATTTAAAGAATTAGTAGCGTAAAAGGAGGTAATCATGGCCTATTCGATTCTCTTGATGGTGGAGAAGCCGGACGACGTAAAAGAGCGCGACAAAGGCGCAAAGTACGCGAATTTTCAATTTCGTTTACAAGGGCTAATCCAGCGAAATAAAGATATTCGAGTCCTATCAGAAGGTGCCATCCTGCTGCCGATAGATCACGGATTGCAGGACTTGGCCGATCTTGTTCAGTCCATAAGCGAACTGTTCTATACTTATATAGTCTTAACTGACAAGACACCATTACTCTCATTAGAAGGGAAGGTTTAGGTTTTTTCATAATTTCTCCAAAAGAATTGATAGACAAAGTGTCTTGAGCCCCGGTAGAATAGCGGGTAATGAAGGAGCAACATGTTTTAATCAGTATATTCTTTGTCCTAATCACGCTTCACCTCTCATCCGCTCAATCACAGGGGCCAACTCCAACTGAAGGGGCAGCAAGTCAGAGCGAACAGTACGTAACAAATCGCCAACTGAACAATGCCAAGAAAAAACAACCGCCACCAAAGATCGGTTCTCCCTCTGTCGTCAAACCAGATACCCCATCTAACAAGAAGGAAGAAAATAAGGTGCCCGGCAACCCAGAGAATAAGCCGTCGAGCATTTGGTGGGCTTTGTCCCTCTCGAACGTCCTGCAACTCATCTTCGACTTTTGTCTGGCTGTTTTTACTGGTGGTTTGTGGTGGTCCACTCATAGGATGTGGAAAGTTACAAAGGATGGTGCCGAAGCTCTGCCAAGGATAGAAAGGGCGTATGTTTTTGCCACCATCGACCATAAGTCCCCCACTTATGTGACAGACCCGGTTATCCTCACCGCCCTGCTCCGAAATGATGGCAAAACGCCAGCTACCTTGAAGGGGTTTTACGTTCGTGTTAGGTCTGGCAGCTATCCAACTTTGGAAGAGCTTAAGCAAGCCCCCAAACACAGTGTGCGTTGGCTCATAATCAGTGCCAATTCTATTCCACGCACCGTACCCTTGTCTATCTGTGACCAAACATGGGAAGATACCATGCGTGAAGGAAGCGATCTGTTCTGCTACGGTTTTATTGAATACACCGACATCATCAACCCGGAAGTTGTTAGAGAGACAGGGTTCTGTTTCACATTTGACACCAGCCAAAAACAATTCGTTATGGTTCCCGATCCAGAACTGAATTACCACAAATAGCACGATGAGCAGACACCTCTTGCTCATCGGGCCACCCCTTTTTTGATTGTACCTGCTTCAAGTGTATAATCACTAATCTTTTTCAAGCCGGTTGCTGTGTGGTGGTCTGTTGCGGCCGTCACATTATCTCAGCCTGAATGGGGCCGGGAGGTTTTCGTGGATTTCGCGTTGCTTTTAGAAGGCGCCCGACGAGACCGTACAGTTGAAGTACGTCGAGAAGGCGCGCCGAGAAAACGACGCGAAAGGCGCAAAAATATGCCGGTCCCTACTTATTTAGTACTTTGCGGATCGTTCGGGCTATTTCGTTCTTGGTCAAGGGCTTCATGACAAACGCGCTGATGCCCGCTGCCCTCGCCTGGTTCGCGTCCACCAGGTGGCTGAAGCCCGTACAGAGTATAATCGGTATATCGGCTGTCAGGTCGAGGACCTTCTTCGACAGCTCCATGCCCGTCATATTCGGCATGGTCTGGTCCGTTATGATCAGGTCGAAGCCACGGACATTTGCTTTTATGAGGTCCAGGGCCTCCGCCGGACCTTCGCAGGTCTTCACCCGGTAGCCCAGATCCTCAAGAAGGCCTTTGCCCATCTCCGTGAGCGCTTCCTCGTCGTCCACGAAAAGTATGCGCTCGGAGCCGCCCGGGCAGTCGTCCGCAACGTCTGCCTCCTGCTGAACTGCCCTGGCTGCCTTGGGCAAATAGACGGTGAAGAGGCTGCCCTTGCCCGGCTCGCTCTCGGCCGATATGTAGCCGCCGTGCTGCTTCACTATGCCGTGGACCACAGACAAGCCCAGGCCCGTCCCCTGCCCCGGCTTTTTGGTAGTGAAGAAGGGGTCGAATATACGGGCCATAACCTCCGGGGCCATCCCTTCCCCCGTATCGCGCACCCACATTTTCATGTAAAGGCCGGCCTTGATGCCGTCCGGGTTCTCGTCGGCCTCTGAGACGCTGAAATCGGACAGGCCGACTTCCAGGGTGCTGCCCTGCTCGCGCATGGCGTCGGCGGCGTTGGTGCAGAGGTTCATCAATACCTGCTGGATATGGTTGAGATCGCCTATAACCAGTGCCGATTCACTCTCAATGTTGACGTTGATGCCGATCGTGGCAGGTATGGACGCCCTTACCAGCCCCATAGTATCCCTGATAACTCCGGAAAGGAGGAAGGGCTTCTTTTCGCAGGCGGCTTTCCGGGCGAAAGTCAGCATCTGCTTGACCAGCTCCCGCCCGCGCAGACCGGCCTCTATGACGCGCCCGAGGATCCGCTCGTCCCGGCTCCCCTTCTCCGTCCGCCCACGGACGGATTCGGTAAAGCCGATGATAGCGGCCAGTATGTTATTGAAATCATGCGCTATGCCCCCCGCAGCCGTCCCGAGGGCCTCCATCTTCTGCGACTGGAGAAGCTGCTCGCGTAAGTGCTCCTTCTCCTCTTCGAGGTTGAACCTGTGGATGGCCTCGCCGATCAGGTGCTGGACCGATTCTATGAAATCGATCGTAGCTTTCGGCACCTTTCCCTTATTCCGGTCGGCAAGATGGATGGCGCCTAATATCGTGTCGCGATACGATACGGGGATAACGGCCACGCTCGCGTAGCCCTCGGCAATACATCTGCCCCTGAACCTCTCCGCCGCCTCAGCGGAGAGGCCGGCTGCCATCTCCTCCATGTCGCGGCAATGGAAGCTTCCGCCCCCGGTAACGTGCGGTTTGTCATGGATTTCGGTCTTACCCGCGATCACCCGTACACAGACACATGTGTCGCCGTGCACGGAAAGGAGGCTTTCGGAGGATAGAAAAGCCTGTGTGAAGCCCGCATAAGATTCATAGGGGATATTGCCTTCCTTGTCCAGGACCCTGATTCCGGCCGCCTCGCACCCCGTCCATTCCCGGAGCAGGCCGACGACCGCGTCAAGATATTCCTTTTTTGTCGATTCAGGGACAAAAAGCTTCAGCAGCTTGTTGGTTTCGCGCAGGTCCTGCATCTCACCCTCACTTCCGTCCCGCACCGGCCCCGACCCATAATTATCCTAACGGCCCTAACACCCGTAGTTTAATGGTTAGAGCCCGTTTTGTCAGGCAGGAGAAATACCGATGCGAAAATGCGGACGGCCTTTCAGGCGCGGCCCTGAAAAGGGTGCCGGATCATAAGGAGGCTGTCTCTGCTCGGGCCGGTGGATAAGATGGCGACGGGGACCCCTATCAGCTCTTCGATCCGCTTTATGTACCGTTTGGCGTTTTCGGGCAGGTCTTCGAAAGATGCTGCCTTGCGAACCGGCATTTTCCATCCGTCCATACGCTCGTAAACGGGCTCGCAATCGGCCAGGTCTTTGATCCCCAGGGGCGGATCGGCATAGACCTTTTTCCCTACCCTGTATTTGACGCAGACATTTATGGTATCTAAGTCGTCCAGCACGTCCAGCTTCATAAGGGCAATGGCTTTCACGCCGTTGATGAGGACCGAGCGCCTTACGATCACGGCGTCGAACCAGCCGCACCGCCTCGGCCTTCCTGTCGTGGCGCCGAACTCGTCGCCCTTCTCTCTCATCAGCGCACCTTCCGCTCCCAGCATCTCTGTAGGAAAGGGCCCTTCCCCGACACGCGTGGTGTAAGCCTTACAAACGCCCAGCACGTAGTCTACGGCGCCGGGCGCAACCCCCGCGCCGCAGCAGACGTTGCCGGCCAGGGTGTTCGAGGACGTGACGAAAGGATAGGTGCCGTGATCGACATCGAGATGCGTGCCCTGCGCGCCTTCAAAAAGGACCGACTTGCCCTCATCCATGCACTTGTTAAGGAATTGCACGTTGTCGCCCACGTACTTCTTGAACATGTCGCGGTACGCGCTGTACTCCCTGACCACGTCGAGGACTTTGATCGGCTCGTCTTTGTAATACCTCTGTATGAGGAAGTTCTTGACCTTCAGGTTTTCCCGTACCATCTCCCTGAAGTTCTTCTTGTCCAGCAGGTCGATGACGCGTATGCCGGTGCGGGCCGCCCTGTCCTCGTAAGCAGGACCGATGCCTCTTCCCGTAGTGCCTATCTTTCGCTTCTTTTCGCTCTCCCGAAGGGCGTCGAGCTTCTTGTGGTACGGCATTATAAGGTGGGCCCGGCCGCTAATCAGCAGCCTGCCGTCGTCTTTCATGTGGCCGCGCGCCGTGAGCTCCGCAATCTCCGCGGCGAGGACGGCAGGGTCAAGCACAACGCCGTTGCCTATGACGCACGAAGCGTTCTTGCGCAGAATGCCCGAGGGCATAAGGTGGAGGACTACCTTCTCGTCTCCAACTACTATCGTATGGCCCGCGTTAGCGCCGCCCTGGTAGCGGACGACTACGTCTGCGCTCTCGCTCAGCACATCGATTATTTTTCCTTTGCCCTCGTCACCCCATTGGAGCCCGATGGCAACAACGTTCGGCATGAGTGGTTCCCCCTTTTAAACCGGGAAGCGTTTGTGATGCGGGAATTATAATAATGCTTTTTCTGCCCCCCGTCAAACAAATTGGCGCGGGGCCGACGGCCGTTCCCGGACGCTGTGAGCCTAATCAAAATTTCGCAGGATTAAAGCGTGCCGGCGGCGGATTTCTTTCGCCTGCGGCCGCCCGCCGCGTGGACCGCCGCCGCGATGCCGATCAGGCCAAGGCCAACGGCACAGACGCCAACCCAGGCGAACATGGCCCAGCCGAAGGAGCCGAGCATCGAGCCCATCGCTCCCCCTGCAAAAACGCTGACCATGTAGACTGCGTTTAACCGGTTCCTGGAATCAGCGTCGAGGGCGTAGATCCGCGCCTGGTTCGAAATGTGCGCCGCCTGCATGCCTATATCGAGACCGATGACGCCGGCAATAAGTCCCGCCATGCTGTGTCCCAGGACCAGGAAACAAATGTACGAAAGGACCGACAAGACTATGGCGACGCTAAGTGTGAGCCTCGGGCTTACCCTGTCGGTGATCCGGCCGACCGTAGACGCGGCGAGCGCCCCGGCCACACCGACAAGCCCGAAAAGACCGGCCACCTGCGCCCCCATGTTGAACGGCGGCGCTTTCAGGAGAAAGGAAAGCGTTGTCCAGAAGGCGCTGAACGCCCCGAACATAGCGCCCGATACCACGGACGCCTCCCTCAGCACGGGCTGGGTCCGGATGAGTGTCCGCAGCGAGCGGATAAGAGCGAAGTACCCCAGGGTTGCGCCGGGGCGCGAGCGGGGCAGAAATAGTATGAACGCGACTGCGAGAAGCGCGAGCATCAACGAGGCGAGCCTGTAGACCGCCTGCCATCCGAGGGCCGACCCGACAACGCCGCTCAGGGTCCGTGACAGCAGTATGCCTATGATGAGCCCGCTCATCACGTTGCCTATGGCCCTCCCCCGCTCCTGCGGCAGGGCCAGTTGGGCCGCGAAGGGCACCAGGAGCTGCGGCACTACTGAGGTGACGCCAAGGAATAGCGAAGAGGCCAGGAACAGGCCGATCCCTCCGGAAAATGATGTGAGCAGAAGTGCGCCTATCGAAAGAAGCAGCATGGTGATTATGAGCGAGCGCCTTTCCCGCACATCGCCCAGGGGAACCAGAAAAAGCAGGCCGAGGCCGTAACCCGCCTGTATGAGCATGGCCGAGAAGGCGATGGTCGGGTGCGAGACATGGAAAAATCTGGAGAGCTCTTCGAGCAGCGGCTGGCTGTAATAAAGGTTGGCGACCGTCGCGCCGCTCGCGACCGCCATCAGAAAGACAAGGGGCTTGCCGAGAACGGGTTTGTCTTCCATATTTGCCGGCCGTGACACGCTAGAGGAAACGGGCCAGGTCGGTCCGCACCCTGCCCTCGATGCGTTCGAGGGCCTCGGGGCTTTCCGCCTCGAACCGGAGCACGAGTATCGGCTGCGTATTCGAAGCCCGGACGAGGCCCCATCCGCCGGGCAGCGCGACCCTTACGCCGTCGGTATCAACGATGTCGTATCTCTCCCGGTAGTGGTCGGTGATCTTCCGCACTACGTCGAATTTCTTCTGCTCGGGACAATCGATCCTGATCTCCGGTGTGGACCAGGTGGCGGGAAGGTCCGCGAGAAACTGAGAGAGCGGCCTTTTATCTCTCGCAAGTATCTCGAACAGCCTGAGGGACGCATAAATCGCGTCGTCGAACCCGAAAAACCTGTCGGCAAAGAACATGTGGCCGCTCATCTCGCCGCCGAAGAGTGCCCCCGTCTCCTTCATTTTCTGCTTGATCAGAGAGTGGCCTGCCTTCCACATGATTGCGCGCCCGCCACGTTTTTCGATGTCGGCAAAAAGGTTCTTCGAGCACTTCACTTCCGAGACAAAGGTGGCGCCCTTGTTCCGCTCGATGATGTCCCTGGCAAATATAAGCATCAGGTAATCGCCCCGTATGACGTTACCTTCGTTGTCAACGGCGCCTATCCTGTCCGTGTCGCCGTCGTATCCGATGCCTAGGTCGGCCTTCGTCGCCAGCACCGTTTCCCTCAGCTGCTCCAGGTTCGTCTCTACCGTCGGGTCCGGGAAGTGGTTGGGGAACCGGCCGTCCATCTCGCAGTTGAGTGCGACCGTCTCGACGCCCATCTCCGCCATAATGGGAAGGGCCACGACTCCGCCCGTGCCGTTGCCTGCGTCGACGACCACGCGCAAAGGCCGGTCTATGGAGATATTCCCCCTGATAAAAGCGTAATAGTCGTCCCTGATGCGCGGATAGACGGACAGGCTTCCGTTGCCGGAGACGAAGCGGCGCGCTTCTATGATGTCTGCGATCTCCTGCACCTGGCCGCCGAATAACGTCGTTTTACCAAACGCCAGCTTGAAGCCGTTGTAGTCCGGCGGGTTGTGGCTGCCCGTCACCATGATGCCGCCCTCGACGTCCAGGGTGAAAAGCGAAAAGTAAAAGAGCGGGGTGGGCACGACTCCGAGGTCCGTGACCGACAGGCCGCCCTCGACCATGCCCCTGGCAACAAGCCGTCCGAAACCTTCGGAGCTAAGCCTGCAATCCCTTCCGAGAGACGCCTTTGTTTTCCCTCTCTCGCGCATGTAAGCGGCGAAGGCCCTTCCTATGTCTAGCACTGTCTCATCATTAAGGCCTGCCCCTACGATGCCCCTGATGTCGTATTCCCTGAATATCTCCCTGTTCATCGCTCTCCCTTTAGTGCCGGCCTTCGAAGTTTCCTTTGACTTCCGGCGCGGGTCTTCCATATTATATTTGGAACGATGAAAATCTCAACGTAAAAAAG
Organism: uncultured delta proteobacterium; assembly: GCA_963818095.1. Classification (GTDB taxonomy): domain Bacteria; phylum Desulfobacterota; class Syntrophorhabdia; order Syntrophorhabdales; family WCHB1-27; genus CAWEPK01. Next base: position 18,556 of record CAWFRA010000035.1, read on the forward strand.
AGGAGATATGGAAAAACAATACGTCATCGACGATATGACGCTTGCAGACTCATGGCGTCTGTTTCACATACTTGCGGAATTCGTCGAAGGCTTCGAAAAGCTTTCAGAGGTCAAGCACGCAGTCACGGTATTCGGCAGCGCCCGGACGAAAGAAGGAGACGACCTCTACACAAGCGCCTACCAGTTGGCCCTGACGCTCGGCAAGGCAAATTTTAACCTCATCACGGGCGGCGGACCTGGCGTAATGGAAGCGATCAATAAAGGCGCCTCGGAGGCAGGCGTAAAATCGGTAGGCATTAATATAGAGCTGCCCTACGAGCAAAAGCCGAACACGTATATAAATGTCCCTCTGAGCTTCAAGTATTTCTTCATCCGTAAGGTGATGTTCCTGAAGTACGCCATTGCTTACGTAGTGCTGCCCGGCGGCTTCGGCACGCTGGACGAGATGTTCGAGGCCATAACGCTCATCCAGACGAGGAAGATGAAGCCCTTCCCCGTCATTCTCATGGGCAAGGATTTCTGGGAAGACGTGATCGCCTTCTTCAGGAAGCATATGCTGAGCCGGAACATGATTTCCAAGGAAGACCTGAGCATATTCCAGTGTATGGACGATCCCGAGGAGATTGCGGAATATATCCGACGCTTCGTTATCGTGTGATGGCGGGAGGCGTTATTAACTGCTCTTAGTGGCCGATGGCCTTGAAGTAGCGGCTGATGCGGCGCTGGCAGAGGAACCGGACCCGTTTTTTGATCCTGCCGTTGGGGCTTAATATGGCAAGGACCATTACCGAGAAGTACATACTAAGCTTGCTCATTGATTCCCCCTGGCCTGCCCCGCCAGACCGAAACCCAGGCGAGTCAGCTTCGTTAAATCATGTATAATGTATGACGTATAACATTATACGATTTAAGAGAACGTGTCAAGGGAATTTTTGTCATACCTCGATTTTTTTTCGTCCCGTTGTTTTCTCTCTTTTCCCATCTCCCAGAGAAGCCTCTGGATAACCGGGTAGTCCGCCTCCTGTCCCGGCCAGCCGCCATAGGAAAACGGAGCGTCCTTTATCACCCTTTCGGGCGGCCCTTCCCGTCTGCGGCCCCTTAAATCTGCGCAGGCGCGGAGCGCCCGGAGGAAAGTTGCGCGCAACCTCGCTACAGTGCTTCTGTCGTCTTCCATACCGTCACCTTCGCTTCCCATTTCCCTCTCCCGTCCTCGCCTGTTCCGTCCCTACGAGGAGGGCCACCGGAAAGGTCCGGAAGAGGTCTGCCAGGCTTACAGCAAGCGTCTCCATGTGACGCAGCCTTTTCACCGTCTCGCCGGTAAATATGTTCTTGTAGCAGGCTACCCGCAGCGACGGCACAAGCAGGAAGGAGCCGTCCCACGCTCCTTCCCTCATCGCGATGCGCTCGTCGCCGCCGTCGAGAAGGCCCATGAGGAGCCGGGGGACGGCCGTTATAAAGGCAACCCCTTCGGCCCGGCGCGCAAACGCGCAGACGTTGCCGGCCCTCGCGCCCGCGGCTTGCAGCGGGACATAGCGCGTCCGGTCCAGCAGGCGGCCGAACTCCTTTCTGAAATTAAGCGCCTTGGAGATAACGTGCATTTTGATCCTTCCGTCCCGCCACGCGCCCGCAAGATGGGCCGCTATCTCCTTGAGCGGCGCCTCCTGCTCCGACCTGCGGAGGTCGGCCAGCATCCGCATCCGCGCTTCGTAGTCAACCGGCCTCCTGTTGTCGGGGTCCACAAGGTTGAGGCTCCAGACCTCCGAGCCCTGGTAAAAATCGGGGACACCCGGAGACGTGATCTTAAGGAGGGTCTGGGACAGGGAGTTGCTCATGCCGCAGAACGCGACTTTTTTATGGAATGCCTCGAAGTCGTCGATGAACTCGTTCGGCCTTCTCCTGTCCAGGACCGCTTCGACGAACTTCGCGCAAGCCCCCTCGTACGCGCTCCGGGGGTTTATCCAGCTCGTATTGACCTTGCCCTCCCTGATAGCCTTCAGCAGGTAATCCTTCATTCTTTCGACAAAATCATTCCATTCGGCCGGGCCGCCTGTCTGCACGGGCCATGCGCCCACGAGGGTCTGATAAAAAAAGTATTCTTCGTTCGGGTCCGGCGCGTGGCCGCCGTTCATAGGCAGGCGTTTTTTTCTGTTGATCTGGCTCCACTTCATGACGCGTCTTTTCCATTCTTCAGGGATTTCGGAGAGTACGTCGATCCGTGCGCGGACGTCCTCGCTGCGCTTCGAGTCGTGCGTGGAGGTTGTGATAAGGGCATGGGGCCAGAATTTCTGCCGCCTCAGGTTGTGTTCGTGAAACTCTTCGACCGACGTACCGAACGTGTCCGGGCTGCCGCCTACCTCGTTCAGCGAGATAAGCCTGTTGTACGTGTAAAAAGCCGTATCCTCAAGGCCTTTCGCCATCACCGGCCCCGTTATCTGCTGGAACTTCATCACGAAATCGAGCCACCTCTTTTTGTCCTCCTCGCCCAGCTTGGCCGGCCACTGGAGAAGGAGCACCTGCTTGACGAAATTGAAGACGGATTCGTTGATAGTTGGGTTCATCGCCTTGGCCTTCGCCGCTGCGTATTCTATGTGCTGGCGGTCACGGTCGGCTATCTCCCGGCTGTTGATATAGGTCCTGTAAACCGGGAAGGAGGCGATGATCTCCACTATGGCGCCCGTGAGGCTATTGAGCGTGAAGTCGCGCGTAAGGCGGTTCTTCTCGGAGATGCGGTTCAGGTAATTGCCGAGCGTGTTGATCTCACTCGACATGGCCCCCAGCATGATAAGCTTCCTCTTATCGTAGGCAGTGCGCGCGTAACTGACCGTCGTCCCGGCGATGTGCTTGTATAGCCTGTTGAACGCCTTCTCGTTGGCGCTGTCTACGAAGATGCCGTTTACGAGGTTCATGAACGTATAGCCCGTCGTGCTGAAGATGGGCCATTCCTCGGGCATCGGCTCGTTTCTCATCAGGATCTTCTCGCCTATGATGTAGAAGGGCTTCGCCTTCCTCCCGGAGAAGGTCAGCTCGTCGTATCGCCTCCCCAGCACCTCGGACAGGATCGCTTCTTCGGCCTGGCTGTGGACGTGCCCGGAGGTCCGCTTCATCGTGAGGCCGGTCTCTACGTAGCAGTTGCGCTGGAGGCGGTGGAAGTACCGGGATGGGTCGTAAAGCCCGTCGGGGTGGTCCACCCGCAGCCCCGTCACCTTCCCTTCCTTTATCAGCCTAAAAACGAGCCTGTGCGTCTCCTCGAAGACGGCCGGGTCCTCCATCCGTATCGCGGCAAGGTCGTTGATGTCGAAGAACCTCCGGTAGTTGATCTCCTCGGTTGCGACGCGCCAGTAGGAAAGCCGGAATGCCTGGCCGCGCAGGAGGTTGTCCAGAAGGTCGAAGCTCTCCGGCTCGCCTTTAATACCATTGAAGATCGAGACGTTACGTTCTATGTGGCGCCTGATCTCCAGGCTTTCCCTGTAAAGACCCGCCAGACGCCTTTTCGCAATCTGCTTCTCCCGGTTCCGCTCTGCCATAAGCTCCGGCGCGGTCTCCGTGTAGGGAGGCAGGTGAGCGAGCGCGGTGTTTATGCTGAGCAGCTCTATATAGGCAGGGTCGCCGGCTGCAAGCTCGGCCTCCAGCTCCTTCAACCCGTGAGAAAGGATCTTTATGTAGCTGTCGGGCCTCAAGGGGAACGTGTAATCCCAGTACGTAACAAAGAACCCGCCGTTTTTGAATCCCAGGCGCAGCTCCTGGTTCTCGAGGACTTCCCCGTACTGCCCGCCGAGGAACGGCACGAGTATCCTGTCCTTCAACTCGTGCTTGACGGGGCGCCAGTTGATATCGAAGAACCGCGCGTAGATCGAGCTGGGGCCGTTCTCCAGCACGTCCATCCACCATTTGTTGTCGTCGGCCACGCACATGTGGTTCGGCACCAGGTCGAAGATCTGGCCCAGCCCGTGCGCTTTCAGCTCTGCGACGAACGCCTCGTACTCGGCGGGGCTGCCGATCTCGTCATTCAGCTCCCCAAAATCGACGATGTCGTATCCGTGGAGGCTGCCCCGCCTCGCTTTCAGGTAAGAAGAGGCGTAGACGTCCGTGATGCCGAGGTCCGCGAGGTACCCGGCGATACGGCGGGCGTCCGGGAACGTGAATTCCCTGCTGAGCTGGAGCCGGTACGTCGAGACGGGTATTCTCGGCTGGTATTCCTGCTGCCTCACCATAAGACCTGTCCTATTCCTCCATGACAAACAAAGCAAAGCCGAAGGCGCCAACGGCTACGTCCGGCCAGGGGTCTTCCAGGCGGCCCGGCAGCAGGCTGCCCGGACCGTTCCATTCGTCGTCGCCAGAATCGATAACCTTTTTCCAACGGCCGGAAGGCAGCGGCAGGCTGGCCGTTTTTGCCTCCCTATCAAGGTTGGCAAGCCAGAAGACCGCCGAGCCTTCGTTCCACATCCGCGCCATCACGACCTTATCCGCCTCACTTCCGTAAACCTCCAGGCGTCCCTTGTCGGGCATCCTAAGGCAAGGTATCTCCCTTCTCGCAGCCAGGAGACGGCGGAAGTACGCACAGAGGGCCTTGCCCCTTCCCGTCTTTCGCTTCTCCCATGCGATCTTCGACGCCATGAATGTTTCGGGAAGCCCGGGGTCGGGCGGGTCGCCCGCCCAGGCGAATTCTTTGAATTCATTCTTCCTGCCTTCGCGCACCGCCTGCATCAGCTCCGCGTCGGCATGGTCCACGAAATAAAGGAACGGGTTCTCTTCTCCGTACTCTTCGCCCATGAAAAGGAGAGGCACGTAGGGCGAGGCAAGGAGCACGCCGGCTGCCGCCTTGAGCGCCTCGAAAGGGACAAGCGTCGAGAGCCGCTCGCCCCTCATCCTGTTCCCCACCTGGTCGTGGTTCTGGCAGAAGATCACCATTTGGCGGCAGGTCGTTCCTGCGGCCGAGTTGCCGTGGCTGCGCTTCCTGTAATCCGAGTACCTGCCCTGGTAGACCATCCCGTCCCTGACTGCGGTAACCACGTCGGAGGCGGCCCCGAAGTCGGCGTAATAGCCGGTCCTCTCGCCTGTGAGAAGGGCGTGAAGGGCATGGTGAAAATCGTCCGACCACTCCCCGTCCATGCCAAAGCCACCGGCGGCGGCGGGCGTCACGACCCTTGCGTCATTGAGGTCGCTCTCCGCGATCAGAAGGACCGTCCGGCCCGATGCCTTCCGGTAATCGGCAACGGCCTCCGACAGAGACGCCAGGAACGGCGCCGCGCTCTGGTCGAATATGCCGTGGATCGCGTCCAACCGTAATGCATCGACGTGGTAGCTCTCGAACCAGTGGAGCGCGTTCTCGATGAAGAAGTTGCGCACGTCATCGCTGTACGGCCCGTCGAAGTTGACTGCGTCTCCCCACGGCGTCCTGTACCTGTCCGTAAAATAGGGACCGAATTCGGCCATGTAATTGCCTTCCGGCCCCAGATGGTTGTAAACGACGTCGAGCACCACCGCGACAGACCGTTTGTGGCACTCGTTGACGAGCCTTTTGAGCCCTTCGGGGCCCCCATATGACGCCTGCGGAGCAAACAGGTAGACGCCGTCATAGCCCCAGCTCCTTGTGCCGGGGAACTGGGCGACGGGCATCATCTCGACCGCGTTCACCCCGAGGGCCGCGAGGTCGTCGAGACGCCCGGTTACGGCGTCGAAGGTGCCGTCAGGGGTAAAGGCGCCCACGTGCAGCTCGTAGATCGCCATATCAGCCAGGGCAATGCCGCCCCAGCCCGTGTCCTGCCAACTGAAGGAATGGTCCACCACGCGCGAGGCGGCGTGCACGCCGGACGGCTGGAAATGGGAGGCAGGGTCGGGCCTTTCGACGGACCCGTCAAGGCGATACAGATAATCCGTCCCTGCGGGGACATCGCATACCGCGTTCCAATAACCCATCGCGTCCCTCTCCATGCGGCGGACGGCCCCGTCCGCCTTGAGCTGCACGTCTTGCGCAAAAGGCGCCCAGACCGTGAAGGAGCACCCGCCCCCTGTCAGGCGCCGCCCGCCCACCCTCCTACGCGACCGCATGTGACCCATAACACCGATTCCGGAAAAAGTGAGAGAGACTCACGAAGAACATAATGCGGTAACCGGAGAGCTACAATACAATAGCTAGTGCTAGCAAAACGCGTACCACGAAGCGGGAAGGCGGCGGAAGGCCGATTTTACGGCCGCCTCTGTCTCCGGGCGCGATACTCTGTCTTCCCGCGCGAGATTTTGTCTTGTTTCAGAAGATGCCCCAGGGCAGCGGCCTCTTGACCCGCGCGGCCTGCTGCTATACGCTTTTCCCATTAACGTGGAAAAGAAACGCAGGGTGCTAAACCTCATTGCCTTCTTCGTGCTGCTTCTCGGCCTCTGCACGGCCGTGATCGTCTACGAGAGGGCAGCCAATGCCCCCACCCAGGTCCTGGGCTACGAGCAGGGGGAAGACGGCACGATGTACCCGATCATGCCCCAGGATTCCAAGAAATACCAGCGAGACCTTAAGCTCTACGGGGGGACGGCGAACGTCCTGGCGGACCAGATGAGGCGCTTCATCGCGGGCCTCTTTCAGGGCCCGACCCTCGGCATAACGATAGGCTGCCTTTCCGTCCTCGCGGCGCTATTCTTGTTCGCTGCGGCAATGATGATTTGAGGGGTTACTGTATATTCAGCGCCGCGAGAGCTTCGTCGATGGGTATAAAGAAATTTATTCCTGCGGCGACTCCCTTTTGAATACGTAAACTCTCGACACTGATTCCCACTACAGCGCCGCTCTTGTCCACCAAAGGGCCGCCGCTATTTCCAGGCTGAATATTTACATCGCTTTGAATATAATTTCGTTTATCCCTCTCCCGATATCCGCTGACGATACCTCGCGTGACGGTGGACCGATAGTCCTCGTCGAGAGGACTGCCTATTGCGTAAACCTCCGAGCCTATAGGAGGAACGGCCCGCGACATTTTAAAGTGATTCGGAAGGAGTGGCGTCGACCTTTATCACCGTCACATCGCGAGCGGAATTCGTTGCCAGCACTTCGCCGATTACCTCAAGCCGTTATGAAACTTAACTGCAACGGATTCGCTTCACCTGCGACGTGATGGTTGGTTAAAATCAGGTTATCCGAAATAGCGAAGCCGCTGCCGTGTCCGTCGCCTAAAAGGACCGTAACTACCGCACGATACCACCGTTCCGGCTTATCTCCAAGCGGCTCTGCTGAATTCCGTGTCACAATGATGGCCTCACTGGATTTGAATTGAGTCTCTCTGACGGTCTTCCCGCCTTTGCTTACGATTTCACGGAACCTTGCGTCAGCCAGGAGGCTCCGCGTTGCCTGGGCGAATGCGTTAAGGACCGCGTTCGTGTTGCCCGCGGATACGGCGCTGTCGGTTCTTCCTGACCCCTCCGTTGTAACGGCATGGACGACAGTTTGATCCAATTTCGAGTAAATCTCCCAATCAACTTTTACGTACGCCTCCCCTTTTGACAAGTGCCGGAGCGTTTAGGATAACAAATGTTTGCTTTCACGTCCTTGACCATACCCGCAACCATTATCTCGGCTTTCCACGCGGACCGGTCTTAAAACACCGCACGCTTGTCACCGACGGCCTGGAATCCGTACTTTTGCAGCTCTTCATTGAAGGCGTCCGTAAATTCGTCTGAATCGACGTCCATACGCCCGCCCTTCCAAAGGAGAGTCGGCCTCCGACATACAGAACAGGCCTCCCTGCAAGGCCCCGATATGTTGCCCCCTTTTTAATTTCACGACTATTCTCGAAAATTCGATAGGCTTTGAATCCGCGCTTGCCTTTAACACTTCAACTTGTTTGTCCTGAACTGCTTTTATGATTGCAGGCGTCCCGCCGCAGCCAAGCAACATCATAGACAAAGCCAATACCGAGCCGAGAAGTCGAGCATCCATAATCACCCCTTTCGGTGCACGAGTAGGCCTGCATCTCTCCCAGAGAGGCTTCACAGGCAAAATTATATATCGGGATATATCCGGTATGAGTTTCTATCACCCGCCTGACCGTTGTCAAGCAGTTTTAGAGAAGAGGTGGTAGCCGTGAACTATTGCGCTTTTTCCGCCGTTTTCTGGGCGCGTTGTCTTCGCCGATGGATGAATCATGCAAGGGGCCTGAGCTATTTTCGATGATAGACGCCGTGACCGAGAAGCCGCCGCCCGGAGCGTACTTCTTTTGTACGTGAGGACGCGCGGCTTTGAGGACAGGCGTATAGCGCGAAAAGAGCCAGGCCCCGGCTATGCTGCGGGTTTTACTTTTCGGGAGAGCCCCTTGATAGCGTCCTTCAGACCGTCCAGCGTCAGCTCATACATCGGGAACAGCCGTCCTATGGCGTCCACGGTTGCATGGTGCCAGTACTGTTTGGGGGTGGGGTTGAGCCAGACGCAGTATGGGTAATTGTCCCTTATCCGCCCGAGCCATTCTATACCGGGGATATCGTTCGACGAATAATAGTCGATGCAGCCGTCCCGGTCCATCAGCTCGGAGTACGCCATCCGGGCGTCGCCCACGATAACTACCTTGTATCCCCGGTGAAAATTGGAGAAGAGCTTGTCCGTGGGGACTGCCTTGGCGTTCCAGATGTCCGTCCAGACGTCCTGATAAATGCAATTGTGAAAGAAGAAATGCTGGAAATCCTTAAAATGCTCGACCTGCGTGGCCGCCGAAAACAGCCTGCTGCAAAGGTCCGCGTAGGGAGACATCGAGCCGCCCGTATCCATAAGCAGCAGGAGGCGGATGCTGTTCTCCCTCGACCGGGAGAAGACCAGCTCGATCTCGCCGCCTTCCTTTGCCGTCTTGTCGATGGTCTCATCTATATCGAGCTCCTCGACGAGTCCGTCCCGCTTCAGCTCCCTGAGCTTCTTGAGGGCTACCTTCGTCTGCCGCACGTCCAGGATGATATCGTTCCGGTAATTCTTGAACCGCCTTTCTTCGGCGACCTTTACTGCGGACCCCATCCAGCCTTCGCCGCCCACCCGGACGCCTCCGGGATAATAGCCGTAAGCGCCGAAGGGGGACTTGCCGCCAGTGCCTATCCACTTACTGCCGCCGTCATGGCGCTCCGTCTGCTCCTTAAGCCGTTCCCTGAACATGCGCAGCATCTCTTCCAGGTCGTACTTCTGCTTCAGCTCCTCCAGCTTTTTCTTCATCTCTTCCATCTCTTCGAAGCTGAGATGGGGCAGCTTGTTGATCGGGTTCTCGAGCCATTCCATCACTTTCTCCAGCTCAAGTTCCTCGGTCGCAATGCCGCCGAAGTATTCCCGGAAGGCGAGGTCGTACATGTCGTAATAGGCCTCGCTCTTAACAAGGAACGCCCTGCCGACGTAATAAAGGTGGTTTAAGCTCGACTGCATGAAGCCGCCGTAGAGCGCTTCAGTGAAGGATATCCACTCCGTCACGGAGACGGGCACGCCCTTTCTCCGAAGGAGATAGAAGAAGTCGATGAACATGTGCGCCTATCTTCTCCTTATGCCGAAGGGGCCGTGCCCCTGACCTACCCTGGCGACCTTGTCCGTATCCTGCTCGCTTTTTATCAGGGTGCCCAGGAAGGGAATCTCCGAGGCGATGACGGAGATGTCGATGCCGCCGACTGCGAGCGCCTTTATCCAGTCGAGAAGCTCGCTCGTGGACGGCTTTTTGCGCAGCCCGTCCACCTGCCGGATCAGGTAGAACTTCTTGAGCGCCTCCCGCAAGAGCTTGTCGTGGATTTCGGGGTAGTGGACCTTCACGATCCGCTCCATCATCTCCTCGTCGGGGAACTCTATGTAATAGAAGACGCACCTGCGCAAGAAAGCGTCGGGAAGCTCTTTTTCTGAGTTGCTCGTGATGATGACGATGGGCCTGTGCTTCGCTTTTACCTCTTCGTCCAGCTCATTGACGTGGAACGACATCTCGTCGAGCTCGTTCAAAAGGTCGTTCGGGAACTCGATGTCGGCCTTGTCGATCTCGTCAATGAGGAGCACCACCTGCTTATCCGACTTGAACGACTGGCCCAGCTTGCCGGGCTTGATGTACTGCCTGATATCGGATATGTCCTTGTCCTTGAAGCGGGCGTCGTTGAGGCGCTGGACCGTGTCATAAACGTACAGGCCGTCTTTCGCCTTGGTCGTCGATTTGATGTTCCAGATCAGAAGCTCCTTACCCAGGGCCTTCGATATGCTATGGGCGAGAAGCGTCTTTCCCGTGCCCGGCTCGCCCTTTATCACAAGCGGCTTGCTCAGTATGATCGCAACATTGACGATCTCCATCAACGGCTTGGATGCGATATAGTCGCTGCTGCCGTCGTAACCATGTACCGATTTATCCATGTTCCTCACAACCCCCTTTGATGTGGAAAAAGCGCACTACTATTATATTTACGGGCAGACGGAAAGTCAAATTCTGTATCCAAGGGGCGGAGGGAACAGCCGGGCAAAATGGACCCGGTTCACCCCCACGCGTGTGGGGACAATACGTTCACGACTACTCAGGCCTTCCTGGACGCCGGTTCACCCCCACGCGCGTGGGGACAATCGGTGGGAGCGCTGCCGGGACCGAAACGTTTACGGTTCACCCCCACGCGTGTGGGGACAATCACCCTGCCGTAGGTCTCGCGCACGCCGTTCTGACGGTTCACCCCCACGCGTGTGGGGACAATGTACGATGGAAATGTGCCGCACATCCGCCAGAGACGGTTCACCCCCACGCGTGTGGGGACAATCCGCCGGACTCGTGCCCGGCACTTGAGCGTTGCCGGTTCACCCCCACGCGTGTGGGGACAATTCATGGCTTACGCCGTCCGCCTTGTATGGATATTCCGGTTCACCCCCACGCGTGTGGGGACAATCGTACGAAAGCATCCGCAGGATGAGGCGCCATCGCGGTTCACCCCCACGCGTGTGGGGACAATCAGTAATGGCTAATCCTGTCCAACCCGATCATCCGGTTCACCCCCACGCGTGTGGGGACAATCGGTGCCGTTGCTATTGCGGTCCGGCGCGGCATACGGTTCACCCCCACGCGTGTGGGGACAACTGATGCGGCGATGGTTTCAATCTCGGCATGTGATCGGTTCACCCCCACGCGTGTGGGGACAATATCTACCGCTCTTAGCAGGGCGCGGTCCGAGCACGGTTCACCCCCACGCGTGTGGGGACAACTACCCAGCGGGAGCGTGAAGGCTAAGGCGAACATCGGTTCACCCCCACGCGTGTGGGGACAATCACCTACTGGCGTCAACAAGTTCGTCAGCGTTTGCGGTTCACCCCCACGCGTGTGGGGACAATTACTGTCAGCGCTCTTCGTGATGCTCTCGGGCGCCGGTTCACCCCCACGCGTGTGGGGACAATGGCTTCGGCGAAGCATCATGTCCTCGAAGGTCTGCGGTTCACCCCCACGCGTGTGGGGACAATCGGGGACCACACTGCGGACTTCCAGCAGTCCGAGCGGTTCACCCCCACGCGTGTGGGGACAATGCTGGACCCGATGTCCTCTGTTCGCTTCCGTTTCCGGTTCACCCCCACGCGTGTGGGGACAATAACGATTGCGGCAAGTCGGCGAGCGGCCTACAACGGTTCACCCCCACGCGTGTGGGGACAATTATCGCTCTCAATCCCTCGAACCTGGCCGCTGCCGGTTCACCCCCACGCGTGTGGGGACAATCCGTTCGTCACTCCTGAGTAGCGCAAGCCCCGCGCGGTTCACCCCCACGCGTGTGGGGACAACTGCTCCGGTAAAGATACTGGGGTAGCCGACGGCCGGTTCACCCCCACGCGTGTGGGGACAATGTCGGCTCCGTGGATAATGCTTTTTCATGTATTCCGGTTCACCCCCACGCGTGTGGGGACAATGAAAAGCCTTCCGGTCCCATTGCCTTGCGTGCCGGTTCACCCCCACGCGTGTGGGGACAATGCCCTGCAGAATGTCCTTTGTCAGGCCGCCGTCGGTTCACCCCCACGCGTGTGGGGACAATGCCGGCCCCGGCACGCCCGCCTCCCCGCAGGTCGGTTCACCCCCACGCGTGTGGGGACAATCTATCGCCTGAAGGTCAGCCGGTTCTACCTCTACGGTTCACCCCCACGCGTGTGGGGACAATCGCCCGAGCGGACTACGCGACCGAGCGCAGGGAGCGGTTCACCCCCACGCGTGTGGGGACAATTGATGGACCCGCGCCAGGATGTCCACAAACCAGAACGGTTCACCCCCACGCGTGTGGGGACAATTCGCCCGTATCGCTTTCGGCCTTTATTGCCTTTCGGTTCACCCCCACGCGTGTGGGGACAATACTAACAAAACCCTTATTTTACGGCACCCGGATCAAGAAAAGGCCATCGAAGTCTTCAATCGACCGTGCCGTCTGCCCCCAACTGCGGAAGCCAAAGCCCTGCTCATTGTCGCTCCTATAGATCATGAGACAACCGCCCTCTCCGGCCTGCATACACGCCTTATTCCAGAGCCGGTCCCGAACTGCGGCCGAGACCCGCCCTACGAATACGCCGGCTTTGGGCTCCAGAAGCCACCGTGTCAGTTCACCGCGCAACCCGGGCGGCACACGCTCAAGAATCATGACCACCATCGCCGGCCTCCGTTTCGTCAATATCCGTGGGCTGTATGCGCCCTCCTTCCACCTCTCCTTCTAAAGGGTCCCACAAGGCGCCTGGGGCAGCAGCGTCGTTGTCAAAGAACCCACCGTCGCGGGTTGCTCCCCGCTTCGGCAACATCAATGCCGTCTGGATATCGGGAATAATTCTTTCCAGGAGCCTTGTCGAGACGAATTCGTCGCGGCACGTCATGCGCACGCGCCGCTCCAGTCCGACGAGGTTTTCGGTGGCCGCCCGAAACGCTGCCGGGATGGTAATATCCGCCTTATAGAGATCGGCAACGTCGTATACGAAGGACAGCATCTTCCCGGTATGGATAAAGCCGAGGGCCGGTGAGAAGCCGGCCGATAAAATGGCTGCGTGACAGATGCCGTACAGGCACGCGTTAGCGGCCGATAAGGCCCGGTTTACAGGGTCCGCATTGCTCCATTTGTCGCGGGTGTAATTTCGGCCCGACCAAGGCACCCCTGTCTCCTTAGCGGCCTGGCGTATGACTCACGAACGCGCACACCCTCCATCCCGCGAATTTGCCGCAGGGTCAATTGCGTATCGAAGGTCTCGGAGAACCGCAACTGGTAAAGGTTGCGCACTACCTGCATGCGAACGCTTGATCAGCCCACATTCGGACCTGGTGGAGGAAGTTCCCGGCACTCCGGGTCTCGCCCATGCCGACCGCGTAAAACCGCACACCCTGTTCGCCCGACCAGGCCACGAGGCACCCATGGTCCGCGAGGACAGAAACGGCGGCGTGCGTGATGGATACGCCCGGTCCCAGCATCAACAGGGCCAGATTGGCGCAGGGTACGGGGACTTTGCCGGCTTCGTCATGGATTGCAATGGCCCGCGCTTCCTGGTCGATACGGCAATGCTCTGCATACAGATAGCTCCATCCGTCAGCGAACTTGGGCAGAACGTGCAGATCTTGAATCCTCATGTCGCCTCCAGGGGATTAGATGGGTGAAGCGGAGCAAGAGAGAGAAGACCGAAACCGAACGCTTTACCTGAGCCGATGCCCTGGACGAGAGCTTCATGAAAACCGGCAGGGTCGGTGACGACGAGAACTCCATCGTAGCGGACGGAACGGAGACGTGACTGTTCGGTTTTTTCGGGCTTTTTGAAATAGACGTAGCCAGGTTGAGCCGTCGCGGAGCCTTCAATGGAGAACCCCCCTAATTCGCCCTGGTGGGCTATCCAGCCGAAAAGCTGATCGGTCGGCACAGGAACGCGTCTCCCGTTCGTTGCGCCGTCCATCCGGCCCGCTCTTAGTGTCTATTTTGCGGGTCGGGTTTGCCATAACGCGGAATCTCAGGTGTTCTCCTTTCGTGAATCGTGGACTAAAGGGCTTTGCCTCCGGGGAAGCCGCCAGGAGATAGCCCGCGTTGTGAAAAACATAATCCCAGTCGGGCCTCACGGCGGATTGGACGATTATCACCGCCCGGCCATTGGAATGCGGATCGATGCGGAAGAGAAAGCCGGAGTCGCGGTCGCGCCTCCGGTGTACCTGCCCCGCGAAATCGTCCGGCGCATAAGGCGCAAGGAAATCGGGGTCGCGCGCTCTTCTCGAATCGGATGGAAACGCCATGCACAGCCGCTGGTGGACGTGATAAAGATTCCGCAGCCAGAGCCTTCCGGGTTGGGCCGGTCGGGGTTTTCGCCTATATCGATCAAGAGAAGGGATAGGTACATCGTTATTCCACCTCCCCGGCAGTTAGACGCCGGCGACGGGTCTCCAACGACCGGAACCCGATGATCTCGCCCCGTTTGAAGTATGTATCATGGCGCGCCAGCGCGGTTTTCGGGGTTGATTCGATCCATGCCCATGCCAAGGCCATATTCGATCATCGTCACGGCATCGTGGCAGAGGCGGCAGAGAGAGCGCAAATCGCCCGCTTCTTCGCCGCCCCCTGCGCGCCGGTACGTGATGTGCTGCACGGTAGTGGCCGGCGACTTGCAGAAGACGCACAGCTTATGGTCGCGATCAAGCCTTTCCTGCCGGCGTTTTCTATATTCCGCATTGCCGTAATCCGCCCGTGGGCGGAGCGGTCGCGGCACGTCCTTCTGCACCGGTTTATCTGCAAGCTTTACTTCGCCGTTGGCGCCCACCTGCAATTCCTTTCGAATAACGAATCGCGGGTAATGCGAGGGGGCTGAAACGTCAGAGGCACATCGTACCAGACGAGCGCATCACCCGGCGCTTCCGGCTGTTCAGGGGTGGGGACCCAGTCGAGCAGGCAATTCACGACTTGCGGAGGCCCGTCTCCCTTAAGCCGTGGCCGCCAAGGCTCCGATTTGAGCGCCGAGAGCAGATCGGGAAAATTTGCGAGTGCGTTCTCCAGCAAAGGGCGAGACGGAATGCAGGACTTCCTGCCCAGGTAAAGCGTCCATTTGGGCGCTTTCACTGCGGCCTCGACTTCGGCAATCAAATCCGGTTCCCCTTGCAAGGCGATGAGAAAGGAGGCATCACAGAGATATTCGCGACGGGTAAGCATCGCACCGAGCCTTGGTTTTTCCCTCGGCTTCGGCAATGCGCATCTGCATTTCCGCCCCGACCGTGTGATAATCCCACCAGCGGACGCCGGACCGGTCGATTCGAACACCCATTAGTAGAGCGTTGAGCTTGGGCAACCACTTTTGGGCGGCCTCGGAGCGGCTAACGCCCAATGCCGCACAGAGCAGCCCGACCACCCCGGACTTTGTCGGGGCATCTGCCGTCCGCCGCACAACAAACTTCGATTGTTGGTCGCCCCAGGCCTGAAGGGGACCCTCAAGGCGAAGAAAGAGGGTGTTCCCGCTCATCAGGCCACCCCCGAATTTACAACGACCTTCTTGACCTCCTTCCAGTCATAACCGGTTTCCCTGGATAACTGCCGAGACCAATTCGTCCAGCGATTTGATGTTGTTATCCGTAATGGCGATTTCCTTTTTGTCTTCCGCAACGCTCAAGGGATAGCGCAGGTTGGGCGAGAACCAGAACCGCTTAGCAGGCTCGCCGTAACCGGCATCGATGTCGCGCATATACTGACCAAGCTGCGCGATGCTCTGCGATATGATATCGCGGTCGCTTTGATTCACCGGCCCGGCAAAAGCATTGGCATAGCTGATGGGTATGTTTCTGATCTCGACCAGCATTCCATCAGGCGGATTGTGCGCGGCAAAGCTGTTCTGTTTGCCCGCCGGATTGGCTAAAGCCGCTCCCCGAATGAATGCGCCGACGGTATGGGCGGCAAGTTTTTCGTGATCATTTCCAAAACCCTTCAGGTTCCCGACTAACGTCTCCCAGTGTATCGAGAAATACTTGTAGAAACAGGCCGAGGAATACATGGCCTCATCTACATAGCCCGCACCTGCATCTTCGCCGGGGATATCGTCCGTGGCAACATAGTAGTCAACTTCGGGGCGGGCCTCGTGAGTGGAAATTGCATGCGCCACCTGAAGCGCCGCCTCAACGGCCGTGTCTTTGAGCACCCCGGTTTCGAGCATCCTGCCGCTGAGCGCCATATCAGGCACGGCAACACGCTCGCAAATGAGCTTTCCAAATGCCTCTGCAAGTTCCTCATCGTTCTTTTCCTCGCCGTTTTGCAAAAGCTCCGCCATTTCTGCAATCGCCTCTTTGCTCGCATAAACAAGCATGTCGCTCCTGTCGTCACCATTACCTTTTGGCTTGATGCCGCACTTTTCAAGAATCGATACCGCGCGTTTCTTCACGCTCTTGCCTGTGACCATTTTTGTGATCTCTTCCGCTAACTGCCGCGTGCGCACCCCACCGAGCAACTGTTTGAACTCCTCGCTCATGCGGATACTGCGCTTGATGCACTGGCTGGAAATACGCGAGCGCAACGCTCCGCCGAAATAGCAGGTCTTGGGCGCGCCAAGGTCATCCCTGTTCAGGTTGGATGGGCTGTGGTTTTGAATCGCGTGAATCTGGATCAGCATGGCTTCCCTCCTTCGAAGGTTTTCAAAAATTCTTCCGCCCATTTGAGTCGCGTGGATTCGCGCTCCCAGACGGAAAGGTCATCGCTAAGTCTCACCCAATCGATTCCGATGTCTTTTGAATCGACCAGATCAAGCGCCCATCGCAGGTCAGACTCCATCTTGCCAAGTGGTAGGGTCAACATCCTGTCGAACCTTTGCCTGAAACGTTTTTCTATGTCCTTGTCGGGCCGGCACCGCCCAAGCCGGCAGGCAAGCGTCTTGCCGGGCGTCTGTGGAACCGGGCGGAATGCGTAGAGCTTGGCTACCAGCCAGGCCACCTCGCGGCGGGGAGCGGCCTTATTTTTAGCTCGAAGTGGCCACCATAGACCCGTGAACAGGTCGAAGCCGTCTACCGTTTCATTAAGACCCTGTCCCGCGTGCGTGCGAAGCAGTCCAAGGTCGCCCGCTTTTAAGTTCGCCAAGACATTCGATATACTGCTCCGTTGGAGTCACTTGCCCCCTCTTTTGTACGGCTGGGCTTCTTGGCCTCATTTGCTTCCGGCCGCATCCTCGGTTTCATGCCGGCAATTTCTCTGCGCCTTTCCACCGCCGCCGATGTGAAGCCGGGCGAAAGCGATTTGGCCACGGCAGCCATCATAGGACTATATTCGTCGGCCGCCCGCTCCCACGCGCCGTCATCTCCTGCAATCAACTCGGACAATTTAGCGGCGACTTCGGTTTCGACATGCGGGCGGATGGAGGCGAATGTGGAGGCAGCGGTGCGTGTATCATTTCTTCTGGGTTTTCTTGTCCCTCTTATAATTTGTCGCAGTCTGTCCTCTGATTTATCTTCCTTCCATATGGTGATTTTGGTCGCCGATGCTTCCGTGGTTTTTCCCATCGATGACGTATCAATTATACGCTCCCATACGTCAATGTTCTTTGCCTTATTTGTTGCAAACCCGACGACAAGTAAGGATGCCTGCCTATCCGTTTCTAAGATGCGTGCAAGCAAGTCAGGCCACGGGCGATCCATCCTGAACTTGCCGGCTCTCGTCAGGTCTCCCGCTCTCAAAGCTTTTCGTTTAGTTCCCTTTATATAGATCACGTGAGGATCATTCCATTTATCATTCTCTTGTTTTCCGGCAGTTTGAAATTCAACTGTTCTAATAAGTGCTTCATGTGAGCCACAACCAATACATATACCTGCCTGCCCGTCCGGTTCATGTAACCAAAGCCTCCGCGACAGAAGCGTCAAACCGGCGAGTAAAGGGACATCCTCGCTTTCACCCTGAGTCGGGCCGTTAGCACTCCATGAAGGTTCGCCGGGATTCGAGCAAAAAAACCGATTTGCAAAGCAATGTTTCCCTCAGCGACTTACCCCATGGCACAACATAAATTGGCGGGACACCGTTGATGCCGGGCTATCAAGTTGGCTCTTTTGGACCACTCAGTCCGCTCACTGAAAAAAGCGGCAATCTCAACAGTCCAATAGCGCAGCACGCGGGGCAAAGCCCGACACTTCTGTCCGTGGAATGCCTAAAGTGCCAAAAATTATTACCCGCAGGTATCTCTTGTATTAAGTGCGTAACCGCTTGAGGGCGCTCTGCGTCACAATCCTGGTAAAACCGCTTACCTTCCCCCAGAAGATTGAAGCAGTTTTTGTTGTCGTCGAGTTTCTTGAAACAATTTCGGGGAAAGGAACCGTTTAGAAGTTCGTCCGGCGGGCTTCCCTGGCACCAATAAAGCAGCGCGAGCAAAAATCGCAGTATCGCCACCCGGTCCATAGGGTTGCTCGCCGCAATTTGACGGATGGAGCCTGCTTGAGTCAGCGCTTCGACGATGCCCACACGATTCACATGTCCGTCTTTCCATAAAACAGGGATCCATTTCTCTTCGAGCAGGTTATAGTCCATTGCCGCCTCCCCGCCTTTACTCAATTGGCGTTCCTCGACAGATAATATGATGCGACAATGGAAATGGCAACGGAAAAGTGGCGAAATGAATGGGGGAAGAATTCAGAGTACCGGCGCTATGGGGAATTACCGGGGCGTTCTTCCGCCGCAGCCCCACTGAGGTTGACTTTCCGGCTCTAATCGTACATATTTTAGCCGTGAAGCGCGAAACATTAAGGCTATCCCGGACGAGGAACATCGGTATCGCGGCCCATATCGACGCGGGCAAGACTACGGTGACCGAGCGCATCCTGTACTATTCGGGCAAGACCTACAAAATGGGGGAGGTGCACGAGGGCACCGCGACGATGGACTACCTGCCGCAGGAGCAGGAGCGGGGCATCACCATCACCTCCGCGGTCACCACCTGCTACTGGAACGACCATGAAATCCAGATCATAGACACGCCCGGTCACGTCGATTTCACCATAGAGGTCGAGCGCTCGCTGCGCGTCCTCGACGGCATGGTCGAGGTCTTCTCCGCAGTCGAAGGCGTGGAGCCCCAGTCGGAGACGGTATGGCACCAGGCCGACAAATACGGCGTGCCGAGGATGGCCTTCATAAATAAGCTGGACAGGCTCGGGGCCGATTTCTTCCAGGTCCTCGATATGATGGTCGAGAAGCTGGGGACGAACCCCCTGCCCTTACAGATTCCGCTCGGCAGGGAAGACGGCTTTTACGGCATAGTGGACCTCGTCACGATGAAGGCGACCGTATGGGATGAGGACAGTCTCGGGGCGAGCTACAGGTCCGTCTCCATACCGAAGGAGGCGTCGGCTGTTGCAGCCGAGTACAGGGAGAAACTTTTCGAGAAGCTCTCGATGCTCGATGACCGCATCATGGAGCGCTACCTCGAAGGAAAAGAGATCGATGAGGCCTTGGTGCACGAGGTAATACGAAAGGGGACGCTCGACCTCGCTTGCGTGCCCGTAATTTGCGGCTCGGCCCTCCGGAACAAGGGCATCCAGCCCCTTCTAGACGCTATCGTCAATTACCTCCCCTCGCCCCTCGAAGTCCGCCCGGTAGAGGGCATAAACCCTACGACCAACGAGATGGAGACGCGGGAGCCGCGCATCGAAGAAGACCTGTGCGCCCTGGCCTTCAAGGTCCTCATGGAAGAGGGGCGAAAGCTCGTCTATATCAGGGTCTACTCCGGCAAACTCACAGTGGGCGAGGAGATCTTTAACGTAAACATCGACAAAAAAGAGAAGGTATCGCGGATATATAAAATCCACGCCAACCACAAGGACCGGGTCGAGGAGGCGCCCGTCGGCGCGATTGTCGGCGTAGTGGGCCTGAAGGAGACATCGACAGGCCATACACTCGTCCGCTCCAGGCCGATCGTCCTCGAGCCCATCGGCATGTACCAGCCCGTCATCTCCGTAGCAGTCGAGCCGAGGCGCAATGCCGACCAGGAGAAGCTGCTCCAGGTGCTGGGCAGGATAGCCGAGGAAGACCCGACGTTCCAGGTGCAGACGGACGAAGCTTCTTACCAGACCATAGTCTCAGGTATGGGGGAGCTGCACCTCGACGTGATAGTCCGCAGGATGAAGGATGAGTTCGGCATAGACCTGCTTGTGGGCAAGCCGCAGGTCGTCTACAAGGAGGCGGTCGAGCGCCAGGCAAGCGTTACGCAGACCTTCGAGAAGGTGATAAGCGGCGCTGTATACAAGGGCTCGGCCAGCCTGACGCTTATCCCCGCAAAGAGGGGCGCCGGCGTGTCGATTATTTCGCGCATACCGGAAGACGCGGTCGAGTTCCCCTATGTCTCCGCCATGGAGGAAGGCGTAAGCGAGGCCTCCCAGATAGGCCCGATCAAAGGCTTCCCCCTGACGGACATCAAAGTCGAAATCCTGAAGGCGAGCTTCAACAACCCGGAGTTCGCGCGTCTCACGCTCAAAATGGCCGCCTTCGAAGCCTTCAAGAAAGCATGCCAGGAAGCAGGGCCCCTGCTCCTCGTCCCCATCATGTCGCTGACGGTTACAACGCCGAACGAGTTCCTGGGCGAGATCATTGCGGACCTCCACACGAGGAAGTGCCAGATAGTAAATATAACTGCGAAAGACAAAACCACAGTGGTACTGGCCAACGCGCCCCTTACCAAGATGTTCGGCTATTCGACGGATATCCGGTCCCTGTCGCAGGGCCGCGCCTCCTTCACGATGTATTTCTCGCACTATGACAGGATCGAGAATGAATAGCGAAGGGGGCCCGCTTTACCCTTCGGAAATAGAGCGCCGCCTGTCTACGAGGATGGTAGGGAGGAATATCGTCCACAGGGACTCGGTGGTCTCGACAAACGCGCTGGCCTTCGATCTGGCAGCGGCAGGCTGCGCCGAAGGCACATGCGTGATCGCCGAGACGCAGAGCGGCGGGAGGGGCAGGCTGCAACGGAAATGGCACTCCCCTTACGGCAAGAACATCTACCTGTCATGCGTCCTGCGGCCCCGCCTGCTCGCGACGGAAGTTTCACCGCTGGCCTTCATATCCTGCCTCGCCGTTTACGATACCGTGAAATCGGCAGGGGTCGAACCGAAGCTCAAATGGCCGAACGACGTGCTTACCCTGGACGGAAAGAAGATCTCGGGCACCCTGATCGAGCTTTCAGCCAAAGGCCGCACAGTCGACTTCGTCGTCGTCGGCATCGGCCTCAATGTAAACATGGCGCGCGAAGAGATGGACGAGGAGATTGCGAATAAGGCTACCTCCCTTTTCATCGAGACGAAAAAATACTTTGAAAGGGCGGTCGTTTGTGGCATGCTATTGGACGATCTCGAAAGGTATTACGAGATCGCGTCGAGCGCAGGGCTGGGCGAGATTTGCCGCCTGTGGGAAGAACGGGCAAAGGTGCGCGGCACCTACATGGAAATCATTCAGACGGACAGAGTATACCGTGGCGTATCGGAAGGGCTGGCAGCGGACGGCGCGCTCCTGCTCTCCGAAAACGGGACAATAACGAGGGTCATTGCCGGCGATGTTGCAATCTAATCCGATAGTGAAGAGAAAAGCTGGAGCGGGTGGACCGGAAGTCGCGCAGGGCGCGGGTGAAGCCCCCCTTCTCGTAATCGATATAGGCAACACGAACGTCGTCTTCGGGGTCTATAAGGGCGACGTGCTCGTAAACCACTGGCGGCTGAACACGATGCTCGGCAGGACGGTGGATGAGTACGCGATACTCTTCGAAAGCCTGCTCGATTTCGAAGGCCTGAAGCTGTCCGATATGGCGAGCGCCATTATATCGTGCGTAGTCCCTCCCCTTCTGTTCCCCTTCGAGAATATGTGCTGCAAATACGTGGGCATCGAGCCGATTATCGTGGAGCCGGGCATAAAGACGGGTATGCCCATTCTTTACGAGAACCCACAGGAAGTCGGGGCCGACCGCATAGTCAACGCAGTCGCGGGCTATGAGAAGTACAGAAAGGCGCTGATCATAGTCGATTTCGGAACGGCGACGACCTTCGATTACGTGACCCCCAAGGGGGAATACGTGGGCGGCGTTATCTGCCCCGGCATGATGATCTCACTCGAAGCCCTCTTTTCGAGCGCGTCGAAGCTCCCGAGGATAGAGCTGGTGAAACCGAAGGACATCATCGGAAAAAACACGATAACGGCCATGCAAGCGGGTATCGTCTACGGATATATCAGCCTCGTGGACGGGATCGTCGAGAGGATGAAGCAGGCGGTCGCCACGGACCCGCGTGTTATCGCCACCGGCGGGCTCGCCAACCTGATTTACAAAGAATCCCATTCCCTGGACGAAGTTGACGAAATGCTTACCTTGCGCGGGCTGAAAATACTCTACGAAAAGAATAAGGACTATCACAAGTTCAAAGCATAGTCGGTAACTGCCCTTTAAGTTCACGCAGTTTCATGCGAAAACAATTG
This sequence comes from uncultured delta proteobacterium, assembly GCA_963818095.1. GTDB lineage: Bacteria > Desulfobacterota > Syntrophorhabdia > Syntrophorhabdales > WCHB1-27 > CAWEPK01. The sequence continues at coordinate 40,909 of CAWFRA010000035.1, forward strand.
TATGACACCGATTACGGCAGGCTGCAAGCTTACACTTTTTGTGGAAAAAGACCGCGCGGGCGAAGAATTCCTCTCGCTCGATTCGATTTTATACGAGGTTGACGGGCAAACGCTTGTGCTCGCCCAGACGTCTCCGCCCGTAGATGCCCGGACATGCGACGGCAGAATAACGTTGACTTATGTCGTCCGGAAAGGGGAAAAAGTCGAGCGGCTCGGGTTCCCCGTAAGCTTCACCCGGCTCATCGACGAGTACGAGACGAGCCCCGGCGTCCTGGCGCCTGCTTTCGCGGTCACCCGCGAGGGAGAGCCGACCGCGTTTAGTGCGAGGAGGTTCCTGCGGGTCGAGCCGACCGGCAAGAACCGCATGGACCTCTACGTGGGCGGGATGAAGGTGGAGATAGCCGATATATCCCTGGGCGGAGTGAGGTTCAGCTACGACGTCGCACTGCCCCTTGCGCCGGGCCTGCCCATCACCCTGCGGTTCGATCTGGCAGGCGACGATTACTCCGTGTCCGGCCGCATCCTGAGGGTCACATACAACAAAGGCAGGTTCCGCACGGCGGTGGCAAGCTTCGCCAACGTTACGGGCCGCTTCGAGCACGCCCTTGTGCGCATACTGCACGTAATACAGAGGGCCCTCCTCCAGAAAGATTAGCAACAACCCGCAAGCAAGGCCAAAGCTTGTTTTCCTTCCGCAATCGCCGTATATTAAGCACTGCTCGCGTATGCGAAGCGGCGGACGGGGACGACCCGCAAGGCGGGTGCCCCGACAAGCTTTGCTTGTGGTGGGGGTGCCGAACCCCAATAATTGTTAATGGAGGAAACCATGGACGAAAACAACGGCGACGCGCCCCTCAAGTCGAGCCTTATAGACGAGATGAGCAGGCCCGCCACGCAATCGACCGTCCCGGAGATCGTGGAGTTCGTCACTAACATCGAGAAGCAGGAAGGCTTCAGCAATGAGAGGACGGAGGAGATCGCCAAAGCAATCAGGGAAGCCCTCAACGTAGTCATAACAAAGGCATACGGTGAAAAAGGGGGCGAGGTAAAGATACAGTGCAAGCATGACGCGTGGGGAAAACTCGTCATCGTCATCAGCGACACGGGGATCCCGGTCAACATCCTGCTTTCAGAGCCTGTATTCCCGGGCGAGGAGCCGCTCGGCGACCCGACCCTGCGCACATCCGCGCGGGTAATCAAGAAGATGATCGATAACGTCGAATACAAGAGAGTGGACAACGAGAATACGCTGAGCTTTTTTGTCTCGGGCGACCTGCGCTCACGCTAAAGAAGCGGACCTTTAAGTGCGGGAGGAGGGATGAAGAGGTTTTACCTGGCGGTACAGTTCCTCACTGTCATCCCGGTGTCGGTCCGGGGGACGGTCACTGAGGCAGACGTAGCCCGCTCTGCCGCCTTTTTTCCGGTTGCGGGGGCCATCCAGGGCCTTATCGCCGCTGCCGCGGCCCTGATCCTTGCCCGCTTCTTTCCGCCTGCCGTAACAAGCGGACTCGTCCTGCTGGTACTGGTCCTCGTGAACGGGGGCTTCCACCTCGACGCCCTGGCTGATACCTTCGACGCCCTGGCTGTAAAATCGACCGGCGACCCGGCTGCGGACCGGGACAGGCGCCTGTCCGTTATGAAGGACAGCGCGACCGGGGCGATAGGGGTTACCGCCATCGTTCTGGCCGTCCTGCTGAAATACCTTCTTATAAGCGCTGTTTTCGACAGGTGCACAACGGCCGATGCCGCCTGTCTTATCTTCCTTATGACCGTTTTTTCCAAGTGGGTTTTCGTGCCCGTCCTGTTTCACGGTAAATCGGCCAGGCCGGAAGGGCTGGGCAGGATTTTCACGGAAGGGCTGGACGGTCGGTCATACCTGTTGTCATGGGTCCTGCTCGTGGCCCTTGTTGTCGCAGCCGCCCTCTTCTGGCCCGCTTTTTCACCGGGCATGCGCCTGCGCTTCATCCCTCTGGCCTGCATATGCGTGTACGCCTTCAGTATTCTTTGGGTCTTTTTCTGCGACAGAAAATTCGGGGGCCTGACCGGCGACACTGCGGGCGCCTCGTCGGAAATCGCGGACCTGCTGTTTCTCGCTGTCGCCCTGCTATGGTTCTAAACCGGGAGATGCCTTCACGATGACGAAACTCTTTCTGATACGGCACGGGAACACGATCGACGAGGAGACGAAGCCGGTCTACAAGGGCCGGATCGACATACCCCTCTCTGAGGCCGGCATCAGCCGGATGCAGGGAGCGGCGGCGTTCCTCTCTGCTTTCAAGCTCGACAGGGTTTATACCTCCACTTTATCCCGGAGCATAGAGAGCGGGCGGATCATCGCGAAAAAACAGGGACTCGATTTCGAGCCGTCACCCGCATTCGACGAGCTGGCCTTCGGTGCATGGGAGGGCCTTAGCTTCAACGAGATCAAGGAGCGTTACCCCGAGGAACTGCGGCTGTGGCTCGCCGACCCCGGAAAGAATCCCCCGCCCCAGGGGGAGCGGTTCCAGGCCGCCCGCGCAAGGAGCATAGGGCGGCTCAAAAAGATCATAGCCGAGCATAAGGGGGAGAACATCGGGATCGTCGCCCACGGCGGGGTCCTTCGGATCATGATCTTTTCGCTGCTCGATATGCGGCTGCGCAGGCTGTTCAGGGTTGGACAGGGCTATGGGGCAATCAATATAATCAACGTCTTTACCGACGGGTACATTGCAGCCGACCTGCTGAACTTCACGTACTATCCTGTATAGGCAGCCGCTTTATCATCTCGTAATAGCTGATCGGCCCCGGTAAAACGGAGCGGGGGCCCGACTTGGCCCCCCTATCTCGCTTCGAGGTCGTTTTATGGTAAGCTAACGTACCAAACGTCATATCTAAGGATGTAAGTAATGGTTTTTAAAACAAGAAACAAAACGGGGCGGGCTGTCAGGGTCGTTGCGGAGGGCAATAACGGCCGGCATAGCGGCACGCCGCACTGGGCCGTTGGCCAGGGGGACGAGTCATTCCGCATCGTCACTTACAACGTTCATAAATGCCGGGGACTCGACGGCCGTGTCCGGCCGCAGCGCATCGCGGATGTGCTGAGTGAGGTGGACGCGGACATAATCGCCCTCCAGGAAGTCGTAAACATCACGAACGGCAAAAAGGAAGACCACCAGGCAGAGTTCATCGCGAGCGAGATGAAGATGCAATACTGCTTCGGTGAAAACCGGCGGTTCCGCGGCGGCGGATACGGCAACCTGCTGCTCTCCCGCCTGCCGCTCATATCCAGGCGCAATTTCGATCTGAGCCATCCGGGGCGCGAGGAGCGGGGCTGCCTGCGCACGGACGTCGTCCTCGACGGCTCTGTACTCCACGTCTATAACGTGCACCTCGGAACGTCGTACATGGAGCGCCACCACCAGGGGAAACAACTTGTCGCAATCGGAGATACTGGCCGGCGCTGACGTCGAGGGCCCGCGCATCCTGCTTGGCGATTTCAACGAATGGCTGCGGGGCATCACTACGCGGCTTTTGACCGAGCAGTTTGCCTGCGTAGACATCAAGGCCGACCTGGGCCTTCGCGCCACCTACCCCGGCCCGCTGCCCCTGGTCCACCTCGATAATATCTATTTCGACGATACGCTACGGCTGGAAGGGGCAAGCCTGCACAGGAGCCGCAAGGCGCTCATCGCCTCGGACCACCTGCCGCTCATCGCAGATTTCCGCATCGCACGGGCCGAAAGCCGCGCGAAAGACGACTCTGTTGCAAACAGAGCAGGATAAAGCGGGGGCTTGCGTCAATCGAGTGAGTTGACCGCTTTCCTGATCCTTTCCAGGCCCTTCTTTATGACTTCCATCGACGTGGCGAAGGAGAGGCGCAGCATGCCCTTCCTTGCCGAACTCGTCGCCCGGCACCACCGCCACGTGGAAGTCTTCGAGAAGTATCTCCGTCCACTGGGCGATGTTCGCCAGTTTCCTTCCTTTATACGCCTTGCCGACAAGCCCCTTGAAGGAGGGGAAGACATAGAAGGCGCCCTTCGGGTTGAAGCAGGTGACCCCATCCATAGCGTTCAGGCCGGAGACGAAGACATCTCTTCTCCTGGCGAATTCCTCGACCATCGGGCCTATCGAATCCTGCGGCCCGGTAAGCGCGGCCAGCGCCGCCTTCTGGGAGATCGAGGCGGGGTTGGACGTGCTCTGGCTCTGGATGTTGCCCATCGCCTTGATAACCTCCTTGTCGCCTGCGGCAAAACCGATCCGCCAGCCTGTCATGGCGTATGTCTTGGAGACGCCGTGGATGATGATCGTCTTCTCCTTGATGGGCCGGCCTAATGAGGCGATGCTCGTCTGCTTATAGCCGTCGTAGACGAGCTTATCGTATATCTCGTCGGAGACGATATACAGGTCGTGCTCGACCGCCAGCTTGCCTATGGCCTCAAGCTCTTTCGGGTAGTAGACCGCGCCGGACGGGTTGGACGGGTAGTTGAGGACGATGCCTTTCGTTTTATCCGTAATGCATGCCTTGACCATCTCGGCGGTGAGTTGATAGTCCGTCTTCCTCGTGGGTCTCGACGATAGACGGGCTTTGCCCCGGCGAGCTCGATCATGGCGGGGTAGGAGACCCAGTAAGGCGTCGGCACGATCACTTCGTCCCCTTCCTGGAAAACGGCTTGGAAAAGGTTATAGAGGGCGTGCTTGCCGCCGCATGTGACGATGATCTCGTCCCGCTTGTACTCGATGTCCTTGTCCTGCTTGAATTTGGCTATAACTGCGTCCTTCAGCTCGTCTATGCCGGATGCGGGGGTATATTTCGTGTAGCCGTCCATAATGGCGTCTATGGCGGCTTTTTTGATATGGTTCGGCGTGTCGAAATCGGGCTCGCCGGCGCCAAAGCCTACTATATCGAGACCTTGCGCCCGTAACGCCTTCTCTTTTGCGGCAAGGGCCAGCGTTGCAGACGGTTTCAAAGACTTCGCTCTGTCAGAAATCATTGCACCTCCTCAATCTTTAAGGGGAATGCTACGTCGCCATTAATTTATAGGGAGAGCGGCCCGCTGTCAACCCTTTCTGCAGTGCAAATGCAACGCGAGCGGCCGGCCGGAAAGCTATGCGAGGTGCTCCGCCGTCACTTCGAGCACCCTTTTGGTGCCCGCCGTCACCTTATAGGCTTCGCTTATCCGCTCGCCTACCACCCAGATGATGTCGCGCCGGAAAAAAGGAGGGGGATGCGCCTGCGCGCGTCGCATGGGCATCTTGCGGGAGATGAAATAATCCTTCACCTTTACCGGGCGGTCCATCCCGAGCGGCATGAACCGGTCGCCGTTGCGGAAGGTCCGCAGTGAAAGGCGTGCCTATCGCCTCCGCATCCAAAAAGGCCCGGTCCGTGTTTTGCGGCAGGGCTTCGGGCCTTCCGTCCGAGAAAGAGACGCGCAAGCTCAGGCCGAGCGCCGGTATGTCGTTCACGCCGTCAGCGATTTCGAAGACATCGCCGACCGGCGGTGCAGGCTGCTTTCTTCGTGAAAACGATGTCGCCGTAAACCCTCTTCACGCGCACGCCCCTTGGCAGCGACACGCTGTTGTTCGGCCTTGCCGAGAAGAGCGATTTATCCACGAGCGCGGCGTGTTCGCGCAGGGGCTTGAAACCCGGCTCCACGCCTCGCCAGAGGGCCGAGACGACCCTGAACCTGACCTCTTCGTGGGGTCCCAGGAGGTCCGCCGCCGCTATCCGTGGCTCCTTCACCGAGGCACGCCCCGGCGAGGAGCGCTTCCGCCTCGCCTGTCGAAAAGGCTGTTGACTGAGGCGATATCGGCGAGAAGGAGAAGCACCTTCTCCTGGAACCTGGGGTTGAGCGTCTCCAGGAGCGGCACGATCCGGTTCCGCACGAAGTTCCGCTCGTATGCGTCCTTTCGGTTCGACGGGTCTTCCCTGTAGGGGATCGGGCCATTCGCGGCAGTACGCCGCGATGTCACTGCGGGAGGTGTGAAGGAAGCGGCCTTATGATCCGCCCCCGCCTGATCGGGATCGAGGCGAGGCCGGAAAGGCCCGTGCCTTTTGCTACCCGCAGCAGGAACGTCTCCACCTGGTCGTCGCTGTTGTGGCCGACCGCGATCTTGTTACAGCCGTTCGCGCCGGCCGTCTCGTCGAAGTAGCCGGTACCGCAGGTCCCTGCCCGCGTGCTGCAGGGAAAGGCCCTTGCTCCCGGCATAGCCCCTCACATCTACGCGCGCCGTGTGGCACGGCAGGCCGATGCGCGCCGCCAGGTCCTTCACGAACGCCTCGTCGGCATCCGATTCCTCGCCCGCGCAATTGATGGTTCACGTGGGCAACGGCGAGGCCGAAGCCAATATCGGCTGCCAGACGCTTGAGCAGGAAGAGAAGCGCCGAGGAATCGACGCCCCCGGAGACCCCGACGAGGACCGTGTCGCCGCCATCGATCAGCCCTTCCTGCTCGATGACGCGCCTTACGGCCTTTTCGAGGTCCATGAGCTTCTCTACGAGCAGGAAGAGCAGTTAGACGAGGAGCAGCCGGAGCAGCCCGGACCGCTGCCGCTCGAGGACGATTTGAAGTTATGGCCTACGGAGAAGCCGAAGGAGGACATCTTCTTTCCGGGCTGCTTGTCCCCGCATTTCGGGCATTCCACCGGCTCATCGGTCCTGAAGACGATGCATTCGAAGTCGTCCCCGCAGTTCTGGCAGTTATATTCGTAAATAGGCACGTGCTTCACCCTCCTTGTGCTTATGCTGTGCGGTTTTGCCCATCTCTCTTGCAAGGCGCGGAAGCAGGTTGCGCAGCGAGGTCGCATAGGTCTCCATCCCCTTGTCCTGGCGGCATGGCGAGAGCTTCATGCGCGAATATCCTCGCCATGGAAAACCTGTTCCGAAGGTAGCAGTTATACGCCGAGGCGTACAGAAAGAGAAACTTCGCGGTCGCGTTCGAGCGGTCGATCTTGATGACCTTTTGCAAAAGGCCCCGCGCTATCTGGAAATACTCGCTTTCCAGATAGCTTACGGCCGCCTTCAAATCAGCGTCGTGCGGCCGTGCTCGTACATCTCGTCGAGCAGGCCCTTGTAGCCCTTCTTCCCGTATATGGTGATCAGCGACCTCTCGTTATCCAGCATGAAACGCGGCAGCAGGTAATTGTCCCTGTAGATTTTTATGAGGTCCCTCACCTGGGCCACCATGTCTCTCGAGCAGCGTCTTTACCTCCTTAAGGCCTTCGTTAACCTCTTCTTGGCCTTGATGATGAGCGCGTCGAACTCATGGATCACCTTCTTCTCGGCCGGGGTCAGCTCCGGGGAGCTGACCGAGCATGTTGTAGCGGGGCTTGTAGTATTCAAGCTGGTATATGCATTCCCGGAGCTTCATCGCCTCGTGGAAGATGTAGCCCACGGTGATGTCGTAGAACTTCTCCTTGTACGAGACCTCGACGCCGTTCCGGAACAGGTCGTGGCACATCTGCTTCAGCCTGAAAAGGCTGCTCTTCCCCTTGTCGTCGACCAAGTTCCTCGACGTCGGCAGAAGGTCAGATCGCCCTCTCCTGTGCAGCTCAAGGCAGTGGTTGCAGGTCCTGTGAACGGAGATGAACTCGTTAATTAGATCGATCTGCTTCTTTTCTATATTCAGGTTCATTTTCGGAGATCATCTCTCTTCCTTCATTATATTCGCGCACCAGCTTTCGTAGCTCCTCGCCCTCGATCACTTCTTTTTCGAGGAGGATGGAGGCGATCTTTTCGAGGAGCGGCTTCTTTTCGCCGAGCGTCTCCTTGACCTTCGCATACATGCCCTCGACTATCTCCTTGATCTCGTTGTCTATCTCCCTGGCCGTCTCCTCGCTGTAGTCCTTGATATGGGAATCGGGGCTGATGTCGAGGAACATCGATTTCCGCTCTTTTCCATAAGTGATATGGCCGATCTGGTCGCTCATGCCGAATTCCTTGACCATCGACTTGGCGATATCCGTCGCCTTCGACAGGTCGTCATGGCCGCCCGTCGATACCTCCCCGAAGATCGATCTCCTCCGCCACCCTGCCTCCTAGAAGGACGGCCAGGCGGTCGAGGAGCTCCTGCTTCGTCATCAGGTAGCGGTCCTCCGTGGGCCGCTGCATCGTGTAACCCAGGGCCGCGATGCCCCTCGGTATGATCGATATCTTGTGGACCGGGTCGGAGGTCTCGATGAGCGACGCCATGAGGGCATGGCCCGTCTCGTGGTAGGCCACAATCTCCTTCTCCCTCCTGTTCATCACCTTCTTCTTCTTCTCCAGCCCGGCCAGAAGCCGGTCGATGGCCTCGTCGAACTCGGCGCTCGTGACGGACGGCTTGCCCTTTCTCGCCGCAAGGAGGGCCGCCTCGTTCACGAGGTTCGCCAGGTCCGCGCCCACGAAGCCCGGGGTCCTGGCCGCCACGATGGAGAGGTCGACGTCCTTGCCGATCTTCACCCCTTTGGCGTGGACCCTGAAGGATCGCCTCCCTGCCGTTTATGTCCGGCCTGTCGACGAGGACGTGCCTGTCGAACCTGCCCGGCCGCAGCAGCGCCGGGTCGAGGATCTCCGGCCTGTTCGTCGCCGCCATGATGATGACGCCCTTCTTCGTGTCGAAGCCGTCCATCTCTGCGAGAAGCTGGTTGAGCGTCTGCTCCCTCTCGTCGTGGGACGCCAGCGGGTTGAGGCCGCGCGCCTTGCCCAGCGCGTCGAGTTCGTCGATGAAGATGATGCAGGGCGCCTTTTCCTGCGCCTGGGCGAAAAGGTCCCTGACCCTCGCCGCGCCGACGCCGACGAACATCTCCACGAAGTCCGACCCGCTCATGCTGAAAAACGGGACCTTCGCCTCCCCGGCCACGGCCTTGGCGAGCAGGGTCTTGCCCGTGCCCGGCGCGCCCACCAGGAGGATGCCTTTGGGTATCTTGCCCCCTATGTTCAGGAACTTCTGAGGCGTCCCGAGGAACTCGATGATCTCCTTCAGCTCGTCCTTCGCCTCCTCGACGCCTGCCACGTCGTCGAAGGTAACGGTGATCTCGTCCTGGCCGAATATCTTGCTCCGGCTCTTGCCGAAGTTGAGCACGCCGGACGGCGCGCCGCCCATCCTCTTCATGAGGAGGTTCCATATCACGATGATGATGATAAAAGGCAGGACCCACGAGATGAGGCCCTTCAAGGAGCTTGTTCTCGTACTGGCCGCTGAACTTCACGTTATGGCTTTGCAGATCCTTGACCAGATCCGGGTCGTCCACCCTGGCGGTCAGTGAACTTCGCCACTTTGCCGTCGTCCTGCTTGACGTTGCCTTGTATGCTGTCGTTGCTTATGGTTACGTCGCTCACCTGGCCCTTAGCGAGGTCCTGCTTGAACTCGCTGTAAGGGATCGTCTTGATCTCCGAGTTAGACATGTAATTGTTGATTACGATGATGGCCAGGAAAGCTACGACGAAGTAGAGAAAGGTAAAGTTTCTCGTCTTCTTGTCCTTGCTTGAGGTTTCTTTCGGCTTTAATTCAAGGAACGGGTTTTTACCGCTTTTCTTATTGGCGGTCTTCCTCTTCTGCATACTAGATTTTAACAGAAAAACTTGCTCTTTGCACGCCCCTTCCGGCGGTGACTCCCATCATCAATATTGCATCGGGGACAGGTTTGCTTCAAATTGTAGGGCATAGCGGCGCCGTAGCATTGGCTTGCTGTTTCATATAGCACGCCGTACCGCGCTCCCCGCGTGCTTACCGTAAACCGGTCGCCGCCGTAAGCGGACACGATCTGCTCCATCAGAATGATCCCCTGTAGCAGGAGGTCTTCCCTGCCGCTTTCCATGCCGGGCAGTCTCCTCCGGTCGGCCGTGCTCATCGGAGCAAGCCGGTCTATCCATCGCGCTAAGCTCCGAAAGGGATATCTGCATGCCGTGTATCTTCTTTTTATCGAACTTGTGTTGGCCGAGGAGCATCGCAGCCAGGGTAGTGATTGTGCCTGCCATACCGACGATGGTCAAGTCCCCCTGCCCTGCCGGTATGCCTTTCGGCCGGTTGGCATTGACCTCGGCCCGGACGAAGCCGGACAAAACCGCGATCTCGCCGGACGGCGGCGGATCGTGCTTTATGAAGCGCTCGGTCAGCTTCACCGTGCCTATGGGGAGCGAGACGTAGTCCAGGAAGTTCTCCCTGTCGCCCAGCGTTATCTCCGTGCTCCCGCCGCCGATATCGACGATGAGGAGGCGGCCGCCTTCTATCGCCGGGTCGTTCCTGACGGACAGGTACGTATAATAGGCCTCATCCCGCTCGCTTATCACCCTTATGTCGAAGCCCGCCCGCTGCCGGGCCATGTCGAGGAACTCCTCCCGGTTTGCCGCCTCCCGGAGCGCGCTCGTGCCGAAGCAGACGGCACCCGGCGCACCGTAGTCGTCGATGACGCGGCGGTAGGCTTCAAGGGCGGCGGCGGTGCGCTCCATAGCAATGGGGCCGAGTGCGCCGGTCGAGAGCAGGCCCTCTCCGAGCCGCGTGATCGTGGAGGTGTCGAGAAGCTCTTCGAAAGCCCCGTTCGACTCCATGACGAGCAGCAGGACCGCATTCGTCCCTATGTCGATCGACGCGCAGCGCCGTTTTGCGGAGGTTGACAAAGTGTTATAGAAAGTAAATAATTACACGGTGGATGTCAACTGGTACGCAGCCTTTTCTGCCGGGTTGATTTCGTTCTTCAGCCCATGCATTTTACCCCTCGTCCCTTCGTTCCTCATCTATATCAGCGGCGCCACCATCCGCGATTGCAGCGACTTCCAGGACAAGTCGTTCCGCCGCAGCGTACTCCTCCATTCCGTTTTTTTCATTGCGGGCTTCTCACTCGTCTTCATAACGCTCGGACTCTCGTCTTCGATCCTGGGCAGCCTTTTCTACGCGTACAATAAGTGGATCACGGCCGTAGGCGGCATTGTGCTGATCATCATGGGCCTCAATATGCTCGGCCTGTTCAAAATACCCTTTTTGAACCGGGAAAAGACGGTGCACGTCAAAGCCAAGGCCGGGGGGCTTTTCGGCTCGGTCCTCGTGGGCGTGACGTTTTCCCTTGGCTGGACGCCCTGCATCGGGCCCGTACTCGCCTCCATCCTGATTATCTCGGCTACCGGCAAGTCGATCTGGGGCGGCTTCTATCTGCTCGGCCTCTATTCGCTCGGCCTCGCCATACCTTTTTTTCTGGCGGCTGTTTTTGTCGGAAGGCTGATGAACTTAATGCAGCGGTTCGGCCACATCGTGCGGTATGCGTCGATGGCCCTCGGCGTCCTGCTTATCGCCCTCGGCCTTTTGCTCGTCACCGGGTTCTTCTCTACGATTACCAGGTTTTTCGGCTGAGTCTCCCCCGATAGAGCACTATGGTTCTAACTGGCGCAGCTCCAGCTCGAACCGGTCGCTGAACTTCTTCATCACCCTGTGCTCTATCTGCCGCACCCTCTCCCTGGAGATGCGGAACCGCACCCCTATCTGTTGGAGGGTAAAAGGCTCTTCCGCCATAATCCTATGGTTGAAGATGAAAAGCTCTTTGTCATTAAGCAGTGACCTGAACTCGGCCACTTTCCTTTCGAGGATCTCCCTTTTCTCCTTGGTGGCCACCTCTTCTTCTATATTCTCATCCGACTTTATCAGGTCGATGAAGGTTTCCTCACCCTCGTCATAAAGGGGATACTCCAGGGAGACGTCCGTATAGGAGAGGCGTTTCTCCATGTCCTCGACTTCCGACACCTTGACGTCGAGGGTGTTTGCGATCAACTGGGCCGCCGGAAAGATGCCCGCCGACTCCAACTTCTTCTTCTCCTTGTTAAGCCTGTAGAAAAGCTTCCTCTGCCCCTGCGTCGTGCCCACCTTGACGATGCTCCACGAATCCATGATGTGCTTCAGTATGTACGCCCTTATCCAGAACGAGGCATACGTGGAAAAACGGGTGCCCTTGTAAGGGTTGTACTTACGGACTGCGTGGACGAGGCCGACGTTGCCTTCCTGGATAAGGTCGAGGATGTTCAGGTACGAGTTGTAATATTCGAGGGCTATCTTGACTACCAGCTTCAGGTTCGATACGACGAGCTTCTGCGACGATGCGGCGTCCTTGAAGCGGTGCGCCTTCTCGGCCACTTCCCGCTCCTCCTCGCGCGACAGGACCTGGTACCTCGATACCTCCGAAAGATACTTCTTCAGCGTATCGAAGGGCAGGACAGACTCTTCCTGCTCTTTTACCGGACCCTTTCCGTCCTCGAGAAAAGTCTCTTGGAACAAAAAGATTACGCCTTTCTTTTTATTTGGATAAGCTCGGCAACAATGCTGACCGCGATCTCCTGCGGCGTCTCCGCCTGGATGCTAAGGCCGATCGGTGCGTGAACCGCTTCGAGCGCCGCTTCAGGTACGCCCTTTCCCTTCAAGTGGTCGTAAATCATCTTCGTCTTTCGCCTGCTGCCGATCATACCTATATAACGTGTCGGCTTTTTCATTGCCTCTTCCAACACAAGGGCGTCATGCTTATGGCCGCGCGTAAGTATGGCGACGTACTCCCTGCCACTGAATTGAAGCCGGTCGAAGACACTCTGGAAGTCTCGACGATGACCTCCTGCGCCTCAGGGAACCTTTCCCGGTTTGCGAATTCGCCCCGGTCGTCTATGACGGTGACATCAAAATCGGCCAACGCCGCAATCTTCGACACGAATTGCGAGACGTGACCTGCGCCGAACAGGTAAAGCGTCGGCGACGATATCACCGGCTCTATAATAAGCCCGTCAGCCATGACAGGCCTCTTTCGCTCCGAGGTGCGACCCGACGCGCTCCTTCATCTCCTCCGTCAGGTCATCCCCGCTTATCAGGCCGTCCTGTCCAACCAGACTTTTAGAAAACGAATCACTCGTGAACCTTGTTATAATGAAAGCATCTTTGCCCGTCTTTTCAAGGTCCCTTATCCCGGTATAGAGGTTTTTATAGCGGGGAAGGGCCGGCTCTAAAAAGATATCGACGTTCCCGCCGCATATCATCCCTTCGTCCTCGACGAGACCGCCGTCCATCCTGTAGCTCAGCATCCTGGGCTTTTGCGTCTTCGTGACGTTTCTGGCGGCCGTCCATATCTCTGCCTCAACGCAGCCGCCGCCGATGGTGCCGAAGATCCGGCCGTCGTCGCCGATGAACATCTTGGCGCCCTCGTCCCTGGGGGCCGCCCCCAGCTTCTTCACGATCGTGGCGATGGCTCCGCTTTGTCCCCTGGAAAAGTAATCCCCAACAGCCTCGTAAACATCCATGATGGACCTCACTTAACGTTGAAAGTTCAAAAACGTGTGGTCTCGAAGCGGCAAGTATGAGGATGCAGATTTGGTGAAGCGCAAGCCCGAGGAACGGAGGCGTACTCTTTGTGTACGTCGGAGTCCCGCAGGGCGCGGCGCGACGCCAAAGATGCGCCTCAGACGCAGCCGCCTTTATTCAAACGGTGCATTATCGCTTCCAGCACTCCGCCTGCTATCGCCCGCGCCTTCTCCGATATGGTAAAGCACTGCCGTCTTTCACCGCGCGCGTCGATATCGCCGACCTTCTCTTTGTCCCATACCCTGATGGGCCTGATAAGGCCGCGAACCATGCCGTCGATGGAGGCGGCAACAGGCGCTTCATCCACATAGAGAATCACGTCGCCCTTCTTCACCGTGTCCCCTATCGACTTTAACGGTTCGCACCAGTCCCGCGCGCGGCGCGCGAAGCACCCTTTCGACAGCGAACCCGCCGATGACGCCGGGCACGCCCGTGGAGGGCTCCGCCTCGCCCTCCTAGATGACCCTGCCCATGTCGTGTCCCCTGTTGCTCTCGACGACTGCGTCCACCCCATCGGGCGCCCTGAAGCCGGGACCGACCCCTATGACGAGCCTGCCGGGCAGCGCTTTTTCCTTCAGCGGCGGCTTCGCCTTCTTCATCATCGTCGCGTCTATCAACACGTCATAGTCAAAATCTGTTAGGAAGTCGGCCGCTCCATCGACCAGCACGCGCTATCGATTTCCTTTTCCAGACAGCGGCGGCATCCGATAAATCGTCGATGCGCTCCGCCCTCACGCCCTCGACCGTCATGGAACCTTCCCAGACGGCCTCGCAGAAGGCGACCCCCCTGCGCACGGCAAGCGGCTCAGGCGCCTCCGACATCAGAATGGAGGTGAAGCCGCACGTGAAAAGCCTGTGGGCGATGCCTGTAGCCATCTCGCCCGCTCCCATGATCGCTATCTTCAGAGGCTTCGTCTTAAGCCCCCCTTCCGAAATAGCAGTTCGGGAAATGACATTGGGCGCAGTGCACGCAAAGCCCGCCCGCAGCAAGCGAGCGCACTGAAGCGGCGGTCATTTTCATGCCTGCCATTATCCTGGGCAGCACTATATCGAGCATCGTGTTCGTCGCGAAATAGACGCACGCGGGCGCTCCCAGTATATAACGGCCACGTAGACGAGCAACGAGGAACATGGCACCCGGGAATACGGGCGCGCCGTAGGAGATGATCCGCGCACCCGTCGCCTCGACCCCTTCTTTCGTAAGGTCGTCCGGGTCGACGGATAGGCCGCTCGTCGTTATGACGATGTCTGCGCCTGTCCGGAAAAGCTCCTGTATGGCATCCCTGTATCAGGCCGACCTCGTCACTGACCACTTTTTTCCCGACTATCGTAAGGCCGTATCCCCTTAGTTTCTTCTCGACGCGGGGCGATGCGTCCGTTATCCTGCCGGTCGCCACCTCCGTCCCCGTCACCACGAGCCCTGCCTTCATCGGAGCAAAAGGCAATACCCTGACCGGACCCTTTCGCGCCGCTTCCTCCGCTTTCTTCAGGCGGTTTCTCGGCGATGTACAGTGGTACGATCCTCGTGGCCGCAACAACGTCTCCCGCCTTCACCGGGTATTTATCGGGAAGCGTCGTAAAGACGACGTGCTCGACGCTGTTCAGAGCATGGAGGCGCGCCCGGTTGACGTTAAGCAGGCCGTCGATCCTGCTCCTGATATTGATCCGCCCCTCCTTGGCAGGGACGAGTCTCCATGGTTTCATCGATGGCGGCCGTTGCTATGCGCTTTCCCGCCTCGTCCTCATGGACCTCCCGCTCTTTTCCGTCGGTCACGAAGATGTGCCCCTTCCCCATATCGAGGAGCTTCTCCACGTCGGACTTCTTTATGATCCGGCCGCGCCTGAACGTTGCGTCTTTCATCTTGCCCGGAACGATCTCAGTAATGTCGTGGGCAAGGACCAGCCCCACCGCTCCTTCGACTTTAACCTTTTTCAATCCTGTAGCCCCTCCTCCTCAAAAGCGCGATATCCTCCTCGCGTGTCCAGGTCGAGCACGCTGCCTTCACCGCCCTCCACGAAGAGCGCCTCCTTGCCCGCCGCTGCGACCATGTCCCGCAGACCCCATTCACCCTCTATCGCCCCCATCGCCCCCATGTGCCTTTTCACATCGACGAGCACGGGATGGCCCTTTACGCCTTCGTGCCTGGCGACTATGATCGAGCCGCCCCGCGACCCGTATGCTTCCAACACCCGGCCGATTAGTCTCCGGCGCAAAGCAAAGGCTTGTCGCCCAGGTGGAACATGGCGATGTCGAACGCTTCGACTCGGGGCAGGGCCGCCTTGATCGAGGCGGACATGCCGTCCTGATGGCGTTCATTATGGACAAACGTGACGGAAGTCCCGAAAGCTCGTTCTCGATCCTTTCCGCCTCGAAGCCTGTCACCACAACAATCTCATCGTCCCTGCCGCCATAAAGAGGCGCACCGTCCTCTTCACAACGGCCTCTCCGTCCAGCCGCACACACAACTTATTAAAGCCCAGTCGCGTTGACGAGCCCTGCGGCAAGGATGACCGCGACTATTCGCTTCATCGATTGGTCCGGAAAGTCACGACTGAGGAAGGCGTTCATCTCGGGTCGGGGTTGAGCGGCCTCGGTTCGTTAATCCGAGCGGGCGCCTTTGCCTGCGCCCGCGTCCGGCCCGATCTGGCGGTTCAGGTCTGTTATCAGCGCTTCCACGTCGATCCCGTGGACCTCGGCCCCCTGCTCTATGCTCTCGAACAGTGCCGCCTGGCAGCCGACGCAGCCCAGCCCGTGCCTCTCGAAGATCGCCACGGTCTCCGGGTACTTTCTGACCACTTCCTCGATGGACATCTTCCTGTTTATCATACCTGCTCCCCATCCGCTATAACCGGGACCATCCGCCGCCGGCCCGGTTTCATTTCACGAAAGGAATGCCGGCCCTAACGGGCGCCTTAGTCCCCGGTCGCACCCGCGCTGCATATGAGAAATCGCATCGCCGCGTACATTAAAACACATCCGCGGAGAAGATGTATATAGCCGTTCCCTTCGACTGCCATGCATTGGGCGGCAGTCCGGCTTTCAGGCACGTATGCTCCAGGAAGGTCTCCCTGTCCCAGCCGTTCTCCGTCGCCACCTGGGGAAGCAAAAGCCCCGAACCCGAGTCGCTCTTCGATATAAATGCCGTGGACGCCCACTTCTATCTCGCCCACGTCGCTTATCTTCTTCATCGGCGTCAGGACCGATATCTCGATATCCGTATGCCGCCATTCGTCAACATCGAGCGGCATGAAGCGGGGGTCGTGGAACGCCGCCTCGACCGCCATCCGCCTCACTGTCTCGTCGAGGGGCGCGTAAGCCCCGAGATAGCCGATGCAACCCTTAAGCTCGCCTTTGGTCTTCAGGCAGACAAAGGCCCCCATCTTCTTCTTGAGCGTCTTCGGGACGTCGGGCGCCTCCTCCTGCCTGCCGAGAAGCACGTCTTCGATGGAGCTTCGAGCAAGGTCCTTCAGTATCCGCCTCTCCTCGTCGGAAAAATGAAGGTCCGTCCCTGCCTTACGGTCCGCCACTCCTTATTTCCCTCCATAGAACGCGCACGAAACGTAACCGACGACGCCGCTCATATCACCCGTTACGTCCCCGGAATTCGCATAGTTAAGCACCTTTGCGCTTGACGCTCCCAGGCCCTGGCATATGACCATGGAGGCCAGTATTGCGCCTGCGCCGCATGCCTCGTACTTCTCATGCGTCACGCCCTCGGCCAGCCCCTTGAGGTCGAACCGCTCGATCATCTCTATCCCCGCCTTGTCGAGCGTTACGGCTATCCCATAGGCATAGTAATGGGAAAGGTCCGTGCTCCCTATTACCAGGTATTCCCCTTCCCTGCCCTTGATCGTCTCGCAGATCAGCTCTCCGAGCTCCATGGAGCCGTACGGGTCCTGGGCGGACCCCATGATGAGGGGCACTATCTTGAAGCCCTGGAGGACGGTCTGAAGAAAAGGTATCTGGACCTCTATGGAGTGCTCGCCACGGTGCATCTTGGCGTCCGCATGGACGAGGCCGCCCTCTTTCATGAGCGCGCCCGCCAGGTCTTCGTCGATGTCCACCAGGCCGAGTGGCGTCTTATACGACCCCGTATCCTGCACGGCTGCGCCTATAAAGAATGAGCGGTGGCTCGGCGCGAGGATGATGACCGTGTCGTAATGGCGCCCGGCAATGGCCTTGTAGCCGTAAGCCGCTGTCGGACCGGAGTACATATATCCCGCGTGCGGAGATATAAGCCCCCGGATATCTCCCGGTATATCCGCCGGGCGGACCTTGCTCAGATACGTCTCGATATCGGTTTTTAACACATCGGGGTTGCGCGGATAAAACGTGCCGGCGACAGAAGGCTCTCTGATCTCACTCATTCTAAGCGTACCGTCCTTTGGCTTATTATAACACAATTACAAATTAAGCCGGATAGAAGAAATTGCACGGCATGCTTCGCGGTTATATGGTAGGCTACCGGCAGGGCAAAGGTATGTCAGGCGACGCATTGCACAGGCTTGAGGAAGTATCCGGCAGGGGCGCCGGGACGGCTTGTTCGTAGCCGCAGTCCTCGCCTTTTGCGGAGGCATCTACCTGGAGGCGCTTTACGGCGCACGCCCGGCGCTCATTCTTACGGCCGCCATTATATCGATGGCGATCCTGCCGTTTGCGTTAAAATCCCCGAAAATATTCGCCCTCCTGCTCCTCGCCGGCTTCATGTTCTGCGGCGGAGCGCGGCTCGCCTTTATCGACGCGCGATATGGGGCGCCTGACGAGACCGGAGACAAACAGGTCTACGAGGGCACCGTTGTGGAGAGCTCCTCCCGCCTCAAGGTGCTCGCCCTTTCCGGGCCGGACCGCCTGGCAGGGACTGCGCGTTGTATTTTTCTCCGGCGTCGACCTGCCCCTTTCTCAAAAGGTCAGGGTTTTCGGGACGATCAGGCCCATCGCGCCCGGTTTTCAAAACCCCGGCAGCCTCTCATGGAAATGGGTAAAGCGGCTCGAAGGCATCTCTTACGAAGTGAAGGGCAATCTGCTCTCATCGGCGCCGGGCAGGGACCCCGTTGCATCGTTGCGGCGCTACTTCAAAGAAAATATAGAGAAGTCGGGAGCGCAGAGCACCGAAATACTCAAGGCGCTGACCATAGGCGACAGGGCCGCCGTCACAACTGCGCAGAATGAATTATTCCTTCACACGGGCACATCGCATATCCTTGCCATCTCAGGCTTCAATGTCGGCATCATCTCGGGATTTTTCTTTTTCCTGGCAAGGGCGGGCTTCCGGCGGATAAGACGCTTCCGCATGTCCGGGAGGGACCGGAGGTACGCGGCCCTCATCACGATACCCTTCCCCTTCGTTTTCATGCTCGTGGCGGGCGCCGGTGTTTCCGTCATCCGGGCGGCGATCATGATCGCGGTCTTTATGCTCGCCGTCTTTATGGAGCGCGAAAAGGACTTTTACAATACCACAGCCCTGGCCGCCCTCGTCATTCTGCTCGTTTACCCCCATTCGCTCATGACGCCCTCCTTCCAGCTTACCTTCCTGAGCCTTCTCTTCATCGTTATGGTCATGCGAAGGCTTATGCCTTTCCTGGTCCGCATAAAGTACAGGGTCGCCCTGTGGTCCCTCTCGACCGTCCTCTCTACGGCAGCCGCCACGCTCGGCACGGCCCCTATAGTGCTCTACTATTTCTATGGGATCAACCCGTTCTCCATACTGCACAACCTCGTTACGATACCGCTCATGGGCGTTTGCGCCACAGTGCTCGGCCTCGTCGGCATGACAACGCCGTACGGATGGCCCCTGCTCCTTCCGGCAGGGAAGATTGCCGGGATAAACCTTGCCCTCCTTCACCGGCTCGATTTCGGATACCTGTACCCGCTCATAAGACCCACGCTTTCGGAGATGGCCCTTTATTACGCGATCCTCATCGCCCTCATCCATCTGCACAAACGGTTCGTGCCCGCCCTCCTTCTCTGCGTCCTGGTCCCCCTTTCGGCCCTCCAGGCTTACGCGGACTACCGGGAGCGGTTCAATACCGACCTCGGCATCTTCTTTATCGACGTAGGTCAGGGGAATGCGGCGCTGATAGAAGGGCCGGGGGGCTTCAGGGCCCTCGTAGACGGGGGCGGCTTCCCCGATTCCGATTTCGATATGGGCAGGCAGGTGATAACGCCCTTTCTGCTTTACCGGAAGATACGGACCGTCGATTACGTCATCAATACGCACCCGCACGCAGACCACATAGGCGGACTTGCGTATGTGATGCGCAATTTCAACGTCTCCCGGCTCGTCACGGGCGGCCTTTACCCCCTGGAGCGGAAATCGCGCGATCTGATCGAGGCCGCTCGTTCCAGGGGAGTGCAGTGCCTTGTATGGAAAAAGGGAGACGCGATAACGACCGGCGCTTTTTCAATAGACGTGCTCCATCCGGACGGCCCCGTCCTATGGGACGACCCGAATAACAGCGCCCTGGTGCTCAAAATCCGTTACGGGCAAACCTCGTTCCTGCTGCCCGCAGATATAGGAAGCGACATAGAGAAAGAGATGGTGGCGTCCGGACTTTCTTTAAGGTCCGATGTCCTGGAGATTCCGCATCACGGCAGCGCCAACTCGAGCAGCTTTGCGTTCATTGCCGCCGTCAAACCCGCGCTCGCAGTAGTCAGCGCCCGCCCCGGCCATATGCTCCGCCTGCCGAGCCCCGCCGCGCTCAGCCGGTACAAGGCCCTTTCGATACCCGTTTTGCAGACGGACATGCAGGGCTGCGTCGAAGTCCGTACCGACGGCCGCCGCATCACCTGGCGGACGTACGGGGAGAAATGAGGACGCCAATAAAAACATGCAGTTACGGGGGCGGACCGTCTCTATAGCGGCTTGTTCACGAAGACTATGGGCGGGGTAACCAGGATACTTTCGAACCTGGACTCTCGTTCCGGCTTGCCGCCGAATTTCTTCTTTGTCACGTTGGAGGCGGCCTGCTCGTCCAACGAGCTGCTTGATAAAGCCTACCATGCCGTAGTTATGGCCCCGCTCCGGGACCTTCAGCTTCAGTTTGGGCGCCAGCCACGAGCGGAAGAAACCTCGCTTCGAATATAAGCCGAGGTCCAATTCCCGGCCGTCCGGCCAGTCGTCCAGGTAGCCCGTGCACCAGTCCTCGATAGCGTAGACCCCGCCCGGCTTCAGGTGGTTGTCGAACAAATGCCAGAAGGCCGTCTTCGTCAGCTCCCCGAGGTGGGAGGCGTCATCGATAATGATGTCAAACCCTTCCGGGGCCGTCTTCCCGGCAACCCGCGTCAAAAACGCCGGGTCCGCCTGGCTGCCCTCATAGATCCGGATGCGCTCCCCCGGATCAAACCCAGCCGGCAGGCGGATATCGATGCCCACTATCTGCCCTTTCAGGAAAGTAATCCCGCCACAGCAGCAAAGACGCCCCTTTTTGGACCCCCAGCTCGAGCAAGACGATCTCCTTGCCGACCCAGGGCGCAAAAACCTTATCATATGGCCCAAGCAGCCCGCCGCTTATCTTGTCCGAATCATACCGCGCAAGGTCCAACTCCGCGCTTCGCATGGTCTTCCTTTCCCTCGTGCCCCTTACATGCGTTTGTATTGCCCGATTATATCCTGCCACCCCGCCGAAGGCAACAGGAATGGGGCACATCACGAGTTGGCCGCGAAGCAGACCGGTAGAACGGTTCGTCAGCAATCGATCCATTCATGAATGGGACGCCACATTCCCCTACAGGCATCGTCCCGCCGCTTTCGACGTTGCTTATGGCAATCAAGCGGACACCACCCATTTGGAAAAACCGATATGTCACCTACTACTGGGGCATCAGGTCGAAAACTGTGAATAACGCTTTACCGCGGAAACATGTTAACGCCGAGCTAAGCGAGAGCCGGAGAATGTGCGATTCGCTTCAGGTACTAGTTATGCGGACTTGAGTTCGCGAACCTGTCGCACCTCAATACTTGTAATATCGCAATTGGAGTACTGAATTCGTAACAGTGCAGAAAAGTCACAATCCTTGTGTTTAGGGGGTAAACGATCATATATGTCCTGCCAGCGTTTCTTGACGCATTCGCCAGCTCCCCAAGTTCCGATCTCCTCTGATGCCGGCGATCCAAACAATCTTATTTCTGTCGTTCCAAGGGTTTCTAACTTTGGTTACCACAGCTAAATCTTCAAACATTTGTTCTGAAAGCTGGTTCGTCGTAATACCCTGCTTGACATAGTCAGCCTGTTGGCAGAAACTTCTTGACTCAAGTTTCCCCTCCCCGATGTCTATAACCCATTCCGGGGTCATTCTTCTGAGTGAATTCAAATATCGGCAGATGTTGTTGTTTGAGTGCGTTTTGCAACTCCTGAGCGAACCTATTTGACTTTGGACTGCAAACCACGATTAGATTTCTTTTTCTGTCATCTGCACTTACATGCCGCGTACGCAAACCCCTACACTATTCGACCATCCCGCAGCCAAGAGTGCGCTAATGAAATTATCCATCGCCATAAAGTCCTCGGTTGACGTTCGGGGTAGAATCGCTTCGGAGGATTTCTTCGCGGTGCGGAAAGATAAATAACAAAGAGTCCTTGCCGAAATTCAGAATTTGATTGAATAAAACTGCCGCTCAGCTATGTTATCGAATCTCCTCTGAACGTAAGCGCCTATCAGTGCGCCAGACTGAGAGAACAAAGCCTGAAGATAGAAGAATCAAATCTTTTGTTTCGAAGTTGTGCATCGGCTACCCCCCCTGTGGTATAACGGAAAGCTCACCCGGAGCCCGCCTTTCCGGCGACCGGGCGTAGCGCCTTGTTGGGTGCCTCCTGAAAGTCTATATACCTTTCAAGAACGATAGAGTTTGTCTCGCCCCTGATGAATACCCGAGCGACACATAGCATAGGCCCATACGCCGAGACTTCTAGCTGAAACACTCGTCCTTATTCGTTTTTGTGTGAGGCTCATTGAAGAACCTGGGGCCCAATTGATATTCGACCTTCTCAACGACTCCATGAGGAAGCGGGCCATCTCCGTGTTGCTGCAACCAAATCACAATGTCCGCAATCTGCCCTGCAATCGTCGAAGGACGCCAACTATGGACAATGAAAAGACCTTTGTTTTCCGCATATCGTCCTACTCTCACCGCTTCGAGATCGTCTTGTTCTCGATGGATGGCACAAGAGGCGGATGTTGTCAACGCAAGCGAGTTTTCCGGCTTGAAGTCCGCAAACGCTTCTTCATGCCTCTGGAGCCATTCAGAATAGTAGGGATCGTCTTGAAGCTCTTTCCGAAACACCGTCTGCATGAGGAATATGCGATCAGAAACAACGGGACGAAGCATATGGCAGCCACAACAAGAGTAGGACAAACCCACGTGGGCGACGATATCTTGGCCGCTGACGTAAGAAATGCGGTATCTATCAAGAGGAGAGCAACAAACCAGACAGCCATCAACTGCATAGGCTTGGTAATCTTATGTGGCTGTATGTCTTGAGTCTTCATACGTTTGCATCACACAACTACTTTTTTATCCTTATTAGGCGTTTGCTCCCATTCTACGCTTAGTATCGAAAGCGGTCAAGGAAAAGAGGCACAAAAGAGGTCTGGAATGGAATCCAGGTAGGTATAATACGGCGTACAAGTTTGATTATACGTACGGAGCATAATTTGATGAATTTGTTATTCTCCGTGCCGAAGCGGGGGGCAAGATTGCGACGCGAAAGCTCATGTCGGACCGAGGAAGCACCGGATCACGAACTTCAGGAAGAACTGTTGCCCTCCGCCTGCCTTATCGCACTTACCACGGTACATTTTGAAAGAATAGACCACGGAATGTCCGGTTGACCTCCTGGAACATCCTGCCCTCGCATGTCTAACGTCGTACATCCAACTGCGGGGTTGGCAACTATCCGGTTGGAAAGTATAGAAGAAGGCACCCGAAAACGGACCTGCGCTGAAAGACAGCGCGGCAACGTAACGTAAACTCCGTCTTTTTTAAGAGCGGCAAGTATGGGGATGCAGATTTGGTGTGAGCGCGAGCTCCGAGGACGCGGAAGGCGTCTTGCGTTTGCGAGGGGGGAGGCTCCACGGGCTTTGCTCGTGGAGGGGGCGCTGAGCCCCAGGAATGTGCGCCTCAGACTGCCGCCGCTTATCTGCCTATCCCCGTTTTAGTTGTTGCAGCATCCGCCGGTCGTGGAACGCCCTCCCCTCGAAGCTCTGTAGGGGTGTCACCTGCCATTCCAGGACCGGCCATAGAGGCAGGGCGCGCATTATCTGGTCTAGCTCTTCGTTGGACGCGGCATCGATGATGAACGCTATGGCGCGTTCCGATACCGGTACCCCTCCCGCCAGTATCTTGTTCTCCTGTTGCAGCTTAGCGAGGGCTTCGAAACCGGGCAGAATGTAATCCTCCATCAACTCTATCATGTCTTCGGGCACCGTCAGGGCCGGCCCTCCGCTTCCGATAACCAGGTAGTTCATGATGTGCCCTCCTGCACGGAATATACAACGCCTCCGGCCGCGTGTAAAGCGTTTACCGGCCTGAACAGCCGCGCCGGTTCTTCAGGACTGCCATATAGCTACCACATCGCGGGTGAATATGTTATATTGGAATCAGTTTCACGGGTGAAGGCACACCCGTCCCCGAACCGATGTTTTTTATATAAATAGAGGAGAAAGGCATGAACGAACAGTATATTGAGGAAGGTCTTACCTTTGACGATCTTCTTCTTGTCCCGTCCTTCAGCCAGGTGATGCCTTTCGAGGTCGAGGTATCGACGCTCCTTACGCCCGCAATAAAGCTCAATATCCCCCTGATAAGCGCAGCCATGGACACGGTGACCGAATCGAAAACGGCCATCTGCATGGCCCAGGAAGGGGGGTTAGGCATAATCCACAGAAACATGGGCATAAAGGAGCAGGTCCAGGAAGTCGAGCAGGTGAAAAAGTCCGAAAGCGGCATGATCGTTGACCCGATAACGATCTCGCCGGACCAGCATATCAAGGACGCCCTCGACTTGATGGCGCGCTACCGGATCTCGGGCATCCCCGTCACTAAGGGCAGGAAGCTGGTAGGCATTATAACCAACAGGGACCTCAGGTTCGAGACGAACCTGGAGCAGAAGGTCTCCGATGTTATGACCAAGGATAACCTCGTCACAGTGGACGAGACCAAGGGGACCAGCCTTGAAGAATCGAAAAAAATACTCCACGAGCACAGGATAGAGAAGCTCCTGGTGGTCGATTCCGAGTACAACCTGAAAGGTCTTATTACGATAAAGGACATCGAAAAGGTTATAAAATACCCTTCCGCCTGCAAGGATTCCTTAGGCAGGCTGCGGGTGGGGGCGGCGGTCGGCGTCGGCCCGGACAGGGACGCCAGGGTCGATGCCCTCGCGAAGGCCGGCTGTGATGTCATCGTCATCGACACGGCCCACGGCCATTCGAAGAACGTTATCGATTCCGTGACCGATATCAGAAGGAATTTCAAGAACATACAGCTAGTCGCAGGCAACGTGGCCACTGAAGACGGTTGCCGGGCCCTGATCGAAGCGGGTTGCGACGCAGTGAAAGTCGGCGTAGGGCCGGGCTCCATCTGCACCACGAGGATCGTTGCAGGCGTGGGAGTGCCCCAGATTACGGCCATCATGGAGGTGACCAAGGCGGCCAGGAAGAAGGGCGTGCCGGTCATCGCGGACGGAGGCGTCAAGTACTCGGGCGACGTGGCGAAGGCGATAGCGGCCGGGGCCGATGTAGTCATGATAGGCAACCTGTTTGCGGGCACGGACGAGACCCCCGGCGAGATGGTGCTCTACCAGGGCCGCACGTACAAGATGTACCGGGGCATGGGGTCGCTCGACGCCATGAAAGAGGGCCGGACGAAGGACCGTTATTCGATCGCCGAGAACGAGGTGGAATCAAAAATCGTACCCGAAGGCATAGAAGGGCGCGTGCCTTACAGGGGATCGCTTTCCTTCACCCTCCACCAGCTCATAGGCGGCTTGAGGGCCGGCATGGGGTATCTGGGCTGCCACAGCCTGGAAGAGCTGCATAAGAACGCCCGGTTCCTCCGGATAACGAACGCGGGCCTGAGAGAAAGCCACGTCCACGACGTGATGATAACCAAAGAGGCGCCCAACTACAGGATCGAATAAGGGATAAGGCCCGCCCATGACCTACGGCGACTACCATGAGGAAATAGTAATTATCCTCGACTTCGGCTCCCAGTACACGCAGCTTATTGCAAGGCGCGTGCGGGAGCTGGGCGTTTACTGCGAGATCGTACCTTTCAACACGAGCATAGAAAAGATAAGGTCTGCCAAACCCGTCGGGATTATACTTTCAGGCGGCCCCAGGAGCGTCAACGACGAGGACGCGCCTATCTGCGACGAGGCTGTTTTCCGCCTGGGCACGCCCCTGCTCGGCATCTGCTACGGGATACAACTGATCGCCAAAATGCACGGCGGCGAGGTCCAGAGGTCGGAAAAGAGGGAATACGGCCGCGCCCACATTTACGGGGACGGCTCCAGCCCGCTCCTCGACGGCATCGAGGACGGGGACACCATCTGGATGAGCCACGGGGACGCGATCATGCGGATGCCCCCCGGCTATACCGCCCTGGCCCACTCCGAGAACTCGCCGTATGCGGCCATCGGCAACGAAACCGCGCAGGTCTACGGAGTCCAGTTTCACCCTGAAGTGCACCATACGCCGAAGGGGAAGGTCATACTGAAGAATTTTCTTTATACGATCTGCAAGGCGAAGGGGTTATTCTCCGCCGCCTCGTTCATAGAGATGACCACCCGGAAGATAAGGGAGGAAGTAAACGGCGGGAAAGTCGTCTGCGCGCTTTCGGGCGGCGTCGATTCCTCAGTCGTAGCCACCCTCCTCCACAAGGCGATAGGCGATAAGCTCACCTGCGTATTCGTAAATAACGGCGTCCTGAGGAAGAACGAAGGGCAGGAGGTGCTCGACCTGTTCAAGGACCGCCTCCACCTGAACCTCAAATACGTGGACGGCACAGACAGGTTCCTGACAGCCCTTAAAGGCGTGAGAGACCCCGAAAGAAAGCGTAAAATCATAGGCAGGCTTTTCATAAAGGTCTTCGAAGAAGAGGCCCGCTCCTTAGGCGACGTGCGGTACCTGGCGCAGGGGACCCTCTACCCGGACGTCATCGAAAGCGTCTCCTTCAAAGGGCCTTCAGCGACCATCAAGAGCCACCATAACGTCGGCGGCCTTCCCAAGCGGATGCATCTCAAGCTCATAGAGCCGCTGCGCGAGCTGTTCAAGGACGAGGTGCGCGTCGTCGGCCGCGAGCTGGGCCTGCCCCCATACGTCGTCCAGAGGCAGCCCTTCCCCGGCCCCGGCCTGGCCATACGCATAATCGGCGACGTGACAGCCGAAAGGGTCGCCACGCTCCAGGAGGCTGACCACATCGTTCGCGAAGAAATCGAAAGGAAGGCGGAATTCGGCCACGTATGGCAGTCTTTCGCCATATTGATACCCATCAAGACTGTCGGCGTCATGGGGGACGAGCGTACCTACGCGAACGCGGTAGCCGTGCGCGCCGTCGAGAGCGAGGACGGCATGACAGCCGACTGGGCAAAGTTGCCACACGATGTGCTCGACCTTATCTCCCGCCGCATTATCAACGAGGTCCCCGGCGTCAACCGGGTAGTCCTTGACATATCCTCGAAGCCGCCTAGCACTATAGAGTGGGAGTAGGTTGAGCGAATTCGTACACCTCCACCTGCATACGCAATTCAGCCTTCTCGACGGCGCCATCCGGTTCGAGCCGCTCTTCGCGATGGCCCGTTCCTATAATATGCCTGCCTGCGCCATTACCGACCACGGCAACATGTTCGGCGTGGTCGATTTCTACTTTGCCGCCCGCGCGGCAGGGATAAAACCTATAATCGGCTGCGAGGCTTACATAGCGCCGAATGCGCGCACCGATAAGGAACGGCACGAAGACAACGCCTACCACGTAGTGCTCCTCGCCGAAAACAACGCCGGTTACTCGAACCTGATGAAGCTTATCAGCATCGCCCACATGGAAGGCTTTTACTACGTGCCGCGCATCGACAAGGAGATACTGCGCAGGTACAACGAAGGGCTGATCTGCATGACGGCATGTCTGAAAGGACAGGTGCCCCAGGCGATCCTCCGGAGCGGCGAAAACGGCGCCAACGCGCAATTGGACGACTACCTCTCCATCTTCGGGTCTGACCGGCTCTTCCTGGAGCTTCAGGACAATGGCATCCCCGAGCAGAAGAAGGTGAACGAGGGCCTTATTCGTCTGGCGGACCGGTACAGCCTGCCCCTCATCGCTACGAACGACTGCCATTACCTCAAGCGGCAGGAGGCGCGGGCGCACGAGCTTCTGCTCTGTATACAGACGGGCAAGAAGATGAGCGACACGGACCGCCTGAGGCTCTCGACGGACGAGTTCTACTTCAAGTCCCCCGACGAGATGGCAAAGGCCTTTGCCGGCTACCCCCAGGCCCTTCAGAGCTCGCTTGCCATAGCGGAGAGGTGCAATGTCACCATCGAGACGGGCAAGTACCACTTCCCCAACTTCAGCCTGCCCGGCGGCATGAGCCCGGAGGAACACTTCGAAAAACTCTGTCTGGAGGGCTTCGAAAAGAGGATAGGCTCGATAGCCGCCTCTTACGGCAGTTTCGACGAGGGGCTGAGCGAGAAGTACAGGAAGCGGCTGGCGTACGAGATCGACGTAATAAAGACGACGGGGTTCGCCAGTTATTTCCTCATCGTCGCAGATTTTATAGGTTACGCAAAGACAAACGGCATCCCCGTGGGGCCCGGCAGAGGCTCGGCCGCAGGCAGCCTGGTCGCCTACTGCCTCGAAATCACCAACATCGACCCTATAAAATACGACCTCCTCTTCGAAAGGTTTCTCAATCCCGAGCGTATAAGCATGCCCGATATCGACGTGGACCTTTGCTTCGAAAAACGGGAGCGCGTCATCGAATACGTCACCAACAAGTACGGCAAAGACAACGTCGCCCAGATCATCACCTTCGGGACGATGAAATCGAAGGCTGCCGTCAGGGACGTCGGCAGGGCGCTGGGCGTGCCATACGCCAACGTCGACCAGATCGCCAAGCTCATACCGACAACGCTCGATATCAGTATAGACCAGGCACTCTCCGAAGAGCCCAGGCTCAGGGAAATGTGCGAGAAGGACGAGACCATCCGGGAGCTCATAGAAAACGCGCAGGTCCTGGAAGGGCTGGCGCGCCACGCATCGACGCACGCGGCCGGGATCGTCATATCGAAAAAACCCCTGATGGAGCACGTGCCCCTCTATCGCGGCCAGAAGGGTGAGACGGTTACGCAATACTCGATGAAGACCATCGAGAAGATAGGGCTGGTCAAGTTCGACCTTCTCGGCCTCAAGACCCTGACGATCATCGACAACGTCATAAAGATGCTGAAGGCGCAAGGGATCGATCTCGATATCTCGCGCCTCCCCCTGGATGACAAGGAAACCTACCGCCTCCTGGCATCCGGCAACGCGTCCGGTGTCTTCCAGCTTGAAAGCAGGGGCATGAGAGAGCTGCTTACGCGGCTCAAGCCGTCGCGGTTCGAGGACATCATCGCCCTTGTGGCCCTCTACCGGCCCGGGCCGCTCGGCAGCGGCATGATCGACGATTTTATAAAGAGGAAGCACAACCCTTCGCTCGTCAGGTTCGAGACGCCGATGCTGAAAGAGGCCCTGGCGGAGACGTACGGCGTCATCGTTTACCAGGAGCAGATCATGAAGATCGCCACTTCTCTGGCGAACTTCACGAACAGCGAGGCCGACCAGCTAAGGAAAGCGATAAGCAAGAAGATACCGGAGCAGCTTGAGTCGTACAAGGAACAGTTCAAGCAGGGGTGCACAGCGAACAACGTCAAGGCGGAAGTGGCGACGAAGATCTACGACGTCATTCTCAGGTTCGGCCAGTACGGCTTCAACAAATCGCACAGCGCCGCTTACGCGCTCGTGGCCTACCAGACGGCGTACCTCAAGACCCATCACTACCTGCCGTTCATGGCCGCCATCCTGACGAACGAGGTGAGCGACACCGACAGCCTGATCCGCTACATCACGGAATGCAGGGAGGGCGGCGTCGTCATCCTGCCGCCGGACGTAAACGAGAGCGCGAAAGCATTCACTATAGTGGATGATAAAATCAGGTACGGCCTGCTCGGCATAAAAGGCGTGGGGGAGGCAGCACTCGACAGCATACTGGGAGCCAGGGAGGAGTGCGGGGGCTTTTCGTCATTCACCCATTTTTGCAGCCTGGTCGATTCGAGAAAGGTCAACAAGAAGGTCGTGGAGTGCCTGATAAAGGCAGGCGCCTTCGACTGCATGGGCCTTAAGCGCTCCCAGTTGTTCAGCCTCGTACAGGACAAGTGGGACAGGCTTTCCAAGAAGAACGGCAAGAACAGCCTCCAGATGGACATCTTCGGCACCAACGCGCTCACGCGCCTGGAAGACGAGGTGCCGCAGACAGATGAGCTCGACCACGCAGATATACTCAAAGGCGAAAAGGAGGCGCTCGGCTTCTTCTTCAGCCAGCACCCGCTCTCTGCATACAGCCATATCATCTCACATATAACGCGCTTCGACACGGCCAGTATCAAAGAGACGGATGCGGTCGATGATGTCACGATAGTCGGCATAGTCAACGGATGCAAGGAGATCACGACGAAAAGGGGCGACCGCATGGCCAATATATCCCTCGAAGATACGAAAGGGATTATAGAGACCATCGTCTTCCCAGACCTTTATTCGAAACAACTCCTCCTGATCAAAAGCGACAAGCCGATTGTGGTAACGGGCACACTTGAGAGGACCGAGGACGGCACGAGCCGCATCAGGGCGAAAAATATCATTCCGCTGGAGGATGTACAGAAAGAGCTGGATAAGATAGTGCGCATCAGGATCGATTGCACTCTCTTCAAGAAGGACTATCTGAGGACACTGAGGGACGTCCTGGTCTCGATCAAGGGCGATTCGCGGGTCCTCCTGGAATTCCTCCAGAACGGCGAGAGGAAAGTATTCGATGTCCCCGGCATGCGCGTTGACGCGTCCAAGGCTGTGACCGTCCAGCGCCATTTCGGCAGGGGACTCGATGTTGAGGTGGCTTAAAGGATGAGGCGATATTATCTCGATTTCGAGAAGAAGCTGGAGCCGCTGGAACGCAGGATAGAAGAGGTAAGGAAGTTCCACGACGCCAGGGACCCGCACTATGCGAGAGAGCTCGACCAGCTTGAGAAGCGGATACTGAAGGCGGAGCAGGAGATATACAGCAACCTGAGCAACTGGCAGCGGTGCCAGCTTTCCCGTCACCTGAACCGGCCCCACATGCTCGACTACATAGGCAAACTGTTCACGGATTTCGTAGAGCTCCATGGAGACAGGAGGTTCAGGGACGACCCGGCTGTCGTGGCAGGGTTCGCCCGCTTTAACGGCACGGCCGTAGCTGTGGTTGGACACCAGAAAGGCAACAACGTCGGCGAGATGGCGGAGCGCAATTTCGGTATGGCCAACCCTGAAGGTTACAGGAAATCGATGCGGATCATGGAGCTTGCCGAACGATGGCACAAGCCGCTTATGACCTTCATCGACACACCCGGCGCCTTCCCCGGCGTAGGGGCCGAGGAGCGGGGCCAGGCCGAAACCATCGCCGCGAGCATCGAGTTTATGTTCTCTCTTTCCGTCCCCGTGATCTCGGTTGTGACGGGGGAAGGCGGCAGCGGCGGGGCGCTTGCGATCGGCGTAGGCAACAGGATCCTCATGATGGAAAACGCGATCTATTCGGTCATCTCACCCGAAGGCTGCGCCGCGATCCTCTGGAGGGACGGCTCCAAAGGCTCGCTTGCGGCGGACGTGCTCAAGCCGACGGCCCAGGACCTATACGCCCTGGGGGTAATAGATGAAATAATACCGGAGCCTTTCGGGGGCGCACACAGGGACTGGGAAGCGACTTTCCAGACCGCGTCCGCCGTCATCGAAAGACACATTCGGGAGCTGCTCGCAATCCCCGGCGAAGAGCTAAGGAAACAGCGCTACACAAAATTCAGGAACATGGGGATATTCGAAGAAAGGTAACGGCAATTATTGGGGCTCGCGTCGCCCCCCCACGCGCAAAGCGCGCGGAGCCACCCCCTCATGAAAAGGAAGAGGCATTTTTACATTATTGGGGCTCGCGTCGCTCGCCGCCGCCGACCGCTGCAAGCAGACGCGCAAGCCTCTCCTTTTCGGCCTTTACCTCGTTTATCCTGACCCTCGCGATCTGCTCTTTGAATTCCATGTAAAGGTCAAACGCCTCCATCAGCGCCTCGTCGAGCCTGGCTTCAATCACGCGAAGGGCGTCGGAATCCTCCGCAGAGGCGGACCCGTCCGGTAACTCTCTGCGGATTTCGTCTTTCAACAGGGGAATAAACGAAAGGGCCTTCGAAGGAGGGACGTCCTGCACGGCCAGGATGCGTACGGCATCCCTCATAGATTCTTTCGTCTCCTTCCCCTCGCGGTCTCCATCGAAAAGATCGTTCAGGAGGCGGTCTAATGCCTCGGTAAGCGTATGGCCGACGGGGTTGTGAAAGCGGTCCTGCCCGGCCGACGCCGGCGCACAGCTCCACGCCGGACAAACGGCCGCGAAGGCGGCGAGACACCGTTCCCGTATCACCCTGCTTCTCTTGCGCAGTACGTCCTTCAGCACATATCTCCCCTACCACTTAAACTGCGTAGTAGTCCTATACGTCTCCACCGCATGGGTAAAGTCGTCTATATGCTGCTCGGTGAAGGGTATCTCGGTTCTTTTGAAGAAGGCCTCCCAGCCTATCCTCTCGATCCACTCGCCCAGTCTCTCTGTCGGCCTGGCGGATGATGCGTAGACATCGACTATCCTTTTGAGGACGTCCACTACCTCCGGCCATCTGGGAGGGTTATTGGGCAGGTAGGGGACTACCATGCGGGAGAACATCGGGGGCTTTCTGGCATTGGGCACCTTGCCCCCTGCGTAGATGGCGACACCGTCCGTATCCCCGTCGGCAAGCGGCATGGCCGGGCAGACGGTAAAGCAGTTGGCGCAGTACATGCAGAGGTCCTCGCGGACAACCACGCTCTTTACGTTCGCATCCGGGTGCCTGCGGATAGCCCCTGTGGGACAGGACTGTATGGTTGTAGGTATCTCGCACTGGGCGAGCACCCTCTCGTGGTCGGGCCGGGGGGGCTTCGTATGTACGCCCACTATGGCAAGGTCGGAGCAGTGGACCGCACCGCACATGTTAATGCAGCAGGCAAGGGATATGCGAAGGTGGTTCGGGAGCTTCATCTCGGTGAACTGGTCGTAGAAGGCGTCCATGACGGCCTTCACTATGCCCGATGCGTCGGTTGCTGCGCTGTGGCAGTGGATCCACCCCTGGGTGTGGACTATGTTCGAGATGCACTTGCCCGTGCCGCCTATGGGGAGGCCTAGCTTATGGAGGTCTGCTATGATAGGCTCCACCTTTGCCTTGTCCGGGGTCATGAACTCTATGTTATGGCGGCTGGTGAACCGAAGGTGGCCGTTGCAGTGCTTATCGGCCACATCGCAGAGGTCCCTTATGAAGTCTATAGAGACGAGCCTGGGGGAGCCTGCACGGATGGAGTAGACCTCTCCGCCTGATTCCGAGACATGGCGGAGGACGCCTGGCTTTACGATCTCGTGGTACTTCCACTTGCCGTAGTTGTCCTTGATCACGTCGGGGAGCATCGTTTTGAAGTCGGGGGGTCCTATATCGGTCTTTCTCATGATTGTCTCTCCTTATTTAAAGAACACATACGGGTTGGCCCTGGGCTTATTTACCATCTGGGGCACGGGGGGAAGATCGACCGCCTTCAGGAACTCCTTCAGGCCGATCCTCTGTATGGTCTCAGCTACCCTCTCGCGCGTCCTTCCGTGCTCGTCCCACCAGTCCCATATCTTGGCAAGGAGGTCTTTCACCTCTGTATAGGGGGGCTTTATCTCCATGAAGGGGACAAGCACCCAGGAGAGGTTGGCGCCTTTTAAGATAGGGGCCTTGCCGCCTATCAGGATGGTGGCCCCTTTGACGATGCCGGGCCTTAGGGCCTTCGGCATGGTGTTGATGCAGTGCATGCACCGGACGCAGTCCTCAGGGATGAGCTAAAGTGTAGTACCGTCCCAGGCAAGGGCCTCGGTGGGGCACTTGCGGACTACGAGGGAGTCTATGTCCAGACCGTTACTTACATAGGACATTACTTCCTTCTGGTCTATACGGAGAGAGTCGTGCCAGGTGCCTATGATCGTGAAGTCCGCCCTTGCTATGGCGGCAACGCAGTCATTGGGGCAGCCGGATGCCTTGATCTTGAACTTATAGGGCCAGCGGGGACGGTGTATCTCGTCCTGGTAGGTCATGGTGAGGTCGTAGATGAGGTCTAAGGTGTCGATATTGGCATATTCGCACCTGGCCTGGCCTATGCAGCCTGCCGGGGTGCGAAGCGCGGAGCCGGAGCCGCCTAGGTCGAAGCCTGCTTCGGTCAGCTCGTCGAAGCAGGGCTGGAGGTTCTCCGTGGTTGTGCCTAAGAGGATGACGTCCCCTGTAGAGCCGTGGAAGTTGGTCATGCCGCTTCCGTACTTCTCCCATATGTCGCATATCTTCCGGAGGGCGTCCGTTGTGTAGAACCAGCCTGCGGGCTGGTTGATCCGCATGGTGTGGAAGGCTGCGGCGTTGGGGAAGTCATCGGGCGCATCGCAGTACCTGCCTATGACGCCTCCCCCGTAGCCCGTGACGCCTACTATGCCTCCATGCTTCCAGTGGGTCACCCGGTCGTTGTAGGAGCGCTCCTGGATCTTTAAGAGGTCGTGCGCTGCGGGGTTTTTCTTTGCAGCCCGCTTCATCTCCTTAACAAAGCTCGGCCATGGTCCCTTCTCGAGGTCGTCGAGCAGGGGGGTATCGTCGGTCATGGGGTCCTCCTGGGTAGTCTTAAGGCCGCTGCATGGCCGGCCCCTCCGTTATTAGGTGGGCAGTCCATATCTTAGCGGACGTCTAATATATCCTGTTTCTAATCCGTCGGATACGTAAATGCAAGGTATATGCCGCAAATTGGTCCGTAGATGGACCGAAAAGAAACGCGTAAGTACGTCGAAATAAAGACTTTTTGCAGGGGCCACCCCGTTAATGTTAAGTTTAGCTTAACACAACGTTAATGTCAATGGGGACTGAGCATAATGCCTCCTTTGGAATCGGTCAATGTAAAACGGGCGCGGGCAATATCTTCGATTGCGTTCGATATTACCTGCGCCCGCTCTTTACTACGGCACCTTATCCGAGGGAGAGTTCCCCTCCCTATCCGGAACAGCAGCTTCCGGGGTTCCCGCAGGAGCCGGGCGAGCCGCAGCAGCCGCCGCTTGCCTGGGGCGGCGAGAACGACGGGGAAGCGGCCCCGACGTTCGCTGCGGACATTAGCTTCACGATCTCTTCACTTCCGCATCCCTTGCAGGCAGGGGTTTCCGCATTGCCCAGCACCAGGAGCTCCGTTACTTCTCCGCATTTCTTACAGACGTATTCATAGATAGGCATAGTCTCCCCCCATCCTCTTAGTGGTGGCCGCAGCCGCCGCCCGTGTGCCCGCCGCATGCGTGCTGGAGGGTAAGCACCGGTAGCTTGCCCGCTTTGAACAACTGCACGTTCTCTCCGACCGTCCCCATGGAGGCCCGATAAACCTGGATGCCCTTCGCGTTAAGCCCGTTTACCGCGCCTGCGCCTATGCCGCCGACAACGACCGCATCTACCGCCTGGCCGCCAATTGCCTGTATGGGGTTGCACGCGCCGTGCACGTGGTCGATGTCCCTGTTATCGACGACCGTCAGGCCTTCCTCGTCCGTATCTACCATGACGAACGCCGGGGCCGAGCCGAAATGGCCGTAGACCATGCTGCTCATTCCTTCATTCTTCTCGACTGGAAAACATACCTTCATTGCGTATCCTCCTCATTATTGATGTTCGTTTCTATTTTAAGGGCCTTGCCCCCCAGAAGGGCTTCGGCTGTTTTTCGCCTCGCTTCCTTGATGATCCGGCCGAAAGTGGGCCTTGATACCTTCATCTGCGCTGCCGCCGCCTCGTGATAGCGCCCCTCCAGGTCGCAAAGCCTCAGGGCCTCCACCTCGTCCATATTCAGGCAGACTTCCTCGAGCTGCGTGAGCGGTATCCCCCTGGGTTTGAAATACGTGGCGTCCGGGCGACAACTTACGCATCTATATTTCTTCGGTCTCGGCATGTCTATATTATAAACATATGTTCATAACATTGTCAAGAGCCGATCGCTCAGGCAGCGCGGGGGACGCAAAGGCGCCTGCTTACGGCCTTGGGCTTGACCTCGGCTGCCTGCCCGTATAAACTAGAATGGGTGCTGGAGCGATGACAGAGGTGCATAAACCGCCGGGCGCAGGCCACGGCACGTTCGAGCTGATCGACCGTGCCCGTTTTCTGGAGGTGCTGCGGCCGGGAAAATCGACCGTGCTGCTCGACCTGGGCTGCGGCAAGGGGGATTATACCATTGCCCTGGCGGAAGTCATCGGTCCGGCCGGACTCATCTACGCCATGGATGCCTGGGAAGAGGGGCTTGCCGGGGTCGGGGAGCGGGCTGCGAGCCTGGGCTTGGAGAATGTCAGGACTATCTTTGCGGATGCTAACAAAGGCATACCGCTGCCCGACGACTCCGTCGATATCTGCCTCATGGCGACGGTGCTGCATGACCTGCTGCGCGACGGCACCGGCGACGTGGCATTGCGGGAAACGGCCAGGGTGTTGAGACCGGCCGGCCGGCTTGCGGTCGTGGAGTTCAAGAAGGCCGAAGATGGGATGGGACCGCCCGCGCGCATACGGCTTTCCGAAAACGAGACCAAAACCGTCCTCGAGCGCTTCGGCTTCAAGGCCGGGCAGGCGCAAGACCTCGGGCCCCATCATTACCTTATAGTGGCGTCGCCTTCCGGGCAACCGGTCTGACCCTCTCTAAAGTTTCTCTCCTTGAGGGTCCGGTTTTATCTCACGCTCGCTGACGATCTCGCCCTTTATTCTGCCGATAAGGGATTCGAAAACAGGCAGCACGTCGGTCCTGAACCTTCCGGCGACCAGCACCAGCATGATGTCGTCGCCCACGCTGAGCTCCCCGCTGTTGATCCAGGCCTTGATTTCGACTATGCCTTCCTTCCGCCTGTATTCACCGATCAGTTTTTTCAGGCCCGGGGCGTCGTAGGTCAGGCGCATTTTCGTGACCGCTTCGCCCTTCTTTGACGTGCCCCTCACGATGCCGTTGTGCACGAGGACCATCCCCAGCTCAGCCGGATCGGCGGTCCTTTTAATCTCTTCCAGCCATTGCTCTATCATTTGTGTCCCCTTCTAGAATTTAACAATAATAGCTTGACCTCGCAAAGCCCGTCAAGATAACCCAATAGCGAGACGCAAGAGGGATGAGGCAGGAGAATGGATAGACCCATGCTTGAGCAGGCGAGGGAACGTTAATATAGAAAGGCGGCTCCTGTGCTTATTGTTTGTAATGGAACCTCTGCCGCCGGAGGTATATAATTTGGAAATTCCCGAATCTGGAGGCCCATGATGGCGAAGAAATCTCTACCGGAGTGCGCGGTCTGCGAAGTCCCAAAGGGCATGAGGGCGTGCAGGGACCCCAAAGGCACAGGCGGCAAGGCGTGCCCCACGCTTGGCAGGAAGGCCGATGTGCGCAAGGCGCAGGAGGAATACCGCAAGGAAGGCATCGCGGAGTTTGCCCGGCAGGCTACTATCCAGGAGGGGGAGTGCTACGCGGGCAGAGAGAAGAAGCCTTACGTGATGCACCCCGTCAAGCCGAGGATGCTGGAAATCTGCGAGTTTGCACACAAGATGGGTTATTCGAAGATCGGCCTGGCCTTCTGCATCGGCCTGGCGGATGAGGCGGCCGTTGTCGACCGCATCTTGAAGAGCCACGGCTTCGAGACGGCTTCCGTCGTGTGCAAGGCGGGGGCGGTACCGAAAGAAACGATAGGCGTGCGGGACGACCAGAAGGTCTTTATAGGCGAGAGGGAACCGATGTGCAACCCGGTCCTCCAGGCCATGCTTCTGAACAACGCGCACACGGACTTTAACGTCGTTCTGGGCCTCTGCGTGGGCCACGACTCCCTGTTCTTCAAGTACGCGGAGGCGCCGAGCACGGTCCTCGCCGTGAAGGACCGCGTATTCGGCCACAATCCGCTGGCCTGCATCTACACGTCGGGCAGTTATTCCGCCTGGGTGGGAAAACCGTAGGGCGCGCCCTGGGGCGACTTTATTTCACGCTGTCTTCGCGCAACTGCACCATGAGCGCCTCGCCCCGGGCGCAGACCGCGCCTTCCGCAGAGAGGGTCACTGCAACGGTGACCTTACGGCCCTTGATCTCTTTGACCCTGCCTTTAACCTCCAGAACGGTCCCCATGGGTGTCGGCTTCAGATAGTCCACCTTCAGAGACGCAGTTACGAAGCGGTAAAGGGGCCGGTCGCCCAGCTTGAAACCGTCTTCAATTAATTTTGCGGCAGCGGCGGTTGCTGCGCTGTGACAGTCGATCAGCGATGCGATAAAGCCGCCGTAGGCGTTTCCCGGCGAGCCGCCGGTATAGAAGGGCTTCGGCGTGAAATGGCAGACGCTTTCTTCGCCCTCCCAATAACTCTTGATCTGCCAGCCGTTTTTGTTGTTCGGCCCGCACCCGAAGCAATGGGCAAATTCCTCAGGGTAATAATCCTGAATCGCCTTTCCTGTCATCGTATGCTCCTTTCGGGCCACGGCCCGCTCAAACGTCAGGCATTCTTCGGTTATACGCGAGGGTGTGCGAAACGTCAAATGTTTTTCGACAACCATCTCTTTGCCGCCGATGCTGCGATTGCAAAACGCCTGGCCTGCCGCAGCTCGAAAGTGATATAGTTTCCATATAACGCGTGCTGTTTTATCGTCGTTACCGGGCGCTGTCCGGCCCATGCGTTACTATTTATATCCTGGAGGAGGGACCATGAAGACTGTAGCAATAAACGGAAGCCCGCGCAGGGGAGGGAATACCGAGATACTGCTCAAAAAGGTGCTGGAGCCGTTAACGAAGGCGGGATGGGAGACGGAGCTTATCCAGCTCGGCGGAAAGAAGATCAGGGGATGCATGGCGTGCTACCGCTGTTTCAATACGAAGGACGGCAGGTGCAGCGTAAAAACGGACGTCTTCAACGATTGCCTAGAAAAGATACTTGCCGCAGACGCCATCATCCTGGGAAGCCCGACCTATTTTACGGACGTGACGGCAGAGATGAAGGCGCTCATCGACCGCGTCGGCCTCGTCAGCGTTGCGAACGGGGGCCTGCTAAGGGGAAAAATCGGGGCGTCGGTGGCTGCGGTGCGGCGCGGCGGGGGCACGCACGCCTTCGACACCATGAACCATCTTTTCCTCATGTCAGGCGCTATCATCCCCGGGTCGACGTACTGGAACCTCGGTTTCGGCCTGGAGAAAGGCGAAGTCGCCTCCGATCAGGAGGGCCTGCGGAACATGTTGGACCTGGGCACGACCATCGCCTGGCTGGGAAAGGCGATGAGCGCCCGCATGAAAAGCTATCCGAAAAGTGACGTAGCCGAGGGCTGAAAAAAGAGAGCGCAGGGAGATTCCAGGAGAATTGGCTCCTGAAGACATCCTTCACGTGCTGAAGGCGTTTTTCCAGCCGCTTCGCGTCCTCTTTCAGGCCCAGTTGCCTTGCAAGGGCGATGGCCGCGTAGAACGCCTCTTTCGCGGACGAGTAAGCGCCGGTTGGGCTGCTCGAGTCGTACATCCTGCCGTACTCGGCCTCCGCCAGGGCCTCGAGTTCGGATAGCCGCTCATCGGTCGGGCCGGCCTGTGGTTGTTCCGGCGCTGCCCCGCCCCTCTCCGATTCGACAAGGGCGGCTTCCGGCCGCTTCAGCTCAGGCCGGTAGAACGTGACATTGCCGTCGTCCTCCCAGTCCACTACCAGGCGGCCGCACGTGAGGCACCTGTAGACCGTTACGCCTTTCTTGAAATAGAGCTCTTCTATCTTTTCTCTATCGACAGGGTCCTCGACCGTGTCGTAGTCCGCATCTTCTATCAACTGGCAGATATGCGTGCCCGCGAACATGTTGAGGTGTATAAGTCCACCGCAAATGCACGTCATCCACGATCCCACGACAGCACCTCCCGGCTCGCCCGCCGTATACGAGATGATATTACCATCAATGAAGGTCGCAAATGAAGGCGATTTTTAAAGGCCGCAAAAACAGCGCCGGCCGGCGGAAAAGATGAAAAAAATCGGCCGGTATGTTAGAAATCTGTCATGAGATATCTCGCACCCTTCATTCTGTTACTTTTGGTCGGCGCATCTCTCATGCCTCGGAACGGCTGCAAGAGCGCATGCTGCCGGACCGGCTGCCGTCCTGCTTTGCCAAGCCGAGCGGCCCGCGGGCCCCTCGACGGCGGTGATGCCGCCGGACCGGGTGCCCCCCGGGACCGACCCACCGGAGAGACAGAAGCAGACCTGTCCCAAAACCAGGTATGTGAACTGCATGCCTCCCGTCCCCGAAGAACGCCGGGCGCTATGCAGCCGCGACTACGTTGAGTGGCTGAAGGGCCACTGCCCGGGCGTGGAGGTCGTTTATTAAGGGTCCGGCTGTTAATCCCGCTGACGCCTTTTGCCGGCCTGCCGCTGCTTGACAAAAGCGCGCGGGTACTTAGATTGCTTCTGTCCCCCGGATCAATATGCCGTTATAATACAGGAAATAATACCCCGGAAGCGCCGAGGAGGTGCGGAAGATGGCAAAAACAACGCTTGCTATAGCGATTCTGGCCCTTCTTACCGTGGTTGCCCTTGGTTGCTCTCAGCCCTCGATGCGCGCGAGGAGCGATATGCACGAGGGCAAGCGTGCGCTCGATGACGGGGAATTCGCGGTCGCCCAGGAGCTATTCATGAGGTCTGCCGAAGCCCAGCCGAGCGCAGCCGCGTACGCTTTTGCCGCTACCGCTGCCTATAATGTGAACGACCTGACGAACGCCGCAGCTTTTGTTGAAAAGGCCGGGGCATTTAAGGGAGGGTCGAACGTCTATCTTCGCGTCCTGGCGTACAAGGCGCTCATATCCTACCGGCAGGCCAGATATGCCGAGGCGGCGGACGCAGTCAAAGCCTACCTGGCCGTGGGCAATTCATACTACCCGATACGCAACGCCGACATCGTCCGCCGCATGACGTCGACAAGCCCCATCGACCTTACTTACCTCCAGGCGCTCCTCGAATACGACTTAAGGCGCTACGAGAGCGACATAGCCCAGTGGCAGTCCGAGGGGACGGGATACTTTGCCTTGAAATACGGCCCGCCTGTCTCGCGGACCATGCCGGACTGGTAGGCCGGGCGGCCGAAAGCGATGAGAGACATGAAAACAGTGAGAAACGTTCTTTTACTCGGTATAGCGGCGGTGCTTATACTGGGTCTGCCGCTTCTATCGTTAAGCGCTTCCGGTAACGAGCTCGACCCGGAGATACAGGCCGTCCTGCAGAAAGGCACGAGCGCCGGCATCGACCATTTCACTGCCGCATTGCTCGGTTTGAAGTCCACCGGAGACGAACAGGTCCCTTCCGTGTTCAGGTCTTTCACCGACCGGGCCCGTACGGTCCGGCATCGCATCGATGTCATCGAGCAGGGGAAACGCGTCCTGATGACAATCCTCTTATTCGAGACCAACGAGCAGACCTATTATCTATGCGATGCTGCGGGGAATCTGCAAATAGCGACGGGAGGCACGAGCATACAGGATGCCCATATGGTGCCTCTGGACCAGGCCCGGCGCCGTTTCAACGCTGAAAAGGCGTTCTGGCATAAGGTCCTCAGGCCTTAAGGACAACGATTTCCCCGCCGGCACCCCGGAAAACAGCAGAGCCGACAATTTGGAGAAAGTGTGGAAATATGGAAGAAATAAGGAAGTTTCTGTATTTTGCCCCGCTCGGTCCGTTGCCGTGTCTGCCGTCATGTTTTGGGAAGTTTTTTCCCGTTCGATGGAAACATTTTCCGCTTTTGGGACCGGAGCGGCCGGTGCAGGTTCCTTAGCGGGAGGACACGCGGATAAGGTACGGCAGTTCAGCCGGACAACGGCTCGAACTTATAGCCTACGCCGTAGACGGAATGGATGAGCTTCGCTTCGGGGCTGGCGTTCTCGATCTTCCTGCGCAGTTTCTTTACGTGACTGTCAATCGTGCGGTCGTTTACGAAGCGAGCGTCCTGATATATCTTGTCCATCAGCTCGCTGCGCCTGTATATGCGTCCCGGGCGTTCGGCCAGTATCATCAGGAGCTTGAACTCGACGGCCGTAAGCTCCAGGTTGCGGCCGCCCAGCGTCGCAGCGTAATTCAGCTCGTCGAGGAAAAGCCCGCAGGCCGCATGAACGGACGGGCCCGAGCTTCTCCGCAGGACCGCCTTGACGCGCGCTATCACTTCACGGGGACTAAACGGCTTGCAGACGTAATCATCGGCGCCCAGCTCCAGGCCGAGAAGGCGGTCGATCTCGTCCACCCGCGCTGTCACCATTATGATGGGGACCTTCGAGAAAGCACGTATGTCTTTGCACACCTCCATGCCGTCGCGGCCCGGCAGCATAAGGTCGAGCAATACGAGGTCCGGCGCGTGCTCCCGGACCCACGGCACTACCTCGTTGCCGCCGCTCAGGCAAAAGGGCTCGAAGCCGGAGTCTCTCAAGTAATCGGCAAGCAGGCCGGCAAGCTTCGGCTCGTCCTCGACGACGAGAATGGTGCTTTTCACGATTGCCTCTCAGCTATGGGTAGGCTTACGATTATCAGCACTCCCCCCAAAAGTGACGGATAGGCGGCGATGGTCCCGCCATGGGCCTCGACGATGTTTTTGCATATCGCAAGGCCCAGCCCGGCGCCGCCCGTTGCCCGGCTTCGGGAGCCCTCCACGCGGTAGAGGCGGTCGAAGAGCCGTTCGAGTTGGTCCTCGGGGACGCCGGGGGCCGAATCCTCCAGCTCAAAAACCATCCTGTCGTCTCTTCGAAAAAGGAGGACTGCAAGGCTGCCGCCCGGTTCCGTATATTTCAAGGAATTGTCGAACAGGTTGACAAAGAGCTGCCGCAACCGTTCCCAGTCGGCAAAGACGGTCCCTCCCGGATATTCGGGGGCACACCGGCTCACCTCGATGTCTTTGCCCGCAAACTGCTCCAGGTATGTCTCCAGGACGTCGTCCAGCACTTCGGCAGGGTCGATAATTTCCTTGCGATACGTAAGGCTCCCGAGATCGGAGAGGGCGAGCTGGTAAAGGTCGTCTACGAGGCGATGGAGGCGGAGCGCTTCGGCATGGAGAGAGCGTATGGCCTCCGGCGTTGTTTCGCGGACCCTTTCCAGCAGAGCCTCTATCTCGCCCAGCAGGATGGACAGAGGGGTCCTCAGCTCGTGTGAGATGTCCGCGACCCATTGCCTGCGAGCCTTTTCGTTTTGCTCGAAAGTCAGAGCCATGGCATTGAACGAGCGGGCGAGTCGGCCGAGTTCGTCCGAAGACGTAACGGGAACACGGATGGCGTATTTTCCGGAGGCGAGGTCCTGTGTGGCCGCTGCAAGCGATTTTACGGGACGGAGCAAGCGCCTCGACAGCAATAAGGCAAAGAGAGAGACGGCGACAATCAGGCCGAGCGCTGCTACGGCAAGAGCCGACTTCTGCTGCCTCAGGAAATGGAGCTGCATAGGATCGAGGAAATGTTTCGGCGGAAGGCGCATGCCCGCGTAGCCGACCACCCTGTTATTACAGATAATCGGCTTAAGGATCACGTCTTTGTCCGGTGGGCCGCCGAAAAGCGGTTTTCGGCTTTCATCGAGCACTATTAAGTGCGGTCCTCGCGCGCCGTAATGCGGCGGCGGGCCCATATCCCATCCGGGCCGGTGAGGAGGAGGCAAAGGAGGGCCAATAAGCGGTCCGCCGGGGCCTCCTGGGGGCCTTTCCGGCCATCCGGGGGGCGGCCGGTCAGGGAATCCTGGATCGGACAACGGCCCAATCCATCGCATGGGGTCCTGCCGCAGGAAATCCCACCCTCCATGCTCGGCGTAAGCAGACGACAGCTTTTCGGTCAGCCTTTGCAGCCGGGCCTGGTCCACATCCCTGATATACTTGAGAAACCCCGCATGAAGGTTCCACTGCATCATCAAGAACATGGAGACGAGGGCCAGGCAGGCAGCACCCAGGATCGAGAAGAAGAGCTTATATGTAATGCCGATCCTTACCATTTTACACTGCTTACTTTTCGTGCTGCGGCAACCGGCCCGCTGTCCGGGGCCGATCATCGCACCTAATTGTATAACCCATCCGGCCGCCCGCGGGATAATGTTTTTACGCGTCGCGGCAGACTTCCTTATTTCTTCCATATTTCAGCCATAATCGTCTGCTAATCTATAATAAATGTCGGGTAGTTTCCCAGGCGGCACATACAGGGGGGAGGGGTGAATCCGATCATCGAAGAACCTCAGCGTGGTATCTAGACTCGTGCTCGAAACAGGCTAAGCCCCCTCCCCCATTTTTCTATTTCCCCGGACAATTTCCTTGCCGAAGCACCTGCCGGATGCGCGCTTCACCGCGCGATCCGGCGGGTGCCCCCCTCGTCGCCTACCCTATAGTCTCGTGAAGAAATGAGAGGTAGGAATTATTTTCCCTGTCGCGTTACGCGCACCGTAAAGAGACCCGCCTCTGAGGCTAAGTAGAGAGAATAGTTTGACTAATTGCGTCAGGCCTATATGGCACGGCTGTTGCTTTATGGCTTTGTATTGAGAACGCTCGTAAGGGGCGAGCACGGAGCGACCTCATAAAAGGAGATTCAGATGACAATCAGTGGAATCAGCGGATCGGACAGTTATTACTATTACCTGCAGCAACTGCAGTCGGCCTCGAAGACCTCTTCGGCCGATCAGCTTTTCAGCAAGATCGACACGAACGGGGACGGCTCTATAAGCAAGAGCGAGTTGACGGCGCTCCAGAGCTCTACGACCGGGGCTTCAGCGGATTCCGTTCTTAGCTCTCAGATGGATTCGTTGTCGCTTCTCAGCCTCATTCAGGACGCGGAGCAGCTTGATTCTGCGACAGGGACCACGGCCTCAACGGACCAGCTTTTCAGTGCGATCAACACCAGCGGCAGCGGGTCCATAAGCAAGAGCGAGTTCGAGGCTTACGTGGAGGGATTGAATGACTCGGGCAGCACCGCCGCTTCCGGCACGAC
The DNA here is from genome assembly GCA_963818095.1 of uncultured delta proteobacterium. Lineage (GTDB taxonomy): Bacteria > Desulfobacterota > Syntrophorhabdia > Syntrophorhabdales > WCHB1-27 > CAWEPK01. The sequence continues at coordinate 85,461 of CAWFRA010000035.1, forward strand.
CACCGCATCGAGCACGACCACGTCGGCAATCGATCAGCTCTTCAGCAAGATCGACACGGACGGGGACGGCGCTATAAGCAAGAGCGAGTTCGAGAAGTTCGCGTCGGATGTGGAGGCAATGGCCCAGAACGGCCCGCCGCCTCCGCCTCCCGGTATGGGGCCTATGGACGCAAGTGCGTCCTCCTCAAGCACGTCAGGCACGGGCACGACTTCAACGGCGTCCGACGCGACTTCGACGGCTTCCGGCACGACCGGCAGCACGTCGACAAGCTCGACATCCGGCACTCAGTATACTCAAAGCCTTTTCGTGCAAATGATGCTGGACGCGATAAGTAAGTACATGCAGTCTGCTCAATCCGGCCAGGGCAACCAGACCGGCTCATACACAACGGCTTAAAAGATGGGACTTCTATCCGGAGAATACGGCGTGGCCTGCAAAGAGAACGGAGGGCGACGGCTTTATTCTCTTGTCCCCGAAACCCAGCGTGGTATCTAGACTTGAGGTGGACCGGCTCGCCCCCCGAATTTGTCCATCAATATGGTATCGGCTCCATAATTATCGCTCTTTTATTAAAGTCTTACAAGGCTTGGATTGTGATATCCTCCTGGGCGCGGCCCGGAGAGAGCCTGGAATAGCCGACCCGGAGCCCGGCGTACCGTGATCCCACAATCCCTTGACAATACTATATCTCGCTCTCATGTTTCTCTATGTTCTGCAAAAGAAAATACATAATGGACATCGGCAACAGGGAGCACGTGAAGCGCGTCAACGCGCTCCTGCTGAAGAAGAAGTATCAGTTCGTAGTCGGTGAAGGGGACGATACGCTGAAAGGGTGGTGCGAAGAGGCGAGCGTGGACAAGGAGGCCTTTCTCGTCCTGAAAGGCGTGATCCTGGACCTCGGCAAGAACGGAAAGCAGAGGGAGTACCAGGAGCACTCCGAGATCCGCTTCTTCAATACGCCTTTTGCCGCCTTCATCAACGAGGGGCGGACGCCGGGAGGAGACGGCCGGAAGATCGAGGTCGAGGAAGAATAGCGGCCTTTTCCGCACACCCGGACGTCTTTTTCGCACACGCGCTTCCTGAAGGCGAAGAATGCACCGTCTGCCGGTGTTCAGCCGCCCACAGGGTGCTCCCTGCGGCCTCGCAAGACGGCTGCCATATTACCGAAAGCGCCCATGCCCCCTCATGATTGCCCGCATGACTCTTTGCCATAAAATGACCGTTTATACAGGGTAATCCGCATGTGGTTGCATTGCGGCACGCGACTTGCTTTATCTCTTCTATCAAGGCCGAGAGGCCTCCCGCTTATGCCTCCAAATGCTTCTCTCTAAACCGCAGGCTCACGATCCGGGATCCGGGTCGTGAGCCCCTCCTTTATAAACGGACCTAAAAGAATCTATCAGACGACGCCCATGCGGCCCTGGGGAAAGAATGAGGCCGCGAGGAGGCAGGCAACTGCGGAGATGACGAAACCGACTGCGATGAGGGACGCAAGATAGAAAGGCCTCTTCCCCGGCGGCGTCTCCATCAGCACGGGCAACCCCAGGTAGAGAAGGTAGAAGCCGTACAGGGAAAAAAGGACGACAACAGGCATTAGGACAGGGACGACAAAAAGAACGCCTGCTATCCAACAGGGCGTCGAGGAATAAACGCCCAGCTTCAGTGCGTTTTGAAAGGTATGTCCTGAGCCGGACCTGGGGGCGAGGCCGGCTGCTGCAAGGGCGAAGATGCAAAGCCCGGCCAGGGAGAAGCAGTAGAAAAGGACCGCGTACCCGAGGGCAGGGATGAACGGCGCGCGGTAGCGGACGCCCATGAAAGAGATGCCCACAACGGTCGCACCTATCAGATGGGCGGCGGCCGGCATGCCGGCAAGGACTGCTGCGTAAGACTCGAAAAGATCCCTTGAGCCCGAATGCTCCCGCTTTATCTCGGGCCAGATTTCCTTAGGTCTGAGGCATATGTCGATGGCCTTGTCCTTGATGTCCATTGCCCCTCCTTTGGCCGCTCCTGCCGGTTCCCGGCCGCCCGGGTTGCGCCCTTGCCCGTCCGGGCCGCCGGTTTTTCAAGCCTGTTCTTTAGTTTTCCATCACGCGCCTTATGCTTTCCGCAAGCTCGCTGCGTGAAACGGGCTTAGTCAGGAAATCGCGGATGCCCATATCTTTGGCCGTTTCGCGGCTCACCATCTCGCTGAAGCCCGTGCAGAGGATAACGGGTATATCGGGCCTTAGAGCGGCCAGCTCCTTGGCCAGCTCCGTCCCCGTCAGGCGCGGCATGGTCTGGTCCGTGATGACCAGGTCGAACCTGGCCGGATCCTGGCGGAAGACCTCGAGCGCTTCCAGGCTATCGCGCACGGCATGTACCTCGTATCCCAGTCGCTGGAGCATCGATGTGCCCATTTCGACGAGCAGGTCCTCGTCGTCTACGAGAAGTATCCGCCCGGTCCCCATGCTGAGCGCGAGCTGTACCTCCGTCTCCTCGACGAGCGTCTGGTCGATCCTCGGGAAGTAGACGGTGAAGACGGAGCCCCTTCCGGGCGTGCTCTTGACCGTTATGGCGCCTCCGTGGCTCTTCACGATGCCGTGCACGACCGCAAGCCCCATGCCCGTCCCTTCGCTCGGGTTTTTCGTGGTGAAAAACGGATCGAAGATACGGTCGAGGACATCCGGGGTTATGCCTTCGCCCGTATCGGCTACCGATATTTTCAGGTACGAGCCGGGCTCCATCCCGAGATAGGGCGCCTCTGTCGCTGAATCGAGCACGAAGTCGGAAAGGGAGACGTCGAGAACGCCGCCCTTTATTCTCATGGCGTGGCCCGCGTTTGTGCAGAGGTTCATGAGCACCTGGTGTATCTGCGTGGGGGAGGCGAAGACAACGCCTGATTCCTCCTCCACATGCTCGGTGATCTCGATGGTGGAGGGCAAAGAGGCGCGGAGCAGCCTTAGCGCCTCCTTGATAATGCCGCCCAGCTTGAAGTGCTTCCGCTCCTCCTCGTTTCGGTGGCTGAAGACCAGGATCTGGCGGACAAGGTCCTTTCCCCTCGTTGCCGCCCGCAGTATCTGGGAGGCGTAATGCTTGGCCGGGTGTCCTTCGTCGATATCCTCAATGGACATCTCCGAGAAGCCGATGATCGCCGAAAGGATGTTGTTGAAGTCGTGGGCTATGCCGCCCGCGAGCGTGCCTATGGCTTCCATTTTCTGCATCTGCCTCAACTGGCGCTCCAGTCTCACCTCTTCCGTGACGTCCCTCTCGACGGCCACGTAGTTAACTACCTTACCCGACTTGTCCCTCACCGGCGAAATGGTCGTCTCGGCCTCATACATCGACCCGTCTTTTTTTCTGTTGGAGATGCGGCCGGTCCAGACGCTCTTCGTGCTGACTGTGCTCAACATGCCGCGATAGAAAGTCTCATCGTCCTTCTTGTTGCTTTTCAGAAATGCCGTGGTCCTGCCCAGGACCTCTTCCCTGCAATAGCCGCTGATGCGGAAGAAAGCCTTGTTGGCGTATTGTATTTTGCCGTTCTTATCGAGGATGATCACGCTTTCCACTGCCTGCTCTATGGCGGTGGCAAGCCGGCTCAGCTCCATTTCCACCTGCGTGCGCTCCGTGATGTCCCTGACTACGCAGCGGATCCCGACAAGGCTCTCCTTGTCCAGCATAAAATGCGCGCGCATCTCGAAATTTATGACCGAGCCGTCCGCCGCGGCTGCCTCCAGCTCCCACGGCTGGTCTTCGAGCAGGTGCGGCTTGTTTGCCAGGACCCTTTCGATCAGCCCCGACGCGAACTTCGGATGTTCCGACGTGAAGATATCGTGGAAATCCTTCCCGATGATGCTGTTCGGCTCGCGGCCCAGCTTCCGGTATGTCATGCCGTTAGCCGACGTGAACTTCCCCTGAAGGTCGAGGGTAAACACGATGTCGTTTGCGTGCTCGAACAGCTCGATATATTTTGCCTGGGATTCCTGGAGCGTCTCGACGGCGCGATTGAGCCGGTCCTTTGTCTGCTTAAGCGCGTCCTCGGCCTCGAGCCGGTTCGTGATGTCTGTGACGACCATGCAGATCCTCGCCTGGTCTCCCATCGTCCGGGCGGTGGCGGACAACCGCACTGCGCGCACACAGGAGCCGGCCGACAGGTGTACTACCTCTGCCTGCGCCTGTTCCTCACGGCCGTTCTTCAGCACCCCTTCGAGAAGCGCGCGGTCTTCGTCCAGGACGAGCCGGGAAATAGAGGTGCCGGCGAGCTTCTGCGGCGGAAGATTGACGATATCCGAAAATCCGGGGTTGCTGTGAATTATGGCCCCGTCGGGCGAGAGAATGAGCGCGCCTTCCGTCATCGTTTCGAAGACGGCTTTGTAATATACGTCGGGCTCTGCCGTCCGGGCGGGCATGTTCGATCGATCTTTTGGGGAGGGCCGCCCCGTGAACTCGAAACTGCCCTGCATCCACTTGTCCTTGTGGGTGGAGCGCATCTGCTGTGCCTGCCGCCCCGGTCCGGGACAGCAAACTGGTGCGCGCCCATATGCCGCAGCTTGCGGGCCGCCTGCCGCGGCCTCAACGGAGCGTATCCTTTCCGGTTTGCTTTCGATTCTTGTTCCGGCCATCTTTGCTCAGCCTCCTTTCAGAAATCGATCCCTGCGGATTTACCGGTCCTGTCTGGGTATTCCTTTTCCGGTCCGTTCCGTACAATCGGTCTGCATCCAGTAGAACTGAGTCTATCTTTTCGTTTTCTGTTACTTCAGAAAGCTTTATGAGGAACTGGGGCGCACTTAGCGGATCACGACTATTTTGAAGGAATAATGTCGAAATGTCAAGTTTCCGCCCTTTTTTTGCGGGAGGAGGTTTATATGGCAGGGATGAAGCCTGTCTGTTGCTGCAAGCGAAAACGGTTACTTTTTCTGATATAAGGGCGACATGCTCCTTAAGAAATCGACGCTCCTCTTGAAGGCGTCCATCGATGCGTCAATCTCGTCCATCGTGTTCTCGATGCCGAAGGAAAAGATAAGGGTCCCCTGGGTGGAGGCGTAGTCACGGCCGATGGACGTGAGGACGTGGGAGGCCCGCAGCGACCCCGTCGCGCAGGCAGAGCGCGTGGAGACGCAGATGCCCTCCTCGTCGAGCATGAGGACCAGCGATTCCCCTTCCACGTACGGACGGAGCATGAGATGAGATTGGGAAGGCTCTTCGTCGGATGGCCGTTGACGAGCACCTCGTCGATCTCGCCGATGCGTTTCAGAAAGGCCTTTTTCAGGCCCAGGAGGTGCTCCGTCCTGCCCGACATCTCACGCCCGGCAAGCTCCGCCGCTTTTCCCATACCGACGATGCCGATCATGTTCTGCGTCCCCGCCCTCAGGCCGTTCTCCTGTATGCCCCCATCGAGCAGGGGGGCCACCTTGACGCCGCTGCGCACGTAAAGGGCGCCCACGCCGGACGGCCCGTAGAACTGGTTGGCGGCCATGCTCAATAGATCGACGCCGAGGGCCTCGACGTCCACCGGGACGACGCCCGCCGAAGCGACCGCGTCCGTATGGAGCAGCACGCCCTTCTTCCGCGTTATCTTCGATATCTCTTCTATCGGCTCGATAGTCCCGATCTCGTTGTTCGCGTGCATTATGCTCACGAGCGTCGTCTGGTCCGTTATCGCCTTTTCCACGTCCGCCGGGTCAACGAGGCCGTATTCGTCAACGGGCAGGGAGGTGACCTGGTAACCTATCCTCATAAGCGTCCTCAGCGACCGCAGGACCGCCTGGTGCTCGATGTTCGACGTAACGATGTGGCGCCCCTTGTTCGCCATAGCAAAGGCCACGCCCTTTACGGCCTGGTTGACCGATTCGGTCCCCCCCGACGTGAAGACGATCTCTCCCTTCTGCGCGCCGATCAGCCGGGCGACCTCCTGCCTCGCGCCCTCCAGCGCCTCCATTGCGGCGTCCCCCACCTTGTGCTGGCTGATGGGGTTGCCGAAGCCGTTCTCCATGTACCGGACCATAGCCGCCTTTACGTCGGCGTGCAGCGGCGTTCCCGATATATTGTCAAGATAGATCATCGTCATTATCCCCTCAGCGCTCGACCGGTCACTTAAGCGCCCGTAGACTTCCCGCAGTTGCTGCACAGGGCCGCCCCGGAGGAAAGCTCGTGCTCGCAATAGGGGCAGTAGCAATGCTGCCCCCTGTCCCTGGTATTCGACCTTTCCGCCCTCTCGTCTTCTTCGGCCGGCCCTTTTGCCGGTCGTAATAGTCCATGATCGCCTTATGAAGGGCGTCCGCGCCCAGGTTCGAGCAATGAAGCTCGTTTTTCGGCAGCTCCCCCAACTGGGCCGCCAGGGTCTCCGTTTTTATCTGGAGCGCCTCCTGGAGCGTCTTTCCCTTCGCCATCTCGGTAACGATGCTCGATACGGCCACGGCCGCTCCGCACCCAAAGGTCTCGAACTTGATGTCCTCGACCCGGCCCTCCTTCACCTTTATCATGATCGTCATCATGTCCCCGCACACGGGGTTGCCGACCTCGCCGACGCCGTCGGGGTTCTCGATCTTTCCCCTGTTGCGCGGGCGCATGTAATGGTCCATCACCAGCTCGGAATAGGCAGACATAACAGCCACCTCCTTTGGCAAATCTAGTATACTGTTTTCCCGGACCCTTTTAAGACCCGAAAAGGCCCGCCAGAGCGGGGCGGACACGGGCGGTCTGCCCGATAGTCTATATCCCGGCGTGCGATTGTAAGAGGCATTTCCCGGGAGACGGCCTATTTTATCCTTTGCCTTTTTTCCGCCGATCTGCAAGAATCTCATGTCAGGGACGATGAGCGAAAGCAGGGGAGGAAAAGCTACAGGCCATGGTAGAGATAGAGGCGGACCGCTGCACCCGGTGCGGGTGGTGCGTCGATGAGTGTCCCGCGGGCATTATAAAGGCGGGGCCTCCCGGCGGCGCGCCCCCGGCTATGCAGCCTGAACTGCAGGACCGGTGCAGCCTCTGCGGCCATTGCGTCGCCATATGCCCGACAGGCGCCCTTTCCCACCGCGCCCTGCCGGCCGAGGGGTTTGAGGAACGGACGTGCCGGATCGCCCCCGACGCCATGAGGGACTTCCTCCTGCTCCGCCGCTCCACGCGGAGCTTCAAGGAGGAGGGCGTCCCCAGGGAGGTCCTGGAGCGGCTGATCGAGGCAGGCACGCACGCAGGCACGGCGTCCAACGCCCAAACGGAGGGTTTCGTCATCGTCCGGGACAGGGCGCTCCTCGAAGAGCTTGAATCCCTCGTCGTCGGGATCATGTGGAAGAAGCTGAGGCCCCTGGGCAACCCCCTGGGCAGGAAGCTGGCGCGCCTCCGGTACGGGGACGCGATGGTGGAACGGTCGATGCGCTATTACGAGCGGTTCAGGGAGGCACGGCGGAAAGGGCGTCCGGCGGGCGTAGTGCTGCGGAAGCCCCCGCCTGATAGCGGTCCATGGGGAGCGGTCGAACCGGTCCGCCCAGAAAACTGCGCCATCGCAGTGAGGAACATGGAGATGATGGCGCCAGAGCCTCGGCCTCGGCACGTGCTGGGCGGGCTTCCTGCTGATCGCCGCCGGTTTCTCGAAGGAGATAGCCCGCCGCCTGGGGCTGTCCGACGACCGGAACGTCTACAGCGCCATCATGGTCGGCTACCCCAGGCACCGCTAGCACGAGACGATCCCGAGGAAGGACAGGGAGGTCCGCTGGCTGTAAAACGCCCGTTGGGCGGCCCCTGCGACATCCGAAGCGCGAAGCAAGCCGGGGACCGGAGACGGCCCTTGCGAATTATGCTAAATTATTTGTCATGATCTTAAACTTCGACCCCGTCATGGTGCTGGGCCTGGTCGCCGGCGCTTTTACGACTATGGCCTTTATTCCCCAAGTCATCCGCACGTGGCGCGTCAAATCTGCGAAGGACCTCTCCCTTGCCATGATAAGCCTTAACGCGACGGGCATTTTTCTCTGGATGATTTATGGCTTTTACACCCATTGCCTGCCGATCATCGTCGCCAATTTCGTCACGTTCGTGCTCGTGTGCACGGTGCTTATCCTGGCCGTCCGGTATCGTTGACGAAGAAACCGAAGGCTTTCGGCCGACAACACAAGGAGGGCGGCGGCGTGCCGATATTCAGATACGGGCAGACCGAGATAGAGCACCTCAAACGGCGCGACAAAAAGCTCGGAGCGGCAATCGACATGATAGGCCCGATCGAGCGGGAGATAAGGCCTGACCCGTTCGATGCGCTCGTCATGAGCATCGTGGCTCAGCAGATATCGAACAAAGCGGCCAACGCCGTACGGGGGAGGCTGCGCGCATTTCTCGGCGAGGTCACGCCGGAGCGCATCGCCGGGACGGACGTTTCCGATCTCCGGCAATGCGGGCTGTCAGGGCGTAAGGCGGAATACATCAAGGGGATAGGCGAGGCGGCCGCGAGCGGCCTGGTGGAGTTCTCCCGCTTTCAGGAGATGGCCGACGTTGACGTCGTCGAGCACCTTTCGTCCCTGCGCGGCATAGGCGTCTGGACGGCCGAGATGCTCCTGCTTTTCTCCCTCTGCCGGCCGGACGTCGTAAGCTGGGGCGACCAGGCCATACGGCGGGGCATGATGAGCCTGTACGGGCTGAAGGAGCTGACGAGAGAGCAATTCGAGCGTTACAGGAAGCGTTATTCGCCTTACGGCTCGATGGCCTCCCTGTACCTGTGGGCAGTGTCGGGGATGCAGGGTTCACCTTAGACCGACGCAAACTAACGGCAGCCTATATTTTTCGCCGGTTACTGCTGTACAATGTAGGATGACGGTCTCTTAAGGGGCGGGCGGCATCAAAAGAATCATGAGATCATGAAGTCCGTAATGCGACGCATCAACCAGGAACACCATACCTTCAAGGAGTGCGCGTCCACGCCGACCAGGCTTTTTCGCGCGCCTGCGGCGCCCCTCTCCTCGAAGGTAATCACGTCCGGCTGCTCAAAGACGCGAATGAGAATTACCCGGCCTGGCTGCACGCCATAGGAGCGGCGAAAAGCCACATCCACTTCGAGGCTTACATCATTCATGAAGACGATACGGGACGGGAATTTGCCGACGCGCTGATCGCCAAGGCCGCACAAGGCGTGCACGTCCGGGTTATCTACGATTGGTTGGGGAGCTTCGGGCATACCTCCAGGCGGTTCTGGAACCGCCTACGCTCGGCAGGCGCCGAGGTGCGCTGCTACAATCCTCCGCGCTTCGACAGTCCCTTTGGCTGGTTCTCGCGCGATCACCGCAAGATGATCGCGATCGACGGAGAAGTCGGTTTTATAAGCGGCTTATGCATCGGACGGATGTGGAAGGGCGTCCCTGAGAAAAAGATAGAGCCGTGGCGTGATACCGGGGTAGAGGTGCGCGGGCCCGCCGTTGCGGACATCGAGCGCGCGTTTGCGCAAGTGTGGGCCATGATGGGTGAGCCGATTCCGGAATGGGAGATAACCGGCAGCGAAGCGGCTTCTCCGGCCGGCGACATGGCGCTGCGCATTGTAGCCACCTTGCCTGCGACGGCGGGCATGTTGCGCCTGGACCAGCTCATCGCCGCCCTTGCGAGAAAAAGGATCTGGTTGACCGATGCATATTACGGCGGGCATGCCTACCTTTGTGCAAGCCCTGAGAGCAGCGGCGAAGGACGGCGTCGACGTGCGCCTCCTCGTACCTAACGGGACGGACATCCCCGTTCTAAGGCCTTTATCGAGGGCAGGGTACCGTCCTCTACTTGAAGCAGGCGTGCGCGTCTTCGAATGGAACGGGACCATGCTGCACGCCAAAACGGCGGTTGCCGACGGGCGCTGGGCGCGTGTCGGCTCGACGAACCTCAATATCAGCAGTTGGTTCGCCAACTGCGAGCTGGACGCGGTAGTGGAGGACGAAACCTTTGCGCGCGGGATGGAGGAGATGTATCTTCAGGACCTCGCGCAGGCAACGGAGATAGTGCTGGATGAAAAGCAGAAGGTGCGCTCCCTCGGCGGACGGCGCCGCGCACGGCCGCTGGTAGCGACCGGAAGCGGCAGCGTCGGGCGGACGGCGGCCGGAGCGGTCCGCATCGGCAACGCAATCGGCGCCGCTTTCACGGGCAGGCGCGTGCTGGAGCCGGTCGAAGCCCGGATGATGACGAGCATCGGGGCGTTCCTGCTGATACTCGCCGGCCTATTCGCGCTCTTCCCGCGCCTGCTCGTGTACCCCCTGGCAGTCGTCTTTGCATGGCTCGGGGTCGGGCTGTTTTACAGGGGCATCAAGCTGTATTTCTCGCGAAGGCGGAAAACAGGCAAAAGACGAACGTAGGCGACGTGTGTTGCTATCTGTCCCATTCGTTCGAGTAATCGCATAGCAGTAGGCCAGTTTCGCATAGCTCCATCGAAGCCTCACCTCGCCGATGAACTGAAACGTTGAAGATTTCGCACGGCAATCGGGACGTGGGGAGTCTGTGAGGGCACGCAGAAGTGCGAGTCGAGAGACTTATCCCCCCGTCACTCCTGCTTGGAGGCTCTTTTCGCTTTAAGGTCTCCTAATAACATTACAATCCGTTCCTGTCCTGGCCGGCGAGATGCTGCTGCAGACCGGTGTTCTTAACATAATCGTAAAGATACTGGTACAGTACTGCCCTCCGCAGCGTTCGGATTCGGTCGCAGGAGCATATATATCTGGACAGCGTCCGGGAACCGGGAGGTTGAAGCCCGTCCCATTGAAACTCTGTCATGCCCTGCCGATTACCCGTTTGCGTTGGCGGGCCGTATTTGGCCTGAATAATGGGTAAGAACTTCGAGCATGCACGTTGCACGGTACCACCACCATCGCTCATCTGGATCATAAAACGGCCGGAGTAGAAAGTGTCGTTAAGAAAATAAACTCAAGGTATCCGGGGGTCCCGGCCAGATTACCATGGTAGGCGGCACAAGAATCCCAGGACTGCATAGATTACGAGGATCGGGCCTGGATCCCTGCCGCGCCATCGCCTGGTCGACTTGCAACTTCGTCGCCCCCCAGGGGACATTGGCAAAGCCGTCCGGTCCTGCGGCGTATACCGAAAAGGACAACTAACGGATCTTTCAGGAGGCAAACAGGTTGCAAGGATGAATACTTCCCCGTTTCAATCCCATGGATTTTACCAATGCTGCAAGGCCCTGTTTTTCACGGTCTGCCCCTCCTGTGCACTCGTTTGGTGTTTTACGTCTATATGCTAACAAGAACAGCGCAGGTTTAACAACATCTTTCTGCGCTTGTTGCTCATGGCCCAGGGACTATATCCTGTAGCTGAAAAGGATGGATACTGGGGCTGTGGAAAAGAACGTTTCCCATGCCAAGCCTGCTGACAGGTGACCACCTCCGGCCATGCCGGTGTGGCAAGTGCGATGATCACTTTAGAATGAAAACCTTATATGCTTGCTTCGTAGGTGCAAGCATTTTGCAGTGATTACTGCATTTAATTGTGGCTTTCAGCGGTTCGTAGGCTCGATGCTCCGGGCATCCAAATGCTTGAACGTTGCAGCACCCGTTCGCCCCGGTTCTTAAACTTCTATTCCACCGTCACGCTCTTTGCCAGGTTCCTCGGCTGGTCTACGTCTGTCCCCAGGAGGTTCGCTATGTGGTATGCGAAGAGCTGCAATGGGACGATGAATACCATGGGCTGAAGCTCGTAGAGCGTCTCCGGGCACGGTCAATATGGTTGACGCCTTGGGCGACATTTCGTGGGTGTCGAGGTCCGTGCACAGGATAATATTGCCCCGCCGCGAGACGACTTCTTCCACGTTGCTGCACGTTTTCTTGTAGGTTTGGTCGCCGGGTGAGACGAAGACTACGGGCATCTGCTCGTCGATGAGCGCTATGGGGCCGTGCTTCATTTCCCCTGCCGCGTACGCCTCTGCGTGGATATACGATATCTCCTTGAGCTTGAGCGCCCCTTCGAGCGAGACGGGGTAGCTTATGCCCCTGCCGAGATAGAGGAAATTCTTGTAGTGCATATACTTGCGGGCAAGGTCTTCCATGTTCGTCGACGCGTCGAGAACGCGCTGTATCTTGTGGGGTATCTTCCTGATCTCGCCTATCTTCGCGCTGAGCGCCTCCTGGTCCATGACGCCCAGCTTCCTGCCCAGATGGAGCATGAGCAGGAAGAGGACCGATATCTGCGTTGTAAACGCCTTTGTCGAGGCGACGCCGATCTCCGGCCCCGCGTGCGTGAAAATGACGCCGTCCGCCTCGCGGGCAAGCGTGCTGCCCAGGACATTGCAGATGGCCAGCGTGAAAACGCCCCTCTTCTTCGCCTCTTTCATGACCGCTATTGTATCCGCCGTCTCCCCCGACTGCGACACGAGGATGAGCATGTCGTTCGCCCCCATGATCGGGTTCCTGTAGCGGAACTCGGACGCGATATCGACTTCGACGGGCATGCGCAGGTTTTCCTCGAAGAGGTGCTTTCCGATAAGGCACGCGTGGTACGATGTGCCGCAGGCGATCATCCAGGTCCGCTTGATCCTGCTTAAGGGGGGCAGCTTCAGCTCCTCGAAATCGACCTCTCCCCGCTCCTCCTTCACCCTTCCGAGGAGCGTCTCGGAGATGGCCCTGGGCTGCTCGTAAATCTCCTTCAGCATGAAGTGCTTGTAGCCGCCCTTCTCGGCCATGGCGCCCGTCCAGTTGATGATGTGTACAGGGCGCTCGACCGGTTTGCCGGAAGTATCCATGAGGGTCAGCTTGCCGTCTTTCATGACGGCGAGGTCGTTATCTTCCAGGAAAATGAACCTGTTCGTCCTGCCGATCAGGGCGGGGGCGTCGCTCGCTATGAAGAACTCCCCGTCGCCGATGCCGAGGACGAGGGGGCTCTCCTTTTTTGCCGCGATCAGCGTTTTTTCGTTCTCTCTGACGATGGCGAGCGCGTAGGAGCCGGCCATCTCGTTTAAGGATAGGCGCACTGCTTCCGCGAAGTCCGCCCCCTCTTTGATGTGCTCGCTGATGAGGTGGGGTATGACCTCGGTGTCCGTATCGGACAGGAACTTGTGGCCGAGGCCGCGCAGGTGCTCCTTCAGCTCGACGTAGTTCTCGACGATGCCGTTGTGGACGACGACCACGTCGCCCGCCCTGTGCGGATGGGCGTTACGTTCGGAAGGCGTTCCGTGGGTGGCCCACCTGGTATGGGCGATGCCCAGGCGCCCCTTGAAGCCGCCCGTCGCACAGCTTCCGGAGCTCCTCCACTTTGCCCTTTTGCCGGGCGACCTCTATCTTGCCGTCGCACGAGACGGCGATCCCTGCGGAATCGTAGCCCCTGTACTCAAGCCTTTTAAGGGCTTCTATCAGGACGGGGTATGCTTCATCCTGGCCGATATATCCGACTATTCCGCACATTATTTCTTCCTCCTTGAATAGCCTTCGATATGCTTTTGTTTCGCCCGTGTTACAGCCAATGCCCCTTCCGGGACGTCGCGCGTGATCGTCGAGCCGGCGCCCACATATGCATCGTCGCCCAGCGTGACGGGCGCAACCAGCTCCGTGTTGCTGCCGACGAAAACGCGGTCCCCTATCGTCGTCCTGTATTTCTTTTTACCGTCGTAGTTGCAGGTAATGGTGCCTGCGCCTATATTGGTGCCCGCCCCGACTTGAGCGTCGCCGATATAGGTAAGGTGGTTTGCCTTCGAGCCCAACCCCACGGTAGAGTTCTTCAGCTCTACGAAGTTCCCTATATGGACGTTTTCCGCAAGGACCGTGTTCGGCCGGATGCGCGCAAAGGGGCCTATCTTTGCGCCCGGCGCCGCTTTCGCGCCGTCGATTGAGGTAAACCCCTCGATCCTGACGCCGTTGCCGATAATGGAGTCCTTTATTACTACGTGGGGGCCGATGAAAACATTGCTGCCGATTTCCGTCTTGCCCATCAGGTAGCAGTCCGGATAGACGACCGTGTCCTGCCCGATCGCTACGTCCGGCTCGATATAGGTGTTCCTGCCCATGATGGTGACGCCGGCCTTCATATGACGGTCGAGGATGGCGTTTTTTACGGTAAGGGCAGCTTCCAGCAGGTCGACGCGGTCGTTGACGCCCAGCACCTCGGATGCGCGCGGATGAAAAAAGGCCGTCGCGTTGATGCCGGCCGCTTGCGCGGTCTTGCACACGTCGGTCAGGTAATACTCGTTCTTCTTATTGGTGGGCTTCACTGCCTTCACGAGGGAAAGGAGGTCCCGCCTTATCATGCAGATCCCCGTGTTGATGACATCGATGCGGCGCACGTCGCCTTCCGCCTCGCTGTCCTCTATTATCCCCGTTATAGTGTCGCGGTCGCCGACGATCACCCTGCCGTAGCCGGAAGGGTCGTCCACCCTCGTCGTCATGAAGCAGATGCCTTCCGAGTGCCGGAAGAAGGCGATGAACGCGGCGAGCGTCGAGGCCCGGATAAGGGGGACGTCGCCGTAAAGCACCAGGATGTCGCCGGGACCAAGGTGCGGCTCGGCTGTAAGGAGCGCGTGGGCAGTCCCCAGTTGGTCCGTCTGGCGTGCGAAGGATACGCCGGTATCGGCCAGACACGCCTCTACAACATCGCTGCCGTGCCCGGTGACGACGACGATCTTCTCCGGCCGGAGCGCGGCCGCGGTATCCGTCACGTAGCGTACCATCGGCCTTCCCATGATCGGGTGGGCGACCTTAGGGACAGCGGAGCGCATCCGCGTGCCCATCCCGGCCGCCAGTATCACACAGTTAAGCCGTTCCTCCATCGACGACCTCCTTTTTTCCGAAGACCCTCGCGATAAGGACGCTCAGCTCGAACAGGCCGTACATAGGCAGCGCCATCATAAACTGGCTCGACACCTCCGGCGGCGTGATAATCGCCGACATCACGACGATGCCGAGGATGGCGTACCTCCTCTTCTTCGCTAGCATACTGTAATTGATTATACCCGCCTTTGCCAAATAATACGCGACGAGCGGCATCTGGAACACCAGGCCGAAGATGACCAGCAGCTTGAGGGTGAGGCTCATGTATTCCTTGAGGGAAGGCATAGGAACGATCATGTGTCCGGCATAGCTCACGAAGAAATGGTAGACGACCGGCATGGTCACGTAATAGCAGAAAAGCGCGCCGGAAATAAAGAAAAAGCTCCCGAAAATGATGAAGGGGGCGATGTACTTCTTTTCCTTTTGGTAAAGGCCGGGCGAGACGAACATCCAGACCTCGTAGAGGATCAGGGGGGATGCCAGGAACAGGGCTGCCACGATGCAGACCTTGAAATACGTTATGAAAGCCTCGGTGATGCTTGTGAATATGAAGGAGCTGTTCGCAGGCATCACCTCGATGAAAGGCTGCATAAGGAAGTGGAATATTCTCTCTTTAAAACTGTAGGTGATTATGAAAGCGATGCCCAGGCCGATCAGGCTGACGACCAGCCTGTCCCGCAACTCCTTCAGGTGGCTCGTGAAGGGCTTCTTCTCCTCTATCATGCGTCCTTTCGTACATCGGGACCTGTGCCCTCCGAGGGTTCCTTGCGCTCTCCGGGACCTGTGCCCTCCGCAGGCTCTTCCGGCTTTCCTTCGCCTGCAGCCGGCGTACCCTCTCCGCCTTCGGGGTCGCCCCCTTCGCCTTCGGCGGGGACGGGGCTCACGCCCGGTGTGCCAACGGCGGCCGCTTCGGCCTCGCCCTTCTTGGACGCCTCTCCGCTCTCCTGTCCGCCCTTCTCCTCCTCGACGTTCATCTCCTGCTCGATGGTCTCTTTGACATCGTCGGCCATCCGCCTGAATTCCCCGAGGGCCCTGCCGAGGGACCGCGCCACCTCAGGCAGCTTCGTCGGGCCTACAACGAGGAGGGCAACTATAATAATGATGATGAGTTCGGGCAGACCTATACCAAACATACTCGTATTAGAGTAGCACAGATGGGGGGTTATGGGAAGTCCCACGACCAAGGCCGGCCTTGACTTGGCGCTGTCAGGGAAATAGAATGGGGTATGGAGAAAGACATGGAAAACAGTCCGGGCAAAGAGCGCGACAAGACCATCGAAGGGCTTCTTTCGGCCGGCCGGGTCATCGCCGTAGTCGGCCTCTCGGCCGACCCCGATAAACCGAGCAACGGCGTCGCCCGCTACCTGATGGGTAAAGGGTATAAGGTTATCCCGGTAAACCCCGGACAGGAGACGATCCTCGGGCAGACTTCTTACAAGTCGCTCTCCGATATCAAGGAAAAGGTCGATATCGTCGATATATTCATGAAGGCCGACAAGGTATTGCCCGTAGTGCGGGAGGCCGTGCGGCTGCGGCCGAAGGCGATATGGCTCCAGCTCGGCATAGTCAGCGAAGAGGCCAAAGCCCTGGCCGAGGGCGAAGGGATCATATTCGTCATGGACAGGTGCGTGAAGCAGGAGCACGTGCGCCTTTTCGGCTCGTAACAGGCACTGCATCGCAATTTACACCCGCTTTTTCGTTTCCGTTTTCCGTTGCGCCCAACCCGCCCCTGCATTACGTTTAAAAAAAGTGGAGGTTTGTCATGGCGGAGGGAAAGAAGAGAGAAGAGCAGCAATACGGAAGACCGTGGCAGACGATTAACCCCTTCGATACCGTGCGCGACGTGATGAACCGGATGGTCGATTCCGTGTTCGAGCCCCTGTCCAGGATCGCGACCCAGCCGATCAGAATACCGGGCCAGGGGTTCCAGCCGAGCGTCGACGTTATCGAAGAGGATGAGGACGTGCGGATAGAGGTCGAGGCGCCCGGCATGAGCCCGGACGAGCTTTCGATAACGCTCGGCCAGGACTCGGTCATTGTCCGGGGGGAGAAAAAGATAGAGGAGACGCAAACGAAGGGCCTCCACCGCAGGGAGCGCGCCTACGGGCCTTTCCGCCGCGTAATTCCCCTGCCCGCCGACGTAGACAGGGACAAGGTGGAAGCGCGCTTCAAGAACGGGGTCCTCACGATCATTTTGCCGAAGACGCATGAGGCGGCAAAGAGAGTGGAGATAAAGACGGAGTAAAGGCGGCTTTCACCGATGCGCATAGCGGGCCTCGGGAGGCTGCGGCTCATCGTTGCTGCCGTGTTGGTTCTCGGCGGCAGGTACCTCGCCGCGCGCTTCCGCCTCAGCCGTCAGGCCCCTGTAGATGTGGCCGGCCCTCGGGCACGCCCGTCGAAGGCCGCCGCGCGCCGCGCCCCGAGCGGCCTCGCGGGGATACCCGCCCCGCTTCTTAGACAAACCCTCGAAAAACTGGGACCCACCTTCGTCAAGCTCGGGCAGGTACTGAGCCTGCGCCCGGATTTCGTCGGCGAGGAGCTTTCGGACGAGCTTTCCAAGCTCCAAAGCGACGTTACGCCTTTCCCCTTCGAAGACGTGGAGCGCATTATCAGAGAAGACCTGGGCGGCGCGCCCGATGCCGTCTTCCGCTCGTTCGACAGGCAGCCGGTCGCAGCCGCATCGCTCGCGCAGGTGCATCGAGCGTTCCTCGGCGGCGGGGAGGAAGTAGCGGTCAAGGTCCAACGTCCCGGTATACGAAAGGTGATCGACCAGGACATAGGCATCCTGCTGGCCCTGACCCGCCTCGCCGAGCGGCTCGTCCCGGCCGTGCGCCCGTACAGCCCCGTGCAGGTAGTGAAGGAGTTTGCCGACTGGACGCGACGCGAGCTCGACTTCGCGGTCGAAGGTCGCAATGCCGATCGCTTCCGCTTCGCCTTCGCCGGCAACCCGCACATAAAGGTGCCGGCCATCTACTGGGACTATACGACTTCGCGCGTCCTCACGATGGAGTATATCCACGGCGTAAGGACGGACGACCTTGCGGCGGTCGAAAAAGAGGGCCTGGACCGCAAGATGCTTGCCCTCCACGGCGTCGATGCACAGCTTCAGCAGATATTGATTGACGGGTTCTTTCACGCCGACCCCCACCCCGGCAATTCCTTTGCGATAGAGGGCAATGGCCTTTGTTTTTACGATTTCGGCATGGTGGGATACCTCAACGAGGAGCAGCGCCGCGAGCTGACGAGCTGCCTGGTGGCCTTCGCGAACAAAAATATAGAAAGGTTCCTGGCGCATTTCCTGCACCTTGCGCGCGTCACGGAGGCAAGCGATACGGCAGGCTTCGAGAAGGATGCTTACGAGGTGCTGAGCGAGCTTTTCTTTTCGCCCGCCAACCCGAGCATCGCGTGGATATTCTTCAGGCTCATCAACAAGGGGGCTGCGCGCAAGATCGGCTTTTCCGCGGACCTGGCGCTTTTCTCCAAGGCGATCATCACGACGGAGGCGATGGGCCTCGCCCTTTATCCTGACTTCGATTTCAACGAGCACCTCGCGCCCTCCGTAAAGAAGGCCTTCGAGACGTATGTCGATCCTTCACGCCTGCGCGCCTCTATGGCAAACGACCTCATCGACTACACGGCCCTTATCAAGGAGCTGCCCGACCGGGCGCGGGACTGGCTTCTGGAAAGCGGCAGGAGGCGGGCGCCGGACGCCGATCCCGGCCGCCGGGACCAGGCCGCCCCGGTGAGGGAGGCGATGCGCATCTTAGACAGAAGGACCGCGCACGTCTGCCTGCTGCTCTTTGCTTTTCTGGCCTTCGTCCTGTTATTTATCGATGTTCCCGCGACGGGGGCACTCCTCTTTATCCTTAAAGCCGCTACAGGTTTTTTCTGCGCGCTCTCCATCCTCTTTCTCGCACGGTCGGCAAGGAAGAAATAGGCCTCTTCCTGTAATTCTGTTGATCTTTGGCGATGAAAGACGGTATCATTCATAAAAGGAAACAACGAAAGCGTGAATAATGAATGACCCCGCTGCTTGAAGCAGGGCCACAAAGCGAGCGTATGCGAAGCGCTGAGCAGGGAGGCCGGGGCACCCGCCCGACGTAAGGAGGGAAGGGTCGCAGCTTCGCCGGTGGAGGGGGCGCTGAGCCCTAAAGATGGCCGCTGGCCCCCAGCGGCCACAAAGCGAGCGCATGCGAAGCGCCGAGCGGGGTGGCTCCGCGAGCTTTGCTCGTGGAGGGGGCGCTGAGCCCCAATAATTGCGGGCCATGTACGAAGAATATTTCGGTCTTACGAAGAAACCGTTTTCAATCGTTCCCGACCCGTCCTGCTTCTACATGAGCGAGGGCCATAAGGAGGCCCTTGCCCACCTCCTTTTCAGCACGACGGGGGAAGGCGGCTTCGTCCTCCTGACGGGCGAGGTGGGGACGGGCAAGACCACCGTCTGCCGCCGTTTCCTCGAATTAATCCCCGAAGGTACAGAAGTTGCTTTCATACTTAACCCGAAATTAACGGCTAACGAGCTGCTGGCTGCCGTCTGTGACGAGTTCGGGATCGCCTACCCGGAAGGCACGACGAGCGTGAAGGCGCTCGTCGACCGGATAAACGATTACCTGTTGAGCGTCCACGACAAGGGACGGAGGGCCGTCCTGATCCTCGAAGAGGCGCAGAACCTGTCGATCGAGGTG
Organism: uncultured delta proteobacterium; assembly: GCA_963818095.1. Taxonomy (GTDB): domain Bacteria; phylum Desulfobacterota; class Syntrophorhabdia; order Syntrophorhabdales; family WCHB1-27; genus CAWEPK01. The sequence continues at coordinate 104,843 of CAWFRA010000035.1, forward strand.
CTTGAGCAGATCCGCCTGCTTACGAACCTGGAAACGCGGCAACAGAAGCTCCTTCAAATGATAATGATCGGGCAGCCCGAGCTTCGCGAGATGCTTGCAGCGCCTCAGCTTCGCCAGTTATCGCAGCGCATCACGGCCCGCTATCATCTGGGCCCCCTTTCACGCAGGGAGATCCCCGACTACATCGACTATCGGTTGTCCGCGGCCGGTGTCGTGAGGCTGCGCCCCTTCACGCCGGCAGCTATACGGATGATACACCGGCTTACGAAGGGCGTCCCCCGGCTCATCAATGTCATATGCGACAGGGCCATGCTCGGCGCATTCGCGGACGGCAAGGAGCGCGTTGACGTATGGACATTGCGGAAGGCCGCGAGGGAGGCAATGGGAACGCGCAGACGGGCCCTGGTCCCTGTTGCGGCGGGTGCTCTTCTGGTCCTGCTCGTCGTCGCGGCCGGCTTCTATTATCTCTACGCAGTCCCAGGCGGAAAACCCGTCAATGCCGCCCAGGCAGGCCACCGGGCGGCGGAAGGTGTGACGCAGGCGGCAAAGGCCGGACAGGGACCGGGAAGAACGGACGCTGCGAAAGAAGAAGCCGCTGCCCTCTCGCCGGCCGGATTGGAAAGACCGGAAGGCGGGACTCCGACGGCCACACGGGCGGCCGCATATACGGCGCTTTTCAATGCATGGGGTATTCATTACGATGAGAGGGACAAGCGGCGGCCCTGCGAACAGGCACGGTCGCAAGGGTTGACGTGTCTCTGGGGCAGGGGCAGCATCAGCACCCTCGTGGAGATCAACCGGCCTGCCTTTCTAAGCCTCATCGACGACAAGAACGTCGAATACTACGGGACGCTGACAGCGCTTAAAGGCGAGACTGCGACCGTCGTGGTAGGGGGCGAGACGAGGCGCGTAGACACCGGCCGGGTAGCCGGGCGCTGGTCGGGCAGCTACCTTGTCTTATGGCGCACGCCGCCGGGTTACGCGGGCGAGCTGAAACGGGGCGCGCGCGGGAGCCAGGTGGCCTGGCTTGAAAAGCAGCTCGCCGTCGCGGCCGGCCGGCCGCCGGCCGCCGGGAAGGAAAGCGTATTTGACGAAACCCTGCAGAGACAGGTAAGGACATTTCAGATCGCATCGGATATATTGCCGGACGGGGTCGCAGGTCCGCGCACGATCATGCGGCTCAGCGGGGCAGGCGCAGGCGACCGGGGCCCGGTCCTTGCGGAGAAGGTGGCCAGGTAGCATGTCCTATATTCTCGAAGCCCTGAAGAAACTGGAGCAGAAGAGAGAGCGCGAGGAAGCGCCGAGGCTCACGATGTTTTCCCTCGGCCGGGAGAGCGCGCCCAAAAGGCGGCTCCCGTGGCCTTATATCCTCTCTGCCGTGCTCCTGTTGAACGCAGTCGCAATTATGTGGTGGATAAGCAGCCGCGAGGTGGAAAAAGGAAATAGCGCGATACAACAGGCCGCAGGCCGGGCGAAGGAAGCCGCACAACCCGCCCCCGGCACGGTCCTTACCGAAGGCGGCTCAAGCCAGGCATCGGTTGCTGTAGGCGTGCCTGTTACGGACGGCGCCCCTTTGCCGGATCGGGCGGCGGGTCCGCCGGCCGCAACCGCAGCCGCAACGAAGGCGGCCGCGCCTGTTGGAAAAGATGCCAGGACGGAAGGCGCAGGGTTGGGTGAAGCGGCGGCTTCGACACGGCCGCTTGAAATATCGCGCCTGCCCCAGCCGTCTGCCGTCCAGGGCGAGAAGCCGCCTGCGCGACAGGAAACCCCGAGGGAAAGGAGCAGGAAGGCCGCAGGCCGGGCGATCGAGATCGGAGAGCTGCCGTCCGCCGTCAGGGGCGCTTTGCCCGAGTTCAGGATATCGGGTCATGCTTACAGCGCCGAGCCGCAAACGCGTGTGACGAGGATCAACGAAAAAATTCTTCAGGAGGGCCAGGAGCTTTCGCCGGGGCTGCGCGTCAGTGAGATAGTCCCGGACGGGGTGGTCTTTGCCTTCCAGGGCTACCTGTTCCGGGTCGGTCTCAGCGCGGGCAAGTAAGGCCCTTGTCGAAAAAATATGACGGCTGAAAAAAAAGGCATAAAGACGTCAGGGGCCGGGGAAGGGCGGCAGCGGACGTGACGCGCGCCGGTCGCCTTGAAGGTGCCTTGCGGGCGCGGATCGGCCGCGAAGGGCCCATCACTTATGAAAGCTTCGTGGAGGCCGTCCTTTATGACGAGCGGCACGGCTACTACAGGGCGGGCAAGCAGGAGGGCGTCGATTATATTACCTCTCCCGAAATCCACGCCGTTTTCGGACGCGTTATCGGCCGCTATATCGAAGATGTCTGCGTGCGCCTCGGCAAATCGTCGGTAAATGTGCTGGAGCTTGGCGGCGCCTCCGGCAGGCTCGCGGCGGACATCGCCTCGGCCTTCACCCGCCTTTCCCTGGAACGCTACGTCATACTGGAGAAAGGGAAGAAAGAAAGACGCGGCAAGGTACAATGGGTCGAAAGCCTTGACGAAGCGCCCCGCATGGAAGGCCCGACCTTTGTTATCGCGAACGAGTTCTTCGACGCTTTGCCCTTCCATAAGGTAATCAACAGGCATGGAGATATAGAGGAGGTCTACGTAGGATGGCAGGACGGCTTCTTCGAGCAGCCCGGTCCTGCCGGTGCGAAGCTCGCGGAATTCCTTCGCCGCTATCCCGTCTATGTGCAGCAGGGCCAGGTGTCGGAGGCGACGAGCGCCATGCTCCCGATAGTCCGCGCCGTCTCAAAGATCGTCGCCGAGGGCTGCCTTCTCGTTTTCGACTACGGATACCACGGGGCCGAAATTGCCGCAGGCAGGTTCTTCGGCGGGAGCGCGCTCGGTTACAAGCAAAGGAAGATACGGGAAGACCTGTTCGCGGGCCTCGGCTCAATGGATATCACGCACCACGTGAACTTTGACCACCTTTCGGCCATGCTCACAGAAGAAGGCTGGCGCAGGGAAGGGGAGATCGAGCAGTACCGCTTCCTCTGTAAAGCCGGAGCGATAGAGGCGCTTGGAGAGATACCTGCTGCCGATAGGATGGCCGCGAAATGGCTCATCAACCCGGAGGGCCTGGGCGCCATGATCTCTGTGCTCGCGTTTTCCAGGAATATATCGTCTCCTCTGCCCGGCTTCGAGCGCCGCGCGTAAGGGCCCTCGGCGCGCCTGCCTCGCTTGCGCCGGCTACGCCTGCCGGCGATCTGAATCAGTGAACCGTTTCCTGGTGGATTTCTCCTAATAATGCCGCTGCTTTTCTTTACAGGCGCCTTGAGGAGGGTTATACTAAGGTAACCCGCGAGGGGGAAAACAAAAAAAGTCGGAGGAAACGATGAAAGAAAAAGTCGCAGAGGTTATAGAGAAGATCAGACCCATGCTGCAGCGGGATGGGGGAGACATACAACTGGTCGACGTTACGACGGACGGCGTTGTGAAGGTGAAGCTGACGGGCGCTTGCGGCAGCTGTCCCATGAGCATGATGACGCTCAAGATGGGTGTCGAGAGCGAACTGAAAAAGCAGGTGCCGGAAGTGAAGGAAGTTGTCTCGGCATAGCACAGACAAACGCTAACATTGTTGTTGACAACAAAGACCATTTTACATAATATGGTTTTTGAAAGGGGGTGAGAGATATGACTTGCGGAACGAAAGGTTGTGGAGCCAAGAAAGCGGCACCGAAGAAAGCGGCGCCAAAGAAGGATAAGAAAGGTAAGAAGTAACATCAGGGGGGACTTGTTCCCCCCTTCTTTTTTATGGAGAAACGGAAAAGGCTTGTCATCGTTACCGGCGACCCCGCGCTTCGAGAATGGTTCGATGCATTTCTCATCGGATACGGCGATCTCGAAGGCGAAGTCCTTTCCCATGCCGGTTACCCAACGGACCATATAGCGCCGGTAAGACCGGAAGCGCTTCTCCTCGATATCGCCTCATCGGAAAGCGGCGTTCCCGACGACATGCTCAAGAGTATCCGACAGGCCGAGCCGGGCCTGCCCGTGATAGCAATCACCGCGGGAGGAGCGGAAAGGCTTTTGTCGCTGCAAGCCGGGGCTTGCACGTGCATTGAAAAACCGATTGCCAGCAAAGAAGAAGTCTATCTCATCATCACGAATGCGATAAAGGAGTATGCGGGCAGGCGTAAGTCCGCCGCGGCCATCTCGGAGATGGAAAGCAGGCGGGAGGCGGACAAGCTTAACCTGCTGGAGCTCGAGCTGGTTAAAGGTCTTGCAGCATATGATAGGCGAGACGGAAGAACCTGCCTCGATTTTCAAGCATGCCTTTTCCCTCATAAAGAATTACCTCTCCTTCGAGGCCTTTGCCGCCCTCGTGCCGAGGCAGGGCCAGTTCGAGATATATGTCTACCCGAACGTCAGGCTCGGTCAGGACATAGGAGACGTCATAACAGGCACGCTTATCAAGAAAATGACGCGTCTCGCGGAGCAGGAGCGGGAGCAGAAGGTCAAGGTCGTTATAAGCGGGAAGGCGGACAGCCGGTCATCTTCCGATGACTTCAAATCCGTGATAGTCCCCCTCGCGACGAGCAGCAGGACGTGCGGCTATGCGGGTGTATACCGTGGCAAGCCCTTCAGCTACGAAGAGGAATCGGTTTTCAAGAGGTTCTGTTCGCACATAACGACTGCACTGGAGAAGATCAACCTCTTCGAAGAGATCAAATCGCTTTCCGTCTGCGACGGCCTGACCGGGCTTTACAATCACCTTGCTATTGTCTCGAAGCTCGAGGAAGAAGTGCAGCGGTCCCGCCGTTACGGCTCTCACCTCTCCATTATCATGTTCGACATCGACAATTTCAAAGAGATCAACGATATCTACGGCCACCTTGCGGGTGACGCCGTGCTGGTCGGGGTTGCGCACACCTTGAGGGGCGGGGTGCGTGGGATCGACAGCGTGGGCCGATACGGCGGAGAGGAATTCCTCGTAATACTGCCGGAGACCGATGTGCGCGACTCGGCGGTCATAGCGGATCGCTTGAGGCAAAAGCTTGCGGCCCATACCTTTTCCTATGAGGAAAAAGAGATCCAGGCGTCAGTCAGCGGCGGCGTCGCGGGCTGTCACGAGGAAGGAGACGCGGAGAAGCTCATAGGCGCCGCCGACGAGCTTCTATATCGGGCAAAAAGTGAAGGGAAGAATATTGTGCGTTATGAAGAGCGCTGATGCGAGCCATCCGGTAGTCAAGGCCCTGTCCGATTTCATAAAGATCGACACGTCGAACCCTCCGGGGAACGAAGAAGGGGCCGTCCGGTTCATCGAGGCAATGCTGAAGAAGGAAGGCATCGCTTCGCAGATTTACTCCCCAGAGCCGAGGCGGGCGAACCTTCTGGCGCGCCTGAAAGGGAGAAGACCGGGCAGGCCCGTCGTGCTGCTCGGCCATATAGACGTTGTGCCTGCCCACAATGAGGGGTGGGTAGTCCCGCCGTTCGCCGGCGTAATTAAAGACGGCTTCATTTACGGCCGTGGCGCGATCGACATGAAATCGCAGGTCATCTGCCTGCTTCTTGCTTTCATGGAGCTGCACAGACAGGGCATAACGCCCGCTCGCGACATGATTTTCCTTGCCACCGGCGACGAGGAGACTTCGGGTAAGCTCGGGGTCGAATACGTGCTGAAAAAGGCCAGGGAGCTTACGAGCGCCTCCTTCGTATTGAGCGAAGGGGGCGATATCTCTGATGAGGCGGGTTTTCTGCATGCCCAGGTGGCGGTGGCCGAAAAAAAGGTTTGCCAGTTCATGCTCAAGGCTATAGGGACCGGCGGCCACGGCTCGATGCCGCACGGCGACAACGCCAACGATAAGATCATCCGTGCTGCCGGGAGGATCATTGCCGAGAAACAGCCTTTGCGGGCCATCGGCCTTGTGAGAAAGTACCTCGCCGGCATGCTTAAGGAAGGCAAGATAGGCGGTTTTCGTTACGGAAGCGTGAAAGAGGCCCTTTCCGACAAGAAATTCCTGGCATACATCGAGCGTGACCCCCACCTTAACTCGATCCTGCGCGATACCGTCACCTCGACTATGCTCGCAAGCGGCGAGAAGGTGAACGTGATCCCAACGGAAGCGACTGCCCAGTTCGATGCGCGCATACTGCCCGATGCCTCCCATGACGCCTTCATCAGGAAAATGCAGAGGCTGGCAGGCAAAGAGGTCGAGGTCCTGCGCACAGGCAGGACCGATTCCGCCGCCTCCCCCTATGACACCCCCTACTTCCGGGCAATAGAGGAAGCCGTGCGGGCGCTGAAGGGCGACATACCCGTCCTGCCTTCATTGACGACCGGGGCTACGGACCTGCGCCATTTCCGCAACCTCGGCATCCCCGCTTACGGTTTTTTCCCGGTCACCTTAACGAAGGAAGAGAACATGGGGATGCACGGGCTGAACGAGAGGATATCGACGGCCAACCTCATCGAAGGGTTTGAGGGGACGAAAGATATAGTAACCCGCCTGGCCGCCATTGCGGCGCCCTGAAAGCGAGGGGTCGTGTAAGGCCTCCTCCTCTTTCGCGTAAATCATTATATTATTATTGGAGAGTGCGAAAAGGCATGGAAACGATACAGTTGAAGAACGGGCTGAGATGCATCATCGACCAGAGGAAAGGTGCGGGCGTTGCCGCGGCCCAGGTGTGGGTGCAGGTGGGGAGCGCCTTCGAGAACGAGCAGATTGCAGGCATCAGCCATTTCATAGAGCACCTTATATTCAAGTGGACCGACAGCGGGCCGGGGTATGAGATTGCCCCGAAGATCGAGGCTATGGGGGGCGCCATCAACGCCTTCACCTCGCACGACAACACGGTTTATCACATTGTCGTCCCTAGTGACTCCTTCGAAGGGGGGCTGAGGCTCCTGGCTCGATTCCGTATTCCATCCTGCCTTTCCCGAAAAAGAGCTTGAGAAAGAGAAGAAAGTCGTGCTGGAAGAGATAAAGATGGGAGAGGACGACCCCCAGCGCAAGCTCTTTAACGAGCTTTTCCTGGCGAGCTACCCCGGCCATCCTTACGGGCGGCCCATCAGGGTACCCGCAGTCGGTCGCTTCCATCAGCAGGGACGACATAGTCACATATTTCGGGGGCCACTACACCCCTGACCGGATGGCGGTCGTTGTGGTGGGTGATTTCGATAAAGACGTTATGCTCGATATCCTTGAAAGCACGCCTTCCGGGCCGCCCGAGAAAAGCGCACAGCCGCCGTCCGAGGCGCCGGGCGCGCAGGACCGCCTGAAAATCATAGAGAAGGACGTGGCCGAGAGCTATATTGCCCTCTCTTATCCCATCGGCCCGTTCAGTGACGAGGACACGCCTGCGCTCGATGTGCTTTCGAAGGTCCTTACGGACGGGACAGCTCCGCGCCTTCAGTCTGCACTGAAGCATAAGGAAGGGATCGTCACAGACACCGATTCGTACGTGTTTACACCCGTGCGGAGAGGTATTTTTGTGCTGCTCGCCACCTTCAGGGGACGCGGATACGAAGAAATCGTGGAGGCCTTCGAGAGAGAGCTTATCCGCATGCGGGAGGAGGGGATAGGGGCCTGGGAGGTCGAAAAAGCAAAGAACATCGCCAGGGCGTCCTATGTGTACGGCGCAGAGTCCGTCCAGGGCAAGGCGCGCCAGCTCGGCACCTTCGAGACGCTTACGGGAGACCCGGCTTACGACGAAAAATACCTTTCGGCTGTTGACCGTGTCACGGCTGAAGACCTGATACGGGTCATGGATGTTTATCTCAGGCGCGAAGCCAGGGTCACCGTTGCACTGCTGCCGCGCAAGGAACCGAACCCCTTCACCTTCCGCCTCGATAACGGCATGACGTGCGTCTACAACCGGAACGCGGCAAGCGCCTGTTTCTCCTTCATGATCGGGTTTGTGGGCGGTCTCAAGGAAGAGAGGCGGGGCGAAAGCGGCAGCTTCAACGTATTGTCCCGGCTGCTGCTGCGGGGGACGGAGGAGATGGACGCGCAGGAGATCGCGAGGAAAATCGATCTGATGGCGGGAGACATAAGCCCGGTCAGCGGGCGGAATGTTTTCGGCCTGTCCGGCCGGTTCCTTACGAAGGACTTTACTGATGCCCTTTCCCTCGTCAGGGAGCTGATCGTATCGAACGCGATCCGGCCGGACGAGCTTGCGAGAATCAAGGAAGAAGTGCTCTCCGACATCCGCAGGAGGGACGACGACCCGTTGCAATATACCTTCACCGAGATGAACAAATTGCTCTACGAGGGCCACCCCTACGCATCGGACCAGATCGGGTCTGCAGGCGACGTTACGGCCCTGACGCAGGACGACCTGGAGGCGCTGCGGCGCAATTACCTGGCCCCCGGAAGCGCGGTGCTCGCCCTTTCGGGCGATATCGGGAAAGAAGAGACAGAAAAGCTCGTCCGCGGCCTTTTTTCCGATTGGACGGGCGGTGGCCGGACGCTGCGGAAAGTCGAGCTTGTCCCCGGCGCATCGAAGGGAGAGGTCGCTCGTCCGTAATATCTACCAGACCCATCTGATCTTCTGTTTTCCCGGCCCGGGGCTGATCGACGAGGACAGGTACGCCATAGAAGTGATGAGGGCAGTGCTCTCAGGGATGGGGGGAAGGATCCACAGGAAGCTCAGGGAGGAAAACCCGTTTGCCTACGCCGTCACCTTTTTCAACCAGGAAGCTTACGAGGTGGGTGCAATGGGTATTTACATAGGGACCGACGGGTCTCACGCCGCCGACGTAGAGCGCATCGTGAAAGAAGAGATCGACGGCATCCGCACGGCGGGGTTTACCGAAAAAGAAGTGGCCGACGCCAAGCGCTATATGATCGGCAATCATTACATACAGATGCAGACGAACGGTGCCATTATCTCCAGCATGTGCCTCGATACGATGTACGGGCTGGCCCCCGGCTTCTTTAAGGTCTGGCCCAGCGGATGAGAGAAGGTATCGCTTGACGAAGTCAATGAGACGGCGGGGAGATACCTGCTTCCCGACCGTATTGTGAAGGGTGAGGGTAGGCCCGCCGGACGATAAAGGATGAACCTTTCCGTTACCCGTAGTTATTTTTGATGCACCTTAGTCGTTCTGGCATATTCCCGGTCTGTCACCTTGAATATGTTGAGGAATTGAGGGTATCTGGTAGATTCTTTTTCGCGCTCAGGGCGGATCTTTAACGACCGGCCATGGCAGTGGTCCGATAAGTCTAATAATTAGCTACATTTTCACGCTTCCGCTTTTTTTCTTAACCCAGCCCCGGTTTTTGGCCCGCATATTGCATTTATTTAAGACAGTTACGATAGCAATAGCGGCTTCCCGGTTCTTCAGGACCCCCCCGATCCCCCCTTTTTTCCGGGAGCCTATATCATCCGGCCCACGATCTTTCCCCAAGATTGGCGTGGGCCGGATTCTTTCCATAGCGAAGCCTCTGCTTCGTTACGCTTCCTTCCCTTTGCGCAGGACAATCCAAAGGCCGCCCTCGGTTATGAAGGCCGCCTTTTCCGAGAGCGATGTCGAGCGGACGGCTGCCCGCAGGTCCTCTTCGGAAAAATGGACGCGGCCCAGGGAGAGGTTCAGCTCTTTCGAGCGGTCCTTGATGCCGTCAATGACCTCCTGCGGCGTGTACCGGCCGAAACCGCCGCCTATGAACGCCATGCCTTTTTCTTTCAGCAGCCTGTAAATTGCCCGAAGGTCGGGCTTGAAAAACGATGGAAAAAAGAAGGCCCCCCTGAAAACCGCGAGGTCGAAGGCGCCGTCCGGCAGACCGGAAAGCTGCGGATCGCTTTCCACGATTTGCACCCTGCCGCCCACCCCTTTAGCTGCCGCCTCTTCACGCAACGGCCCGATTATCTCATGCGGGAAAACCGCCATGCAGAATGATTCGCCGATGCCCGCCGCGGATAGCTCGAACGCCAGGCCGGAGAAAGGGCCTATCTCGACGACGCTGCCGTCCGTGCGGCCGTAAAGCTCCCCGATCTGCCGCGCGAGGTACGGGCGTATGGGCGTCCAGAGGCTGTTAAGCTCTGTAATCTCGTTTTCCAAATGTTCCCTCCTGACTCTCTTCTTCGGGCAGCATTGCCGCCTCAAATGGTATGCGATAATCTGAGGCAATGTCGCGAATGTGTCAAGCAATTTGCCTGAAGGGACGGTAAGCCTGTCCGCTCCAAAGCGATTGCGCCACCCGGCCGGGCTTCCTATACTTCATATGGAATGATTGCGCCTGTCCACCGCCGTCCACGAGAGAAGAGCTTCTCGCAGCAAAGGGCAGGGGCGTACCCGACCTGATAGCGCCCGGGCTGCGCGTCCTCTTCTGCGGGATCAACCCAGGCCTTTACTCAGGCGCAGTCGGCCACCATTTCGCCCGTCCGGGCAACAGGTTCTGGCCGGTCCTCTTCGCCGCCGGTTTCACCGACAGGCTGCTGACCCCTTACGAGGAGAGGCAGCTCCTCGACTTTGGCTACGGCATCACCAACATCGTCAACATGGCTACGGCGCAGGCAGGCGAGCTGGAAGGCGGCCGCCCTGCGAAAGGGCGCAAAGCGGCTCGAAAGAAATGCGCTTGCTTTCCGGCCGGGGGCCGTTGCCGTTGCTTGGCATCGACGCGTACAGGAAGGCACTCGACCGGCCCCGTGCAACGCATGGCAGGCAGGCAGAAAAGATACGGGGACTCCATATTGTGGGTGTTGCCTAATCCCAGCGGCATCAATGCGAGCTACCAGATGGCCGACCTTGTCCGCCTGTTCGCAAAGCTGCGGTCGGAAACATAATTTCCCATAAGCCCCGCTGAGGTTGACCCTTCGGAGGAGGATACCTATATTTGCAATCGTATGCGCAATAAGCGCCTGCCGATGTTCCGATAAACAATCGCAAGGAGGTAGAATTATGGCTTTTAACCCCTTCAAGGAAAAGGGAATCCCCATCGACCAGCAGTTCCAGAGCTGGTCGAAGCTCGACATCGAGCCTTACGACAAGAACACCGTCGATCCGTACACGCGGTGCCGCGTCATCCTCATGAACGGGACCGAGATGGAGGCGGCCTTCTTCAAGCACGAATGGGCCCGAATGACGAACGATGAGGAGCTGAGAAAGCAGATAGCGATGACGCGCAGAGTGGAGCAGCAACAACAGAAAATGATCAACTGGCTTATCCCTCCCGACGAGTCGGTTGTCGAGAACACCATCGGGTACGAGCAGCTTGCCGTCGACCTCACGGCGGACCTGGCCCGCAAGCTCTCGGACCGCTACGCCAAGCAGGTGTTCGATTTCGGCCTGCTCGAAGATTTCGACCACCTCTACCGGTATGCGAACCTCCTCGACCTGTTCCAGGGGAAAGACGCCGGCGACATCGTGAGAGGGCAGACGGAGATTACAGTCGGGCGGCCGACGGTCGCAGAGCACAGGTTTCCTTTCGATGACGTCCGTAACTCCCTCGACATGAAGAACTGCCCGCCCCTCGACCTCCTGTGCATTCTCACGCTTACAGCCGCCGAGCAGCAGACGATGAACTTCTACATGAATATCGGCAACAGGGCCATGGACGCGACTGCGCGAGGACTCTACGCCGAGATCGGAATGATCGAGGAGCAGCACGTCACGCAGTACGAATCGCTGATGGACCCGAGGGCATCGTGGTTTGAAATGGCCGTACTGCACGAATATAATGAGTGCTGGCTATACCACTCCCTCATGGAGCAGGAGGTCGACCCGAGGATCAGGAGTGTCTGGGAGACGGCGCTGGCCATGGAGATCGAGCACCTGCACATCGTTGCCGAGCTTTTCCAGAAGTACGAGAACAGGCAGGCAGAAGAGTTGTGCCCTGCCGGCCTGCCGGAGCCGTTAGTTCTCAAATCGAACATCGATTACGTCAGGCAGATACTCGCCTCGCAGGTGGACCTCACCGCGAACGGGCCTGATTTCATGGCAGTCAGCAGCCTGCCCGGCGACACGCGCTACCATTGGTACCAGCAGACGGTCAACGACGCCTTCGTGCCCAGCCAGAATATCATCCAGAAGCATATCGACGAGAGAGGCAAAGACTTCCGCCTGGAGCTTCGCGGAGAGCATCCCATCGTCGCCTTCAGGGACAGGAAGATGGTCGCCATGGTCGGCTCGACGATACTCCAGGGCATGGAGGTGGCGGACCGCAACGGCCGGAGGATAGGCCAGGTCAAGGATATCGGATATAACGACTTTCTTTTGGCCCGCCGCCTTGCCAGGGACGTTTACGTGCCGATGAACGCAGTGCAGCGCATCGCAAGGGAGATACAGACTCGAGATCGACAAGGACCAGATCGACGAGATGGGGTGGAGGCGTACGGGATAAACGTGACGTAAAAAATAAGGACAAAAAGGGGCCGGTAACCCGTAGGGCCGGCCCCTTTTTGTTTTATATTCTTTTCACCTCAGTTTTTCGCCTATCCGCCTCAATGTCGCGCTGAAGTCCGACCGATCGAAGCGCACCTCTGCGAACATGAGTGCGTCCCGGTTATCGGCGGATTTCGCCAGGAACGCCTCCAGGTCTCCCTCCGTAGAAACCTTAACCCCCAGGCTGCCTCCGAACGCAGCGGCGAGCTGCGTGTAATCCCACATGCTGATGTCGTTGTAAGCGTTGTCGTAGATTGCGCGCTCTACCTGGTAGCCGTCGTTGTTCAGGAGAAAGACGACCGGGTTTTGCTTATGCCTGATAACGGTCGATAGCTCCTGGCCGGTCATCTGGAAGGCCCCGTCGCCTACGAAAACGACGGGCCTGCGGGACGGCGCGGCGAGCTTCGCGCCGAGGGCGGCGGGGACACCGTAACCCATGGATGCATAGAATGCCTGGCCGATGTAGTCCGCCTTCCCGGGCAAGCGGAGCTTGACGCTTTCGAACGTGCAGCTCCCGGTATCGCTCACCACTATGTGGCTGTCGTCGAGAAAGTAATCCATCCTGGCCCAGAAGCGGTCTGTAGTCAGCCTCGCGCCGGGTGAGGCGACATAGGGCATGCCGGAGACCGCTTCCGGAAGCCCGTTGCGGGGCCGCCCATACCTGCTGCGGGAAGGCGCTTCGCCAGGCCTTCGAGGAAGTCCTTTATGGGGACGTGCTCGTAAACGTGGCGGCGCACCTTTACTCTCTCCGAGTTGGCGATTATCATGCGGTTCTCGTCGAGGTGGGCGGTATAGCCGCCCAGGTCGAGGTCCGTCATCCAGGCGCCCAGGCAGAGCAGGAGGTCTGCATCTTCGACCGTTTTGCGCGCAGTTTCGTTTGCCAGGGCGCCGATGTACGTGCCCGCGTAGCCCCTGGTGCTCTCCGGGACGACACCCTTGCCGAGGCCCGTCGTGGCTACAGGGAAACCGGAGCGGGCAATGACACTCAGCAGTGCATCCCGCGCGCCCAGCCGGTCCGCCTCGACCCCGGCCAGTATAGCAGGCCGCGATGCGTGCGATATGCGGTCGAGCGTCTCTTCTATGGCCTCGTCGACGACCTCAGGGTCGACGTGAAGGGACGTGTCCGGCTTCCATTCACCCGCCTGGGCGCACCGTTCGGTCACCATGTCCGCAGGTATCTCCAGGTAAACCGGACGGGAATATCTGAGGCAGGCGGCCAGGGCCTCGTCGATTTGCCAGGCGGCATGACTCGGACTCGCGAGCACAGCTGAGTACTGGGTGATCTTTTCAAAGATATCCCGCTGTAGGTTCATCTCACCGAGGGTGTGATGGAGCAGGTACGGATGGAGCCTGCCCCGGAGGCTCGTCCTCGGGCCGCCGCTTACCACAACCAGCGGCACGCGCTCGGCAAAGGCGCCGGCTACTGCGTTGTATGCGCTGAAACCCCCGACACCGTAAGTGACGCAGAGTGCCCCCGCTCCCGCGACGCGGGCATAGCCGTCCGCCGCATAACCGGCATTCAGCTCGTTGCACGTGTTTATCAGCTTTATTTCGCTTTCTTCGATCAGGTCTAAGAACTTGAGCACGTAGTCGCCCGCCACCCCGAAAACGTGGCCGATGCCCATTTGCCCGAGGCGGTGGATAAGGTATGCGCCTACGGTCGTCTGCATTTGGCCCCCTTCTGTAAGTCCGTCTTTTCGCTTAATCTAATCATCGGCAGGCGGCCTTTCATGCGGTTGCCGGGGAAAATCGCTCCGGTCCGTCCAATTGAGGTATAATAATCCCGGTTGGAATCGACCCTTGGGATATAAACGCTTCTATTACGGCTGGACGATAGTCGCGGTCGCTTTTCTCTCGCTGGGCACCTGGCTCGCGATGCGGACCACTTTTGCGCTTTTCCTCATGGCGCTCCTCGATGAGTTTCACTGGAGCAGGGCCGCAATAGCAGGGGTGCAATCCGTCTCCTTCGTCGTCTATACCTGCTCGGCCCCCTTCGTCGGCATACTGATCGACAGGTTCGGTCCGAGGCGTGTCATCCCTCCGGGCATCATCGTGCTCTGCGCGCGGTCTTGCGCTGTCCGCCCACGTGCATTCGCTTGGCCAGCTTTACTTTTTTTACGGTGGCGTAGCGGCCTTCGGAGTGACCTTTATAAGCATCAGCCCTTACTCGGCGGTGCTCTCCCATTGGTTCCAGAAAAAGCGCGGCCTGGCGAGCGGTATCGCCGTCTCCGGCATGGGGTTCGGCACATTCGCATTCGTGCCTCTGACGCAATACGTTATCGGAGCCGCCGGTTGGCGGACCGCATTTACGGTGCTTGCCGTATGCGTGTTCGTCCTCCTCTTCCCCCTGACCGTCGTGCTTATGAGGCGCAATCCGCAGGAGATGGGGTTAAAGGTCGACGGGACCGACGGCTTCGCGGGAGAGAAGCGGGCTGTCGAGATAGTGGACCGCGCCTGGGCGGAAACCGACTGGACGCTGGCGCGCGCAGCGAGGGAGGGAAGGTTCTGGTCCCTGCTGATCTTTGCCTTCCTGGTCATACTGCCTATGTACCTGGTAATCATCCACGGGCCCAAGCTGCTCGCCGATGCCGGTTTCGCCAGGATGGACGTAGCCTTCATGTTCGCTGCAATGGGCATCACTACCTCCGCCTCCCAGATATTCTGTGGATGGCTCTCTGACAGGATAGGACGGGAGACTTACATTCACTCTGGGCGTTTTGCTCCTTGCAGCCTCCCTTATTTTTCTGCTCCTTGTCGAAGCCGGGTACGGCCGGCCGTCGGCTTATCTCTTTATGGCCCTCTTCGGTCTGGGATGGGGCGCAACGGCCCCCATGTTCATGGCCATTTCCGCAGACCTCTTTCAGGGTAAATCATTCGGTCTCATTTACGGCGTCGTCGAGGCGACGATAGGGGCCGGATGCGCCCTCGGGCCCTGGCTCGGAGGCGTCATCTTCGACGCTGCCGGCAGCTACCGCGCAGCCCTCCTTATCGGAGTCGCGGCCTGCGCCGCTTCCTGTCCGTTTGCCTGGGCCTCGGCGCCGAGGAAGGTACGCCGCCGGACGCCCGCCGATAGCGTGAACCAGGGGGTGCCTTCTGCGTAAATATGTTCTTGCCGTCCTTCTCGCCTGCGCCGCTTTCCACGCCATGGCGCTTTGCGCAGCGGCCGCGGAAAAGCTTATCCTGCTCCACGTCAACGACCTGCACGGCTATGTCTCGCCCAGGATAGAAGGGCCCTTGACCCGGCCAGGCCGGTCGGCGGCGCGGCAAACCTCGCTGCCATGATAAAGGCGCAGAGGGCAGCCCGGCCGGATAGCGTAATCCTGCTCGCCGCCGGCGACATGTTCCACGGAGCGCCCGTGTCCGACCTTTTTCTGGGACGCCCCGTGCTCGACCTGATGAACGCCCTCCGTTTCGATGCCATGACGCTCGGCAACCATGAATTTGACTGGGGGCCGGCAACGCTCAGGACGCTGACGGAGGGTGCCCGCTTCCCGTTCCTGTCTGCCAACATCGTCGACAGGGAGGGCAAGGCCCTGCCCGGCGTCAAACCTTACGTAATCCTGGAAAGGAAAGGCATAAAGATAGCCGTGATCGGGCTGACTACGCCCGATGTCGCAACAGCGGTCAAAAGGGAGCACATGGCGGGGCTAAAGCAAAAGTCCCCGGAAAAGCTGCTGCCCGGCCTCATAGCCGAGGTGAGGGAAGAAGGGGCGACGCTGGTCATTCTCCTGAGCCACTGGGCTTTGAGGCGGATGTGCGGCTCGCCTCGTCGGTCCCCGGCATCGACGTCATAGTAGGGGGCCACAGCCACACGGCGCTTGCCGACCCGGTGCAGACGGAACGGACCATCGTTGTACAGGCCGGCGCGCGCGGGCTTTACCTTGGCGTTCTGGAGCTGGTTGTCGACGAAAAGACGGGAAAGCTCGAATCGGCGACGGAGCATGGTGAGCTGAAGACCGTCTGGTCCGGGCCGAACGACGCAGCCGACGAAGAAACGGCTCGGCTCATCGGGCGGTACGAGTCGAAGCTGAGGCCCATGCTGAACGAGGTCGTGGGCGAGACGCCCGTCGACCTGACCAGGCGGCCGTACGGAGAATCGAACCTCGGCAGCGTTATAGCCGACTCCATGAGGGAATCGACCGCCGCGCAGATAGCCATCCAGAACAGCGGCGGGATCAGGACCGACATCCCGGCGGGCAAGATCACCATGGAGCGCGTCTACATGGTCCTTCCATTCGACGACGACCTTGTCTGCATGGACCTTACGGGTCAGGCGCTTATAGACATATTCGAGAAGGCAGCGGCCGGCCGGCGGGGGTTTCTGCAGGTATCGGGATTGCAGGTAGCGTATGCGGTCAGCGCCGACGGCCGGAGGAAAGTGACGCGCATGACTGTCGGCGGCCTGCCTGTGGATAAATCGAAGACGTACAGGGTAGTGACCAACGACTTCCTGGCCGAGGGAGGCGACGGCCTCGTCGGTTTCCGGAAAGGCAGCAACCGCGTTCGCGCGACCGACATGCGCGACAGCTTTGTGGAATACCTCAAACGTCATTCACCGATAAGGTTTACGGGAGAAAAGAGGATCGTCGTTTCAGCGGAAGTCGCCGAGTAGGCGTAAGGCAAATCAACCCACATTATTTTTTTTTCTTGCTTCGTCAGCCTCTTTGGAGTAACGTTATTATGTAGCGATTCTGCTACGTCCTGTACGGAAAACTGCGGATAACTTAGAAAAGAAGCAAGCGAACAACCAAATATCGCTTTCGCAAGGAGGACGATCGTGGACAACCTCGTATCGGTCAGCCCCGATGGTACTGTCTACCCTATGCCGGATGGAAACGATTACGGTGCCGAGCTTGCCCGCATGGAAGTCC
Organism: uncultured delta proteobacterium; assembly: GCA_963818095.1. Classification (GTDB taxonomy): domain Bacteria; phylum Desulfobacterota; class Syntrophorhabdia; order Syntrophorhabdales; family WCHB1-27; genus CAWEPK01. The sequence continues at coordinate 122,042 of CAWFRA010000035.1, forward strand.
TCGTCAGTGAGGCAAGGGTGAAGGGCCGGGAGATCGTAGTAGTCATGGGTGTCGGCTTCGTGGGAGCGGTCATGGCCGCAATCATAGCAGACACTACGGATTCCGAAGGCTTACCCGCCAAATTCGCAATCGGCATGCAGAGGCCGAGCGCAAGGAGCTACTGGAAGATACCCCTGCTCAACCAGGGGGTCTCGCCCGTCAAAGCGGAAGACCCCGAAGTCGACCCGATGATAAGGCGCTGCGTCCTCGAGAAGAAGACCCTGGTCGCCACCTATGTTTACGACGTCCTGAAGCTGGCGGACGTGGTCGTGGTGGACGTCCAGCTCGACTACGCCAAGAAAGACCTGGGCAATGTGCGGACCGGGGACGTAGAGATGACTGCCCTCGAAGAATCGTTCGACATCATAGCCCAACGCATCAGGCCCGACTGCCTGGTGCTCATAGAGACGACGGTTGCGCCCGGCACGACCGAGCAGGTCGCCCTGCCCGCAATGAGGAAGATATTCCGCCAGAGGGGTATTACGTCCGACCCGCTGCTTGCCCACAGCTACGAGCGTGTTATGCCCGGCAGGGAGTATGTCGCCTCTATCCGTGACTTCTGGCGCGTCTGCTCTGGAGTGAGCGAAGAGGCAAAAGAGCGCGTGGTCAAGTTCTTAAACGAGGTGATCAACACAAAGAAATTCCCGCTGACCGTCCTGGACAGGCCCATCGAATCGGAGACGGCCAAGGTCGTTGAGAACAGCTACAGGGCGACCATCCTTGCTTTCCTCGATGAATGGAGCCTTTTGCCGAGAGGAACGGGGTCGATATCATAAAGGTGATCAAGGCGATAAAGATGCGTCCCACCCACAGCAACATGATCTTCCCCGGCCCGGGCATAGGGGGCTATTGCCTGCCGAAGGACGGGGGCCTGGGCATATGGGCGAATAAGCACATCCTGGGGTTCGAGGACGACACCTTCCGCATCACCCCCCTTGCCATAGACATAAACGATACCCGCTCCCTCCATGCCGCCCAGCTCGTGCGCGACGCCCTGCGCAATATGAATGTGCCCATAGCGAGCGCGGAAGTCCTCATCCTGGGTGCTTCCTACAGGGAAGACGTGGGAGATACGCGGTATTCCGGCTCGGAAGTGCTCGTCAGGCGCTTGTCCGAGATGGGCGCGGAAATAAGGGTCCACGACCCGTACGTCGACAGGTGGTGGGAGTTCGAGAACCAGGAGGACTACCCGTCGGCGAGCAAGGCGGTCTTTTTCCGCAATCAGAAGAAGCTTAAAGACCTGAAGGTGCAGAAAGACCTTACACGCTGCCCTTGACGGGATCGACGCACTGGTCCTTGCGGTGCGCCACGAGTCTTACCTCGACCTCGATCCGGATGTGATAGTGGCCTCGGCGGGCCATCCGTTTGCAGTGATCGATTGCTTCGGCATCCTGTCGGACAGCAGGATAAAACGGTACTTCGAGCTTGGCTGCGAGGTTAAGGGGCTGGGAAGGGGACACATACAGAGGATAAAGGACGGGGTGAGGAGGTGGCACGCGCAGGAGCGCGTCTCTGCCGGAGGGGTTGGTACATATGAGCAAGACAGGGTATTATCGTCACGAGACGAGCTTCGTGGATGACGGGGCCGAGATCGGGGAAGGCACGCGCATATGGCACTTCAGCCATGTCCTCGCAGGCGCCAGGGTAGGGAGAAACTGCGTCATCGGCCAGAACGTCTGTATAGAAAGAGGCGCCGTCATCGGAGACGGCTGCAAGATACAGAACAACGTCTCGATCTATACAGGCGTCACGCTCGAAGAAGGCGTCTTCTGCGGACCTTCCTGCGTATTCACCAATGTCTACAACCCGAGGGCGTTCATCGAGAGAAAGCATGAATACAGGCAGACGCTCGTAAAGAAGGGGGCCACCATAGGGGCGAACGCCACTATAGTCTGCGGTGCGACAATCGGGTGCTATGCACTCGTAGCGGCTGGCGCGCTGGTCAGGGAAAATGTCCCCGATTATGCCGTCGTTGCGGGCATGTCTGCCCGGCGCACGGGCTGGGCATGTAAGTGCGGCACGACCCTTAAGGCCGCAAACGACCAGGACGCGCCGTTTACGTGCGCCTATTGCGGAAACGAATATATTCTCGCCGACGGCTCTTTGCGGCCCCTCAAGGAGATCGATGACTATTCCAATAACCGGAACGGGAGGATCCACGCCCCATGACAGTGCCGCTGCTCGACCTCGGCCGCGAATATGAGTACATGAAGGCCGGGATAGACGCGGCAATACGCACCTGCCTCGACCACCAGCACTGGATACTCGGACCGGAGGTCGGCCGGTTCGAGAAGGCGGCAGCCGGCTACCTGGGCGTCGCCCACTGCATAGGCGCCTCCTCCGGGACGGACGCCCTCGTCCTCGCGCTACGCGCCCTTGCCATCAAAACTAAAGGAAAGGAATATTTCGACAGGACCGACGCCGTCATCACTACGCCTTTTACCTTTACCGCGACCGGAGACGCGATCCTGCGCGCAGGCGCGACCCCGCTGTTCGTCGATATCGATCCGGCCACTTTCAATATAGACCCGGCAGTGATAGAGACCTGCCTTTCGGATTCAACGCCTTAATGTGGTAGGCATACTGCCCGTGCACCTTTACGGCAGGCCGTGCCGCATGGAGGAGATAATGTCTATGGCGAAGGACCGAGGGCTTTTCGTCCTGGAGGACGTCGCCCAGGCGTTCGGCGCGTCCTGCAGCGGTAAGAAGTGCGGGGCCCTGGGCGATGCGGCTGCATTCAGTTTCTTCCCCTCCAAGAACCTGGGGTGCTTCGGCGACGCGGGGCTTGTTTCGACAAACGATGGCGAGCTTGCGGACGTTGTGCGGATGCTTTTAAAACACGGCGGTAAGGACAAGTACAACGTGGAGCACGTAGGTTACAACGCCCGGATGGACACGCTTCAGGCTGCGGTCCTTCTGGCGAAGCTACCGTATATCGACGAGCTGAACGCCCGCCGCCGCCGTCTCGCCGCCTTTTATGACAGCCGCCTCTCCGGGCTCGATGGTTTAGTCGCGCCCGGCGATCACGACGGCCACGTCTATCACCAGTACACGGTGCGCGTCGAAGGCGGCCGTCGCGACGCAATGAAGGAGCACCTTGCGGGAAGCGGGATCGACAGCGCGGTCTATTACCCTTATCCGCTCCACCTTATGCGGCTCTTCTCCGCGTCAGGGGCGGTCTTCCCCCTCGACCGGGCGGAAGCTGCGGCGCGGGAAGTCCTGAGCCTCCCCGTGGAGCCGCTTATGAGCGATGAAGAGGCAGGGGCGGTTGTAAAGGCCGTCATGGATTTCGTTCAAACCGATAACACCAGGAGAAAGGGGTGAGCCGATGAAGAATTTTGCATTGATCGGTGCGGCCGGCTATGTTGCGCCCCGCCACATGAGAGCGATCAGGGAGACGGGGAACAACCTCGTCGCGTCCCTGGACAAGCATGACGCAGTCGGCGTCATGGACAGCTATTTCCCTGCGTCCGATTTCTTCGTCGAATTCGAGAGGTTCGACAGGCATATCGAGAAGCTGAAGCGCCTTGGGCCGGAGAAGCGGGTAGATTATGTGAGCATCGCGTCCCCGAATTACCTGCACGACGCCCATATCCGCTTCGCACTGCGGGTAGGGGCCGATGCCGTCTGCGAAAAGCCGATGGTCCTCAACCCGTGGAATGTCTCCGCGCTAAAGGAGATCGAGGCCGAGAGCGGCCACAGGGTTAACGCCATACTCCAGCTCAGGCTGCACAACGTTATCAGGGCGCTCAAGGAGCGGATCGAAGCAGCGCCGCCGGAAAAGAAAGTCGATATCGACCTGACGTATATTACATCGAGAGGACACTGGTATCTCGTCTCCTGGAAAGGCGACGTGTCGAGGTCCGGCGGAATCGCCACGAACATCGGCGTCCACTTCTTCGATATGATACAGTGGATATTCGGAAAGACGCAGTGGAACGTTGTCCACCTGTCGCAGCCGACAAGGGCTGCGGGTTTTTTGGAGCTGGAACACGCGCGCGTGCGCTGGTTTCTGTCGCTGGAAGCGGCCGATCTGCCGCAAGCTGCTGTGGCTTCGGGCAAGACCACCTACCGCTCGATCACTCTGGACAACCGGGAGCTCGAATTCTCGGATGGTTTCACCGATCTCCACACGGAGAGCTACCGTGCCATAATCGAAGGGAAGGGGTTCGGTCTCGACGACGTGAAGCCTGCCATACAGACGGTCTTCGAGATAAGGAACGCGAACGAGGCGCCCCTGCGCGGTGACTACCACCCGTTTCTGAAAAACAGGACGTGAAACCTCTGCGTGGACCGGTCCGCTATACCGTCCGTATCTCCTGCTTTATGAATACCAGGTAGCAGATGCCGAAGCAAAGGAACGTCAGCGCAAAGAGCGAGACCAAATGCGGCGCCACAATGGCAAGGCTCTCCCGCATGGGCAGCGGGCTCTGGAAGCGCTCCTGCGACATCCTTTCGAGGGGGCCGACGAGCACCACGGAGTTTGTCGTCTTGCGCATCGGATCGAGCACTGTCGAAGTCGCGTCCCCGTAAACCTTCGTGGGCGACAACAGGGATATAGTCCGCTGCACTTCCGCGTGCTTCAGCACGGTCTCGACCTCGCTGCCGCTCGTCTGCCCGACGGGAGCGACGGCGTCGGATATGAAGCCTGCCCCCAGGGGCACCAGGAAGGACGAGAATATCCACAGCGCCAGGGCCGCCAGCGCCGAGGTGGACGTGCTCTTGAACATAACTGAAAAGAGGATCGATATGCCGAGCCAGAATGAGATATAAAGGAGACTGACCACCAGGTAGACGGCAAGGCGGAGCAGCTCCTCGGCGCCGGGCACGATGCCGAGCATTTTGATGCCGATGCCCGATATGATGAGCATGATGGAGACGAGGATAATGGCGATGGTGGTTACGCCTGCCAGGAATTTGCCGTTGACGATCGAATCCCGGTAAATGGGCTGGGAGACGAGCTTGGCGAGCGTCCTCGAGGCCCGCTCACGGTTGATGGCGTCGAAGCCGAGCACAATGCCGATCAGGGGGCCGAAGAAGCCGATGAACTGGATGAATGAGAAAAGCTTGCCCGTGGACGTGAAAAGGTAGAGGAAAAGCAGTGTCGGCTTCGCCATGCCCCTGACCTCTTCGCGGATAGTCATGCCGACCATCGCGGCGACGATGATGCCTACCATTACGATCAGCGCCGCGATCAGCACGAACCGGATGCTGGAGAAGTAGTCCTCCATTTCCTTCCTGAATATAGAGAAGATGCCGCCCAACGTCAGGCCTCCTTGAAGTACTTCATATAGATTTCTTCGAGACTCGATGCTCCGGTCTCATCCCCTAGCTTCTCGCGGGCAAGGTCGTCGATATGGCCTGTTGCCACAAGCTTGCCTTTGATCATGATGCCCACTTTGTCGCAAATGCGCTGTACCTGGTCGAGCAGGTGGGAAGAGAGAAAGACGGTAATGCCCTGGTCCCTGCTAAGCGAATGGATCAGATCGAGCATGCGGTTCGTGCCGTCCGGGTCGAGGCCCACCGTCGGCTCGTCGAGAAAGACCACCTTCGGCGATTTGACCAGGACCTCCGCTATGCCGAGCCTCTGCCTCATCCCTTTGGAATAAGCCCCAACCTTCTTTTTGGCTTCATCGAGGAGACCCACCGCGTCGAGCAGGGAATCGATTTTAGGTGCGGACACCTTGTCGGGCAGGCGGTTGAGCCTGGCCACAAAGCGCAGGTTCTGCCTCGCGTCCATTTCGTCGTAAAAGCCTACGTTCTCGGGCAGGTAGCCGACCTTCTCCTTCACCCTGATAGGGTCTCTGGCCGGGTCGAACCCGCAGACGACGGCATGGCCCGCAGTCGGCTGGGTGAGACCGAGGAGCATGAGCAGGGTCGTTGTCTTGCCCGCGCCGTTAGGCCCGAGGAACCCGAACACTTCACCCTCCGCGATGCTCAAGTTCAGGCCGTCTACCGCGGTCTGAGAGCCGTACACCTTTTTCAGGCCTACGGTCTCTATAACGGGCCTTCCCTCCATTACCGTCTCCCGAGCCAGACGAACAGGGCGCAAAGCCCTGCGATAACGAAGAGGATGATGCCTATGCCTATCCAGCCCCATGCCGAGGACGAGCGCACGGTGACCCGCATCTCCAGGGTCTTGTCGGCTTTTTCGCCATTTATTGCGATGCCTACCGAGTAGTCGCCGACGAGGGCCTGCGCGTTCGGCTTTACGCTGACCTCGATCTGTTTTACCTCGCCGGGCTTGAGCCCATCGACCTTGTCGGGCTTGAACTCAACGGTCCAGTTCTCAGGCTTGAAAGAATCGAAGGCGATGCGGTTATTGACCGCAGAACCCGTGTTCTTGACGAAGAAGTTGAATCGCGATACCTGCCCCGGCACCGCCTCGATGGAAAGGAGGTTGTTGGGCGTTGCGGCATCCAGTTTGTAAATGCCCGTAAGCACAACCAGCAGTCTGACTTCCGTGCGCTTCTCGCCCGAGGAGACGCGGACAAAAACCGGATATTCGCCGGCAGGCGCGTCTTTCGCCGGGGTGACCTGCACCGTCACGTTCTGGCTCTGGCCGCCTTTCACCCTGAAGCTCGATATCTGCTTCTCTTCATAAGCCGGCTTTGTCGTGATCTCCCACTTCTCCGGGCCTGCGGCTATTATGTTGAGCGTTCTTTCCGCATCGCTCTTATTGAGCGCTTCCAGGGAGAACTCGAACTTTGAATCCGTCGGGCCCCGGAGGACAGGGTACGACGTGGTCAACTGTATATCGTTGCCTTCGGCCGTCCTGGCGAGCACGACGACCTTGAGATTGTGCTTCGCGCTGAACGCGCCGTCCGCAGTCACGGCCTCAAAACCGAAAACGTAGTCGCCGGGGCGCACGCCCTTGGCCGGCTCCAGGGCCAGTGTTACGTTCTTTGTCTTTCCCGCCGGCACATAAAGGCCCGATACGTCGTAACTGCCCCCTCTTAGCGTGACTTTCCAGCCTTTAGGGACCTCGGCGGGCTTCACGTTTATCGTTTCATCGCTGCGGCCCTTGTTAAGGAGGATCAGGTCCATTCTAACCGGCTCGCCGATGCCGACTGTGACGCCTGAATATTCGGTGAAAACGGCTATGCCCCTCTCAGGCCCTGTTGCACGGGCCTTGTTGTCCTGCTCCTGGGCGGCAACGAGGGTGGAAAGCGTGAGGAGCAGCAGTGCCGCGTAAAGAATAGAGGAGAAGATCCGCCTCCGGGTTATCCGCATATAGTTGCCTCCCTATGTTCTTTTTCGCACCCATTAGCGCAGGGCCTCCGGGCGCTGCAATGTTTTATATAATATCGCTTTTACGATGTAAAGGGATTCTCCGGTCGGCGGTACGCATGGCGGCTTATTGCCGGGAGATCATCTTCCGCGTTCGTGGTAGTCGCCGGTCAGGCCCCTGCTGTGCTCGTCGTCATGGCAGTAAACGCAGAGGTTTTCCCAGTTGGAGCCGTCCGGGGGGTTGTTGTTGGGGTTGCCGTCGCGGTGGTGCACTGTCAGGAGGTGCCGGTCCTTCGGCTCGAATTCACGTGCGCACTTGGCGCAGATCAAACCGTGGATTTCGAGCGACTGCTCGCGGTAGTTCCCCTTTACGGCCTGTTTTGCCTCTTTTACAATTTCCTCGACCGTTTTTTGAGGCCCTGCGGAAGAACCCGGCCGCTTTATGATATGATAGCCCTTCTTCCTCATATCGCCGCCCTAGCGCGCCTTCGCTCCTTTCGAACCGGAGCTTTTTTCGTAAAATTCCCTGATGGAAGCCATAATATGCTCTTTCTCGGTTTTTTTAAGCTCGGGAAAGACGGGCAGGGCAAGGCTCGTCAGCGCGGCCGCCTCTGCCTCCTTGAGGCTCCCCTTCTTGTAGCCCAGGTACTTAAAGCACGGCTGGAGGTGGAGGGGCAATGGGTAATAGATGCCTGTCTGGATGCCCTTCTTTAGAAGGAAATCTTTCAGCTCGTCCCTTCGCTCCACCCTCATCACATACTGGTGGAAGATATGGTCGCCTTTGCCGTCATTCTCGGGGAGCATTATGGGCAGGTCGCGAAGCGATTTATTATAATACATGCCGTTCTCGATGCGCTTCCGGTTCCATTCTTCCAGGTGGGGGAATTTTTCGAGCAGGGCGCACGCCTTAATCTCATCAAGCCTGCTGTTGATGCCTATCATATCATGGTAGTAAGTGTGCTCGGCCATGCCGTGCACCCTGAGGTTTTTTGCCCGCTCGAAGACGTCGGCCCGCTTGCTCAGGACCATGCCGCCCTCGCCGATGCCGCCCAGGTTCTTCGTCGGATAAAAGCTTATGGCCGCGATGTCGCCGAATGCGCCCGATGCAACTCCGCCGCGCCTGGCCCCGAGCGACTGCGCCATGTCCTCGATTACGGCTACCTTGTGTTTTTTAGCGATTGCGAGCACCCTGTCCATGTCGCACAACTTGCCGAAAAGATGGACCACCGCTATAGCGCGTGTTTTCTTTGTGATCGCCCGCTCGATGAGGTCCGGGTCGATGTTCATGTCCGAAGGCTTTATATCGACGAAAACAGGCCGCCCGCCGGTAAGGCAGATCGAGCTGGCCGTCGCAAAAAACGTGTAAGGCGTAGTGATGACCTCGTCGCCGTCTTTTATGCCGAGCGCCATGAGGCACAGGATGAGGGCGTCAGTGCCGTTCGCGCATACGGCGGCATGGGGCAGGCCCGAGAAGTCGGCGATGGTCTTTTCCAGCTCTCCGCAGTACCTACCCATTATGAGCCTCTGCTCTGCGAGTATCTCGTGGAGCTTAGGCAGGAGGCCTTTGCGAATCTTCTTGTACTGCTCTTTCAGATTGATCATAGGAATGTTCATTAGTATGCCTTTCAATATGGTTCGACTATTGGGGCTCATCGCCCCCCTCCACCGGCAAAGCCGCGACCCTTCCCTCCTTACGTCGGGCGGGTGCCCCGGCCTCCCCCCTCGGCGCGGCGCTACGCTTGCTTTAATACCCTGCTTGCAGCAGGGTATTTATTGGTGACGAATTCTATCACATGGCCGCCTCCCTTCGCAACTGGCCGCCGCCGGAGCGATTTCTGATGATTTCTATTGATCCCGGCCCCGACAGGTGATATTAAGTGAAGATAACAGGTTGGGCCGCACCGGGCCGCAATTCAAGGCGCGCGGCAAAGAAAGGGGCGCAGGGCTGTGAAAATCCACGAATACCAGGCAAAGGAGCTTTTCAGGAAATACGGCGTACCCGTCCCGAAGGGGTTCGCAGCGATTAGCGCAACGGACGCCGCCGCAGCAGCAAAGGCGCTCGGTACGTTCCCGGTAGCCGTGAAGGCGCAGACTTACGCGGGCGGGCGAGGCAAGGCCGGAGGCATACGCCTTGCCCGCAACATCGAAGAGGTAGAAGCCGCTGCATCGGCCCTTCTCGGCGCCAGGCTCGTGACTGCCCAAACGGGGCCGGAGGGGCAGCCCGTCGCTGTCTGCTCATCGAAGAGGCAGTGGATGCAGCCAGGGAGCTTTACGTCGGCCTTACGATCGACAGGGCGAAAAAGTGCCCCGCCCTCATCGTGAGCGCGAGCGGCGGGGTGGAGATAGAGAAGCTGGCGGCGGAATCGCCCGAAAAGGTCATAGTCGAATATATCGACCCGGCTTTCGGACTGCTTCCTTTTCAGGCATCGGCTTCCTTTTTCGCGCTGGACATCACGCCTAAGCTCGTGGGACCTTTGGCATCTTGCGCCATGGCGCTCTATAAGCTCTTCAAAGAATGCGACTGCTCGATCGTTGAGGTCAACCCCCTTGCGGTGACGGAGGCCGGCCGGATATCGGCCCTCGACGCCAAGGTCGTAATCGACGACAACGCCCTTTTCCGCCAGCCCGCCCTTGCAGCACTTGCAGCCGCTGAAGACGAGGACAGCCTGGAAGCGCAGGGCCGCAAGGCGGGCCTGAACTACATAAAGCTGAAAGGCAACGTGGGATGCATGGTCAACGGCGCCGGGCTCGCCATGGCGACGATGGACCTCATCAAGCTCGCGGGCGCCGAGCCGGCCAATTTTCTCGACGTAGGGGGCGGGGCAACCTCCGCAATGGTGAAGGAGGGCCTGCGGATCCTCCTTTCCGACCCGGACGTCAAGCTGCTGTTTATCAACATATTCGGGGGCATCCTGCGGTGCGACACGCTTGCGGAAGGCATCGCAGCCGGGGCGAAGGAATTCCCCATCCGGGTCCCGGTAGTCGTAAGGTTGGAGGGGACGAACAAAGAGCAGGGACAAATAATACTCGCCGCTTCCGGCATACGCTTCATTCCGGCCGCGAGCCTCAAGGAGGCCGTCGAAAGCATACGGGTTGAGATGATGGGAAAGGGGGCTTCCGGTTGAGCATACTCGTCGGCGAAGAGACCCGCGTGGTGGTGCAGGGCATAACGGGCGCAGAAGGCGCTTTCCATACGGCGCAGATGCGGGAATACGGCACTAAGGTAGTCGCGGGCGTGACGCCGGGCAAGGGTGGATTGATACACGTTGGCGTCCCCGTATTCAACACTGTCCGAGAGGCCGTGGCCGCAACCGGAGCGAACGCCTCGGCAATCTTCGTGCGCGCTGCTTTCGCGGCAGATGCTGTCATGGAGGCGGCTGATGCAGGCGTCCGTCTGGTCGTCTGCCTCGCGGAGGGCATCCCTGTCCTTGACACGATCAGGGCAGTCCGCTACCTCGACGAAAAAGGTGTGCGCCTCATCGGACCGAATACGCCCGGCGTCATCTCGCCGGGTGAGTGCAAGATAGGTGTTATGGCGGGCTATATCCACAGGAAAGGGCCGGTGGGGATCGTCTCCCGCAGCGGCACGCTCACCTATGAGGCAGTCCACCAGCTTACGCCGCTCGGCATCGGGCAATCGACGTGCGTAGGTATAGGGGGCGACCCGGTGGTGGGCCTCTCGTTCGTCGACGTCCTCGGCCTTTTCGAAGAAGACAGCGAAACCGAGGCCGTTGTCCTCATAGGGGAGATCGGCGGCAGCCAGGAAGAGGAGGCGGCCGAGTTCTTCCGGTCGAAGATGACCAAGCCCATGGCAGCCCTCATTGCAGGCCTCACGGCCCCTCCGGACAGGCGCATGGGCCACGCGGGGGCGATCATATCGAGGGGGCAGGGGGGTGCACAGGCGAAGGTAAAGGCCCTTACGGAAGCGGGGGTCATAGTCGCGCGAAGCCTTGCAGAACTGGGCGATACGGTCGCGCGGTTCCAAAGATTGAGTTGACTTTAGGGGCCGATAGAGGTTATGTTTAGGCAGCGGGGTGGAGCAGTCAGGTAGCTCGTCGGGCTCATAACCCGAAGGTCCCAAGTTCAAATCTTGGCCCCGCAATATAAGTAATATCAAGGGTTTCCGAGAAATTGGAAACCCTTTCTTATTGCCCTTAAGCAGGTTTTTCTAACCGTTTTCTATCGGATTTCTAAAAAGCCCTTCCAGCCCGCAATAGTAAAATTGATATCATCGTAATGTTCACGCTTCCGCCTTGCTCCGAGCTCTCCGGAAAGAATTGTCTTGGCATAGACAACAAGGGAAGGTTTGTCCAGGAAAGGTCTAACAGGCCGAACGGGGGCTGCCCCGGATTGATCTTTTAAGAGACAAAGGAGACCGCTGATCGGGACAACGGACAGTGAGAAAGGCGCGGCAATGGCTGCTTACATGCCCAGTATCTGTTTGCCTATAAACACTTTTTCCACCTCCTTGGTGCCCTCGAATATCTCGAAGACTTTCGCGTCCCGCCAGTAGTGCTCGACATCGTGCTCCTTAAGGGTGCCATATTGACCGCAGAGCTGGAGCGCCTCGCCGGAAACCTTTACCGCTATTTCACACGTGTACCACTTCGCCATAGCGATGAGCGCGGGGTCTACATTGCCATGGTCTACGCCGATCGCGGCCCGGTAGAGAAGGGTCCTGCCGGCCTCCAGAAGCATAGTCATCTCTGCGATTTTCGCTTGCATGAGCGGCAGCGACTCGGGGGCCGGATCGGAGCTCCTCTCTTTGATGCTTGCCATTGCTTTGTCGATCGCACCCTGGATTGTCCCTATGGCAAGTGCCCCGCCGCCTTCGAGACGGGCTCGGTTGAAGAACTCCATCAATTGATAGAAGCCCTTTCCTTCCTTCCCCACAAGATTACTCTGTGGTACCCGCACCCCATTGAAGGCTATTTCCCCGGTATCGGAGCACCGTATGGAGAGTTTCCCGTGCAGCTTGTTTGCCTCGTAGCCCGGCCTGTCCGTCTCGACGATTATCGTGCTCAGCCGGTTGTGCCCGCGCGGGTTTGCAGGATCCGTAACGCAGAGCACAACGATAAAGTTAGCTATATTGGCGTTGGTGATGAACATTTTATTCCCGGAGATCACGTACTCGTCCCCGTCTTTTATAGCGCTCGTCTTGATGGCTGCCACGTCGCTACCCGCGTCCGGTTCCGTGGAAGCCATACCCGATCGCCATTTGCCGCTACAGACCATGGGGAGGTATTTCATCTTTTGCTCTTCGGTGCCGTAAAGGTAAATAAGCTGGGTGCCGAAGTAGCTGGCCACCATCATCTGGGCGATGCCGCCATCCACGCGGGCGAACTCTTCAATTATCAGGCATTGCTCAAGGTGGCCGAGCCCGGCGCCGCCGTACTGTTCCGGCATAAAAGCGCCGAGAAATCCTTTCTCGGCTGCCTTCTTCCAGATGGTATCGTCAAACCGCTCATTTTCGTCAAGCTCCCTGGCGATATTTTTGAACTCTTTCTCTGCGAACTCGCGCGCCGACCGCCTGAGTTTCTTCTGCTCAACCGTAAGATCGAACATTTAATTACCCCCCGTTTGCACTATGAAGCTGATGCTGGATAATCAAGCAGCAATTTTTGTACCAGGAGCGCCCGGCCCAAACGGCTCGGATAGGTAGAGCCTTTTATTGCGAGAAAGAGCACTGTGCACCAATCTATGTTGGCCGGTTATTACACAGTGTATAAATTTGACTCACTTTTGTTCAATTTTGACGAAGTTCGGCTCGTTCTATCTATAGGTGCAGCAGTCTGCGGGCATTACCTTCGTAAATCTTCTGTCTTGTGGAATTAAGAAGGGCCATGCGTTCTATTCCGGCGATCGTCTCCCGTATGGGGGCGTCCCCGTTCTCCAGGCCGTAGGGCATGTCAGTGCCAAACAGAAGATGGTCCTCCCCGAAGAAGGCGAGACCGCACTCCATCGCGTAGTTGCTGTTGCCGCTTAGCGCCGTATCAGCGTAGAACATCTTCATATACTCAACCGGGTGGCGCTTCAGTCCGGGGAAATGTTGCCCCCCGAGGCGTTGGAGCCCGCTGTCCCAGTGCAGGGCCGCCCTGTCGGAGAAATAAGGGACCAGGCCGCCCAGATGGTGGGTGATGATCTTGATCGTGGGGAACCACTCGAAGAGACCGGCGAAGACCAGCCTGACCATTGCGGCCGTTGTGTCGTAGGGCCAGCCGTAAATGGAAAACAACTGGTTGAAAGACTTATCTTCCGCTGCCCGGTCGGGCTGGCCGGGTCCGCGCACGGGGTGAAGCCAGATGGGCAGATCGAGATCCACCATGAGCTGATAGAGGGGCATCATGCTTTCCGTGCTCGGCGGCCGACCGTTGGCCATTGTGTAGATCTGGATGCCCCTGAAGCCGAGCTGCTTGATCGCCCGCTCTGCCTCTTTAACCGCCATTTCCGGGTCATTCAGGGGTATGTTGGCGATTGCCGTTATGTACCGATCCGGCCTGCTCGCCACCATCTCGGCCATTTCGTCGTTGCATATCCTCGCGAGCTCAGCCGCTTCTTTTGGGCCGGCCACTTCCTCTACCGGTGGCATTGTGGCAGACAACACTTGAACAATGTCACCATATGTTTCGAGCTTGGCCGGCCGGGCCTTTCCACCCCGGAAAACCGCCTTTTTGCCCTGTCCCGCTTTTTCCGCGGCGAGCTTGCCGGTGTACTTATAGAGCTCCTGCTTGTACCTTGGCAGCATCACATGGGAGTAAATATCGATCTTCACCAACAAGGCCTCCTCTCATAGGCATTGCCACAGCAGGCGCCTCTCGCGGGCGGACGTTCTCTCCGGTGTTGCCGGTCCTGTGTATTCCTATGAATCACTGCCCCATGGGTTAAGCTCGTATTCTTCTCCCGGAAAACCCGGAACGTCCGGCTTTCCGCTTTTCAGGGCATCACTGCCCCATGGGTTAAGCTCGTATTCTTCTCCCGGAAAACCCGGAATGTCCGGTTTGCCGCTTTCCAGGACATCACTCCCCCATAGGTTGCGTTTGCATTCTTTCCCCGGGAAAGCCGGTAATTCCAGCTTGCCCCATCGGTTAAGCTCGCATTCTTCTCCCGGAAAAGTCGGAAAGTCCAGCTTGCCGCTTTCTAATGAATCACTGCCCCATGGGTTAAGCTCGTATTCTTCTCCCGGGAAGTTCTGAAAGTCCAGCTTGCCGCTTTCTGATTGACCCAGCACTTTTTGAAACATAAGAAAATTCCTCCCCTTTATAGAATCGATCTATCTTCCGGATTTCCCCCTTCCTGGCCATACCCGTTTGTGCTTTGGAGAGAACCGGGGATCAAATACACCTTTGCCCGAGTCTAACAAACACCCCCCTTCTCTCCAGTGTTTTACTGCCTTTGCCTACGGGCTGTGTCGATCGGTTTCAGCAATCTGCCCGGCGCTTGTAATAATGCCTTTGTTGCCTCTTCCAAAAGTTATCCGTTGAACTTGTTCCAGTACGTGCACTCTTCAGATATCTTCTCTATTATTATTGCAATAATCGAACCGCGGGGAGTCGTCCCTTTTGCGTATTCACCCCTTTTGCGCCAGTCTTTTTTCAGGAACAGGCCCCTGAAACGTTCTTTCCACGCGGACCAGTTGCACAGGCCCCGAAAGTCCTTATGCCTGTTTCTTACGGATACAGCCCCTTCCGGGTAAATACAGGCCGTTTTTCCTTTGGGCGATTTCATTACGGCGATTATGGTAGGAATTTCTGCCCAACAAAGAAACGTCCATCCGAGGCCGCTGAGACGGCAGACGCTCTCCCTTTGTGCAACAGTAGCCCTGATGTGCTCTGTTATGTGTTGATCCATACCCCCGTACCCCCCAACACATCTAGCGACTTATTTAATCGCATAAAGTAGTCGAGTAAATCAAATAAAAAAAATCGCTGATTATTTTCTTGACATTCCGATTCCGAAAGAGTAGCATCGATATCTCATGACTGACCATTCGTTCATAACTTACCTTGATGGGATTAAAGAAAGGGAACTATGACTCGTAAAGAGACGACTGCTGCAGTAAAGCAGCGGATAGTCGAAAAGAGCATAAGGCTGTTTCTGGCCAAAGGTTTTTCCGGGACTTCGGTGACCGATATAGCGAACTCGGTGGGCATAGCGAAGGGCACTGTCTATTGCCACTTCAGCAGCAAAGCCGAGATCCTCGACAGCATCCTGGAAAAATACTCAGTCAATTTTCTCGATCAGGCCATCAGGCAGGTGGAGGCATGCGAGGGTGATTTCCTCGTCAAGTTCAAAGTGTTCTATAAGTATACAACCGAATTTGGCCGGGACCATCGCGAGCTCGATGCTCGTTTGGCATACGTTACTCGGCGAGATAATAGGGAACTCTTCCGAGACCGAAAAAAAGATCAAGAAGATTCAGGCAAGATATAACAAGTTTCTTCAGGGATTCCTTGAAGAAGGTAAAAGGCAGCATCTGATAGGGGCCGATATCGATGCGCGTATATACGCTCATATAATAATGGCCCTGCTGACGGGAATGCTTCTTCAGTGGTATGCGGAATCACCGTCAACGGAGGACAGCAGACTATACGCGAAGTCTTCACTGGGATTTATGATGAAGGGCCTGGAAGTAGCGCACCGCGCCGTCCTGAAAAAGACAAATAAGTGATCGGCCGGGAACGGGAGGTGAATGCAAAATTGTTCGGACTATGACCGAACGCTCAGTCAAACTAGCTTACAGTATGAGATTTTGCGGGATATAAGGCTTTAAGACAGGGCAAATTCCGGTGCCCTGGACGAAAAATAAGATTGGGGGGGATCATGAAAAGATTGTTGCTTGCAGCCTGCTTTATCCTTCTGGCAGTGATGGTTTTTGGCGTATCATTGCCTTCCGCAAATGCTGAAGATAAGACCGTCCAGCTAAGGTTCTCGACATTTTTCCCGCCGAGCCATGAGAACGCGAAGATAACCGACGCCTGGTGCAAGGAAGTCGAAAAGAGGACGAACGGTAAGGTGAAGGTCCGCCATTACACGGGTGCGACCCTTACTGCGCCTGCCCAGACCTATGATAGCGTCGTCCAGGGCGTTTGCGACGTAGGCAACATCGTCCTCGGCTATACTATGGGCAAGTTCCCGATGTCGGAAGTCCTCGACTATCCGCTCGGCTACCCGAACAGCACTATGGCGACCCATCTGGCCAACGCCTACTTTGCGAAGTTCCATCCGAAAGAGTTCGATGACGTTAAGGTCATGTACTTCCACGGCCAGGGACCGGGCATCCTTCACACGAGAAAGCCGGTCGCCAAGCTCGAGGACCTTCAGGGCATGAAAATAAGGACCTTCGGCTCCAACGCCGAGTTCATGAAGCAACTGGGCGGCATCCCCGTAGCAATGCCGATGGGCGATGCGTACGACGCGATCTCCAAGGGAGTTGCCGACGGCGCGATGCTGGCATACGAGGCGCTTGAGGGCTGGAAGCTGGGCGAGGTGGTCAAATCGAGCACCGAGAATCACGCGTCCGCATATACCGCGACCTTTATAATCGCAATGAACAAGAAGAAGTGGGCCGCCATACCGCCCGACGCCCAGAAGATCATAGAGCAGATCAACCAGGAATGGATCGAGAAACAGGCGAAGGTCTGGGCGGCGATCGACGAATCAGGCAAGAAATACTCGCTCGCCAGGGGCAACAAGATCATAAAGCTTTCCGCCGAGGAGGACGCCAGATGGGCCGCCAAGGCTCAGCCTCTCTTCGAACGGTACGTGAAAAACATGCAGGCGAAAGGGTTGCCCGGCCAGGAAGTCCTGAAGTTCTGCCGGGAATACATCAAGACACACACCAACTAATAAACGGACACTACGGAGCCGGGGCGGGCCGCGGTACATGCGGCCCGTCTGCCCGGTCGGGTAAACACGCCGAAAGTCGGGCGCCAAAAAGCTTGCCGCGCGAATCGGCGGACGCCAGGCAATGGTTCCGGGGAGGCACAATGAGTGGATTCATAGCAGTTTTCAAGAAACTCAGCGGATGGATGAACGGGCTCGCAGGCATAACCCTGTTCCTCATGATGATGCTGACGGTAACCGACGTGGTGCTGCGCGCGTTCGGGAAATCAATCATCGGCACGTACGAGCTGGTGGCAATTGCGGGGGCTATCGTCGTCGGTTTTGCAGTCGCGCAAACGTCCTGGGATAAGGCCCATATATTCGTCGATTTTCTCTTAGAGCACCGTTCGACGGCGGTAAGGAACACCGTAAATATTTGCACAAGGATCGTGGGCATAATCATCTTTGCGCTGCTTTCCTGGCGTCTCTTCGTTAAGGCATATCATTTGTACGTAAGCGGCGAGGTATCAATGACGCTGCACATACCTTACTATCCGGCCGCGTACGGGCTGGCGTTCTGCTTTCTTGTGGAGAGCTTTATCCTTGTCACCGATATCCTCAAAATATTCGTGAAGGAGAAGTGAAATGAGCGAGGTAACTCTCGGGGTATTGGGCTGTATCCTGATGCTGGGCCTCTTTTTGACCGGGATGGAGCTTGCCGTTGCCATGACGGTCATCGGCTTTGCGGGGTACGCATTAATCGTCTCGCCCAGCGCCGCCCTGAATATACTGGCCAACGACTATTATGACTCACTCGAATCGTACGGCATGACGGTTGTGCCCCTGTTCGTTCTTATGGGGCAGGTGGCCTTTAACGCCGGGATTGCAAAACGGCTTTACGATTGTGCCCACAAGTTCCTGGGCCATATACCGGGCGGACTCGCCATGGCCACAGTCGTCGGCGCGACCATTTTCAAAGCTATCTCCGGCTCCATCGTTGCGACCTCAGCGACTTTCGCCAGCGTCGCAGTGCCTGAAATGGACAGGTTCGGCTACGCCAAGAAGCTTTCTACAGGCATCGTCGCCACCGTCGGCACGCTGGGCGTGCTCATACCGCCGAGCGTAACCCTTATCATCCTCGGCCTGATCACGCAGCAGTCGATAGGCCGGCTCTTTCTGGCCGGTGTCGTCCCCGGCCTCATGCTCTCCCTCTTTTATGCCATCGTGATCCTAGGATGGGCCCGCATCAATCCGCAGATAGGACCGAAGAGCGAGAAGTTCTCCTGGGGCGAAAGGACGAAATCGCTGCCGGCCGTTATCTGGCCCATCCTTATATTCATCATAATCATGGGCGGCCTTTTGAAAGGCTTCTTCACGCCGACGGAAGCAGGCAGCGTAGGCACCTTCGCCGTAATACTCCTCTGCCTGATCAAACGGGACATCAACTTCGCGGGACTCAAGAAATCGTTTGCCGAGGCGCTTCGCACGACCTGCATGGTGCTCATGATCGTGGCCGCCTCCATGGTTCTCGGCCATTTCGTTGCCGTTACCGACATACCGATGGCGGTCGCGGACTGGGTGGTTCGTCTCCCCGTCCATCGCCACGTCGTCATGGGCCTCATTTTCATCATCTACCTGATCGGCGGTTCCGTTATCGACGACCTTGCCTTCATGATCCTTGCGACGCCGATCTTCTTCCCTGCCATCACGCAGCTCGGCTACGACCCGATATGGGCTTGCATCATGGTTTCCCTTACGGTCTGCATCGGCTCCGTCATACCGCCGGTGGCAATGCCCGTCTTTGTCGTAAAGAACATCACCAAGGTGCCGATGAGCGTAATTTACAGCGGCGTATATCCTTTCCTGATCGCGCTGGTGGTCTGCGTGGTGCTGCTATTCATGTTCCCGCCCCTGGTGCTCTATTTGCCGTCGGTGCTCATGAAGTAGGGGGCCACAGAAAAGGTATGCTAAGGAGGATCGGATAATGCCATTGTTTCAGGAGAGCCAACAGCACAGCGATTTCAGAAAAATGGTCAAGAAGTTCGTAGCGAAGGAGATAACCCCGAATCGTGAGAAATGGGAGCGTGAGGGTGTCGTGCCGAGGGAGCTATGGCTGAAGATGGGCAGGCAGGGATTGTTGTGCCCCTGGCTCCCGGAGGAATACGGCGGCATGGACGTCGATGCGCGATATTCTCTGGTCATAGTGAACGAGGAACTGGCGTGGGGCGATGGTTTTTACGTAGGCGCCCCCCTGCACAGCGATGTGGCTGCTCCGTATCTTTATTCCTATGGCAATGAAGACCTCAAGAGGAGGCTTCTCCCGAAAACCACGACGGGCGAGGCGGTATGCGCGGTGGGCTTGACCGAGCCGGACGCGGGGTCGGACCTGGCCTCCATCCGGACACGCGCGGTAAAGGACGGGGATAGCTATATCATCAACGGTCAGAAGACGTTCATAACAAACGGCATGACCGCGGGAATTATCGTAACGGCGTGCAAAGTTACATCCAACACCGGGCAAAAAGGCATAAGCATGATAGTCGTTGAGGGCGATACGCCGGGCCTTACGAGGCGGAAGCTCCATAAGATGGGACAGGACGGCCAGGATACGGCGGAGCTGGCTTTCGAAGACTGCCGCGTCCCTGCGGGCAACCTCCTTGGCGAGGAAGGGCAGGGTTTCAAGTACATGATGGAGAAGCTGGCGCGGGAGAGGCTGGAAGTCTGCGTAAAGTGCCAGGCCATGGCAGAGGAGGCGTTCAGGCAGGCCCTCGAATATTCGAAGGTGCGGGAGGCGTTCGGCCGGGGCATCGGTAATTTCCAGCATAACGCGTTCAAGCTGGCGGACATGGCTACGGAAATCGAGATGGGACGCAATTTCCTGGAGACCCTCGTCGCCGAATATATGAACGGCGACAATATTAACCAGAGGGTGTCAATGGCGAAAGCCTTCCTTGGAGAGATGGTTAACCGGGTCGCGTATCAAGCGGTCCAGCTTCACGGCGGGTATGGATATATGGAGGAGTACAAAGTCAGCAGGATCTACCGGGATGTCCGCGCCCTGTCGATACTCGCGGGGACTACCGAGATCATGAAGCTTATCGTTGCCCGGGGACTGGGGCTAAAGCCTTAATTCCAACCGTGTGACTTTCGGCAGAAAGAAGACGAGGGAGAGGTATGTTATTTTACTCCGAGGCAGAAGGATATCAGACAACCAGCGAGAGAAAGGAGGGGCGTAAATGAACATTGCAACTAATTTGGAAAGATCGGCCCTTTTCTTCCCCGACAACCCGGCCGTAAGCCAACCCGGCAATGAAATGACGTACGCCCGCCTCGATGAGGAATCGGCCTTGATCGCCTCCGCGCTGATCGAAAGCGGGATAGCACCTGGAGACCACGTAGCCATGTGCTACGCCAACTGTGCGGAATGGATTGCCTTTTACTTCGGTATATTGAAGGCGGGCGGCGTTGCCGTTACGCTGTCGGGCGCTCTTACCTTCGACGAGCTTGCCCTGCTGGTCGGCCACGCGAAGCCGCGCATGGTCTTTACGGACAGGGCGGACGAGATGGCGCGTATCCTCGGCGATAATGCCGACGGACGGATTATATCCCCCGGCGGGCCTCTCGATGTGTCGGCCTTCCGCGGCCGCGCAAAGGGGCGTGTCAAGGCCATCGAGCGCGACAGGACGGACGTCGCAGCGATCCTTTATACGGGCGGCACGACCGGCATCCCCAAGGGCGTTATGCTGACCCATGAGAACATCAACGTGTCGGCCCACAACGTAGCGTTCAGCGAGCGGTCTACCGAGAATGACCGGGTCCTGCTCTTCCTGCCGTTAAATCACGTTTTCGGCCAGATGCACATAATGAACGCGACCATCCTCTCGGCCGGCTGCCTGGAGCTTCTGCCTGCATTCAACCTCGATCAGGTCCTCGCACTGCTGAAAGAGAATCGGGTGACCAAGCTCTTTGCAGTCCCGACCGTCTTCACGCGTCTCCTTGCGCTGCCCGACCTCAAGGAAAGGCTCGGCAAGGTGCGCTACTGCTTTTCTGCCGCGGCAAGCCTGCCCGCTGAAGTCATCCGTAAATGGAAGGAAGTAACGGGCATCGATATCTCGGAAGGGTACGGGATGACGGAATCGGCCTCCGCGGTCACCTACAACCATTATTACCGGCATGTCGTCGCCTCCGTCGGCGAGACCGTGCCGGGGGTCGAGGTGGAGATCAGGGACCTCTCCGGCAACCGGCTCGCTCTGGGCCAGGAAGGGGAGATATGCATCAAGGGTCACAACATAATGAAGGGCTACCTGGATAACCCTGAGGCTACGGCCGAGACGTTCTGGCCGGGCGGCTGGTATCGCTCGGGCGACATCGGCGTGCTCGACGACAAGGGCTACCTGTTCATCGTCGACAGGCTTAAAGACATGATTATAACAGGCGGAGAGAACGTCTACCCCCGCGAGGTGGAGGAGGCTATCTACCTGAGGCCCGAAGTGCAGGAGTGCGCGGTCATCGGCATTCCGGACAAAGAATGGGGCGAGAAGGTAGTCGCCTTTATCACCCTTAAGGAAGGGCAGACGTTCGACGCGCAGGCGATGAAGTCGTTCCTCAAGGCGCGCATATCCGTCTTCAAGGTGCCTAAGGATTATATTGAGACGAAGGAGCTTCCCAAGAACGCCGCAGGAAAAATCCTGAAGCGGGAGCTCAGAGAGTCGGTTCGGCAGACG
>CAWFRA010000036.1:0-152263 GCA_963818095.1 uncultured delta proteobacterium
GTCTGCCTCATGCCGAGGGCGAACTCCGCTGATCTTCAAAGAGCGAGTTGGACCAGGCCGGTCCGCGTCCGTCGGCCCTTTTGGTGAACGGGGTGGTGGGCAGGTTCCCCCCATAGATAGAAGAACAACCCGTGGCGTTGCCGATGAGGAGCCGGTCTCCGAAGAGCTGGGTCAAGAGCTTGAGGTAAGGGGTTTCCCCGCATCCGGCGCAGGCCCCGCTGTATTCGAAAAGGGGCCGGACGAGCTGGCTCCCTTTGACCGTGGCGATGCTGTAGCGGGACGGGGTCTGTTCGGGCAGTCCAAGGAAGAAGCGGTAATTTTCCGCCTCCCGTGCACGGATCGGCTCCTGGAGCTTCATGTTGATGGCCTTAAATCCTTCGATCTTCTTCCCCTGGGCGTCTTTCCCGTTGCCGGGCAGGCAAAGACGCAGGAAGCACAGCCGGTGCAGTCTTCGGAGGCAACCTGGACGGTGAACTTGAGCCCCGCGAGTTCTTTGCCCTTGGCATCGGCTGCCTTTAAACCCTTGGGTGCACTTTCAGGAGGGCCGGATCGTAGGCCTTAATCCGGATGGTGGCGTGGGGACAGACGAAAGAGCACTGGCCGCACTGGATGCAGATGTCCGGCTCCCAGACCGGAATGTGGGTGGCGATGTTCCTTTTCTCGTACTGGGTGGTGCCGGTCGGCCAGGTGCCGTCTTCCGGTATGGCGGATACGGGCAGTGATCTCCCTTGCCGGAGATGATCTTGGCCGTCACCAGTCTGACAAACTCGGGGGATCCCCGGGAACCGGCGGTTGCATTTTCTTGCGCGGTCGCCTTCTTCGGGACTGGCACCTCGACGATGTCTGCAAGAGCCCGGTCCACCGCGGCGCTGTTCATCTGAACCACTTCCTCCCCCTTCTTGCCGTAGGTTTTGACGATCTGAGCCTTAATGGCGCGGACCGCTTCATCCTTCGGGAGGACCCCGAAATCACGAAGAAAGCAGTCTGCATGATCATGTTGATCCTCGAGCCGAGGCCGAACTCTTCGGCCAGGGATATCGCGTCGATGATGTAGAGGCTCTTCTTCTTGGCAATTAGCTGCTCCTGCACCTCTGCCGGCAGGGTATCCCAGACGGCCTCTTTGGGGTGCGGGGTGGTGAGCAGGAAAACTGCCCCTTCCTCTGCGGAGGAGAGGAGATCATAGTTTTCGACGAAGGAGGGGTTGTGACAGGCGATAAAGGTGGCTAGACATCAGGTAGGGGTTGTCGATTCGTGCGGCCCGAAACGGATATGGGAGGTAGTCGAGGGAGCCGGATTTCTTCGAGTCGTATACGAAATAGCCCTGGGCAAAGTTGTCCGTTTCGGCGCCGACGATCTTGAGGGTGTTCTTGTTGGCGCCCACGGTGCCGTCGGAGCCGAGCCCGAAGAATAGCCCACGGAAAACGTCTTTCCCCTCCACTGAAGGAAACGTCGAAGGGCAGGCTGGTTCGGTCACATCGTCGGTCGATGCCGACAGTAAAGCGGTTCTTGGGCGCGGCCGCAGCCAGATTGTTGAAGACGGCCTTGACCATGGCGGGAGTAAAGTCCTTAGAGCCCAACCCGTAGGTCCGCCGACGATCTTCGGGAGCGGTCGAACGGCGCCTCTGAGTTTCCATCGCCTCACCGAACGCCGCCCGCACGTCCAGGTAGAGCGGCTCACCCAGCGCTCCCGGTCTCCTTGGTGCGGTCCAGCACGGCAATCGCGGATGCGCTTCGGTAGGGCGGCTACGAAAGGCGGTCGCGGAAAAGGGGCGGAACAGGCGCACCTGTAACCAGCCCGAGCTTAGCCCTCCGATGCGCGCCAGAAAATCCATGATCTTCGCCACCGTCTCGGAGGCGGAACCCATGAGCACGATGACCCGATCTGCCTCCGGCTCTCCATAGTACTCATAGAGCTTGTAATGCCGCCCGGCGAGACCGGCGAAGTGGTCCATGGCTTTTTCACGATCTCGGGCACCTCGGTAGAACCGGTTGACCGTCTCCCTGCCCTGGAAGTAGACATCCGGGTTCTGGGACGGTACCCCGGATGGACGGGCCGGTCCGGCGAGAGGCCCCTCGGCTGTGGGCAAAGAACCGGTCCTCGTGGATCATCGGCCGCATGTCGTCGAAGGTCGAGCTCCTCGATCTTCTGTATCTCGTGGGAGGTCCTGAAGCCGTCGAAGAAGTGGAGGAAGGGGACGCGCGATTCCAGGGTGGCGGCCTGGGCGATGAGGGCGAAGTCCATCGCCTCCTGGACACTCACCGAGCTAAGCATGGCAAAGCCCGTGGTGCGGGCCGACATGACATCGGAATGGTCGCCGAATATCGAGAGGGCCTGGACGGCAAGGGCGCGGGCAGTCACATGGAAGACCGTAGGAGTCAGCTCGCCGGCGATCTTGTACATGTCGGGTATCATCAGGAGGAGGCCCTGCGAGGCCGTGAAGGTGGTGGTCAGGGCGCCGGTGGTGAGCGAGCCGTGGACCGCCCCGGCTGCGCCTGCCTCGGATTGCATCTCTGTTACCTTCGGCACGAAGCCCCATATATTGGTCTGGCCCGCCGCGCTCTTGCTGTCGCAAATTTCCGCGATGGGGGAGGACGGAGTAATCGGATAAATGGTGATGATCTCGTTTGTCGCGTGCACGACGTGCGCGCAGGCTGTGCAGCCGTCTACCGTTACGCTCTTTCTTTTCATGGCAAATCTCGTCAATTAATGGGGCTAGCGTCGCCCCCTCCACGAGCAAAGCTCGTGTAGCTTCCCCTCATAAAAAGGAAGAGGCATTCAATTACGGGGCCGTAGCGCCTCACCCTCCACGGGCAAAGCTCGTCGGGGTACCCGCTTTAGCGGGTCGTCCCCTTCATAAAAAGGAAGAGGCATTCAATTCCTGGGGGTAGCGTCGCCCCCTCGTACCAATAATAAGGGTATATAATACAGGTGTTGCGGGCGGTGGAGCGGCTTGCTTATCTGGTGTCCATGGATGGCGGATCGGATTGACAATGATTGCATGTAGTGTTATCATGTAATCTGATTGTGCCATCATGGAGGCATTCAAATGGTCAGGACACAGATTCAGTTGACAGAGGAACAGGCAATAAAGGTGAAGAAGATAGCGGCCCGCCGGGGGGTATCGATGGCGGAGGTTATCCGCGACGCCGTTGAAGGCGCAACGAGCCAAAGCACATGCAGCTTCAGGGGATAGGCGCAAGCTGGCGCTCGGTATAGTTGGAAAATTCCGGTCGGGCAAGAAAGACGTGTCGAGGAGACACGATGCCTATATAGCCGAGGCGCTCAAGTAGATGGCAGTCTTCGCCGACACATCCGCTCTCTACGCCCTGCTCGACGCAGACGACGAAAACCATGTGGGATCTGCCGAGACCTGGCGACGCCAAATCACGGGGTCCGACGAGAATATGGTTACAACGAACTACGTTCTCGTGGAGACCTTCGCCTTAGTCCAGAGCAGGCTTGGGCTTGAGGCAGTGAGGGAATTCCAGGAAAGTATCGTGCCGGTGCTCTCGGTTGAATTCGTGACTCCGGAAACGCATCGCCTCGGCGTCGCGGCCTTGCTTGCCGCATCGAGAAGGGGCCTGAGTCTGGTCGATTGTGTAAGCTTTGAAGTTATGCGCGATCTGGGCATTAAATCGGTCTTTACGTTCGACAGCCATTTCCGCCAGTACGGCTTTACGCCGGTTCAGTAAGTACCATCATAAAATTTAGTCACAAGCGCTTTCTTCCTGCAGCCAGGGAAAAGGCGCGAGAAGATCGCGGCCCGATAAAGGCGGCCAGTTGCGACGCGGCGGCCTTGTCGCATAGAAAAGCCAGGCTTCCGGCGTGCGGCCTAACGCGCGCGGCCGGCAGGCTCGCGTCGCCCTCCTCTGCCACCCGCCGGAGCGTCTCTGCCTTGCCCTTCCCCGTCACGAGGAAGAAACGTTGCTCGCATTGTTGATAACAGGGAGGGTCAGGGTAATGCGGACGATCCGCTCGCCTTCCACAGGTACGGCACGCGCAAGCTGTTCCCTCTCCTCCAGCGCGCCGGAGGCAGGGAAGAGAGACGCCGTGTGACCGTCTTCGCCCATCCCCAGCATGACCAGGTCGAACCCGGGCATCTCTTTGGCCGTAACGCCGGCACGGGCAGTAAAGAAGGCGCGGATCTCTCCGGCGTATTCGACCGCGAGGCATCGGCATCCGCCCCTCTCACGGGCATGGGGTGCACATTCTCACGCGGGACCGCCGCCGGGTCGATAAGGGTGTTGCCTATCATGCCGAAATTGCTGCGGCTGTCGGAAGGCGGCACAAACCGCTCGTCTATCTGGAAGATGTGGATCCTGCTCCAATCGATGCCTTCCGCTGCAGCCGCTTCACTGTAAAAACCGACGGGTGTTTGCCCGCCCGACAGGGCCACCGTGCAGAACCCACGTTCGGCTGCGGCCGCAGACGATATCTCCCGGAATTTCTCTACCATGTATTGATGTAACGATGACGGTGCATCGAAAACGACGATGCTGATGCCTCGCCCGCCCGTCACGTGGTGAGCCAAGACCTGCCTTCCTGCTGCATGAGCCTTTCCGCATCGGAAGGGCCCCACGTGCCTGCCCGGTAATTAGGGAAATCGGGGGGAGGGTTCGACTCCCAGCGCTCGTTGATCGGGTCTACTACGCCCCACATCTCCTCTATGGTGTCTTCCCTGACGAAAAGCGTCAGGTCTCCCCTTACCATGTCGAGCAGGTCCGCGCGTAGTCGTCGAGGTACGGCGTCTTGAACGCCTCCTTATAGCTGAAGTCCATGCGCACCGGGTAAAGCTGGTTGGAGGAGAAGGGGTACTTGACGAGGAAGCTCAGGGCAATATGCTCATCCGGCTGGATCGTGAGGGTGAGTACGTTCGGCTCGAGCACATCGCAGGTCCGTCCGAAGAGACGCAGCGGGAGGCTCTTGAACTGTATGCAGATCTCCGTTACGCGCCTCGGCATCCTCTTGCCCGTCCTGATGTAGAAGGGCACGCCCGCCCAGCGCAGGTTGTCGATGAGGAACCTGCCGGCAAAGAACGTGGGGGTGGTCGAGGCTGGTGATACGGACGCCTCGCTCCTGTAGCCAGGGGCCTCCTTGCCGTCTACGACACCCGGCCCGTACTGGCCCCTGACCATGAACCTGTCGATATAGTCCGCATCCACGGGCCTTATGGCGCGCACGATCTTCGTCTTCTCGTCCCTTATAAACTCAGGCACGAAGCCTATCGGCGGCTCCAGGGCCATAAGGGAGATGGCCTGCAGCACGTGGTTTTGCACGATGTCGCGCACCACGCCCGCGCTTTCGTAGAACGCGCCCCTGTGCTCGATGCCTATCTCCTCGGCGACCGTCACCTGCACGTTGTCCAACGTAGCGCCTGTTCCAGACTTCCTCGAAGACCGCGTTGGAAAAGCGGAAAAATAGTATGTTGTCTACGGGCTCCTTGGCCAGATAGTGGTCGATGCGATATATCTGGTTCTCGTCAAAGGCGCCGGTAATGATCCTGTTCAGCCGGGCGGCGGACTTGCGGTCATGCCCGAAGGGCTTCTCGACCACTATCCTGGTCTGGAACGCACCTTTACAGAGGCCGTGGGCCTCCATCTTCTGTACGGCCATCGGAACGACACTGGGGGGCACCGCCATGTAATAAAAGACGTCCCTGGTCCCGTGAGACGTGGGCGGTCCGACCCGCTCGATCTCGGTCCGCAGCTTCTCGAAGCTCCCGTCCTGCTCGAACGTGCCGAGGACATAAAACATATGGCGGCCGAACTCCGCCCATTTGCCGGCATCCAGGGCGGCGTCGTTGAATTGCTTTGCCGCCTCTTCCATCGCCGAGCGATAGCCGCCATCGTCCATGTCTATCCTGTCGAAGGCCAGCACGGTGAAATTATCAGGCAGCTCGCGCCTGCGAAGAGGTGGAAGAGGGAGGGGACCAGCTTTCTTTTGCTAAGGTCTCCCGCGCCTCCCATGATGACGAGCGTAAACGGCTCCACCCTCGGCTTGGCCATCGGGATGTCGCAGGTCTGGAGGTATCGGCTGTCGATGGTGATCTCCCCCTGGCTGTATTCTGCGGGCGGCATCACGGCCTGGCTGCCTCCGGCGGACTTGAGCGGGTTGGAATAGGGTCTTTGGGCATGCGCGTCATTTTATGAGCGAGTTCCAGTCTTGCGAGAAACGTTCCATACCTTTATCGGTCAGCTCGTGCTTTATGTCGTATTCAAGCCAATCCCTCGAAAGGTCAATTTTTTGATAGCGGATGGGTTTAAGGCCGGGGGGCGCGTACTTGTAGCCGGCCCCGGGCGCCGGCAGGCCCTCTTCGCTCCACGATTTGAGCACTTCGAAGGGCGCTGTGAGAATGTCCGTGCCGAGTGCGACTGCGGCCAGTACATGCTCGAGGCCCCTTACGCTCGCAGTAAGCACCTCCACGTGGCCGTCGCCTTCACTGTACATTTTGAGGATATTGGCGATGAGGTCCATGCCCTTCTCGCCTTTATCGTCGAGCCTTCCTATGAAAGGCGAGACGAAAACGTCGCCCCGGCGGGCGCCCCTCGTCGCAGCGTAGACTGCCGCAGCCTGGCTCTGCGTGAAGCAGAGGGTCATGTTGACGCGCATCCCTTCTTTAACGGCAATCGAGGCAGCCTTGAGCCCTTCGGCGGATGTGGGGAACTTGATGTGGGCATTCGGTATCCAACCGAACATTTCCCTGCCCTGCTTCAGCATCTGCTCGGCCTTCGTTTTCTTGTCCGAGAAGACCTCGATCTGAGGTGGAGCCCCTGGGGACCATGACCGAGATCTTATTGACCGTCTGCCTGTAAAATTCCGTGATGGTTTCGGGAGTGAACTTTTCGCCCCGCTGAATTCGCTCGCGGATGCCGGGGTTCTTTGAGATGAGCGTCGGGTTTGTCGTCTGGCCGTCGAGGAACCCCAGGATACGTATCGCCTCTTCCGTTTCGTCCGTGTTTCCCCCGTCCAGAAAGATGCGTGTCTTAAGCTGCTGCGGCCTCATAATAGCTCCTTTACCTTCTTTATGATGGCGCTGCGCGATATCTCCTCGTAATCGAGGAGCTCGGACGGGCTGCCGCTCCTCGGGACCTTTCGCACCGCCAGGCTGTGGACTGCAATTGCAGGGGCGGCCAGCGCGGAGCGCACCGCCTCGCCTATCCCCCCTTCGGGGTGGTGGTCTTCCACGGTAACGACAATGCTTAACCCCGATAGCGCCTCCGTGAGGCGGGCGCGATCGATGGGCTTGACGCAGTATAGGTCGATCACCCGGATCGGGACGCCTTCTATCTTAAGCTCGTCGTATGCGGCAAGCGCCTCGAAGAGCGTCACGCCCGCGCCGATTACGCAGAGACGGTCGCCGCCGCTTTTCTTCAGCACCTTCAGGCCGCCTATCTCGAATGTCTCAGCGGCGCCGTAGATGACAGGCGTAGCGCCCCTGTTGGTCCCAGATAGACGATGCCCCGGTGGCCTGCGGCCAGCTCGACGCACCTCTCGGTTGCATATGCATCGGCCGGATAGAGTACGACTGCATCCGCGATGTTCCTGAACATGGCGATGTCTTCGAGGCCCATCTGCGACGGTCCGTCCTGCCCTATCGAAACGCCCGCATGCGACCCGATGAATTTTACGTTTGCGTTCGAGTAGCGGCTCATCCGTATCTGGTCGAAGGCACGCGTCAGGAAAGCGGCGAACGTCGAGACGAAGGGGAGCTTGCCCCTTGCCGAGAGGCCGACCGCTGCGCCCACCATGTTCTGCTCCGCTATGAACATCTCGAAATACCGGTCCGGGAAGGCCTCTTCGAATGTCTCGGCGTATGTCGAATTGCTCACTTCCCCGTCGAGAGCGACGATCTCGGGGAACGCCGGGCATATGCGCTTCAGCGCGTTCCCGTACGCCTTCCGCGTGGCGATGGCCTCTCCGGCCTTATATTCCGGCTGCGCAGCCTCGGCGCGCGTGCGTTGGGGGCTCCAGGTCCTGGGGCTGCGCTATCTGCCCCCGGAGCGACTTGTCGAGCGGCCCGAAGCTTTTTATGGCCTCGTCGATATCTTCCTTTTTGAGCACTTTTCCGTGCCAGCCGTTCTTGTTCTCGACTGCGGGCGCGCCCTTGCCTTTGATCGTGCGGGCTATTATCATTACGGGCTTTTCTTTCGCGTCGAGGGCCTGCTTGAATGCGGCGAATATCTGGTGCGTAGTCGTGCCCGTCGATAACGATGGTCTGCCAGCCGAAGGCTGCGGCGCGCCTTTCGTATACCTCGACGTCCCAGCCGTACATCGTCTCCCCTCTCTGGCCGAGGCGGTTGACGTCGATAATACCCACGAGGTTGTCCAGCTTATAGTGCGCGGCGATCTCCATGGCCTCCCAGTTCGACCCTTCGGCCATCTCGCTGTCGCCCAGAAGGACGTAAGTGCGGTGCGGCAGCTTGTCGAGGTATTTGGAATTGAGCGCCATACCGACGCCGATGGAGAGGCCCTGGCCCAGCGACCCGGTGGCCACGTCCGCGTATTTGAAGTGGGGCGTAGGGTGGCCCTCCAACGGGCTGCCGAAGGTCCTGTAGCGCAGAAGCTCCTCTTCGCTCACCTGCCCTGCCACGGTCCACAGGGCGTAAAGCAGCGGGGACGCGTGGCCTTTCGACAGGATAAAGCGGTCGTTATTGGGGAGCGACGGCCGCGCGGGGTCATATAGGAAGAAGCCCCCGAACATGAGGGTCGTGATAAGGTCCGTTGCGGAGAGCGAGGAAGTGGGGTGTCCGGATCCCGCCTTGCTCGTCGCCAAAAGTATGTAGTAGCGGACCAGTTTGGCCAGGCTCTCGAGATACTCTATCGCCCCTCGCTCCATAGTCCTATCCTTTTTCCGCTTTTAGCAAACGTAATACGGCGGGAGGGGTGTGTCAACAATTATTGGGGCTCAGCGCCCCCTCCACGAGCAAAGCTCGCGGAGCCTCCCCGCTCGGCGCGGCGCATGCGCTTGCTTTATTACTACCGACGCTCGGTACTCGCTCCGGCAGTAATCGCGTTCAATGCCCCTCGGCAACATCAGCCCGTGGAGCCACCCCGCTCGGCGCTTCGCATGCGCTCGCTTTGTTATTTTGGGGCTCGCTCCCAATACTGTATTTCGCTTGACACGGGGAACCGCCGGGCGTATATTGAGGATATGATTCGCACCAAGGCTTATTTTTACTTCTTTAGCATGCACCCGTGACTTGGTGCTCCGCGAGGGGCATAAGGCCATGGGTGCAAACGGCCCATGGCCTTTTAGTTTATCTAGAAGGCCGTGGAGAATTCACGGCCTTCTTTTATATGGAGGGTTAGGTGATCCTTTCTAATAAGATCAGAAAGCTGGTGATGGACCAGGAAGGCTGGACGCGGAAGATGTTCGAGGCGGGCATCCGCATGAAGAAGGAGTACGGCGCGGAGAACGTCTACGACTTCTCCCTGGGCAACCCCGACATCGAGCCGCCCGCGGCCTGCGCGCCCGGCTCATCGAGACGCTGGAGCGCCCACGGCGGGGATGCACCGATACATGCCGAACAACGGGTACGAGTCGGTGCGCGAGGAAATCGCGGCCTACCTCTCCGAGCGGTCCGGCCTCCCTTCACGGCGATGCACGTCTTCATGACCGTCGGCTGCGCCGGCGGCCTGAACATACTTTTCAAGGCGATGCTCGAACAGGGGCGACGAGATCATCACTGCCCTCGCCCTTCTTCTGGGAATTCAAGAACTACATAGAGAACTTCGGGGCGATCCCG
Organism: uncultured delta proteobacterium; assembly: GCA_963818095.1. Lineage (GTDB taxonomy): Bacteria > Desulfobacterota > Syntrophorhabdia > Syntrophorhabdales > WCHB1-27 > CAWEPK01. Next base: position 9,748 of record CAWFRA010000036.1, read on the forward strand.
AAGGTAGTCGAGACACGGCCCGATTTCCAGCTCGACCTGGCGGCCATCGAGGCGGCGATCACGGACAGGACGAAGGCGGTGCTGATAAACAGCCCGAACAACCCGACGGGCGCCGTCTACTCGGCGGAGAGCCTGCAAGGGCTGGCGGAGATGCTTATCGGCCGAGAGGCGCAAAGGGCGCGAGATATTCATGATGGCGGACGAGGCGTACAGGAAGCTCGTCTACACGGACGCCCCCCTGCCGGACCTCTTCGGCATTTACGACCTCGTCATCACGGTCACGTCCCATTCGAAGGACCTTGCCCTGCCCGGGCGAGAGGATAGGGTACGTCGCCATCTCCCCGCGCATCGCCGAGGCGCAGCTTCTTGTCTCCGGCCTCATGATCGCCATCCGGGCGCTCGGCTTTGTCAATGCCCCCGCCCTGATGCAGCGCGTGGTGGGGGAGTTCCAGAGGAACTCGGTCAGCATCGACGATTACAAACAGCGCAGGGACTTCCTCTACGACACGATCACGGAGGCGGGCTTCGAGTGCGTCAAGCCGGAAGGCGCTTTCTACATGTTTCCGAAGTCGCCCATCGAGGACGAGGTGGAGTTCGTCTTCAGGATGCAGGAAGAGGAGAGGATACTCGATGGTGCCCGGGCGCGGTTTCGGCAGGCCCGGGTATTTCCGCATAGCTTATTGCGTGCCGATGGAGACGATAGTGAAGGCGCGGCCCGGTTTCTTAAGGGCGGGCAAGCGCTACACGGGGAGGTAGAGGGTTGGTTACATCGAACAGGATATCAAAGCTCATGGAAAGCTCGTCCTGGATAAGGGCGATGTTCGAGGAGGGCGAGAGGCTCAAGAAGGTCTACGGCGCGGACGCGATTTTCGACTTCACCCTCGGCAACCCCATCGCGGAGCCGCCCCAGGAGTTGAAGCAGGAGCTGTGCGACATGGTGCACCTCCGGCGACGCACGGGACGCACCGCTACATGTCGAACAGCGGCTACGAGGAGGTACGCGCGCAGATAGCGGGCTTCCACAGGGAAAACTCGCGCCTTCCCTTCACGCAGGACCATATCATCATGACTGTCGGCTCCGCGGGCGGCATCAACGTGGTGCTCAAGGCGATCCTCGACCCAGGCGACGAGGTGCTGGTGCTGTCGCCCTTCTTCGTCGAGTTCATGTTCTACATAGAGAACCACGGCGGCGTGATGCGCCTGGTGGAGACGACGGAGGATTTCCGCATCGACATGGCGGCCATCGAGGCGGCCATCACGGACAGGACAAGGGCGATCATCGTCAACTCGCCGAACAACCCGACGGGCGCGGTCTACCATGAGGACGAGATGCGCGCCCTCGCCGACGCTTCTTGGCGCGCAAGAAGCGGGAGGGCCGCCGCATATTCCTGATATCCGACGAGGCGTACCGGAAGATCATCTTCGACGGCATTGTGCTGCCCGACGCCTTCAACCTTTACGACGACACGATCTCCGTCTTCTCCCACTCGAAAGACCTGGGGCTCGCGGGCGAGCGCATCGGCTACATCGCCGTCTCGCCGCCGGCTGGAGGACGCGAAGCCGCTGATCGACGCCATGATCTTCGCCAACAGGATACTCGGCTTCATCAACGCGCCCGCGCTGATGCAGCGGCTCGTCGGCAGGTTCCAGAAGAACAGCGTCGACGTGGCGGGCTACCAGCAGAAAAGGGACGCCATCTACAACATACTGGTCGAGTCGGGCTTCAAGGTCCTGAAGCCGGAGGGGACGTTCTACATCTTCCCGAAGTCGCCCATAGCGGACGACGTCGAGTTCATCAGGGTCTTGCAGCAGCACCACATCCTGGCCGTGCCGGGCGTGGGCTTCGGGAGGAAGGGGTATTTCAGGATCGCCTTCTGCACGGAGATGGACGTCATCGAGAAGTCGAGGGAAGCCTTTCTGAAAGTCGGCAAGCTTTACGGGTAAGGGGCCGGGATATTCCCGCGCCCTTTCCCTGTAATTAAAGCCAAATAACAAATACCCTGAAAACAAAGGTGCTTTAGCTCCACTTTGCTTCTGTTGTCATTCTTCGAACCAAGATGTTACAATGGGGAAAGGGCAAAGGAGAGGCTATGACGAGTAAAACTATATCCTTCGGATGTCCCGTCTGCGGCAGGAAGAAGGATTACCCGCTCGATGAAATGGTGGAAGGGGCCCGGATCGAATGCCCCTTTTGCAAGCTCAAGCTCACCCTGCACGGCCACATGCTGCAAGAAGTGCGGGAACAGATTGCGAAGCTAAAGGCCGCGAAAGACTGACTTTGCCCCCGGGGAAGAACATCATGAAAATGGACTGGGCCCACATAAGGCTTTTGGGCTGGTACGACCACAGGGGCAGCGCTTACCTTGTCCCCTGGAGCGATACACGGCCCACGGTGCGGGTTGTCGTTACGGGGTTGCGGGAGGCAGAGATGCCCCTGCTCGACATCCCCGTCCCTGAAGGCGCACATTTGCAGGCAGTCCCGGAAGACAGGAACCCTTACGAATACGCCAAAGAGGTAGACGGGTTCTACGCGGTCGGCGTGTACGTAGAGGAGGGTTTCGAAAGGACGAGGCGCTGAAAGGCCGCAACCCCGCTTGTCCTTCCGGCTACTAATGTCTCAAACCACGTTTTCCGGCCCGGCGCACGTTACGCGGCAGGCGCTCCGCCGCCTTGCCTTGCCACAAACCCTTGAGTATTCAAGCCCGTAGCGGAAGGCGTCCCGGCGATTTTCGCTAAATACGTCTGCCCCAGCTTCTCTATGTGCTCGCCCACGTTATCGAAGTAGTTGTAGTGTATCTGCTCCTCGTCATTCAGCAGTTGGAACAGCTTTTCGCTTATGCTGTCTCCGTTCTCCCTGCAAATGCGGATGAAGTCGTTGTAGACCGCAATCGTGTCGTCCTCGAGCTGCATGTCGAATGGGAAGACGGCCTCGACCGGCTGGCCCCTTATCACGCGGTCGGCGAGGTCGCTCGTCGGCTCCGCGCCCAGCTCCTCGATCCTGTCCGCAAGCATCTCGGCATGGCGCATCTCGTCGATGGCGACCAGCTTTACGTTCATTGCCAGCTCGCCGTAGTCCCAGTTGTCCAGGTTATAGTGCTGGATCATATACTGGTGGATTGCCTGCAGCTCCATTGCCCTCGCTTTATTGAGGGCTTCTATAACCTTCTTCTTTTTCTCTTCCCTCCCCGGGACTCGCGCCATTCCGGCACCTCCTTATTACTTTCGGGCCCAAGTGAGCCTCTGGTTGTGAAAGCTTCTACATATTATTATCGCAACCGGACGGCGGCGCAAGAAAATAATAAGGCAAAACCGCAGTTGACAGGCAAAGGCGCAGTTGCAATAATAACATTACGCTCCCGTCGGGGAGGTAATAAGGAGGACGTAAGGGAAGTGGTAATCGGCAGGACGGTCATTACAGGGGCAGCCATACTACTGCTCGTTGCGGCTTTGGGACAGGCGGCGGTCAGCCCGGATGAGCAGCAGAAAATCGAAGGACTGTTAAAGCACGTGGAAGGCATGACGGACGCCCGGTTCGTCAGGAACGGCAAGGCGTACAGCTCTAAGACGGCCGCGTGGTTCCTGAAACGGAAATGGGAGGCGAACCGCGATAAGGTGCAGACGTCGAGGGAGTTCGTCGCACGTGTAGCCACGCGCTCCTCCACGACCGGCAATCCGTATACAATCCGGCTGGGGGACGGCACTATCGTGCCCTGCGCCGACTACCTAAACGGCCTGCTGGACCGGGCGGCGACCGGGATCAACTAGGGCAGACCCGCAAAGACCGGCCCATCCCCTCCTTTTTGACCCGGACCCGTCCCCCTGAAGTCATCGCAAAACCACGTTCAAACCCTTGATTATCGCGCGATTTCATTGTATACTATGGCCTCGCAGTCAAGACCCCTCGACCATAAGTCATCCGGGTGCGCCAAAAGGGACCATGTTACAGTCAAAAATACGCAATGTAGCGATCATAGCACACGTCGATCACGGTAAGACAACGCTCGTAGACCAGTTGTTCAGGCAGAGCGGCCTGTTCAGGCAGAACCAGGTTGTCGAGGAACGCCTGATGGACTCGATGGACCTGGAGCGGGAGCGGGGCATTACTATCGCATCCAAGAACGGCTCGTTCTTTTACAAGGGCCACCTGATAAACGTCATCGACACGCCGGGCCACGCCGATTTCGGCGGGCAGGTGGAGCGCGTGCTCAAGATGGCGGACGGCGCGCTTTTGCTCGTGGACGCTGCCGAGGGGCCGATGCCGCAGACCTATTTCGTTCTGAAGAAGGCCCTTGCGCTCGCATTGCCCGTGATCGTCGTCATCAACAAGATCGACAAGCCGCAGGCGCGCTGCGACGCGGTCGTGGACGAGGTCTTCGACCTTTTCGTAAAACTGGAAGCGCCCGACCATATCCTCGATTTTCCCGTCATATTCGCCTCCGCCAAGGATGGCTATGCCACTTGCGACCACACACAAAAGACCGGCTCGATGATGCCCCTCTTCGACATGATCGTGGAGTCCGTCCCCGCCCCGTCGGGAGACCCCGAAGGTCCCTTGCAGATGCTCGTAAGCTCGCTCAGCTATTCGCCTTTCCTGGGCAGGCTCGCCATCGGCAAGATCACCTCCGGCAGCATACGGACAGACAAGGAGATCGTAGTAGCCACGCCGGAAGGCACGCCTCGTCCCGCGCGCGTAAGGAAGATTTACAGCTTCAGGGGCGCTGAGAAGAAGGAAACGGACGAGGCGGGCACGGGCGAAGTTGTGGCCGTGGCCGGTGTGGAGTCGATCACAATAGGCGAAACGCTGACGGAGGCCGCCAACCCCATCCCGCTTGTAGGCATTATGGTGGACCCGCCGACCGTCTCGATGAGCTTCGTCCCGAACGACTCGCCTTTCTACGGCAAGGAAGGAACGTACGTCACTTCCCGCCACCTGCGCGACAGGCTCTTCAAGGAGACCCTGTCGGACGTGGCCCTCAACGTCGAGGAGCTTGAGGACGCGCAGGGGTACAAGGTCTCCGGCAGAGGCGAGCTGCACCTGTCGATCCTCATCGAGAAGATGCGCAGGGAAGGATACGAGTTCCAGGTAACCCGCCCGCACGTCATCCTGCGGGAAGAGGGCGGCAAGACGCTGGAGCCTTATGAGGACCTGATCATCGACGTTGACGAGAACTACATGGGCAGGGTCATTGAGAACCTTGGCGGCAGGCGCGGGTCGCTCCTCGCGATGGACCAGAAGAACGGCATGGCGCGGCTCAAGTACAGGATACCGACCAGGGGGCTCCTCGGCTTCCGCTCGGAGTTCCTGACGGAGACACGCGGCATGGGCGTTATGAACTACGTCTTCGCCGGGTTCGCCGATTACGCCGGGGAGATCAAAAACCGGACCAAAGGGGTCCTGGTCGCCATGGACACCTGCACGACCGTCGCCTACGCGCTGTTCAACCTCCAGGAGCGCGGGCGGCTTTTCCTGGGCCCCGGCGAGAAAGTCTACCAGGGGCAGATTATCGGCGAGCATTCACGGGAGACGGACCTTGTGGTAAACCCGGCCAAGGGCAAGAAGCTTACGAACATGAGGGCATCCGGCTCGGACGACGCGGTGATCCTGACGCCGTACATCCGTATGACCCTGGAAGAATGCATCTCCTACATCAACGACGATGAGCTGGTGGAGGTCACCCCCGCCAGCATCCGCCTGCGCAAACAGATCCTCGGCGATCTGGAACGCCGCCGCGCGGCTTTAAACGGGTAGCAGCCGGCATAGATTTCACCGATTGGTTGACAATTAATCGTCCCACCACTACATTCCATTAAACACAAGCAATATGGGCAACCGGGGCGGTTGCCTCGCCCTAACTAAAGTCAGGGAGGTTCGCATGTTTGAGGTAAGCGAAAAGGCATCGGAAGTGATGAAGCAGCTCCTCGAAGGGCGCGAAGGGACCCGGAGCATAAGGGTCCTGATGACCGAGGGCGGATGGAAGGGGCCGTATCTCAGTGATGGGCCTCGACGAGCAACGGGAGGGCGATCATGTCTTCACGGAGAAAGGCCTGACGTTCCTTGTCGACAAAACACTGCTTGGCAGGGTAAAGCCGATAAAAATCGATTATACAGAGGGTGCTTTAGGCTCGGGCTTCACGTTGAGGTCGGAGCTGACGAAGGCGGCGCCCCACGAGCCTCAGAAATGCGAAAGCCTTTGCGAGCATTGCTAAAGACCGGTTGAGCTGCATCTTACTGCCCCCTTTTCTTTTGAAAAAAAGAACCTTACGTTGGTTACATGGAGAAGAAAGTGGCGGACGGCCGCGACATTACCGCCAACTCCCTCAAGAAGAGCCGGACTTACGCCGAGGAGCTGGGCATCGATCTCAAGGGAGGAAATGATGCCGAGCTTTTCAAGTGGTTCCTCGCAAGCGTCCTGTTCGGGGCGCGCATATCGGAGTCGGTCGCCGAGCGGACTTATCGGGCCTTTGAAAAACACGCCAAATTAACGCCGCACGCAATCATTGAGGCAGGCTCGAATTTCCTCGTCCACCCCATCATGAGGGAAGGCGGATACGTCCGCTACGACGAAAAGACATCGCGCGAGATCCTGCGCAATTGCGAGCAGCTCATCAAGGACTACGGGGGCAGCCTCGGCCGCCTGCACCGTGAGGCAGCGGACAGCCGCGACCTGGAAAACAGGATACTTGGCTTTTACGGCGTCGGCCCTGTGACGGTCAACATATTCCTCAGGGAGTTGAGGCCATACTGGAAAAAAGCCGACCCCGAGCCGCTATCCATTGTAAAAGACCTTGCCCTCCGATACGGCCTGGACCTGGACAAGATCGACAGGAAGAGCATCTCCTTCGTGAGGATAGAAGCCGGCCTGATGAGGCTAAGGAAGGCGATCAAGGCCAGAAAAGCTGCATAAGCCCACCGCGCCTTTCAGCAGGTCTTTCTCAAGAAGCCCATAATTTGCTTGACCCCGGGCGAAAAGTTAATTAAATTTTAGATTAAGTTGCTTGTTCGTCCACAAGGGAGGACGAGTAGTGGCAAAAGTCGTAACTGTGCACACACATGGCGAAGGAGAGGACCGGAGCCGGGCCGCATACCAGGGCCTGCGCCGGATGCTCTACAATAAAGAGCTTGTGCCCGGGCAGAAGATCGCCTACCGGGAGCTTGCAGAGCGGCTGCAGATGAGCCCGACGCCGATCATCCAGGCGCTGAAATGGCTGGAGCTCCAGGGGTTCGTACGCCACGAGGCGAACCGGGGCTACGTCATGGCGCCGTTCAGCACGAAGGAGATAGAGGAGATATACGAGCTGCGGGAGCTGCTGGAAACTTCGCTGGTCGAGCCTGCCATGGAACGCATGGACGCGAGGGCGCTTGCGGAGCTGAAGTCCGCCCTCGAGGCCCACAGGTCTGCGCAGCGGGAGTCCTACCTGAAAGAAAGGCTTTTCAAAAACAAGGAGTTTCACCTGACCCTTGCGTCGATATCGGGCAAGGAGACGCAAATGCGTATCCTTCAAAACCTGTTCGACATACTTTTTCTCAAGTACGGCGGTAATTATCTCCCCGTTTCATCGCTCCAGTCGGTCGACGAGGAGCACCAGCAGATATACGACTGCATCGTCGGGAAGGACGCGAAGAAGGCGCGCTCCATTATCGCGGGGCACGTATCGAGCGTCAAGCGGCAGGTCCTTGATGCCGTCCGGCAGATGCTGGCAGAGCAGGAACGTTCGGAATTCTGATTCGCATCACCATACTTGCAAGGAGGGTAACGGGAAATGGGACTTAAAACAAGAGAAGAGTATATAGAGTCGCTGCGGGCTTTGCATCCCACGGCTTACATGTTCGGCGAGCGCCTTACGAACATTGTGGACCACCCGCGCCTGCGGGCAGGTATAGAGGCAACCGGGGCGACCTATGAGATAGCGGGCATGGACGAGTACAAGGATTACGTAGTCACGCAGTCACCCCTCATCAACGAGCCGGTCAACCGCTTCACCCTGCCCCCTTCGAGCATCGAAGACCTGGTGGCGCGGGTAAAGGTCAACCGCGGGCTCGGCAACTTCGTGGGCACCTGCCACCAGCGCTGCACGGGGCTCGACTGCCTCTCGACGCTCGCCATCGTCACCTATGACATCGACCGGAAATACGGGACGGAATACAACGCCCGCTTCACCGAGTTCCTGAAGTACGTGCAAAAGAACGACCTGGCCGCCAACGCAGGCGTGACCGACGTAAAGGGCGACCGCTCCCTGGGCCCCACGGAGCAGCCCGACAAAGACATGTACATGCGCGTAGTGGAAAGAAAGAAGGACGGCATCGTCGTGCGCGGAGCGAAAGCCCACCAGACCGGGTCGCTGTCTTGCCATGAGATCATTGTCCTGCCCACGCGCGCGATGGGCAAGGAGGACAAGGACTATGCCCTTGCCTTCGCGGTCCCGGCGGATACGAAGGGGCTGATACACGTAGTCGGCAGGTCTACGCTCGACATGCGCGAAATCGACGGCTGCGACATCGGGAACACGCTCTATTCGAAATACTGCCCGACAGTCATCTTCGACGACGTGTTCGTGCCGTGGGAACGTGTTTTTATGTGCGGCGAGACGGAGTTCGCCCAGGATATGGTGGTAAAGTTCTCGTCCCTCCACAGGCAGAGCCACGGCGGCTGCAAATCGGGCAAGATCGATTGCATGATCGGTGCGGCCCTGACGCTGATGGACTATAACGGCACAGCAAAGGTGAGCCACCACAAGCAGAAGATCATCGACATGATCCACAGGGCGGAGACGCTTTACGCATGCTGCCTCGCGGCTTCCTACGAGGGACGCAGGCAGCCTTCCGGCAACTATTACATCAACACAGTGCTGGCCAACGCCTCCAAGCTCCACGAGGGCAAAGAAGTGGCGGAGGCGATCCGCCTTATGATCGATATCTGCGGCGGGTTCGTAGCGGACCTCCCCTCCGACAAGGACTTCGACAACCCGGAAGTCGGACCGCTTTTGAAGAAGTATCTCAAGGCGGCAGGCGGCCATGACGTAGGGGACCGCGTAAAGATGTACAGGTTCGTCGAAAAGATGGCCCTCGAGAGCGCGGACACGATCTCCGACATCCACGGCGGCGGCTCGCCTGAGGCGCACAGGGTGACGATCTATCGTGAGACGGACCTTGAGAGCAAAAAGCGCGCGGCCAAAAGGCTGGCAGGCATCAAGAAGTAAGCGCTAGAAAAGCAGACGCGAACACCGGGTGGGCGAGCATGGGCATTCAAAAGCCCGGCTTGCCCACCTTTTTTTCTTGCGCCTTATTCACCGGCGGCCCTGGAGAAGTGATCGCCTTTGCCGTCCGACGTTGAATTCTTAATCATCAGCTCGCAGAGGTCGTATATGGCCCGGAAAGGCTGGATGTCCGTCAGGCTGTCTACGAAGCGGGCCTTGTCCATGGCGATCTTTTCCGCGCCTTCCCCGCGGGCTAGCCTTGCGACCGTCTCCAGGTGATAAAGCTCGGCCGCCTTGATTGCCTTTTGCAGGTGACCCGATACGTCGCCATCGATCATGCCGTTGTGGCTAAGGACGGCCCGGCCGGCGGGAAGAGAGACGAGCTTTCTGAGGCTCGCGCAGTACTTGTCGAGGGACTCGAAATAGTTGGGCCAGAAGGCGCACTTTCCGGGCACGTAAAAGCCGCCCGCGTCCCCCAGGGCCAGGGTTTTCTCCTGCTCCTCCAAAAGCGAGATATGGCAGGGTGAATGGCCGGGTGTCTCGTAAACGCGCCAAACAATGCCTCCCCCTAAATCGATCCTGTCCCCCTCTTTCACGACGGAGTCTACCTGGAAGGCGTAATACTTTATCGGGTCGGGCAGCGCGTCTATCTCTCCCTTTGCCTTCATGAGCTGCGCTATCCCCAGGTCCACGATCTGGAACTGCTTGAAGAGCGTGGTCTTGCCCAGCACCTCTTTGCCCGCCGCGCTCGTGAGGAGCCGCATATGCGGCCAGGCGCGCTGAAGGTGCGGGACGGCGCCTATATGGTCGGGGTGGGAATGGGTCAGGACTATATACTTGATCGTCTCCGGATCGATCCCGAGATAATCGATCTGGTCGACGATCATCCGGAACGTGGCGCCTGTTCCGCCCTCCACGAGCATCGCTTCCTTCCCTATCGAGAGATAGACGGGAAAGGCAGGGGTCCCCAACTGGAAAAGGTGCCCGGTCAGCCGGATAGGTTTCTGGATGTTGACGGCCATTTAAAACGTCCTCCTTTCTGATGGTCTGATGGTGCCTGAACAAGCCGAAAGGCCGTGAGACTTCTGGTCCCACGGCCTTTCGATTAAAACAAAAAGCCGCGGGCGTGCAAAGGGCTCACCCACGGCTCCTGTCGCTATCTCACGTCAGGGGCAAGGATGAGCCCTCCTAAAAAAGAAAAAGAAAAAGTTGTGCGTCGTCACTTTAAGCTCCCTCCTTACTGCCTGTTCAATATTGCTGTATATGTATACAAAATTGGCGCGCTTGTGTCAAGCGACGTGAACGGGCGGGACGGCGTGTCATACAAGTTCTTTACTTGTATCTAACTCTTTGTTATTATTAATCCACTCATAACAACAGGGGTCATTTTGGAGAACACAAAGCGCCTTACGGCAGGCGGGCGGGCATCAAAAAGCCCTGCGCCGGGCGGCGCGCCGAAAACGAGCCGATCAAAGGGGCAACTCCCGCAGCGGCCCCGGCATGCCCCGGTTGTCGATGCGGAGCCCAGCGGTTACCCGGAAACCGAAGCAACCTCAAGAGAGCTTTCGATCCTTCTCGAAGAAAGGACGGCCACCGCCAGAGAGGCTATCGAGCGCACAGCCGCCGCCGAGGCCGAGAGGCAGGCTGCGCTTAATCACATGCCTCTGGCCTTTTTGGCAGTCAACCGCTCATGGAAGATCGTCTCCGCAAACGACGCGGCCCGCCGGATGTGGGGCGGGGACGCGCGGGAAATTGTCGGCATGGATTTCTGGGCCAGTTACGGGCGCACGCTATCCGAAGGAGGAATACATCGAAGACTCCAGGAGGCGTTCAACGAAAGCAAACCCGTCTCCTTTCAGACTTTTTCACCGCTCATCGGCAGATGGCTCGATGTCCATGCCCGGCTGGCGAATGATCGGCTGTTCATCTACGCGCGCGATGTAACATCGGAAAGAACGAACTTCGAGGTGCTTACGACCCTATGGAGGGAGAGCCGCATACTCACCGATAACGCGCCCGACCCTATCCTCCGGTTCAATGCGCAGCTCCGCTGCACGTACGTCAACAAAGCGGCAAGCAAAATGCTGGGGCGCACCGAGACGTCGATCATCGGAGACGGGATAGACGAGCTGGGCTTCTCTCCGGACTCGGCCCGGCGACTCGCAGAGGCCGTCACCCGGACGTTGGATACGGGCGCAACGCAGTCCGCAGAAATTTCGTTAGACACCAGGAAGGGCAAAAAGACACTCTCCTTGCGCACTGCTATAGAGACCGGTGCGAGGAGGAATATCAATTCCGTCCTGATCATCGCCCGCGACATCACGGAGCGCAAGACTGAGGAGCAGGAACGGGGCAGGCTCGCGGCAGCCATCGAGCAGACGGCCGAAGGCGTCATCATACTGGGCGCCGACGGCGTTGTCACCTATGTCAACCCCGCCTTTTGCGCCATTACCGGTTACCGGAAAGAGGAGCTGCTGAAAGAAAACATCAATTCTTTCGTCCAGGGGCTTAAACCGCGCATCGCAGCCGACATAGAAAAGGCGATAGGCAGGGGCAGGGCCTGGTCGGGCCGCTTCCAGGCAAAGAACAAGGCGGGCGCCTTGCGCCAGTGGGACGTGCGCGTATCTCCCGTCAAGGGCCCTTCACGGGCCGTCACCGGCATCGTAACGATCCTGCGCGACATAACCGCGGAGCTGGAGATGGAAGCACAGGTCAGGGAGGCGCAAAGACTCGAAGCCATAGGGACGCTTTCCGGCGGCATAGCCCATGACTTCAACAACATCCTCGCCATCATCCTGGGCAACGCGGAGCTTGCCATAGACGACGTTGGGGAAGGCTCGCCCGTCCGCCAGAACCTTAATCAGCTCATTACCGCCTCCATAAGAGGCAGGGACCTCATCAGGCAAATCCTCGCCTTTGCAAGGAAGTCGTCGCACCACATGCAGGTGGCCGGTCTTGCGCCCCTCGTGAGGGAGACAGCCAGGCTCCTGCGGAGCACGCTCCCCGCTTTTATCGAGCTGAAGCTCGACATAAGGACCGAAAGGGACGCAGTCGCCGCAGACATCGGCCAGATGCAGCAGGTGCTTATGAACCTGGCGACCAATGCGAGCCAGTCTATGCCCGCAGGCGGCGTGCTGACCATCGGCCTCCACGAGATAGACCTCAAGCAAGCGCCCGCTCTGCCCGATGCCGCCCTGAAAGCCGGGCGGCACCTGGTACTCTCCGTTTCCGACACGGGAAAAGGCATGATCGAGGCGGTCAAACAGAGGATATTCGAGCCTTTCTTCACCACGAAGGGACAAGGCGAGGGCACGGGGTTGGGACTCTCCGTCGTCTACGGCATTGTTAAGGCGCACAAGGGCGCCATCACGGTCAAGAGCGCGCCGGGTAAGGGCTCGACATTCCGGATCTTCCTGCCCCTTGTGCAGGAAATGCCGCAAGGCGCCGGAGAAGGCGTGCGCAGGCCTCTGCCCGCAGGCAAGGGACGCGTTCTTTTCGTAGACGACGAAGATGCGATCGCGCAGATGGCCTACGAGATGCTTTCGAGGCTAGGCTACGAGGTAACTACGCAGACGGACGCCGAGAACGCCCTCCAGGTCTTCCTGCGCAATCCCGGCGCATTCGACGTCCTTGTCACCGACCAGACCATGCCCCGCATGACGGGCCTCAATCTGGCGCGCAGTGTGCTTAACCGGAGGCCCGACCTGCCCGTCATCCTTTGCACCGGTTACAGCGAGACCGTGGACGAAGGGGTTGCAAAGGCGGCCGGGATAAAAGCGTTCCTCATAAAGCCCCTTACCAGGCAGGAGCTGGCGCGGACCCTTGCAAGGGTGCTCAAGGAGACGGCCGGCCCCAAGCCGTGAAAGAACCGGAACGAGCAGGCCGGACTTGCCTTCGGCTAACCTCCCTTTTGGCCCGATGATTAATTTTCAAAGTTGTGGTATAAAAAAACTGACCGGAGGCCCTCACATGGGCCCGGCAAGGAGAATTGCAATGACCGCTAAATTCGGGCTCGGAGCGTCGTGCGTGCTTTTTCTTTTCTTCGGACTGGCCGGCTGCGCAACCGATTGGTGGACGGTAGACCCCGGCCCGTACGTGCCGCCGGAGCAGAGTGCCGCCGAGACGGCCGCCTTCGGGACGCGCGCCCCTGTCGGCGAATCGAGAGGCACCGGAGACGTGCAGGAACCCGGTAAAGAAGACGGCCAGGGAGAAGAGCCGGCGGGTGACCCGTCGTTCCAGCCCCATCCCGGAAAGTAGTAAACCACTCTTTTCCAAAAACGGCCGCCTGCGGAGAGGAGAAGCCCCTTCACATGACCCGAAATGGGTCATATGTTGAAGGAGGAAGAAACCATCCTAATCTCCTCTGGAGGCGGACCATGAAGAGTATCACCCTTGTCCTCGTGCTTTTCGCCGGTCTGTTTGCCACTTTCGCCTGTCCCGCAGGGGCCTGGTTTCCCCACGACGCAATAAACGAAGAAAAAGCCCAGATGCTTGTTTTGCTGCATGAGGTACGCGGCGTCCTGGAGGCGCAGCAGGAGCTTATCAAGGGCCTGCCGCCTGAAAAACGGGACGACCTGTTGAGCAAGAACGCCGGTATGATCGAGCGGACCGACAGGATGATAAACGAAAACCAGGCACAGGCAGGAAAATTTGTCCCGCCTTATGCCGTCAGCTATGAGTTGGGGTCGTTCCTGCGCTCCGCGACGCGACCGATCAGGTAACGGTCAGGCTTAAAAGGTTTCTATTTCGTCCGCCGGCCTTTGAGGGCGGATGCGAACTCTTCCCTGTTGAGGAAGCCCCGGCCGTGCGTGTCGTACCGCTTGAACTCTTCCATCGTCAGGTCGGAGATTACCGCCGAAAGCTCGACGGGAGTGATCCTGCCGTCTTTGTTCGCATCAACCTCTTCGAAGGTGCCGCCTGTCCCCTGGACCATCCTGACCAGGCCATGCCGGCTGATGGTTCGTGGTTTCTGCGTCGCTGGGCCGGCAACCTCTGCGCGGCCCCCGGCTCCCTGCCTGGCAATGCTGATACCGTCACCGATATAGGAGACGGCCACGAGGTCGCCTACCCGCATCTGCGCGAGCGACCTGTAGCCGCGCAGCACCGGTCTTGACGCATCGAACGTGACCGTGGCGCTCCTGCCTTTTACCGCAAACGTCTCGAGTGCGCCGTCCACCCGGACCACTTTGCCTGTGAATGTGCTGCCTGACCAGGCCCGCCCTGAAACAAAAACAGAGCAAAGGAAGGCCGGCAACAGGAATGTCATAACTAATGTACTGCTTTTCATTGCTCCTCCTGCCCGGGAGTTTTAACTAATTGAGGATAGTCTTGTCAAGAAAGAGACGGGCAGTCTTTTTATTGTGACTTTATCACTGCATAAAACGTCATATTCTCCCGCTTCACGAGCATCACGATCCCTTCCTTCGCGCTTGCTTTGCCCATGAACTCCCGGAAGTCACTGACGTTCCTGACGACTTTCCTGTTTATCTCCTTGACGATATCGCCCGCCCTGACGTCCGCCTCGTCTGCCGGGCTGCCCTGCTGCACGTCCGTCACGATCACCCCTCTCGTGTCGCCGACGCCCAGGTGGCGCGCTATATCGCCTGTTATATTCTGCACGATCAGGCCGAAGTTTTTCTCGACCTGCGGTCCGCCGGCTTTGGCCTCGCGCTTTTCCTCTCTGCCTTCGGTTATTGTAACATCAAGCTCCATCGGCTTGCCCTCGCGCAAGAGCTTCACCTTGACTTTTTTGCCGACCTCCATGGCTGCGACCGCCTTCGGCAACTGCTCCATCTCTTTTATCGGAGTGCCGTTGAAGGCAACGATAACGTCGCCCCTTTTTATATCGGCCCTGCTCGCCGGGCTGTCGTCCATCACGTCGGAGACGAGGGCGCCTTCCGATTCCTTGAGGCCAAAACTCCTGGCAAGCTCCGGTGTTACCTTCTGAATCACGACACCCAGCCATCCGCGCACGACCTTACCACTCGCTTTCAGTTGCGGCACCAGGCTCTTTGCCATATTGACGGGTATCGCAAACCCTATGCCCTGGCCGCCGGAGATGATAGCAGTGTTGATGCCGACCACCTCGCCGCGCAGGTTGAAGAGCGGCCCGCCGCTGTTCCCAGGGTTGATCGAGGCGTCCGTCTGGATGAAGTCGTCGTAAGGCCCCTGCCCTATGACGCGTCCTTTTGCGCTCACTATGCCCGCAGTCACCGTATGATCGAGGCCGTATGGGTTGCCTATGGCGACCACCCAGTCGCCCACTTCCAGCTTGTCGGAATCGCCGAGCGCGGCCACGGGCAAGCTGTTCTTTGCGCTCACCTTGATGAGGGCGATGTCAGTCTTCGCGTCCTTCCCTATGACCTTCGCGTCGTACTCCTTGCCGTCCGAAAGCTTGACCTTTATGCTGGTCGCCTTTTCTACTACATGGTTATTGGTAAGGATAAAGCCGGTCCGGTCGATGATGACGCCGGAGCCGAGGCTTTTCTGCTTGAACTCCCTCCTGGGGCCATTGTTTCCGCCGAAAAACTTCCCGAAAAACTCATCGTTGCCTAAAAAGTCCCTGAAGGCGTCACCGAACGGGTTAGGCCCGGCTATGCCCTTTACGACCGTGGTGGTGCTTATGTTCACGACGCTCGGCTTCGTCTCTTTTACGAGCCCGGAGAGTGAAGGAAAACCCTTTTCAAACGTGATCGGCCTGGGGGCCGGCGCTCCCGCCGCCTGCGGCGCACCTGCCTCCGGGACAGCCGGTTTCCCCTTCATGTAAAATGATATGACCGCCGCTATTATGATTATCACGGCGATTGCGTACCACTTTTTGTTTCTCATGCACTTCCTCCGTCCACGGGCAGTTTGATCGAAAAGAGGCTGCCGTAAGACGGGCGGCTCTCGACCTCGATGGCCCCCTTGTGCGCCTCCGCTATCCATTTGCTGATCGACAGGCCGAGACCGGTGCCGCTTTCGCGCTTCCTTGCCCGGTCCGCACGGTAGAACCTGTCAAAGATGTATTTTATATCACCCTCCGCTATGCCGGAGCCCGTGTCCTTCACGTTTATCCTCACATAGCCGTCGTCCAGGGCCGACGATATCTCTACGGTGCCCCCCGCGCTCGTATATTTGATCCCGTTATCAACGATATTCCAGAGCATCCTTCGCAATTTAAGCTCGTCTCCCTTCAGCCGCGTGTCGGCAAGCTCGGCCATCGAAAGCTGCACGCTCTTCTTGTCCGCCAGCATTTTCATGTCGAGGTAGACCTGTGCTATCAGGTCGCGAATGCCTATCTCGCTCAAATTGAGCTGCATCTTCCCCGTATCCGCCTTGGACAGAAGGAGCAGGTCGTCGATTATCTGCGCCATCCTGTCGATCTCTTCCAGTTGGCTTGAAAGCAGCGCCTTGTATTCGTCGCGATTCCTTTCCTTTCGCAGGGCGACCTCGGTCCCCCCTTTGAGGATCGTGAGCGGCGTCTTCAGCTCGTGGGACACGTCGATGCTGAACTGGTTGATCCGTTGAAAAGATTCGCGAAGCCTCGATATCATCGCGTTGAACGTCTCGGCCAGCTTGCCCAGCTCGTCTTTCCTGGAGCCTATGTCTATATACTCTTCCAGATTGCGCGACGATATCTTAACTGCGGCCTTCCTCAGCTTGTCCACCGGCTTGAGCGCTTTCTTCGCCATGAAATAGCCGAGGCCGATGGTGAGGCTGACGGAGGTCGGTATGCCGACTATCAGGATGATGAGAAGCCTTCTCATCGTCTCGTCGAAGTCTTCGAGCGACGTGCCCACCTGCACGATGCTCGTCACTTTCCTGTTGTCCATGATGGGTATCGTAACCAGGCGCAGCCTCGGGCCGCCCTTCTGAACGGTCTCATAGACGACTTCGCCAGCCAGCGCGCGCTCCAGCGTTCCGAAGCTCGCCGAAAAGTTCTCCGCCTCGACGTCGCTGCTTTTCGCGCCTATCTTGCCTGAGCGGTCCATGATCTGGATGAGCTTGCCCTTCGGCTTCCTCCCGAGGACGTTTTCAAGGTAACGCTCGAAGTTGCCGAACATGCTGGGGTCGTGGAAATCGGTTATCGAGGAGGAGATGACTTCGCCCATCGACTTGATCTTGGCGTCGATGCTCTTCTGCAGGCTGCTCTCGAAATATACGTAAACTCCGCACGAAAATATGATGAGGATCAGCGAGATAATGCCGCCGTAGAGGATCGTAAGCCTCCAGCGTATGGGCAGATTAGAGAGCCTGCTCATCCTCTTCCTTCAAGGTATAGCCGATCCCCCTGACTGTCTGGATGTATTTCTTCGGCGTTATGGATTCGATCTTTTTTCTGAGGAAGTTTATGTAGACATCGACGATGTTCGTCGAATCGGTCGCATTCTGCCAGGCGTATTCAGCGATCTCCCTCCGCGTAAGCGGCCGCTCGCTGCCCTTCATCAGAAGCTCCATGATGAGGAACTCCTTTTCGGTAAGCTCCGCCTCTTTGGTCCCCTTCGCGAGTGTCCGGTTGTGCGGGTTAAGGGTCAGCTCGCCGTACTTTAGCGTGTTCGCCTCCCTGGCCGCGCTGCGGCGGAGCAGCGCACGTATCCTCGCGAGCAGCTCCTCGAACGAGAAGGGCTTCGTCAGGTAGTCGTCGCTGCCCGTGTCGAGACCGCGCACTACGTCCTCTTTCGAGCTCTTGGCCGTTATGATGAGGACGGGCGTGTTGATGCCCCATGACCGCATGTTCCGCAGCACCTTCAGACCATCGATCTCCGGTATCATGAGGTCGAGAAGCACGATGTCGTAAGTATGCACCTGCAGGAGGTCGAGCCCCTGCTTGCCGTTAAAAGCGGGGGTGACGGTATAGCCCTCTTCTTCCAGACCTTTGCTGATAAAATCGACCACCTTGGCTTCGTCTTCGATTATGAGAACATCCATAGGGGGATATTATAGTATAAAATCAACTGTATAGAAATATTATGAGGGTCGGGACCTTTTCCCGACCCCCTTTAAATGCTGATACAAAACACTTGAATCTCCTCGATCCACTTGTTTTCGGGCCGGTGCTGCGTTAAAATATCGACTCGCCCGATCCGCCTTAGTTACCAAGGAGACAAGAGATGTACCTTTCGATCATCGGCAGTCCTCAGTGCGGCAAAACGACCCTGTTCAGGGCCCTCGCGGGGGCCGGACAGAATAAAGGGGGAGTGGCCGTCATAGACGTCCCGGACGAGCGCGTAGACCGGCTGTCCGGCATCTTTCACCCGAAAAAGACGGTTTACGGACGCGTAGAGGTCTGCGATACGGAGCCGATACAGGAAGGCGACATGAAGGCCGGTACGATCCCCGCCGAATTGCTCAGGCAGATGCGCCCGGCCGACGCCTTTATCGTAGTATTGAACGGCTACAACGCCCCGGCGGCTGCGGGCGTGGCCGATGCGGCGTCCGGCGTGCACACGCTCGTTAACGAGCTTATGATCGCCGATATGATCCAGATCGAGACGCGCCTGGAGCGCATCAGGAAGCAGGCCGGCAGGAAAGAATCCGCGCTGGAGCAGGAAAAGGAGGCGCTGGAGCAGTGCCTGGCCCACCTTGAGCAGGGCTCGCCGCTGCGCAGCCTGCCCCTTTTCGCAACTGACGGCAAGCAACTGCGCGGTTTCCAGTTCCTTTCCCTGAAGCCGCTGATGGTCGTAGTCAACTGCTCCGAGGACGCGATGCGCGACGGCGCTTCCATCGGGGACGAAGTGAGGGCAAAAATAGCCGGGATAGCCCCCGATGCCCCCGTTGTCGCAGCCTGCGCTGCCCTGGAGGCGGAGCTTGCGGCCATGCCTGAAGAAGACAAGACCGCCTTTATGACCGAATACGGCCTCACGGAATCGCTCAAGGGCACTATCATTCGCCTGGCCTACGAGACGCTCGGCCTGATCATCGTTTTTAACCGTCGGCGAGGACGAATGCAGGGCATGGCCCATCCGCCGGGGCATGACCGCCCAGGAGGCCGCCGCGACTATCCACACGGACCTGTCGGACCGGTTTATCCGCGCCGAGACGGTCGCTTACGACGACTTCATGACATACAAAGACTTTGCGGGATGCAAGAAGGCGGGCGTCTGGCGGCTCGAAGGGAAACAGTACATAGTCAAGGACGGAGACATTATATCGATAAGGGCAGGCGCCTAGAGAACAGCAGAAGCGGGCGGTGACGTCATGCTTCGCCCGCAACCTGAAATGGGGAGGGGTCATGGACGGGGAGTTCCTTGAAGACCTGGACGAGCGGGGGTTAAGGGAATACGCAAGCTTTCTTCTATGGCATTACCGTGTGGTCGATGCTTTCTGGTTCCTCACCATCGCGGACAAATACGACCAGCAAACTGCGGAAAAGCTCAACGAGCAGGTCTGGAAGCGCGTGTCGAAAATGGCGGCGGCCGACCTGATCAAACGCTTCAACATAACCGAAAAGGGCCTTAAAGGCTTCGCAAAGGCAATCCCGTTCTTCCCCTGGACCATACTTGTCGGATACAACATAGAAGAGAAAGAAGACGAGATACTCATTACCGTGCCCGACTGCCCCACGCAGAGCGCGCGCCTTCGCCGCGGACTCGACGAGTACCGGTGCCGCGATATGCACATGGGCGAGTTCGAGTCCTTCGCCCACGAAATCGACCCGGCAATAAAGGTCGAATGCCTCTTCGCCCCGCCCGACCATCCGAAAGAAACCTTCTGCAAGTGGCGGTTTACGGTAGGCACATAAAACAACCGGCAATCGAGGGGTGCTTCATGAAAAGCTATCGCAAGGAGCTGTGGTTCAACGTACCCACGCGGCGCGGCTTTGTTAACATCACGCCGCAGGTCGCAGAGGCCCTAACGAAAGCGGCATCAAAGAGGGCCTTCTCCTTTGCAACGCCATGCATATAACCGCCTCCGTCTTCATCAACGACGACGAGTCCGGCCTGCACCACGATTTCGACGTCTGGCTGGAGAAGCTAGCGCCCCACGAGCCTGTCTCCCAATACCGCCACAACGCAGGCGAAGACAACGGCGACGCCCATCTCAAGCGCTCGGTCATGGGCCGGGAGGTAGTAGTGGCAGTAACGCAAGGCCGCCTGGATTTCGGCCCCTGGGAGCAAATCTTCTACGGCGAATTCGACGGAAGGAGAAAGAAAAGGGTGCTGGTCAAGATCATCGGGGAGTAAAATATCACCATTACGTTTCTAATGCTCTTACGCTCCCGAATGGGCGATACGTAATCTTCGTCAATCCATGCTGCTTTGCGCCCCGCGGCTTCCTTCCTATAAATTTGTTTGATTCAATCTAAGAATTGTGTAATATTTCAGGCGGTATTCGACCGGGCACGTCGGGTTAGATTGTGAGATTCAATTCTGGACTATCGCTGCTTATGCCGGCTTTGGCGCTGAGTGCTTCCTTCCTCGTCGCTTGTGCTGACTTTCGTCCCATAGCCACTAAGGCGCCCAATGAAGGGCGGCTGCGCGAACGCATATCTGAGTTACACAATGCTTTAGGGAACGATGATATCGCGGCCTGGTATGCCATGACGTCTCCGGCCATAAAAGAAAGGATAACATTCGAACAATTCAAGAAGAACCTCCGCCGCGACGCGGACAGCGAACCGCGGAACAAGGCGATTATGCAGGCAGGCTTATCCAAAGTGTGCAGATCTCTGATTTGCGCTTCCTTCGGTGCGTATTGGTCGCCGATGTCTCAATCATCCGGCCAGGTAAAGAACCTATAACAGAAAAACCGATTGAAACATGGGATTTTGCTGATGGAGAATGGTATTGGGTTTATATGGGTCCAGATAGCGGAGGTCGCTGTCCAGGCGAATAATGCTGTTTCTTTTCAGGGGAGGGAATCGACTTGAGCATGTCTATAAGTATATCCTGCTGATTGCTGCGCTGTGCGTGCTGAATTCCTGCCAACTGCCGCGCAGCCCGGCGGCATGGTCCCTGCGTCTACCGCTTTTCGAACTCAAAGTTTTGACGCCACGCTTCGTCGTGCGATTACTATCACGAGGTTTGGCGGCGGAGAGAAAACCAATCCTCTGTTGGGCTCGAAAGTGGGTGACGATGACGATGAGAGAAGCTTTGCGCCTATCCCTTGAACAATACGACCTTTATACATCCACGGAAGCAAGCGCGTCGTTTCGCCTGGAGACTTTTCTGATAGAGATGAAACAGCCGACTAGCGGTTACACGATGGTTGTAAGCTCTGTTGTGCGCTACAAATTGATCCGGAACAGTGATAACCGGGCGATGTACACGACACCGTTACCGCCTCCTACCGCGCAACACTGAAGGACGCCTCAATAGGCATTACTCGGTCAAACTCGCCAATGAGGGTTCGATCCGCGCCAATATCACATCTTTCCTCGATCGGCTGCGTTCCGTCGATGCCGCGCAAGGCCCAGGGCAGATACGAAAGGGCGTAACGGCTCTCATAGTCGGTCTCGGCGGCCCATAATTATATTTGCCGGCCTGTTGATATCAGGATGCACCGGACCGACGACCTATACAAAGGCCGATCCTTTATGGGGTACGGGTTACGGATACCGTGACAAGCGCATCGGCGAGGACGAATTCAGTGTTGTGGTCTCGGGTAATAAAGCCACAACCAGAAAGCGTGTTGCGGAAATAGCGCTTCTGCGTGCTGCGCGCCTGACAAAAGAAGAACGCAGGACACACTTCCTTCCGATCAAGTTCCGAACTGAGGCTGTGGAATGGCCAAAACTACTTCTATTTCCTTTATGATAGGCGGAATGCCAGTACCGGTACCGATCCGCGAGAGGTCCGACGTAGAGCCGATGGCCATTCTGCTCATTCGCCTGATTACACTTATCCGCACCCTAATCTACCGGAAGGCGCTCTTAATGCCGATAGCGTAGTTGCGGACTTAACCAGGCCTGCCGATTAACCCTATGCCCGTTATTACATTTCAGATGGCGTTCTTCAGCCCGTTGAACATCCCGGCCCTATTCAGGGAAAAAGTCAAATCTTCCCTCGTAATCGCCTTATCCGCCGCCGTTTCCGGGCCGCCCATCAGGGCACCGTATAGCGCTGCTTTCCTCGCCTTCAGGGCGGTCATCTTCTCTTCTATCGTGTGGCGCATGAGGAGGCGCGTTACTATCACCTTGTTCTTCTGGCCTATCCTGTGCGACCTGTCGGACGCCTGGCTCTCTACTGCCGGGTTCCACCAGGGGTCGAGGTGGAAGACGTAATCGCCCCGCGTCAGGTTGAGCCCCTGCCCGCCTGCCTTCAGACTGAGGAGGAAGACGGCGGGGGCGGTGCTCTTCTGGAATCCGTCAACTATCCCCTTCCTTTTGGCTACCGGCGTCGAGCCGTCGAGGCGGAAGAAGGGCACGCCCGTCCTTTTGCAGCTCCGCCTCGACGAGGTCCAGGAAGGACGTGAACTGGGAGAAGACGAGGGAGCTATGGGAGGCGCCGCATAGCTCGCCCAGCTTCTCCTTGAGGAACTCCACCTTGGGCGCGGGCGCCTGTAGCGTCGGGCACGAGAAGCTGCGGGGAAAGGCATATCTGCCTCAGCTTCATGATCGCCGTCAGGGCGATGATCCTCGCCTGCTCCGCCGCTTTAAGCCGGTAGGCCGAAGCCACCGTCTCACGCACCTCGGCCACCGTCCTGTTGTAGAACTTCTTCTGCTCTTCGTTAAGGTCGAGATAGACGTCGCGTTCGACCTTGGGCGGCAGCTCCTTCAGAATGCGCTCTTTGGTGCGCCGCAGCACGAAGGGGCGCGTCCGCTCTTTCAACACAGGCAGCACGGCCGCCGCATCGGCCTTCGTCCGCCCCTGGAAATCCTTATAATCGCCCAGAAGGCCGGGCAGCACGAGGTCTATGATGGAGAAGTATTCGCCCAGGTGGTTCTCTACGGGGGTACCCGTGAGGGCTATCTTGAAGAGCGCCCTCAACTGGCGGACGGCGCGCGTCGTGTCGGAGAAGATATTTTTTACCGCCTGGGCCTCGTCGAAAATAATGATGCCGAACGCGCGTCTGCTTCAGCTTCCCGATATGTCTGCGGACAAGGCCGTAACTGGAGATGAGCACGTCATAACCGCCGCCGGCGGTCTTCGTTCGCCTTCCTTTATAGAGGCGGACCTTAAGGCCCGGATAGAATCGCTCTATCTCCCTTTCCCAGTTGAATATCAGGCTCGAAGGCACGACCACCAGGCGACTTGAGACGCGCCGATGCCCGGTGCGCGCGGGACGACCTTGCCCTCCTTGATCGCCGCTAAGAGGCAGATGGCCTGCACGGTCTTGCCGAGGCCCATGTCGTCTGCAAGGCAGGCGCCGAAGCCGTTCTCATAGAGGAAAGCGAGCCAATCGTAACCTTCCATCTGGTATTGCCTCAGGTCTGCGCGCAACTTCGGGGCAGGCCGCTTCTCGATGCCTGTGAACCTGGCAAGGCGCGCCATGATCGCCTCATCTTCTTCCGTCAGGCGCACGGATATGCCTTTTTTCCTCAGCGCAAGTAGGTCGATGATGCGCAGGCGCGGGATGGCAGCGACCTGCTTGCGGCCCACTTTCTTTTGCGGTCCCGCCCAAAATAGACGCGACCAGTCCAAGGCTGTGCATGCTCGCCTCATCGAGGACCTGTATAGCGCCGCCATGGGCGACAACGCCTTTGCCGGAAAGGGCCCGCTCCCAGACCTCCCTGGGAACTGCCTCCCCTCCGCACCTTATTTCCGGGCGTACCTCGAACCAATCGATGGCGCTCCCGGTGGCATCGACCGGCAAACTCCCATGAAACCCGCTCGACCGGGCGGCCGTCGAACGATAAGTTCCAGGCCCGCGCGTTCTGCAAGCTCGTGAAGATGGTGAAGGCGGCCGAGCAATGACTCCTCGCTCACCGACATGTCGAGCCCGTGACGGCCGATCCTGTCATAAAGGGAATGGCCGAACACCTCGTAGGGCACCGAGAACAGGCGCTTTTCCTTTTCTTTATCGACCGTGATGAGCTGCCATTCCCGGCCCGTGAAATGAAGCTGCGTCTCCTCGGCGGCAAAGGTCCTGAGGGCCTGCCTGATGAGGCTCCGGGCATGGGATGCGGACTCGCGCCGCCCGAAGGCCCAGTCGTCGATGGCCTCCTTGAGAAAGTCATCGACCGCCTCTTTCCCGTCTAATGGGAGCGCCCCGAAAAGCGCAGCGTAAAGGACCGGCTTCCTCTTTTTCGTCCTGACTGCAAAGGCGACCCTGGCGCGCTCCACCGACCTTATCAGCGTCAAAGGCCCTGGGAAGGCGGAAAGGAATAGGCGGCCGCGCGGCATTGGGGACTGATGGCGTACCTGCCCCTCTTGTCCGCGCTTACGACCAGCCCGTAGGCGTCGGCCCTTGCCGCGCCTATTTGCGCCGCCTCTCCCTCTATCTTGCACGAGAGCAACTTGAGCACCTGCTTGAGCCTGGTCTTAGTCAGAAAGAACTGCAACCCCCTGAAGATGTCCATCGGCATGGCGAACTCCCGCCCGTCCATGTGGCGCAGCCGGTCGGCCATGACTCGTTTCCGCTGGCAGGCCTCTTTCAGGGACTGGTAGAAGTACCATCCGTCGCTTCCGCTCGTAATCCGCCCCATCCGCGTCCGCTTCTCGTTGAAGACGAAATCGCCGATGAGCGTGCCGGGGTCCGTCCTGTCCTTCTCCAGGGAGCAGGCCTTCCTGGCCACGACCTCCCCGCCACGCGCGTCGAGCTCGGTCCAGACCGGGCAGCGGACGTCGCCCAGCCACTCGACGCGCCTCCTGGCCGGCCCCCGGCCGTAATAGACCGGGTAGCGGCCCTCCGCGCGCTTCAAGAAAACGGCAAGCGGCAGGGACATGTCGTCTCTGCGATAAGAGCGCGCCAGGTAGGCGATTTCTGTCGGCAGCAGCCTTCCGCAGCGCCCTCGCCTATCCTTGCGCCGCCTTTCTCGACGAAGGCGCTCAGGCCGAGGGGCGTCGCCTCGACGATGACCTCGAATCGGCGCCTCCCGCTTTTTCGCCTCCCCTGTCGCGCCAGCCGGCAAGACGAACGGGGCGAGGGGCGCCTGGGCGCTCCCGGCGCCCGGTGCGCTTGTAAACCCCGCCTCCAGCCGATGCCTGTGAGCCGGCTCCTCTTCGCCGTTTGTCTTGAAGAGATTCGGCCTGAAAAGATGGACGACCGTTATAATGGCGCAGATGATATGGCTGCACCGCTCGCCGCCGTCGTGCTCCGGGTGGCAGCACCGCCACCGCAGGCGCCTCCCCCTCCCTCGATACGCGCACTGCGGCCGGCGGCGACGCTGTCCCCGTCGAGCGACGGGGCCAGCTCCAGCAGGATCATCCCGTCCCCCTGCCAGCCTATGTCCGTTACCCGCCGTTCCATAAAGAACCTGAACCCGTTGAGAATCTCTTGCGTTTCCCGGCGTCTTCGTAAACGTTATTCGGAGGGAGCGCCGATAATGCGTCTACGAAGAAGCTTTTCTGGTGGATGAAAAGACCATGATAGTTGTAATACCTATTACCACGGCACGGGCGCCCGGTTCAACTGTCGAATAATCACACGCAACCCCATAATTCCATTGACAAGATTCGGAAAAAAACAGTAAAATAGGTCAGTTGTGTGTCTACAGCAAATAGGAAAAGTTTGCTCTCATATTGAGAGAAGGGCATCATTTGATGCCTTTTGATTTTTAGGCATTGCATCGGAGAGTCAGCTTTGATTGTACGATTTGAGAATAAGGAATACGCAGTTTCGGAGAAAGGCAGCACCTTTGCAGGTTTTCTCAAGGGTTTGGAGAAGCTCGACAGCGGGGTCGTCGCGGTCATGGTGGACGGTAAGGCGTACGATTTGGGGTCGCCCATCAGGGAGGGCGAGCTTACGCCCGTCTACGTTGATTCGCCCGAAGGGATGGAGATACTGCGCCACAGCACGGCGCACGTGATGGCCCAGGCGGTAAAAGAGCTTTTCCCCGAAGCGAAGGTAACGATAGGGCCCGCTATAGAGACAGGCTTTTACTACGATTTCGATTACGAGCCCGGCTTCACGGAGGAAGACCTGCCCCGGATAGAGGCGCGGATGCGCGAGATCGTCAAGAGGGACCTGCCCATTGTGCGGCGCGTAGTCAGTAAGGCAGAGGCCCTCGAGCTGTTCCACGGTTTCGGGGAGCCTTTCAAGGAAGAGCTTATCAGCGGCATCGAGGACGACAGAGGTAAGCATCTATACGCAGGACGGCTTCACGGACTTCTGCCGGGGACCGCACCTCTCTTCGACGGGGAAGATAAAGGCGTTCAAGCTCCTAAGCCTGGCGGGCGCGTACTGGCGGGGCGACGAGAAGAACAAGATGCTGACCAGGATCTACGGGACGGCCTTCGCCAGCGCCGCCGCCCTGGAGGAGCACCTGGCGTTCATCGAAGAAGTCAAGAAGAGGGACCACAGGCGCCTCGGCAAAGAGCTCGACCTTTTCAGCATCTCCGACGAGGTCGGCGCAGGTCTCGTCATATACCACCCGAAAGGCGCCCTGCTCCGTTACCTTCTGGAAGACTTCGAGAAGAAGGAGCACCTGAAGCGGGGCTATGACATTGGTTATCGGCCCCCAGATACTCAAGGTAGACATGTGGAAGAAGTCGGGCCACTACGACAACTACCGCGAGAACATGTACTTCACCAAGGTGGACGACGTCGAGTACGGCATAAAGCCGATGAACTGCGTGGCCCACATCATGGTATACAGGTCGCAGATCAGGAGCTACAGGGACCTGCCCCTTGCGCTACTTCGAGCTGGGCACGGTCAACAGGCACGAGAAGTCGGGCGTGCTCCACGGCCTTATGCGCGTCCGGGAATTCACCCAGGACGATGCACATATCTTTTGCAGGCCGGACCAGCTCCACGAAGAGATCAGCGACATCATCATCCTTCGTCTCCGACGTCATGGCGATCTTCGGGTTCGAGTACGAGCTGGAGATCAGCACGCGGCCGGAAGAAAAGTTCATAGGCAAGCTTGAGGACTGGGACAGGGCGGAAGCCATACTCAAGGGCGTCCTCGACGACAGGAGCATGGCCTACGACATCAACGAGGGAGACGGTGCGTTTTACGGTCCCAAGATAGACGTGAAGCTGAAAGACGCCATAGGCAGGAAGTGGCAGTGCGCAACGATACAGTTGGATTTTGCCCTTCCCGAGCGGTTCGACCTCCATTATGTCGATTCGGACGGCCAGCGCAAAAGGCCGGTCATGCTCCACCGCGTGATCCTCGGCGCCATGGAGCGGTTTATCGGCATATTGATAGAGCACTATGCCGGGCGGTTCCCCCTCTGGCTCTCTCCCGTGCAGGTCCTTATCCTCACCATCACGGACGAGCAGGCCGAATTCGCAGAAAACCTGCGGCGGACTCTGGCCGCCGAAGAAATAAGGGTGGAGATTGACGGCAGGAACGAAAAGCTGGGCCTTAAGATACGTGAAGGTACGTTAAGCAAGGTGCCTTACATGGTCGTGGTTGGAAAGAAAGAAGCGGAAACGGGCACGCTCTCCGTCAGGGGCCGTGACGGCAGTGAAATGAAGGGCGTGACTCCGGCTGAGTTCGTGATTAAGCTCAAAGAAGAAAATACTAACAGGAGGTGACTGTCATAGGACCGGCCAGAGACTTAAAGGATGTGACGAACATTAACGAGAGGATAAGGTCAAGAGAGGTAAGGCTGATCGATGAGGATGGCTCCATGCTGGGCGTAATGCCTACGTACGACGCAATCAGGATAGCAAAGGAGAAGGAGCTCGACCTCGTCGAGGTCTCGCCGAAGGCCGTCCCGCCCGTTGCCAGAATAATGGACTACGGCAAGTTCAAGTACCAGACGGCCAAGAGGGCCCAGGAGGCCAAGAAGAAGCAGACGATCATCCAGGTCAAGGAGATGAAGCTGGGGCTGAAGATCGAGGAGCACGATCTCCAGTTCAAGCTGAAGCACCTGCGGGAATTCCTGACCGAGGGTGACAAGGTTAAGCTGATTATCATGTTCCGCGGCAGGGAGGTGCTCCACAGGGACAAGGGGGAGCAGCTCGCGACGAAAGTGATCGACGCCTTGAAAGACGTGGGCGACGTGGAACAAAGAGGCAGGTTCGACGGAAGAAACATCATTCTGGTCTTTGCACCGAAGTGAGGAGGAAGTATGCCTAAGTTAAAGACGCACAGGGGACTGGCGAAGAGGGTCAAGAAGACCGCGAGCGGCAAGCTCAAGAGGTCGAGGGCGTTCCACAGCCATCTCCTTTCTTCGAAGTCGCCGAAAAGGAAAAGGAACCTGGCGCAGACGGTTATGGTTCACTCGACAAATGAAAAGAACCTGAAGAAGCTGGTACCGTATCTATAGGTTCTGTTAAGGAGTAGAAGATGCCAAGGGCAAAAAGAGGAACAAAAGCAAGGGCGAGGCGCAAAAAAATTCTGAAAGCCGCCAGGGGCATGGTCGGCTCGAGGCGGTCCGTTTATAAGGTCGCCCAGCAGTCCGTACTCAGGGCCATGCAGCACGCCTTTGCAGGCAGAAAGCAAAAAAAACGGGATTACAGGGCGCTATGGATCACGAGAATCAACGCGGCATGCAGACTTTACGGCATACCGTATAGCCGGTTCATCCACGGTCTGAAGCTTCAGAACATCGGGCTCGACCGCAAATCTCTTGCCGACATGGCCGTAAAAAATCCCACAGGGTTCGGAACGCTTATCGAGAAGATCAAAGGGGCGAACGCATAAGGGGTTTGCCGGGATCGAGATCCCGGTATTCAAACGCGTACAAAGTGGGGCATAGTTGGATCTTACGGCTCTCAAGGATGGGCTTGCGCAGGAGCTCGCATCGATACAATCGACGGAAGACCTTAAACGGGCAAGGACTGCCCTTCTCGGCAGAAAAGGCCTGTTTTCGGAGTATTACGACAGCCTGAAGAACGAAGCGATTGAGGAAAGGCGTGCCCTGGGCCGGGAGATCAACGCCCTCAAACAGCAGGCTGAAGAGAAAATCGCCGGTCTCGAGACCGGGCTTGCGGCTGCCGAGGCCGCTAAGAAAAGAGCGGGAATCGGCTATCGACATCACGCTCCCCGGCAAAAAGCCCACTATCGGCAGAAAGCACCCCATAACACAGGTCTTCGACGAGATAATAAGGATCTTTTCCTCCCTCGGGTTCAAGGTCGTCGAGGGACCGGACATAGAGCTCGATTACTACAATTTCGAGGCCCTCAACATACCCAAGGACCATCCCGCGAGGGACATGCAGGATACATTCTACGTAAAACCGGACGTGGTCCTGAGGACCCACACGTCGCCCGTCCAGATACGGACGATGGAGCACGAAAAGCCGCCCATACGCGTCATTGCCCCGGGCGAGGTCTACCGCCACGACCAGGATATCTCCCACACGCCTATGTTCCATCAGGTCGAGGGGCTTATGGTCGATAAAGGCGTCAGGTTCTCGGACCTGAAGGGCGTCCTCACCATGTTCATCCATGAGATGTTCGGGCCAGGCGTTCCGGTAAGGTTCCGGCCGAGCTATTTCCCTTTCACGGAGCCTTCGGCCGAGGTCGATATCGGCTGCGTCATATGCAAGGGGGTAGGCTGCAACGTGTGCAAGAAGACCGGATGGCTGGAAATCCTCGGCTCAGGCACAGTACATCCCCAGTTGTTCAGGAACGTCGGTTACGACCCCGAGGAAGTGAGCGGCTTCGCATTCGGCATGGGGGTCGAAAGAATAGCCATGATAAAATTCGGCATAGATGACATCAAACAGTTCTACTATAACGACATACGTTTCCTGTCTCAGTTCTAAAGGGTCCGAGAGATGAGGCTGCCTTTCAACTGGTTAAAGGAGTTCGTGGACGTTTCCGCCGGCGCGCAGGATGTGGCGGACAGGCTCACCATGCGCGGGCTCGAGGTGGAGGGTCTGGAGGCCGTGCGGCCCCTTTTCACGCAGGTCTACGTGGGCGAGATCGTAGAGGTCGCCCCGCACCCGTCGGCGGACAGGCTTGCCCTTTGCCGCGTCGATACAGGGAGCGAAATCCTTCCGATAGTGTGCGGTGCTCCGAACGTCGCAAAGGGGCAAAAAGCGCCCGTGGCCGTGCCCGGCGCGACCCTGCCCGGCGGCCTTACCGTGGAGAAAAGGAAGCTGCGCGGCGTGGAGTCCGTAGGTGTGCTCCTGTCTGAAAAAGAGCTTGGGCTATCCGATGAGGAAAGCGGCATTTTCGTCCTCCCCGCAAACCTCGACAAGGGCGCTGCCCTGGCGGACTCACTTGAGATAACGGACTGGGTGCTCGACGTCAACGTGCCGCCCAACAGGGGCGACTGCCAGTCGGTCCTCGGCCTCGCGAGAGAGGTCGCGAGCGCGTACGGCCTTCAGGTGACCCTCCCCCCCTTCGATCTCGAAGAGAAATCGCCCATCGACGGTCTTATCGGCCTTTCGATCAAAGACCCCGAGGCTTGTCCCAGATATGTCCTGCGCATGGTGCGCGGCATCTCCATCGTGCCCTCTCCTTTCGTAATGAGAAGCAGAATTACCAAGGCGGGCATGCGGCCCATCAACTCCATCGTGGACGTCACGAATTACATCATGCTGGAGCTTGGCCAGCCGCTCCATGCCTTCGATTACGCGCGCATACGCGACAAGCGCATTGAAGTGCGCGCCGCGGAAGGCAAGACCGTTTTCCGCACCCTCGACGGCCAGGACAGGACGCTGGAGCCGGGAGATATAATGATCTGCGACGGCTCCGGCCCGGTCGCCATAGCGGGCATCATGGGCGGCGAGAATTCGGAGATCAACGCGGCCACCCGCGACGTAGCCCTGGAGAGCGCCTTCTTCAACCCCCTTGCGATCAGGCGGACGGCAAGGCGCCTCGATTTGAGGTCCGAGGCGTCGGCCCGCTTCGAAAAGGGCATAGACATCGAAGGCGTCGATTACGCGGCGAAAAAGGCGATCCGGCTAATGCAGCAGATATCGGGCGGCGAGGTGCCGGCCGGCTCGGTCGAGTTCTACGCAAAGAAACCGGGGCGGACCGTCAGTATCGCTCTTGCGAAGTGCCGGGACCTTATCGGAGCAGAGATCGCCGACGCGCAGATCGAGCAAAGCCTTGTCTCGATCGGCCTCAATCCGGCATCCGCTGAAGGCGGCCGCGTCACGTTCTCCATACCTTCCTACAGGCTCGATATAGCCGAGTATTGCGATCTGGTCGAGGAGGCCGCCCGCATCGCCGGCTACGACAGTATCCCGGCGAGCGCGCCCGTCAGCCCCCTTTTGTCAGTGCCGGTGGGCAGGCGGGAGGCGGTCGTCGGAGAGGCGAAGACGTACCTTACCTCGTGCGGCTTTTTCGAGGCGATCAACTACGGGTTTTTCGGGGTCCGGGACATCGAGGCTCTCCGGCTGAGCGAGCCCGACGAGCGCGCTGCGTTCGTCTCCCTTATGAACCCCATCTCGAAGGAGCTCGGCGTCATGCGGACCATCCTTGTGGCGGGCCTCCTGAAGAACATTGCCTACAACACGCATAGGGGCGCAAAGAACGTGCGGCTTTTCGAGATCGGAAAGGTCTTCTCGTCTGCGGCCGCCTCCACGCTCCCACGCGAGTCGACGCACCTTGCAGTCGCCGCCTGTGGAAACGAGGAAGAACAGTTCTGGAAGGACGCGCCGAAGGAGATCGATTTCTTCAACCTGAAGGGCACGCTTGAGGGCTTAAGCGAGCGGTTCGGCCTTAGCTTAAGCGTGGGGCCGACGAAAGAGCCCTTTTTGGAGCATGGCGTGTCGGCGGACCTTTTTGTGGACGGAGAAAAGATCGGCTGGATGGGCGCGATCAGGAGCGAGGTCCTGGCCGCTTTCGAGGTTGGCGAAAAGGTATGGGGCGCCGAGATCGACCTGGATACGGTCGTCGGGAAAGAGCGCCTGGAGCGGGTATATGCACCCGTATCCCGGTACCCGGCCGTCACTCGGGACTTCTCTTTCTACACGGACGATTCTATCCGGGCGGCCGACATCGTAGCCGCCATATCGGCGGTGTCGCCGCTGATAGTCTCGGTGAATGTGTTCGATGTCTTTTCAAAAGAGGAGGTGAAGAGCGTATCGGTAAGGGTCGTTTTTCAATCGTATGAGGATACATTGACGGACGAGCAGGTCAACGGTTTGCAGCAGGTTATCATCGGCAAGCTCACCAGCACGGAAGGGATAAGACTGAGAATGTAGGGAGGGGTGTAATGACGAAACAGGAAATAGTGACGACGGTATACGAAAAGCTCGGTTTCTCGAAGAGAGAATCGTCCGATATCGTCGAGAATTTTTTCAGGATCGTGAAAGAAAAGCTCGTCCACGGAGAAAATGTCAAGATCTCGGGGCTCGGGAACTTTGTCGTCAAGGAAAAGAAGGCGAGGAAGGGAAGAAACCCGCAGACAGGCGAAGAGATCGAAATTGCGCCGCGCAGAGTGCTCAACTTCAAGCTTAGCCAGGTCCTGAAGGACGAGATAAACAGCAGCATTAAGGGAACATGATCCCTAATATCCCGGAAAGGGTATTTTACAGGATTAAAGAAGTTTGCACGCTTACCGGTCTAAAGCCACACATCCTACGGTACTGGGAACAGGAATTCAGGGACATCAAGCCAGTAAAGAGCTCGAGAGGTCAGAGGCTATACAGAAAAAAGGATCTGGATGCGATTTTTGCCATTAAGAAGCTCCTTTACGACAGACGCTTTACGATCGACGGTGCAAGAAGATACCTTAGCACGCAAAAAACGCTTTTCGTCGAGATCAAAGAAGAGTTGATGGAGATCGTCAAAATACTCGATAAAGGAGACAGGATATGAAAACAACTTTGATTCTAGCAATGCTCCTGTGTGCCGTAGTCGCCTGTAGCGGACCGGTCCAGGTCGCCAAGAGTGACAACGAGGGTATAAAGTCTATCTACGAGGATCCACGGCTTTCCGACTTGTCCCAGAAGTACCAGCCGGAACTAAAGGAGATATACCAGAGGTACCAGGCCGCAGGGATCGATGTCTACCCGAAGGGCATCGGATTTACGTCCCTCGTCGACCAGGACGGCAAGAAACATTATTATCTGCTCGTTCAGGTCAGGCCGCGCAACATCATGTTCGGGGAAGTGCAGACTAAGCCCAACGATCGCTTCATCGAAGTCTACAAGCGGCATTTCGAGAAAAATCTCCGGCTGATGAAAGCGGGAGACCTCCGGGACGGGATTGACGGCCTTGCCTTCGGCGTTTACTGGCCCGTCCGCGACCTCTCACAATGCGACACCTACGGCGGCTTCCTGGAATACACGATAATCTACTTCCCGAAGCCGGACTTCGTAGACCTCGCCGGCAGGAACATTTCCTTTTCCGAGGCTGTGGTAAATGCAGAGATCGTAACTTCCCTCGGACGAAACCCCGCGAAAAATATGAAGATCACTGAGACGGACAAATAGAGCCGAAATGAATGCGCCCGGCCTTACCAAGGCCGGGCGCTTTTTTTATGTCCACCCTTGCGGTCTATTTTCCGAAGAACTTGCCGAGCAGCTCCATAAGGCTGCCTCCGGGGAAAGGCGCGGGCACGAAGGACAGGACAAAGACCAGCAGCACGCAGACGGCCGCCGCCCTTCTTTTGGCGTCCAGCGGCGTTGTCGCGTCGACAGGCCGGGGATGGTGTATCCCGAATGACAGGAGCAGTATCGTAAGGACTATCCAGCCCGCGCTGTAAAATATCGCGAGCAGAAGAAGGATCGGGATGAGCCCCCGGAACACCCATTTGGTCTTCTCCCCCGCCACCGCGTAAATCACATGGCCCCCGTCGAGCTGGCCTACCGGCAGGAGGTTCAGGGCCGTCACGAAAAGGCCCACCCACGCGCCGTATGCGATGGGGTGGAGCACCAGCTCGTAGTTCGGGGGCAAGTCCCTCACTATGATCCATTCCAGTATCTTGAAAAGCAGCGGATCGCCCAGCTCGATCAAATTGGATGACGCACCCGTAACCTTCATGGCCGTTGAAAGTGCTATGCCGATAATTGCGCAGACGACCGAAATAGTGAAACCACACAGCGGGCCGCTCGCGCCTATATCGAAGAGAGAGCGCTTGTCGTAAATGGCGCCCCTCATCTTTATTACGGCGCCGAACGTTCCGAAGGGGAAGTAAGGGAAAGGGATGAAATAAGGCAGGCTGGAAGGCACGCCGTAATGCCTGCTGGTCAGGTAGTGCCCCATCTCATGGGAAAGGAGGATGGTCATGATCGAAAGGCTGTACAGGGCGCCGCCCACCCAGTACGTGGAGAGCACGGTAAGCAGGAAAAGGAGAACGTGCAGCAGGCGCTTCCGCAATTAAACCCCGAGCAGGCCTGATTCGAAATGCATACGGTCGTGTCTGGTCCCTCTTTTGACCCTGCCGTCGAATCGCGCGAGCATGTCGAAAAAAGAGAGAAGGTCTTCCATTCCGTACTTGCGGCTTGCTTTGGCCAGGTTGAACGCGTAATAGGGCTTCTGATACGCCAGATAGGCCCTCTTGTCCAGAGGAGGCGGGTCGAGGTCTTCCTTGAGCCTCCCGAACGACTTCGCGAAGTTACGGTAGTCCGTCTCACCACCTATGTCGCCCCTGCCGTCCTTCGCCTGCATCAGCAGCCTTATACGGCGCGCCAGGAAGCCGTGCACCGCCAGTACCTCCATCCCCTGCGACAGAAGGGCCTCCAGGATACCGACGATCTCCTTCCTGTTCCTCCGGGCCACGGCCTCGGAAAGGGCGATGAAGTCCTCTTCCCGCATGTCGGTCACAACGGCCGAGACATCTTTTGCCTCGACTACGCTCCGCTCCCCCACGTAGCCTATCAGCTTTCCAAGCTCGCTCCCGAGGACCGCCTCATCGCTTACGCGCTCCTTCAAAAGCTCGAAGGCCCGGTCCGTCATCTTCTTTCCGTCCGCCCGGAGCGTCGCAGACAACGCGCTCCCTGAACCGCTTCTCCCTTTCCTGCTCCAGGTTGACCCGCTCCGCATCAACGGAGGGCGGCAGGGCCGCATCGGGGGAAGTCGCGTAGATGATGACGCCCGCCCTGTCTTTCAGCATATTAAGGCCGGCGGCGACCTTGGCCAGCACCTCCGCCGAAGGGTCGAGCAGGGCGAGGACGAGGCCCTCTTCGATAAAAAGGGCCGATGCCTTCTCGCTGACGGTCTTTACAATGTCCGGCCCGGCAGCCGCCACAAGGCGCGGGTTTTCCGACCATTTCCGTGCAAGAAAATTGGCGTCCTCCACAAAATTGTCTTTGGAGCCGATGGTAAAAACGATCCCGCCCATATTTATAGACTACTTGGAAACGGGCGTATTTGCAAGGGTGTAGAGGGGGGGCCGGGAGGGTGAGGGTCGTTCTGCGTTCACAAAGTGATGGAAATTTTTCTCGGGAGATGTTATTTTAATCTCACGGGACGTAGCTCAGCATGGTAGAGCACAGCGTTCGGGACGCTGGGGCCGCTGGTTCAAGTCCAGTCGTCCCGATTTTTTTTCCCTCGTAACCTCTCAATTCCCGCTCGACAAGGCAGATGGTCAAAACATTTACACCACCTGCCTTATCGCCATTGTTGCTATTCAGCTACAGCCGGTTGACCATACCCGATGGCTTGTTTCAGTGCTATTACCGCCTTTCTGATCGGCATTGTCTGGGTGTACATTCTATCGTCAATTATGATATTTCCCTGCCAGATGGGGGCCGTCCTTTTCCAATCTACCTGTGTGAACTTATCCACATATTCTCTCCAGTTCTCAACCTTATTGACAAAGAACTGGTGTCCCAAGGACCCTATAACATTAAGTCCCGTGGCGGTGAGGGGCACCCATCCGGCCTGACGTAGTTCGAGAATCTTTGCGCGTTCGGGCGTGTCCATTGATATTATTGACAGTTGCTTCAGCACGGGAATCCTCTCCGTCACATAGTTGATATATTCTACATAGTTGTTCGCGAAGTTCTCGTATCCCTTTTCACTTATAAGGTCCTTCGCACGCCTCTCAAACTCGGCATCGGGCGTATTCGCCTCAAGGAGCAGGTGCTTTACCAGCTGCCTAATCTGGTTCGCTAAAAATGGATAGGTTGATTTCTTGCTCAGCGTCTTGCTAGTGGAATCTCATTTTCCCGCTGAACACTGGGACATCTCTCCTCAATGTCAAATACAAGCCTGTTGCCGGGATTCCTCGTGTCGTAAATGGAAAGCAAACTCGCCGGAAGGGTTTTAGTCTTAGAACAATCGGCGAAATCCTGGTGTATCTGTTTTAAGTCGTCCTCACATGTAACCATGACGGCTATACTGTCCTGCCGCAACCTTTCTGCTGTTACTTCGCCAAGCTCTTTCAATGCTGTTATGATCCCCTTCACTCGATGTTGGCCGTCCGTTATGGAGAGATTTATGCCGAGCGGGATCACGAGGTAGCCAGCCTTGAACTCGGACCCTACGCTTATGGTGTGAACATTAACTGGTTGTTGAGCATTGAGGGTAAGGGGGGGGGATGATGAAGTTATTGACCGAGTTTTCCTTGATATACTTCGCTATGGTTTTAATGTGCTTTGGGTCTTCGGGTCTATTCACTTGGTCCCCATCGCCGATTTTATGGTCGACTCTTTCTTTGCCGAGTTTGAAAACAGCCTCGATTCAACAAAGCCAATAGGAAAAGCTCCCGAAAGGTAGAGTCTCCTTCCCTGACGGAACAACACCACCGGAAATGTCCAGCCGCCTGTGTTGGAAGCTTCACTCATCGCTGCATTCGATGCCTGCTCATATGTGTTGTGTTCTTTAACAACCACCTTGCCTGCCTGGATTCCTGTCTCCACGTTCTATCTCCTTTTTTCAATTATTGACGAGCAGCGCACGCAGTGGGCTGCGTTTGGGTATTATTCTCAGGCGCTCCTGATTGATTTCATCACCGCAACCTGTACAGAGGCGAAGGCCAAGTTTCTGTAGCAAAAGAGACTCTCCGGTTCTGATTGCTACGGATCGCGACGTTGATCGTTCTGTCCTCCGTAGCCGCATTACTATCACTCGCCGCTCCCTGCTCGATAAGATATATGGGCGAGTGAATGCTGACATATCCAATGTGGGCTGCTGGAGAAACGATCTGCTGCCACGTAGTGTGTAAAGAACCGTGATTGCTTACCCGTATACTGCACAACCTCACGTCAACATTAATCGCGTCTTTTAGACGGGCTTGTAGCTGAGGCCTTGAAACATTTCCGATCAGCCATACGTAATCACGTTCGGCCTTCACGCTCAAGATGGTACACAACAACCCGTTGCTGACCGCTGCCTCCTCAACTGCCGCGGAACGTGCTTTCTTTTGGTTTGTGTGAAACGCAGGTGATATAGATGATTCCATGAATCCTACCATTACCACCTCCATTAGTTATTTCATAATAACGTAGCTTAGGCTACGTACCATATCAATAATAATGTCATTAATAATTATAATACGTGGTGATATGAGCGTGTCAAGCAAAAACTGATGTGACAGAAAAAACAGATCGGGAGGCACAGTGGAAAGAGAACAAATCACGCCTTCTCGGCCCGGTCGGTGACCCGCTTGACCGTGGACGCCTTCCATTCTCCCTTGCCGGAGGGTGTCAGCTTCCTCTCTTCCGTCAGCTTCCGAGCCATGGCCCGTAAGGAAACGCCCGCAGCCTGATGAGGCCTTGATGGTGCCGTAGACCCGCTCCGTGTGCTGTACGGCCTTGTACCGCCTTCTCTCTGTAGATCGGGCGTTCCCTACAACAAAATTCCTCGACAGATAGCCACAAAACAATACGCGATCGTGTCGGACATATTGTTTTGTGTTAACAAAATTGTTATCATTACATATGTGGACGGTCGCCTACGACGAGAGGCTCGAAGAGTGGCTGCAAGGCATACCGCCCGATATAAGGGCGAGGGTTTTGCGCATAATCGATATGCTTGTCGCGTTCGGCCCCGACAACGTAAGGGAACCGTATACGAAGACCGTCAAGGGATATAAGAAATTGTTCGAGATACGGGCAAGGGGAAGAGACGGCATAGCAAGGGTGTTCTATTTTACCCATCATGGCAAGAAGATAGTCTTGCTGCATGGCTTTATGAAGAAAACGGACTAGGACACCACAGGCGGAAATAGAGACGGCGGTTGCAGAATGAAGGAGTACATTAAATGGCCAGACTAAAGAGCTTCGACAAGGTCAGGAAAGAGTGGCTGAAAGATCCTCAAGTCAGGGAAGAATATGACGCCCTCGGGCCGGAGTTTCAGATAGCGGCGGAAATCATCAGAGCAAGAATGAAGGCGAAAGTCACACAGGTCGAGCTGGCAAGAAGGATCGGGACAAAGTCTACAGCTATTTCCCGGCTTGAGTCGCCCAATTACGGGAAGGTGTCCATATCGACCCTTCGCAAGGTAGCAAACGCCCTCGACTGCGAACTGGAAGTCCACCTACTGCCGAAGAAGCGCCGCGTGTCGTAGACGGCAGGCGAAAAGCTTGAAACGTCCCAGAGAGTTGTTATAATGGAGGGAAGGATCAGGCAATGAAAGTTCAATACGATGATAAGGTGGATGCGGTATATATCAAGCTGGGCAATCAAAAACCCGACGGGGTAGTCGAGATTACTGAAGGCGTCAATCTGGACACAACGGCGGGGAACAAGATCGTGGGCATAGAAATACTCGACGCATCGAAAAGGATGGACATTAAGACCATTCTGACTTACGAGCTTGCCCTCGACAAGAAATTTATAAAGAAAACAGCATAGTCTTGAAAAACGACCCATGAAAATCATAAATTCCCGCATCAGGCTTGAGACAAAAGGCAGCGGCGACCTGGTCGATATTACCGGCCGGGTGGCCCAGGCGGTTGAGGCGTCGGCCTTGCAGACGGGCAGCGTCCTCGTCTTTGTGGTCGGCTCGACGGCAGGGATAACTACCTTCGAGTACGAGCCGGGCCTGATCGCGGACATGAAGGAGTTTTACCAGCAGATGGCGCCGTCAGGCAGGCATTATTACCACGACGATACCTGGGGCGACGCCAACGGGTTCAGCCACATACGCGCATCATTCACCGGGCCGTCCCTCACCGTCCCTTTTGAGGCGGGCAGGCTGCTCCTCGGTAAATGGCAGCAGATCGTCCTGGCGGAATTCGACAACCGCGCACGCAGGAGGGAGGTTATCGTCCAGATTACGGGTGAATAGGAGAGAAGACCACGCCCGCGAAGCTGACCGACGATGCCCCGTCCGTCCACTGGTCGTAGCCCACGACTTGTCCCCGGCAAGAATCGAGCATGGAGAGAAGGAAATAGATCGGGGCGAGCCCGCATATCCTTCTTCTGTCGCCCTCCTGCCGGACTATCTCGAAGAAACCCGCAGCGTTTGCCTCGGCCACTGTCCGGAGCAGGCTTTCGTCCTTAGCCTTGGATTCGTCGAGCGTTGCCTGGTTGAGGGGCGCAGCGTCGCCGAACTGGGCCCCGATATGCGCAAGGTCCGCGCCCGCGATGAAAACGCAGGGGCCGTCGTGAGCCTTCAGTATCTCCCTGAGCCGTCCGGTAAGCTCCGCTGCCTCGCCCCGGCGCGGGTCCATGCCCTCTTCCATGTACTCATGGAGGGAGCCCGTCAGGATCGAAAGGACCTCGAACTCCCCGCCGCCCTGTAGGTACTGTATTACCGGCAGTTGCAGCTCGATGGAATGCTCGTTCCTGTGCGGCCACTCATCAATGTACGGTTTTAATAAGGCGTCGTCCCTTATGAGCCTGCCAACCTCGCCTGCCCCGGCGATAGTGCCCAGGGGGGTCGCTATGTCGCGCAGGGCGATGTTCCACAGCCTCGGCGCGAACTTGTGGCAGGTGCCGAAGATGATAAAGAGCGTCTTGTCCGCCCTCGGCAGCGACCCATAGGCCAGCCGGTAGACGCTCATGCCGCGCGCATAATCGATATGGGGGGCAATGATACCTTTGATTCCGTCCCGGCGTGCACCCTCGCTTTGGGCCTGCCGGGTCAGGTCTTCCATAAAGGCACGAAGGCCGGGCTCGTCGCCTGGATAGCCGCCGCCCGCCAGATAGGCGGAGCGGCACGCCCCCGACTCGAATTCAGCCTTGAGGGCCCTTAGCCTGTCGCGGTACCGGTCGTTGTCGAGAAGGAACTGGGCATCGAGGGCGTCGACCATCGAGGAAATGGCGTCCGGCGTGATAAGCCGGCCCGATGCCTTCATGAGGGCGTCTTGTAAGTCGCTTGCCGATTTCGTCCCGTCCATCAGGGAGATCAGAAAAAGCGCCTCCCTGGAGACGATGAGCGATTTGTCGGTGATCCCTTCGGGGTCACGCACGAGAAACATTTCTATTCCGTTGTGCCGGGTAGGCATTATATCGAGCCACCTGACCCGTATGCGAGCGCCCTCTTCCATACCTAATCTTACCACGGCAAACGCCACAATCGCCACACCGCCATTGCAATTGCTGGGACACCCGCAAGCGGGTACCCGGTCGCCCCCTCCACGCGACCCTTCCCTCCTTACGTCGGGTGAGGCCCGGTCCGTGAGCCGCCCCCTCACAAAAAAGAAGGGACACGGCGGCACGGTT
The DNA here is from genome assembly GCA_963818095.1 of uncultured delta proteobacterium. Classification (GTDB taxonomy): domain Bacteria; phylum Desulfobacterota; class Syntrophorhabdia; order Syntrophorhabdales; family WCHB1-27; genus CAWEPK01. Next base: position 50,442 of record CAWFRA010000036.1, read on the forward strand.
TTTCACGATTACATCGGTGGGTCAGCCTATCTCGGTTATCGGCGCTATTGTGTCCCGTACGAAAACATTCTATAATTGGGTGGGGAGGGCACGACTATTGATCGAGGGACATATTTACAAGCTTTTCGATGAGGAGCTTAGGGAGCTGAAGGCAAAGATCCTTTTTGAAGGGTCGCTTGTCGAGAAAGCAGTGCGCAATGCCATCGATGCCCTGCAAAACAGGGATTCCGAGCTGGCGAGACGCGTGATCGATGACGATGACGACATCAACAGGAACGAGGTCGAGATAGAGGAGTTCTGCCTCAAGCTCCTCGCCCTCAGGCAGCCTGCGGCGAAGGACCTTCGATTCATCACGACTGCTATAAAGATCAACTACGACCTGGAGCGCATGGGGGATATGGCGGTCAACGTTTGCGAGCGGGTGCTGGAGCTGAACATGGAGCCCCAGTTGAAGCCCTATATCGACCTGCCCCAGATGGCCGAGATTGCCCAGACGATGGTGAAAGAATCGCTTGAGGCGTTCGTGAAGGAAGACACGCGTCTGGCGTCGAAGGTCATGGGCGACGACGAGAAGGTGGACCATCTTACCGAGCAGGTTTTCCGCGAGCTTCTGACCTATATGTCAGAGGACCTGAAGACGATCTCCCGGGCCACGAGACTGCTCTTCATATCGAAATATCTCGAAAGACTGGCCGACCACGCGGTCAACATCGCCGAGCTGGTCATATTCCTCGTGGACGGAAAGATAATCAGGCACCTGAAGCAACCCGTCGACTCTTTATGAGAATTGCGTTCGGCAGCCTGCTCCTTCTCTTACTCGTGCCCTGTCTGCTCGCCTGCAACGGCCAGGCGCAAGGCGCCTCAAAAGCCCGCAGCACCGTCACTGTCGCCGGCTCGACGTCAGTCATGCCTTTCACTGAAAAACTGGCCGAGCACTTCAAGATCGAGCGCCCCCGCATAACGGTCGACGTTCAGGGCGGCGGCTCGTCGGCAGGCATCCAGGCCTGCGTCAACGGGACCGTCGACATAGGCATGTCGTCCAGGGAGCTGAAAGGCGACGAGCAGGTCCTGAAGCAGACAGTCATATGCCACGACGGGATAGCCATCGTAGTCAATCCGGCAAACCCGCTGAGGAACATAACCCTCGAGCAGATAAGGGACCGTTTACAGCGGAAAGCTCAGGAACTGGAAGGAGCTCTGGGCTGGATCGACAGGAACATAGACGCCGTGACCAGGGAAGAAGGGTCCGGCACGCGGGGAGCCTTCGAAGAACTGGTGATGGGCAAGACGGGCATCGACGACAGCACGATGGTGCAGGACTCGAACGGCTCCGTCAAGGAGGTCGTCGCCACCGACCCTTACGCCATCGGCTATATCTCTCTGGGGGTAGTAGACAGAAGGTCAAGGCCGTAGCCGTAGATCGCGTGGAGCCAACGGCCGCCAACATAAAAAAGCGGGAAATACCACATCGTCAGGCCGTTTCTCTACCTGACAACAGGGGAGCCCGGCGGGGCGGCCGGCTCTTTCATGGCTTATGTGCTTTCCAGAGACGGGCAGCAGATATTGAAAAAGGAAGGTCTCATCCCGATTAATGAATAAGAAAGCGCTCGGCAAGGAAAATCTCATCAGGCTCGTGCTTATCCTCTTCGCCCTCTCGTCTTTGCTTTTTCTTTTTATCATCTTCATTTTCATCCTGACGGAAGGGCTGCCGCTTTTTTACAAGGCGGGAGTGAGAAATATCGTGCTCGGCATGAAGTGGGCGCCGACCAAGGGGTTCTTCGGCATATTCCCCATGATCATCTCATCATTCATGGTTACCTTCGGCGCCCTCATCGTGGGCGCCCCCCTGGCCCTTGCATGCGCCGTCTACCTTTCGGAATACGCCGGGAAGAAGACGAAGATAGTGCTGAAGCCGTCCCTGGAGCTGCTCGCGGGCATACCTTCGGTCGTGTACGGCTTCCTGGGGGTCCTCTACATCGTGCCGCTCATCCGTGAATACCTCGGGGGTTCCGGCTTCTCGATACTCTCCACTTCCGTAGTCCTCGGGATCATGATACTGCCCACGATTACGAGCATCTCCTTCGACTCGCTCATGAGCGTCCCGCCTGCGTTCCGGGAAGGCTCCTTCGCCATGGGAGCGACGAAATGGCAGACGGTTTACAGGATCGTTCTCCCGGCCGCGCGCTCCGGCATCCTCGCGAGCTTCATACTCGGCATGGGAAGGGCAGTTGGGGAAACGATGGCAGTTATCATGGTCGCCGGCAACGCCCTTAAGATACCGACGAGCCTTACCGACCCGCTGCGCACCCTGACGAGCAATATCGCCCTCGAGCTGGCATACGCAACGGGAGACCACAGGGAGTCCCTCTTCTCCACGGGCGTCGTCCTCCTCGTGATCATCATGAGCCTGAACCTTCTCGCCAATTTCTGGGTGAAGAGGAGGGTCGCAAAGTGAGGGTGCCTCCGCGGATTACCGACAAGGCGATGCGGGTGGCTTTCAGCGCCCAGGCCCTCTTCACGGTGGGCATCCTTGTCGCGATAGTCCTTGTCATCTTCGTCAAGGGCTTCCCCTACGTCACGACGGAATTCATCTTCTCCTACCCGGAAGACATGGGCAGGCTCGGGGGCATTTTCCCCTCCATCGTGGGGACGCTCTTCCTCGGCGTCCTTTCGATAGCCTTCGCCACGCCTCTCGGCATCGGCACTGCGATATATCTCACCGAGTATACGAGGGAATCGACCCTGACCCGCGTCATCCGCTTCGGCGTCGAATCGCTTGCAGGCATACCTTCGATCATTTACGGCCTTTTCGGTTTCATATTCTTCGTCATCAAGCTCAGGATGGGCTGGTCGCTCCTCTCGGGCACCCTCACGATCGCGATAATGGTGCTGCCGACGATCATCAGGACGAGCGAGGAGGCCATCAAAGCGGTGCCGAAGAACCTGCGCACGGTCAGCTTCTCCCTCGGCGCGACGAAGTGGGAGACGGTGACGCGGGTCATACTGCCTTCAGCCGCCCCCGGCATCCTTACAGGCATAATGCTGAGCATAGGCAGGGCGGTGAGCGAGACGGCCGCAGTGATCTTCACTATGGGCAGCTCCCTGAGGCTGCCCGCGAGCATAATGGACTCGGGCAGGACGATGGCCGTCCACTTTTACATCCTTGCCAGAGAGGGCATCTCCATGGAAAAGGCGTACGCTACCGCCCTCGTCCTCGTCTTCTCCATTCTCATCATCAACGTCCTGGCATATTGGATCATGCACAGGATGATAGCAAGGTATTCCTGATGCAGCACGAATACGAAGATACGGGTCAGGAACCTGAGCGTCCGCTTCGATAAAAAGGAGGCGCTCAAGGCGGTAGACCTCGACGTCTACGAGAAATCCGTGCTCGGCCTCATGGGGCCGTCTGCAAGCGGCAAATCGTCCTTCATCTCCGTCATCAACGGCCTGATAAACTTCGAGGACAACGGCAGCTTCGAAGGGGAGGTCTATATCGAGGGCTTCGGGCTGCTCTCCGACAAGACCGACGACACGGCCCTGCGGAAAAAGGTGGGCACCGTCTTCGCCACGCCCATCCCCCTGCCCCGCTCCATTTTCGAGAACGTCGCCTTCGGGTCGCGGCTGAAAGGCGTCAATAAGCGCTCCGAGCTTCACGCCATCGTCGAGGAAAGCCTCAAAAAAGCGTTCCTGTGGGATGAGGTGAAAAACAGGCTGAGCGAATCGGCCCTTAAGCTTTCGGGCGGCCAGCAGCAAAGGCTCTGCCTGGCGCGCACGCTGGCTTTGCAGCCGGAGATCATCCTGCTCGACGAGCCGTGCTCCGGCCTCGACCCCATCTCCACGGCCAAGATCGAAGAGGCCATATCAGAGCTTAAGACGTACCATACGATCATCCTCGTCTCGAACAACACGAAGCAGATTGCCAGGGCGTCCGATTTCGTCGCCTTTTTCTATATGGGCAAGCTCATCGAGTTCGGCCGGGCCGTTAACGTCTTCACGAAGCCGGAGCACAAGCTGACCGAGGATTACGTGCTGGGGAAATTCGGATGAGAGAAGACGTTTCGACAGGCTTGCAGACTGCGCTGCGCACGAAAGGGCTGAACCTGCATTACGGCCTCTTTCACGCGCTCAAAAACGTCGATTTCCAGGTGTACAAAAACTCCATCACCTCCCTCATAGGCCCGTCAGGCTGCGGGAAATCGACGCTCCTCCGCTGCTTCAACAGGATGAACGACCTGGTGGAAGGCGTCACCATAGAGGGCGACATCACGATCGACGGCGCATCCATCGAGACGATGGACATCATCGACCTGCGGCGCAGGGTAGGCATGGTCTTCCAGAGGCCGAACCCCTTCCCCTTCTCCGTATAGGAAAACATGGTCTACGGCCTGGCCGTCCACGGCATAAGGAAGAGAGCGGCACGAGGTGGTGGAGCGGTGCTGCAGGCGGTGGGCCTGTGGGACGACCTGAAAGACAGCATGAAGCAGCCTGCGCTCCTTCTGTCCGAAGAGACGAAACAGAGGCTCTGCATAGCGCGGCTCCTCACGATAGAGCCTGAGATCATCCTTCTCGACGAGCCGTGCTCGGCCCTCGACCCGATAGCGACAATGCGCGTCGAGGAGTTGATGGTAGAGCTGAAGAAGGATTATACGATCCTCATAGTCACGCACAACATGCAGCAGGCCGCACGCGCCTCCGACTATACGGGCTTCATGCTGCTGGGAGAGCTGCTGGAATTCGGAAAACAGCAGACGTATTTACTTCGCCCAGGCATGAAAAGACAGAGGAATACATCACGGGCCGCTTCGGCTAGTAAGGGGGCGACAATAAGGTTCGGAGATAAGGGAAAGAGGAGGCGCACAAATGGAAATTAAGGATAGTGAACATTGTAGAGTTGGCCGCCGGGACTTTCTGACTCTGGCCGCAGGAATGATCGGTGCGATGGCCCTGGGAGGCTTCCCCGGTGCAGGCTCCAGCCATGCGTCGGCAATAACCTTCCCCGAGGAAAAATGTGGAAACAAGGGCATAATGGATAAGAAGATACTGGTCGCCTACGCAAGCAAGTACGGCTCCACGGGCGGTGTCGCTGATGCTATCGGGAAAGAACTATGCGGCAAAGGGGCGGCTGTTGACGTTCTCTTGATGAAAAATGCCGCTAACCTGAGCTCATATCAGGGAGTGATAGTGGGCAGTGCTATTTACAGGGGTAAGTGGCTGCCGGAAGCGGTAGATTTCGTGAAGGAAAACTCTGAGGTGTTGCGCCGGATTCCCGTAGCTTATTTTCTTGTATGCATGACCCTGAGCAGGCCCACCGAAGAAAATAGGGCTAAAGTGCTCGCTTATCTAGACCCTGTCCTTAAGGCGACGCCGGAAATAAAGCCGGTAGGAATTGGCGCTTTCGCAGGAGCGCTGGATTACAACAACCTCTCCTGGCTCAACAAAAAGATTCTGAAGTCCATGGGGACGCCGGAAGGAGATTTCCGCGACTGGAAGGCCATCCGCACCTGGGCCGAAGAGTCCGCGTTCACAAAATCGGCTCAGTGATTATGCGGGGCCTTGTTTCCAACGCACCACCACGGATGCGATTCGCCTGCCTATACATTTCGTCCCATAGCCCCACTCCCATGCGGTAAGCACGCGCGGAAAGAGCCAGGTCCCCTACCACCCAAATGCTTGCAAAGCATTCGGTAAGAGCGTAGTATTCAACAGGAAAAAAATTCGCTGTAGTACTTGAGGATAGGGTGGCGTTCTCAACGGCAATGGTGGCGATGCAAGGCGGCGGGACGGGCGGGGTCGGCGTTAATATGCCGAACCCACGGGTTATCAAGTTCTTCGTTGCCTTCATCCTCTTCTTCGTCCTGCTGGCCATACTGTCGAAAGCGTCCGGCTGGCTGGTGGACTGGCTCTGGATGGTCGAGCTGGGCTACAGCCCCCTCTTCCTGCGCCTCATCTGGATAAGGCTCCTGCTGTTCGCCGTTGCAGCGGCGTTCGTATTCCTCTACCTGTGGATCAACCTCAAGATCGCGGCGGGCAGACAGAAGGCAGGCTTCATCCAGTACCAGGGCGAAGACATGGCCGACGTCTACGAGCTCCGCGTGGGCGCCCGCCCGGCAGGCATTATCGCAATAGTCATGGCAGTCGTTCCGGCCCTTATCTTCGGCCTGGGCATATCTTCCGCGTGGGACACCTTCCTCAGGTACCTCTGGGGAGGCGCTTTCGGCCGCGTGGACCCGCTTTTCGGCCGCGATATCGGCTTCTATATATTTAAGCTGCCGGCCTACGAGGCGATTCAGGGCAGCCTTTCGGGTATAACGTTTCTCGCCATGCCCATCACCTTCGTCGGCTACCTTCTGTACAGGCAGGTAAGGCTGCGCCCCGACTCGCTCAAGAACACCCGGATGTTCGTCCACCTCTCGCTGCTCTTCGTCATCTTCCTGGCCGTCTGGGGCACGGGTCACTACCTCTCCATATTCGGCCTTCTCTATGAAAAGCGGGGGGCGGTTTTCGGGGCGGGCTATACGGACTACCACGTGGTGCGGGTCTGCCTCTGGATCATGGTGGGCGCCACCGCGCTCCTGGCCGCGCTCGTCCTGTGGAACCTGAAGCAAAGGGCGATCAAGACCGTACTGGTGGGGGTAGGCGGCTACATCGTCATGATGGTGGTCGTCCTCGGCATCCTGCCCGCCATTATCCAGTCTTACGTGGTGCAGCCGAATGAGCTGTCCCTGGAAAAGCCCTTCCTGGAGCACAACATCGCCTTGACCAGGCAGGCGTACCAGCTCGACAGGGTAGAGGAGCGCCCCTTCGCGGCACGCGACGACCTTTCCACCGCCTCTGTCGCCCGCAACTCGGACACGCTGAAAAATATCCGCCTCTGGGACTGGAGGCCCGTGCTCCAGACCTTCAGGCAGACCCAGGAGATGCGGCTCTATTACCGCTTCTCCCAGGTGGACGTAGACCGCTACCAACTGCCGGGCGAGGGCTACAGGCAGGTGATGATATCCGCCAGGGAGCTATCCGACCAGGTATTGCAGCAGGCCAAGACGTGGGTCAACCAGCACCTCGAGTTCACCCACGGTTACGGTCTCGCCATGAGCTACGTATCGGAGATCACGCCGGAAGGCTTCCCCCGCATGATCGTTAAAGACGTCCCGCCCGAATCGACCCTCATCAAGATCGACCAGCCGTCCATCTACTACGGCGAAAATATGAGCGGCTACTCTATAGTGCGGACGGGCGTCGAGGAGTTCGACTACCCCAAAGGGGACAAGAACGTCTACACGAGCTACGCGGGCACGGGCGGCATCCCCATAGGCGGCTTCTGGAAAAGGCTGCTTTTCGCCTGGGAGCTGATGGATTCCAATATCCTCATATCGGGCTACATCAAGCCTGATTCCAGGGTACAGCTTTACAGGACGGTGCGCGAGCGGGTCAGCCGGATCGTCCCATTTCTCTCCCTCGACCCGGACCCATACCTCGTCGTTGCGGGCGGCAGGCTTTTCTGGATGCAGGACTGCTACACGACCTCCTCCCGCTACCCGTACTCGGACCCTTACAGCAGCAGGCTCAACTATATCCGCAACTCGGTGAAGGCGGTCGTTGACGCATACAACGGCTCCGTCACGTTCTACGTAAGCGACCCGGCCGACCCCGTGCTTGCGGCGTACGCCCGCGCCTTCCCCGGCACCTTCATGCCTGCGTCCGAAGATGCCCGAAGAATTGGCCGCGCACATACGGTATCCTGAAGATATATTCCGCATCCAGACGGACAGGCTCGTGATCTACCACATGACGGACCCGAGGGTCTTCTACAACAGGGAAGACGTCTGGGCCCTGCCCACCCAGAAGTACGCGGGCAAGGTCTCGCCGATGGACCCGTACTACGCCCTCATCAGGCTTCCCGGCCAGCAGAACCTACAGTTCCTCGTCATGCTGCCCATGACCCCATTCAAGAGGGAGAACATGGTGGCATGGATGGCCGCAGTCTGCGACCGGCCCGACTACGGCCGGCTCATCGTCTACAGGCTGCCCAAGGAAAGGCTCATTTACGGCCCCATGCAGGTCGAGGCGATGATCGACCAGGAACCGACCATATCCCAGCAGTTCTCGCTGTGGGACCAGAGAGGCTCCAGGGTAATCCGGGGCAATCTCCTTGTGATCCCAATCGAAAACTCCTTCCTCTATGTCGAGCCCGTCTACCTGATCGCCGAGGACGTCAATATCCCGCAGTTGATTCGGGTGATAGCGGCCTACGGCACCCGCGTGGCCATGCAGCCGACGCTTGAAGGCGCGATCCGGTCCGTTTTCAGCGGTATTCCCACCGTGGCCGAGGTCGGGGCAACGCACGAGAACAGCGGCGGCCCCACCCGCAGCCCGCCCTCCGAAGACTACCTCGGCAGAGCGCGCAAAGAGCTGCGCCAGGCAGAGGACGCATTGAAAAAAGGCGACTGGGCAGAGTTCGGCAAGGCGATGGGGGAATTGAGCAAGACGCTAAGCAAGTAAGATAAAGGCTAAGGCTATTCCGAGACGTTGTACCCTCTAGCGTGACTTTCCGTATCGGCCCGATGGGTGTTCCATATTGGCAACAGAAGCAAATCGGGAATATGATATAATAAGCGTGTGAGAATTGAGTGGGATCCAAGAAAAGCAAAATCCAATCTCAAAAAGCACGGCGTCTCTTTCGAGGAAGCCTCAACTGCCTTAAGTGATCCCATGGCTGCAACCGGCGCTGATCCAGACCATTCAGTGGCGGAGGATCGATTTATTACGTTCGGCATTTCAAGAAATGGTCGGCTTTTCGTGATAGCCCACGCAGACGAAGGGGAAAACATTCGAATCATAAGTGCTCGTAAGGCGAGCAAAGGGGAACGAGAACTATATGAAGAAGGATAGAGAATCCGTCAAAGACGAAATGCGGGCCGAGTACCGGCGTTCGGATTTCCCGAAAGGGCTGGTGCGCGGCAAGTACGCAAAACGAATCCGAGAGGCATCGAACATTGTTGTTCTCAGCCCCGAAGTTGCCCAGGTTTTTCCCAATGAGGACGCGGTGAACAATGCCCTTCTGTCGTTGATAAATATCGCAAAGAGAACGGCAGGCCCGACAAAGCCTTCAACCAGATCGTTGAAGAGGAGTAATAATCTAAAGACGGGTATTTAAAGGTGAGTGGTTTAGGCGACACTGCGTCTATCACAATTTCAATTACATCCCCATTTTCCTCCTTGTCTATCTCATCGCCGAGGACGTCAATATCCCGCAGCTAATGGTGATCGCGGCCTACGGCACCCGCGTGGCCATGCAGCCGACGCTTGAAGGCGCGATCCGGTCTGTTTTCAGCGGTATTCCCACCGTGGCCGAGGTAGGGGCAACCGCGAGAACGGCAGCGGCCCCACCCGCAGCCCGTCCATCAGAAGACTACCTCGGCCGCGCGCGCAAAGAGCTACGCCAGGCGGAAGATGCATTGAAAAAAGGCGACTGGGCGGAGTTCGGCAAGGCGATGGGGGAGTTGAGCAAGACGCTAAGCAAGTAAGATAAAGGCTGAGGCTATTCCGAGACTTTGTACCCTCTAGGGTGACTTTCCGTATCGGAACGATGGGAGGAGAGATCAGCCGCTACGTTGTCTATTTTGCTACCGAGATCAGCGGCCACGTTGTCTATTCTGCTGCCGAGATCAGCGGCCACGCCATCTATTTTCTGGTTAAGCGCGTTCAGTTTTACGTCAACCAATTCGAACTTCTCATTCATCTCCTGGCGCACGTCCCTGATTTCATGACGCAGGCTTTCATGACCTTCGAGGATCAATTCAAATTTCTCTTTTACGTCTTCAAAAAGAATCTCAACATATTCCTTCTTCATTATCCACCCCGCTTCTCAGTCCGGCACCTCGCGTCGGTCCATTATAGCACAAGCAGGGGTTAATTCGCCTTATTAGCGTACTGAGTGAATCATTCAGCATTTTCAATTCTCGGCCAAAGCCTCCGCGAGCAGAGCATTCTGCGCCTTCCCTCCGGTGGTGTCAGAAGCTGTTTGGGGACTAACCCGCTAAGAGTAAAACTTCAATTTAGTAATGCCCCCACTCCTTCTTACTTCACTTTTCTGTTTCAAATTAAGGAAAAATGGTATTCTTAATATCTGTTTACATCAGCTGTGGGAGACCTCTGTGGTAGACCGACCGACTGTGTTTATCTTGGGTGCTGGAGCGAGTAAGCCATATGGTTATCCCACAGGGTCTGAGTTAGTTTCTAACATTTGCAACAATTTCCCGGAACTCATGCAAAGAAACTGTCTTCCGCCATACGAAAAACCCATCTTGGGCTACTGAAGCAAGGAAAAGTGTAGAGGATTTTACTATGCACTATGAAAAGACTCTAACACCTCTTCGATTGACCTATTCCTAGCAAGGAATAAAGACAACCCAAATTTGATGACGACCGGAAAGAGGGCGATCATTGGCTAGTGATTCTTGATAGTGAGCGCCGTAGTTACATGCCCGGTGTAGAGATGAGAGAAGTCGCGAAGAGCAGGTCCAAAGGGATACGGATTGGTGGGCTTATCTGTTCAAGGAAATGGGTACCGGACTAGTGAATCCCGATGACGTGTCGCGCTTTGGTAATAACGAGGTGACGTTCATAACTTTCAATTACGACCGCTCGCTGGAGCATTTCTTATACACCAATCTATCAAAGTCTTTTTCTACGGTGCCTTCAAAGGAGATACTGGATCAATTGAATTAGATATCATAATTTACCTACGTCTATGGGTTAGTAGCTCCGCTTCCTTGGCAGGGACTTGCAAATCCTTTTAATTACAAAGAAAGCTATACGCATGACCATTTTATACTCTTTTCTGAAAACATCCGCATTGTGCATGACCACAACCCGATAGATTCGGCAATTCACGAGGCGATTAGGGCTGCTGAAACAATTTTTTTTCTCGGGTTCGGCTATGCTCAAGAAAACATGGAATCTTTAGGGATCGCAACTAACGATTACGGACGAAAAATGGTGCGGGAACAGCTCTTGGGATGTCTGTCAAGGAATTTCAGCACGCACAATCGATATTAAAGATGCATTTCAAGAATGTAGCACTTTCCCCGCACTCAAGCGTTTATTTGGAAGAAGCGGATTCCTTGCAGCTGTTGAGAAAGTATCTATAGTCGAAGCTGACGGACGTGCCATGTTATATCTCGTCCTGCATCGAAGTAGGCGCCGTTTCTTTCCGGCCGGAAGAAATTTCGATGATAGGTGCCGTGATCGAGGAGCCGCCGCCCGGGGCGTACGGTTTCTGTACGTGAGGACGCGCGGCCCGGAGAGACAGGCACGTGGCGCGAAATTGGCCCGGCCGCGGTAGCGTCACAAACCTTCCAACAACCCTTCCAGCAACTTCTCCAACGTCGCCGCGAGCCGCGACACTTCTTTGCATGGCAGGCCGTCCTCTCCCCAGACGTACCTGAATTTTTCGATGTCCTCCGTTGACGGCTCGCCTATCTGGATCGCCTTTACCGTGACGCCCAGCGTCTCGAGCCTTACCTTCGCCTCTTTCGTCAGCGCCACATCGTCGCTGCCGCCGTCCGTGATAAGGACAACCGCCTTCTTCAGGTCCCTGCCCTCGGTCCGGCGTCGCGGCTACGCCGCCTAAGGCTGCGGCCACGTCTGGCGAGGGACTTGTAGTCGGCCGTCCGCTTGCCCGTGCAGGCCTCCAGACGGCGGGCTATACGGCTACGCGCGTCCGGTAATCGATGACGTTGCTCATGGCCTTTCAGCTCCTCGTCCTCTGCGCCGAAGCCCCGCACCTCCGTGAAGACGCGCAGGTCGACCAGCAGTTCCTGCCTCTGCTCATCGAGCTTACCTTTCGAACTCGTCGAGGGCCTCGGTGATCAGGATGGCGCAGAGGCACTGCTCGTAGCTCTTGCCGCCGGGCCTGTTCTCGCTCATGGAGCCGGATACGTCGCAGATCAGGGTGAACTCGAAATCGAGGGGCCGTGCTCGTCGCGCTCCTCTTTTCTGATGTTGAGCTGGGTGCGGGAATCGACGATGCCGCTCAGGCTGTCGATGTAGGCCTGGGCGATAAGCGAAGGGTCGATGATGACGCCCTGGTCCGTGCGCTCCTTGAGGCGCCGCCTTATCTCCTTCCGCGTGGCGATCACCCGCTCGAAGACGGCCCGCAGCGGCAGGATATGGCTCCCTCACCTTCGCGTACTGGTCCGCGTAGTCCTCCACCTCTTCCACGGAGACGCCGTGGAGCGCCCTGAACTGCTCGCCTGGCCATCTCTTCGGGCGTTCTCATCTCCTTCCTTGCGGCGCTCTATCTCGGCAGCCGATCGCCTCTCTGACCTCTTTGGGGGAGAGCGCCCTGGGAAGCCTTTGCTCCGCTTCATCGTATTCGTCTGCGAAATAATTCCTCCGCCGACATGGGGTCCGTCTCGGCTCTCCGCCTTGCCCGTCCCCGACTTTGCCCCGTCGATGCTGTAGCTCGGCCGAGTCGCCCTCGGGGGCGTTCCTCTTCTTCCGCTTCGCTCTCTTCCGTTCCTCTACGTCCTGGTAGAAGAACCTCTCGTAGATGGGCTCGATGTAGTCCCTTATCAGCTCGAAGCGGTCCGCCGCGCGGCTCGCCGCGGTCGCATGACAAGCTCGATCAGGTCCGTCCCCTCGCCGTCGATATTCTTCAGCCTGTCCATCTCTGCCCGCACTTCCGGGACGCACGTCACCTCTTCATCGGGCAGCATCTTTTCCCGAGGATGGCATCGACAAACGCGAGGTGCCGGGGCCTTCTCGTGTAGTCCGTCTGGGGCATCAGCCTGCGCGCGTAAAGCATGGTGCGCGTTCCGAGTGGGCCGGGAACCTGCGGTCTTCCTCGCGGTTCGCAAGGATGTCGTTGATCTCGTGGTAGAGGAGGTCGAGCCTCCTGCCCCCTCTGCCTATCCTTTCGTAGAGCCCGGCGTAGCCTTCCGGGTCGCTGCGCCAGTCCCTGAAGTGCTCGATCTCGTGGCAGATGGCCCACATGCTCTCTGCCGCCGTGAAGCCTCGGCGCGTGAAGAAAACAGGGTCGTAAGTGCCGCGCCCGGCCGCCATGTCGATCGACCAGCGCTCCCCCGGAGCGAAGACGAGGCCGGCCGACTCCGCGTAGTCGGCGATGGCCTGCCTGTTATCGGCGAAAAACCTTTCCGCCTCTTCTATAGTCTTCGCCTCGACGGCGCGCGACATTTTCTTCATCACCCGACCCCCATACGGGCCATATCTTTCTCGATGGCAAACGTTTCTTTCATGTAGCCGTTGTGCTTCTTCGCGATGATATACATCCTGCCCTCGGCAAGCGGCCTCAGCGAGTAGATCGCGTCGTATTCCCGCCTGGTTCTCTTGCCCGCTCCGTCCGCGATGAAGAACCCTCGCCGTCGAAGCGCGCCCAGAACATGACCTTGCCGTGGATGTCCCGGGGCGTGCTCACGTAAGCGTAGTCGCCGCCCATCCGCTCCCCTTCTCGCTCACGATAAATTGTCTGAAGCGGTCCACGGCCTTGAAGACGATCTGGCCGCCGATAGCGCGCGGGACCGCTCACTATATCGTACTCGCCGCCAATCCTCTGCGCCGTCTTCATCGATGATAAAGTAGCGGTGCGCGAGCATCGCCCAGAAGACGATCCTGTCGCAGACGTTACTCGGGTCGCGCACGGAATCGTAAAGGCCGCCGACCCGCTCGCCTTTCTCGTTGACGATGAACCACTTCATCCGCTCCATCGCGCGGAATGCGATGCGGCCGCCGATGTCCTGGGGGTCGCCGATTGAGTCGTACTCTCCGCCTACGCTCGCCGGCGTCTTCGCTGACGACGAAATATCGCGTGCCGAGGCGCGCCCAGAAGGCGATGCGGCCGCCTATGGAGCGGGGCAGGCTTACGTAGTCGTATTCCCCTCCTATCCTGCGGCCTGCTCGTCCATGACAAAATGCCTTCCGCCTGCCGCGGCCTGAAAGACGATGCGGCCGCCGACGTTCTGCGGGTCGCCGTGGTATCGTATTCACCGCCCGCCACCTCGCCGCCGTCCACGATGAACGCCCTGCCCCCTGCACTGCCCGGAATGCAATGCGGCCGCCGATGTCCTGGGGGTCGCCTACGCTATCGTATTCACCGCCCGCCGGGATCCGTCCTCGCTCACGATGAAGCAATTATCCCCGAGCTGCGCCCGGAAGGCGATACGGCCGCCGATGGACCGGGGCAGGCCGACTGCGTCGTACTTCCCGCCCACCCGCTCGCCGTCTGCCTCGATGATGAACGTCTTGTCTCTGCGCCTGGCCCTGAAAGCGAACCGGTCGCCGATGACCTGGGGGTCGCTCGCCTCGTCGAACTCACCTCCCACTTTTTCCCCCTCTCGTTGACGACGAATTCCTTTGCCCCTTGCGTCGCCCGGAAGAGCAATGCGGCCCCCGGCGTCCCTCGGGTCGTTGACCACGTCGAACCCGGAAAGGTCCACGACGTACTCCCGGTCGTCGTCCGCGTAGACAGGGGCCTCGAACGGGGTAGGCTTGGCTATGCCTTCTTTTCTGAATGCCTCGATGTTCTTTCGCGCCCCTGCCGCGCCCTGGCGGGCCGTAGAGGGCATCGACGATGCGCCGTGAAGATATAGCGATTGTCGGGTCTTTGGTTGATGCCAACTTAGCGTCGCGCTGTCTTCCCTGAAACGCAGCCAGCTTGTCCTCCGTAAGGCCCGGCATCTCAAACGGTCGATCGTCCAGTCCTTGAAGAAGCGGAAGCGGCAGAAGAACTGCACGAGGTATACCTGGTCCTCCGCCACCGCGGGCTTGATGAACTCGTTCAGGATATAATCGTCTATCGGGCGGTCGTAGTTGTGCGCCTTCCACGGCTTGACGATGTTCCAGAGGTGGCGCAGGGAAAGGACGCTTTTCTTTAAGCCCGCGGGCGTGCCCCTGGCCGCGTCCGCCCCTTCGCCCAGGAAATCGATCCGCTCGCCCGTAAAAATGCGTTGTATCTCGGCGGCCGCCTCCGTAAGCCGCTTGAGGTCGTCGAGGCTGCCGGCGGTCGTTCATCCGAAGCTCGCCCCTCCTGTCTATCAGCGCGGCGAAAAGGATCTCGTAGGTCTCGCCCTGCGGCGGATATCTCACGTCCTCGGACCACCATCGGGACAGAAAGGCCGCATCGAGTTCCTCGCGCTTGTACCGGGCAGATTTCACGTTGCCTGTCGCAAGCACGCAGAAGCCTTTCTCACGGCGATTTCCTCTCCGCCGTTTTCCTGCACCTTGATGCGGTCCCCCGCCCTTCTCGTAAGGACATGGTTGATGCGCATCAATATCGAGTGCGGTATACCGTCCATCTCGTCGATGATGAGCGGCTTGCCCTGCCTCATCGCCTGCACCAGCGGGCCGTACTGGAAAAAGCTGGTCGCCTGGCGCTGGACGACAATGGCCTGATAGTAGCTGCGCTCGACGTCGCCCAATTCGTCGCCGGTGGCTGATGGGTGGAGGCGGCGGTATTCTTCCATTCTCCCTGCGTACTCTTGCAGCCGTTCTTCGTCGCTGCCTATGCCTATCTGCGTCCGGCCGTAGATATCGTACTTCGTCGCCTCTTCGGAGCCTGATATGAACTCGGGCTCGAACCCGAGGTAGGCGCGCGATACGTGGAGCGCCGTCTCCGTCTTGCCGACCCCCAGGTGGCCCCGCAGGAATACGGGAATGCCCAGCCGCACGTGGCTCAGGACGCGCATGATCTGCGCCTTGACGCTTTCCGTCCTCACGAACCCGCCCGTCATGAGCTGGCGGCGGTATTCGAGGAGGGTGCGCCTCTTCGCCTCGTAGTAGACGTCCTCGCGCCCTATCAGCCGCTCGATCCTCTCGCGCGCTGCATTGCAGACAGCGCCGTACTTCCTTAACGTCTCCTCGTCCGCCGCAGACAGCACAAGGTCGGCCCCGTTCCTGTGTGCGACCAGGTGCAGCCGTGCAAGCTCCGATTTCTCTATTAGCTCATTCAGGCTCTCGGCGTCCCTGGCCGCACGGATGACGGCTATCCTGTCCGCCGTCTTCTTCCGGTAGGCCTCCGCCACGTCCGGGTCGGACAACATCGCGGCCGTCTCCCTGTCGATATCGGCCAGCCGCTTTTTCGCCCCTTCAATCGAGCTCTCCACTCCCTGGCCGATGCCGATGCGGGCGACCAGCGCCTTAAGGTCGGCCCCTTTCAGGTCTGCGCCCTCCGGCGCACGGATTGCAGCGAGGACCGCGTCCTGTCCTATCGATCGCTCCTTCCCCGCGCAGGCGCGCTCGTCGGCTATTGCCTGCCTTATGAGGTCCTGCTTCTCCAGGACAAGGCCGGCGAGCCTGTCTGCAACCACCGCAGCCGTGGCGCCGTCGCGCGGGACTTTTATCCGGTCCGCCGCTCTCCCGCCCTGTCTGCCGGTCGGCCTGACAGCGGCCGCTTTGCCCCCTGCCCCTTTCCGGCGCCGTTGCAGGCGGCCGGTCAGGTAAGAGGCGATTTCTTCCGCCGAAAAAGCCTTTGTCTTTTCCATCAGTTACCCCGCTCACCAAAAAAGGCAGGCCGGACCATAACGGCCCGGCCTGCCTGCTCTTTACGATGGCGCCCGCTCGGGCGGCCTTCTGTCGCTATCCCGCCAGTCTTACCATTTCGGCATGGGCAGCTTCTTGGGCGACTCCCAATCCTTCATCTTCTTCATCCACGGCGCCCTGTCCACGAACTCGTCGTGCGCAAGCGGTACAGGCGGGTGGCATACCCACATGGGGTCGAATTCGTCCTTCACCTTGAGCATGAATATGTGGTAGTTCGGACCGTACTTCGGCCCGGTGAGGAACAGCGGCTGGTGAGGGCCGAGGAGCGATGTGTAATACCGCTCTTTTATGTTCATCTTCGACGTATCGATGTAGAACTGGTCTACGCCGTTCGTGTCCTCGTCGTGGTCCCAGTAAATGAGGAATTCCGAGTAGCCCTGGTGGCCCAGCTCGAAGCTCTGGAACCATCCCGGGTCGCCGTAGTCGGGCATCAGTGGAGGCGTGTAGCCTTTTTTAACCTTCGCGTAGCTCTCGCCGTGGACGGTCGCCTGCGACATCGACTCGATGATGTAGTCCACCGACATATAGGAGCCGGTCATGAGCCACATGCCCGCCGAGTCGGCGTTCTTGAGCCATGACTCGTCGGTCGGCTTGGTCGGTCTCGGTATGCCGCCCAACTCCGCCATGATGTCGTTGACGACCTTTTCGTCATACTCCATCTGCTCTTCGGAGGTAAAACCGATGAGCAGGACCCGCAGGATGAAAAAGTTCTTGATGGTATCCTCGTTCTCCTTACCCCAGATGTCCCAGAACTCTTCCTTGCACTCCGCCTTGGCAATCGCCCTCCAGAAGAGGGGCACCTTCGTCACGGCGCCGGCCGACCTCCGCATGGCCTATCGCGAGCATGCCCTTCACCTGGGCTTCTTTTGTCGGCATCTGGAAATTAATCCACTTCACGCGCTTCTCAGGCAAGCTCAGGCCCGTATTCGGCGCGATGCCCGTCGGCTCGAGCCTTTCCGGCTGGAAGGGCAGCAGCTTCACGGCCATTTTCGTGACGATGCCGAGGCAGCCGCGCAGGCCCGTGAAACCCCTGAGCAAACCCCTGAGGTCCGGGCCGGGGCCGTCGCCCCAGAACGGGTCGTCGCCGACTGCGAGGGAGCCCATCTTCACTATCTCTCCATCGGGAAGGACCAGCTCCGTTCCGAGGATCCTCCTGTGCGGCAGCCCGACCCTGTGCGACAGGGGCGACCAGCCGTCGCCGATCAGGTTGGCGATAACGGACGCCTGCGCGCCGCCGCCGCCGATGATGCCGTAGCCGCCGTGGTTGAACGCCTCCTGCTGGAAGGGCGAGTAGATAACGCCCGTCCCGACGACCGCGTACAGGTGCTTCTCGTCGATCTCGTAATCGTTAAGCCGCTTCAGGTCGATAAGGAGCTCGTTCTCCACGTGGCAATGGGAGCGCGGCCCGTAAAACCCGGTGCTGTAAGGAACATAGGGCACCTTGTAGCGGTTGCAGATCCTGACGATCTTCTGCACTTCTTCCGTGGTCCGGGGCAGTATCACGACCGCGGGGATCGTACACATGACCCGCTCGTAACCGCAGCCGGCCTCATACCCACCCGGTCCCGACCTGTATCCCTCGCAGATAGCGGGGTCATCGGAGATATATTTCTCGCCGACGACGGAGTTCAGCGCGTTGAATGCTTGTTTAGATATAGGCATGACTCCCTCCTTAAGCCTTCATCGAGGCAGCGATAACTTCGGCGATGTCCATGACCTTGACGCCATCGCCGTTCTCCCTGACCGCCTGGCTGAAGTTCTGCTTGCACCACGGGCAGGCTGAGACGAGCACCTCTGCGCCCACTTCCCTCACTTCTTCCAGCCGCAGCTTGGCGGAGGAGTTGGCGAGGTCCGGGAAGGCGGCTTTTGTGCCGCGGCCGGCCGCGCAGCAAAATGCGTTCTCTCTTATGCGCGGCATCTCGACCAACTGAGCGCCCGGAATGGCGGACAGGAGGTTCCTCGGCTGCGCGTACAGGCCGGTCGTACCCCGGCGCCTTTTCAGCCTGGGCTCCACCATGCCCATCCAGCCCCTCTCGCCTTTCCAGGGCGTCCACGGGTCGCAAAGCCTGCTGACGCCGCAAGAGTCATGGTAGGTCATCCTGATGTCCTGGGCTTTCTTGAGTTTCAGCTTGCCGGCCTTCATCAGGTCGTCGGCAAACTCGAGGAGGTGGACAACCTTAAACCCAAGGTCGTCCGTCGATATGTTAAGGACTTTCGGATAATCGACCTTCCACGTCCTGTAGCACTCGGCGCAGCTCGTCAGGAGCACTTTCGCCCCGCTCGCCTTGACCTTATCTATGTTGGCCTTGGCGATCTTCTTGGTCTCTTTGACCATGCCGACGGAATAAACCGTGTTGCCGCAGCACGACTCGTTTGCGAGCATCATAAAAGGCGTGCCGGACCCGTTCAGTATCTTGGCAGTCGCCTGGGCGATCTCCGGGTTGACGTAAGACGAGGAGCAGCCCGCGAAATAAAGGACGTCCGCCTTCGCTGCAACCTTGATGTCCTTGGTAACCCATTTCTTGCGGTTAGCGGCGGGCGCGCCGAACTGGTTCTGCTTCTTATCGATGTTCTCGGCTATCTTCTTGTGGGCAGGCATTGGGCCCGCGCCGTCCTGGACGGCCCTTACACGAAGCGCCTCCAGTGTAAGCTCTATCTCGAGGTCGAGGTTCCTCTTGCAGCCCACGTCGCATGCGCCGCACAGGGGGTCTGCGTAAATGATCTCCAGGAGCTTCGGCGTCCACTTCAGCTTGCCGTCGAGGACGGCCAGGCCGATCCTGCATTTGCCGAAAGCGCCATAAGAGTCGAAATCGTTCCAAACGTTACTCGGGCACCGGGTGCTGAACCGGACGCCGGGCATATAGGTATGCTCTACCCAGTAGCAGCCTTTGCACTTAATGCAGCGACTCATGTCGTATGCAAAGTTATCAAGGGCGGTCACGTCCAGGGCGACCGGCTTTTTAGGTGTATCGAAGCGATCTTTTGGCATCGTATCCTCCTTAGAAACAGAGATTTCCGGGGTTCAGGACGTTCTTCGGGTCGAAGACCTTCTTTACCCGCTTCAAGGCCGTCGTGTAGCCCGCCGCCCTTTCGTACACTATGGGGGCCAGGTCACCGTAAGGCCGCGAGAAGAAACCGCCTTCGGCCATCAGGGCCTTCGCCGCCTCTATGTAGAGGGCGCCGACGGCCGCCTTTTGCTCGGCATCGTCCGGGTCGTGGAAGAACGTGAACTCGACATGAGCCGCGCGGTTGTGCTCTATGGGCTGGATATACATGCCGATGTCCGCCATAGGATAGCCGTATCTCGCCGCCACTTCCTCTACGATCTCAACGTAGAGCGGCGTTACGTTAGGCCTGCCGATGAAGAAGAGACTCTGGCTGCCGCCCTTCCAGGCGTTTTTCCAGTAAGGCTTGTTGGAAGGCCACGGCTTGCGCAGCATCGAGAGAAGCTTGCGGCCCGCTCCCGGGAAGCCCGCGAGGCTGTCGGACAGCTTGATCTTCTGGAACTCGGTCTTGATGAGGTTGTTGAGGTACTTCTCCTCGTAGGCCACCTTCTCTTCCGGCCGTCTCTTGAGTCCGCTGATTATCATGACGAGGGACCACGGCGGCAGAGTCGCGCGCAGCTTCTCGAAATCGTCCGGCCACTTGTCGGCCAGGATCGCAGCCATATCGACGTTGTTCAGGAGGACGACTTCCTGCCCTATTCTCCTCGGCAGGAGCCTGTACAGGAATTCCTGGACGTACGCGAGGTCTTCGACGGGCGCGCAGTAAATCTTGTCGATCGTCGTCTCGAACTCGATCTTGAGGTTCATCCACGTAACGATGCCCATCGTGCCCTGGGCGCCCTGCAGGAAGCGGTAGAAGTCGAGACCCGGGCCTGAAGGGTTGGCGCCCTTCGATTGCGAGTCGGGGTAGCCGTTGACGCTCGCAGAGCCGAGCCTGAATATCTCGCCTGTCGGCCAAACCAGCTCGAAGCTCTGGGTCGGCTCGCCGTAGTCGTATACGGTGTTGGTCGGCACTTCGCGCTCGAGGTAATCGGTAAGCACGGACCGCTCGGCCGGAGGCAGCAAGGGCATGATCATCCTCATCCCTTTCTTGCCCAGCTCGTCCGTCAGCTGCTTCCAGGTTACGCCCGGCTCTATCCTTACCCTGCGGTTGTAAGTGTCGATCTCGAAAATCTTGTTCATTTTGCCCAGATCGACGACCACTCCGCCCTGCTTCGGTATCGTGCAGCCGTAAAAATGGACCGGCGAGCTGACCGGGATTACCGGTACGTCATTCTCGTTGGCCCATTTGACCACTGCCGACACTTCTTCGGAGTCCTTAGGCTGCACGACCACGTCGGGCATCCCCGAGGGAACTAAGCTATAATCGCTCGAATACCCCGAGAGGGTCTCCGGCGCGTCGCTCATGTTCCTCTTGCCTACGATTTTTTCCAACTGCTCCTTGTTTTGCATTGTACCCCCTTCGAAATAAAGGTTAAGAGCTAACGTGCTTCCGTCTAAAGCGTCAACCGGGCGCTGGTGCACCCGATTTACGCAGGGGCCTATGGCCCGGTCTATCCTCCAGGCCGGGGCCGCCGATTACACTGTCCGACTCATCGTAACCACCCGTCATAAGCAGCATCTTCCTGCCTATCGCGCGGGCGGTATTCTTCATTGCCGCTACCATTTCGGGTATGTGCCTGTCATCCATTGAACCGGCAAGGCCGAAGATGGAAATGGCCGTTGTCGAGTGGTCCCCCTTGAAGACGGGAACGGTAAGGGCGCGCACGCCTCTACGGTACTCCTCGCAGTCAATGGCGTAGCCGTCGGTGCGGACCCGCTCCAGCTCCTCAAGCAACTTTTCGCGGCTTGTAATGGTATGCTCCGTATACTTGGGCAGGGGCTTATCCCCAACGATGCGACCGATCTCCTCTTCCGTCATCCGGCTCAGGAACACCTTCATAAGGGCAGCAGTATGGAGCGGAAGGCGCGTTCCGACGGGGACCGTGATCTTCATCTCCCTCTTGGGCTCGCCGACTTCCAGTACCCTGAACAACCCATCCGTTTCCCACGCAGCCAAAATCGCCGTCTCGCCGACCTGCTCTGCCAGCCTCTCCAGAAAGGGCTTGGCTACAAAAGGCAAGTCCATGCTGCGCAGCACGCTTTTTGACAGATCGAAAAGGGAGGATCCCGGCACGTATTTCTTTGTAACGGGGTCCTGGGCGAGCAACCCTTCTTCCTCGAGTGCCTTCAATATGCCCAGCGTGGTGCTCTTCACGATGGAAAGCCTGCGTGAGATCTCGCTCACGCCGAGCAACTCGCTCGTGCCCGTTATGAGACGGAGTATCTCGATACCTTTCTTTAAAACAGGTGCGTTGTACATGCCCACACGTTTTCTATACAAATCCTTTTACCACTACGGAGATAGGCATGTCAAGAAAAAACTATTGTCATTTAAACCTTTTCATGATAAATGTCCCATTGCCTTCGATGTTAATATTGATCGCTATAGAAAACGGAACGATTCAACCCTGTGAACACGGCCACCCGCCGACGAACAGGGCCGTCATTTGCCCATCAGCTTTTTGCCTGCTTCCCATGCCTTTCCCACTTCCGCTCCAAGGCCCAGGTACCTGCGGTCGGCGATGGAGAGCACGAAGGGCTGCATTTTCGCGAGGTCCGGCACCCCATTCGTAAGGAAACGCTCGTCGGTGTATGCAGCGACGATCTCGCCCACAAACATTTCCTCTGCCGGCAATTCAATCCTCTTTACGAGCTTGCACTCCATGCTGTAAGGGCAGCCGTCGATCATGGGCGCGCTCCCCAGCTTCCCGTAAAAGACTTTGAAGACGCCGGATTTGTCGTATTTCTTCCCCGACGCTATGCCGCAATAATCGGTCTCCTCGACCATTGACACAGAGGGGATGTTTACGCTGAACGTGCCGTTCCCGATGATACCGGGGTTCGAATAATGCTTGCCCAGGGAGATCATTATATAAGGCGGCTTGGGATTCACCATACTGAACCACGCGACCGTGAGAAAGGTTGGTTTGCCTTCCACGTTGGACCCTACCAGCGAGCATGGCATGGGATAACAGATGCCTTCGGTACCGACCTCGATTCTTGCCATTAGAGCCTCCTGCGTTTTTCTTCTATTGTATCATGGCTGCCAATGCCTGGCGGATGGAAAAAAACGTTCGGCGTAGTGGTACAAATAGAAAAAACGTGTTGACGGAAGGAGGAAGGGAACGCCGGAACCATTTCTCTTCTCCAGGATAAAAGTCCTTAACAACTTATGCACTAAAATTGTAGAATGTAAGGCATGAGGTGCTTGAACAAAAGACGAAGCAGGAGCGCGGCCGCCCGGGTGTTAGGGGCCGCCGTCGCTGCGGCGCTCTGCGTCGCCCTCGTTCTCTGCCTGTCCTCCCCGGCTGCTTCCCGGTCGCCTGCAAGCCGGACGCCCGCCCGCGATGCCGTTTCCGATGAGAAGGTCGCTCTCCTTGATCCTTCGGGCGGCGAGCTGGAGGCCGCTGTCCTGTACAGGCCCGTCGTCAAGAAGACATCGGACCTCGGCCCCGGGACGCGCAATATACGCATTCTGGTCCATTACGGCCGCACGGAGTTCTTCGTTGCCAACGGCAGGCCGTATGGGTTCGAATGCGAGGCGTTCATGGAGTACGAAAAATTCCTCAACAGGTCGGCGCGGAAGAAGAAACCGAAGATAAGCATAACGTTCATACCGGTCCGCTTCGAAGAGCTGATCCCTTTTCTTATCCAGGGCAAGGGTGATATTGCGGCCGGCTTCATCACTGCGACGCCTGAGAGGCAGCACAGGGCGGCATTCACCGACTCGTACATAGACAATGTCTCCGAAGTCTTTGTAGCACATACGGGAATCGAGCAGCCGAAGAACCTTAACGAGCTTTCGGGCAGAAAGGTCTACGTACTGCGCGGCAGCAGCTTCGCCCAGCACTTGCGTGAGCTTAACGACCGCTTGAAGACGGCAGGGCTCGAGCCCGCCGAGATAGTGGAGATGCCTGCGAGCGCAAACGCCGACGACATACTGGAGATGGTCAACGCGGGCATCCTGGGCCTGACCGTCGCGGACGATTTTATCGCCCGCCTGTGGGCGCAGGTGCTTCCCAATATCACGATAGTCCCCGATGTCGTCCTGAGCAAGGGCGGCGACATAGCCTGGGCCGTGCGGCCGGAAAACGTCGAGTTCCTGAAGAGCCTGAACGATTTCATCGACTACGCGAGCAAGAACAGGAACATGCGGCGCCGGTACGCCATTGCCATGAAGCGCTACTTCAAGGACACGAAGTTTATAGAGAACCCGCTGGCGGGCGAGCTCTCCACGAGAGTGAAGCAGGTCGGCCCTCATTTCAAGGAAGCTGGGGAAAAGAACAAGCTCGACTGGCTCATGATGATGGCACAGGGATATCAGGAATCGCAGCTCGACCAGAAAGTCAGGAGCCGCAAGGGGGCCATCGGCATCATGCAGCTCCTTCCCTCGACCGGCAGGAGCATGGGCTACAGGGACATCACCAACGCGCACAGCAATATAGCCGCAGGCGTCGCCTATATCGGCTGGATAAGGAGCAATTATTTCAACGAGGAAGATATCCCCTCTGACTCGAAGGTCGATTTCAGTCTCGCCGCATATAACGCAGGGCCGATGCGCATCCAGGCGATGCGGCGCGAGGCAAAGAGGCGGGGCCTCAATCCCAACCTCTGGTTCGACCACGTGGAGCGCGTCGTCCTCGACAAGATAGGCGAGGAAACGGTGCGGTACGTGGCCAATGTGAACCGTTATTACATCGCTTACCGCCTGTCGCACGACATCGACAGAGACAGGAACCGGATGGCCGCCCCGGCTGCCGCTCCCCCGGATGTACAGTCCCCGCCCGCCCGGTAAAATTCCCCGCGCGCACTTCGTTTATTCGCTGTATCGTCTTATCTGACGTGACCCGTACGCAAAGAGGGCCATGGAGTAGACGAGGAGCACGGCGAGGGACACCATAACACTGCTGTCGAAACGCGACGCCCGGATCAGGACGTTCGTATGCGTGAGAGGCATAATGTAGATGATCCACTTGATGACAACGGGCGCCCTGTCCACGGGAAAAAAGGTGCCGCTGAAAAAAGCCATGGGCAAGATGAAGAAGTTCGAGTAGGTCGAGGTATCCTCATGGGACTTGGCCACCATCCCCGTGACGATGCCCATGCAGGCGAAGAGAAAGCAGTTGAGCAACAGGGTCCCGATAAAAAGCGGCGTCACGCGGAAATGCGCCGATATGCCGAAACCGACCAGCAGTATAAGGATGGAAGCGAAGACTCCTTTCGTCATACCCGCCAGCACCTCCCCGATCATAATGGAAGACGGACTGATAGGGGCCTGCACGAGTACCTGGAAAGACTTGAAATAGAGCCTGTTGATGGCGATGGCGCCGGCAAGCCAGGCGTACGAGTTCGTCATCGAGCTCATGGCCACGAGGCCGGGGATAAGGAAGTCGAGGTAAGTGCCGTGGCCCGTCTGGACACTCTTGCCGAGGCCGAGTCCGAAGGCAACGAGGTACATAACGGGTATGACCATGGCGGAGAAAAGATAGCCCAGCTTGAAGAGCTTCCTCTTGAAGATGAGCATCTCTTTAAGATATATGGGGTACCATCCGGTCAGCCGCACCATCAGAGCCGCTCTCCGGTAAGCTTGATGAAGACGTCTTCCAGGTTGGACCGCCTTATGGTGACGCCGTTCTCAGCAATTACCGGGGCTTGCGTCGCCCCCTCCAGCGGCAAAGCCGCCGGAGCCTTCCCCTCATCAAAAGGATGAAGGAGCGGAGACGGGTTTGGAATTTCTGCATTCAGGTTAAACCATTGCCCCGCCGCTTGCTGGGCCTCCGCCCTGCTCTTGCACATGTGCTGTATCAGCCGGCCGTCCTCATCGACGTGCTCGACTACGTAATCCCCCACCTGCGTCTTAAGCTCGGCCGGGGCCCCCAGGGCGACCAGGCTCCCTTTGGCAAGTATGCCCACCCTGTCGCACAGGGCCTCCGCCTCCTCGATGTAATGCGTCGTGATGACGACCGTCCGCCCCTCGATCCTGGCCTTACGTATCAGGTCCCACATCTGCCGCCTTATCTGCGGGTCGAGGCCGATGGAAGGCTCATCGAGAAAGACGACGGCAGGCCGCGTCATGAGCGCCCTGCCCAGGAGGAGCCTCCTCTGCATGCCTCCCGAAAATTCGGAGACGAACGACCCCTTCCGGTCCAGCAGGCCGATGGTCGAAAGCGTATGCTCAATTTTTTCGGGTAGACCGTCCAGGCCGTGGAGCATCCCGTAGACAAGCAAATTCTCGCCGGCGGTCAGCTCCCGCTCAAGGTTATTCTCCTGGGGCATGACGCCGATCAGCCGCTTGATCGCTGAAGGGCGCGACGCATCGAGACCCGCTATCGTGAAGCCGCCCGAATCGGGCCTCGAAAGCAGGGTGAGCATCTTTATAAGCGTAGTCTTCCCCGCACCATTGGGACCGAGGAGGCCGAAGACCTCCCCCGTCTCCACCGCGAGGCTCACGCCTTTCACGGCTCTCACTGCCCCGTAGGTTTTTGTCAGGTCCCTGATCTCTATCATGGCCGCCTGATTTAGTATACGCTTTTTCTTTGTCGCACAGCAGGCCAAAGGCGTTTTTAATAAACGACCCTGCTGCAAACAGCAGGGTATCAAAGACAACGAGCGAAGCGAGTCTTTGAGGGGGAGGCCGGGGCACCCGCCCGACGTAAGGAGGGAAGGGTCGCGCTTTGCTCGTGGAGGGGGCGACGCGAGCCCCAGTAATTGTTAAGAGGCGTCCGGTTGCAAGGCAGGGCAGGCGTCGTTTTCTAAAATGACAAAATTAGTCACAAGCCGCGCCGCAGTGCCTCTTCCTTTTTATGAGGGGGTGGCTCCACGAGCTTTGCTCGTGGAGGGGGCGACGCGAGCCCCAGTAATTGACAGGCGGCCGGCTGCGTGATACCTTCTTTCAAAATCGAAAAATGAGGGGTTCGAAACGATGGCTGATACGGCAGTGCGCCGGCTTTGCCGCAGGCGGTCGGCCGGCCCGGTTAAGCTTGCCGAGCAGAAGTCATATGCGTTCCATTACCCGGTGACGGTCCGTCCGGAAGACTTAAGCGAAGGCGGGCACCACCTCGGCACCGATAACATCGTCCTGCTTCTAAGCCGCGCTCGCGCGCATGTATTTCACTCCATGGGCCTCCTGGAGTCGAACCTGGGCGACGGGGCCACGGGCATCATTATAGTCGATCTTACGGTGAGCTTCATGGCCGAAGGTCTTGTCTCGGACGAGATTGTCGTAGATACGCAATTCGGCGCGTTCACGCGCAAGGGCTTCCGCATTTATCAAAGGATTGTGAGAGACGGGAAAGCAATTGCCCTTGCCGAGACGTCCGTGTTGATCCTCAACTACCGGACGCGGCGTGTCGTACCCATACCCGACAACTTTCTGAAGGCCCTCCACTCCCATCCGGAAATATAATCGCAGCACACCGCAGCAGGGTTATAAAGCAAGCGAATGCGCAGCGCCGAGTGGGAGGCTCGCCGGGCTTTGCCCGGGAGGGGGCGCTGAGCCCCGGTTGAAAAGCACAGAGGCAGTCTTATATTGGAATAAGGGCGACGGTGCAGTGCCGTGGTCCGTTGATACGCCCATTGCTAACCGCTCACAAGGAGGATGCCATGAGAAGGCAGATCGTCTGGTCGGTTGTGCTTGTTTTCGGATTGGTGGTAGCGATTGCGGCATGCGGCAGTCTTCAAAAACCGGTCGTCCTGGAAGCTAAGAAGGACTACGTCGTCAACGTTAAGATAATAGATCACAAGTTCGACCCGAACAACTTCCAAATATACCAGAGGGAGACACTTATTCTAAGGCTGGAGAACATGACCTCCAAGAACCACAACTTCACCATCAAAAAACCCAATGGAGAACTATTCCAGGGAGTGGATATCCCGGCAAACAAGACACTTGACGCAAAGCTCCTCTTCGAGCAGTCAGGAATCTACAAGTTTTACAGCAACAAGTTCACCGATAAGATGCACGGCATGAAGGGCCAGATTGTAGTGATAGCAAGGTAGCGCATCCTTCCGCACGAAAAGTCAAAGGCCTCGCGAAAGGGGCCTTTTGATCCGCCGACGGATGGGGCATTCCAGCCGATGCCCCATCCGTCACTCTCTTTTGCAATCCGCCCGGTTCTGCCTTATCCTACAGGGTATGAAGGACCCCGTTCAGACTACAAACGGAGAACCCATCCTGAAAATCACCGGACTGACAAAGGACTACGGCGGCTTCAGGGCGCTGGACCATATTTCCTTTTCGGTCGGACAGGGCGAGATAGTGGGGCTGCTCGGTCCGAACGGGGCGGGCAAGACTACTACGATCAACATGGTCCTCGGCATCCTGAAGCCGACGGATGGCACGATCGAAGTGATGGGAAAGAACATGAACAAGCGCCACTCCGACATAAGCCGCTACATCAACTTTGCGGCCGTATATGCCCAGGTGCCCGCCAACCTCACCGTCCGGCAAAACCTGTTCGTCTTCGCCCTTCTCTACGGGGTGAGAAAGATAAGGAAAAAGGTCGCCGCGCTCATGCGCGAGTTCGACCTGGAACGCTTCGCGGACAAGAAAGCGGGCCTTCTCTCTTCCGGCGAGCTGAGCCGCCTTAACCTCGCAAAAGCAGTGATGAACGGCCCGAAGCTCCTGCTTCTGGACGAGCCTACAGCCTCGCTGGACCCCAGCATCTCGCTGCTCATCCGGGAGAAGATAAAAGAGTACGTCCGCGTCGCCAAGGCGGGCATACTCTGGACGTCCCATAACATGAGCGAGATCGCGGAGGTTTGCGATAAGGTGCTTTTCCTGTCTCGCGGGCAGATCCTCCTCCAGGGCCATCCGGCAAGGCTCCCGGCCGAGCACGGGAAGAAAGACCTCGAAGAGCTGTTCATCGCCGTCGCCCGGGAGTCCCTTAAGGAGTAATGCGAATGAGTTTTCACAGGATGGCGGCGATCTTCGTCCGGCAATTCTTCCTTTACAAAAGCAACCCCACCCGCATGGTCAGCATTTTCCTGTGGCTGCTCATCGACATCGTCCAGTGGGGGTTCATCAGCAGGTATCTGGGGTCCCTGGGGCAGGGTACTTTCGGGTTCATCACGGTCATCCTCGGCGCCATAATTCTATGGGGGTTCATGTCAAGGATCGAGCAGGGGATCATGATGGCCTTCCTCGAAGATATCTGGAGCCAGAACTTCATTAACTTTTTCGCCTCGCCCCTTAGGATAAGGGAATATCTCGGCGGCCTCATAATGACGAGCATCGCGAGCGGCGCAGCCGGGTTAGTGGCCATGATCGCTTTGGCATCAGCCGCTTTCGGCTACAACGTGCTCAGGATAGGCTCCCTTCTCTTGCCTTTTCTCCTGATACTCCTGCTGTTCGGCATATCCATGGGCATATTCATCTCCGCCATCATCTTCCGGCTCGGGCCCCTCGGCGGAATGGCTCGGCTGGCCTATACCGATGGTGCTCTCGATCTTTGCGGGCGTATATTACCCCATCTCGACCCTGCCCTCCTCCCTGCAGGTCATTGCAAAGGCGATCCCGCCGTCGTACGTCTTCGAGAGCTGCCGGGCCGTCCTCGCAACGGGACGGCTGCCGGCGGGCTATGCCTCGACCTGACAATCGGCGCCCTGCTGTCGACGGCCTACCTTATAGCGACCTCGCTTCTCTTCGTCAAGGTTTACGAGAGGAATTTGGAGAAAGGCAGCATTCCCCGTTTCCAGGCCGAAGCGCTCTGACGGGCGCAAAGCGCTCGCGCCGTCTACAAAGGTTTGCGCCAGCAGGCGGCGATGAACGCTCCTGTCCTGAGATTTCTTTGCCGCCCTTCGCGCTCAAGCTGGACGGCCGAAGCGGGGTCCGACTCCTTATCGAAATGCACGGCAGTGGCAACCTCGGCCGGGAACGGCGCGAGGGCGCGCATGTCGGCCTCAGACCTGAAGACGGCCTTTCTGAAGATGCTTTCTTTTTCCCCGGCCTCTTTTCTCCTGCGGGCTGCCCAGGGACTCTCGCTGTTGAGCGTTGCCGCGACCACCAGGCCGCCCGCCTTCGTGACCCGGAAAAGCTCCGCGACTGACCGCGCCCCGTCCTCTATGAACTCCAGGGCCGTTATCGATATGGATTTGTCGAAAGCAGCGTCACGGAAAGGTAGCGAGGCCATATCGGCCACGACCGGGCTGAAGGAGGCGCGCCCCAGCTTGCGGACCGAAGAGAGGACCATAGGCAGCGAGATGTCCAGGCCCGTGACAAGGGCGCCCGCCGCTATAATCGGCAAGGTGAAGACGCCCGTGCCGCTGCCCGCGTCCAGGATGGTTTCGCCGGGCGCCGGGATGAGCATCTCCATGACGAGCGCCTCCTCGCACGATTTGACCAGCGACCCGATGGGCGTTTCAAACCATCGGTCGTATCGTTCCGGCCAGTCGTCGAAGAGCTCGCCTTTACTTTCTTCCATGGATCGTCCCCGCCGCGCCGGCCGATGCGGCCCGGTTGGCAATGAGGCACCGATCCGCCCGGCACATCACGGGCGCTTCATCGATGCCCAGCCTGCGCAGCCGGTGGGTCCTGCTTTCCTTGAATACGACAAGGACCGGCCGGTCGGACCGGAACAGCCGCAGGAACGCGTTCGTGTCCAGGAACGTCCCTTTCGAGTCCGGGTACTTTGACCCCATGTCAAGCTCGCCCTTGTAGTCGGCTATGTAGGTCCTCCTGCCCATGTAGAATGGCAGGGTCTCGTCGAAGACGCCGTAATTGACTACGACAGTATTCCCTGTCCGCAACGTCTGCGCTTCCCGCGCCAGCTCCTTCGTAGTGTTGAGGCCGTCGATCATGCGGACGTGGACCATGATCCCTGCGCATATCGACAAAGAAAAGGCCGCCAGGAGGACGAACAGCCCGGCCGGACGGCGCGCCTTCTTCGACGCAAGCGCGGCAAGGGCGATCAGGGAAGCCAACGATATCCATAGGGCAAGGCCGTGTGCGCCTGCCGGTATGGCAGTCAATTCGGCCATGTCGGAAAGGAGCCTGTCGGCGCGCCCCGACCACACATATAAACAGGCAGCCGCAACCACCGCAAAGAAGAGCGCGAAACATATGTTCTCGCCCCCCGGCCGGACGCTCCCCCGGCGCATTTCCTGAAAAAGGCAGCCGAGGATGACGCACGCGGCAGGAAACAGCGGGAGGATATAGGGCGGCAGCTTGGAGCCGGAAAGGCTGAAGAAAACGAAGATGACAGCGCACCAGATCCAGAGCAGCCGCAGACTCCCTCCTTCTCCAGAGGCAGGCCGCGGCCCTGGGTATAAAGAACGACCAGGGGAACAGGCCGCCAAAAATCACCGGCAGGAAATAATAAATGGGGCCGCTCCTGTGATGCTTCGTGGTTACGAACCTGAGTAAGTTCTGGTCGATGAAGAAGAACTGAAAGAACTCCTTTTCCTTCACGCAGATGGCGATAAACCAGGGGACACAGACAGCGGCGAAAAGGAGAAGCGCCCTCGCGGACGCCAGTTTCTTCAGGAACGACATCCGTTTTTCAAGGCACAGGAAAATGACGACCGTAACTGCCGGCAGGATAACGGCTACGGGGCCTTTGGCAAGTGCGGCAAGGGCAAGGGCCGCCGAAAACAGATAGAGGAAACGCTTTCTCTCCGTCCTGTAGAATTCATAGAATGAGAAAACGGCAGCCGAGAGGAAAAAGGAGAGAAGCATGTCTATAGTCCCGATGCGGGCCATGCCGAAAAAGCCGAAGGAGGTCATTAATATGAGGGCGGACATAAAACCGGCTTGCGCCGAGAAAAGGCGGGCCGCAAAAAGATAGGCGGCAAAAGCGCACAGCAGCGCAGAAGCCGCGTTCGGAAGCCTGAATGACCATTCATTGATGCCGAAAACTTTGTACGATGCAGCGCAGGCCCAGTAGAGCAGCGGCGGCTTTTCGAAGTACCGAACGTAATCCAGGTGCGGTACGAGGTAATCGCCCTGCTCGACCATCTCACGCGGTATCTCCGCGTACCTGCCCTCGTCCGGCTCCTTTAATGAATAGGCGCCCAGGTTGTAAAAGAAGACCACATAGGCAACGGCAAGGATGGCTATTAGATAGACTATTCTCGCTTTGCTGCTGCGCTCCGACGCCACGATAGGTCCTTTCGAAAAACGGCCTTAACCAAGACGCCTGCCCGGCCGCTTTTAGCGCCTATTGTAACACAACCTGATTCCGTGACGTGGATTTATTCGATTTTGTGCAGTTCTTAAAGTGTCAGGGGCGGGCCGGAAGGAGAGAGGCCGTCAGTCCATCCGCCCGCCACGCTGACGGGGGCAAGGCTAAGGCGGTAAGGAGAGGCATCCGGAACCGCCCTGCCATCTGTCATCATCTACAGGACAAGCGATATCTCATAACAACAATAACGCTGCATCGTTATATATCATTAAATATAACGCAGCGTCAAGCAGTTTTTTAGCTGCGACGCTCTTTTTTTTGTTTTATGTGTAGTTACGGGCGGTTATGCGCCCTAAAAAGTAGGGGCTGCCGGCTAAAGGATGGCCTGCGGCGGGTTGCCCACTCCTCGCCCGCAACGCCCTTGAGGAAATGTAATGAAGACTTTTATTGACTAATTGAAATATTCATTTGAAAATAATCGGCGAAGGCAGTATAATGAAGGTCGCGAGGCGGACAGTGCAGAAAACCGTTAAAACCCGAAATGGTGTTTTGCCGCATGGGGCAGGCACAATTACAATTAGCTTTGACCGCGGGAGGTCTGCGATGAAATCGCCCAGACAGGATTCCGTGAAGACCCGAAAAGGGCTGCTGGCCGCAGCAGGCAGGATATTCGCCGAAAAGGGCTACCGCGACGCGACGATAGCCGAGATCTGCGAGACGGCCGGCGCGAACATTGCGGCAGTCAATTATCACTTCGGCGACAAGGCGACGCTATACAGGGAGGCGTGGCGGCAGTCTTTCCGGGATTCGATCGATCGCCATCCGCCGGAAGGCGGCGTCTCTGCGGACGCGCCCGCCGAACAGCGCCTGCGAGGGCAAATCAGGGCGCTTCTGGACAGGATCAGCGACGAGGAGAACCGTGAGTTCGGCATAAGTCACAGAGAGGTGGTAAACCCAACGGGACTTCTCGAGGAAGTCATGCGTGAGGAGCTGGAGCCGCTGCGCAGCAGAGTGGAGGCGGTCATAAGCGAGGTCCTTGGCGGGAAAGCACCGGCAAGACAGGCCCGTTTCTGCGCCTTGAGCGTTATGAGCCAGTGCGTTTTCCCGGCCATCATCACGCGGGTTGAAAAAGCGACCAAGGGCGTCGATCTTGCCTTCTGGCGCCTTAACGAGCAGGATATCGAGGCCTACGCCGAGCACGTAATAGCTTTTTCCCTTGCCGGGATAGACGCAGTGGGCCGTAAAATGAAAGCGGGCCGGGATAGACCGCGCCAAAGGGGCACGTATGCTTAGTGAATACAGACAACAAATAATCCGGGCGGCTGGGATAATTGTCGCTTGTTTCATTGCTGCCGGTTGCGGGAAATCCGGGGCGGGCGGACCCCCGCAGGCAGGCCCCCCTGAAGTGGGCGTAGTCGTCATGCGTCCCGAGCACGTGGCCATCACCACCGAGCTGCCCGGAAGGACCGTATCGCAGCTTGTCGCGGAGGTGCGGCCGCAGGTCAGCGGCATCGTTACGAAGCGTCACTTTCGAGGAAGGCATGGACGTGAAGGCGGGCGAGCTTCTTTACCAGATAGACCCGGCTATGTACGAGGCCGCATACGCGAACGCAAGCGCGGGCCTGGCCAGGGCCGAGGCAAACGTGACCGCAATCCGGTCGAGGATGGAGCGGTACAAAGACCTGGTGAAGATCGACGCAGTAAGCAAACAGGAATATGACGATGCGCGCCTCCGCCCTCCAGCAGGCGCTCGCCGACATCGAAGCAAACAAGGCAGCGAAAGCTACGGCCCGCATCAACCTGGCGTATACGCGGGTCACAGCCCCTATTACCGGCCGCATAGGCAGGTCTACGACCACCGTGGGCGCGCTTGCAACGGCAGGCCAGATCGTGCCTTTCGCCATCGATCCAGCAGCTCGACCCGATTTTCGTCGACGTCACCCAGTCCAGCGCGAACCTGCTGCGCCTGAGGCGCAGCATCGAAGCGGGGCGGATGAGGACGGCGGCCCTGACCGGGCGCGCGTTAAGCTGCTTCTCGAAGACAGCACGCCGTACCCGTCTGAGGGCACGCTCAAATTTTCGGACATCACCGTGGACCAGAGCACCGGCTCGTTCATCCTCCGCATCACCTTCCCCAACCCCAGGCATCTTCTTTTGCCCGGCATGTACGTGCGCGCCCTCATCCAGGACGGTATAGTCGAGAGTGCGATCCTCGCACCCCAGCAGGGGGTCACCCGCGACCGCAAGGGCAATGCGGTGACGCTGGTTCGTCGGCCCGGACGACAAGGTCCAGCAGCGCGATGATCGCGGTCGACCGGGCTATCGGCGAAAAATGGCTCGTCGCATCGGGCCTGGCGGCCGGCGACAGGGTAATCGTGGAAGGTATGCAGAAAGTTCGGCCGGGGCCCCGGCAAAGGCCGTCCCCTTCGGGGCTGACGGCGCCCAGGCAGGGAAGACCGCCGGGCCGCCTGCGGCCCATTAACCGGGGGTACATGATGCTTTCGAAATTTTTCCTTGACCGCCCGGTTTTCGCCTGGGTCATAGCTATCATAATTATGCTTGCGGGCGCCCTGGCCATTTACAGGCTGCCCGTAGCCCAGTATCCTCCCGTCGCGCCCCCCTCGATCTATATTCAGGCATTCTATCCCGGCGCGTCCGCGGAAACCGTAGAGAACACCGTAACCCAGATCATCGAGCAAAAGATGACCGGCATCGACAAGATGATCTACCTGTCGGCCACAAGCGATTCGTCCGGCGTTTCCCGCACGGAGCTGACCTTCGCCCCGGGCATGGACCCGGACCTCGCATGGGCCAAAGTCCAGAACAAGCTCCAGCTTGCCATGGCGAGCCTTCCGCAGGTCGTGCAGTTGCAGGGCATCAGCGTCGGCAAGGCAACGCAGGAACTACCTGATGGTCGTCGGCCTGATATCGGAAGACGGCAGCATGGACGGCAACGACCTCAGGGATTACGCCCAGTCAAACCTCGAAAAGGTGCTGGCCCGCGTGCCCGGCGTAGGCGAGGTGGAGGAGTTCGGAACCCAGTACGCGATGCGCGTCTGGCTCAACCCCGACAAGCTGACCAACTATTCCCTCACCGTGGACGACGTTGTCGAACGCGCTCCGGGCATACAACGTCGAAGTGTCCGCCGGCCAGTTCGGCGGGATGCCCGCCGTAAAAGGGCAGCGCCTCAATGCCTCCATCATAGTCCAGAACCTGCTCAAGACCCCGGAGCAGTTCGCCTCCATCCCCATCAGGATCAATCCGGACGGCTCCGTGGTCCGCGTCAAAGACATAGGACGGACCGAGCTCGGCACGGAACTGTACGACGTCGACGTCCTCTACAACGGCAGCCCCGCAGCGGGCATGGCCATACGGCAGATAGCGGGGGCGAACGCCCTGGAAACGGCGAATAGCGTCAAGGCAAAGATAGAGCGAGATGAGCCGCTATTTCCCGAAGGGGATGAAGGTCGTTTATCCGTACGACACGACCCCGTTTATCAAGGTGGCCATCAAAGAGGTGGTCATAACCCTGCTCGAAGCCATCCTGCTCGTCTTTCTGATCATGTGGCTTTTCATGGGGAGCTTCCGGGCGACCCTGATACCGACCATCGCGGTGCCGGTCGTAATCCTCGGCACCTTTGCCGTGCTGGGGATCTTCGGTTTCTCCATCAACATGCTGACCATGTTCGCCATGGTGCTCGCCATCGGCCTGCTGGTGGACGACGCTATAGTCGTCGTCGAAAACGTCGAAAGGATCATGCGCGAGGAGGGCCTCTCCCCCAAGAGGCCACCGCCAAGTCGATGGAGCAGATCACGAGCGCCCTGATAGGGATCGGGCTGGTGCTCGCCGCGGTTTTCGGCCCCATGGCCTTTTTCGGCGGCTCTACGGGCGTCATCTACCGCCAGTTTTCCGTGACGATAATCGCCTCCATGCTGCTTTCCGTGGTCGTCGCGCTGATCCTGACGCCCGTCCTTTGCGCCTCCCTGCTCAAGCCGGTGGAGCCGGGCGACGAGCCGGGGCAGAACGCGATCTTTTTCCTGCGCCCCATCTTCACGCGGTTCGACCGGTTCTTCTTCCGCACGAGGGACAAGTATGTAAATACGGTAAAGCGCTCTCTGTCCAACAAACTCCGCTATCTGATAGTCTACGGCCTTATCGTCGTAGGCGTGGGCCTCATCTTTCTGCGCCTGCCGACGGGCTTTCTGCCCGATGAAGACCAGGGGGTGTTGTTCGCGCAGGTGATGATGCCCACGGGCTCGACGCGCGAGCAGACGCAGAAGGTCCTGGACGACATCCAGATCGTATTTCGAGAAGAAAGAAGGGGCAGCGGTAAAGTCCTGTATGAACGTCGCAGGCTACGGCTTTTCGGGAACGGGCCAGACAAACGGCATGGTATTCGTCATGCTCAAAGACTGGAAGTTCCGGCACAGGTCATCCATGAGGGCAAAAGCCATAGCGGAGCGGGCGTCGAAGGCCTTCGCGGGCATGCGCAACGCCCTTGTCTTCGTTTTTCCGCCGCCCCCGGTGGTCGAGCTGGGCAGCGCCAGGGGGTTCTGATTCCAGTTGCTCGACCGGGGCGGCGTGGGCCATGACAAGCTGATGGCTGCCCGCAACCAGCTTTTGTTAATGGCGTCCAAGGACAAGAGGCTGGCTTCCATAAGGCCGAACGGCATGGAGGACGTGCCGCAGTACAGGGTCGATGTGGACTGGGCCAAGGCCGGCTCGCTCGGCATCCCCATAGCTTCGATACATAACACCATCTCCGAGGCGTTCGGAAGCGCCTACGTCAACAATTTCGTGGAGAGCGGCCGCATCAAGCGCGTTTACGCCCAGGCGGACGCCCCATACCGCATGCTTCCCGGAGACATCGAGCGGCTATACGTGCGCAACACGGCCGGGAAAATGGTGCCCTTCTCCGCCATCACCACCGGCCGCTGGACCTACGGCTCGCCGAGGCTGGAGCGCTATCAACGGCTCTTCCGCTATGAGTATCTGGGGCGAGGCAGCCCCCGGCAGAAGCTCTGGAGAGGCGATGCAGGCGATGGAAGAGATCACTGCGAAGCTGCCTGCCGGGATCGGCTACGACTGGACGGAGCTTTCCTACCAGGAGCGGATGGCAAGCTCCCAGGCGCCGCTCCTTTACGCATTTTCCGTCCTGGTCATCTTCCTGTGCGTAGCGGCCCTCTACGAAAGCTGGCGTATTCCCTTTGCCAACCTGTTCATGCTGCCCCTGGGCCTCTTCGGGGCTGCGGCTGCGACCTGGCTGCGCGGTATGCCGAACGACGTCTACTTCCAGATCGGCTTCCTTACCACGCTCGGCCTGACGACCAAGAACGCGATCCTTATTATCCAGTTCGCCCGCGACAGGATCGCGCACGGGGCGGGGCTGGTCGAGGCGACGCTCGAGGCCGCCCGGCTGCGGCTGCGGCCCGTCATCATGACCTCGATGGCGTTCTTCTTCGGCGTGCTTCCCCTCGCGCTCGCGACCGGCGCAGGCGCAGGCGCCATGAAGGCCATAGGCACCGCCGTTACCGGCGGCATGCTCTCCGCCACCTTCATAGACCTCTTCTATATCCCGCTTTTCTTCGTAATCGTTTACGGCGCTCGGAAGCCGAAGCAGGCAGCAGCTCCTGCCGGGCAGGCCGCCGGGCCTGTCTCACCTTCCGAAGGAGGGCGGCCATGACCCGGAATGCCTTCATAATCGCCTTTGCGGCCGTCTGCCTGTCCGCCTGCACGATGATACCCGAATATTCCCGCCCCACGCCGCCGGTGCCTGCCGGCTGGCCGACGGGCCCGGCGTACGAGGGCAACCGGGGAATCCAGGCGGCCCCGCCTGCCGCAGACGTTGGCTGGCGCGATTTTTACACGGACGAGCAGGCTGCAAAAGGTCATCCTCGCGGCACTGGTAAACAATAGGGACCTGCGTATAGCCGCGTTGAACATAGAAGTCGCGAGGGGCCAGTACAGAATACAGAGGGCCCAGCTCTTCCCCACCGTCTCCGCCTTCGGCGACACGATCCAGCAGAGGGTCCCGTCGAGCCTTTCGGTCCTGCAAAGGGCGCAGATCGCGAGGCAGTTCGATGTGGGGGTCGGCGTCAGCTCCTGGGAGATAGACTTCTTCGGCCGCATCCGCAGCCTCAAGCAAAGCGCCCTGCAGCAGTACCTCGCGACCGAGCAGGCGCTGCGCGCAACGCAGATATCGCTCATGGCGGAGGTGGCCTACGCCTACATGACGCTTGCCGCCGACCGCGACAACCTGAAGCTCTCCAAGGCGACGTTTGCCGCCCGGCAGTCCTCCTTCGACCTGATCGAGCGGCGGTTCAAGGTCGGCTCGTCATCGGCGCTCGACGTGCGGCAGGCCCAGACGCTCCTTGAGTCGGCGCGCGCCGACGTAATCGCCTTTACCCGCGTGGTGGCCCTCGACGAGAACGCACTCAATCTGGTTGTCGGCGCCACCGTGCCTGCCGAGCTGCTGCCGGAGGAGCTGGCCGTAATAACGCCTCCCAGGGACGTATCGCCCGGCCTCTCCTCGGAGGTGCTGCTGCAAAGGCCGGATATCTTACAGGCCGAAAGCCTGCTTAAATCGGCCAACGCGAACATCGGCGCCGCAAGGGCCAACTTCTTCCCCCGTGTGCTCCTCACCGGCACGGTAGGGGCGAGCAGCTCGCAGCTTGCCGGGTCTTTGGGAGGCAGGCTCCGGCGCCTGGTCCTTCTCGCCGCAGATCACCCTGCCGATTTTCGACGCAGGCTCGCGGTTCGCAACCTTAGCCGTATCGAAGGCCACCCGCGACATATACATAGCGGCGTACGAGAAAGCCATACAGGGCGCGTTCCGGGAAGTGGCGGACTCCCTCGCCAAGCGGGGCACCATAGCGAGCCAGCTTGCCGCGCAGGAGGCGCTGGTCAATGCGTCCGAGGAAACCTTCCGGCTCTCCAACGCCCGGTACCTGAAGGGGATCGACAATTACCTGAATGTCCTCGATGCCCAGCGCTCCCTTTACAACGCCCAGCAGGGGCTTATCAACCTCCGCCTGGCCAGGCTCAGTTACCTCGTCACGATGTACAAGGTGCTGGGCGGCGGCGCATAGACAAAACACCCGGTCGCGGGCTGTGGGTACGAAGGGCCGGATATTTTTTGCGCTTGACGCCCCGCCGGTCTGACTTTAAGCTATTTCGAAAGGGCAGCCGAACCGATTTGTCCCTAACTGTTTACCAGGAGGCACCACAATGGATAGCATGCTTGAAACGAACAAAAAGAACGTCGTCGAATTCTACGATCTTATCATCAACAATAAAGATTTTGAATCGGCCCGCCGCTTCATGGGCGACCGTTATAAGCAGCACAACCCGCTCGTCAAGGACGGCCCGGAGGGGCTTCGGGAATTCATAACCTTTCTTAAAACGAACTACCCCGAAGCCAGAAGCGAGATAAAGCAGGTCTTTGCGGATGGCAATTATGTCATCCTGCACGTACATTCCGTCCGCTCGCCGCAAGTGCAAAGGGCCATAATAGAGATATTCCGGCTCGAGAACGGCAAGATAGACGAGCACTGGGACGTAATACAGGACATCCCGGCTACTTCCGCCAACCCGAACAGCATGTTCTAAAGAACGGGGCCTGAGGCAGGAAAACCCTAACGATAATCGATGCTTGTCGCGTGCGGTGCACGTTAATATGAGCGGATGCGTGCAAATAACAATACACCCGGCAGCAGGGGTATCGAACGTTTAGCTTGATAAATTTTTCTCTTGCGGATATATTATGCGCGCAGTAAGGTGAAACTATGGCGAAATACCCGAAGATACCGGAAGCGACAGTAAGAAGGCTCTCGAACTACATGAAGTGCCTCGAAGACCTTGAGCAAAAGGGCGAGAAGGTAGCGTCGAGCGCACTTATCGCCATGATATGCAGCGTGAATGCCGCCCAGGTGCGGAAGGATTTCGCTTATTTCGGCGAATTCGGCATAAGGGGCATGGGGTACAGCGTCAAGGAGCTGAAGTTCCACATAAGGGAGATACTGGGGACGAACCGCGAGTGGCGTATTGCCGTCGTCGGCATAGGCAACCTGGGAAGCGCCCTTCTGATGTACAAGGATTTCCTTAAACAGAGCTACAAGATCGTTGCCGCCTTCGACCAGGACCCCATGAAGGTTATAGGTCACATATCGGAAAAGATAGGCAAACCCATCGAGATCCTCCACGTTGACAGGCTCAAAGAAGTGGTGAAGGTGAGGAACGTCGAGATCGGCATGATCACGACCCCGCCGTCAGAGGCCCAGGCTGTCGCCAACCTCTTCGTGGAAGCAAACGTCAAGGGGATCATGAACTTCGCCCCCACCCAGATAAGGGTGCCGGCGAACATCGTAGTCAGAAACGTTTTCTTCACGTCGGCCCTCGACAACCTCGTCTACCACCTGTCGAACTGAGAAACCCGTTACGCCTCCGCGTCGTCGGCCTCGGAGAGCGCCTTTAACTCCATCATTGCGATCTCCGGCATGGACCGGCCGATGATGCCTTCCATCCCTCCGTACATCCTCGTTATGTTCCTGACCACCCTTTCGATCTGCTTCTCCCGTTTTGCCCAGATCTTCTCCATGGCTATCTTTTCTTTCTTCAGGTCCTGCTGCATCGTGGTGAACGCCTCGACCATCGCCTCTATCTGCTGCCTGAAGGCCGGCCCCGAAAGATACTCGTAGAGCATCTCCATCTTCTCGTTCTTGCCCATGACGGACAGCTTGGCGGCCGCCACCTCGATAAGGCCGGTCCGGAGCGCGTGGGCCAGGCAAGCCGCAAGCTCATGCCCGCAGACCCAGACTCCTTCCACCCTCCCGAAGCCCCGCACGCCCTTGGGCAGCACGGACGACACCAGGACGGCGATCTCCGCTTTCGCGTTCCTCTGGTCCTCTTTCAGCTTATCCAGCCAGCCGTCGCTCCACGCCTTGGTCCGCTTCGATTCCCATATCAGCGTGCCGCAGTCGCGCCCGGCCGGGCCGCACACCCTCTGGATGACGTCTGCGCCGCGCACGCCCTTCGCCACCTCTTCGATGGAGTCCATGGGGAAAGAGGCTGCCAGCACTTCCTCAAGGGAAATCTCCGCCACCTCGCCCTGTAATTGCTGCGAGCCCGTCTCTGCCTTCCTCTGAAGGTCCTCCGCCTTACGCTTCAGGTCTTCTATCACCTTGTCCTTCTCCGCCTCACGAAGCCGGTATTGCTCGGCGACCCTCTTTTCCGTGTCGCTCTGTATGGCCTTCCTCTCCTCGTCGATCCGCCTGGCGACTTCCAGCCGCAGCGCCTCCCTCGCCTCTTCGAGGTCGGCCTTCTCCTTGCGCAGCCTCAGCTCTTCTTCACGGAAGACGGCTATCTTCTTTTTGCTCTCGTCGAGCTGCTCCCGGAGCGCAGCTACGTCGAGGGCGCTTTTCTCCTCTATCTCCTTCCGCACATCGGCGGCCAGACGGGTCCGCTCCTTACTCATGCGGTCGGCCACCTGCGCGTCTATGCCTTTCTGCCGCTCCT
This sequence comes from uncultured delta proteobacterium, assembly GCA_963818095.1. Taxonomy (GTDB): domain Bacteria; phylum Desulfobacterota; class Syntrophorhabdia; order Syntrophorhabdales; family WCHB1-27; genus CAWEPK01. The sequence continues at coordinate 91,743 of CAWFRA010000036.1, forward strand.
CGACATTCCGCTTCTCCTGCTCGATTCGCGCCTCTGCCTGCGCAAGCGCTGCCTTCCTCTGGGCAAGCTCAACGTCGATTTCACGCGTGAGCTCCTGTCTGATCCGCTGCGACAGGGCCTCGTCGAGCGCTATTTCCTTTCCGCAGTGAGGGCAGCTTATGACGGTGGTCCTCTCAGCCATTCCCGGTCCTCCTTGTTCTCGATCTTCAAGTCTACCAGCCCCGTCCGCCCGAGGCCAGACAAATCGGCTCGTCTTCACCTTATTTGCATCGGGGCATGCGCCGGCCGGAATACCTCTTTTTCGTTCCCCTTTGTACGTTATACCCCTTTGTCTGATATAATCTCCCCCTGGGCCCGCAAACATCCGAAAGGGCCTTTTTGAAAGGAGCGCCGGTGGACCAAAAGCTGCCGAGCAGGGGACTTTTTCATCTATGCGTAGTCTACGTGCTCTGGAGCACCACTTATATGGGCATGCGAGTGGGCGTAGGCCCATCGAGCGGCTTCCCTCCGTTCTTCTTCGGCGCGATGCGTTTTCCCTTAGCGGCCCTGATCTTGCTGGGGATAGCTCGGTTTCAGGGGCTGAACATGAGACCGACGGGAAGGGAGCTGATATCCCTCTGCATCATCGGGAACATATTCTGGCTGGTCGGCCATGGCTTGATACTCTGGAGCGCGCAATATGCCGATTCAGGCTTCGTCTGCCTCATGGCGTCTACGGTCCCGATCTGGGCGGCGCTCCTGCAAGTGATTATTTATAAAAAGCGCCCGTCCGTTTCCATGATCGTGTCGCTGCTCATCGGCTTTTTGGGCATTGCGGTCTTAAGCTTGTCCTCCCCGGCCCAGATGAGAGGCGCCGGTCCTTCGGTGATCGCAGCCCTGCTCATCGGCGCGTTCGGCTGGGCGCTCGGCTCGGCCGTGCAAGCGAGAATGCCCGTTGCTTTGGACACGAAGGTGACGGCCGGCTATCACCAGCTTGCGGCAGGCTTCGGCTTTCTCGCGGTCTCCCTGCTTTTGGGCGAGCCTGCGCCCCACCCAACTATTTCGGCATGGGTCGCGTGGGGATACCTGGTTGTATTCGGGTCGGTCTTCGCCTTTACGTCATTCGTGATCATCCTGAAGCTGCTGCCGATCAACATAGCGATGACTTACGCCTACGTTAACCCTGTGCTCGCCCTCTTCCTCGGATGGGCGCTGCTCGGAGAACAGATCACGCTGCGGGTAGTGCTGGGCGCCGCGCTGGTGCTCCTGAGCGTTTTTTCGATCTTCAACGTAAGGCAGGCGCCGCGCGCGCCCGCCGAATCATAGCAGGCTGCAGGAATGGTGGCCCCGTTTCACCGATATATGATATGTTAAGCAACGGATTGAGGTAGTGATGTTGCGGCTGCAAGCCATCTTCGGGATAATCGTGCTCGTCGGCTTCGCCTGGGCAATAAGCGAGAACAGGCGGAAGGTCAAGGTGGGCGAGATACTTCTCGGCCTCTTCGTGACCTTTCTTATGGCCTTTCTCATGCTCAAGGTCCCGTTTCTCCGCGGTCTCTTCGACATCCTTAACAAATGCGTCTCCGTGATTGAAGAATCCACGCGCGCGGGAACGTCTTTCGTCTTCGGTTATATCGGTGGAGGACCGCTCCCTTTCAACGAGAGCAGGCCAGGAGCAAGCTTTGTCCTCGCCATCCAGGCCCTGCCCGTCGTGCTTGTGGTGAGCGCCCTGTCATCCCTGCTGTTTTACTGGCGCATCCTCCCGGTGGTCGTCCATGCATTCGCCTGGGTTTTCAGGAGGACAATGAGAGTGGGCGGCGCCGTAGGTCTCTCCGCCGCTGCCAACGTCTTTCTGGGCATGGTTGAAGCGCCGCTTTTCGTCCGCCCGTACCTGGCGCAGATGACGAGGACGGAGCTTTTCATCACGATGAGCTGCGGGATGGCGGGGATAGCCGGCACCGTAATGGTGCTCTACGCCTCGATACTGAGCACGATCGCCCCCGATGCAATGGGCCACATCCTGATCGTCTCGATCATCAGCATACCGGCGGCCATCATGTTCTCGAAGGTGATGGTACCCGAAGAAGCGCCCTCTACGGAGGGCCGCCTGTCCGTTCCGCAGCCTGCGTCGAGCACTATGGACGCCATCACCCAGGGGACGATGCAGGGCATCGAGCTGCTTATCAATATTATCTGCATGCTGGTAGTGCTTATCGCCCTGGTCTATCTGGCAAACAGGGTCCTCGGGCTCTTCCCCGCCGTCGGCGGGGAAGCGATCACGCTTCAGAGGGTCCTCGGGCTCATCATGTCGCCCGTAGTCTGGCTGATCGGCATACCGTGGTCGGAGGCGCATACGGCGGGCAGCCTGATGGGGACAAAGACGATACTCAACGAGATGATCGCCTATTTCGACATGGCAAAACTTCCGGCCGGCGCCCTCTCGCCGAAGAGCAGGCTGATCATGATATATGCCCTGTGCGGCTTCGCCAACCCCGGCAGTCTCGGCATTATGATCGGGGGCATGGGGGCGATGGTCCCCGGCAGGCGGGCGGAGATCATCGGCCTCGGCGTAAAGTCGATCGTAGCCGGAACGCTTGCGACCCTCCTGACGGGCGCCATCGTCGGAATATTGAGCTGAGCGTGGAGGATAAAAAAATACAAATGACAGGCGCGGAAGCCCTAATCAAGGCGGCGGGAGAAAGCGGGATAACGCTCTGCTTCGCGAATACGGGGACAACCGAGATCCCGCTGGTCGCGGCCCTCGATTCGGTGGGCGGCATAAGGGCCGTGCCCTGCGTCTTCGAGGGCGTCTGCACGGGTGCGGCCGACGGGTACGGCCGCATGACCGGGCGGCCGGCCATGGCCCTGCTCCACCTCGGGCCGGGCTTTGCCAACGGAACGGCCAACCTCCACAACGCGAGAAGGGCGCGCACGCCGCTTGTCAACGTTATAGGCGAGCACGCATCCTGGCACCGGCCGAACGACCCGCCTCTGGCGATGGATATAGAAAGTCTCGCCTCAACGGTGTCGGGCCGTGTCCGGACGAGCCTGCGGGCGGAGGATCTGGCCGACGATGTTTCGGACGCAATCAGCGCGGCCCTGCGGGGACATGTCTCTACGCTTATCGTGCCGAACGACCTACAGAAGCTGGAGGTGACTTACAGCGGGCGCGGGCAAGCGGAAAGCCGCTTCGATCCGGTCTCGACGGATGCCGTCGTGCAGGCGGCCCGGCTCCTCTCTGCCGGAAAGAAGACGGTGATGGTCCTCGGCGGAAGGGCGCTTCGGCGCGACGGCCTGCTTGCGGCCTCCCGCATCAGCGCAGTGACCGGCTGCGACCTCGTCTGCGTCACGTTCCCCGGCTTCGTCGAAAGGGGCGCAGACCTGCCGGCCGTGCGGCGCATACCCTATCTGCCCGAGCTTGGCCTGGAGCTACTATCGCCTTACGACGCAGTCGTGTTTGCGGGGGCCGGCGAGCCCGTAACATTTTTCGGCTATCCGGGCGTGCCGGGCAAGCTAATCCCGCAGGACCGGAAACGGGCATCCATATGGCAGGAAGGCCAGGACGAGATCGCCTGCCTGAACGCCCTTGCGGACGAGCTTGGAGCACCCGCCTGCGCCCGGATGAAGGAGACGGCGGCGCCTGCCCCTGCAGGACTGCCCACGGGCGCGCTCACCCCGGAGAAGGTCTGCCTCGTCCTCGGCGCCCTGCAACCGGAAAACGCCATCATCGTCGATGAAGGCTTGACGACCGCCTTTACCTATTACGCTGCATCGGCCGGCGCGCCTCCCCACGCACTCATGGCAGTGTCAGGAGGGGCGATAGGTCTTGGGATGCCATGCGCCCTCGGCGCAGCCCTCGCCTGCCCGGAGAGAAAGGTCATCAACTTCCAGGCCGACGGCAGCGCCCTGTACACGCTGCAAGCACTCTGGTCGCAGGCAAGGGAGAGTGTCGATGTCACCACGCTCGTCTGCTCGAACAGGAGCTACAACATAGTCAAGATGGAGCTTGAGCGCACCGGCGTCGATACGGGCCGGACTGCGGCAAATGCACTGACCCACCTGGCGCCTCCCGATATAGACTGGGTGCGCCTGGCGTCAGGTTTCGGGGTTCCGGGTGTTCGCGTGGAAAGTGCAGAGGACCTTGCGGCAGAAATACGGCGGGCCCTGGCCGAGCCCGGTCCCCACCTTATCGAAATGCCTTTATAGGGGCTCAGCGCCCCCTCCAGCGGCATCAGCCGCATGGAGGCTCCCCCCTCGGCGCGGCGCTACGCTTGCTTTATGACCCTGCTGCAAGCAGCAGGGTCATTTTTCGTCGCAGTCTCTTTTGCTCAGGCGTTATAGCTCTTGACGATGGAGCGCAGGGCCGAGGCCAGGGGCGCAATCGGGCCCAGGCGGCAGAGACCGTCCATAAGGGCCTCGACCACAGTCGTGTTGGTTGCGCTGCGCGACAACTGGAGCTTGAGGGCCGCAAGGTCTGCGATAGCGTCGTTTCGCTTCGCGTCCCCGATGGCGGGGTCTCTCTCCAATATCTCCGCCATGTCGGCAATAATGGCTTCGGCTGCGCGGCCAGCAGCGGGCGGGCTTGCTTCCGGCCGTCCGGGGGGCGGCTGCGATGGGCCGGATGGCTCCTCAGGGCCCGACAAAGCGGCCTCCACGGCGGTTGTCACGATGAAGGCGCCGGGGTTCTCCTGGTAACGGCCGATGATGCCCGTCTTGCCCCCCTTCTCGACGTAAATGCTCCCTTCCATCGTGATGGCGGCGCTGATGCCGCCCAGCATATCCATCGCTGCGCTGATTATAAGCCCCTCGTCCCCCAGGAAGTTTATGGCCTCCTGAAGCTCCTGCCTGTCCATGATCCCAAACATTGGAACAAAATCATTAACGAAAAACAGGAAATTCGGGTGCGGCGCAGCCTCGGCAAGCTCGTTAAGGCGCGCGAGAAACAACTCTGCAAGCTCGTCCCTGGTCATCGAATCATCCCCCTCCGTCTTTCTGAGCCTCTATTATACCACCGAAGCAAAAAACGGCAAGCAGAAGTGCCGGGGAAGAGTGCAACAGCCTTCACCCTCACCCCGCCCTCTCCCCTCAAGGGAGAGGGAATCTGCCGGTTAGTTTTTCTTTGGTTGTTACGTATTATTCCAATACATAAACCGAAGGGGGCCGGGAGATTTTCGATGATAGACGCCGTGACCGAGAAGCCGCCGCGCGGAGCGTACGTTTTATGTACGTGAGCACGTGCGGCTTTGAGGGACAGGCGTATAGCGCGAAAAGATCCCGGCCCCCCTACTTGGCTACTACGAAGGCGGATGGGTAGTCTTGCATGACTCTTGTATGTGCCCTGTCCGCCATTGCCATCGACTTATACGGCCCCAGCTCCACCCTCCATAACACCGTCCCGTAACTGTCCGCCCTTATCACCTTGAGGAGCCCGGGCCTGTACTTCAGCGCCTTCATGTCATCCAGCAGGCAGGCGGCGTCCGTTTTCAACTGGAAGGCGCCGATATGTATGAAGAACTCTCCCACTATATCGTTCTTCCTCTGCCCCTCGATGGGACCGCAGGTGCGTATCAGCACCCTCGCCAATCCTTTATCCACTACCGCCAGGGACTTGGCTGCGCCATAGGACAGGTCGAGGGCACGGCCTGAGACGAACGGGCCCCTGTCGTTTATCTTGAGTTTGATGGACTTGCCGTTTTCCAGGTTTGTCACTTCGACGCATGTCTGCATGGGAAGGATTTTATGGGCTGCCGATATCGCATACATGTTGAACACTTCTCCACTCGACGTCTTGCGCCCATGGAAAGACGGGCCGTACCAGCAGGCCAGGCCCCTTTCTTCGTAGCCCTTTGCCGTCACCAGGGGATAATACGCTTTCCCGTTTATATGGTACGGCTTATGACTCCGGCTGCGCATGCCCAGCGGGGTTTTTTCAACGGGCAGGGGCGGCTCGGCAGGGATGACCTCGGGTGGTTTGGCGGCCGGCTGCGCCGAGGGGGCGGGTTTCTCCACCTTTATCTCTGCGGCCGGCTCCTGTTTGTAATTATCGGTTGCACACGCCGAAAGCGATATGAGGAACAACAGCACCACACACCGGCGCAAAGACCGGACGACACTTCCGGAAGCAATTGAATGCGCACGCCAAATCAAAGCTGATGCTCCAGTGGGGGTAGGGTATTACATTTGTCTGGATTTAGTCAAACAGTATTTTTTTGCGAAGGTGTTCGCGCCGCCCAATTACTGGGGTTCAGCACCCCCTCCACGGGCAAAGCCCGCGGAGCCACCCCGCTCGGCGCGGCGCTACGCTTGCTTTGTGGTTGGATACCCTGCTGCTTGCAGCAGGGTTCATTTATCAGCCGCCGGCGGGGGCGGACCATCACAGCCAACGGTCGACCATGCCGGAAAAGAACTGCTTGGCCCGCTCCAGGAGAGGCCGTTGCCGCCATTCATCAGGGACTATCTCAATCGACCGGTAGAGGTCGTTTTTGAAGCATGCCTCCATATCACGGCCGAAATCGCGGCCAATAACGACCGCATCGATCTCGTCGCTCGCCCCAAGACTCCAGCGCTCCAGGTTGGTCGAGCCCACTGTAGACCAAACGCCGTCCACCACGGCCGTCTTGGCGTGGAGGATCGCCCCCCGGCATTCGTAGACCCTTACGCCCGATTCGAGCAATTCCCGGTAGCGCGACCTCCCCGCCTGCCGGACGATGCCGTGGTCGGTGCTTTCGGGAAGGATTATCCGCACGTCGACGCCCCTGCGGGCGGCCTCCGTGATGGCCTGCATGAGCCGGACATCGGGTGCGAAATACGACTGCGTGATATGGATCGATTTTTGGGCATGGACAATCGCCGATATATACATCAGATAATTGGTCCTGTTGTTTACGCCATAGTCGGCGCCCACCGCCTGGACGAGATCGGCGCCCTCCCGGACAATGGGCGGAAAGTACACGGCGCCCGGCTCCGCCTGCCCGTTTTGCTGCGCCCACGTCGCGAGGAAAAGCTTCTGGAACTCGGATACGGCCGGCCCCTCTATCATGATGTCCGTGTCGCGCCAGAACTGCTCCGGGTCGCCTGAGTGGTCTCCCGGCCGCCGGACCTTGAGATACGCTTTGCCTATGTTTATCCCGCCCATAAAAGCGACCTTGCCGTCGATGACCAGCAGTTTTCGGTGCGTCCGGTGAAACAACCCGCTCCGGCCGAAGAAATCGAGGCCCATCGGGTTGAATTCGACGGTCCTGACACCCGCCTCGCGCAGCCTCTCGAAGAATGAACCGGGCGTCCCCCTGCACCCGAAGGCGTCATATATGAGGTTCACCCTTACACCTTCCGCCCGCTTTTTGACCAAGGCACTCGCAAAAAGCCGTCCGACCTCGTCGTCGTGAAAGATGTAGGTCTCGAAGTTGATGTGATCGGTTGCACTTGCGATGGCCTGAAGCATGGAGGCGAACGTCACGTCTCCGTCCACAAGCAGCGTGGCCCTGTTTCCACATACGATGGGGCTGCCGCCTGCCGCCGCAGTCAGGCTGAGATGGCCGCCGAGCACGCCCGTGTCTCCCGCTTCCGCACGGAGGCGCTCCAGCATGCGAGCGCAGTCCTCCCCCCGTTCGCAGGCCCCTGGGCAGACTATCTTCGGGGCCCTATCGCTTCCATGATACGAATTCAAAAGGGGATGGACATCCGGCAGCGAGACGCATCCACCGGGCAATAGGCCGCATAAGGTGAAAAGCAGGGAAAGGAGGAGGCGCAGGGCATCTGTGCCGCGCTTGCCGGATGGGTGCAGCCGCACGCACCGTTCTGTTTCTTTGCTGCACAGAAACGCGAAGGATTTAAAGCAAGGCATAGACGATGCGCATCGATGCGCTTACGGCTCTCTTGTAGAATTTAATACCGGTTGTGGGACGTTAGCAACGGATAAGGGGCCGGCGCCGGCGCTCAAAAGGCGAAAAGAACGGAGGACCCCGGCCTTATTTCCCGCCCCGCAGAAGGTCGCTCAGGTTTTCGATCTCCTGTTTGAGCGACTTCAGCCCGGGCCCGCACGCTGCCGCGATGCTTCCCTCTTCCTTGTCCTCCCGGATGCCCTCGCAAAGCGCCAGCAGGTTCTGGTACTCGTCCATCTTGCGGCTGAGGATATCGAAGTTCGCCTGGTCTTCCTGCATCAGTTGTTCCAGCTTATGCCCGAAGTCTATCCGCTCCGTCTGCGTCATAACCGGCGCGCCGTGGGGACGAGAGGCGGCGCAGCCGACAAGGGCGGGTACGAGCACCAGCAGGCAAAGAAAAAGGGGTCTGGCCATTTACAATTATTGGGGCTCAGCGCCCCCTCCGTCGGCGAAGCCGCCGGAGCCTTCCCGCTTGGCGCTTCGCATACGCTCGCTTTATGACCCTGCTGCTTGCAGCAGGGTCATTGAATTAATAACAGATTATCGTGCGATTTCAAAGAATAATATGCGGGTGCCGGGCCGGCTTCCGGTCTTACCAATTTTTTGGGGTAGCGTCAGACACTACCCCAATTTTTTCTTGACGTTACCGTTCCGTTCATATAATGATATAATGTTTCAATGTCAACCAACGAATAGACGTATCGACGAAAGTCGCGCTCAGAATTGGTCTTTTTTGCGTCCGGCCAGAACGACGTAAAGGGGAGGGTAAAACATGAATGCGGTTCTTGTCCTAGTTCTTGGTTTCATTGTCTTCTTCATCGGTTATCGATTCTACTCGCGCCATATAGAAAAAAACGTCTTAAAGGCTGACCCGAAGAGGGCAACGCCCGCCAAAATGTTTATGGACGGGGTGGAGTTCATGCCGACGAGCAAGAACGTGCTCTTCGGGTACCAGTTCAAGTCCATCGCAGGCGCCGCCCCCATCATCGGCCCGATCATCGCGATCCAGTGGGGCTGGCTGCCCGCTTTGATCTGGATACTCGCCGGCACGTTCTTTATCGGCTGGGTCCAGGATTATTCCAGCGCCATGATCGCCGTCAGGAATGAGGGTGCTTCCTTCGGCGGCCTGAGCCACCGTCTCATCTCCCCGAGGGCCCGCATCATTCTGCTTTCGTTCATTTATTTTTACCTGCTCCTTATTGCGGGCGCCTTCGGCAACGTAGTCGTCAGCACGGCCATCGCGCTGAAGGCCGCGCCTATGGCGTGGCTATTCCTGACGATAGGCGGCGTCGTGGCCGGACAGATGATCTACAGATGGAAGAAAGACATCATCCTCACGACCGTCGTCTGCGTAATTCTCGCCCTTATCGGCATATGGCTGGGCACCATTGCGCCTTCCGATAAGGTCCTGGGCGCCGGGCTGGCGAACAGCAGGTTCCTCTGGGCCCTGGCCGCCGTTGTCTTCTGCTATTTCGCGGCCGTCCTGCCGATATGGCGGTTTGCCCTGCCGATCAACTACGTGGCCTCATATATCGTTTTTCTGGGACTCTTTTTCGGGATAATCGGCATCTTCATCCTGCACCCCTCGTTCACGCTGCCCGCGACGACTTCCTTCACGATCAAGATCGGTCCCGTCTGGCCCATCATGTTCGTCACCATAGCCTGCGGGGCTATCTCCGGCTGGCACAGCATAGTTTCGAGCTCCGGAACTGCGCGCCAGCTCGAGAGCGAGTTGGATGCGCGGCCCGTTGGCGCCGGTGTTATGTTCGTAGAGATGATGCTCGCCCTTTTCGCCCTCATCATAGCCGGCACCATTTACGCGTCCCCCGCCGAGTACGGGGCGGCGGCGGCCCTCGGGCCGGGCGCAATCTTCGCAACAGGCGTCGCGAAGTTCCTGGGCGCACTCGGTCTGCCCACGGCGCTCGGCAAATCATACGGCAGCGTCATGATGGTCGTTCTCGCCATTACCATCATGCAGCTCGTCATCCGGTTTATGAGGGTGGCCACTGCCGAGCTTCTGTCGGACATAAGCCCAGCTTTCAGGAACCCCCACATAGGGACATTCATAGCGGGCGTCCTCACGCTCGTTCTCGTCATGACGGGATGGTGGCAGTATCTGTGGATACTCTTCGGCGGGGCGAACCAGCTCATGGCGTCGCTTGCGCTCATGCTTGTCACTGCATGGCTCATGTCGGAAGGCAGGTCCTACGCCTGGGCTTTCTATCCGATGATATTCATGTTCATAACGACTATAGCGGCCCTGTGCTACACGTCATATAGCCTGCTCTCCAAGGTGGCGATGGGTGTGGTCAAGGGCGAGGCGCTCGTCGGCAACACGCTTATGGGCCTGGTGGGCTTCTTCCTGGTTATCGCCGCTGTCGCCCTGGGTGTCGAAGGCGCAAAGGCGTTCAACAGGTACCGGAACCTGAGAAAGGCCGGAGGCGGAAAGGCAGCGGAGGCGTAAGAAGCGTTCGGGCGCCACGCACCGTTTATTATATTAAGGATGACACAAGGAGGCATCAACCATGGGGGAAGGTAAAAAAGGCGGCCTGTTCGGAGCAGTAAAGGACTTCGTGTATGGCGTTGCCGCTCACGATTCCGCACGGTTCGCGCTTAAGACAAGGGCGAGCATGGAGCACCTTTTCATACTCATAACGATGGGTGATATGCTGGGCGTCCCCATCCTGCCGCCCTATTATTCTCTGAGGCTGCTGCCGTACGTCGTCCCCCAGATAGCCACTTGGAAGAGACGTATGCTCAGGGAGAAAGACCTAACGGACGGTTTGGCATAGCATAAGGAACTATACGGCCCGCGAACTTAAGTTGCTTCTGTTCGACAAAGGGCTTCGAAAATTCCATACGGCCCGCGCTGTAAGAGGCGCGGGCCGGGCTAGAAGCCGGTAAGCAGCTTGATAAGTGGGCCGCGAAAGAAATAAGCAAGGAGGTGCCCCATTTCTCTCGCGAAAATATTTGAACAATATCCCGACAGACGGTACATCATGTTCGGCGGGAAAGGCGGGCTGGGCAAAACGACCTTTTCAGCCGCAGCCGCATACTACCTGGCGACACATGGAAAGAAGGTGCTCGTTTTCTCCGTCGATCCCCAGGCTTCTCTGAGCGATATTTTCCAGAAGGATATCTTCGGCAAGGGTCCTACGGAAATAATGCCCAACCTCTATGCTCAGGAGATCGACGCGGACCGGCGCATCAAGGAGTACCAGGCGGAAATCCGCAAGAAGATCATCGACATGTACGGCATGGAGCAGATCCCGGAGGAGATAGAGAGCTACATCCAGGCTGCGGCTGCGGAGCCGGCCATGGAGGAGAGCGCCATCTTCGACGAGGTGGTCGATATCGTCGTCAAAGGTAATTACGATTACTACATCTACGATCTCGTGCCCCTCGGCCACGCCCTGTACTACCTCTCGATGGCATCCGTGTACGACGCCTGGATAGGCAAGATTACCAACCTCCGCGAGCAGATGCGCGAGTACGACCAGGTTGCGGCGGTCATGAAGCACGAGAAGGAGATGGACGAGGACGCCATTCTGAACGAGCTGCTCTACATCAAAGAACGCATTAACAAGTCTTCCAGCATCCTTACGGACAAGGAAAAGACCGCCTTCTTCTTCGTAATCACCGCGGAGCAGATGGTGATAAACGACACGGTGAAGGCGGCGGAGCTTTTTGCTAAATTCGACGTCCCTTTGAGCGGCTACATCGTCAACCGCGTGCTCTCCAACGATCTCAAGACACAGGACATCCCGGAATACCTGAAGAACCGGCTTACGATGCAGGACCACTACCTGGGCGTTATCAACGAAACGTTCAAGGGCCAGATACTGGCGTCGGTGCCGGAGATGGAAAGGGACGTGACCGGCCTCGCCATGATCGAAAAGCTCGCAAAAGCCATGTTCGAAGGGTAGCGCAAGGAGGAAGACGTGGATACAATAACCGTGCATAACAGCATAACGTTGAGCATGAAGAAATTTATGGAGGACAACCCGAAGCTGAAGTACGTCTTCTTCGGCGGGAAGGGCGGCGTAGGCAAGACGGTAATGGCCGGCGCGGCTGCACTCTGGTCGGCAAAAAAAGGCAAAAGGACGCTCCTTGCTTCCACGAACCCGGTGCACAGCCTTTCGAACCTTTTCGGACAGGACGTTTTCGGCAAGCCCGTGGTCGTCTGCAACGAGGAACGCTGCCACGCATTCGAGATCGACACGCGCGACACGATCGAGCGGTCCAAACAGGAGATACGCGAGAAGATAAACTGGTTCCTCAAATTCGCCGACATCACGACGAAGGCCGAGGACTTCATCGAGTCGGCCACCATGAACCCCGCGTTCGAGGAATCGGCGATGTTCGAGAACATGATGGACCTGATCTTCAAGGACGAGTACGACTTCTATGTATTCGACACTGCGCCTACGGCAAACGCCCGGCGCCTCCTCGGCATGTCGAAGGTTTACGGCCTCTGGGTGGAGAAGATGCTCAAGAGCAGGGAGGAGGCCAAGTCGCTGCGCGAGGTCCTGTCCTTCACTAAAAAGCAGGAGAAGGACCCCCTGATGGACTACCTGCTCAGCTTCAAGGATAGGATGGCGAATGCGCAGAACGTCCTGACGGACAAGGCCCTGACCGCCTTCTTCTTCGTGACCCTGCCGGAAAGCCTGCCCATCGCCGTTATCACGCGCTTCATAAACTGGTTCTACGAGTTCGGCATACCCGTAGGGGGCGTGATCGTCAACGGCCTCATCCAGAAGGACCAGACGCATGCGGACACGGTTGACTTCGTCAAGAACAGGATCGCCATGCAGGAAGAGCACATGGCGGAGATATGGAATATCTTCGGCGATAAGGTGAGGGCGATAGCGCCGCTGTTCGAGACGGAGGTCAAAGGGGCAGCCATGCTGGAGCGGACCAGCAATTACGTCTTCGCATAGAAAGTGGTGGGCCGGGTAGATTTTCGCTCATAGCTTTGTCGCGCACGGAGCGAAAACCTACCCGGCCCTTTTTCGTTCATTTCCCCCCAAGTCTTTGTAATATGGCCTTTATTGCGCGTCCTGGGAGAAAAAATTCACAAACCAATTGACTATTACGCGCCCGCATGATAGAAGAAGAAAGGCCAGCCATGACGGGGAACGACAAGAGGGAGATAATTTCTTCCCTTCTGAACTACGGCACCTTGGGCATAGAGATGGGGGTCTCGCTGGCCATCGGATTAGCCATTGGCTATTTCCTTGACCGGTTCTTCGGAACATCGCCGATCTTGACCCTCATATTTATGGGCTTCGGGATTGCCGCGGGAATGAAGCGCCTTTATACGCTCTGGAAGAAGATGGAAAAGGAAGATGAGGGAGACGACCACAACTGACATAGAACGGCTGAATGTGATCATCCTCGTTCTGGGCTCGATCGCCTCCATGGTCGTCATGCGCGATTTCATCTATGTCTTCAGCTTCGGGGTTGCAAGCGCGGTAATGACGCTCAATTTCCGCTTCCTGAGAAAAATCATGGAAGCCTTTTTTGCCGGATCGACAATCAACAAGAAAGAGCTTTTTATCAAGCTGCCCGTCAAGTTTTTCGGGCTCGGGGGGCTGGTTGCCGTCATCATGATCTGGGGCAACGTCAATCTTCTTTTCTTCCTCATCGGGCTTTCCACGGTCGTTATCTCAATTCTCGCCAGCCAGATAATAACAGTATTCATGCCGGAGGGTAGGAGGAAACATAATGGAGCATGAACAATTTACCTGGGCGTCGCTGATACCGGGCCTCCGGTCGCTGCCCGCACACGTCTCCAACGGCATTATAGTCTCCGTTTTGCTGCTGGTCATCGTGTTCCTGGGTTATTCCCAGTTGATGAAGCGCAAGGACTCGATAGTGCCGGACGAGAAACTGACGTTCAAGAACATCGTGGAGCTGATAATAGAGGCGATCTCCGGCCTGGTCGAGGACACGATGGGACCGAGAGGCAAGGAGTTCATGCTGATCATCGGCACCCTCGGCCTCTTCATACTTTTCAATAACCTGTCCGGCCTTGTGCCCGGCTTTTCGCCCGCTACCGACAACGTAAACACGACGTTCGCCTGCTCGCTCACCGTCTTCGTCCTTACCCATTACTACGGCATACGGGAGCACGGGGTAAAGTACGTGAAGCACTTCATGGGACCTATCTGGTGGCTCGCCCCGCTGATGATCCCAATCGAGATAATCGGCAATCTCGCGAGGCCTCTTTCCCTGGGCTTGAGGCTTTTCGGCAACATCATGGGGGACCACCTCGTGACGGGCATATTTTTTATGCTCGTCCCCCTTTTCGTGCCGCTGCTCGGCATGGTCCTCGGCACGTTCGTCGCGCTTGTGCAGGCGTTTGTCTTTATGCTTCTGTCTATGGCCTATTTTGCGGGGGCTATTGCCCACGAAGAACTTTAATGTAACGATTGGAAGGGGGTGAACACATTATGAAGAAAACGTTAGTGGTTCTTATGCTTACAGGTGTTATCCTGAGTTTTTCCTGCGGCCTCGCCATGGCGGCGGAGCCGACTGCGGGACTCGATCCGCAGGTTAAGGCGATGATCGCCATCGCTGCAGGCATAGGCTTGGGCATCGCGGCTGCCGGCGGAGGCATCGGCCAGGGCCGGGCCGTAGCGTCGGCATTGGACGGCATCGGCAGGAATCCCGGGGCTTCGGGAAAGATCATTACCCCGATGATTATCGGTCTTGCCATGATCGAATCGCTGGTCATATATTCACTCGTTATCTCGTTGCTTCTGTTCTTCAAGCTATAGCAAATAAAAATGGGCGGGCGCCTTTTTCGGGGCTGCCCGCCCATTTTTTAGCCAGCCGTTGTTCCCGCCCTAAAAGGCGAGCCGCATCAGCGGACGGCCCTCTCCGCCCTACCCTTTGCCCTGTTTATCGAGAAGCAGTCTTATCACGCTTGCCAGCTCGTGGCGGACTATCGGCTTCATGAGCAGATGGTTGATACCCATTTTCTTGCAACGATCCGCGTCTACGGCCTCGCTGAAGCCCGTGATGAGGATTATGGGGATATCCTTGCGCACCGACCGTATTTTCTTCGCCAGGTCGGTGCCCCTGAAATCGGGCATGACCTGGTCGGTAATGACGAGGTCGAAGGCATCCGGGTTACGGACGAATTCGTCGATCGCGGCCGGGCTGCTCGAAAAAGCAGTCACCTGGTAACCCAGGCGCTTGAGAAGAAGGGTGTTCATATCGACGAGCGGCTTGTCGTCGTCTACAAAGAGAATGTGCTCTTTCCCGCCCGTAAGGGCGCCTTTTTCCTCGCTCACGGTCTTCCCCGTCTCCCCGGCGGCTATGGGCAGGTAGACCGAGAAGACGGACCCTTTCCCCGGCTGGCTGCTCACGGTAATGGCCCCTTTCAGCGATTTCATGATGCCGTGCACTACGGCGAGCCCCATACCCGTCCCCTCGCCCGGCCGCTTGGTGGTGAAGAAGGGGTCGAAGATGCGCTCCATGACGGCCTCTGTCATGCCCTGGCCTGTGTCGGAGACGCTGATGACCAGGTAGGCGCCCTGCGCCAGCTCGGAGAGAGCGCCTTCCTGCGCGCCCAGTTGATATTCCTTGACGGTCACTTCCAGCACCCCGCCTTTTTCCCGCATTGCGTGGGCCGCGTTGGAGCACAGGTTCATCATGATCTGCTGGAGGCGGCCCGCCTCAACCAGCACCTTGTCCCTTCCCGGCTCTACGTGATGCCTCACGTCAATGGTGGCAGGGATCGACGAGCGGAGCAGCTTCATCGTCTCCGTCACGAGGGGACCGGCCTCGACGAGAATAGGCTCCTGCTGGTCAGCCCGGCTGAAGGCGAGTATCTGTTTGACGAGCTCTTTGCCCCGCTGCCCCGCCTTGAATATCTGCTCGAGGTTGTGCTGCATGGCGCTCCCCTCGGGCGCCTCGTCCAAAGCAAGCTCGGCGTTCCCCAGGATGCCCGCCAGGATGTTGTTGAAATCGTGGGCGATCCCGCCCGCGAGCGTACCTATCGCCTCCATCTTGTGGGCCTGGCGCAATTGAAGCTCCAGTATCGCTTCCGTAGTGACGTCACGGCAGACGATCACGTAGTTCGTGACAGCCCCGGAGGAGTCCCGGACAGGGGATACGGCCACGTCCAACTCGCGGAACCTGCCGTCGCGGCCTTTCGGCGTCATCCGGCCGTTCCACTTCCGCTCTTTCTGTATGCGGGCCCAGAGCCCCTCGTAGAAGTCGCCGTCATCCTCGCCTGCGCAGTCCAGAAGGCGCATACCGACGACTTCGGCGGGCTTCTTCCCCCTGACCTGGAGGAAGGCGCCGTTGGCATATGTGACGATGCCCGCCTTGTCGGTCATGAGGATCATCTCCGACGCCTTGTCAACGAGAAGGGCAAGGCGCTTACGCTCTTCCTCGGCCGCCTTGCGCTCGGTCACGTCGCGCAGGAGCATGATCAGGACGGGCTCTCCGCCGTATGCGGTCCTTGCAACGGACGACTCGATGTAGGCAATACGGCCGTCTTTACATAAAACCCTGAGCTCCAGGCGGGACGGCCCGGCTTCACCCCCCTGCTTGCGCTCCAAAAGCCCCAGCACACGCTCGCGGTCGTCGGGGTGAACGAAGGAGCTGACCGTGAGGCCGGCGGCTTCCTCCGCATTCTTATATCCGAGGATTTCAAGGCAGCGTGGGTTCGCGTAAAGGAGGGTCTCACCGGACGACATGGCTATCCCGTCTCCGGAATGCTCGACGACTATCCGGTAACGCTCCTCGCTTTCTTTAAGCAGCGAAGCCATCTCAGGGTATTTCTTGAGCAGTTGCGATCTGGTTTCTTCACCCGTCCGTCTGGCTGACGGGCTACCTGCGTCGAAGACAGAGAACAACTCGTCCTGTTTGACGCGTCGAGACACCGGCTGCGGCTTTAGCTTCTTCTCTTCCACGGATGCGCCCCGAGGAACACGCCCCAAGGCAGGGTGGAAGGGATGCGGCCTAACATACGACCCCCAGCGTGAGGCGAACATGATGGCCCATGTTCGGGCTAAGGACGTATTATAACAAATCCGATAGTCAAAAGAAAAGTGAAGTATGCCGGTTTTTGTTTAAGCGGGAGGAAAAAGATGAGTATAGGCTTTAAGCCGGCCGGAAGCCCCCGGAAAACCTGACCGGTCCTGGGGGGGGCTTTCCTGGCCTGCTCATCTGGTGCTCGTTGACCACGTCCCCACCGTCCGGCGTCACCGACCGCGCGAACAGCGAAAAGACGCCTGCCCCGACCGTCCGGGCCTAAACGATCTGATCGGCCAGATAGTTCTCGATGCCGACCTGCCTTATCTGATCGAGCTGCGCTTCCAGGTCGTCGATGTGGTCCTCTTCGTCTTTCAGGATGGACTCCAGCAAATCGCGCGTGCCCGCGTCCTGCACCTCGCCGGCCAGCTTGATGGTCTCGTTATAGCCCCGCTCGGCCCCCATCTCCAGGCCCAGGTCGAGCTTGTGCATATCGGCCACGGCTGCGCCTATGGTGATCTTGTTCAGCTTGCTGACGATCGGCTGGCCCTCAAGAAAAAGCATGCGCTCGATAAGCTTTTCCGCGTGTTTCATC
Source organism: uncultured delta proteobacterium (assembly GCA_963818095.1). Classification (GTDB taxonomy): domain Bacteria; phylum Desulfobacterota; class Syntrophorhabdia; order Syntrophorhabdales; family WCHB1-27; genus CAWEPK01. The sequence goes on from CAWFRA010000036.1 coordinate 109,188, forward strand.
TCCGTGATCGCCCTCTTCTTGATGATGCCGGAGATGCGACCGAATTTCCAGTTCTCGCACATTTCCGCGTGGACGAAATACTGGTTGATCGCGGTCAGCTCCTCGGTCAGGCGTATATTCAGTTGCTCGATGACCTTTGCGTTCCCCTTCATCCCCAGCCTCCTCGTGAGTTTAATTTGGAGCAGCTTGTCTATTTACAAACTAATGCCTGGGTAGGGGATGGGCAATGGGGGGTGAAGGAAAAAAACCGCTACTTCTTTTTGCTCTTCCTGGCCGCCATGCGGCGCTCGTCGTAGCGCAGGTTGTTCGTAACGGCTTTCTGCACGGATATGAAGGGCGGCAAGTTTGCGTCCGCGTTTGCGTCCACTTTGGGGACGTCCTGGCCGGGCGACGCACCCGCTTCCACTTCTACCATCGAGAGCCCTTCGTGCCTGTCCCGGTACCTGTCGATATCGAAATGCCGGCCGTTCCAGAAAAAGGAGGTCCGGTCCTTGACCAGTGCTTCGGTGCCGGGCTCTTTCAGCCTTTTGAGGTTCGAATACTGCTGCTCCGTTATCAGCTCCTCCTCCTCGACGCGCCCTCCCCCGGTCCTGGTCCTGGTGAGGAAATAGAGGTAGGAGTCGTCCTGGCCCCTTCTTTTGATCCATATCTCTTCATCACGGCTTTTCGATTTCAGACAAACCTGCTCTATCTCTATGGTGCGATGGGTGGGCAGCTCTTCCCATTTTATGCTCTTGATGACGTACCTCTCCCGCTCGTCGCGTACGGCGGGTATCCCCAGAAGCTGCGAGATGGCCGAGAAGGTGCGGTGCATCTTACCCTCGAAGTCCGTCCGGTTATCGATGAGCCTGAACCGGGGATGTCCGAGCCAGCTTTCGCGTATCCTGTGGTCTATGACGATGGCCTCTTCCGGGGTCTCGATCCTGGCCTGATTGTTCTCGCCGGTGTAGTGCTTTCTGGCCCCGTCCGCCGCCGTGACAAGATGGACGACCGCGTGGTAACGGTCGCGAAGCTGCGCCTCCCTAAGGCCCTTGCGCTTCAATATGGCATAGAACTCCTCATGGGGCATAAACGCCTTTATGTCCATGACGCCCCGGTCGAGGAGCAAGACCTTCTTTTTCTCAGGGAATATCCTGGTGACGGCCTCCCTGTAGGTCTCTTCGAAGGAGAGCTGCATGTCGAGGATCGCCTCCTCGTACACGAGCACCTGCCTTGGCCTGTCCATCTTTCGCCTGTCGATGCCGTTGCCCGTTATAAGGGTAGCCGTCTCCGGTATGACGAAGACCATGAAGCCGCTGTCGGTCAGTTTTTCCGTGAGATACGCGAGGGAGGAGCTTTTCCCCGAACACGGACCCCCGGTCAGGACCACCATGTATACCGGCTCTATAAGCTGAGATCCGCCGAACAAGCTTTGCTCCTTGAAGTCGCCCGCGTCACGCCCGGCGCGGCCGGGCCATGGGCGCTTCTTCGAAAGGTCCGTCCAAACTTCCTTTGTATTTCGGTTTAGTCGTATCATCTGGCCCCGATCACTTCAAGCAGCGAAAAGATGGGGCAAACAAAGAGGGGTGGATAATGCTTCTTTCGGGCGGTTTTTAGAGGCCCAGCACGTCCCGCATATCGTAGACGCCGTTTTTCTGGCGGACCAGCCAGCGGGCTGCCTCCAGGGCGCCGCGCGCGAAATTGTCCCTTGAGTAAGCGCGGTGCGTAATCTCCAGCCTCTCGCCGGTCCCGGCGAAAAGGACCGTGTGCTCGCCGACGATGTCGCCGGCCCGGACGCTCAATAAGCCGATCTCGTCTTTCCCGCGCTCGCCGACCATGCCCTGCCTGCCGGCAACCTCAACCCAGGCGCGGCCCGGACAGGCGCCCTTGACGATCTCCTTCAGCTTCACGGCCGTCCCGCTCGGAGCGTCCTTCTTCCACTTGTGGTGCATCTCCAGGATCTCGGCGTCGTACTCTGCGGCGAGGACTGCCGCCGCCTTCTCGGCGAGCGTGAAAAGCACGTTGACGCCGATGCTCATGTTCGGCGAGATAACTGCCTTTGCCCCCTTCGTGCCCTGCATCTCGGAAAGGCTGCCTGCGGGTATGCCCGTCGTGCCGATGATGATTGCCTTGCCCTTCTCGGTGCAGAGCTGGAAATTAAAAAGGGACGTCTCCGGGTTAGTGAAGTCGATTACCGCGTCACAGTCGTCAATCACCCGCGCCAGGCTGTCCTCGACCTGGAAGGAGGCCCCCAGGGCGCCGGGCACGTCGATATTGCCGCCTATGAGCGGGTGCATCGCCGTCTCGATAGCGTGCGTTATCAGGAAGTCCCGGTCGGCCGCTGCCAGCCTGAGGATCGCGCTGCCCATCCGTCCGCAGGCCCCGGTGACGATCAGCTTTATCATCGCGCTCCCTCCCCCGTATTATTCCCTGCGAAAGAGACCGTATTCTTTCAGCACTTCTTTTAAGAAATCGCTGCTCTTGCCGGACAATTCGCAAAGCGGCAGGCGGACGTCTTTTTCGATCATGCCCATATGGTAAAGCGCCGTCTTGACAGGCACGGGGTTCGTCTCGATAAACATCGCATTGAAGAGCGGCATAAGCCCGGCGTGAAGGTCGAGCGCCTTTTCCCTGTCGTTCTCCTCGAGCAAGGCCCGGACAAGCTCCAACATCCGCTCGGGCAGGATATTCGATACAACCGAGATAACGCCCGATGCCCCGACGGACATCAAAGGCAGCAGCAGGTTGTCATCCCCTGAAAGTATGGGAAACTTGCCACCGGTAAGCCTGTAGATATCGGCCGCCTGCTGAACCGAGCCGGAGGCTTCCTTGATGCCGGCTATGCCGGGTATCTGCGCCAGGCGCGCCACCAGTTCCGGCAGCATGTTGACGCCTGTCCTGCCCGGTATATTGTAAAGCACAAGGGGTATATCGACTTCTTCGGCCACCTTTTTGAAATGCAGGTACAAACCCTCCTGCGTAGGCCGGTTATAGTACGGCACGACGACGAGTGCGGCCGATGCCCCCAGGTCCTTCGCTATCTGCGTAAGCTCGACGGTCTCTTTCGTGCTGTTAGAGCCAGTTCCCGCCATGACGGGGACATCTCCCGCCCACTTGACGGTAAGGAAGATCACCCGCTCGTGCTCTTCGTATGAGAGCGTGGAGGTCTCGCCCGTAGTCCCGCAGGGGGAGATGCCGTCCACGCCTGCCCTCACCTGAAAATCGATCAGCCCCTTCAGGGCCTCTTCATCGAGCTCGCCATACTTGAACGGCGTGACAAGCGCCGTAAAGACTCCTTTCAGGTTCATCGGTCTCCTTCCTGCTTCATCTGCTCTCTATTCCACGGCCTCCGGCCAGAGCGTCCCTTCGTAGATAATCCTGACGCTGCCTTCCAGGTATACCTCGTCGCCGATGTAGACGCGGAGGGCCTCGCCGCCTTTGGTCAGGATGTTGACCTTATTTTCGACGAGCCCTTTCTCCTGCAGTATGACGCCCGCTGCCACGCATCCGGTCCCGCACGCGTAGGTCTCTCCTTCCACGCCGCGCTCGTATGTTCTGATCCTCACGTTCTTCGTGTCTACGACCTGGACGAAGTCTACGTTGGTGCCCTTCGGCGAGAACGCCTTGTGGCAGCGTATCGCCCGGCCAAGCTCCTCCACGGGGGCAAGCTCCACGTCCGTCAAAAGCACGGCATGGGGCACGCCCGTATCGACGCTGCTGACGAAAAGCTCTTTCGTATCGAGGTCGATGGAGTAGTCGAGCTTCAGGTCCTTTGGCTTTGTAAGCTGGAGCTTCACTTTGCCGTCGGGCCGCACTTCCGCTTTCATCGTGCCGGCAAGCGTGCCGAAGGAGAGGCGGCTGCCTGCGATCCCCTTCAGGTGGGCGAATCTGGCCGCGCACCTGCCGCCGTTCCCGCACATCTCCGCCTCCGAGCCGTCGGCGTTATAGAACCGCCAGACGAAATCAAGGACATCCGATTTTTCTATCAATATCAGGCCGTCGGCCCCAACGGAATGGCGCCTGCGGCAGACCTTGCGCACCAGACTCGGCCACATCCGGGAACGCAGCCTCCACAACGCCTTCCCGGTTGTCTATAATGATGAAATCGTTGCCGCTTGCACTCATCTTGAAGAACCGAAGAGAATCCATCCTAACCCTACCCCTCCAGGAACCCCGGAACAGCCTCGCCGGCTACCAGGTCCCCATATTTCTCTCTTTTCCTGATAACGAAGAACTCTTCGCCTTTCACGAGCACCTCGGCAACCCTCGGCCTCGAATTGTAATTCGAAGACATAGAGAAACCATAAGCGCCTGCGCCCATGATTGCAATGAGCGAGCCCGGCGCCATCGCCGCGACTTTTCTTCCTTTGGCGAAGAAATCGCCCGATTCGCAGACCGGCCCCACCACGTCGACCTTCTGCATTTTGGCGTTCGTCTGCACCACGGGCAGGATCTCATGATAGGCGTCATAAAAGGCCGGGCGCACGAGGTCGTTCATGGCCCCGTCAACTACATAAAAGGTCTTGTTGGGCGGGTCCTTCACGTAAAGCAGCTTCGTCACGAAGATACCCGCGTTCCCTACGATCACCCTGCCGGGCTCCAGCACGAGGGTCAGGCGCGTGCCCTTCAGCTCCGCCTCTACGGCACGAGCGTATTCCTCCGGGCGGGGCGGGGCTTCGTCCTTGTAGGTGATCCCCAGCCGCCCCCGATGTCCATGTAGCGCAGCTTAATGCCGGCGCCGGCCAGCTCGCGGACCATCCCTTTCAGGGACCGCACAGCGTCGACGAACGGCGGTATCTCGACTATCTGCGAGCCGATGTGCGAGGATATGCCGACAGGGACGAGATGGCTCGACTTCTTTATCTCGCCGTACAGGCGCCGCGCGTCGGGCCACAGGAGGCCGAACTTGTTCTTCCGCAGGCCCGTCGTGATATACGGGTGCGTCCTTGCGTCTATCTCCGGGTTGACCCTTATAGAGACGGGGACTTGTCTTGCCCAGCTTTTGCCCGGCATCCGCTATTGCGGCAAGCTCCCCTTCCGATTCGACATTTATCATGGCGATGTCCGACTTCACGGCATAGGCGATCTCTTCGGCGATTTGCCGACGCCGGAGAAGACGATCTTATCGGCCGGTATGGACGCCCTGAGCGCCCTGTAAAGCTCGCCGCCCGACACGATGTCGCCGCCGCCGCCCAGCCGCGCCACCGTCCGAAGCAGCGCCATGCTCGTGTTGGCCTTGCACGAATAGCAGGTTATATGGGGTATTTTTTTGAACGCACGATCGAACACGAGGAAATGGCGCTCCAGCGTGCCGTAGCTGTAAACATAGAAGGGCGTGCCTACCTTCGCCGCGATCTTTTCTAAAGGAACGTCTTCCGCGTGGAGCACACCGCTCCTGTAATTGAAATAGTTCATATCGTATCCTCGGTCCTTTGGCGGTCCCTGACGAGCCTCTATTTTATACCAACACACGCCCGATCCGCAATATCATTGCCGGTTTGTGCCAGGGCAAACGGGTTTGGGCTGTGGTTGCCGCCGCATCCGCGGGCGGCCATTCGATTTTTCTCGCCCGTACAGAGCGTCTGATGTTACAATCGGAGGTTGCCGCCGGCCGGCCGGTCTCGTAACGGGCTTTCGATCCGGGGCATGACAAGAAAGAGGAGATCACGATGTTCCTTCCCCATTACCCGGCCGTCTTTTGGGTGGCCGCCATTACAGCAGTGCTCCTTCTCGGCATCGCCAAAGCGGGGTTTGCAGGAGGCGTGGGCACGCTGGCAACACCGCTCGTCGCCCTCACCATAACCGTAGCCGAGGCAGCCGCGATACTGCTGCCGCTTTTAATCTTCACCGATATCCTGGCCCTTTTCTATTACAGAAGGGACTTCGATTCGAAGAGCATGAAGGTCCTTGTTCCGGGCGCCCTTATCGGCATCCTCGCCGGGAGCCTCTTCTTCCGCTCCTTTACGGGGAAGGATGACGTGCTGCGGATCGGCATCGGCACGATAGCCCTGCTGTTCGTGATCTTTCAGGTAGCAAGGGAGTATATTTTCGGAAAGATCAGGCACGCCCCCGGCGTCCTGGAAGGCGTCGGTATGGGCGCGCTGACGGGTTTCACTTCCACAATCTCGCACGCCGGCGGTCCGCCGCTGGCGATATACCTCCTGCCCCAACGGTTCCCCAAGCATATTTATGTCGGGACGACCGCCGTGTTTTTCGCCGTAACCAATGCCGTGAAGCTGGTCCCCTACAGCATGCTCGGACTGTTGAAGGCCAGCAGCATCGGCACGATCGTCCTGCTCGCGCCCTTCTGCATAATCGGCGTAAGGCTTGGCGTCTGGCTCAACCGCCGCGTGAGCGAGGTCTGGTTCATGCGCCTGGTTTACTCGATCCTCTTCCTTTCCGGCATCCAGCTTATATGGACGGGGATAGTGGGGAGATAGCAGGAAAGCACCGGCGCCTATTCTTTGATGACTATTACTTGCTCCCTCGACGGCCCGCTCTCATTGCCGCTCTTGTCGACCGCCGTTAAATAGTACGACACGTACCGGATGTTATGGCCGGGCGACGGGTCGAAGAAGTCCAGCATTGTAACCGGCTCCTTATTGAGTTTCTCCGTCTTCTCCCCGGTAAGCCTGTAGACGTTGTATCCGGCCACGTCCGCCTCCGGGCTCGCCTGCCACGAAATAAGTACGCCGTTGTCCTTCTTCTCCAGCTTCGGCGCAGCCGGCGGTTCCGGTGGCGTCATATCTTTCGGCGTTGCGGTGACGTTGACCCCCTGGCCTTCGAACTGGTACGTCCCTTCGGTTTTCACGGCCCTGACCTCGTACTTGTAGGTCTTCCCGTTCTGTAGGGCCGGGTCGGTAAAGGTGTTGGCCTCTATAGGGGCTGTATTGATAGGGGTGAGGGGATAAACCGCGCTGTCCCAGCGGTAAACGTTGTACGTCAGCTTCTCCGCCTTTTTCCACGATAGTACGACTTTCGAGTCCTGCGCATCTGCGGTCAAGCCTTCCGGCGGCGCAGGCGGCTTTTGCCACTTTATCATGTAGAAGTTCGAGCCATCCAGCCGGGTGCCTCTGTACGTGTAAGGAAAGACCCTGTATTCGTACGGGAAGCCGGGGACAAGGTCGTCATCGTAGACAAACATCCTGCCGTTCCTTATCGTGTACCCCTGTCTATCCGCAAGGTGCACGTCCTTCCACGGCTCGAACGCCCCGCCGCACGCGCTGCAGCTCTTCATGAACTGGAAGCCTGCTATGTTCGTAACAGGCGTCCCGTCCCTGTTCTTTGTGGGGACCGTGAAGGAGAGGAAGAGCACCCCGTCCCTGACGTCGCCCCGCAGGTCGTTTATCGTCGCAGGAGTCGGCAGACTCATCGGCCTGGGGTTCCCCTTCCTGCCGCAAGCGACGAGGGCAAGGACGGAAAGGCTAATTACGGCTAAGATAATCTTTTTCTTTTGCAATCTGTCTCTCGACCTCGGCAAAGGAGGCCCCGCCCTGCGTCTTCCTGCGCTCCGCCGCGTGGCGCGGGTCCATGTAATCGAAAACCGACTCGTCGAATGCGTCCGAGCGGCGTTTCAAATCGGCAAGGTCCATCCCGGCGAGGCGGCGCCCGGCCTCCTCGCACTCCTTTACTATCGCGCCGACGATATGGTGCGCCTGCCTGAAAGGCACGCCCCTGGAAGCCAGGTACTCCGCCATCTCTACGGCAGGCATGAAACTTTCCTCTACGGCCTTTTCCATGGCTGCCCTGTTGAGGCCCATGCCCTCGACGGCGAGCGTCATCACCGCACACGCGTCGCACGCGGCCGCCATCCCCTCGAAGACCGGAGGCTTATCCTCCTGAAGGTCGCGGTCATACGTCGAAGGCAACCCCTTAAGGAGACAGAAGAGGCCGAAAAGCTTGCCCATCACGATTGCGGCCTTACCCCTGATCAGCTCCAGGGCGTCAGGGTTCTTTTTGTGGGGCATGAGGCTGCTGCCCGTGCAGAGGCCGTCCGGTAAAGAAATGAAGGAGAATTCCTCGGTGGAGTAAAGGATCAGGTCCTCCGCAACCCGGCTCAGGTGCGTCATCACCGTGGCAGCGCAATAAAGGGCGTCCAGCGCGAAGTCGCGGTCGGAAGCAGCGTCCATGCTGTTGTCGGTGGTCGCCGCAAAGCCCAGCTCGTTCTTCAGGAACTCGCGGTCGATAGGCAGCGTGGAGCCTGCCAGGGCCCCGCTGCCCAGCGGCATTGCGTCGCACCGGGCGAGCGCGCCTGCGATGCGCTGCCTGTCGCGCTTGAGCGGATAATAGCAGGCCATCAGGTAATGGCTGAAAGGCACCGCCTGGGCGCGCCGCGTGTGCGTATATCCGGGCATGATCGCCGTTTTCTCTTTTTCCGCCCTCGCCACCAGGGCCGCCATCAGGGCCTTCAGGCCCGCATCCAACCTGCCAAGCTCGTCCTTCACATACATCCGCATGTCGAGGGAGACCTGCTCGTTTCTGCTCCTGCCCGTGTGCAGCTTCTTGCCCGTCTCTCCGATTTTTTCGATAAGCCGCTGTTCCACGTGCATGTGGATATCTTCAAGGGCCTCCCGGAAGGGCAGTCTCCCTTCGGCGATCTCCGCCTCTATCTCTTTCAACCCGGCGACGATGCGGGCCGGTCTCGTCGTCATTAAGGATACCTGCCCGCTTTAAGCCGCGGGCGTATGCGATGCTGCCCTCGATGTCGTAATGAAAAAGGCGCCAATCGACGTCTATGGACGAGCTGAAGCGTTCCATGAGGGCGTCGGTAGGCCCGCTGAACCTCCCCTCCCACGGCTTCATAGTCTCTCCCCGAATATGGCGGTGCCTACGCGCACCATCGTCGCGCCCTCCTCTATGGCTACTTCGAAATCTGCCGACATGCCCATCGAAAGCTCCGTCATTCCCATGCCCATGTCCCTGTTGACCGTATCGAGCAGGGCGCGCAGGGCGGCGAAATAGGGACGCGATTTTTCCGGCTCCTCATCGAATGGCGGCACCGTCATGAGACCGACGGGCCTTACGTTGCGCATAGCCGCCGCTTTTTGAAGGAGCGGGCGCAGCGCTTGCTCTGCCGCGCCGTGCTTCTGCGGCTCCTGCGAAATGTTGACTTCGAAAAGGACATCGAGCGGATTGCCCAGGCGCTCAAGCTCGTCAAGCAGCGCCTCCCTATCGACCGAATGGACGTATTTGAAAAGCCTTGAGACGTATTTCGCCTTGTTCGTCTGCACGTGGCCGATCATGTGCCAGGTGGGGCCCGGCCCTATGGCGTCTATCTTCCGCTGCGCCTCCTGCACGTAGTTCTCCCCGAAATCCGAAAGACCGAAGGAGGCCGCCTCGCGCACCCTTTCCGCGTCAACCTTTTTCGTGACCGCTATAAGCCTTACTTCTTCAGGGCGGCGCCCCGCTTTCCTGCACGCGGCCGCCATCCGGTCGCGCACTGCCGCGATTGAAGCTCCGATGTCGCTCACGAAAGAATGCCCAGGGAAAGTAGGGCCTCTGTGATCTCGCAGATGGGCAGACCGACGACGTTCGAGTAGGAGCCCTTTATCTCCTTCACCATGTAGCCGCCCTTCCCCTGCACCGCGTAGGAGCCGGCCTTGTCGAAGGGCTCGGTGGTGTTTATGTACTTCTCGATCTCATCGTTGGTCAGGTCCTTGATGAAGACTTTCGTTTCGGCCACGTCCTGATAGACGATGTGCCTCGACACGTTAAGGATGCAGTAGCCTGTGAAGACCTTGTGCCAGTTTGCCCGGAGCCTTTTCAGCATGGCGAAGGCTTCTTCCTCCGTCTTCGGCTTGCCGAGCACCCTGCCTTTGTGGACGACGATCGTGTCCGCCCCGATGACCCATTTCTCGGGAAAGAGGCTGCCGACCTTCTGCGCTTTTTCATAAGCCATGCGCAGCACGTAGTCCTTGGGCGATTCCGAAGGCCGCCTGTGCTCGTCGATGCCCGGCGGCATGATGGCGAACGAGACGCCAAGGCTCCGCAGGAGATCGACCCGTCTTGTAGATTCGCTCGCCAGCACCAGCGCATTTTCGTCGTTTATAGTGGAACATGCTACAAAATAATATGAAATGGGCAGCAATTCAAGTCAAATGATCGGTCAGGTAAGCTTAGCTGCACCGTGGGACTTTACCTTCGCGCCGGCCACAATTAAAATTATTATATATTCCGATGCCGGAGAACCAAAGCGACATAGAGGGAGCCAAAAGAGATCCCCATCAGCCTCGACAATTAACGCCCGGCGTAACATTCAGCAACAACCCTGAGTTCCACGCTGCGCTGCGCCGGCGTGTGGACGACTATTTTAGACAGACAGGACGGCCAAGACGCGGCGGCCGGCAGATGTATGTGAAGGCTGCCGTTTTTCTCTCCTGCTTTGTCCTCTCGTACCTGGTGCTGGTATTGTTGGCCCGGGACCTGTGGCAGGGCCTCGCAGCCGCTGTCGTGCTTGCCCTCTCCGTGACGGGGATCGGGTTCAACGTCATGCACGACGGAGGCCACCGCAGCTTCTCCGAGCGGCGGTGGGTTAACAGGCTCGCGGCGGCGACACTCGACCTTGTGGAGCGAGCTCATATGTGTGGCACTGGAAGCACGCCATATATCATCATAACAATGTCAATATAGTGGGATACGATCCTGACATCGATTTGGGTATATATGCCCGGTTTGCGCCGCATCAGGAAAGGAGGTGGTTCCATCGCTGGCAGCACCTGTATGTGTGGGCGCTCTACGCATGCCTCGTACTAAAATTCCACCTGTTCAGCGATTTTTGGCATATCGCGTCCGGCGTTATCCACACCCATCCAATGCCCCGTCCAAAGGGCTGGGACCTCGCTACGTTCATCGGGGGGAAGGCAAAATTTTTCGTCGTCGCGTTCGTGTTTCCCATGTTTTTTCATCCGGTCCCGGTCGTCCTCTTCTATTACGCGGTAACCGCCCTTATCATCGGCATACCGATTTCGGTCGTATTCCAGATCCCGCACTGCACGGGCCGCTCCGATTTTCCCCTGCCCGACCCCGTCTCTCATCGGATGAATAACCCATGGGCCGTGCACCAGGCGCAGGTCACCCTCGGCTACGACAGGCAAAGCCGGGTAAGGACATGGTTATTCGGGGGGTTGAACTTTCACCTGGAGCACCATCTCTTCCCCGCTACCGGTCATATAAATTATCCGGGGATGGCGAAGATCGTCGAGGAGACGTGCCGGGAATTCGGCGTGAAATATGAGGTGCACCCCACTTTCTGGTCGGGGCTTGCCGAGCATTGGCGCTGGCTGCGGAAAATGGGAAGGCCGTAAAGCGAAACTCAGGGGTGCGAGGCTTTATAATCGTCTATCGCCCGGTTGGCCTCATCGACCGTTCCGAACTCATTGAGCAGCAGCCTCACTAATTGCAGCTTGCCTTTCTCCTCCAGCGGCAATTCTATGCCGGTGGTGTATTTTACGACCATTATCGGCCCATTGACCTGCACTAATCTTGCTTCGTAGTGGGCCAGGAATTCGAGGTAATTCTTCGAGCGGCACTGTTTTTCTTTTGCGCGTGCGAAACTCCTCCTGGCGACAAACTGGCCGTTGAAAGGCTTAACGGTACTTTCCATATCTGGCACTCCTCTTCTTACGTTCATTGCCTGATATCGTTAATCAGCAACCCATGTGGGGTTAGCCGTTTGGAGTCTACAAGGACAACTTTTTCCTCGTTGGGGGTTTTACTGGCAGCAACCCCTAGCCACAGGGAGGCTTTTCAGAAATACGAAGAAGTGGTCAGGCGCAGGTCAGTGGTGATAGTCACCATGTAACCACCTATTATATCACGATTATTAGACAAAAGGGTGCGTGCATGGCAATTCAAGCTAAATGTCGTGCTTGCGCGGGCTATAGGTCAGGGATTACATTGTAAGAACGGACACATTATGATAAACGTCATCACCACTCTCGACAACCGGGAGACGCTGGAACGTATCGGCCGCGTTCTTCTTGAGAAGCGGCTTGTGGCCTGCATCCAGATAGTGGGGCCGGTGAGGAGCGTTTACTGGTGGAAGGGGCGCATCGAAGAGGCGGACGAGTGGATGGGCATCATGAAGACGCGGCGCGAGCTGTACGCTGCCGTGGAGGCCGAGATAAAGGCGCTCCATCCGTATGAGGTGCCGCAGATCGAGGCGGTCGAGGCTGCGAATGTATTCGACGCGTACGGGCGCTGGCTCGTGGACGTGACGTCGCCCGCATAAAGCCGGCCGGCCCGCGTTAAAGAAAAACACGAGAGGGAGAGATAGGAAAGATGAAGGCTGTTGAGGTAAGGAACAAGATTTACTGGGTTGGGGCCGTAGACTGGGCCATAAGGGATTTCCACGGATACGAGACGCCGAGGGGCACGTCTTACAACAACTACCTGATCATGGACGACGAGCCAACGCTGGTCGATACGGTCAAGTATGACTTCGCCGACCTGACGATCAAGAACATCAGGGAGATTACGGACCCCGGCGCGATCAAGCACGTCATCATCAACCACATCGAGAACGACCACAGTACGAGCCTCGACAAAGTCATGCGGCTTGCGCCCGCGGCCGATATCTACATGACCGAGAGGGCGCAAAAAGGGCTCGCGCGCTTCTTCGACCTGTCCGCGTGGCGCATCAAGACGGTGAAGACCGGCGACAAGCTGAAGATCGGAAAGAAAACCATCCTTTTCCTGGAAACGCCCATGCTACACTGGCCCGACTCGATGGTCTCCTACGTGCCGGAAGATAAGCTGCTCTTCAGCCAGGACGCATTCGGCCAGCATATCGCCTCTTCGGCCCGCTTCGACGACGACTATATTGCCTGCGAGTCGATAGCGGAGCTCGATGACGCGGTGCTCGATTATTACGCGAATATATTGATGCCGTTCGGTCCCCTCATCGAGAAGAAGATCGGCGAGGTGCAGGCCCTGGGGCTGGAGATAGAAGTCATAGCGCCCGACCACGGCATTATATGGAGGCGGGACCCCGGCCGCATACTTCAGATGTACCTCGACATGGCGCGGGGCAAGGCCGTGCCGAGCGTGGCGATCGTGTACGATACGATGTGGCACAGCACCGAGCAGATGACGCAGTTCATAGCAAGGGGCGTTAAAGAGGCCGGGTGCGAGTGCAGGGTCATAAAGCTGAGGGCTTCGCCCATAAGCGTCGCGACCAAGGAATTCTGGAGGGCGCGGGGCACGCTCATCGGCTGCCCGACGCTCAACAACATCCCCTTCCCCACCATCGCCCAGTTCCTCACCTACATACGGGGGCTGAGGCCGAAAAACAGGATAACCGGCGCCTTCGGCAGCTTCGGGTGGGGAGGCGGCGCGGTAAAAGAGGTTTACGCAACGCTTAAGCAGATGGGGCTCGAAGTCTACGAGCCGGGGGTCGAGGTGACTTACCGGCCAGGCCCCGAAGACGAGCAGCGCTGCTACGACTTCGGGTATGGGTTCGCCCAAAAAGTGAAGGAATACAACTCAAAATTCTAACATAACGGAGGGAAACATGGCGAAGAGCACGGACAATCTCAAGGAAGCGTTTGCCGGCGAATCACAGGCGAACAGGAAATACCTCGCTTTTGCAAAAAAGGCAGACCAGGAGGGCTACCCGCAGGTCGCAAAGCTGTTCAGGGCGGCCGCCGAGGCCGAAACCGTGCACGCGCACAACCACCTGCGGGAGATGGGCGGCATCAAGACGACAAAGGAAAACCTCGAGGAGGCCGTAGCCGGTGAAGTCTTCGAGTTCCAGAAAATGTATCCGGGCATGATCGATGATGCCAGGGCCGAGGGCAACAAGGGCGCAGAGAGGACGTTCACTTACGCAAACGACGTCGAGAAAATCCATGCGGCCCTTTATAAGAAGGCGCTCGAAGAGCTGGGCAAGAACGGGCAGACCGATTATTACGTCTGCCAGAACTGCGGCAATACGGTGGAAGGCGAGCCGCCCGACAAGTGCCCGATTTGCGGCGCCGCCAAAAAGATGTTCACGAAGATGAGCTGACGCGGATAAATAACCCTGCTGCAAACAGCAGGGTTATAAAGCAAGCGAAGCGCCGCGCCGAGCGGGGAGGCCGGGGTACCCGCCCGACGTAAGGAGGGAAGGGTCGCGGCTTCGGCGGTGGAGGGGGTGCTGAACCCCAATGATTGCCGCTGAGACTCAGCGGCAACAAAGCAAGCGGAGCGCCGCGCCGAGCGGGGTGGCTCCGCGAGCTTGGCTCGTGGAGGGGGTGCTGAACCCCAATAATTGCCCCTCCCCATGCCCTAAACATGGGAATGGGACTTAACGCATCATTGCATGAGGTAAGTTTCCAGCGCCGCATAACCCTGGTGTCCGCCCTGCGCAAACGACGCGCCTATAAACGGCTTCTTATCGCCGCTGAAATGGCGCGGCTCGCACTGTATGAGCAGCGGGCTGCTCGTTTCAGGCAGTGTGAATACGACGGACATCTTTGATTTCTCGTGAAGGGGACGCTCGAAGCCCGGCCCCGCCGAGATCCCTATACCCCCCAGAGAGATGTCGCGGACGGTCCCGGCAAAAGTCCCGCCTGCCGTCTGCACGAGGGCGGGCACTGAGACGGACCGCCGGGTGTGCTGCCGTTTTTCGTCCCAGGCGGCCATTTTCCCCGCCTCCTCTATGTGATCGTAGAGTATCTTCTCTATTGCGCCCGAGAGAGACCTTCTTTCGTTCGTGGAGATCCTTTCAAGCGCAGCCTTTAACTCGCTGTTGATTCTGAAACATATCACCGAGTCTTTCATAGCGTGGCTCCCCGTATGGTCTGGACGGCTCGCTTCATTTCCGCGGCCGCCTCCGAAGCATTACGCTTGCTTCCCGAACGGGAGACTTTCAAGACCCCCCACCTCCAGCGGTTTAACCCCGCCGCCATTTGAGTCTCTTCCGCAGGCCCGCAACACCCAGGAGCCCCGTACCCATCAATATCATCGACGGAGGGACAGGCACAGGCTTTATGCCGATGAATTCCTGTGATGAGCTGAGCGGGTTCGGTACATAGACCTCGTAATTCGCCATATTTACGCTGCTGTAGTTGGAGCTTTGGCCGGCCAGGTTGAGCCAGTAGCTCGTGGAGTTCGTCCCGCTGCCTGTCGGCGCGCCGGTCGTAGCCGGGTCAAGGACCGTCCAGATGGCAAAATGCAGTGCCCCGACCACGCCTGAGTTGGTCTGGTTGGCCAACTGGCTGGTGAGCCAGAATACCTCCTGGTACGCCTGCGTCGCCGTGGTCGCGCCGTTGCCGTACGGGCCGCTCGCGAACTTCATCGAGGCAACCTGCGTACCTGAGACACCCACCGCGCTCCAAGTGCTGTTCAGGCTTATCGACTTCGTGAAGTCATCGCAGAGGAGGCTCATAGGCGTCCCGTTCACCGTCACCGTATCGAAACCTACGTAATACCCGCCGGAGGTATAGCTCGACAGCCCGGTGAGCTGCATGGAGAGGTCGGCCCGCGCGGCCCCTGCGGCGCCAAGCCACAGAGAGCACATCACAGCCATAATCAGTACCGATTTTGCGACAGCCTTTATCCAGGTTCTTTTCTTCGGCATCTTGCGCATAAAATGCCTCCTTTCTTTTTAATAACTGGCAACCAGGCTATCTTACGGGAGACCCTTGGCTTTCCGTCCCACCCTCGCGGATGGTTTGGCATGAGCAGTAGAACGATGTCTGACACTCAATAATATACGTTGTTATACACCCTGTCAAGAACTTTTTTTAAAAATATTTAAGAAACGGCTTTTGTCAGGGAACCAGGCCGGTATATGGCCGTTATCGGAGCGCACCTACCCCGAGGAAAATCCACTCGTTCGACGCCAAATCGTTAATTATAACGGGTGACCTTTGTAATATTGAGTATAACATCATAATGCGCAAATGGCCGGAATGAGGAAAAGGCCGGAACACGCCCTTGACGCAGCGGGAGCGACGAGCGCCGGCAGTTACAAAGCGAGCGAATGCGAAGCGCCGAGCGGGGAGGCCGGGGCACCCGCCCGACGTAAGGAGGGAAGGGTCGAGCTTTGCCGGTGGAGGGGGTGCCGAACCCCAATGATTGTGAGCCCCAATAATGCCGACAAGTTTGTTGACTTTCCGGGTAAAAATGGCTACTATACTAGTTCAAATTTTTTCCTTCAATCGGGAGATCGTCATGTATGCAATTATAGAAAACGGCGGCAAACAGTACCGGATAACGCAGGGTCAAAAAGTAAGGCTCGAGAAGCTCCCGGGCAACGCGGATGACCTGGTTTCGCTCGGACAAGTGCTTGCGATAGAGGACGGCGAGCGCCTGCTGGTCGGCGCCCCTTATATCCAGGGCGCATCGATTAGCGGGAAGATAGTGGCTCAGGGCAAGGCCAGGAAAGTCACGGTTTTCAAGTACAAGCGCAGAAAAGACACCAAGAAGAAAAAGGGCCACCGCCAGTCATATACCGAGCTGCTCATAGAAAAGATAGAGGTGGAGGCATAACATGGCACACAAAAAGGCCGGAGGAAGCTCAAGGAACGGCAGGGACTCAAGCGGCCAGAGGCTGGGCGTGAAGGTTTTTGGCGGCTCTCTCGCAAAGGCAGGCAGCATCATAGTACGGCAGCACGGGACAAAGATACATCCGGGCACAAACGTCGGTATGGGCAGGGACAATACCCTTTTCGCGCTCGTGCAGGGCATCGTAACGTTCGAGACGGCACGGGAAAAGAAAAAGGTGAGCGTCTATCCTGTTGAATGAAATTCGTCGATGAGGCGTCTCTATACGTAAAAGCGGGGGATGGCGGACGAGGGAGCGTAAGTTTCAGAAGAGAGAAATTCGTGCCGAGAGGCGGTCCTGACGGGGGCGACGGCGGAAAAGGGGGCGATGTCCTCATCGTCGGCACGGTTCGTCTCATAAGTCTTCTCGATTTCAGATACAAGAGAAACTACAGAGCAGAAAGCGGCAAAGGCGGCGGCGCTAATAACAGGCACGGCCGCAACGGCGCCGACCTCTCCATATACGTCCCTCTCGGAACGCAGGTAAACGACGAGACGGGTGCGCTCCTGGCCGACATCACGGGCGAGGGACAGACCTTGGTGGCTGCAAAGGGCGGCCGTGGAGGCAGGGGCAACGCCCGCTTCGCGAGCCCCGTCAACCGCGCGCCCGTCAAATTCGACACGGGCGACAAAGGAGAGGAGCACAACCTCAGGCTGGAACTGAAGCTCCTTGCCGCCATAGGCATAATCGGCCTGCCGAACGCCGGCAAGTCTACGCTCCTTTCGCGCCTCACGGGCGCAAGGCCGGAGGTCGGGGATTACCCTTTCACGACGCTGACTCCCTCCCTGGGCGTCTTCGAAGAAAACGATGATCGGCTGGTCCTGGCGGACATCCCCGGCATCATCGAAGGGGCCTCGCGCGGCAAGGGCCTGGGGCTGACTTTTCTGCGCCACATCGAGAGGACGCGCATGCTGCTCTGGGTCATTGATGTGGACTCCGATGTAATGGCGGATTATACGACGCTTCTTAACGAGCTTACCCTTTACGACAGGGGGACAGCCGCAAAACAGCGATTTATAGTGCTGAACAAGATAGACCTCATAAGCCATGACGCCCTGGCCGGAAGGCTCGCCTCGCTGCGGGGCGCAGGAGAGGCCGTCTTCGCGGTTAGCGCCGCGACCGGCGAGGGCATTGCGGACCTGAAGGAACGTATAGGTGAAGTGCATGTCTGACGTCCGCAGGATGGTCCTTAAAATAGGCACGTCCGTCCTGCTCGACGAAAAGAAAAGGGTAAGCCGCGCGAGGATGCTCGATTTCGCGCGACAGATAAAGGCGGTGCGCGAACGCTCCGTTGACGTTATCCTTGTATCCAGCGGGGCGGTGGCATGCGGCATGGAGACGATGGGCCTGAAACGGAAGCCTAAGGAGATTGCCAGGAAGCAGGCCCTCGCGTCCGTCGGTCAGGTCGCGCTCATGGCGATGTACATGGACGCCTTCTCGGAAGCCGGTCTCAGCGCCAGCCAGATACTCCTCACCCACGAGGACACGCAGTCGAACGAGCGCTGCATCAACCTGCTCAACACGATCGATGCGCTCCTCGACATGGGGGTGGTGCCCGTAATCAACGAGAATGACACCCTCTCCTTCCAGGAGATAATGTTCGGGGACAATGACAACCTCTCCGCCCTCATCGCCCAGATTACGAGCGCCGACCTGCTCGTGCTCCTTTCGGACGTCGAAGGCCTCTACGAGAAGGACCCGAAGCGCCACCCGGACGCGCGCATCATCAAGACCGTCAGACACATCGACGAGCGAGTCGAGGCATACGCGCAGGGGACAAACAGCGAAAAGAGCGTCGGCGGCATGAAGAGCAAGCTGGAGGCGGCGAAGAAGGCCGCGGATTACGGCATCCCAACGAGACTCGTTAGCGGAAGCCTGAAGGACGTAGTGCTTAAGGCGGTAGCCGGAGACAAGGTAGGCACCCTCTTCGCCGCAGCCAAGCGCATGAGCAGAAAAGAGTGCTGGATAGCCTTCGCCTTCAAGCCGAAGGGGAAGCTTGCCATAGATCGCGGCGCCCAGAAGGCCCTGGTCGAGAGCGGGAAAAGTCTCTTGCCTTCGGGCATCCTCGTCGTTGAAGGCGCGTTTTCGAGGGGCGAGTGCGTAGAGGTGATGGACGGCGATTCCCGCATCATAGCGAGGGGAATAGCCAACTATTCGTCAGCCGATATCGACAGGATAAAGGGGTCGAAAAGTATTGAGATAGAGAAGAAGCTCGGCTATAAATATACGGCAGAAGTGATCCACAGAGACAATATGGTGATCCTATGAAGGCCGTGGAGATGGCTGCAAGGGCCCGTGAGGCAGCGGGCGCAGCCGCCCGTCTTTCGACAGAGACGAAAGACCTCGTCCTCTCGACGCTGGCCGAGCTGCTGCTCGCAAGGCGCGATTACATAATCGCCGAGAACGCGAAGGACGTCGGGAAGGCAAAAAGCGAAGGGCTGGCTGCCAGCCTCGTAGAGAGACTCCTGGTAGACGCGAAAACCGTGGACGAGATGGCCGCGGGCCTGCGGGACGTGGCCGCCCTGACTGACCCCGTCGGGGAGATCGTACGGACATGGAGGCGGCCGAGCGGCCTGCTCGTAGGCAGGATGCGCATACCGATAGGGGTCATCGCCATTATTTACGAATCCAGGCCGAATGTGACGGTCGATGCCTTCGCCCTCTGCCTCAAGAGCGGCAATGCAGTGATCCTGAAAGGCGGCAGCGAGGCAATTCACTCCAATCTGGCGCTCTTCAAGCTTATCGGGGAGGCGCTGGCAGCCTGCGGCGTGCCGGAAGGCGTCGCCCAGCTCATCGAGACGGGCGACAGGGATTACCTTTATGAGCTGCTTAAGCTAGATGATTATATTGACCTTGTTATCCCGCGCGGGGGAGAGGCGCTTATACGGAGCGTCGCCGAGCATTCCCGGGTGCCGGTCCTCAAGCACTACAAGGGTGTCTGCGCGACGTACGTGGACGAGAGCGCCGATGCGGATATGGCCGTTGCCGTCTGCCTCAATGCCAAGGTCCAGAAACCGGCCACCTGCAACGCCATGGAGACGCTGCTCGTGCACCAGGCCATAGCGCCGCGCTTTCTGCCCGTCATGCTGCGCGCTTTCGCAAGCGCGGGCGTAACCGTAAAGGGGTGCGCGAAGACAAGGCAGATCGTGCCCGGCGCCGCCACGGCGACCGAGCAGGACTGGAGTGAAGAGTATCTCGATCTGGTCCTCTCGGTGAAGGTCGTTGCGGGAATGGATGAGGCGATGGACCACATAAGGAAATACGGCTCTCACCATACGGACGCCATTATCACGAGTGACTATACTAACGCCTGGAGGTTCGTGAGAGAGGTGAACTCCTCGCTCGTCCTGGTCAACGCATCCACGCGGCTGAACGATGGTTTTCAGCTCGGGCTGGGCGCGGAGATGGGCATAAGCACGACGAAGCTCCACGCCTTCGGCCCCATGGGGCTCGAAGAGCTTACGGTAACCAAATTCATCGCCTTTGGCGACGGACAGCAGAGAAGTTGAACGGCAGCGTAACGGGGCTTTAGGGTGGGTGGATGGCAATAGGGGTATTTGGGGGGACGTTCGACCCGGTGCATATCGGCCATCTCAGGGTCGCCGAAGAGGTGCGGGAGACCTTCTCCCTGGACAGGGTATATTTCGTGCCGGCCAGGGTCCAGCCGCTGAAGTTGTCGGCCGGTTGTGCAAACGCCGAGGACAGGGTCCACATGCTGAAGATGTCCCTTGCGGGAAATGCGTTTTTCCGGGCATCCACGATAGAGATACAGCGAGGCGGCATCTCCTATTCCATCGATACGGTCAGACATTTCGCCCGGAGGTTCGGGCAGATATACTTCATTATGGGTATGGACGCCTTCCTCGAGATCGGTATGTGGAAGGATTGGCCGGAGTTGATCTCTTCCGCGGACATCGTCGTAATGGTAAGGCCGGGCATGGAGTTTTCAGGGGTTCCCCGAGGGCTGAAAAGACAGGTGCGCAAGGTCGGCGATGCGATCTACGAGCACGAGTCCGGCAGGCGCATCTATCTGTTGCGCATAACGCAGCTCGACATCTCCTCAACCCGGATAAAGGAGTTTGTCCAGGCCGGGAAGTCGATAAAGTATTTGGTTCCCAGGGCGGTGGAGCGGTATATTATCAGCAGAGGGTTATACGGAGGATAGTGGAAACGAGCGACAAAGCCGGCCTCGCGGGCCGGGCGGCATCGGACAAAAAGGCGAAGGACGTTGTGGTGCTTGAGCTTTCGGGACTGACGGACATCGCGGACTTTTTTGTTCTGGCAAGCGGCGCCGGTGAGCGCCACGTGAAGACGATAGCCGGGGCCGTCGAGCACGACATGAAAGAAAAGGGCGTAATCCCCTCCTCTATGGAAGGCTACGACGAGGGGCGATGGGTCATAATCGACTACGGAGACGTAGTCGTCCACGTTTTCCTCGAATCGTTGAGAGAAATCTACGACCTGGAGAGCCTATGGATAGAGGCAAAAAAGCACCCAGTGGAATAGGCGGCGGCACAGCGGCAAAGAAAAGCCCTGTAAAGGAAAAGCGCCCGGCGGCGGTCATGGCGAAAGCAAAAAACCGGCGCTCCCAAGGCCGGAAGGAAGTACCGCCAGGGCCGCGACCGGCCACAGGAAAGGCGCTCCAAAGGCAGGGCTGAGCGGGCAGCGCAACGGTAAAGGGCGCCAAGAAGGCGCCGGTGAAAAGCCGTCCTAAAGAAAAGCGCCCGGTTGCGCCCGTTAAGGCTGCAAAGCCGAAGGCAGGCAAAGGCGCTCCTAAAAAGGCCCAGAAGAGAGTTACCGTAAGCGGAAGCGGTAGCAGAAAAGCCAGGTCAAGGACAAGCGCCCGGCGCAGGTACGGCAAGCAAAAAGCGCCGGTACAGAAAAATCCGCCCGGCAAGAAGCGCCCGGTCGAGACAGTCGCCAAAGGCAAAGCAAAAGCGCTCGCCGGGGCCAGGCCGGCGCCCCCGAAAGGGGTCGTAAAAAGGGCGCAGAAAAGCCCGGTAAAAGTGGCGCAGAAAAGCCCTGTGAAAGGGAAACGCAGAAAAGCGGCGGTCAAGGCCGCGAAGCCGGTCGCGGTGAAAAGCATCGCGAAGCCGAAAGCGCCCCCGGCGGCGGCCGTAAAGGCCCCCGCAAAACCGGCCGCGCCCAAGGCTCCGGTCAAGGAAAAACGACCGGCGGCGACGGTAGAGGCCACAAGCCGGCGGCGCCCAAGGCTGCCGCCAAACAAGCACCGGCGCCGGTCACCGTTAGGACCCCAATACCGGAAAAACCGATAAGCGCTCCCGAGGAAAGGCGTATCCCGGAGACCGGGAGGGAAGCTGCATCAGTAACGCAGAAAGGCCCTGCCGTGGAAGAACGCAATGGAGACGGGAGGCATACATCAGGAGCACGGGAGTGGTCTAATGAACAAGGAGAGGCTCGAATACTTCAAGAAAAAACTGTTGAAACAAAGGGAGGACATACTCGACAAGGCAAAAAAACTGAAGGAGTATTCCTATGCCCTTGGCACCGACGGCATCCAGGACATGGCCGACGCCGCAAGCAACGCCTATAACGCCGATATCCTCATGAGCCTCTCCGATAACGAGAGGAACATGGTCAAGGAGATAGACTCCGCGCTGGACAAAATCGCGAACGGCACCTACGGGATATGCGAGGAGTGCGACGAGCCGATAAACGAGAAACGGCTCGAAGCGAACCCCGTTGCCCGCTACTGCATAACGTGCAAGAGGATGATCGAAGAGAAGGGGATATAAGCCCATGAAGTACAAAATCTCGCTGCTGTTCTTTCTCCTGTTCTTCATTGCCTATGTCATGCTCTCTTTTCTCAACTCGGACAAGGTAAGGCTGGAGGTCGGCTTCGGGAGGTCTTTCGAGACGACGATCACCAATTATATAGTCGTCTCTTTTGTGCTGGGCGTGATCTTTTCCATCGTGGCGAGCTTCTTCGGCGACGCAAGGAGGGGCATAGCCAGGTGGCGCGACGAGAAGAAAGAAAGGGAAAGGAACGAGGCCAACGAGTTTTTGGAGAAGGCCAAGCTCTATGAGATGAAGGGGGATGCGGAGAAGGCGGTGGAATACTTCAACCGCGTCATAAAGTCCTCCCCAGACATGGAAGAGGCGTACCTTGCATACGCCGACATGCACGCGGCAAGGGGGGAGCCGGCAAAGGCCGCCGGCATCCTCGACCTCGGGGAGGCGCACATCGGCAAGACCGAGCGCATCATGCTGAAGAAGGTGCAGATGCACCGCGCCCAGCAGGACATGAACGCCATGGAGCGCGACCTGAAAGACTTCTTGAGCGTCAAGGAGGGGAGCCTGGAGGCAATGCGCGCGCTCCGCGACCTTTACATAAGCCGCAAGTCATGGACGGAGGCCCTGGAGATAGAAGAGAAGATAAGGAAGCAAATCAAGACGCCGGAGGAAGACCTGCGGCTGGCCGGCCTGCGCTACGAGAACGCCAAAGAACAATTCCTCAAGGAAGAACCCCGGCTTTACGAGCAGGTGCTCAAGGACATGAGAGAGCTTACCGGCGATTTTAAGCGCTTCATCCCCGCTTATATCCTTTCCGCCGAGGTATACAAGAAAATGGGCAAGCTGAACGACGCGGGCAGGGTATACGGGCGGGGCTTCGCAAAGACGGGCCACGTCATTTTCCTCAGCCAGATGGAAGACCTCTATCTCGACAAGAGGGAGCCCGGGCGTCATCCTGAAGATCTACCGGAGGCTCCTGGACGTCGCCCCGAAGAACCAGCTCCTCATGTTCCTTTACGCGCGGCTCTGCCTGAAGCTGGAGATGATCGACGAGGCCATCGACATCCTTACGACGCTCATCGCCGAAGAGAAGGAATTCAGGGGGCTGCACCGGGCGATGGCGGAGGCCTATATCCACAGGGGCAAGCTGGCGGAGGCGGTCAGGGAGTTCGGGCTTGCCTTTCCCATGGACCAGGTCTACCTGCCCTTTTATTGCGTCAAATGCAACGCGGTAAAGTCCGAATGGTCCGATTTTTGCGAAAGCTGCTATCAACTGGAACACGATCAACATAAAGCAGGACGGCCTTTTCGAGAAGGAGGCCGAGAACCTGAGGATACTGTACGAAGAGAGCTGGGAGGCGACATGACCGCCGGGCTGCCGGCAAACGACAACAAGATCATCTTCCTCGTTTTCGACGGCCTGGGCGACATCCCGAACCCGGACCACTCGCACCATGACGCCGCTGGAGGCGGCCAAAAAGCCGAATATGGACAGGCTTGCCGTTGAGAGGGGAAGTCTCGGCCGCACCATCCCCGTGGGCATCGGCGTCACGCCGGGCAGCGGGCCGGGCCACCTGAGCCTCTTCGGGTACGATCCCATCGAGTGTCGAGATAGGCAGGGGCATCCTCGAGGTGCTCGGACTCGACATGGACGTCGGGCCAAAGACATCGCCGCGCGGGGCAACTTTCGCCACCATCAGGGACGGGATCGTCGTGGACCGGCGGGCGGGCAGGGTCGAGACGGCTATCAGCAGGCGCCTCTGTGAGAAGATGTCGAAGGAATCCCGGAGATCGAGGGCGTGCGCGTGAATATAAAGCCGGGCGTCTCCCACAGGTTCGGCATAATATTCAGCGGCGACGGGCTCTCGGACGAGATGGAGGACGCAGACCCGCACAAGGAGCAGAAAGCCTTCGCGCGCCTGCGCCCAAGTCGGCTTCCGCGGAAACGACCGCCCGCGTAGTCAACACATTTTTGAAAAGGCGCAGGAGGTGCTTAAGGCGGAAGGCACGGCGAACGCCGTGCTCCTCCGGGGGTTTTCGAAAAGGCCGGACATACAGCTCTTTCCGGAGAGATACCGCATGGCGGCCCTGGCTATCGCCACCTACCCCATGTACCGGGGCCTTGCAAAGGTGCTCGGCATGAAGCGTGGAGAAGGCGCCGCAGAGACTACGATGACATGATCGCCGTCCTGCAAGGAGCATTACGGCAGCTACCAGTTCTTCTTCATGCACGTCAAGGAGACGGACGTTGCCGGGGAAGATGGCAATTTCGACGGAAAAGACGAAAGCCATCGAACGTTCGACCGCGTACTGCCGGATATATGCGCCCTCGACCCCGCGGTGCTCGTAATTACGGGCGACCACTCGACCCCGTGCCCCCTCAAGGGACATAGCTGGCACCCCGTGCCGCTGCTTATGCCGGCAGGACCGGCGAGACGGACGGCCTGCCTTTTCACGAGAAGAACTGCCTTAAGGGCAGCCTCGGCACGATATACGCGAAAGAGCTGATGACTCTTGCCCTCGCTTATGGTTCGAAACTTGATAAGTACGGCGCGTGAAATTTTAAGACCCATCCTGGACCTCGTCTATCCGACCCATTGCGGGGGCTGCGGCGACCACGGCGAGATGCTTTGCAGCGCCTGCCGCCAATCACTGGTAGCCCTGGAAGGCCGCCGTTCGTTTGCCCCATATGCGGCATGTGGACGGGCAGCGAGGCCGTCTGCGGGGAATGCATCTCCTATCCCCGCTATTTCGAGAGGGGGTTTTACGGCTTCTCGTTCGAGGGAGCGATGAGGGAGGCCATACACGCCTTCAAATTCAGGGGAAGGATCGACGTGGGAAGGATGCTCGCGCGCATGGCAGGCGCAGGGTCAGTAAGCGCCCTGACGGGCGCAATAGATGCCATCCTGCCCATGCCGGTGACGGAAAAGAGGCTTAAGGAGCGGGGCTTCAACCAGTCTTTCATCATCGCGGAGGAGCTATCCCGGCTCTCGGCGCGCCCGTAGACTAGCGAGAGCCTCGTCAAGGTAAAACAGACGCGAAGACCAGTACACCCTGTCGAAAAAGGAGAGAAAAAGGAACATCAGGGGCGCCTTCTCCGCGCTGCCGGCGCTAGCGGGCCTGCGCCTCCTCGTAGTTGACGATCTCTATACGACTGGCAATACCGCACGGGAGGCGTGCAGGACGCTTTTACGCGCAAAGCGCGCAAGGTATACTTCTTTGCCCTCGCAAGAACACCTTAATGAAAAAAGCACTTGTCATATCGATCGTTGCGGCAGCCCTCATCGGCGGGCTTGCGGTCTCCGCCTGGCTCTACCTGCCGAAAATAGCCTTCAACGTGCTCGGAAAGGCGGTCGGCGGCACGGTGGAGGCGGAAGGGTCGAGCGTCGGCGTTCCGTGGCGGCCTCCTCGTCTTCAAGCTCAACAGCGTAAAGATAAAGGGAAGGGTTTCGGGGACCGTACGCAAGTGCGAGCTGCGGCTCAAGCCCTCAAGGGGCGCCTACGTCAAATACTTCGAGATTTCCGATTTCGACATAACGATAAAGAAAGAGAAGGCGGACTTCGTCTTCTATCCCGTGCCCGTCGAGTTTGCACGGATCGCAAACGGACGCGTCGATTACGAGGGCCGCAAGTATACGCTGCGCGAGCTGACCGTATCGAACTTCAATACGGGCAGGAACACTCGAATTCAGCATAGACGGAGGCGTCGACGGCCTCGGAAACCTGAAGACCAAGGGCACCGGCATTCTCTTCCCGGATCTGCGCTCGGATTTAAAAGGCGAGTACCGGCTTTCGGCCGTCCACATGGACAAGGTCCTCAAGAATTACGAAGGGCTGATCGATTCGGAAGGCACTTACACGTTCAAGGACGGCCGTTTCGTGATGGACGGCAGGGTGACGGCGCCCCATTTCTCCATCATGGAGGACTTTCTCAAGAAACGACTCAGCCCCACTCACAACGAGTGCCACATTCGTATCGACAGGAAAAATGACCTCTGCGACGTCACATTGACGGAGCTGGCCTTCAAAGGCACGCCCATATTCCATGCACTTTACCGCCGATTCGAAGAGAATGTACAGCCTCGATCTGCGGACGGACTCCATGTTGATAAAGGACGTGATGGAATACATAAGCCCTGAAGTGCTTTCGGAGGGAGAATGGGGCCCCCTCTTTCTCATCAAGGGCGGGCGCATGACGATACACAGCTTCGCTTACCGGCGCGGCTCGCCTGTCACGGCCAGGATAGACGTGCGCGACGTGGACGTGGGGAACAGCCGCCTGCGCTTCACTAATGTCGCCGGCTCTCTGCGGGCAGACGGTACGGCGCTTACCCTCGACGGCTTCGAGGGAAGGATGACGGAGGGACGGATATCGAAGGTCAACGGCCTTCTCCCGCTGAAGCTCGACCGGGACGTCAGGATTAGCGGGGGCTTCTCGCTGAACCTTGCCGAGATGTCGAAGCTCGCCGGGACAGGGAGCCGTCCGGGTGCTTTCCGGCCTGACCGAGGGCGAGGTCCTGATTTCAGGAAGAGAAGGACAAGGTTTCAACCTGGAAGGGACAGGGAGACTGCGCGACGCCAGGTTCCTTTTCCGCCGCATGGCCCTTGAGGCATCAGGCGGTTATTCGTTCAAAAACGGCGAGGTGACGCTTGCACCGCTGGTCATAGGCAAGGCAGGCACGCAGCTCGTACTCAAGGGCAAGGCCCGTAAAGACTCGGCCGACGTGCAGGTGGAAGGCACAGTCGAAGCCGGCCGGATTGAATCCCTTCTGGGCGTAGCGTACGACCTGCGCGGCATAGTCGGCGTTCGCGGCGGTTTCGCCGTGGAAGACGGCAGGCTCAGGGCCGGCGGGAACCTGGCAATGACGGACCTCTCCTTCGACGTACCGCGCGTGGCGAGGAAAACGAGGGGAGTAGAAAGCGCCGCTTCGTTCCGCCTGCACCTGGACGGGCGGGGCGACGTCGTGGTCGACAACCTCGCCTATTCCCTCGGTCCGCTCAATGCCTCTTTGACCGGCAGCTTCGGCAGGGAAAAAATATCGGAGATGCATGTAGGCCTTTACGTGCCTGATGTCGAGGCCCTCTCCGGCCTCTTTTTTTTTGGTGAAGACGAGCCCCGGGGAGATCTACGGGCAGATTTCACCATCAGCGACATGCCGCTGCCGGCGACGCGCCTGCCCAGGCTGAACGGTTATCTTTCCTTAAAGAACGGAGCGCTTCATCCCCCGGCCCTCGTCAATCCGCTGACCGGCATCGACCTTTTCTGCGCCTTCCAGGGGGACAGGTTCACCGTAGACCTCGCCGGGCTCCGCTCGGGAAAGAGCGCGGTATCGCACGGGCTGCTGCAGGTCGCGGGACTCACGCACCCTTCCTTCAAGCTGGACCTGGACATGGCCCGCTTCGACCCCGCCGACTTCGCGCGTAAGGAATCGAAGCCGTTGAGGTTGCCTGTAATAGGAGAAGACAACCTGTTGGCCAGGACGGACGGAGAGCTGACCGTCAGGTCGAATGAGGTCGGCGTGAACGGTGCGGCAGGAGCGGGACTTCGTGCTCCAGGGCGGCTTCGCCGGGCGGACCTTGAGCATCGCCGAGGGACGGATGGCAACGGCCCAGGGCGATATCTGCTTTGAAGGCAGCGCCAATCTGGCGTCTCCCGTGCCGGCTATAGAGATCACGGGGCGTGCGACGGACGTGACCGCGGCCGGCGCGCTGGCGCTCTTCGGGGGAAAACCGGACATAGTGGAGGGAACAGGATCGATATCCGGATGGATTACGTCCGCAGGGCGGGACGCCGAAGAAATGGCTGCCGGTGCAAGCGGCAGGTTGAGCGTCGAAAGCAAAAACGGCGTGATCAAGCGATGGAATATTATCTCGAAAATCCTCGCCATGACGAACGTCTACGACCTCTTTACGGGAAAGGTGGACCTGACCCGCACGGGCCTTGTCTACAAGAGGCTGAGCGTCTCCTTCGAAGGAAATAACGGCAAGTTCCACACGGGCGACTTCCTTATCGACAGTCCTTCGATGATTATCACCGGACGGGGAGACATCGACGCGGCGGGGAAGGAATTGAGCGGCCGGATGACCGTCTCGCCTTTCGTAACGCTCGACAAGGTAATCGATCTGCTGCCGCTGGTACGCAATATAGTCAGGGAGCGGACCAGCGGCTTCCTGTTTTTCGTCTATGACATCGATGGCCCCGCGCGCGACCCTCGCATCGAGTCCCGCTACGTGCGAAGCGTGGGATCGAGGCCGTTCTACGTGCTTATGAATGCCTTCCGATTGCCGAAAGGGGCATGGGACGAGCTGAATAAGGAGTTGGACAAATGAAAATCGGTATGATCGGGATGGGAAAGGTCGGCTGCGCCCTCGGATATACGCTGAAAAGCAAAGGGTTCGATGTGGTGGCTGCCGCGGACCTTTCGCAGGATGCCCTCGATACTGCAGGGCGCTACGTCGGCGAAGGCTGCCTGTACACGAAGGACAACATGCGGGTCGTCGAGGCCGCGGACGTTATCGCCGTTACGACGCAGGACAGGGAAATCTCCAATGTGGCGGCACAAATCTTCCGCGAAGCCGGGCGGCTCGACGGCAAGCTGTTCTTCCATACGAGCGGCGCCCACAGCGCGTCCGATCTTTCCCCGTTGGAAAAGAAAGGGGCGTTCCTCGGCTCTCTCCATCCGCTCCAGACGTTCCCCGATATCGAAGCAGGCATCGCCTCATTGCCCTCGACCTATATTTTTATCGAAGGCGACGAGAAGGCCGTCCCGCTGCTTCAACAGCTCGGGTCGAGCATAGGGGCCGAAGTCGTCCGCATAGAGAGCCGGAATAAGGTGCTCTACCACCTCTGCGCAGTCTTCGTTTGCAACCTTCTGTCCGCGCTGCTCTATAGCGCCCAGGGCATCATGAAGCGGATAGGCATAGACCTGCCGCCTTTTTATCCTATCATAAGGGCCACCCTCGCCAATATTGAGGCGAAGGGGCCGCTCCTCTCCCTGACCGGACCTGTTGTCCGCGGGGACGCGGGCACCGTCGCCTCCCACCTCAAGGCCATCGCGGGTACGGGCCTTCCCGACAAGGTATACAGGGACCTGTCCCTGGTCGCCCTGGAGATGGCGCGCAAGCGGGGCACGCTGACAGCAGAGCAGATTGCGGAGATGGAAACGACAATTATTGGGGCTAGCGTCGCCCCCTCCACGAGCAAAGCTCGCTGAGTCTCCCCCTCATAAAAAGGAAAAGGCATTCAAGCCGGCTATCCTCGCCGCTTACTGCTCGAAGCTGACGACCGTGCGGGCCCCGTCCTCGCTCACGATCTCGATAGCCTTTCCGGGGCCCGATCCGCCCCCCTCCACCCATATTTCCTTAGGCTTGGGCACCGAGTGCTCGTACTCGACCGCGCTGCGGCCCGTCGCTATCCTGACGACGTCGCCCTTCGCCTTCGGATCATAATTGATCGATAAAAGCGGCAGGCAGCGGCCCATTTCCTCGGCGCCAAGCTCGTCGCCAAAGGTCTCCACCCTGACCGGACGGCCCTGGTTCCCGTTCGCGAACCGGTCGAAGAACTTGAGCCACTCTTTGCGCGGCACTTCGGCGTCCCTGTTCATGTTGTGGATCATAAGAACCTACCTCCTCATTTCTTTTCTAACCAATGTAAGTCCCCTCTCCTGAAATGTATAGGCCGGTAGCTTTCACTTGACACGCAGCCGATTGGGTCGTCTAGTATTAAACGGCGTAACAAACAAGGGGAGGGCCAAATGGCAAAGGAGCCTGCGTTCGGGACCAGGGTCAGGGGAGAGGTAGTCGGACTGAAGGGAAGCTGCAATGCGGGGCACGCGGTGGGGGATACTTTCGAGCTGAGCTGCTACAATTCCAACGGCCTGTGCGGATGGCTGTACAACGCGATATTCCCGACGCTCAACGTCATGCAGTTCGACGGCAGCTATCCGTGGGGCGCCGACGAGGCGGTCGTCAACTGCCCCGATGCCTACAACCTGCTGACGCTGAAACTGACAAGGGTGAAATAAGGCGCAGCGCATGCGTCTCACCGCGATAAATTTGACTCCGGGTGAGACCGAAGGTACATTAATCTGCTATGGACAAACCGCTCGTCTCCGTCATAATCCCCACCTATAACTACGGACGGTATATCGGGCGCGCCCTCGCCTCCCTCGCCTCGCAGGATTACAGGCCCCTCGAGATCATCGTAGTGGATGACGGCTCGACGGACGACACGCGCGATGTCGTAGCCCGGTCGGGCCTCGACGTGACCTACATTTACCAGGCGAACCTGGGAGTCTCTTCGGCCAGGAATGCGGGCCTCGCCGCAGCCACCGGCGCCTTCATCGCCTTCCTCGACGCGGACGACTATCTTCTGGACGGCGCAATCTCCATGAGGGCCGGGGTACTTATGAGCAGGCCCGATATCGGCATTGTCTTTTGCGACACCTGCACACAGGACGCTGAAGGGAACCTGCACCACCGGCGGGAAGCGGCTAAAGACATCGAATCGGACCGCTTCTATGAAGACCTACTGCTCAGGCACCTGCGCTTTCAGACGAGCACCGCCATGGTAAGGGCGGAGACGGCGAAGCGGTTCTCGTTCCCTACGGACCTCGCCAACGGCGAAGACCTGGTCTATTTCTCGAAGGTCTTCTTTACCGTGAAGGGCTATTTCATCGCAAAGGAAGCGGTCGTCAACCTTCACCACGCGGACAGCCTGCGACACGACGTAGACGAGATCGTCAGGCAGGACATCTCGTTTGTCAGCGCCATCCTCGACGACCCGTATTACGCGGGCGCCCTGGAGTATATGCGTGGGGAGCTGACGTCCAAAAGGCACCTCGAGCTTTTCAGGCGGCTTTACCTTTCCGGCCGGCTGCGCGAGGCGCGCAGCCATTACGCGAAGGCGGTAGCAATACGACCTGCGAGCCTCTTAAGACTCAGCTACCTGTCAAAGGCCGTCCGGTCTTTTTTCAGGCGGGGATAGGACCGCGCACTTTTCTCACTTCTCTTTTTATTATTCTTCGAGCGAAGCGTAATAGGAGTTTTCCGTCTCTTCAACGTTACGAAGCGGCGGATAAGCCTCCATCCATGACCGGGCTGCGGGCAGCGCCGCTGCACGCCTTTCAGGGGGCAGATAGTACGCGATGGCTTCGGCCAGGGCGCCGGCATCCGCCGGGTCGTCGAATACCGTGCCGCCCTCTTGCGAGGTGATGGCGTCCGATGCTCCGTTGAACCGCGTGGTAACAACAGGCAGACCGCACGCGAGCGCCTCAAGAACGGTGAGGGAACACGAGTCGTAAAAAGTCGGGTGGACGTATACGTCGCTCGCCCCGTAAACGTTTTCCATCGAGGGCAGCGCGCCGCCGAAGATTACCCTGTCGGAGATGCCGAGGCGTGCCATCAGGCCCCTGTAACGGCCGGGTCGCCCCCTCCCCGCGACGAGCAGGCGAAGGTCGAGACCGGGCATGCGCGAGGCAAGGAGCGACATCGCCTTCAGCAGTGTGGGTAGCCCTTTCAGGCGGAAGTTGTTGCCTGCAAAAAGGAGCAACACGGCGTCTTCGCCGACACCCAGTTTTTCTCTCGTCTGCCTGCGGTTCGTCTGCGCGTTTTTCGGGTGGAAGCGGTCGAGGTCTACAGTATTGAAAACAACATCGATGAGGTCTTCCGGAAATTTATAGTAATCCACGATGTCGCGCTTTACCATCTGCGATATGGCGATCACGCGCCGCACGCCCCCTTCCGCGTACAGGCGCGCCTGAAGTTCCGTGTCGAGGTAGTGGCGCGGCGAGAGGTACCGCCGGATGTACTTGTAGGCGCGGTAGACGGGACTTTCGATAGAGGCGAACTCCTGCCCGAGATAGGCCCATTCCACGCCCCCGTGGGGGTTGAGCACCGTAGCGGCGCGGCACTGGGCAACGCCGTGGACTACGTCGAAACGGACGCCCGGCGATTTTTTCCGGGTCGAGCCGCCAGAGGGCAAGCGTACGGCGTGTCCGCGAAAAACCTCCGCCCTCTACGACGTGGACGCTGTAAGGCAGCCCGCCGGCCGCCTCGACCTCCGTCGCGAAGACGTGGACCTCGTGCCCCCTCGCCGCCAGCTCTTCGGCGAGGAAGGAGAAATAACGCTCCCCGCCGCGGGAAGGGAGAAATTTGTCGAGGATTATGGCGACCCTTAAAGGCTGCTTTCGCGCACCTTCCCCCATCATGCCTGGCCGCCCCTCTTTCCGAGCGCCATCAGCTTCTCATAAAAGCGCACAAGCTTTTCAGCCTGGGCCTTGTAGTCCCACTCCCCGACAGCCGTCTTCCGGGCGTTGGCGCCCAGCGTTTCCCTCAAGGAAGCGTCGGAGAGCACCTGCTCCATCCTGGCCGCAAGGGTCTGCTCGTCGGCAGCGACAAAGCCGTTGTACCCGTCCCGGACAAGCTCGGGCAGCATCCCGAGGTCGGAGACAACGGCAGGCTTGCCCATGCCCATGACCTCCCTCAATGCCCGCGCGGTGCCGTCGCTGCCTGCCCTCATCATAACGAAGAGGTCGAAGGCGGCGATCACGGAAAAGTAGTCTTCCAGGCGGTAGCCCGCCAGTATTACGTCCGAGGCAATCCCGAGGGCGGCCAGCGGCTTCTTCACGCTCTCTTCTATCTGCGAGCTGCGGCCGACGATCACGAGCTTCACCTTGTTCATCCGGCCGCGCAATGTCTTGAACGCGCCCAGGATGCGGTCGTATCCCCGGTCCGGCTTGAGCCTGCCGATGACGCCTATCACAAGCTCGTCCGGTGCTATGCCGAGCGAGGCCCTGACGTCGGCCACCGGACCCTCGTAGACGTGGACGCCGGGCGGCAAAAGGACGGTCCTCTCGGCAGGGAACGCAAAGCGCTCGGCGTCCTGGCTGATGAGCCTCGCGCTGTAGGCGGCAAGGCCGTCGGTCCTTGCGAGAAGGCGGCCCATCGCGAAACCCGCGTCCAGGCCGTCCCGCTTATGGTCGGTCCTGACGAGGATCGGGCGGTTGCTGCGGCCGAAGAGGGAGAGGGCCGCCAACGCGTGATCGTGCGTCAGGTGGGTGTGGACGATATCGATCTTATGTTCCTGCGCGTATCGGCCGATCGCGCGTACGTCGAACAGCCAATCCCGCACGGAAAAATATCTGTTGAGGCGCAAGTCGCCGGAAGAAGGTACGCCGCGCCGCGCGATTTCCTTGCCCACCGTCCGCTCCCGGAAGTCGGCAGGGGCCTGCCTGAAGGCAAGGACCACGTCGATGCCGCATCCGGCCAGTGCTTCGCACAGGGAGACAACCGGCTCAGCCGGACCGGTCCATTTCCAGTCGCTGAATGTGTGGAGGCACCTCATCTGGCGTAGAAGGCCCTTATGTGCCGAGCAGACGTAGACTACCTCATCTTCCCTGAGTGTCGGGTAAAGAGGCAGTGTGAGGATCTCGGCAGCGGCCTTCTCCGATTCAGGGAATGCGCCTTTCTGGTAGCCGAGTGGCTGGTACGCTTCCTGGAGATGGATGGGCGTGGGGTAGTGGACCAGGCTGCCGATCCCGCGCGATCTCAGATACTCCGAAAGCGCGTCCCGCTCGCCGCAGCGCACGACATAAAGATGATAGACGTGGCGCGCCCAGGGTTGTTCGACGGGCAGCGCGACAAACGCGTCGTCCTCCAGGTCCATGCGGTAGATATCGGCCAGGTGGCGGCGGCTCTCGTTCGCTGCATCGAGTACGCGCAGCTTCACGGAAAGGATCGCGGCTTGCAGCTCGTCGAGACGCGAGTTGAAGCCCTCTATGGCGTGCACGTGCTTTCCGGTCTGTCCGTAGTTGCGCAGCCGGCATATCTCGTCATATACGTGCCTGTCGGCGGTCACGAGGCCGCCCGCGTCTCCGTATGCGCCCAGGTTCTTGGTCGGGTAAAAGCTGAAAGCAGCCGCGGCCCCGAAGGTGCCGACCTTCCTGCCCTTGTAGAGTGCGCCGTGCGCCTGGCAGGCGTCCTCCAATATGCTGACCCCGAAGCGGCCGCATACATCCATGATCTCTTCCATCCGGCAAGTATGGCCGTACAGATGGACGGGTATGCAGACCTTTACGCCGGGGTTCGCTTTGAGCGCCTCTTCCAGGGAGCCGGGGTCCATCGTCATGTCTTCCGGGTCTATGTCGCAGAAGACGGGAGTGATGCCGTGGACGGAGAGGGCCATGACTGTCGCAATATAGGTGTTCGGCGTTGTAACGACCTTATCGCCCGCCTTCAGGCCCAGCGCCAGCCCGCCTATGCGGAGCGCGTCCGTGCCCGACCCTACGCCTGCGGCGAAATGCACGCCCGTGTACCGGGCAAAGGCCTCTTCGAAAGCGGACACCTCTTTGCCCAGTATGAACTCGCCGCTTTTGCACACCCTGCTCGAACGCCCCGACCAGCTCATCCTTAAGGCCCTCATATTCCCTCTGCAAGTCGAAGATCTTTACCATCAACCCCAGTACTCCTTCCTGTGCTTTCTATAAAAGTCGGCGGTCCTGCGTATGCCCTCTTCGAGGCCCGTCTCAGGCTTCCAACCGACGATCTTTTTTATTTTAGATATGTCCGTGTAGTAGTCGCCGGGCTCGACCTCTTTGCGCTCCCGCGTGAATTCGGTAAAGCCCACCTGCCCCGAGCCGACAACCTTCACTATTGTCTGCGCAAGCTCGTGGAACGAGACGGGCACGCCGCCGCCCACGTTGAAGACTTCGCCGTAGGCGCCTTCCGTCGCCGCTGCCGTCAGCAGGCACTCGACCAGGTCTTCGACGTAAAGGAAATCGCGCAGTATCCGGCCGTCGCCGAAAACGGGTATCATCTCGCCGTCCAGGGCCTTGCGGATGAACCAGTTGAAGACGCCGTATTCATCGTGCGCCATCTGGTGGCGCGGGCCGAAGGTATTCGTGATGCGCAGGCACGTCCCCTTTATGCCGAAGATGTCGTCATAGATGAGGACCATCTTCTCCGCGGTCAGGTTGGTGACCGCATAGATGCCTTTCGGGTTCGTCGGATGGTCTTCCGCGACGGGCAGCTTGACGCTTGCCCCGTACTCGCCCCTGGTGCCCGCGAAGATCACGCGGCAGTCCCTGTTGTTGGCCCGAAGCGCCTCCAGCAGCACAAGCGTGCCCCGGCAGTTGATGTCCAGGTCCTGGATGGGGTTCTTCATGCTGTCGACGTGGTTGACCTGCCCGGCCAGGTGAAAGACATAATCCATACCCTTGACCAGGTGGTTCATCGAGAGCTGGTTGCGCACGTCGGAGACATTTACGCGCACCTTATCCTCGATCTCCGCGATGTTGAACAGGTTGC
The DNA here is from genome assembly GCA_963818095.1 of uncultured delta proteobacterium. Classification (GTDB taxonomy): domain Bacteria; phylum Desulfobacterota; class Syntrophorhabdia; order Syntrophorhabdales; family WCHB1-27; genus CAWEPK01. Next base: position 144,754 of record CAWFRA010000036.1, read on the forward strand.
CGCCCTGCCTGGGCAGCATGTTATCGATTATGGTAACGTGCGCGCCGAGACGGACGAGCTCTATCGACAGGTTGCTCCCTATGAACCCGAGTCCGCCGGTAACGAGGACCTGCTTATCCTTTAAGCCTTCCATTCTTCTTCTCCAGCTCCCAGAGTCTCGCGTGCTTCATGAAGACATAGTACATCGTCGAGGCCACGATAATAAGGCCGGGGACGCCGTCGCGAAAACCCCCCTTGAAGATATAGTCGCGCAAAAAACGGAAAAGCGGCCGGCCGATCATGTTCAATGCGCAAAAGCGGCGGCCGGATGCGGCCATGTCCTCGGCGAACGCCCCTGAATACCGGTCCACCGTACGTATCTGGTGGCTGATGTCCGTATACGGCGTATGCATGTAATAGCTCGAAAGGCGGCCCACCTTTCCGTCTACGTGGACCTTTGCGTGGATGCCCCCCTGCCAGCGCCCCTTGTCTTTTCTGTAAAGGCGTATCTCGTGGTCCGGATACCACCCGCCATAGCCTATCACCCTGCCGAGGTAGAAATTCTTCCGCCTTACCATGAACCCGTCGTAAGGCGTCTGTCCGGCGAGCACGCCCTCTATCTCGGCCTTGATCTCCGGCGTCAGCCACTCGTCCGCGTCGATGAAGAGCACCCAAGGCGACGTGCACAGCTCCTGGGCATATCCATATTTCTCCGCCATGTTCGTCGTCGCTAACTGGTACAGGCGGTCCGTGTAGCGGCCGATGATATCTATTGCGCCGTCCGTACTCTGCGAATCGACTACGACAAGCTCGGACGCCCAGCCTGCCACCGACGCGAGCGCCTTTTCGATGGTCGCAGCGTTGTTGTACGTCACCATGTAGACGGAAAGGGGCAGGCTCACCGTCGCTCCAACTGCTTGACCATCTCGATGATGTCCCTGGTCGAGTGGTTCTTGGGGTCGCCCACGATGGCGATCTGTCCGCCGTACTCCTCGACTATCGCCCTCTCGGGCACCGTCTCTGCCGTGTAGTCGGTCCCCTTCGCGTGGATGTCAGGCTTCAGCTCGCGGAGGAGGCGCTCGACCGTCGGCTCTTTGAAGGCTATCACGTAATCGACGCAGGCCAGCGCTGCCAGTATCTCCACCCGCTCGTCGACGGGCGTGATGACGCTCTGCCTTTTTCCGAGGCTCACGAGCGACTCGTCGTCGTTGACGCCGACTATCAGAAGGTCGCCCATCGCTCTTGCCGCGCGGAGGTAGCGCACGTGGCCCACGTGGAGCAGGTCGAAGCAGCCGTTCCCGAAGACGATCTTCTTCCCTGTCTTCCGCTCATCCTCGACTATGGCCTTTAAGGCCGCGAGGTCACGCACCCACCGACCCATACCCCTCCCCGCCAATCACAGCTTTAAGCTCCTCGGCCGTTACGACGGCCGTTCCTCTCTTCATGACGACTATACCGGCAGCGCAGTTTGCAATCCTTGCAGCCGTGTAGAAGTCTGCGCCGGACGAGAGGCCGAGGGTTACTGCGGCGGCAACGGTGTCCCCCGCGCCCGTAACGTCAGCGATCTCGTCTGTGCCCGATATCGGTATATGGCGCACCTGCCCGTCACGCAAAAAGAGCGCCATGCCCTTGTTGCCGCGCGTGATAAGAAGCGCCTCCACGTTCATGCGGTCTATGATCGACCGGCCTACGTCCTCGACTGCCGCGTCCGGCCCCAGTCCGGAAAGCGCATACGCCTCCGATTCGTTGGGCGTTATCAGCGTGATCCCCCTGAACTCGGATAGATTATACCTCGAATCGCCCACGACTATCTTCTTCGGCGATATCTCCGCGATAAGGGCCCTGATGGGTGCATCGATCAGGCCGTACTCGTAGTCGGAAAGGATAACGGCATCGACGGACGGCGCGATCTCCGCAAGCTTTTTCATCAAAGCTGCCCTGCACCCGGCCGGAATGGGGCCTTCCATCTCCCTGTCTACGCGGATTACCTGCTGTTTCGACGTGTGCGTGTCGCCCGCAAGTATGCGCGTCTTCGTCACCGTCCTGCCTTCGTAGCGGACGACGCCTCCCATGTCGACGTTGGGCAAGGCGGAAAAATGGCCGACCAGCTTGTCCCCCGCCTCGTCTTTGCCTATGCAGGCGACCGGGAAGACGTGCGCGCCCAGGGCGAGCAGGTTATTTATCGTGTTGCCCGCGCTGCCGGGACAGATGCTCTCTTCCTCGTACTTGATGACGACAACAGGCGCTTCCCGCGACAACTTATGGGGCTTCCCGTAAATGTAGATATCCGCGATCACGTCGCCCACTACGCAGATGCGCCTGTCCCTGAACCGGTCTATCAGCTCCGGACGGATTTCCACTCAAGGACCTCCTCTACTTTACTGAAGACTCTCTCCGGGCTTAAGCCCTTCAAACATTCGTGGTCACGCCCGCAGCGCCTCTCGTTACACGGCCTGCAAGGCACGTCCTCGGCCAGCGTATGGGTGAAGCTGCTGGCGTACGACGTATAGCGGTCGTCCATCGGCCCCATGAAGCACTACAGTAGGCACGCCGAGGGCGGCCGAGACGTGGCGCGGCCCGGTATCGTTGCCGACGACCACTGAAGCGCGGGCCAGGCAGACCTTCATGTCCCTCACGTCCATCTGCTTCACGCTTACCGATCCGGCGTTGCGCGCGCCGCCAGATACGTGCGCGGCCATCTCCTGCTCGCCTTTTCCGGGCAGCAGGTAGACCTTTAAGCCCAGCTTTTCGGACAGCATGTCTGCCAGGGCCGAAAAATGGCCCTCCGGCCAGCGCTTCGACGGGCCGTACTCCGCGCCGATTATGAATACGGCATACGCGCCCGAGACATCCGGAAAGCGCTCGTCGAACCTGCGCTCTTCATCGTCCGTCACTTTCAGAAAGGGCGTCTCTACGGACCTGGCTATCCCCATCTCATCGAGGATGCGCAGGTAATGCGCGACCGTAGGCCCCGGCTCCGCCCCCTTCCCTTCGCAACCGTCCGGTGGAGCATGAAGCCCCTCCCGTTCCTGTTGTAGCCGACCCTCTCGCCGACGGATGCCAGAAAGAAGAGGAAGGCCGACCTGAATGAGTGGGGCAGGACTATGCCGCGCCCGAAACGCGCGCCCCGCATGGCGTTCACGATGTCGAAGAAGCGGACAAGCCCCTTCCCTTCATACGAGATGAAGCGGTCGAAGAAGTCGAGGCCGTGGTAAAGGTACATGGCCGAAGGCTTGCCCACGGCCCACGTCTGCCCGGCGCCCGACTGCTTCAGGGCATGCAGGAAAGGCGTGGCCATCACCATGTCGCCCAGCCAGTTAGGCAGATATATTATCGTCTTCCCAATCACTCCTCACACCCATGAAGCGGTTGTACCTCACCTCGTAATGCACGCGGCCGGCGTCACGCATCCGCCTGTCCGCGTCCTCTATCTTTTTGGCGACTATGGGGACCGCAGTCGCTGCCAGGCCGCTTCGTCGTATGCCTCGATCTCCGACACGATGCGCTCGTATTCGGGCAGGCCCGCATGTCCGTTCACGAAGGCGCAGAAGAAATCCTTTACCTTCCTGACGTAAAGGTTGACGTCGGCCCCCAGGTCCATGCAGGTCTCGTCCGTAAAGTTGTCGAGGTCGGCCATCTTCGCGAAATCGATGGCCCCTGCCTCCTTCGCTATATCGTAGGCCCTCGTGCCCACGTAGGGGAAAAACAGCGTCCACCTGAAGCGCCCCGGCTGCACGCGGGCAAGGAGCTTAACGGTGGCAAGCACGTCCTCTTTCTTCTCGCCAGGTAAGCCTATCATAACGAATGCCGACGTGTGAAGGCCGAATTTGTGCGCAGACGCGAACGCGCCTTCTATGTCCTTGTTCGTCATGTAGCGGCAAAGCACGCCCCGCCGCATCCTTTCGCTTCCGCTCTCAATACCGAACTTGACTATCCTGCAGCCCGCCTCTTTCAGGTATGACGCCGCCTCGTCGTCGAACATGCGGACGTGCGCGTTGCAGACAAAGCCGATGCGCGTCGCCACCCGGTACGCGCGGGAGAAATCGCGCAGCCATTCCTTATCGAAAGTAAAAAGATCGTCGTCGAAAATGAACATCTTTATGCGGCTGTAATGGGTCAGCAGGTAATCGATCTCGCCCATGACCTGCTCCACCGTATGCCGCCTCATGTAGTCTCTCGGCAGGCTGCCCGACTCCTTGTAGAGCTTTATGATCTTGTGGTTCAGGCAGTACGTGCACCGGAAGGGGCAGCCCCGCGACGCAAGAATACCCACCCACCCGTCCTTCGCGTCGATCATCCTCTGGAAGTCGAAGATATCATAATCCTTCGGCGGCAGGCGCGTGATGTCTATAAACGGCCGGAGGGGCTCGATGACCGTGCCGCCCGCGCCCCTGTAACCCATGTTCCGGACGCCCACCGGACTTCCCTTCCTGACCAGCTCCAGCATGGCCTCTTCCCCCTCGCCGACGCAGACGGAGTCAATGACCTTCTCCGAAAGGCAGCCATGGGGGTCCATGGTAGGGTGTATGCCGCCGAATACGATAGGCCCTTCATACGACTCGCGAATGGCGGAGGCTATCTCCAGGGCATACTTGTACTGGTTAGTGACTACGGAAAAGCCGATGAGGTCGGGACGGATCGCTGCAACGTCTTTTTTGATGCGCTCCAGATCGAGCCCGTAACCCATTTCCGCATTGACGTTCAAAAGGAACGTCTCTATCCCTTCGGACTTGAGAAAGCCCGATATGGCCGCCACGCCGTAATTGAAGCCGATCTGGGCATTGAGGTTGGGGTATATGAATAAAACGCGCATTATCGCTCCCGCTTCCGGGCATGGGCTTCAAGCACTGCGCCGCTCACCTCTTCAACGGTAATCGACCGCAGGCAGACCCGGTCTTTGCAGCTCTTGTCCCTGCACGGGCTGCATGGAATCTCCTTCCGCACTATCGTATGGCCTTTGCCGACAGGTCCGTTAACGAGGTGGTCCGTCGGCCCGAATATGGCGACGATGGATACCCGCGCGAAAGCGGCCAGGTGCATCACGCCCGTATCGCCGCCCACGTAAAGGTCCGTGCGCTTCAAAAGGGCGAGGACCTGCGCCACGGTCGTAGGGCAGGCGAGCATCGCGCGGCCGCCCGCATCGCGCACCAGACCGGCCGCCTCTTCCTCTTCGCCCGGCCCCCAGAGGACCATCATCGTCGCCCCTGTCGCGTCGCCCACGCGCCTTATAAGGCCCGCGTACTTATCCATCTCCCATCTCTTGAAGGCGCTCCCCTTGCTGCAAAAGGGGTTGACTGCGATGACCGGCCCGGTTATGCCTTCTTTCGCGAAGAAAGCATCGATGTAGGCATCGGCGGCAGGGGGCGCCTTGAGGTCTATCTCCGGCAGCGTCGGCAGCGCCCAGCCTCGAGGCCAGCAGCATGTTCCTCACGGCCTTATGGAGCCTCTTGTCTGCGCCTTCCGTTTTCTCGTCGTAAACGAGCCAGCTCCCTTCTTTGGCGAAGGTCCTGTCAAAACCGAGCCTCTTACTTGTGCGCGCAGTCAACGCCAGAAGCGCGCTCTTCACTATCCCATGAAAATCGACGACCATGTCGTACGCCTGGCGCCGCAAGGCGGAGCGGAAGGCGGCCAGTGCCGCAGCCGCGGAGAAGAACCGCCCGCTTCTCAAATCTTTGCTGATCGTCCCGCGCGGGAACTCGATGACCTTATCGACAAAATCCTGGCAGGCCAGAAGCTCCGAAGGCGGCCCTTCCACGAGCCACGAGACTGTCGACGCCGGGCAGGCGGCCTTGATAGCCTGCACTGCGGGCATGGTCAGCAGGACGTCGCCGAGCGAGCTGAGCCTGATGACCAGGATGTTACGATACACCGTCATTATTGAGGACTTCCAGAAGTGAGGCGGGGATCCTTGTCGGTTTTCTGTCGGTGTTCACGCAGATGTGTCTCGTCTTTCCCCTGATTACCGTAGTCCCATCCTTCATGATCTCGTAATTGAAGGTGAGGCCCCGCGACTGGACATCGGAGACGCTCGTCCTGATCGTCAGGAGGTCGTCATAGACGGCAGGGTTATAATACTTTATCTCCAGGCCTGCAACGATCAGCCGGTACCCCATCTCTTCGAAGCTGCGGTAGGAGAAGCCTTTCTCCCGCATGAACTCGCTCCTTGCCACTTCCAGGTAGACGGGATACGTGCCGTAGTAGACTATGCCCATCATGTCGGTGTCTGCATAGCGCACGCGCAGGGGGACATCAACGTAGTTCATTTAGAGCGCCCTCGAAGATTCGGGTCTTAGAAGCGCAGGGTCTCTCCTTTCGAGCACGTGCGCGATCGCCCTAAGCGCCCTATCCTTATCTTCGGGCAGCCAGACCTTGATCGGCAGATAGTTCGAGGCATGGTTAGATGCGAAGAACGTGTGCGTCACGTTCGTGTTGGCGATCATGATCGAAAGCTCTTTAAGGAGCTGGTAAGGGTCGGGCGCCACGAACGTCGCCGTCCTCGATCGCTTCGGCAAGGCGCGTGCCCGGGACGACGATGATGCTGAGGGCGCCGACGTACTCCGGGTCTATCCTGCTCAAGAACTTGCCCGTCTCCTCGGCGTGTATCTCGCTGCGCTCTACGCCGCCGAGGCCGAGAAGGACAGTGACGGAAAGGGTGATGCCCGCCTCTTTCACGCGCGCCGCAGCCGCGGCCACCTTGTCGAGGGTCGTGCCTTTATTGACCCGGTCGAGCGTCACCTGGTCGCCCGATTCGACGCCCAGATAGACGATGCCGAGGCCCATCTCTTTCAGGGCCTTCAACTCATCGACCGATTTCTTGAGGATCGATTTAGCGTTGCCGTAGATGCCGATCCGCTCCAGTCTCGGGAAGGCATCCTTTACAAGCTCGAAAATGGGGATGAGCCTCTTCTGCGGGATGATGAGCGCGTCGCCGTCAGCGAGGAAGACTTTCTTGACGTAGCGCTCGTAGGCCTTCGCCTCTTCGACGTCTTCGCGTATCTCGTCGAAGCTCTTGACCCTGAATTTCTTGTCCTTGAAGGACCCGCAGAAGGTGCACCTGTTATGCGAGCAGCCGACTGTGACCTGGAGGATAAGACTATAAGCCTCGCTGGGAGGCCGGTAGATCATGCCTTCGTACTTCATTTTTCAATCCTGTATACCTTCTCGCCTTCCCTTATGAAGCCGAACTTCATACGCACGACTTCTTCGAGGTAGCGGTCGTCTGTCCGCAGGCGGTCTATCTCGGCCTGCAGCGCCCGGTTCTCGGCCCGGAGCCGTTTGATCGAGGCGTCCACAGCCTGTACACGGCTTTTCAGCTTGAGGTATTCGACAACGCCATTCTCCGAAAGGCAGACAATGAAAAGCAGGGCAAGGGCCAGAGTGATAAGGCCATACTTCTTCGCCGCATCCGCCAACATGGTGTTTTATCTTAACGGCTAAGCCCACAATACGGGCTTGGTTACAGAAAAGATGTTTTAGCCACAGCGAGGGATGACTTTTTCTTGCATCATATTCCCATAAAGACTAAGAATGG
>CAWFRA010000037.1:0-52637 GCA_963818095.1 uncultured delta proteobacterium
GCCTCGCTGCGCAACGTGCCCATAACAATAGCCCTTGCCAGGGAGGTGATGGGGAACATCCTGGTAGACAAGAAGAAGGAAATAACGATAGATATCATTATTAAGGAAGTAGCGTCGCACTTCTCTGTCAAGCCATCCGACCTCAAGTCCGCCAAAAGGATAAAGACGATTATGTTCCCCAGGCAGGTAGCCATATTTCTGTCAAGGAAGCTGACAACCGGCTCCCTGGTCAGCATGGGGAAAAATTCGGCGGCAAGGACCACGCGACGGTCATTCATTCCATCAAAAAAGTTGAAGAAGCCATGGCGGCCGCAAGGATGTCAGCGACACTGTGGAAAAGATAGAAGCGCGGATTAAGTCTACATGAGTATACACTCTTTTAACAGAACGGTAACGGCGCGACATGTTGTTTCCCCTTCTCTTTCCGGAAGGAGAGCCGGTTTTCCACAAATACACATCCCTTATGACGACGTATAAGGAGATAGTATGAATATAATAATAGAAAAAGCACTGCTCCTCGCACCTCTCTCCAAACTGGTCAGCATTACCGAGCACCGCTCCATAATGCCGATCCTTGCCAATATTCTCATAAGGTTCTCCCACGACAGCGTGGATATTTATTCAACGGACCTTGAGCTTAGTGCAATCGGTCACGTGGAGCATAAAGGGGAAGGGGAAAGGCGGATTGTCGTCCACGGCAGGAAGTTCCTGGAGATATTGCGGGAGATGGACCCGGAGGCGATAAACCTGGAGATCGGCGATACGTCGATGACCATGCGGCAGAAGCACGCGGAATTTGTGCTCAGCCTGCAGACCCGGAGGAATTTCCGGACGTCAAGGAGATAACGGGCTCGGAGGAATTCTCCGTTTCGGGCGCTTCCTTTCTCGAGATGCTCGACAAGGTTAATTTTGCAATATCGTCCGATGAGACGCGATATATTCTCACCGGCATGTACGTCGTAGGCTCCAAGGGCCTCATATCCGTGGTAGGGACGGACGGTTTCAGAATGGCCCTCTATCAGCAGGAAGTTGAAGGGCTAAACGGCTTTACGGGTATTATAATACCCAAGAGATCGATCGCAGAGATCGGCAAGATGGTCGCCGAGGACGACCAGGTCAAGGTTATTGTCGGCGAGAAGCACGTCCAGTTCAGCACACCCTCCGTAACCGTAGTTTCGCGCCTGCTCGAAGGGAGCTTCCCTGACTATGAAAACGTCGTCCCGAGGAACAACACGAATATCCTCACCATCGACAAGACGAAGTTTATAAAGGGACTGCGGAAAGTGGCGACGATCATAAGCAAATCGGAGCCCATAAAGGTGACGTTTACCCAGGGCGCGATGGAGATAGAGACGGAATCGGAGGTCGGGCGCGCGAAAGAGGTCCTCGAAGTCGATTATGCAGGCGAGGCCCTCACCATGAATTTTAATGTACGGTTCCTGATGGACGTCGCGAACCATATCGAGGGCGACACGATCATCGTGCGGGCGCCGTCAACTTACGGAGCGGTCCTCTTCGAGGGCGAGAAAGAAGAGCATTACAAGAATATTGTTATGCCAATAAGGGTCTAAAATGAAAGAGTACGGCGCGGACAGCATAAAAATACTCGACGGGCTCGACGCAGTGCGGAAAGTACCGTCGATGTACATCGGCAATACAGGCGTGGAGGGACTCCACCACCTCGTATATGAGCTTGTTGACAACAGCGTGGACGAGGCCCTCGAGGGCCACTGCGACAGGATCTCCGTGACGATCCACAGGGACAACAGCGTTTCCGTGGAGGACAACGGCAGGGGCATCCCGGTCGAGATGCACAGCGACAATATGTCGGCCCTGGAGATAGTGCTCACGAAGCTCCACGCGGGCGGCAAGTTCGACAAGGACAGCTATAAATTCTCGGCGGGCCTGCACGGCGTCGGCCTGTCGGTCGTCAACGCCCTTTCCGAATATCTCGAAGCGGAAGTGCGCAGGGCGGGCAAGGTCTACGCGCAGCGCTACGAGCGGGGCGAGAAAATTACCGACCTTAAGATAATCGGCGATACGTCGAAGTCGGGACGAAGGTCCACTTCCGGCCTGACGCGGAGCTTTTCGAGTCGATCGAGTTCAGCTATGAGATACTGGTCCAGAGGATGCGGGAGATATCCTTCCTCAACAACGGCATTTATATAGTCCTCACGGACGAGAGGAAGGCCGCGAAGCAGGAGTTCAAGTATACGGGCGGCATAGGCGCATTCGTCACCTATCTCAACCGCAACAAGGAGGCGCTCTTCGCCGAGCCGATATATATGACCGGGGTAAAGCCCGGCCTCGACTTCTTCGAGGTGGCCATCCAGTATAACGACGGTTACAACGAGGGCATATACAGCTTCGTCAACAACGTGAGCACCCACGAAGGCGGCTCCCACGTTGCGGGCTTCCGGTCGGCGCTCACCCGGTGCATAAACAATTTCGGCGAGCAGAAAAAGCTCCTCAAAGAGAACCTCTCAGGCGACGACGTGAAGGAAGGGCTCGTCGCAGTTATCAACGTCAAGATACAGAACCCGCAGTTCGAGGGGCAGACGAAATCGAAGCTGGGCAACAGCGAGATAAAGGGCCTCGTCGAAACCGTTATGAACCAGGAGCTGGCCGAATACTTCGAGATGCACGAGAGCATCGCGAAGGCCATCATCAGCAAGGCCATCGATGCCAAAAGGGCGCGGGAGGCGGCCAAGAAGGCGAAGGAGCTGATAAAGAGCAAGAGCGCATTCGAGACGGGCATCCTTCCGGGCAAGCTGGCCGACTGCCAGGAGTCGGACCCCGAATTCAGGGAGTTTACATAGTCGAGGGCGATTCGGCCGGCGGCTCAGCCAAACAGGGGCGCGACAGGAAGACCCAGGCTATCCTCCCGCTTAAAGGGAAGATCCTGAACGTCGAGAAATCGCGGGAGGACAAGGTACTCTCGAACCAGGAGATCAGGGCGATCTACCTGGCCCTCGGCATCAACTCGAACGGGATAGGGGGCCTGCGCTACAAGAAGATCATGATCATGACGGATGCCGACGTCGACGGCTCGCACATCCGCACTTTGCTTTTGACGCTCTTTTACAGGAGGATGCCCGAGCTGATCGAAAGGGGTTACCTCTATATCGCCCAGCCCCCTCTTTACAAGCTGACGACGGGCGGCAAAGAGACCTACATGAAGGACGACGAGGAGTTCGAGCGGTTCATCATGCAGAGGAGCACGGAAAAGGTGAAGTGCTTCATCCGCGAAAGAAGTAGGCCGCGAGCGCCTCAGGGACGATGTTCAGAACCTGCGCAACGTAGAGAAATACCTCGAGCAGTTGGAGAGGCTCGACATCAACAGGGCATTGATTTTGGCCCTCTTCAATGCAGATATTTATAGAAGGGAAGATTTTGAGGGCCCTGACAAGCTCCAGGCCCTGAGAGAGCGCCTGGTCAGTGAAGGGTACGGCGCAGAAGTCGTCCCGGACCCGGAGCACAACCTCTACACGCTGAAAATCCGAAACATGAAGACGGGGCACGAGCACGTTGTAGATTACGAATTCTGCAGTCAGGAAGACTACAAGGGGTATTACCGCGTCTACAAGCGGATCGCACCTTACTTCGAGGACGAGATAAAGGTACTCAACAAGGACGGGTCGCTCCGGGCAACGACCGCTGATGCTTTCCTCGCCCACGTCAACGACAAGGGGAAGGAAGGCATCACCATCCAGCGGTACAAAGGCCTGGGCGAGATGAACCCCGAGCAGCTCTGGACTACGACGATGGACCCGGAGAAGCGGACGCTGCTGCGGGTCAGCATCGACGACGCGATCCTTGCCGACCAGATGTTCACCGTGCTTATGGGGACCAACGTCGAGTCGAGGCGGGCCTTCATAGAGGAAAACTCGTTAGATGTCAGAAACCTTGACATATGATGCTTATCGGTTTGACCGGTATAATGGGCAGCGGCAAGAGCGCCGTCGCGGCACTGCTCAGAAAACGCGGCTTCGAAGTAATAGACCTCGACGCAGTCGCGAAGGATAGCCTCAGCCGGAAGGAAACCCTGGAAGACATCAAGGACGCCTTCGGTCCACAATACGTAGCGTCCGGAAAAGCGGACGTGGAAGGGCTTCGGAAGGTTGTTTTCAGCAGCGAGCGTCTGCGGGTGCTTGAAGCGATCCTTCACCCCCGCATAAGGGAAGAGGTCAGGCGCGTAATCGACGGCCTGGAGGAAAAGGGCGAGCGTCTTGTCTTCATCGAGCACCCCCTCCTCTTCGAAGTGGGGTTTTACAGGCGCCTCGACGTTATAGTCCTTGTCGCCGCACCGATGGACGTTATCCGGGAGCGGCTCGGAAAAGGGGGATGGACCCGGAGGACATCGAAAGGAGGCTCTCCTTTCAGATGCCGCTGGAGAAGAAGAGGGAAATGGCGCATTACGTCATAGACAACAGTGGGACGGAGGACAGGCTCGAGGCGCAAATCGACGCCCTTCTGGAAAAGATAACCAAGCAGGAGGTAATCACAAGATGTATCTGAACGAATTAAAGAGGAAGAAAATCGGGGATCTGACGCATATAGCGAAAGAACTGAGCGTGGAGAATGCAACGGGGCTGAGGAAACAGGAGCTTATTTTCTCCATCCTCCAGTCGCTCGTGGAAAAGAACGAGCTGATCCACGGCGAGGGGATACTGGAGATACTCCCCGAGGGGTTCGGCTTCCTCAGATCGACGGACTCCAACTACCTGCCGGGGCCTGACGACATCTACGTCTCCCCATCGCAGATAAAGAGGTTCGGCTTGCGGACGGGCGACACCATCGCCGGCCAGATACGGCCGCCGAAGGACAACGAGAAATATTTCGCCCTCCTCAAGATCGAAAAGATCAACTTCGACGACCCCGAGATAGCCAAGGACAAGATCATCTTCGACAACCTCACGCCTATATACCCGTGCGAGCGGATAAAGCTGGAGACGGCGGGCAACAGGCTGTCCTCCAGGGTCATGGACCTCTTTACGCCCATAGGCAAGGGCCAGAGGGGCTTAATCGTCGCCCCGCCCCGCACAGGCAAGACGATGCTCCTGCAGGGGCTGGCGAACAGCATCACCTCGAACCACGAGGAGATCTACCTGATCGTCCTGCTGATCGACGAGAGGCCCGAGGAGGTCACCGACATGGAGAGGTCCGTAAACGGCGAGGTGATAAGCAGCACCTTCGACGAGCCGGCCACGCGCCACGTCCAGGTGGCGGAGATCGTCATAGAGAAGGCCAAAAGGCTGGTCGAGCATAAAAAAGACGTCGTGATCCTGCTCGACAGCATAACGCGGCTCGCCCGCGCCTATAACACGGTGGTCCCGAGCAGCGGCAAGATCCTCTCGGGCGGCATCGACGCGTCCGCCATGCAGAAGCCGAAGCGCTTCTTCGGGGCGGCCAGGAAGATAGAAGAAGGCGGCAGCCTCACCATCATAGCAACGGCCCTGATCGACACGGGCAGCAGGATGGACGAGGTCATTTTCGAAGAATTCAAGGGCACGGGCAACTCCGAAATCTACCTCGACCGCAAGCTGACCGAGAAGAGGGTCTTCCCCTCCATCGATATCAACAAGTCGGGCACGAGGAAAGAAGAGCTTCTCGTCGGCAACGGAGACCTGTCGCGCATATGGCTGCTGCGCAAGGTCCTGCAGCCGATGAACACGGTGGAGTCGATGGAGTTCCTGCTGGAAAAGCTCTCCGATACGGAGTCCAATAAAGACTTCCTCAACTCGATGAGCAGGGCTTAAGCAAACGGCGCGCTTTTCGAACGCGGGCCGGTTACATCATAAACAGGAGGATGCGATGAAAGAGAAGATTCATCCCGAGCTTAAAACGGCTCAGGTGCGTTGCGCCTGCGGCCACACCTTCGAGACGCTCTCGACGAAAGACAAGATCACCGTCGAGATCTGCGCCAAGTGCCACCCGATCTTCACCGGGAGGGAGAAGCTGCGCGACTCGGCCGGAAGGGTAGAGAAGTTCGAGCGAAAATACGGCAAGAGGGTACCCAAGGCCAAGGAATGATCGAGGGAAAGCTGGAGGCCATGGAGAAGCGGTTCGACGCCATAGAGACCGACATGGCGCGCCCGACCGCTGTCTCGAACATGGAGGAATATAAGAAGCTCGCCCGCGAGTACGCGGAGCTGCGCGACCTGGTCGGCCTTTTCCGCGAATGGAAGGGAGTCAGGGACGAGCTCGGAAAGATGCGGGAGATGCTGCGCCATGAGGCGGACGAGGAAATGAAGGCCCTCGCGCGCGAAGAGACGGACCGCCTGCAGGGCGAAGACGAGCGGCTGGAGGCCCTCCTCAAGGGCAAGCTCCTCTCCAAAGACGAGCAGCAGGTGAAGACCAGCTTCCTGGAGATAAGGGGCGGCACGGGCGGCGAGGAGGCGGCGCTTTTCGCAAGGGACCTCTTCACCATGTACATGAAATACGCCGAGAAGATGCGCTGGAAGACCGAGCTGCTCAACATGAACATGTCCGATTTGGGCGGCCTCAAAGAGGTCGTCGTCGCCATAGAGGCGCCGGAGGCATTTCAGAGGCTGCGCTACGAGAGCGGCGTCCACAGGGTGCAGCGGGTGCCGGAGACGGAGTCCCAGGGCCGGATCCACACGTCCACCGTGACGGTAGCGGTCCTGGCCGAGCCGGAGGAGCTGGAGCTGAGCATCGGCCCGGACGACCTGCGCATCGACGTATACCGGTCGAGCGGCCCCGGCGGCCAGCACGTAAACACGACCGATTCCGCGGTAAGGATAACGCATATCCCTACGGGCCTGGTCGTGACGTGCCAGGACGAGAAATCGCAGCACAAGAACAAGGCGAAGGCGCTCCGGGTGCTCCGCGCCCGTCTCAAGGAGAGGATGGAGGAGGAAAAGGAGCAAGAGGTTTCCGACGAGAGAAGAAAGCAGGTGGGGACAGGCGACAGGAGCGAGCGCATACGCACCTACAATTTCCCTCAGGGCAGGGTGACGGACCACAGGGTCGGGCTTACCCTGTACAAGCTGGAGGACGTGCTTGCCGGCAACCTCGACCCCCTTCTCGACCCCCTCATCTCGCACTTTCAGACAGAATCCCTTAAAGAGCGGTAAAACTCTTTGCGCATCAAAGAAATATTTCTTGCGAAAAGAGACCTGCCCAGGGTCGACCTTCTGGCGATCGTCGCCCCCGCCCTCGGCCTTACGACCGAAGGGGTGCTGGCTGCCTCCGAGCGGGCCCTCGACTCCCGGGAAGCGGGAACGATAGGCCGGCTTGTCGGGGAAAGGCGGAAAGGCAGGCCCGTTGCGTACCTGACGAACCGCCGGGAGTTCTTCTCCGAGACGTTCTACGTGGACGAGCGGGTCCTCATACCGAGGCCCGAGACGGAGCTTCTCGTTGAAGAGGCGATGGAGATCGTCCGGCGAAAAAGGTCCGCCTCGCGTGCTCGACATGGGGACAGGGTCGGGCATCATAGGCATACTCCTTGCGAAGTCGGGCGCCGCCTCCGTCGCGTGCGTCGATATCTCACCGGGGGCGCTTGCAGTCGCGGACAAGAACGCCCGGCGCTTAAGCGTCCGGGACCGGGTGGACATCGTAGCGTCGGACCTCTTCTGTGCGCTGAGGGAAGGGAACGGTATTCGACCTCGTCTGCGCGAACCTCCCGTACGTGGCGGCTTGCGAGTGGGAGGGCTGATGGCGGACGTGAGGGACTTCGAGCCGAAAGGCGCCCTCGTCGCGGGCGCGGCCGGCACGGAGAGCTACGAGCGGTGCATTTCCCAAATGCCGGCGCACCTGGCGCAGGGCTGCGTCGGTGCTTTTTGAGATAGGCGGCGACGCGCAAGGCGCGTCTTTAAGCGCGCGCCTTGGGACGCAGGCTTCGAAACGGCGGTCCTGCGTGACCTTGCGGGCCGGCAGAGACTTTTGAGGGGGTTATGGAAAAGTTCGTAATAGAAGGCGGCGAGCGGCTCAAAGGCTCCGTC
Organism: uncultured delta proteobacterium; assembly: GCA_963818095.1. GTDB lineage: Bacteria > Desulfobacterota > Syntrophorhabdia > Syntrophorhabdales > WCHB1-27 > CAWEPK01. The sequence goes on from CAWFRA010000037.1 coordinate 7,965, forward strand.
CGGGTGAGCGGGTCGAAAAACGCGGTGCTCCCCGTATTGGCGGCAACCCTGCTCGCCGAAGGCGCGTACAGGATAACGTCCGTCCCGGCCTTGCGCGACGTGGGCTCCATGGTTAAGCTCCTCTCCTTCATCGGCGCGAAATGCGAGAGCACGGGAGACAACGCGCTCATTATCGATACAACGGCCGCGCAAAACTATACGGCCCCGTACGAGATGGTGAAGGAGATGCGGGCCTCCGTCCTCGTCCTCGGCGCCCTCGTCGGAAGGCTGAAGCGGGCAGTCGTCTCGTATCCCGGCGGGTGCGCCATCGGCGTCCGGCCCATAGACCTTCACCTGAAGGGGCTTACCCAGTTAGGCTGCGACGTGCGCATTCACGAGGGCTACGTAGACGTAAGGGCGGACAAGCTCCGCGGCGGCAAGGTGGCCTTCGACTCGTCCACGGTAGGGGGCACGGAGAATATCCTCATGGCAGCGGTGCTGGCTGAGGGCGAGACGATCATACAGAACGCCGCGCGGGAGCCGGAGGTCGTAGACCTGGCCGACATGCTCGTAAAGATGGGCGCGCAGATCGACGGCATCGGCACCGAGACCCTGCGGATAAAAGGCGTCGACGGGCTTACCGCGTGCGACCACAAGGTCATCCCCGACCGCATAGAGGCGGGGACCTTCCTCGTGGGCTGCGGCATCACGCGCGGCAGCATAACCCTTGAAGACGCCAGGGCGGACCACCTGAAGGCTGTGATCGAGAAGCTGAAGGAAGCAGGCATGGAGATAGAGGAAAAAGGAGACGCGCTGAACGCGTCCATGACGAGGAAGAGGCCCATGGCGTTCGACGCCAAAACCCTTGCCTACCCCGGATTCCCTACGGACATGCAGGCCCAGGTAATGGCCCTGATGTGCATAACCGGCGGAGTCAGCGTGATCAGCGAGACGATCTTCGAGAACAGGATGATGCACGCCGCGGAGCTGCGGAGGATGGGCGCCGACGTGCAGGTAATGGGCAATACGGCCATAGTCAAAGGGGTGAAGAGCCTCCAGGGCGCAAAGGTGATGGCGACGGACCTCCGGGCGAGCGCCTCGCTTATCCTCGCAGGGCTTTGCGCCTACGGAACTACCGAGGTCTCCCGCATCTACCACATAGACAGGGGTTACGAGGCGATAGAGAAGAAACTGCGCAGCCTCGGCGCGCGCATCGAGAGGAGGAAAGATGAAAATCTGGCATCTTGAGAGCGAATACGACGCCTTCATCGAAGCGGTCTGCTCTGCGAGAGAAGGGCGGAAGGCGGATGTCAGAGGAAGGGTCGCGGCTATAAAGGCCGGGGTCTTCGAGAAAGGCGAGGCCGCCTTGGCGCATACGGCAGGCAATTCGACGGCTGGACGCGCGACTACCCCCTTAAGGTAAGCGACGAAGAGATCGAGGCCGCCGCCTCCGGCATCAGCAAAAAAGAGAAGCTCGCCCTCCAGGCGATGATACGCAACGTGACCCTCTTTCACCGCAGCCAGCGGCAGCGGGTGCGCACGTACAGGAGGCAGGGCCTTAAAGTCACGGACCGGCCCGTGCCGGTCGAGACGGCCCTCGTCTATGTGCCCGGGGGCACTGCGCCCTACCCTTCGAGCCTCGTAATGGGGGCCGTGCCGGCCCGGATTGCGGGGGTCGAGAGGATTTACGCGACTACGCCCGCCCATGACGGGGCGATCAACCCGCACATCGCCGCTGCAGCGAAGCTCCTCAACATCACCGGCCTCTACCGCATCGGCGGGGCGCAGGCGATTTACGCGTTCGCCTACGGCGTCGGCTCGATACCCAAGGTCGACATGATCGTGGGGCCGGGCAACGCATACGTGGAAGAGGCGAAAAGGGACGTCTACGGCACAGTCGGCATCGACATGCTCGCGGGCCCTAGCGAGCTTATCGTGCTTGCCGCGGAACGCATGAGCGCTGAAGCGCTCGCATGGGACCTCTTTTCGCAGGCGGAGCATGACGAGATGGCGACGGTCGGCCTTTTCTCCCCTTCCCAGGAAGAGCTGTACGGCCTGCTCAAGTGCATGGAGCGCCTCATCGGCGGCAACAAGCGGCGGGCCATCGTGGAGCGGGCGCTGGCCGCGAACGGCTTTTTGGTCCATTACACCAGCATCGAGGACGCAATCCGCGCAATCGACCGCATCGCGCCCGAGCACCTGGAAGTCATAGGCGACGAAAAACTGGCCGAGCGCATCCGTTACGCGGGCGTCACTTACATCGGCCCCCTTACGCCTGTAGCTATGGGCGATTACGCGATAGGCACGAACCACGTGCTGCCTACGGGCGGGGCGGGCAGGTTCTCCTCGGGGCTTTCCGTGGAACGATTTACAAAGAGGCAGGTTTTGGTTAAGATAGATAAATCATTCCTCGCAAAACACGGGGAATGGGCCGCCCGGCTCGCAGATACGGAAGGGTTGTATGCGCACGGCGAGGCGATAAGGGCGAGAAAGGAGTTGTAAGTTGATACTGAAGATAGGCATACCGAAAGGGAGCTTGCAGGAGAGCACGCTCAGGCTTTTCAAGAACGCCGGCTATCACGTGAAGCTGCGTGAGCGCTCGTACGTGCCGGATATCGACGACCCCGAGCTCGAAGGGCTCGTCATAAGGGCGCAGGAAATGGGGCGCTACGTCGAGAACGGCATCCTGGACATGGGGATCACGGGCCTCGACTGGGTGCTCGAGCAGAACGCCAAGGTCGTCGAAGTGGCGCGACTGCGCTACGGCAAAGTCGGCTTCCGGGCCGTCAAGTGGGTCGTGGCCGTACCGGTCGATTCACCCATAAAGAGCGTTTCGGGCCTCAAGGGAAAGAAGATCGCGACCGAGCTCGTTGGCTTCACGACGCGCTACCTCAAATCGCAGAAGATCGACGCAGTTGTCGAGTATTCATGGGGCGCGACTGAGGCGAAGCCGCCGCGGCTGGCAGACGCCATCGTCGAGGTGACGGAGACGGGCGCCTCCCTTGTGGCCAACAACCTGCGCATCATAGAAACGATACTCGAATCGGAAACCGTCGTGATCGCCAACAAGGCGGCCATGCAGAACAAGTGGAAGAAGACGAAGATCGAAAACCTGGTCATGCTCCTCGACGCGGCGCTTTTGGCCGACGGGAAGGTCGGCCTCAAGATGAATATCCCGAAGAACAAGCTGGCCGCCGTGACGCGCATCCTCCCTTCCCTGCACACGCCTACGGTTTCGAGCCTGGCAGACGGGGAATGGGTTGCCATAGAGGTGATCATCGACGAGAACGTAGTGCGGGACATCATACCGACCCTGCGCAGGGCGGGGGCCACCGGCATCGTGGAATATCCGCTGAATAAGGTTATACTCTAGGGGGAGGCGATGAAGAGGAAATCGGAAGTCAAGCGGAAGACGAATGAGACCCGAATAGAGGTCGGCTGGAAGCTCGACGGCAGCGGCGTCTACCAGATATCCACGGGGGTCCCCTTCTTTAACCACATGCTGGAGCTTTTCGCCAGGCACGGCTTCTTCGACCTCACCATACAAGCAGTCGGCGACATCGATATCGACTCGCACCACACGATCGAGGACACGGGCATCACCCTCGGGAAGGCATTGCGGGAGGCGCTGCCCGCGTTCGAAGGCATAAGACGGTTCGGCCACTGCGTGCTGCCCATGGATGAGGCGCTCTGCATGGTCGCCGTAGACCTCTCCGGCAGGCCGGGCCTTTTCTGGCAGGGAGACATCAACGGCAAGGTGGGCTCCTTCGACGGCGAGGTGATAAAGGAATTTTTCAGGGGCTTCGCGAACGAGGCGCGCATCACCCTCCACGTGAACCTCATGGCAGGCGAGAACCTGCACCATAAGATCGAGGCCATATTCAAGGCCTCCGGAAGGGCGCTGCGGGACGCGGTGACCAGCGACGAAAGGGTGAAGGGGGCGCTCTCGACAAAAGGCTGCCTGTGATGATAGCAATAATCGACTACGGGATGGGGAACCTGAGGAGCGTTACGAACGCCTTCAGGCGCCTCGACGCTCCCATCACGATAACGAGCGACGCCGGTACCGTCAGGGAAGCAGCCGGCCTCGTGCTGCCGGGCGTAGGCGCCTTCGGCAAGTGCATGGAGAACCTGAGGAGCTCGGGCCTTATAGACGTCATCAAGGAAGCGATTGCGGCCGGCAAGCCGTATCTCGGCATCTGCCTCGGCATGCAGATCCTCCTCGATTCATCCGAAGAGGCGCCGGGGGTAGAAGGCATGTCCGTGATCCGGGGCCGGGTGGTCCGCTTCAGGGGCGACATGAAGATACCCCACATGGGCTGGAACAACGTGGAGATCGCAAAGCCGTCGCCCATGTTCGACGGCGTCGCCGACGGCTCCTACTTCTATTTCGTCCACTCCTACTATCCGTCGCCGGAGGAGCCGGTCACGGCCACGTTTACCGATTACGGCGGGCGGTTCACCTCTGCGCTGCAAAAGGAGAACGTCTTCGCCTGCCAGTACCATCCCGAAAAGAGCCAGGCCATCGGCATGCAGCTCCTGAGGAATTTCGTGCGCTTATGCGCGTAACAAGACCGATAGTCATGATGCTCGTTATGCTCCTCTGCCTGGCCGGCGGCGCCTCAGCCCTGGGGCTTTACGTAGAGCGGCTCGCGGATACGGAGACGAACATCTGCCCTGTCTGCCACCGGGTGATCGTGCCGGGAGCCGTGCACGAAGACGCGGAGACCGTGCTTTCAACGGAGTTCGGCAGCGCGCTTCAGGAAAGAGGCATATCGTTTACGACTGAGACAGGGGAGACGAGCTACCTCAACGTGCTCGTTTACCGCTTCCAGCAGCGCAGGGGCGGCAATTTTTCGGTGGAGCGGCCTGCGAGCGTAGGCTATCACGTCCACCTTATCGGCCCCGGAGGCATCCTGAAGGTTTACGTTTTCCAGGAGACGCAGCAGGCGCTCTCCGAGAACGTCTTCGGCTTCTTCACTTTCCTGCGGCGCGGGGCGAAGTGGATCACTGCGGAGGCGCTTGCGCGAGAGGGCGTCGATAAGGCGCTCGACAGCATGGCGCAGGAGCTTGCGCCTGCCCGCCAGGTAGAAGGTCAGTGAAGATACTCTTTGCCATGGACTTATCCGGCGGGCGCTTCGTCAGGCTCGTCCGGGGCGACTTCGAGCAGATGACCGTCTACGGCGACGACCCGGCCACAATGATCGGGCGCATGACTGCTGAAGGGGCGCGCGACTTCCACGTGATCGACTTAGACGGCGCTCGGACGGGCAGCGCAGCGCACCGCCCCGTGATACAGGCGATCCGCGAAAAAATTGCAGGCTACCTGGAAGTCGGGGGCGGCATCCGCTCCACGGAAGATATAGCCGCATACCAGGCCGCAGGCGTGAACGGCCTGATCGTAGGGACGAGGGCGCTAACGGACCCCGCCTTCTTCGAAGGCCTCGCCGCCTGGCGCAACATCGTGCTCGGCCTCGACACGTACGAGGGCAAGCTGATGGTGAAAGGCTGGAAAGAGGCCGCCGCCGTCACTCTGGAGAAGGCCCTGGAAGACGCCCGCAGGGTGGGCATCATGGCGCTCCTGTGCACGAATATCGCGAGAGACGGCATGCTGACAGGTGCGGATTACGCCGGCCTGAAAAAAATAAAGTCGATGACGGACCTCCCCGTCATAGCGAGCGGCGGGGTGGCGGGCATCGACGATTTGAAGGTGCTTAAAGACATGGACGTCTGGGCCGCAATCGTCGGCAAGGCGTTTTACGAAGGGCGCATCGGCATCGGGGAGGCAATGAGTTATGCTGACTAAACGGATCATCCCCTGCCTCGACGTCAAGGAAGGAAGGGTCGTGAAGGGGACGAACTTCATCGACCTGAAAGACGCAGGCGGGCCTGTCGAGAACGCAAAGGCATACGAGGAGCAGATGGCGGACGAGCTGTGCTTCCTCGATATAACCGCGTCCCACGAGTCGAGGAAGACGATCATCCACGTAGTCGAGGCGGTGGCCGCGGAGGTCTTCATGCCCCTTACGGTAGGCGGCGGGATACGGGGCCTCGACGACATAAGGGACATACTCCTCGCGGGGGCGGACAAAGTGACTATCAACACGGCCGCAGTCGAGGACCCGGACATCATAGCCCGGTCAAGCGAGATCTTCGGCAGCCAGTGCATCTGCGTAGCCATCGACGCAAAGGCGAAAGGGGACAGCTACGAGGTTTACACGTATGGAGGCCGAAAGGCAACGGGCGTCGACGCGGTCGAATGGGCGAAAAAAGCGCAAGCCCTCGGCGCGGGCGAGATACTCCTTACGAGCATGGACAGGGACGGCACCAAGATCGGCTACCACATACCGCTGACGAGGACGATCTCGGAGGCGGTCAATATACCCGTCATCGCCTCCGGCGGGGTCGGGACTCTCGAGCACATGTATGAAGGCCTCGTCGACGGAAAGGCCGACGCGGTGCTCGCCGCCTCGATCTTCCACTACCGCGAGCACACGGTGATCGATGCAAAAAAATACCTGAAATCCAGGGGAGTAAACGTCCGGCTCTAACCTCGAGGCAAAGAATATGGAAGATATAACCAAATTGATAAAATGGGATGCAAACGGCCTGGTCCCGGTAGTCGTGCAGGACGAGAAGACGAGGCAGGTCGTCATGGTCGCATACATGAACGCGGAGGCCCTGAAGCTCACGCAGGAAACGAGGCGCGCGCACTACTACTCGCGCTCCCGCAAGACCTTGTGGCTCAAGGGGGAGACGTCCGGCCACTACCAGCAAGTGCGCGATATCCGTCTCGACTGCGACGCGGACACGCTCCTGCTCGTCGTCGACCAGCAGGTCGCGGCATGCCACACAGGGTATTTCAGTTGCTTCTACAGGACATGGAAAGACGGCTGGGAGACGGCCGGCGAGAAGGTGTTCGACGAGGAAGCGGTCTACGGTGATAAAAGATAGGGTCTGCGAGTGGTACGCCACATGCAGTTATTCGGGTTACCTGCCCATCGCGCCGGGTACGTGGGCCTCAGCCCTCACGTGCATCATCCTTTACCTCGTCCCCTCCTTCGGCAACCCCGCTGTTATAACTATCCTTGCGATACTGGCTTATCCCGCCGTAGAGGTGGCAAGGAGGGGGGAAACAGACCCGGGCCGCATCGTTATGGACGAGATGCTCGGCATGCTGATCGCCCTGGGAGGCCATGTCCTTACCGTCCAGACGATAATCGAAGCCTTTATTCTCTTCCGCGTCTTTGATATACTAAAACCCTATCCGGTAAGAAACCTGGAGCGCCTGCCGGGCGCCTACGGCATCATCGCGGATGACATCCTCGCCGGCGCTTATGCGAACGTTGCGCTCCTTATTTTGGAGAAGCTCTTATGAGCCCCGAGGAAAGGCTGGGCGAGACGTTGCGGGCAAGGGGCCTGACCATCGCAGTCGCGGAATCCTGCACGGGCGGCCTCATTTCGAGCAGGATCACGGACATAGCGGGGTCCTCGGACTATTTCCTCGCCGGCCTCGTGACGTACAGCAACGCGGCGAAAGAATCGTTCCTGTCCGTGCCGGAAAAGACAATTGCCGCAAAAGGGGCGGTAAGCCGGGAGACGGCCGGGAAGATGGCGGAAGGGGTCAGGAGCGCGACAGGCGCAGATATCGGCCTCTCCGTTACAGGTATCGCAGGCCCCGGCGGCGGCCTGCCGGACAAGCCCGTCGGGACGGTCTATATGGGGCTTGCCGTCAAGGAAGGGGTTTACGTCAGGCGGCACATGCTCACGGGCGGCCGTCTCGCGATAAAGCAGCAGAGCGCGGAGAAGGCGCTCGCTTTCGCGATCGACTACCTCGAAGGGAGGCAGTTGTGAGGACGTTCCTCGCCCTCGATGTTCCCGGCGATATCACCGCCTACCTGAAGGGCGTGATCGACAGGCTGGCGAAGCGGACCGAAGGGGTGCGCTGGGTCAGGAACGAAGGCATACATATAACGGTGAAGTTCCTGGGCGAAATCGCCGAATCGATGGGGCTGCCCATGCAGGAGGCGCTGGCCCCTATAAGCGGGCTGCACGCCCCCATCGCCGCCCGGCTCGGACAACTCGACGCCTTCCCCAGCAAAAGGAGCGCGCGGGTCATAGTGGTGGGCCTTCAGGAAGGTATTGAGGAGGCCCAGGCCGTATTCGCGGATATTGAAGAGAGGCTTGCGGCCCTCGACATAGAAAAGGAGAAAAGGGGCTTTGTGCCCCATATTACGTTGGGGAGGAGGAGGGTGCCGAGGGCGTTTCTCGACGGCGACCCCCCGCCTATCGAGGGAAAGACGTTCTCGATAGAACATTTGGTTCTCTACAGCAGCACGCTGACGCCGGGCGGCGCCGTTTATGCCCCCCTATGGAAGGTAAAACTTGGAGGCTAAAAAAGCGATGAGGGAGGAAGGGAAAGGTAAGGTGGAGGAAGGCGGCAAAGGCAGGGCGGTCGATATGGCGGTCACGCAGATCGAGCGCCTATTCGGAAAAGGCTCGATCATGAAGCTGGGCGAGCGGCCGCCGGAACAGGTGCCGGTCGTCTCGACCGGATCTATCGGCCTCGACATCGCGCTGGGCATCGGCGGCGTGCCGCGCGGGCGCGTTATCGAAATATTCGGCCCGGAGGCATCGGGCAAGACGACGCTTGCCCTCCAGATCATCGCAGAGGTGCAGAAGACGGGCGGCGCCGCGGCCTTCATCGACGCGGAGCACGCCCTCGACGTACACTACGCGGGCAGGATAGGCGTAAACACGGAAGACCTGCTGATCTCGCAGCCGGACACGGGCGAGCAGGCCCTGGAGATCACGGAGATCCTCGTGCGCAGCGGCGGCGTTGAAATCGTGGTCATCGACTCCGTGGCGGCCCTGGTGCCGAGGGCGGAGATCGAGGGCGAGATGGGCGACCAGCACATGGGACTCCAGGCGCGCCTCATGTCCCAGGCATTGAGGAAGCTGACAGCGACGATCAGCAAGTCGATGACCATCGTCGTCTTCATCAACCAGATCAGGCAGAAGATAGGCATCATGTTCGGCAACCCCGAGACGACGACGGGCGGCAACGCACTCAAGTTCTACTCGTCGGTGCGCCTCGACATAAGGCGCATAGCCGCGATCAAGGACGGCCAGGAAGTGGTCGGGTCAAGGACGAGGGTCAAGGTCGTCAAAAACAAGCTGGCGCCTCCCTTCAGGGAAACTGAGTTCGATATCGTTTTCGGCCTTGGCATATCGAGGGAAGGCGACCTTGTAGACCTGGGCGTGGAGGCGAACATCGTGGAAAAATCGGGCACCTGGTTCTCATATCAGGACGCGCGGATAGGCCAGGGCAGGGAAAACGCGAAAGAATACCTGAAAGAGCACCCGGACATAGCTCTCGACATTCAAACTAAACTGCTGGCTCATCATGGCTTGAAAAAGGACTAAACGTGCTCTCCGACGAAACGCGAAGCTCATTCCTTCAATTTTTTGCGCGCAACGGGCATACCGTCGCGCCCAGCTCGTCGCTGGTGCCGGATAAGGACCCGACCCTGCTCTTCGTCAACGCGGGGATGGTGCAGTTCAAGAACGTCTTTCTGGGACAGGAGAAGCGTTCCTATACGCGCGCTACCACCTCCCAGAAGTGCGTGCGCGCCGGGGGAAAGCACAACGACCTGGGAAACGTGGGCAGGACGCTCAGGCACCACACGTTCTTCGAGATGCTCGGCAACTTCTCCTTCGGGGACTATTTCAAAAAAGATGCGATAGCCTTCGCGTGGGAGTTGCTGCTCAAAGGCTACCAGCTCGACGAAAGCCGTCTCTGGGTCACCATCTTCAGGGAGGACGACGAGGCGGAAAAGCTATGGAAGGCGACGGGCGTCAACCCTTCGCGCATAGTCCGCCTGGGCGAAAAGGACAATTTCTGGTCGATGGGCGACGAGGGACCGTGCGGCCCCTGCTCGGAGATCATTTACGACCTCGGTGAAGGCGTGGGGTGCGGGCAGCCGACCTGCACCGTGGGCTGCGATTGCGACAGGTACCTGGAGATATGGAACCTCGTCTTCATGGAGTACGAGCGCTCGCGCGACGGGGAGATGAAAAAGCTGCCTAACCCGTCGATCGACACGGGCATGGGCCTCGAGCGCATCGTCTCGGTGCTCGCGGGAAAGATCGGTAATTACGAGACGGACCTTTTCATGCCGCTCATCGGGCGGTTGGAGGAAATTTCCGGGCAGGTCTACGGGACCGCCGCGCCTGTCGATATCGCCTTTCGGGTGATCGCGGACCACGTGAGGGGCGCCGGCTTCATGATAGGCGACGGCGTCCTTCCCTCGAAAGAGGGCCGGGGCTATGTGCTCCGCAGGATACTGCGGCGCGCCCTGCGCTACGGCAAGAAGATGGGCATAGAAAAAGATTTCATCTCCGACCTGTCGCGGCTCGTCGTCGATATGATGGGCGGCGTCTACCCGGAGATATTGAACAACTACCCGTTTATCCTGCAGGTGCTGAAAGGCGAGGAAGAACGCTTCCTTGAAACCCTGAGCGTAGGCATGCGCCTCTACGACGACGTCAAGAAGCAGACCATGGCCTCGGGAAAAACGTCATTCCCGGCGACGTAGTTTACAGGCTCTATGACACGTTCGGCTTTCCGGTAGACATCACCGAGGAGATGGCCAGGGAAGACGGCCTCTTGATAGACACGGCCGGCTTCGAGCAGGCCCTCGGCGAGCAGAAGGAGCGGTCGAGGGAAGACCGGCGTTCCAAATCGATAAGCGTCTCCGGCGCGGGGGCCGTCGCGATATCCGATTTGTCGAACGTCTTCAGCGGATACGACACGCTCGACTCCGACGCGACGATAACGGCCATCGTGAAAGACGGCGCCCCCGTCGAAGAGGTAGGCGTTGGGGAAGAGGCGCAGGTATTCTTCGACGTTACGCCCTTTTACGCTGAGAAGGGCGGCCAGGTAAGCGACGACGGCATAGTCGAGCAGGGTTCGTCCGTAGCGAGCGTCGGAGGCGTGACGGTCGTGAGGGACAACCTCTCCTCCCATGCCCTTAAAGTAGAGAAGGGCAGCTCAAAGCGGGCGGGCGCGCCCACCTTGCCGTAGACAGGCAGAAAAGGCGCGCGATCGCGCGGAACCATACGGCGACGCACCTGCTCCAGTTCGCCCTGCGCCAGGTCCTGGGCGAGCACGTGAAGCAGTCGGGCTCTCTCGTCGAGCGCGACAGGCTGCGCTTCGACTTCAGCCACTTCCAGGGCCTTGCGGCCGTAGAGATCGCGCAGGTGGAGGATATAGTCAACGAGAAGATCCTCGACATGGTCGAGGTCAGGACGGACGTAAAATCGCGCGAAGAGGCGATCCGCGAAGGCGCCACCGCCCTTTTCGAAGAAAAATACGGCGAGACCGTCCGCGTCGTCTCGATAGGCGATTTCAGCAGAGAGCTGTGCGGCGGAACGCACGTCCGCAACACGGGAGAGATAGGCAGCTTCTCGATAGTGGGCGAAGGCTCGCTTGCTGCAGGCGTGCGCAGGATAGAGGCAGTTACGGGCATGGGCGCGCTGACCCACAGGAGGAGCATCGAGGGCAAGGCGCGGGCGGTTGCCCGCGACCTGAAGACGGACCTCGAAGGGCTCGAGGCGCGGGCGACTGCGCTCCTTGCCGACCTCGATGCCCGTGAAAAAGAGATAAGGCGTCTCAAGGAAGAGCTGATACGCCGGCACGTTGAGGAGGCAATCAAGGCTGCCGCCGGAAGCGACCACGCGGCAATAGTCTCCGTATTTTTGCCCGAAGGCGGAGCAGACGATTTGCGGAAGGCAACAGACCTCGTCCGTGACAGGATGAAAAGCTGCGTAGTCATCGCCGGCGCAAGGGACGGGGAAAAAGGCCTTCTCGTGGCTGCCGTGACGAAGGACCTCGCAGCAACCGTCCACGCGGGAGACATCGTCAAAACGGTCACTGCGAAATACGGGGGCAAAGGCGGCGGCAACCCCCAGATGGCCCAGGGGGGCGTCCCGGCGGACCGGATCGCGGAGGCCCTCGATTACGCGCGCGGCCTTGCTGCGAAATAACGCAGGGTCCTACTTTTAACCGCCCCTATTAACGGAGGGAATATGGTGCAGGAAGGTGAGTTCTTCAACCTTTATAACCATAATTTCGTCCGCATAGCCGCTGCGATACCTGCAGTCCGCGTAGCAAACCCCGCTTTCAACGCAGAGCAGACAATCGCCTTGATGAAAGAGGCGGCGAAGCGAAACGCGCTCGTCGTTGCCTTCCCGGAGTTGGGCCTTGCAGGCTATTCGTGCGACGACCTTTTCCACCAGGAGGCGCTGCTCGCAGGCTGCCTCGACGCACTTTCGAAAGTCGCCGAGGCCTCCGCGGAAATCCCTATCGTTACGGTCGTCGGCCTGCCGCTCCGCTTGAACAGCCTTCTTTTCAACTGCGCAGCAATCATCTGCGGCGGAAATATCATCGGCGTCGTACCGAAGACGTACCTGCCCAATTATCGCGAATACTACGAGATGCGCTACTTCGCGCCTGCCGACTACGCGGCCTGTGACCGGATCGCGCTTTTCGGACAAGACGTGCCCTTCGGCACGAAGCTCATTTTTCAGACGCCCGCCCAGCCGGACCTGCGTTTCTTCGTCGAGATCTGCGAAGACCTGTGGGTGCCCATCCCGCCTTCATCTTACGCGGCCCTCGCAGGCGCGACCGTCCTCGTCAACCTGTCGGGATCGAATGTAACTGTCGGTAAGGCAGGGTACAGGCGGCAGCTCGTCGCCAACCAGTCGGCCCGCTGCATCGCCGCCTACATGTACACGTCGGCTGGGTTCGGCGAATCTACGACGGACCTCGCCTGGGACGGTCAGGCCATGATCTACGAGAACGGGACGAAGCTCGCCGAATCGAAGCGCTTCTCCTACGAAGCGCAGCTTATAACGGGCGACGTAGACCTGGAGAGGCTAAGCCAGGACCGGATGCGGCAGAACAGCTTCGGCCAGTCGGTCCTGCGCCACGCGGGCGATGTCGCAGCCTTCCGCACGCTTTCCGTCGACGCGGTGGTCGCGAGGGACAAAGCCCTTTTCCTCGACCGCGCCTACGAGCGGTTCCCATTCGTGCCTTCCGACGTCGAGCGGCAGGACCATAGGTGCAGGGAGGTCTACGAGATACAGGTGCAGGGGCTGGCAAAGCGGCTCGATTTTGCGCGCATAAAAAAGGTCGTGATCGGCGTCTCCGGAGGCCTCGACTCTACGCAGGCCCTCATCGTCGCAGTCCGGGCCATGGACGTCAGGGGGTTGCCGAGGACGAACGTCATCGCCTGCCTGCTGCCCGGCTTTGCGACGAGCGCCCGCACGATGGACCAGGCGCGCAGGCTGATTGCCGCGCTGGGCTGCTCCTTCGAAGAGATCGATATAAAGCCGTCGTGCCTCCAGATGTTCAAAGACATCGGCCACCCCTTCGCAAAAGGCGAGCCTGTCTATGACATCACCTTCGAGAACGTGCAGGCGGGAGAGCGGACGAGCCACCTGTTCAGGCTTGCCAACCTGCGGGGCGGCCTCGTGGTAGGGACGAGCGATTTGTCGGAGCTTGCCCTCGGATGGTCCACATACGGCGTGGGTGACCACATGGCGCACTACCACGTAAATTCGAGCGTGCCCAAAACGCTCGTCCAGTACCTTATCCGCTGGGTTGCCGGCAAAAAGTTCTTCGGGCCTGAGGCGAGCAGGGCCCTTATGGATGTCCTCGACACGGAGATCAGCCCGGAGCTTATCCCGGCGGAAAGCAGCGAAGAGCCGGGGCAGCGCTCGGAGGACGTAGTCGGGCCGTACAGCCTTCAGGATTTCACGCTCTATTACATACTCCGCTTCGGTTACGCGCCGCCGAAGGCGGCCTTCCTCTCATGGACTGCATGGCACGATAAGAGCAAGGGCGCCTGGCCCGACGTGCCTGAAGAGAAACGCGTCTCTTACACCATAGGCGAGATCAAGCGCTGGCTCTCCGTTTTCGTCGACCGCTTCTTCGAGACGAGCCAGTACAAGCGAAGCTGCATAGCCAACGGACCGAAGGTGGGCTCGGGCGGCTCCCTCTCTCCGCGGGCCGACTGGCGCGCCCCGAGCGACGCCTGTGCAGAAGTCTGGAAGGCCATGCTCGCCGAGGTCCCCGAAAAGGAACCGTCCTGATGCCCGAGTTTCCGGAATTCAAGCCTGTCGGCATCGAAGACAGGGACTTCATCAGGGGCAGGCTTGAGGCCTACGGGCCGGAAACGTCCGAGCTGAATTTCACCAACATGTTCATATGGAGGTCGCATTACGGGTTTTCCTGGTCCGTATTCGGCGATTGGCTGCTGGTAATCGGCGGGCTTCCCGGAAACGGTCTCTGCGCCCTACCCCCGATCGGGCCGCCGTCGCGGGCGGAAGTTACCCGGATGCTCCTTTCGTGGCTGGCAGATGAGAAGCATATCGAGGCGCCGCGCATAGATAGGGCGGACGCGCGGCTCGCGGCCGAGCTTGCCTCCGACGGGGGCTTCATGTCCGAGCCCGTGCGCGACCACTCCGATTACGTCTACCGGACCGACGACCTCATCAGGCTGGAAGGCAAGACGTACCGGTCCAAGCGGAACCACCTCAATTACCTCATGCGCTCTTACAGGTTTGTTTATGAGCCGATCGAGGAGCGCCATATCGATGCCTGCCTGGAAATGGCGGTCACGTGGTGCGAGCTGCGGCGGTGCGAGGAGGACCTGAACCTGATCGGCGAGGGCGACGCAACGCGGGAAGCCCTCCTGAATTTCCGCGCATTACAGATAAAAGGCGGGGCGATCCTCATCGATGGCAAGGTCGAGGCGTTCACCCTTGGAGAGCGCCTCAATGCGCAGGCCGCCGTCGTCCATATAGAGAAAGCGAACGTAGATATACGCGGCCTTTACGCTGCGATAAACCAGCAGTTCTGCGAGCGTGAATGGTCGGGCATACCTTTCGTCAACCGCGAGCAGGACCTGGGGGAGCCGGGTTTGAGGGAGGCGAAGCTATCCTATAACCCGGACCACATGGTCGATAAGTTCCGCATCCGGCTGGCCTGACCGGGTGTGGCGGCGAGGATCTATCAGGTCTTTGCCTTCTTCCCAATCTTGCTCTCGACGGATTCGATTTTCTGCGTGAGCCTGCCGCCTTTGCCCTTTTTGATGTCGAGCTTGGCCGTTGCGTAGACCCTTCCACAGTCCGGCTCGAGCTCCTTATAGGCGTCGGCGATTGCCTTGAGCCCGGTCTCGAGGTCGTCCGTCTCGATTACCGTGCCCATCGGCGTGAGGCGGTAGTCAAGGCCCTTTTTGTCGAACATACCGATGATCCGCGCAACATAGGTGCTCACGCTCGCGCCTTTGTCCGTGGGGAACATCGCAAGCTCCAATAAGACAGACATATTTTCCTCCCGTTATAGAATCCTTCCGAAGTATATTTTTCTCTCCGGGCCTGTGCCATGCCCCTTCGCGATCTCCTTCAGGGAGACGCCGAGCCTCTCACGAAACGTGCTTATCCGCACCATGTCGCCCGTCTCCGCGGCTTCGATCAGGCGCTCGCCGCCCAGGTGGACCATCACGTGGCGCACCGTATCGTCAACGCCTGCCGAGGCGAGAAAGATCAGGTCCGCCGCCTTCAACGATGCCGCCTCTATCGACGATGCCGCCTTGCATTGATCGTGGGCATCCCTCGGTAAATCGATTCCTGCTGCGCGAAAGGCGAGGCTCACGAGGGCCGAGCAATCGATGCCCATGACGGGGCCGACCGCCCAGGGCATCGGCATCGAGCGGCCGCCCCAGAGGTATACGGCGCCCAGGAAAAGGCGTGCGAGCCTGACTACTTCCGCGGGCTTTACGCCGCCTTTGGGCGGCATCGACGCAATCGCATCCTTTGCCACCCACGCCGGCTTCCCGCCTTCCATCGCAAACCCCAGAAATCCCTTCGCCTCGTCCGTGAAAGAGAGCCTCGTGCCGAGGCCGAGAGGGAAAACGGCCGCTGCTTTTGCGGCGGGTAAAATGCGCGCCGTCGTGAAGGGCGCCTTTACTACACCGTTATAGGGCGCAGGCCCGTCCGCAGGCGCAAGGTCTTTTCTTCGCATCCAGCCTGGGTAGCCTTGCCATGTGCCGTCGACGAGCTTCTGCTGCTCGACCGCATCGACCGCCAGCCAATCGCCGCGCTCCTCCCGGATTGCGACGACCTCGTTGAAAAGGAGCTGGCTCTCCTGCATCTCATCGCGGACGAGGAGCGGCATGGCCTCTTTGGGCGTTTTTCGCAGGTTCGCTACGGGCACCTTTACGCACATGTAGCACGTCATAGTCTTCCCTTAAGATATTCCTTTTTCGTCGATTGCGCTACGGCTACTCTTCCATCTCGGCGAGGGCGACTTCCGCGGCGAACTGCACCCCCCCGTCCTCGTCGTTGAGCGCCCCTATGAGGTGCCTGGCGGCCCTCTCGTCCTTGATCTTACCCAGGGTCCAGGCGGCCCAGCGCCTTATGTTGCGGTCTTTGTCCCTCAGGGATTCGATGAGCGTCGGCACCGCCGCCCTGCCTATCCTGGACAGCGCGAGCGCCGCGCCCTCGCGGACGTATCGCGCTTCGTCTTTCAGGCGCAGGATGAGCGCGTCGATCGCCTTTTTGTCCCTTATCTCGCCAAGGGCGTTCGTTGCGCCCCACCGGACGCCCCAGTCCGCGTCGTCGAGGGCGCCTATGAGGGCATCAACCGCCCTTTTGTCGCCCAGCTCGCCCAGGGCGTTCACGACCTCTTCGCGCACGTATTTATTCTGATCGCCAAGGGCCTCGACCAGTGCCGGCACGGCCTTTTTGTCCCCTATCTCGCCGAGGGCCGCTGCCGCCCCTTCCCGCACGTATTTGTTTTCGTCCTTCAGGCTTGTACACAGGGCCGGGACGACCGAGCCGTCCTTGATGCGCCCCATGATGTGCGTGACCCTCCACCTGATGTCCCAGTCCGCATCCGTTAGCAGACCGGTGACCTCCCCGAGTGCGGCCGGCCCGAGCCCTCCCAGGGCCTCTTCGGCGGCCCGCCTCATCGATTCTTCCGGGTCTCTCAACGAGCCCGCGAGCGGAGCGACGACAGCCGGGTCTTTTATCTTGCCGAGGGCGGTCACGGCCCCTTCCCGCACGTACCTGTCCTTGTCTGCGAGCGTTTCCGTCAGGTGCTCGACCGCTATCTTGTGGCCTATTTCGCCAAGGGCCCAGGCGGCCCCTTCCCGGACGTATTCCTCTTCGTCTTTGAGCGCCTCGATAAGCGGCCTTACTGCCCTTGCCCTCTTCAGCTTGCCCTAGCCCCTCGGCGGCCTTGAAGCGCTTCTCCCAGTCGGGGTCGCGCAGGGCCTTGAGCAGCCGGTCCATCTCGTTCTGTTTGCCAGCCATTTCCGGATTACCTCGCACATCTTTCTATCACAGAATAATCTCTATGGGAAATAGATTTTATTCGCTGGCCGGGAGCGGCTAAAACGTAAGGCGGGGCAAAGTTGACAAAGGGAGTGCGATACAATAAGATAAACTCTTATTCCGGGCTTATTCTCGTACGGGGCACCCAGTGGCGACAAAAACAGGGCAGAAAAAGAACTGGAAAGACCAGGAGTTGGCCATCTTACACCAGGTGGCCCAGCACATCAGCAGCAACCTGGAGCTGAATGAGCTTCTGGCCCATATCGTCGATATGGTGGTCGGCCTGACCGGCACAGACTCGTGCCTTATCTATCTTTACAGCGAGCAGAACGACGAGTTGACGCTCCGTGCCGCCGGCACGGGCCACAGCAAGGTCGTGGGTGCGATCAAGCTGAAGCTGGGCGAAGGCGTGACCGGCTGGGCCGCAAAGGAAAAGAAGCCCGTCGCGCTCGCGCGCCAGGCGTACAAGGACCCGAGGTTCAAGAGCTTCACCGCGCTGGCCGAGGATAAGTACGAGGCCTTTCTGGCGGTCCCCATCCTTGCGAAGGACAAGATCACGGGCGTTATGAACCTGCACCACAAAAAAGAGCACGAGTACCCCGAGGACCAGATTAACCTGCTCTTCACGATCTCGAAATACATAGGGAGCGCCATCGAGAACGCAGTCGTCTACGAAGAGATCAACAGGAAAGCCAAGCAGCTCGACCTCCTGTCGGAGGTAAGCCGCACCATCGTCTCCGATTACTACCTGAAAGAGATACTCCAGCTTATCGTGACAATGACCGCCCAGGTAATGGGCACGAAAATCTGCTCGATCATGCTCCTTGATGAAAAGAAGCAGGAGCTTGTCATTGCGGCAACGCAGAGCCTCAGCCAGGAATACATCAACAAGCCGAACCTGAAGGTGGGCCAGTCGAGCGCGGGCAGGGTGGTGCTCGAAAAACGGCCCATCACTGTTGCCGACGTCACGAAAGAGCCGGGCTATATGTACCCGCACGTCGCAAAGAAAGAGGGCGTCGTCTCCATGATAGCGGTGCCGATGATGATTAAGGACAGGGTCATCGGCGTCATAAACAGCTACATGCAGAAGCAGCACAACTTCTCCAGGGAGGAGATCGACATCATGCAGGCCATCGCCAACCAGGCGGCCGTGGCGATCGAGAACACGCGCCTCGACCAGGAGATACTGTCGGCGAAAGAGGCCCTGGAGACGAGGAAGGTCGTGGAGAGGGCCAAGGGCGTGCTGATGAAGGAGATGGGCATCGGAGAGGACGAGGCGTACAAGAAGATCCACAAAAAAAGCATGGACCTCAGGAAGAGCATGAGGGAAGTGGCTGACGCGATCATCGTGGCGGCCGACATCAGACGATAAGAAAAGAGCCTAAGATACCGCCACCCTACAACCCCTCGTGATAAACGTGTTTTGCCCTCCGATCAAGCTTGACAGGGATACGTTTTTGTAGGATACTACTGAAAAGAAGACATTGAAGTCTTTCCCGTTGCCTGCGTAGGCAAAAAACAATCAGAGGACTCAGGCGTCCTGAACCTTAAAAAAGGGTTCGGACGCCTTTTTTGTTTGAGGGGCATAAAATGGAAGAAATGGCGAGCAGACATCTTGTAAGCGTAGACAACACGGCCGGAACGCGGAAGGTCCGCACGAGGACCGGCTACTTCTCCTTCGAGTCCCTCGTCGATAAGCTCTCGCCCACGCTCCGCAGGATCGCCCGCAAGCTGAACGGCCACTTCACCTTCATGGACGACCAGGACCTTCTTCAGGAGGCCCTGATACACCTGTGGTGCGATTTCCAGGCGGGTAACCTGGAAGACAAGACGGACAGTTATATACTCCAGGGCTGCTATTTCCACCTCAAGAACTACATAAGGAAAGCGCAGGACCCCACGACGCTTTTGAGCCTCAACCGCATAATGGAAGAGGACGGGCCGCACCTCGAAGAGATGCTCATTGCGGAGGGCCGACCGTCGTGCGACCAGGTGGAGACCATACTGGTGGTTGAGGCGATGACTGGGTCGGACACGAGCCAGAGGGAAAGGGACGTCCTGTTCTTCTGCCTCGAAGGCCTGACTACGCGGGAAATAGGGCAGAAGCTGGGCATCTCCCATGTCAGCGTCGTAAAGATCCGCAATAAGATAAGGGCAAAATACGAGAGGCTCAACGGACGCGCAGCCGGCCACAAAGGCGGCAGGGGCCTCACCGCAGGATGCAGGAACTAAAAGAGCCGCACCCCTTCCCCCCGAGTTACCATTAATGCACCTTTTCGACTTGTAAAAGGCGGAAGTCCTTCCAAAGCGCAATCTGACACATTGGGGTGTCGAGGAAACGTTGAGGTTACCGGCAAGGGAAAGCCCTTTTTGCGCACCTGAAGGCCTTTCGAAAGGGCGTTGCGCGCGAGTAAGCAGGCGCGGTCCGCCGCATAGATAACTCCAGGGAGGAGAGGAATGATAAGCGCAGGTGATACCGCGTGGGTGTTGATCTCTACCGGGCTCGTGATGCTCATGACGCCGGGGCTCGCCTTTTTTTACGGCGGGATGGTGCGGCGCAAGAACATACTCGGCGTCCTCATGCAGTGCTTCGTAGTCCTTTGCATCCTTACGCTCCAGTGGGTGTTCTTCGGTTACAGCCTTTCGTTCGCGCCGGGCAATAAGTTCATCGGCAGCCTTGCATGGGCCGGTCTCGCGGGCGTCGGCGCAGCCCCTTATGCCGACTATGCGCCGACTATTCCGCATGAGGCTTTCATGATCTTCCAGGCCATGTTTGCGATCATTACGCCTGCCCTCATCATCGGCGCGTTCGCCGAGCGCATGAAGTTCTCCGCTTTTCTTATCTTCACCGTCCTCTGGGCGACTTTCGTTTACGACCCCGTTTGCCATTGGGTGTGGGGCGTGGGGGGGTGGCTGAAAGAGATGGGCGTGATCGATTTTGCGGGAGGCAGCGTCGTCCACATCAATGCGGGCATCGCCGCCCTCGTTACGGCCCTGGTCATCGGCCGGCGCACCGGATATAAGAATAAGCCCGTTCCCCCGCACAACCTGCCCTTCACCGTGCTGGGCGGAGCGCTGCTCTGGTTCGGCTGGTTCGGGTTCAACGCCGGCAGCGCGCTGGCTGCGAACGGCCTCGCGGTCCATGCCCTGGTAGTTACGCACATAGGCGCTGCGACCGCAGGACTGACGTGGGCGGTTCTCGAATGGCTCTTCACGGGCAAGCCCACCATGTTCGGCACGATAACCGGCTCGATCGCGGGCCTTGCCACGATCACGGCGGCCTCCGGCTTCGTGGGCACCTTCGCGGCGATAATCATAGGGCTCATCGCGAGCATAATATGCTTTATCTGCGTCAGCTTGATCAAGCCGAAGCTCGGCTACGACGATTCCCTCGACGCATTCGGCGTGCACGGCATAGGCGGCATCATCGGCATGCTGGTTACAGGCCTGCTGGCCTCGAAGGCGATCAACCCGGCAGGGGCTGACGGCCTGTTCTTCGGCAACAACCGGCAGTTCCTTGTCCAGCTCCTGGCAACTGCCGCAGTCGCGGCTTACAGCCTGGTCGCTACCTACATCATCTATAAGGCAGTCGATCTCTTCACCGCAGTCCGCGTGCCCTTGAAGGAAGAGATTGTGGGGCTGGATCTGAGCCAGCACCGCGAATCAGCCTATACCGTAATGGAGTAATGGTGGGCGGCTGCATCTGAGGCGCAGCAATATGCGGCGCTGCGCTTCGGCTCGTGACGCTCCGACGTACCAAAAAGTACGCCTGCGCGTCCCGAGTCTCGCGCGCCACCGCCTCTGCATCCTCATATGCAGCCGCATCTTGCCCGGCACATCCCCCATCTCTTCCCGGCATAGACCTCGTCTCAATATCTCGACTATGTGCGCTAGTACGGCTGCCCAAAGCATTTGGTTTAGCTTTTTCGCCTTTCCCCAGCCATTGGTCTCATGACACGCCATAGTTGCGCGAGTCTAACATAAACACGCTTCCTTTTATGTCAAATAAGACATATTGAAGTCGCCTAACCGCGCGTATATGCTTTGGAAAGAGGCATGCGGGGCCATTCGCAGAGAAGTACCTTCGGCGCGGCCCCCGGTATGCGCGGATAGTCTTCTATCTTAGGGAGGCGGGCAATGAGCAAAATGCTGATGATCTATCCGGACCGGTGCACCGGCTGCCGCAACTGCGAGCTTTCGTGCTCTTTCTTCCATGACAGGGAGTTCCGTCCCCACACGGCGCGCATCCACGTCGCTTCGTGGGAGCCGGATGGTTTCTCCGTGCCCACCACCTGCCAGCAGTGCGAGGACGCCCCATGCGTGTCAGTGTGCCCTACTACGGCAATGCACGAAGACCGCGCCCTCGGCCGCGTTGGCTGGGACGAGGCAAAATGCATCGGCTGCCGCATGTGCGCGCTCGCCTGCCCCTTCGGCGCGGTCGTTTACGAGACCGCGAAGCGGCGCATCGTCAAGTGCGACCTCTGCGGGGGAGAACCGGAATGCGTAGCCTTCTGCCCCACCCAGGCCATCGTCTACGTCGACGAAGCCGATGCCGTGCGGTCGCGCCAGAGGGCCATTGCCTTGGAACTGAAAAAGAGCTTTGAGGAGGTGTAGCGATGAACGGCTGGACCGGTCAGATCCTCCGAATCGACTTATCGAGCGGGTCGATCGTCAAAGAGCCGCTCGATCTTTCAACGGCGAAAAAATATATCGGCGGCCGCGGGCTCGGGACCTATCTGATGTTCGCCGAAACGGACCCTTCCATCGATCCGCTGGGCCCGAAGAACAAGCTGATCTTCGCGCCGGGGCCGCTCTCGGGCACAAACGCCCCGTCCGCCGGCCACTTCGATGTCGTGACGAAAGGCCCCCTTACGGGCACAATCGCGGCCTCCAGCTCGGGCGGCGTCTTCGGCCCCATGCTGAAGTATGCGGGCTACGACCTTCTGGTCGTCGAGGGGCAGGCGAAAAAACCGGCCTACATCTGGATCGACGATGACGCGGTTGCAATCCGCGACGCAGCCCATCTCTGGGGAAAAACGGCCGATAAGACCACGGACATGGTGCGGCTCGAAACGGACCCGGAGGCGAGCGTCGCCTGCATCGGGCCCGCCGGGGAGCGTGGCGTGCTGATGGCCAATATCATTAACGAGTACGGTCGGGCGGCCGGTCGGACCGGCGTCGGGGCCGTCATGGGCGCCAAGAACCTCAAGGCGGTGGCAGTCCGGGGCACAGGCGCGGTCCGGGTGGCCGACGCTGACGCCTTCCGGAAGGCGATGATGAAGGCCTGGATGAAGATAAAAAGCCACCCCGTTGGCGGAGGGGGGTTGAAGGCCTTCGGTACGGACGTACTGGTCAACATTCTTAACGAAAGCGGCGGCCTGCCCACCCGTAACTTCCGGCAGCCCACGTTTGCCGGTGCCGACAGGGTCGGCGGCGAGTCGCTCTCCAAGCAGACTCCTTACGCGCCCGAGAGGGTGTTTTTCCTGCATCATAAGCTGCGGCCGCGCGACGCGGGTCACCAACCCCAAATACGCGGGCACACGGAGAGGGGCCGGAGTACGAGAGCGCCTGGGCCTTCGGGCCTGCGTGCGGCGTCGACGACCTCGATGCGGTGACGAAGGCGAATTA
Organism: uncultured delta proteobacterium; assembly: GCA_963818095.1. Lineage (GTDB taxonomy): Bacteria > Desulfobacterota > Syntrophorhabdia > Syntrophorhabdales > WCHB1-27 > CAWEPK01. The sequence continues at coordinate 30,975 of CAWFRA010000037.1, forward strand.
CCTCTGCAACGAATACGGCATCGACACGATCTCCATGGGCTCGACCGTCGCCTGCGCGATGGAGATGTTCGAGGACGGTATTATCGGTCTCGATGAGACGGGGGGCATCCCGTTGAATTTCGGCAACGCGGAGGCCATGGTCGAGATGGTCCGCCTGACGGGCGTTGGCGTGGGGTTCGGCAAAAAGCTTGCGATGGGGAGCTACCGGCTCGCAGCGAGCTACGAGCACCCGGAGTATTCGATGACCGTGAAGAAGCAGGAGATGCCCGCGTACGACCCGCGCGCCCTGCAGGGCATAGGGCTCAATTATGCAACGGGCAACCGGGGCGGCTGCCACGTCCGGGGCTACACGACGGCGGTGGAGGTGCTCGGCAACCCTGTGAAAATCGATATGATGGCCACCGAGGGGAAGGCACAGTGGGTCATTATCTTTCAAAACCTGACCGCGGCCCTCGATTCGACGGGCATGTGCCTCTTTGCCACCTTCGGCATCGGCGCGGACGAGATCGCGGAGCTATTGAGCGCTGCTACCGGCGTTCCGTACACGACCGACGAATTCATGAAGGCGGGCGAGCGCATCTGGAACCTTGAGCGCCTCTATAATATCAAAGCCGGGTTTACGGCGAAAGACGACACGCTGCCCGAGCGCCTGTTGAAAGTGCCTCTGGCCGAAGGCGGAGCGAAGGGGCACGTGAGCGAGCTTGCAAAGATGCTGCCCGAGTACTACAGCCTGCGCGGATGGAGCGCGGCGGGGGTGCCGGACAAGGAGAAGCTCGCGGAGCTCGAGCTTTAGGACCGGACAATGAACTACCTCATCATAGGCGCAGGCCCCGCAGGGATGACGGCCGCTGCATGGCTGCGGCGCCTCGACCCCGAGGGGGCCGTTACCGTGCTGTCGAAAGAAGAAATCGCCCCCTACGCGAAGATGGCCCTGCCCTACCGCCTCTCGAATGAGATGGAAGAAAAGAACATTTTTCTGCCTGTCCCGGAAGGCGTATCGGTCATTACCGGCAGAGAGGTTACGGAGATAGACCACTACAGGCGCCGGGTCCTTGTCTCGCCCGGCCGGGCCTTCAGCTACGACAGGCTGCTTATCGCGACCGGCGGCGTCCCCGAAAAACCGCAAATGAAGGGCGCTTCCCTGCCGTTTGTCTTCACCGTCCGCGACCTGCCCGATATCGCCCGGATGAAGGGGCTGGTCAAAGGCAGCGGGGGGCGGGCCGTTATAGCGGGCGCGGGCCCGGTGAGCATGGAAACGGGCGACGCGCTGCGCAAGCTGGGCATGGATATCACCTACGTCGTTTCCTCGGAACGCATATTTTCCTCGATGCTCGACAGGCCGGCAGCGGAATTCGTCCGCCGGAACATAGAAGCCCTCGGGGTGGAGGTCCTCACCGGCGACGACATCACGGAGATCGGGGAGAACGGAGAAGTCTCTCTTAAGTCCGGCGGCAGGAGGGCCTGCGATCTGGTAATTTTCGGCAAAGGGGTCCGCCCCTGCACAGGCTTTCTTGCAAGCAGCGGCGTAGACGTAAAGAAAGGCATATGCGTGGATGAGCGCCAGGAGACAAGCCTGCCCGGCATTTTCGCAGCGGGCGATGCAGCCCTGACGATGGACGTCGTTTACGGGGAGCCGAGGGTGAACGCCCTGTGGCCTGCCGCTGTGGAGCAGGGCAGGATAGCGGCCTTCAATATGTCCGGGGCGAGGGCCGCATATGCGGGAAGCCTTGCCAGGAACGTCCTGCGCGTATTCGGCGTCTCCATATTTACTGCGGGCAGGAGCAGGGACGAAGGGCCGGGCGTCTTGCGGGAAGAGGACGAGCGGTCTTACAGGAAAGTCGTGATCGAAGACGGCGTGCTCAAGGGCTTCGCCTTTGTGGGCGACGTGCAGAACGAAGGCCTCTACGTGAGCCTGATAGGCAAAAAGATCGACGTTTCGCAGGAAACAGGCGGGCTTATCAAGGCACGGTGCACATGGGCGCGCCTCTTTCCGGGCCTTTCGAAGTTACCCTGCTGCAAACCGCCGGGTATCCAGGACCACGAGCGAAAGCGAGTCTGTGAGGGGGAGGCTCCACGGGCTTCGCACGTGGAGGGGGCGACGCTAGCCCCAATAATTGCCGGTTACCAAAAGCCTTAAACTTTTACTTGTAGCGATATAAGCCCGCAGATCGGGCAAACACGTTGAAGTGTTAAAACGGCGGCGTTCTTAGGAAAGAGCGCCATTTTTTTGCCCTGGCGGCCGGACGAAGGCGTCCCTTGTCCACGTACTTGACGGACAGGAGACGCCTTTTTATTTTGACGGTCCAAGGAGGAGACTTTCATGAATACGGGTGATACTGGATGGGTGCTGGCGTGCTCGGCACTGGTAATGCTCATGACCCCCGGGCTGGCTTTCTTTTATGGGGGCATGGTTCGGCGCAAGAACGTCCTCAGCGTGCTGATGCAGTGCTTTACGATCCTCGCGATTATCAGCCTCCAGTGGGTACTCTACGGGTATAGCCTTGCCTTCGGGCCCGGCAAGGGGTTCTGGGGCGGCTTCCAGTGGGCGGGCTTGAACGGCGTCGGCCTGGAAGTCTATAAGGATTACGCCCCGACGATCCCCCACCAGGCGTTCATGATCTTCCAGGCTATGTTCGCCATCATAACGCCTGCCCTGATCGTGGGAGCATTCGCGGAGCGCATGAAGTTCTCCGGGTTCTGCGTATTCATTGTCCTTTGGGCCACCTTTGTCTATGACCCCGTCGCACACTGGGTATGGGGCATGGGGGGATGGCTTAAGGACCTGGGGGCGCTCGATTTCGCGGGGGGCACCGTCGTCCATATCAATTCCGGCATCGCCGCACTGGCCACCTGCATACTGATAGGCAAAAGGAAGGGCTACGATAAGAAACCCATTCCGCCCCACAACCTGCCGCACGTTATACTGGGCACCGCGCTGCTCTGGTTCGGCTGGTTCGGGTTTAACGCGGGCAGCGCTCTGGCTGCGAACGGCCTGGCGGTAAACGCGTTCGTGGTGACCAACACGGCCGCTGCGACAGCCGGCCTTTCTTGGGCGCTTATAGAATGGATCCACAACGGCAAGCCGACGGCCTTCGGTACGGCAACGGGTGCAGTCGCAGGTCTCGTGGCGATCACGCCGGCGTCCGGCTATGTAAGCGTCATCCCGGCCATCATTATAGGCATGTTCGTCAGCCTCTTTTGCTTCCTGGCCGTCGCAATCGTTAAGCCGCGGCTCGGATATGACGACTCGCTCGACACCTTCGGCGTCCATTGCGTGGGCGGCGTCTTCGGCGCGCTGGCCACCGGGCTTTTCGCCTCGAAGCTCGTCAATCCGGACGGCGCGAACGGCCTTTTCCTGGGCAACCCCAAGCAGTTTTTGATCCAGGCTGCGGCCGTCGGGGTGACCCTCGCGTACAGCTTCGTCGCAAGCATTATTCTTTACAAGGTGGTCGATTGGGTGATAGGTATGAGGGTCCCCGAAAAGGAAGAGATCATGGGTCTCGACCTTACGCAGCACAACGAGAATGCATATACGATACTTGAATAGCGATAAATACCCTGCTGCTTGCAGCAGGGTATTAAAGCGAGCGTATGCGAGCGCCGAAAGTCAAGAGGAGGGAGGAGAGCATGAAAGTGATTATCGCCATTATTAAACCGGACAGGCTGGAGGCGGTAAAGGAAGAGCTGTACAAGGCGGACGTAAACCTGATAACTGTAAGCGAGGTACTGGGCCACGGACGCCAGATGGGCGTGACCGAAGTCTACAGGGGCGTCAAGGAGATGGGAAACCTGCTCAGAAAGGTCCAGCTTCTTATAGCGGTCAACGATGATTTCGTGGAGCGGACGACCGAAGCGATCATCAAGGGAGGCCGGACCGGAGAAATCGGAGACGGGAAGATATTTGTGTTGCCCCTGGAGGAGTGCATCCGGATACGGACGGGCGAGCGCGACGGCAGCGCCATAGGGTAGGCCGCCGGATTCAAAGGCAGCCGCCGGGAGAATCCAGTGGCGGGAGTTACCACATTAGTGTAAATTTTACTTGTAAACGGCGAGACGTTACATATCTCGCATAAAAAATGGACCTGTTAAGGTCATTGGGCCTGTTCTCCCATGTCCGAGAGGATTTACAAAAAAGCAAGGAGGAAAAATAAGACCATGAAGCTTACGGAAGTTTTCGGCTCCAACGTTTTCAACGATAAGGTCATGAAGGAAAGGCTCCCCAAGGAAATTTACAAGGCCCTGAGGCAAACGATCGAAAAAGATCTGCCCTTGCAGCCGCATGTCGCGGACATAGTTGCGAACGCCATGAAGGACTGGGCCATTGAGAAAGGGGCTACGCACTATACGCACTGGTTCCATCCTCTGACCGGCATAACGGCGGAGAAGCACGATTCATTCATATCCCCGACCGCCGATGGCGGCGTAGTAGTCGAATTTTCCGGAAAACAGCTTATACAGGGCGAGCCGGATGCCTCTTCATTCCCAAGCGGCGGCTTGCGCGCCACTTTCGAAGCGAGGGGATATACGGCCTGGGACTGCACGTCGCCCGCGTTCCTCAAGGAAGATGAAAGCGGCAATGTAACGCTGACCATCCCGACGGCCTTCTATTCCTACAACGGCGAAGCACTCGACAAGAAGACGCCCTTGCTCCGCTCGATGGCCGCTGTTTCGAAACAGGCGTTGCGGGTGCTGAAGGCACTTGGCAACACCACATCGTCGAAGGTGACATCGACCGTCGGTCCCGAGCAGGAATATTTTCTCGTGGACAAGAAGTTTTATATGGAGCGCACCGATCTCATGCTGACCGGCCGCACCATGTTCGGCGCCCCCGCCCCAAAGGGGCAAGAGCTTGAGGACCAGTACTTCGGAGCGATCAAAGACAGGGTTTCCGCCTACATGCAAGACCTCGACACCGAGCTGTGGAAGATGGGCATCAGCTCCAAGACCAAGCATAACGAGGTTGCACCGGCGCAGTATGAGATGGCCCCCGTCTTTACCACTACCAATATCGCCGCCGACCACAACCAGCTCGTCATGGAGACGATGCAGAAGGTGGCCTTCCGCCACGGCCTCGTATGCCTGCTCCATGAAAAACCGTATGCCGGCATTAATGGGTCGGGCAAGCACAACAACTGGTCTCTCTCGACCGATGACAATATCAACCTGCTCGAACCCGGACGTACGCCGGGCGAGAACGTAACGTTCCTCCTCTTCGTGAGCGCCCTCCTGAAGGCCGTAGATACGCATGCCGATATACTCAGGGCTACCTGTGCGAGCGCCGGAAACGACCATCGACTCGGCGCCAACGAGGCCCCGCCGGCCATCGTCTCGGTCTTTATGGGCGACGAGCTGACGGAAATCCTCGAAAAGATATCGAAAGGCGAAAAGTTCTCGGCGAAAGGCGCGCAGTTCGTCAAGGTAGGCGTTGACACGCTGCCTATAATCCCCAAGGACAATACGGACCGTAACAGGACTTCCCCGTTCGCCTTCACCGGCAACAAGTTCGAATTTCGGACTGTCGGCTCGGCCCAGTCGATCTCGGGGCCCAACGTAGCCCTGAACACGATCACTGCCGAAGCCCTCGACGAGATAGCGACCCGCCTCGAAAAGGCCAAAAACAAGAACCTGGAAGCTGCGGCGATAGTCAAGGACATCTATAAGAAGCATAGCCGGGTGATCTTCAACGGAAACAACTATTCGGAAGAATGGGTCGTGGAGGCGGAAAAGCGCGGCTTGCCGAACGTGGCTAACTCCGTGGACGCATTGAAGGCCTTCACTACCAAGAGGGCGCAGGCGCTCTTTGAGAAATACGGCGTACTCTCACACAAGGAGCTGCACTCGCGCTACGATATCTACGTAGACGCTTATGCCAAGCAGATCAATATAGAGGCACTTACCGCGATCGATATGTTCAAGAAAGAGTTCCTGCCCGCCGGAATGAAATACGCGACCTTCCTGGCCGATTCCGCAGCAGGTTTCAAATCCGCCGGCGTGGCGGCTTCCGCCCAGAACGAGCTTTTGAAACAACTGGCGGACATCCTGGAGTCTTCTTTCAAGAGCGCGGCCCAACTGGAAGCGGCAACCGCGAAGGCGGAGGGGATAGGCGATGTCGTGAAGAAGGCTGAATGGCTCCGCGACAAGGTCGTTACCGCAATGAAGGACTTGCGCGCAGACGTAGACCGGATGGAGGCGCTGGTACCGAAGAATATGTGGCCGGTGCCGAATTACACGGACCTCCTGTTCAAGCTTTAATCGGGTACTTGCGTGCCCGGCGTAAGATACGCCGCTCTTTCGCCGACTTACGCCGGGCACGCAATGAATAACGCCCTTAGGCATTGACATGCGTTGTTTGTTTTGTTAAACTAGCCGACCACAGAGGGGTGTCAAAAAGACGGGACGTCCACTCCGGACGTCCTTTTTATTAGGGCGGGGCGGAAGTTATGAAAACCGAAAATATCCGTACCAATACCACCATCTTCTTCTGTCGTCAGATAGACCCGGACGAAAACACGAACAGGCGCGCTCTCGAGAAGGAGTGCGGCGGGACGATCCGTTTCTTCCCGCTGCCATGCAGCGGAAGGATAGAATCGCTCCATCTGCTCAGGGCCATAGAGGCGGGCGCCGAAAAAGTCTATCTGGTCACGTGCCCGGAAGGGGCGTGCAGGTATCGCGAGGGCAACGTGCGCGCCAAAAGCGGCTCGAATACGCGCGTGGCCTCCTCAAGGAGATAGGCGTTCCCGGCCGAGTGCCTGGAGGCCGTGACGCCGGGGGCCCTTCCCGTCTCGATAGACGTCCTCGCCCGCGAGCCTCCTCGGTCTTCCCAAGCCTTAAAGAGCGAGACGCCCGGCGCACGTCAAATAGCGCCGGGGCTGTAATAAGGAGTGAACGATGATCAGCGCTGAGAGAAAACCCTTCGAGGAGATAAAGGCGAGCATCGCCGCCTACAAGAAGATCCTCATCGTCGGATGCGGCACCTGCGTGGCCGAGTGCGCGGCCGGCGGCGAGAAGGAAGTGGCCCTCCTGGCGTCTCAGCTCCGCATCGATGCGTCGAAGGAGCACAAGAAGGTGGAAATCAAGGAGATGACCCTCGACAGGCAGTGCGTCTACGAGTTCATCGACCAGGTTACCCCCGTCGCGGACAAGTACGACGCGATCCTCTCCCTGGGCTGCGGCGCGGGCGTGCAGGCGATGGCGGAGGTGCTGCCGAAGGTCCACATCGTCCCGGCCCTCAACACGACCGCCATCGCGGAGACGCGGGAAGCGGGCGTCTGGCTTGAGGACTGCCGCGGCTGCGGAGACTGCAAGCTCGACAGCTTCGCCGATATCTGCCCCATAACGCGCTGCGCCAAAGGGCTTTTCAACGGGCCGTGCGGCGGCTCCAAAGAAGGCCGCTGCGAGGCGGACCCGGACAGCCCGTGCGCCTGGCAGCTTATCATCACGCGCCTGGAAGAGACGGGCCGCGCTTGCGTCGATGGACGAGGTGTACCCACCCGCCAATTGGGCAAAGAAGCAGGGGAAAGGGCCGAGGAAAATCGTCAGGGAGGACCAGAGAGCGTCATGATCGAGAGCCGGCTGAAAAAGGTGCTGACGATGGGCCGTTTCGCCGTGACCGCCGAGTGCGGTCCGCCGAAGGGGGCAGACCCCGAGGCAGTGCGGAAAAAAGGGCTGTCTCCTGAAGGGCTTCGTGGACAGCGTAAACGTTACGGACAACCAGACGGGCGTCGTCCGCCTCGTCAAGCCTCGCCTCGTGCGCGATACTGAGGCAGGAAGGGCTCGACCCCGTCCTGCAGATGGTGACGAGGGACCGCAACAGGATCGCCCTGCAGTCGGACGTCCTTGGGCGCCTCCGCCCTGGGCATCAGGAACATCCTTTGCCTTTCGGGCGACCACCAGGCCTGGGCAACCAGCCGGAGGCAAAGGGCGTCTTCGACCTCGACTCCATGCAGCTTGCTTAAGGTCGTGCGGGAGATGCGCGATAAGGGCGTGATCCTCGGGCGGCGACCAGCTTTCGAGCGTGCCCGACCTTTTCATCGGCGCTGTCGAGAACCCCTTCGGGGACCCGATGACCTACCGTGCCGCGAGGCTCGCAAAGAAAGTGCGCGCCGGGGCCGAGTTCATCCAGACCCAGTGCGTCTACAACCTGGCCCGCTTCAAGGCGTTCATGGCGGAGGTCACGGACAAGGGCCTCGACGGCGAAGGTCGCGATCCTCGCGCGGCGTCACGCCCCTGAAATCGGCGCGGATGGCCGAGTATATGGCGAAGAACGTGGCGGGCATGGACATACCGGAAGAGGTGATCGCCCGCATGAAAGGCGTACCCGCCGGCCAGCAGCGCGCCGAAGGGATCAAGATCGCCGTCGAGACCATCGAGGCGCTAAAAGAGCATAAAAGGCGTGCGGGGCGTGCATATCATGGCGATCGAGTGGGAAGAGGCCGTCCCCGAGCTTGTCGAAGAAGGCGGGGCTGCTCCCGAGGCCGGAAGGCTAAAGGAGGGGCGATGCCGGCAAAATACCACATAAGCACCCAGCCCGTCCCTTCGAGGTTCCCGCCCGTCATCCGCTCGGGCGTCATCGCCTGGGAAGAGGGCTGCCTCAAGTGCGTGAACATGCGTCAAGAAAGAGTGCGTTTACAAGGTTTATGAGAAACGGTCCCTTGACGCGCAGGCAGATGGTCGATACCCTCGACAGCATCTGCAAGGACTGCTTCCGGTGCGTCCAGAACTGCCCGAACCGCCTGATAGAGAAAGGGCTTCAACCCTGCGTGGAAGGCCGCCGGGCGACGACTACTGGACGCCCGAGGTCCTCTCGAACCTGTGGTTCCAGGCGGAGACAGGGCGGATACCCGTGTCCGGCGCAGGCTACGGCGGCCCTTTTTCGGGGCCCGGCTTCGACGCCATGTGGACGGACATGTCGGAGATCGTCCGCCCGACGCAGGGACGGCATCCACGGCAGGGAATACATAAGCACTACCGTGGACCTGGGCCGGAAGGTAAGGGCGCTCACCTTCGGGAAGGGTAACGGGCAGTGCCCGATCCGATCCCACCCTCTCGTCGAGCTTCCCGCTGCCTGCGATCTTCGACCTCCTTCCCTTCTCGCCGCCGGGACGGATGGTGACCCGCGCAATACTGGCCGCCGCCCGCACAGTTGAAGACCCTCGCGGTCGTGCGGGCGTCCGAATGGGGCGACGATTACGCCCCTTACCTTGAGAATACGCTCCTCTATCTCGATAAGACGGGTCCGGAGACGGACGCGCTTCTTGCGGGCGTCGGCCTCGTGGAGATACCCGACGGACCCGACGCCCTGTCGCTGCCAGGCGGCCCTCAAGGCGAAAAACCCCAATCTGGTCGTCGCCATAAGGGCGGAAGCCGGCGAGGGGTCCGCAGAGCGGGCGGCCGAGCTTACGGACGGCCGGGGCCGAAGTGATCCATTTCGTCGCCGACTTCCACGGCCTCGACTCTGCAGAAAAGCCCATGTTCATCAAGGACAGGATGAGGCAGATCCATCTGCATCTCGTCGATAAAGGCATCAGGGACCTCGTGACCATCATCGGCGCCGGGGGCGTGGCGATGGCGGAGCACATGGCGAAGCTCATCATCTGCGGCGCAGATGCCGTCGGCATCGACGTCCCGCTGCTGGTCGCCATGGAGTGCCGCGTGTGCAAGCGGTGCACGCAGGGCATAGCCTGCCCGGTCGAGCTCGACACGCGTGGAAACGGAATGGGGCGCGGCCCGCATCCGCAACCTGGTCGCGGGCTGGCACAACCAGCTCCTCGAAGTCCTCGGCGCTATGGGGATCAGGGAGGTGCGCCGCCTGCGGGGCGAGATGGGGAGGGCCATGTTCTACGAGGACCTTGAGAAGGAATTCGCTGCTTTAGGAAAGCGGGGTTAGGCGATGGCAGAGAAGAAGACATTCACGTTCCCCGAGGCGAAACCGACGCCTACCCGCTTCCGCAACCCCCTTTCGAAGTACAGGGTCAGGATCGACGCGGCCTGCGACAACTGCGGCGAGTGCGTCACGTGCTGCCCTTACGGCGTTTTCAGGAAGGGCGCCCGGCGGCCGAAGGTCATAGGGGACCACCTGTGCTTAGGCCCCGCCTGCGAAAAAGAGGCCTTCTGCTGCGTAGGCCGGTGCCACGTCAAGGCGATCAAGGTAGACAGTCAACCCGTCCTTCGAGATGCTTGGCGACAGGCGGTGGACAGCGGAGCTTCTGGCCGGCTCGTGGTATATGGCGGAGACGGGCAAGCTCCCCTACCAGGGCCTCAATTATAAGACGGGCGACTCCGGGGGCGGCTTCGACAAGATCCGCTTCGTCTATCCGAAGGAAAACGGCAAGTGTAAGGCCCGAAGAAGTCTCCTGCGCCGTCGAGCTGAACCGCTCGGGCGACGGCCGGCCGAGCGTGCGCATACCCCTGCCCCTCTACCTGGGCGGCATGTCTTTCGGCTCCATCAGCATCGTCTCCATGCTCTCCAGGGTAAGGGCGGCCACGGCCCTCGGCACTTTCTGCTGCACGGGCGAAGGCGGCTTCCCGGAAGAGCTGGTCCCCTACGGCGACCATATCATCACGCAGGTCGCGACGGGCCTCTTCGGCGTAAGGGAAGAGACGATCAAGCGGGTCCCCATCGTAGAGTTCAAGTACGCCCAGGGGGCAAAGCCGGGACTCGGCGGCCACCTCTTGGGCGACAAGGTTACGCCCAGGGTGGCGGCCATGCGGGAGGCGGTGCCGGGAAGCGCCCTTTTCTCCCCGTTCCCCTTCCACAGCGTCTACTCCGTCGAGGACCACAAGAAGCACGTCGACTGGATCAAGGAGATCAACCCCAGGGCCCTCGTGAGCGTCAAGGTATCGACCCCGACCGACGTCGATATGGTCGCCGTGGGCAGCTACTTCGCGGGGGCGCACATCATCCAGCTCGACGGCAGCTACGGAGGGACGGGGGCGGCCCCCGACATAGCGAAGAAAAACATAGCAATGCCGGTTGAGTACGCCATACCCAAGGTGCACAAGTTCCTCGTGGAAGAGGGCATCAGGGACAAGGTGACGATAGTCGCGAGCGGCGGCATAAGGACGCCCCACGACATGGCGAAGATCATCGCCCTCGGGGCAGACGCCGTCTGCCTGGGGACTGCCGACCTCGTCGCCCTGGAATGCCTTCGCTGCCACCACTGCGAGTCCGGGCGCGGCTGCGCGAGGGGCATCGCGACGACGGACGACGAGCTTACCGGCCTGATGAACGTCGAATGGGGCGCCCAGCGCATCATCAACCTCTATCTCGCCTGGCGCACGCACCTGACCTGGCTGCTTGCCCGTCTCGGCATGAAGAGCGTCACCGAGCTTGGTGGGCCGCACGGACGCCCTCGTCCACATGGACTACGTGAAGCCGGGCGAGATCGACGGGGAGCTCGATTAAGAGGGATCACATGAAAGAGGAACTGTACGGAAGGCTCATAACCGATTCCCGGCGCTGGATGAAGGACAAAGCGCCCGCGCAGGCTTCTTGCGAGGCGGAGGAAGGCGGGTGCGGGGTCACCGGTTTTGCCTGCAACATACCCGTGAGCGGCCGCCACATCATTGAGCCGTCCGTCCAGATGCACAACCGGGGCAACGGCAAGGGAGGCGGCATCGCCGCCGTCGGCCTTGCGGCCGACAGGCTGGGCGTAGACAAGAAGACGCTGGAGAACGATTTCCTCCTTCAGGTCGCCCTCCTCGACGAGACGGTCCTGCCCGAGCTCGAAAAAGAGTACATAAGGCCCCACTTCAGGGTAGACCACGAGGCCTTTATAGAAACTGTGGACGACTACCGGGACGTGCCCGGCCTGGAGATGAAGCCGCCCGCCGTCAGGCGCTACTTCGTCCGGGTGAAGCCGGAAGTCCTCGAGCGCTTCGCCGCAGAGCGCGGCCTTCTCGACCTGCCGCCCGAAAAAGTGGAAGAGGAGTTCGTCTACCAGAACACCTTCCTTCTCAACCGGGCCTATTACAGCTCCCTCGGGCGAAAAGAGGGCCTTCGTCCTCTCCCACGGCCGGAATATGATGATCCTCAAGATCGTCGGCTACGCGGAGCAGGTCGCCCAGTACTACAAGCTCGAGTCCTTCAAGGCCCACGTCTGGATCGCCCACCAGCGCTACCCGACCAAGGGGCGCGTCTGGCACCCCGGCGGCGCCCACCCGTTCGCCGGGCTGGACGAGGCCCTCGTCCACAACGGCGACTTTGCCAACTATTACTCCGTTACCGAGTACCTCCGCCAGAGGAACGTCTACCCCCTCTTCCTTACGGACACGGAGGTCTCCGTCCAGGTCTTCGACCTGCTGAACAGGGTTTACGGCTATCCCCTCGAATACATTATCGAATCCCTCGCCCCGACGACGGAGATGGACTTCGACCACCTGCCCGAGGAAAAGCAGCGTATTTACAGGCAGATACAGGCGACGCAGATCCACGGCTCCCCCGACGGGCCCTGGTTCTTCATCATCGCCCGCTCGATCCCGAAAGAGCGGCAAGTTCCAGCTTATCGGCATCACGGACACGGCCATGCTCCGCCCGCAGGTCTTCGCCCTCCAGGAGGGCGACTTCCAGGTTGGCCTCATCTGCTCGGAGAAGCAGGCGATCGACGCGACCCTCGAAAGCCTCGCGGCCGAAGACCCGCGCTTCGGCACGGTGGCCGACCGTTACTGGAACGCCCGGGGCGGGAGCTACACGGACGGCGGCGCCTTTATCTTCACGATCGGCGAGGCAGACGGCGGCCACGCCATGACCTGCACGGACAAGTTCGGTCGCGAGATAGGCGTGCCGGCGGACAAAGCGCCATATGACTTCCAGCTCTGCGCCTGCCGTCGCCCCGCTTTTGAAAACGGCCGCCGTCCGACCTTAAGAAAAAGGTGGCCGGGGATGCGGACGTCCTGTTCGGCTATTTCAGCGGACGGCCTTGCCTCCTGGAACTTTGAAGAGGTGCGCAGCCGCCTCGCCTCGCTGGTCGAGTCTGGCAGCTCCGACAAGGCGAAACCGGCAGTCATCGAGCTCCTTACGCGCCTTCTCGACCGCCGTTATCCGACGGGCGGCAAGAGGAGACGCTCCCTGCTCCAGATGATCCAGGGTTCCCTGGACGAGATTTTCCGCTCCGTCCCGCTTCTTGCCGACGCCGAAAAAGCAGCCTACGTCAGGTGCGATTTCGCCTGCCGGGACACCTTGAGGCGGCCGAAGAGGGGCGAGAAGGTGCTGGTGACCGGACGCAGGCGATTTCCCGGCTGAGGGAGAAAAGGCGCACGCGCGCCTCATTTGCGACGCATATAAGCTCGGCTGGCGGCGCTTCATCTGCTTCGGCCACCGGGGGCAGCGCTTTCTGGCTTGCGGCCTCGGTCCGGAGACGCAGGGCGTCAGGATCGACGCATACGGGCTACCGGCGACTACCTCGGCTCCGGCATCGACGGGGCAGAGCTGCACGTCCACGGGAACGGCCAGGACCAGATAGGCCAGATACTGAAAGCAGGCAAGCTCGTCATCCACGGCGACGTGGGCCAGACCTTCATGTACGGGGCAAAGGGCGGAGAGGTCTATGTGATGGGCAACGCGGCGGGCAGGCCGCTCATCAACGCGGCCGGGCGTCCGAGGGTCGTCATCAACGGCACCGCCCTCGACTTCCTCGCCGAGTCGTTCATGGCAGGCGACCCGTACACTAACGGCGGGTTCGTGATCGTGAACGGTCTTTCCTTCGACGACGAGGGGCGCGTCGTGCCCCAGGAGACCCCCTATCCGGGCTCCAACCTGTTTTCCCTTGCCTCCGGCGGCGCCATTTTCGTCAGGGACCCGGCGGGCGTCTCTCGTTGACGAGCAGTTGAACGGCGGCCAGTTCCTTCCCTTCGGAGACGCGGAATGGGCGCTTATAAAGCCGTATCTTGAGGAGAACGAGCGCCTTTTCGGCGTGACGGTCGACGAGCTTCTCACGGTAGGCGGGCGCAAGCGGGCGCCCGGCGAGGTCTACCGGATGATCGGAGCGGTCAAGCTCTCGGTGCTTTCCGCGGGTGCGGCCGGCGGCCTCGAAGAGTGGGACGAGGAAGAGTAACCGGAATTGCCGGTTATCGTTATAACCCATGAAGACGGATAGCCTGACGGGCGAGACGAAGACGGCGGTGGTCCTGCTTAGCGGGGGGCTCGACTCCGCCACGGTCCTCGCCATCGCAAAATCGCAAGGCTTTCAGGTATATGCACTCACCTTCGACTACGGCCAGCGTCACAAGATAGAGATCGAGGCCGCGCGCCGCGTAGCTGACGCAGCCGGTGTTGCCGGCCATAAAATCATACACATAGATATCGGGGACTTAGGCGGCGGCTCCGCCCTTACCAGCGCCGTGCCCGTGCCGAAAGGCCGCCGGCCGGATGAGATGCAGCACGGCATCCCCGTCACCTACGTCCCGGCACGCAACACGATCTTTTTGTCTTTCGCCCTTGCCTGGGCGGAGGGCCTTGCCTCCGTGCGACATCTTCATCGGCGTAAACGCGCTTGATTACAGCGGATATCCCGACTGCCGCCCAGCCTATATAGAGGCCTTCGAGAAGATGGCGAACCTGGCGACCCGGGCGGGCGTCGAGGGCAAGCGCATGACCATCCATGCCCCCCTCATAAGGATGAGCAAGGCGGAAATCGTAAGGAAGGGGCTGGAGCTGGGCGTGGACTACAGCCTTACGACCAGTTGCTACGACCCAACGCCTGACGGCCAGGCGTGCGGCGAGTGCGATGCCTGCACACTGCGCCTTAAGGGTTTTGGCGGGGCGGGAGTAACGGACCCGCTGGCTTACAGGCAGAAGGACGCGACTGTCAAGAGTCGGAAATCTCCGTCCCCGTAACACCGGTAAGTCGGAAATCTCCGACCGCTCTTTCTTTTCTTCTTCTGTTTTTTGGCGTCTATGCCGGCGTCCGACTGCGGAAAAGGCTGCAAATACAGGGAAATGGCCTGTAATCGGCGGATGGGGCGCCAGATCCGGGAAAAAGCGGCCATTGCTTTCAAAGCGGCATGTTTTATGCACAATGTATTGTCATCAAACATTTCCTTAAGGAGGAGAAAGATGAAGAAAGTATTAGTGTTCGTGTTCGCAGCAATGATCGCATTCGTGTTCGCAGGAACGGGCTTTGCCCAGGCGCCTGCGGCTCGCGCCGGAGAAGGCAGCCCGGCGGCAGAGAAGAAGGAAGAGAAGAAGGTAGAGAAGAAGGCCCGAAGAAGGTAAAGAAAGCCAAGAAAGAGAAGGCCGAGAAGAAAGAAGAAGCCGCTGCAGCTCTGCAGCGCCTGCGCCTGGCCCCGGCGAAGTAAGGTTCTTACCGAAGCATGACGAGAAAGAGAGGGAAGCCTTCAAGGCTTCCCTCTTTCGTTTATATCCCCCCATATCCGGCAGTGCGGTTTTGATTCTTAACATGAGAAAGGTCAGATTTCGCTTGCCAAGGACGACCCCGCGTGGTAATTGATTAGAATGGAGGGATCGAGCCTATGTCTCTGCCTAAGGCAATAATTGCCATCCTGCTTATGTTGTCGCTTTCCGCTTGCTCCAGCACCCAATCGAAGCTGAAGAGAGTCGATATCGGTATGGTTTTCCGCAGGTCGAGAATATAATGGGCCGGCCGGACAGCCACGCAAACCGTCCGGAAGGAGACTCCTCTATGTCCTCTTCCGGTACGACCACCGCCTCTGCAACCCGAACCTTTCTTTTCACGAGAGATGCGATTTCTTCGTCATCTTCCAGAACGGGAAGGTAATCGATACCATAACGAAGAAGGGCCACAAGTACGGCCCGCATTCGGACGCCCTCTACCTGTTCCAGCCGCGCTGAAGATCCGGCGGCAAAAGGTGCTTAAAGTCGCAGCCTAAATCTTATTCGGGATTTTTTCTCCGGAGAGTGATACAATAAGACAGGCCGGCACCCGGTCAAACGGTCCCGCGGCAAGCGCGGTACCGTAACAACAGACAAGGAGCGCCGTATGGTCGAATTTCGAGCAAACTTTCACTAATTTCCTCCTGCATCATCAGGAAAGGCACAACCGCACGTACCACTTCCTGATCCTCATGGATGCCCTGATCAGCGCCGCGAAGCATATCCAGCACTACTATCTGACCGGCGCGCTCAAGGGCATGCTCGGCCGGGCCGGGGCGATCAACGTGCAGGGCGAGGAGGTCATGCGCATGGACCAGATCGCCCACGAGATCGTCATCCATTATCTAAAGAGCTCCGGCAGGGTCATCCACGCAGTCAGCGAGGAATCGGACGAGATCATCCCCATCGAACCCGAAAACGGCCGTTATTTCGTCTATTTCGACCCGCTCGACGGCTCGTCCAACGTGGCCCACGGCCTGCCGGTGGGGTTCCTGTTCGGCATCGCCAAGCGCAACCTCGAAGGTCCGGAGGACGGCCACCTCAGGGCAGGGAAGGATTTCATCGCCGCGGGCATGTTCGTGATACCGACCGGGACCTTCACGATCGGCCTGAAAGGACGCGGGCACCTGGCGGTTCCATATAGACGAGACGATGACACTACGTGCAGCCTACCCGCATGATCCTTCCCGAAGACACGAAAACCTGGGAGCTCTCCTTCAACGCCGCGAACACGGTCCACCTATGCCGAAGGCGTGCAGAAATGGATCGCGGAGCATGAAGACAAGTACGCCTTCAGGTATCTCGGCGCGCTGGCCGGCGATTTTCACCGCATACTCTCGAACGGCGGCATGTTCATGTACCCGGCCATCGTGAACCACCCGAACCCCAAGAAGAACCGGCCGGAGGGGAAGCTGCGCCTGATGTACGAGGCGGCCGTCGTCGCCTTCATGTGCGCGGAGGCGGGCGGCCGGGCGGTCAACGAGAAGGGGACAGAAATACTGGAGATCGAACCCGGCCACCACCACCAGCGCACGGCGCTCTATGTCGGGCTGCAAGGGCCTCGTGGAGGAAATCGCAAGCCATCTGCGGGTAAGGGGTTTTGCGGCCGGCATGAAGCAGATCCTGTACAAGAGCACCAATAACTCCGGCCATAGGGTCGATTTCGAATCGGCCCTGCTGCGTGGCCTTGCGCCCGATTACGGCCTCTACATGGTCGAAAGGGCCGACATTCCGAGGCTCGACGCACGGACCGTCCAGGCCATGCGCGACATGTCGTATGCCCGCATCGCCTTCGAGGTGCTCCACCCGTACCTGGGCGCCGAAATCCCCGAAAAAGACCTCACCGCCCTCCTCGATGACGCATACAGCGAGGAGACGATCCCGACCGAAGTCCAGCGGGTTACGGAAGAGACCTTCATCATGTGGCTTACGAAGGGGCCGACGTATTCCTTTAAGGACTATGCGGCCCGGTTCTTCGCCCGCGCCCTCAATTACTTCCTCAAGAGGCGCGGCCTGCGCAGGGCGGTCGTAGTCGCCACTAGCGGCGACACGGGCGGCGCAGTCGCTGACGCCCTGTGGGGGCTGGAAAGTGTCGATAATATTGTCTTTTTTCCCAAAGGGTCCATAAGCGAGGGGCAGCGCAGGCAGATGACGACCCTCGGCGGGAACGTCTACGCCTTCGAGGTGACGGTGATTTCGACGTCTGCCAGGCCCTCGCGAAGGGCCTCCTCGGGGACGGGGCGTTCAGCAAGGCGGTCTTCGGCGCAAGGGACCGGCTTCACGTCCGCGAACTCGATCAGCCTCGGAAGGCTCCTGCCCCAGGCGGTATATCCCTTTTTTGCCTATTCGAGGACCGTCGCGGACGGCGGCCCCTGGTCGCGAGCGTCCCTTCGGGCAACTTCGGGGACATGATGGGTACGGTGATCGCCAAGGCAATGGGCCTGCCCGTCTCATGCATCGTTTGCGGCGTCAATGAAAACAGGGAGTTCCCCGATTTCCTGTACGGCGGCGAGTACAGGGTGACGGCCTCAAAGCCGTCGCCCTCCTCTGCGATGATCGTCTCCCACCCGAGCAACCTGGCCCGCCTCATCGATTTTTACGGCGGGCACCATGAGGGACGAGCGCGACCCGGGGACGGGGAACGTGCGTGCGGCCCGGCGTCATAGGCAGGATGCCCGACATCGAGGAGATGCGGCGCGACCTTTTCTCCGTGAGTGTCGATAATCCCCAGCATTATCAGCACGATGAGGGACGTATACGAACGTTACGGGATCATCCTCGACCCGCACGGGG
Organism: uncultured delta proteobacterium; assembly: GCA_963818095.1. Taxonomy (GTDB): domain Bacteria; phylum Desulfobacterota; class Syntrophorhabdia; order Syntrophorhabdales; family WCHB1-27; genus CAWEPK01. The sequence goes on from CAWFRA010000037.1 coordinate 49,117, forward strand.
CGGTCGGATGGAGGTCCCTCGAGATTTGCCTGCTCGCCGGGGCCGGGGGCCGGGCGGTCATTTACGAGACGGCCGACCCTGGGAAGTTCCCGGAGGACGTGGCGAAGGCGACGGGTGTTACCCCCGAGCCGCCGCCCCGCATGAAGCTGCAGGAGTCGCTCGACGAGCGCATCTACAGCATAGCCGAATCCCCCTTGCAGACGCCGGGCGGGCGTGCGGTAAGCCCCGGCCAAATCGCCGAAGCGAAGGAAAAGATAAGGGCCATCTTCGGCTAGGGGCCGCCCGAGGGGTCCAAAAGTGCCCAGGGGGTCGAGGAGCGTCGAAAGGCGCCCCGAAGCGTCCCGGGAGGGTCCAACGCCCGAACCGCCCGATCCCGGCCAATACCGCGCCTTAATGGGCCTTAACGCCGATCGTGCCAAATCCCGGATTCTTGAGTGATTACGCGATAATTTTCTTGACTCTTATATGGTTGTTATATTGTTCTATCAACATGATGACGGCAAAAACGGCGCTTTTACGGCCAAACAGGTCGCTTCTTCCTTCCATGTGAAGCCCGCTACGTGGAAACGCTGGTGCAGGGAGTTCCTGCCGCCCGACCGGAAGGCAGGCATGCACTGCGGTCAGACGCGGCTTCTTCTCCCCGGACCAGGCCTTCGAGGTCTACCTCGGCTCCCACCTCGTCTCCTTCCTCCGGTATTCCATACCCGAGGCAAGGGAGGTTATGGGAGGATTGAAGGAGTGGCTACGCAAGAACGCCTTCTACCCCGAGACCCCGGAGCCAATCCGGAGGCCGCGGAAGATGAAACAACTGCAAGTCATCATTCACCAGAAGGACGACGGCACGTTCCGCTACGAGGCGAAGCGGACCTTAAGCGTGAAGCCCAGCGTGGAGCGGGGCGCGAACCTTGTCGAGGAGGTCTACGAGCAGGAGTGGCTCCCGGCGCCAGCGTCGAAGACATGATGCGGATCAGGTTCGTCCAGTTCAGGGTATTGCAGATAGGCAAGGTGCGTGACGTCCTTCGACCAGGCCTTGGGAAACGGCAAGAACCCGGCGCCATCCGGCTGACTAATTAAGAATCTCACATAATATAATCGACGTTTTAAGGCGGGCACTTCGCGCAGATCGATCGGAACTGCATGACGCTCAGGTAGCGGTCCCCCCGGTCGGGTAGTATGACAACGATCGTCCCTTCTTCATAGTCTCCGCTACCTTCAGGGCGCCGACCACGGCGGCGCCGCTCGACAAACCGACGAATATACCCTCGCCCCGCGCAAGGTCCCTGGACATCTCGAAGGCCTCGCCGTCCTCGACGACGATTTTGTCGTCCAGGTCTTCAGGGTGGTAGATCTTCGGGACAATCGACTCATGCATATTCTTGAGGCCCTGGATGGCGTGGCCGAGGGTCGGCTCGACGCCCACCACCTTGACCCCCGGCTTTTTCTCCTTCAGGTATCTCCCCGTGCCCATGAGCGTCCCGCCCGTGCCCATGCCTGCGACGAAGACATCGACCTCGCCGCCCGTCTGCTCGAATATCTCAGGCCCTGTCGTCTCGTAGTGGGCCAGGACGTTGTTCTCGTTGTCGTACTGGTTGGGCATGTAGTACCTGCCGGTCTCTGCGTCGTGCAGCTCGTGCGCCCGCCGGATGGCCCCGTCCGTCCCCTCCTTGGCGGGGGTCAGGAGGACCTCGGCGCCCAGGGCCTCCAGGATGATGCGCCTCTCGGAGCTGACGCATTCCGGCATAAAGAGCTTTATTTTGTACCCCTTGGCGGCGGCTATCATGGCAAGGGCGATCCCTGTGTTGCCGGAGGTCGGCTCCAGTATGGTCTTGTCGTGGGTCAGATCCCCCCGCTCCTCGGCCCTCACGATCATCGAATAGGCGGGCCGGTCCTTGACGGACCCGCCGGGGTTGCACCCTTCGAGCTTGGCGAATATCCGCACCCCCCCGTTGCCGTTCACCTGCATAAGCTCGATGAGGGGCGTCTTTCCGATGGCAGAAAGGAGCGACATCTGCATACCTCCGAAAGAGAATAATTCCTCTTATATATTAGAGTATCAGAACCGGCGGCTGGATACAATACGGAGCGCGGGACCCAACCTCACGGCAGAAAGGTCGGTTATCCGGCAGGGTACCTGGCCCGGCAGCGACCCGAAGCGCCTCCTCGACGGATTTTATGACCGCCACACCTTCGCGCCTCAAGCGATCGAGTGCGTCCGCGGTCGCCGCCGGGCTGATGCCCCGGCAAAGGCCTTCGACGAGGCAGACCCGGTAACCGGCAGCGACTGCGTCCAGGGCGGTCGCCTGCACACAGTAGTCGGTCGCCAGCCCGTAGACAAAAAGGTGAGTGATTCCGCTTGCCTTCAGCATGTCGTCGAGCCCGGTCTTTTTGCCTGATTCTTCCCGGAATGCGGAGTAGCCCTCGAAGGCCGGATCATCAGCCTTTTTGACAATCCCTGAAAAGAGGCTGTTATCTATAAGGATGCGGGCGTTTTCGGTCCCGGCGACGCAATGGGGAGGCCAGAGCACCTGCTCCCTGCCGTCGATGAGGATAGTGTCGAACGGTTTTCTGCCGGGGTGGCTCGTGACGAAGGACAAATGATCGGCGGGATGCCAGTCCTGGGAGCCGAATATCTGAAGGCCCTTTTCTTTCAGCAGGCGCGTTGCCCTCTCGACATCCTTTACATATTCCGGCCCGGTTTCCGGCACGGCGAGAGACCCCCTTTTCCACTCAGTGAAATCACCCTGGAGGTCTACGACCAACACGCCCCATTTTTCAGTCATTGGTTTTTTGCCTAAACCGTTGCAGACCGCCTACCGTGCCTGCCGCGGAGGCGGGAAGATCCCGTTAAGAAAGAAGTTTTCGAGCGTTTCGGACGAAATGCGCACGTCCCAGGAGGTGAATTGGCCCGCCTCCTTCTGGAGGACATAGTCGACGCGCGCGACGCCCCTCGCCCCGGAAACGGCCCCTGTGAAAACGAGAGTACCCTTTAGCTCGGGGCTCTCCTTCTGTCGGGTGCGGGGGCCTTCCCCGGCTGCCCGCGTCAGGACGACCAGGGCAACCGCGTCCTCGGCCGCCGCCTTCTCCCGGACCCTTTTCCGCACGGCCTCTTTCTGAAGCTCGGTCCGCCAGGCAATCGACACGGCCTTGAAAATATGGACCGCCTCGTCCCCGGGTCCGGCTTCCCCCTGGTATCCGAAGACTGCCGTAGGGGCCACCCGGCCTCGCTCGCCCAGCTCCCTCTTTACCATGTCCGTAGCCCTTTCAAGGGTAATCCGGAGCATTGGAGGCATCTGCTGCCCTTTGTTGCCGTGGCCGGCCTCGCGGGGGGGCGTCGGGGCACGGGGGGTCTTTGCGCCTTCCTGCTGGCCGGAAGGCGGCCTGGGACCGCCGCGACCTCTTCTCCTGCTGCGTGTCATGACGCTCAACTATATCCGACGACGGCGCGTCTGTAAAGAGAAATCGCCTGTTTGCCGCCTGAAAGACCGGCCCGCAGCCGCAGCTCCACGCCACGAACGGCTACC
>CAWFRA010000038.1:0-11917 GCA_963818095.1 uncultured delta proteobacterium
CTAACCCAAATCCTGAAAACGCAGCACGAGCCGACAGAAGAAGGCAAGCCAGGGGAATAAAGTTAATATCCCCGGCATCCCACATTACGCCGGAGACCCACCAGCGCTGTCCAGCACCCTCCTTACCGCCCCCGCCATCGTTTCTTTCGACACCGGCTTAATCAGAAACTCTTTCACGCCTGCCGCCAGCGCCTTCTCTCTCGACACCGACTCGCTGAACCCCGTAACGATGATCACGGGTAAATCCTTGCGTATCTTCAGCACCTTCTTCGCAAGCTCGAAGCCGACCAGATCGGGCATCGTCTGGTCCGTGATCAAAAGATCGTACTCGTTCGGCGTCTGAAGGAAGATCTCGAACGCGTCCAGGCCCTTCCTGGCCGTAGTTACGTCATAGCCCAGGCGCCGCAGCAGCAGGGCCCCCATTTCGACGACCGCGGGCTCGTCGTCAACCAGGAGTATCCTTTCAGTTCCGCCCGGTATGTCGATCTTCTGCGCGGTTTCTTCCATCGGCGGCTCGGTGGACGGCAGAAAGACTGTGAACGTCGAGCCCTCGCCGAGCGTGCTGTCCACGGAGATCGCGCCCTGGTGGCTCTTGACGATGCCGTAGGCGACGGCCAGCCCCATGCCCGTCCCATGCCCGGCGTCTTTCGTAGTGAAGAACGGCTCGAACATGCGTTTTTGCACGTCCTCGGGTATCCCGGCCCCCGTGTCCTTGACGCGCAGCTTCACGTACCCGCCGGGCTTCATGTCAACGTCCGGCAGCTTGTCGCGGCGCGTAAAGACCGCATCGGAGACGGCGATCAAAAGGCTCCCCCCTCCGGGCTGCATCGCATGGGCCGCGTTGGCGGCGAGGTTCATCAACACCTGTTGTACCTGGGAAGGGTCGCCGGCAATGTAGTCGTTCGTAGCGCGTATGTCGAGCTTCATCCGGATGGTGCTCGGCAGGGAGCTGCGGAGGAGCTTGAACGTCTCTTTGACGAGGGGGGTGAGCTGGAAGACGTTTTTGCCGTGCTCGCTCTTTCTGCTGAAGGTGAGGATCTGCTTGATCAGGTCGCGAGCCCGCTTGGACGCCTTTATCACCTGCTCTATGTTGCGTTTTGCATCGGTGCCGTCGAGGTCGTCGAGGGCCAGCTCCGAATTTCCCAGGATGACCGCGAGCATGTTGTTGAAGTCGTGGGCGATGCCGCCCGCGAGGGTGCCTATGGCCTCCATCTTCTGCTTCTGGCGGAGCTGCTGCTCGATCTCCAGTTGTCTCGTGATGTCCCTGTCCACCCCGACATACTGGATGGTCGCCCCATACTTGTCGCAAATCGGCACGAGGGTCGTCTCTATCTCTATGGGAGTGCCGTCTTGTTTCTTTCGGGTCTGGCGCCCGGTCCATGTATTCCCTGCAAGCAGCTCGGAATATATGGCCTCGTGAAACGAGTCGGGGTAGGCGTCGCTGCGGGTCATGGCCGGGCTGTTCCCCACCATCTCGTCCTGCGTATAGCCGTACATCGTGGCGAATGCCGAATTGACGTAGGTGTACCGCCTGTCGAGGGAGAGCATGAAAATGCCTTCGCCCGCGTGCTCCACGGCGGAAAGGAGCTTCGCCATCTCTTCCTGCATTTTTTTACGCTGCGTGACGTCCCTGGCTATGCCGTGCACGCCGGTGATGACGCCGTTATCGCGCATAAAGCGCGCCGTGACCTGGAGGCTGACGAGATTGCCGTCCTTCGTCCACGCCTCGAAATCCCACGGCTGTTCGTCAGGCAGGTCGGAGTTTGCGGCAAGCCCGTGCCCCAGGACGTCGGCAGCCCGTCCGACGCTTTCCGGCGTAAGGAAGTCCCCGATGGAGAGGTCTTGAAGGGGCGTGCCGGAAGGCAGGAAAACCTCGGCTGCTTTCCGATTGGCCGAAGTAATCCTGCCTTCGAGATCGGCCGTGAATATCACGTCGTTTGCCTGGTCGAAGAGGTCCTTATACCTTGCCTCGGACCGTTGAAGCGACGCGTAAACCGTCTCCAGCTCCTGTGTCCTTTCGCGGACCCTCTCCTCCAGCCCGTCCCTCACCCTGCGAAGGTCCTCCTCCGCACGCTTGCGGTCGGTTATATCCATGTTGATGCCGATCAGTTTTTCGGGCCTTCCCTTGTCATCCATGATGGCGCGGGCGCGGGCGTGGAGCCACCGTACCTCGCCGGTATCCAGGCGGCGGACCCTGAAATCGAGCTTAAACTCCTCCCCTTTCATGGCCTGGTCCACGGCGGCACGGCACGCCGCGCGGTCTTCCGGCGCCAGGCGGTCGAGCCAGTCCTGCCGGCTGCCGTGATGCTCCGCCCTTTTCATGCCGTAAAGGTCCAGCATCTCGTCGGACCAATAGCTCTTATCGGTCTTTGCGTCCCAGATGAAGGCCCCCGAGCGGCTTGCCTGGAAGGCGATTGTCAGCCATTCCTCGCTTTCCATCACCGCCGCTTCGGCCCCCCTCTGTCCCGTTATTTCCTTGAAGATGACAGTCACGGAGTTTGAGCCGGCCGTGAGATAGCTTGACGAGACGAGGGCGATGACGAGGGAGCCGTCGTCCAGGAGAATGCGCATTTCTTCATTCCGGACTGCCTCGCCGCTCAAAAGGGTGCGCATGAAGGGCCAGTCACTGAGGCGCATACTCGCTCCCATCGGGCCGGAAGGCCCGGAAGCGGGTAAGCTGCCCGAGGCCGCCGAAGGAAGAGATCTTTACCCGGAATGTCTCTTCGACCTCTTTGCTCGCGGCCATGAACTCCGGCGTGTTCGTGTAGACGAGGGTCCCCATGCGCAAGGGGATAAAACGACTGGAACGATTGTCCGGGCTTGGAGGCCGGCTCGCGCCGGGCATCAATGACGCCCTGATGCCTGCCGTCCCTGATTCCGGGGCCGTGCCCTTCTTGGCAGGCGTTTCCCCTGCCGTCTTGCGGCGTCCGGGGTTGGGGCCGGTGCTTCTCTTCCCCATGCTTCTTCCTCCGATAGTCTTCTCTTCGTGGCGTAGCGAAAAGGGCGACAGGCAAGCGGATGTTCGAAGGATTATAGTCGTCTATCCGCAGAACGGGTAAGCTGTCGTCTATGAACGAGATTATACATAAAGCGGTATAGCGTATCAAGCCCGGCAGGAAACGGGCATCGCGTGCTGCGTACGCCTGGACGGGGCCGCCCCGGCTGCCTTGCCGCCCCGGCCGCCCCGCATTACACTATCGTTAATTCAGAGCACACCGAGCGAAGACAAACAAATCTATGCAGGGAGGAATATTATGAGACGATTATTGACGGTGGTGGCGGTATTTGCGGCAATAGCGATGGCGGCAGGGGCGGCGTGCGCCCTGGACGGGGCCGTTAAGATCACGGTTAAGGAAGGCGTGGGCGCATACCTTACCGACGGGAAGGACATGACCCTGTACTGGTTCAAGAAAGACGCGGCGGGCAAGAGCGCGTGCGCGGGCGCCTGCGCGGAAAAATGGCCGGTCTATTATGCGGCGACGGTCAAGGCGCCGGACGGCATAGGGGCACAGGACTTCGGTATTATCGACCGGGAAGACGGCAAGAAGCAGACGACGTTCCGGGGTTATCCCCTCTATTACTGGTCGGGCGACGCGAAAGCCGGGGAGACGAAAGGCAACGGCTTCAACCAGCTCTGGTCCGTCATCGACCCCGCCAACTTCCCGCCTAAATAATCTATCTCAGTGCAATCACGGTCGGCATAAGGCCGGGGCCGTCCATCGCCCCGGCCTCTCGTCTTTACATCGCCTATAAACCGTCATATAAAATTAGGACCGAAAGGAGGTGGGACCGTGAGACCTAAGGTGTTCGCCACGCGCAGGATACCGTCGCCGGGGATCGAGCTGATCTCGCACGAGTGCGACGTCACCGTTTACCAGGGATCGCAGGCCCTCGACAGGAAAGAGCTGCTCGCAAGCGTCAGGGGGATAGACGGCCTTGTCTGCATCCCCGGAGACAGGATCGACGCGGAAGTGTTCGACGCGGCCCCGTCGCTGAAGGTGGTCAGCACGTGCAGCGTCGGGTACGAGCACATCGACGTTGCGGAGGCGACGAAGAGGGGCGTCTACGTCGGCTACACGCCGGAGGTGCTGACCGACGCAACGGCGGACCTCGCATTCGCCCTCCTCATGACTGCCGCGCCGGAGGACCGCTGAAGGCGACAGGTTTGTGCGGGCCGGCAAATGGGCGGGCCGGTTCGACTTCATGTTCATGCTCGGCGCGCCCGTCTGGGAGGCTACACTAGGCATCATCGGCTTCGGCCGCATCGGCCGGGCGATGGCTGCGAGGGCGCGCGGCTTTAACATGAAGGTGCTTTACAGCGACGCGGAGCGCGCCATGGCAGAAGACGAGCAAAGGCTCGGCGTCGAGTTCCGCGACATGGACGCCCTCCTTGCGGAATCGGACTTCGTAAGCCTCCATGTCCCTTACTCGAAGGCGACGCACCACCTCATCGATGAAAGAACGCTCAAGGCGATGAAAAAGAGCGCCATACTGGTAAACACGTCGCGCGGGCCGGTCGTCGATCAAGCTGCCCTTGCCAAAGCACTCAAAGAAGGATGGATCGCAGGCGCAGGACTCGACGTGTACGAGAAAGAGCCGCTAGACGCGGCGAGCCCGCTCTTACAGTTGGAGAACGCAGCGCTGACGCCCCACATAGGCAGCGCAACCGGGCCGAGCAGGAGCAAGATGGGAGAAATGACAGCGCGCAACCTGCTGGCAGGGCTGAAGGGCGAGAGGATGCCGCACTGCCTGAACCCCGAAGCTATGTAGGGGGGGCCGGGAGCTTTTGGCGGCCTTCGCGTCGTTTCCTCGGGCGCGAGTCCTCACGTACACAAACCGTACGCTGCGGCTCGCTTCCTCGGAAAGCAACGCGAATTCCATCCAAAATCTCCCGGCCCCGTTCCGGCATGATTAAGCACATAACTCAACGACAAGACACCCCTCACCCCTACCCTCTCCTCCTAGGGAGAGGGGGATAAAAGAGTAGTATCCCACATTACTCCATAGTACAACCTGCCCTTACCGCCGCCTAAGGGATAGGCAGCGTAGCTGCTCCGTTAGCGGCGGTTGCGGTTGGAGGAGCGCCTCAAGGGGTTGCGATAGGCGGATGCAATGTGAAGCGCGTCGGCCGGAGGCGTACGCATGTACGTCGGAGGGCACGCGCTGAGCAGGGCGCCGCATAGCGCGACCCCGCGGACGGCGCGAGTCCAGCCGCCCGCAGTTATCCGCCTTTGCTTTTTCTCTTTGTTTTTTGCTTTTTCTTACTCAGACGCGTTTGTAGCCCCGCCGCCTCACCCGCACGCCCGCTATTGCTATCCCGCGATGGTGAAAAGCAGCAGGTACGGATGCTCTACGCTGTAAACTATCGGGGTTAGCACGCACCGTGTCGCCACCCGTAGGCTCTCGTGGTGCGCGATAAACTCCGCTACCGGCGGTGAATGTTTGTAGTAGAACGCTGTGAACGCCCGCCCTGCTGCGCATGTCAGCAGCCGCCTGTCCCTGAACGCCCGCAATGCTGCTACGTGGGGATCGAGGTATGAGCCGTAAGCCGCAGTCGCGATGAAGCATGTATTCCCGCCGCCTCCGCCGCTTGACGCGGCGGCCGTCGCAGTCCCTCCGCCGGAGACGCTCCCGCCCGCGCCTCCGCCGCTGCCCCCTCCGCCTCCACTGCTGCTGCCGCTTGCGAGCACGAGCGGATCGACTATGGAAGTCGTCGAAGAGATCGCGTTGCAGTTCGAAGACGCGGCCATGGTGAAGCTGAGCGTCGTGCCTGTTGTGATGATGTTCGTTACGCCGGTGCATGCAGCGAGCTGAATCCATTGCCCGCCCACTACCTTGTAAAAGGCTGGGCTTGAGGGCAGAGAAGGGAAGGTGAAGGAAAAGTCGGCGCTCCCGGAAGGCACGCTTGCCGTGTAGCTTATGACCCTGCTGACCGTGTAGCCCGAAGGTATGCTGCCTATCGTGTCGGTCTCACTCCATTGGCTGAACGCGCCGCCTGTTATGTTCATATCTACGGAGGCCGACTGGATAATGCCGAAGTCGCCCGCGGCAACGAAGGTGTCGCTCCCCCATGCGGCGCGGTAGCCCGTCATGGAGGTCCCGGACGTCCTTTGCGTCCACGTCGAACCCGTGGGCGACGAGTAGACGACCCCTGACGCGCCGACTGCCAGAAAAGTATTGTTACCATAGGTGACGCCGCGCAAGTCCGGCGCGCCGCTTACAGTGTACGCGGACCAGCTTGTTCCGTTCGTTGACGTGAGGACCGTTCCCGCCGCCCCTACGGCTACGAATGTCGGCACGCTGCTCACATTGCCGCATGCGACGCCGTTCAGGTCGTTGTTGGTAAGGCTCGGTGTACGGGACACGGCCCAACTGGTGCCGTTCGTCGATGTCTGAATCAGGCCTTGCGTGCCGACGGCAACGAAGGCGCTGCCCCCATACGCTACACCCCGGAGGTCCTGCGTCTGGTAGGCTTGACTCGGGGAGGTCCACGAGGCGCCGTTGCTCGAAGTATAGATCATATCGAACTTGCCGACTGCGACGAAGACGCTGCCCCCGTACGCGACGTCGTAAAGATGGTAGCTCGAGCCTGCGGCGCCCGAATTCCTGAACGTCCAGTTGCTGCCGTCTGTCGAGCTGTAGATATAGCCCGATTGCCCGACGGCAACGAACGTGCCCGCTCCGTACGCAACTCCCTTTAAATCAAAGGTGGGTACGCCGGCCGGCTGGCCGGTCATGCTGCTGATGCCGCTCCATGCTATGCCGTCGGCCGACGTGGTTATCCCTGTGGGGGGCGTAAGGGTCACATTGGAAGGCCCGACGGCTACAAACATCGAGTCCCCGTTGGTTATGCCGTAAAGGGGCTGCGAAACGCCCGAGCTTTCGGTCCAGACGGCTGCATCGGGGGACCTGAAGATTGTCCGCGAGTCGCCCACCGCGACGAACATGGGCCCGGCGGTACCCGCGCCGTAGGTCACGCCGTAAAAAAAGCGGTTCGTGGCTGTCGGGGCAGTGTGCCAGGTGGCGCCGTCGGACGACCAGATAGTGTAGCCCCCGCCCCCTACGGCCGTGAATTTTCCGTTGCCGTAAGTTATATCGTCGAAAATGACCTGGGTGCCCGTGCTCCTGACGCTCCAGGTTTGGCCGTTATCCGTAGATGCGTAGAATTTCCCCTGCTGGTCGGTCGCCGTTATGAAGGCGCCGCCGCCATAGGCGACATTATACAGAATAGCGGACGTATCGGGCGCTTCCGTCCCGAACCAGTTATTGCCTCCGTCCGAGGACCACATGACGTGCCCGTTGGCCCCGACCGCGACGAACGTGCCACTGCCGAACCCGACCCCCCGAAAATCATAATTCCCGGACGAGTCCTTCGCGGTCCAGTGGGCGCCGTTGTCGGTCGAGACCACTATGGTGCCGTTTTCTCCCACCGCGACGAAGGTCGGCGTGCCGCCCACGTTGCCGTAAGCTACCCGCCGCAGATTGTGGGTCGTGCCCGTGGAGGACGCTTGTGTCCAGGTTACGCCTCCGTCCGTGGAAAAGTATATATATCCGGCGCCCCCCACGGAGACAAAGACGGAGTTGCCGTAAGTGACAGCCAGCGGGGCAACCATGGTTGTGGCCGTCCCCGTCCAGGTGATGCCGTCGTTCGAGGTGACGACTTCGCCGTCGATACCCACCGCTACGAAGGTTGGCGTGCCGGAGACATTGCCGAAGGCAACGCCTTCGAGTTGCATCTGGTTCGGCGGGATCGTATTCCGCCACTGCCACCAATCCAGGCTTGCGGCAAGAGCAGAGTGCGCGAGGAGAAGGAGCAGACATGCCGCATAAAGGAAGATGCACTTCTTGTTAAACGGTTGCATACCTGGTATTTATCATTAAAACCGGCGTCCCCGCAAGAACAAAATGGACAATCCGGCGATTCTTCTTGCCTGTCCTCAGTCCTTTATGATAGTTTAGGAAGAAACAAAGTAATACAATTTGGCCCTGCTTCCTTACGGAACCGGGAGCAAACGAGGGGACATGAAGAAAAACCGCCGCTGGCTGTTTGCGGCCGTTGTGGTTTTGTTGCTGGTCGCGACCTCAGGTTGGCAGTCCCCGGCTTCAGCCCAGACGGGCTACTCCGTTTTTCACAATTTTACGGGCGGTACTGCCGACGGCGGGAACCCGCGCGGCGACCTTACCCATCCGCTGACGGCTCCACGCTGTACGGGATGGCGTACTACGGCGGCACGTACAACGGCGGGACGATCTTCAAGACCGGCATCGACGGGTCCGGCTTTGCCATCCTCCACAACTTCTCACCGAGCGAGGGCGTATGCCCCTGGGGCTCGTTGACGCTTTCCGGCAACACCCTCTACGGCATGAACTACGGGGGCGGCCTCGGCGCGGTCTTCAGCATCGACACGAGCGGCGCGAACTTCACCGTCCTTCACATGTTCGCCACCGCTGACGGGATAAACCCTTACGGCAACGTCATTCTGTCCGCCGACGGGACCACGCTTTTCGGCATGACGAGCGGTGGGGGCAGCTACGGCTACGGACTATCTTCAAGATAGCAACCGGCGGGACGGGCTTTACGGTCCTGCACCATTTCACCAGCGCGGTCACCGACGGTACGAGGCCCCTGGGCTCGCTGACGCTGTCTGCCGACGGGACCACCCTTTTCGGCATGACCCAGTACGGCGGCACGAACGGAGTGGGCACGATCTTCAGTATCGGGACCTGCGGGTCGGGCTTTGGCCTGCTGCACAGCTTCGCGGCTGCCGACGGTACGAGGCCCCTCGGCTCGCTGACGCTTTCATCCGACGGCTACCTGTACGGCATGACCTACGCCAACGGCGCCAATAACATAGGCGCCATCTTCAAGATGGCGACGAACGGCACGGGATATAGCGTGCTGCGCTCATTCGCGTATGCGGACGGGGGAGGGCCCTGGGGCAGCCTGACGCTTTCCGGCTCGGTCCTCTACGGGATGACCAACGGAGGCGGGTCCGGGAACGGCACGCTCTTCCAGATAGGGACGGATGGAACGGGGTCGCAGTGCTGCGCACCTTCGGGGCAGGCACCGACGGGCGCAGCCCTTCGGCTCGCCCGTGCTTTCCAACTCGGTCCTCTACGGTATGACCGCCTACGGAGGCCAGTACAGCGCGGGCACGGCATTTTACCTGCATCTCGTGACGGTCGCGTCGACGAGCCCGGCGGCAGGGGCCGCTACCGTCCCCGTCACCAGCACGGTAAGCGCCGTCTTCAGCCAGGCCATGAGCGCGTCGAGCATAACCTCCTCGACATTCACGATCAATCACGGCGTCACGGGGACGGTCTCGTATGATTCCGGGACCAGGACGGCCACCTTCACTCCTTCGGGCAGCCTGAGCCACGGCGTGACCTATACGGCGACGCTGACTACGGGCATTAAGGACGCCTCCAACAACGCCATGCCCGCAAGTTATACCTGGAGCTTTATGCTCGCCCGCGCCCGTTGCGCCGAGGGTATCGGCGACCACCCCGGTTAACGGCGCAACGAACGTGCCCATCACCGCTGCGGTGACGGCCGCCTTCGACTTGGTCATGGATGCATCGACCATATCGACGTCCAGCTTCACCGTGAGCAGCACGACCGGAAGCGTTGTGTACGACCCGGCGACAAAGACGGTCACTTACACGCCTTCGGCGGGTCTGGCTTACAACATGACCTATGCGGCCACGCTGACTACGGACGTGCACAACTCGGCGGGGACGCCGCTAGCCAACTATACCTGGACCTTCACGACTGCGGCTGCTCCCTCCACCACCCCTCCGACGGTGGGGCTGTTACGCCGGAGAACGGACGATGAACGCGCCGACAAATACGGTAATCGTAGCGGTCTTCAGCGAGCCGATGAACGCGTCCACGATAAACAGCACCAACCTTACGGTCGGCGGCGTCACGGGCACGGTCTATTACAGCCCTTCGACGTATACCGCGACCTTCACCCCGTCGTCGCCCCTTGCCGCGAGCACCACTTACACCGCCGCCATTTCATCGGCAGTGCGGGACCAGTCGGCCAACCACGTAGCCGGCCTGTCCTGGAGCTTCACTACCGGCACGGCGGCCGACTCGACGAGCCCCTACGTCATGACTGTGGTCCCCGCAAATAACGCGGCCAATATCCCTTGCCAACAGCGTCATCCGGGCCACGTTCAGCGAGCCTGTGAATGTAACGACGACTACTTTCGTCCTCGAAGCGGGCGGCGTCGTGCCGGTGATGGGGACGGTGGATGTCGTAGGCAACGTGGCTACGTTTACTCCCGACAGCCCCATCGCTTCCCCGTACAGCTATACGGCGACCATAAGTACGGGCGTTCAGGACCGTGGGGGCAACCACATGACCGCCGACTACTCCTGGAGCTTCACGACTGTAAGTACCCCCGCCGCTGTTCCGGGAAGCCTCCCGAATTCGGTGAAAGTCGGGAGCGTGACAGGCACGGGTGACATAACGATAACCGCGCCGTGGGGCGTGACCCTGTCTACTTCCAGCGTGCAGGCGGTCTCGGACGGTCTTCGTTCCCTTAACAATGCGAACAGGCTGGCGGTTCTTTCCTCTTCCCCGACGGCATGGTCCAATTCACGGCTACGGGCGTTACGACATCGCAGATCACCGTTACCGTAACGTTCCCGACGGTTATCTCGAGGGACGCCCGCATCTATAAGGTCGGTTCCTCCGGGTTCTACGACTTCACGTCCTATGCGACGATAAGCGGCAATACGGTCACCCTTACCCTGACGGACGGCGGGCCGGGGGACGACGACGGCGTCAGCGCAGCCAACGGCACTATCATAGACCCCATAGGCGTAGGCAACCCCAGTCCCAGCACGCCGGTGAATGCAGAGCCGGGGCTTCCCCACCGTCGCTATCGGATACTGGAACGCCCAGGCTTTCACGATGTCCGAAACAAACGGGGGCCTGCTTTCCATCGGGACGATAGCCCTTTCCGGACCCGACCAGAGCCAGTTCAGGATCACGAGCGACACCTGCTCGGGAGCGACGCTGAGCATGAGTCCCTGCACCTATGTAGTGGCCTTCGTTCCCACGTCCACAGGGGCCAAGAGCGCCACCATCTCCACCACCTCGAACGCGTCGGCCCTATCCGGCGCGCTTAAAGCGGAAGCGCCACTCCCGCACCGGGAGCGACGGCCGCCGCGTCAAGCGGCGGAGGTGGTGGAATACATGCTTCATCGCGACTGCGGCTTACGGCTCATACCTCGATCCCCACGTAGCAACATTGCGGGCGTTCAGGGACAGGCGGCTGCTGACATGCGCAGCAGGGCGGGCTTTCACAGCGTTCTACTACAAACATTCACCGCCGGTAGCGGAGTTTATCGCGCACCACGAGAGCCTACGGGCGGCGACACGGTGCGTGCTAACCCCGATAGCTTACAGCGTAGAGCATCCGTACCTGCTGCTTTTTCACCTTGGGCGGGTATAGCAAAAAAAAAAAGTAAAGGGCGGGGATCCAAACGCGTCTGAGTAAGAAAAAAGCAAAAAAACAAAGAGAAAAAGCAAAGGCGGATAACTGCGGGCGGCTGGTCTCGCGCCTGCTGCGGGGTTGCGCTATGCGGCGCCCTGCTCAGCGCGTGCCCTCCGACGTACAGGCGTACGCCTCCTGCTCGATGCGCTTCACATTGCATCCGCCTATCGCAACCCCTTGAGGGGGGCGTTCCTCCAACCGCAACCGCCGCTAACGGAAGCAGCTACGCTGCCCATCCCTTAGGCGGCGGTAAGGGCAGGTTGTACTATGGAGCAATGTGGGATACTACTCTTTTTATCCCCCTCTCCCTTTAGGGGAGAGGGTAGGGTGAGGGGTGTCATTAACTTTCCCTGCCGGGCTTATCTTCCTCTTTTGGCTCGTGCTGCGCATATAGAATTTCTCTCAG